>CAXXQB010000001.1:0-194868 GCA_963676405.2 uncultured Methanoregula sp.
TAATGTAACACTAAATCTTATATCAAAATTGTGTTTTGATACGAATTCTTAAAAGACTTAAAACTGGTGTGATAGTTATGAGGTCAGGAATTAACCACTGACAGGGAATTCTATGACGGAGAACTTCAGTTTTATACGAAACATGCTTCTTGTTTTTAAAAAAAAAATTCACAATAATTAAATATCAATTGCACTAAACAATAAAAAGTAAATTTAATTTTAATTAAAACAAATAAAGTTGATTGGTGGCATCATGCATATTATGGAAGGGTTTCTCCCCTGGTACTGGTGCGCATTCTGGTTTGCGATCTCGCTTCCGTTTGTCGTGTATGGGATCTATCTGTTGAACCGTCTCATGAGAGATCATCGGGATGCACTTCCCTTACTTGCTGTATCCGGTGCATTCATCTTCGTTCTCTCGTCCCTGAAAATGCCGTCAGTAACCGGTAGTTGTTCCCACCCGACCGGGACTGGGCTCTCTGCAATCTTGTTCGGACCATTCCTCACATCGGTTCTCGGTATGATTGTCCTTTTATACCAGGCGCTCCTCCTTGCACACGGCGGACTTACCACGCTCGGAGCAAATATATTTTCCATGGCAATTGCCGGACCGATTGTTGGGTATTGGATCTACCGCGGAGGAAAGGCAATTGGCCTGAACACGTTTGTCACGGTATTTCTTGCAGCAGCACTGTGCGATCTCTTTACCTATGTGGTTACATCACTTCAGCTCGCACTTGCTTTCCCGGCAGACACCGGAGGCATTATGGCTTCATTTACTGCATTTGCCATCGTATTTGCCATCACGCAGATCCCGCTCGCGATTATTGAAGGGGTCATCATCGCGCTCACATTCAAATATATCATCCAGAGCCGACCGGATATTCTCGTTAAACTCAACGTCCTGTCACAAGAGCAGGTGAAAAAAATCCGGGAGACGTTTGCATGAAGTACACGCTTGAGATCATTACGGTCATCACGATTCTTGTCTTTGCAGGGATCTTTGTGGTACAGAACGCTCACATCCAGAGTAATTTAAAACCCGGTGAAGAGGCGTGGAGCGGTGCTGATAGCAGCGCAGCGGAGATTATCCAATCTAATGGATACACGCCATGGTTCACACCAATATGGGAACCCCCGAGCGGGGAGATCGAGACCCTGTTCTTCTGTTTACAATCCGCGTTGGGGTCGCTCATCATCGGGTATTTCTTCGGGTACTACCGGGGCAAGGCAGCAAAGGATTGAAAAAACCAGAGCATTGAACAAATAATTTCAAAATCCAATGCACTGATCCACCCCCATCGTACTGCGCGTTTTTTAGATCCCGCGTGCGTTGTCATTGTGGGTCTTGGCATTTTCCTCATGCGGCATCGCCTCAAAACAGGATCCGCGCCTGAAGAGCCGGCAGTGCCCCTGTCGGAATCGGAAATCAAAACTCTTGAAGAACGGATCATCCAATTACTCGCTTCCCATGGTGGGGAACTCTACCAGTCCGAGATCACGATGATGACGGGGCTCTCCAAATCGACAGTGAGCGCCGCACTTAACGCCCTTTATGAACGCGGGGCAGTACTGAAGGTCAAAAAAGGCAGGGAAAACCTCATTCGTCTTGTTTGATAAATTGATAACAGGGATCTCACATGAAACGCATAACCATTAATGCTCTCGTAGATATTGGATGTCTGGTGACGTTCATCCTGTCACTTGTCACCGGTCTTGTCATTTATCTCTTTCTCCCGGAAGGCAGCGGGCGGGGCGGCAGCTGGGTAATGTATCTTGGCATCACCCGCCACCAGTGGGTAACGCTGCACAATTACACCAGTTTTGTGTTCACAGCGCTTCTCATTATCCACCTGCTCCTGCACTGGAAATTTTTCCGTAACATCAACAAATGCCTCGTTCCAAAAGAAAAACAGGAAGATGAGTGCGAGCGGTGAAAGTGCACATTTTTTTTAACTGTATGACGGTTGAGTACCTCAACTTCACCGGGCAATTGGATAATCACAGAGAAATAATCTGTCTGAATTTTGATTGGCTCCGGGCCGTACCATAACCCCGCACACCCCCACATCGCAAAACATGTGCACAGTCATTCTCTTAAAGAGAACACCCGGCACTATTTTTTCGCACATTACCATTCATATTTCATCCCCACGCCAACTTCTGCGAGCGGACAATAGTTCGCCAGTGCAATTTTTGACGATAACGCTGTGCAATGGCAGGCGTGCAGGGATTTCAGGTGGATGTCCCGCAGATATTCGCCGGTCTTTTCAAGCCGGATCTTGTCCGGAGACAAGAGGTGAAGTCCCCCGATGATATCAACAACCCGGTCTTCCCTACAGACCTCCCGGGCATACTCAGTGATGTTACAGATCCCTGCGTGAGAACAGCCCGTGACGATGACAAGGCCGGCACGGGAACGAAACGCAAGGGCGGAATCATCCAGCAGAAGATCAGGTTTCGTACTTCCGTCTGGCAGGACAATCTTCCGCGTTCCCGATTTTTTCCGCTCGAATGAGAACTTCCGGGGGATCTCTCCTAAAAATACCAGTTCCTCAGTGATCCATACCGGCGTATCCGACATGTTCACCGTAAACTGGCGCCGGACCTCATCTTCATCAAGAATCGAACCGATATTCGGGAGCGGGGGTTTTGCTCTCGGGTAAAAGCAAAACGGATGGGCGATCAGTTCCGGCACCTGGTGCGCGATGTTGTTGATTTTTGCTTCCGTAAGGAGTCTTACAAGAGGTACAAGACCCCCGGTATGGTCTAAGTGCCCGTGGGATAGAACGATGTAATCGAGATCGCATAATCCTTCCCCTGCTTTTTCCGCATTCCGGATAAAAACATCCGAATAACCGGAATCGAAAAGAATTTTCCGGTTGTCTGCTTCGATCAGGAAAGATAAGCCCGGTTCCCCAAGGAAATACCGGTCCGTTATCGTATTGTTATCTGCAAGAACAGTAAGGGAAAGCTGCGGAACCATAGAGAACCATCTTACCAATACTGGATAGTTCTTTCGTTTCCCATTATATCACGAGTGCATCTTCTTTTTTTATCATCGAAAAAGGATGCTCTGGCAGATGCGATGTCACCGTACCAGAGTTTATATGATTTATGCGCATATGTGTAATATCGTACGACAGACCGTACACATGGTGACACAATGCCAGAACAAAACACAACCAAAACTCACAACGATCGAGCAGCTGCACCCGTCATAGAAGAGTGCACCATTGAACACACCTGCATGTGCGGGGAAACCCACGTCATTACTCCCGATCACGGCAGCAACCGGGATACCTGCACGTCCCCGAAAAAATTCGGAACATCCTGCTGTTGCAGTACCGATGATACTGAAAGCGATGTAATACACGCTTGTGGGCATAAACCCCGCTGCCATTAAAAGAAGTACTTCCGGGACTCCCGGTACCGTAACATAAACAGCAGGCAAAATGATAAGCACACGGCCCCCTATCCCCGAACTGCTGGAACAGTTCATGGAGGCAGGTGGCGTGCCGGAGCGTTGGATTACGGTGCAGGAACTCCGTACCCATTTTAATTTAGACGACACCACTTCTCCGGCGATATCGGGATTTTTGCGCAGGATTTATCATGGTCCGTTTTTCACCTGCCAGTACCAGGTGACACGCATAGAGCGATTGATCGTGAGCACCCCGCACACGCGGATGATCAAGCGCTATTTTGTGACGAGAAGAGCAGTGTCACAAAAACGCACCGGATCATCCTCCCGGTCTCTCCCAGATTCGCAGACCATTGGGAATATTAATTCCTGCGACAGCTCTATGATTGAACAAGGAGATGCATGACAGCGAGCGAAGAGAGCGAGATGCCCCCCTGCCACCGCCGGGGCAGACCGCGTGTACAGCGTATCATTGAGGGCACCGGCGAGACACGCTGCTATGAACCCCGCTGCTGCCCGCATGAAGACGGCATCGTGATCTCACTCCAGCCAGAAGAGGTTGAACTCATCCGGCTTATCGACCTCGAAGGGCTCGAACAGGAAGAAGCGGCAGAAAAACTGGGAGTCTCCCGCAAGACCGCGTGGCGTGATCTGCATGAAGCCCGCCGGAAGATCGCGGACGCGCTCGTCAACGGCAAGGGCATCGAGATGGCAGGCTGCCAGAAAGCGGCAGAGGGCAGGTGCCCGAAATGCCGGCGCAGGCAGGCTAAACGAAACGTACACACTGACACCACGTCTGTGTAATGCCCGAGATCACCGCAGCGCTCAAGGTCGTTGTCGCCGCACCGGGTTCAAAATAAACGCCAGCCAGATATCTGGATGCAGCGGAAGGCGAAGATGGGTGTGCCGGCGCGTGAGGGCTGCCGGGAGATGCACACCCACAAGCTCTCCGCTTAATCTTCTTTTTTGATTCGCTACGCTTAAGTATTTACGCTCATAAGGGTAATTAATCGATTACATTTTCACGTGATATCTATGCCAGACTTTGACGGAACCGGACCGCTCAAACGCGGGCGGGCGATCGGTCGGGGGCTTGGTCCCTGCAAAAAAAGCACCGGGTGCTCCCCATGCCAGAAAGAGGATGCACCAGACAATAAAAAGGAAAAACCCGATACCGAATAACGAGCCCAGAGGATACCATGACTTCCCCATTCATTTCTGTTGATAATCTTTCCATGGACTTCGACGGAAAAAAAGTACTCGCCAATATTTCCTTTGAGATCCCGGAGGGCGAGATAGTCGGTGTCATCGGCAGGAGCGGGGCGGGCAAGAGTGTGCTCATGCACCTGCTCCGCGGCGTCGAGCAGCCCCCGACCGGCGGTTCTGTGATCTACCATCTTGCCGCGTGTGATACCTGCGATTATATGGATGTGCAGAGCCGGGCCGGCACCCGCTGCCCACAGTGTGGCGGCACACTTATCGCGGTGGATGTCGATCTCTGGAACCCAAAGACCGACGGCATGAAGTCCCGGGTGATGCACCGCACTGCCATCATGTTCCAGCGCACGTTCGCGCTCTATGGCGATGACCGGGTGATCGAGAACGTGCTTCATGCACTCGATGATATCAACTACCCGCAGGAGCATGCAATTAACCGGGCTGCTGACCTGATCGACCAGGTAAAACTGTCGCACCGGATGATGCACATCGCCCGTGACCTTTCCGGTGGCGAGAAGCAGAGGGTGGTACTCGCCCGGCAGCTCGCGAAAAACCCGACAATGCTCTTCGCTGACGAACCGACCGGCACGCTCGATCCGGAGACCGCCCGGCTGGTACACGGGATGCTCATCGAAGCGGCGAAGAAGAATGCAATGGGTATGATCGTCACCTCCCACTTCTCGCAGGTGATCGAAGATATGGCAAGCCGTGCGATCCTGCTTGTCGATGGCGAGATTGCCACAATCGGATCACCGAAGTCGGTGATCCGCTCCTTTGTCAAAGACTACCATGAGCTCGATGATACCGCACTGCCGGAACTGGGAGAGAAGATCCTTGCAGCCCGCGATGTGACCAAGCGTTACATCTCGGTCGACCGGGGCGTCGTAAGGGCAGTGAACACGGTGACGTTCGATGTCGCCAAAAAGGAAATTTTCGGTATCATCGGCAAGAGCGGGGCAGGCAAAACCACACTCTCGCGGATCATTGCCGGCATCATCGAACCCACAAGCGGCGAAATGAACATCCGGATCGGTGAAGACTGGGTGGATATGACAAAGCCCGGCATCGATGAGAGAGGCAGGGCAAAGGAATACATCGGGCTTTTACACCAGGAGTACGATCTGTTCCCGCACCGCACCGTGCTCGACAACCTGACCGACTCGATCGGCTTAGAGTTCCCCAAAGAACTTGCAATGCGCAAAGCGGTAGTCACCCTCCGGATGGCGGGATTCACCGAAGAGAAATCTAAGGAGATCCTCAACCGGTTCCCGGGCGAACTGTCCGATGGCGAGCGGCACCGGGTCGCACTTGCCCAAGTGCTCATCAAGGAGCCGAGTCTTGTCATTCTCGATGAACCGACGGGGACGATGGACCCAATCACAAAACAAGATGTGAAACATTCGATCCTGCACGCCCGTGATGAGATGGACGAGACGTTTATTGTTGTCTCACATGACATGGACTTCGTGCGGGACGTCTGCGACCGTGTTGCGCTGATGCGGGGTGGGAAGATTATCCAGATCGGGACAACCGCGGAAGTGCTCGGGCAGGTTACCGAAGACGACCGGCGTGACTGATCCCGCACGCACATTTTTACTCACTCAATAGAGATGACACTATGACGAAAAATCACCAAACCGAAGAGAAGACATGTGATGAGAACTCCACCACATGCTCTTCAGGTCAATCGGCGCATGCCCCGAAAGGACTGCCACCAAAATCAAAAATAGACGTCAAGCATGTAATCCTTGTGCTCAGCGGGAAAGGTGGCGTCGGCAAGTCCACGGTTTCCGTCAACCTCGCATCTGCGTTATCAGCGCACGGCAGGATGGTCGGGCTGCTCGATCTCGATATTCACGGTCCCAATATTCCCAAGATGCTGGGCATTGAAGATCAGAGACCGGCGGTTCTCGCAAAGTTCTTAGAACCGGTCCATGTCACGGGTACGCTTGCGGTCATGTCGATGGCATTCCTGCTGCCGGACACGAGCACTCCTGTTGTCTGGCGCGGACCGATGAAGATGGCGGTGATACAGCAGTTCCTGAACGAAGTGAACTGGGGCTCGCTGGATTATCTCGTTGTGGATCTCCCCCCCGGGACGGGAGACGAAGCGCTCAGCATCGCACAGCTTGCCCCGAACCTGCGAGGCGCAGTCATCGTTACTACACCGCAGGCTGTGGCTGTGCTCGATGCGGTTAAGGCAATCAAGTTCATCGAGAAACTGGATTTACCGGTGATTGGGATCATCGAGAACATGAGCGGGATGATCTGTCCTCACTGCGGGGATACGATAGACCTGTTCGGCAGGGGTGGTGGAGAAAAAGCCGCACACGATCTGGGTGTACCCTATCTGGGCTCTATCCCGCTTGACCCCGAGATGGTGAAAGCCGGTGACGAGGGGCGCCCTTATATTCTTCGCCATGCCGATTCGCCGACATGGAGAGCCGTGGATGCGGTAATGGAAAATTTGGTCAAAATAGTGGAGTCATAAAAGGGAATCTTTTTTTAGCCTTGGGGGAAGAATCCAGCGTGACGAACTATGATTGTATCCCGGATCTTCTCGAACAATATATGACAGAAACCGGAACTTCTGAGCAATGGATCACAGTAAGGAAGTTTCGTCAATATTTCCAGTTACCAGATGAATGTTCCCATTCGGTTTCCGGGTTCCTGTACAAAATCTACAAGCAACCGTTCTCTCAATTTCCCTATGTTGTTGCACGAATTGAACGGGTACAGCATTTGGGCAGTTATCATCTGCGATACTATGTCAAACTAAGGGATGATCAATACGTGTAGAGTGCCACTACCTCTGCCCGTTCATGACACAGAACCCCCGGGTCCTTTTAATAACAGAAACCTGCTTAAATCCGGCATCTTTAAAAAACCCGTCAACATCTCCAATAGCCCGGAATTTTGCGAACCGTAAAAACCTCCCTTTTGTTGACTCGTGTTGATAGATTCGATAAATTTCCCCATCCTCTTCAATGAACCCGACAACGAGGATCCCCTCTGGTTTGAGCACACGATTCACCTCACGGAAAACCGCTGTGACATTATCAAGAAAGCAGATGACCGTCATCATCAGGACGTAATCAAAGGCTGCTGCACGATACGGCAGATGCTCACCTTCGCCAACTACAACCTCGACCCCCCGGCGCTTTGCAATCCGCAAGAGTTCGCGGGAGGGATCGATGCCGCAACGGATGCCAAACGGAACTGCAAACCTTCCTGATCCGACCCCTACTTCAAGCCCGCGCCCGAAACGCGGTACCGCATCGCGGAGCATCCGGATCTGTGCCTGATAGACAGCGTCGTGGTCATCGAACCAGCGGTCATAATCTCCGGCATGATCTTCAAAAACACGACGCGAGGGTATCATGTACTATTTCCCGGTAAGGGATCCCTCGATCTTCTAATACTCGCTCATGCCCGGCGGCATTCCCCCCGGACCCCCGGTCCGGGCATACTGTTATTCTTCAATTCGGGCACTGCAACCACTATCTCCTGTCAGATATTGTGTGGGATCCGTGATTCGCAAATGATCGCGTGAGGCATCCATCGGTTGATATCTCTATCCCCTCCAGTTGGAGGAATGATAGGCACCGGGATTTTTATCCGGTTTTGTTGAACCGGTACATCCCCTCCGGCACAACAATCTCGAACCGGGCACCTTTACCCGGCTCGCCAGTTTCGGCAATCGTGATCCCGGTGATGGACAGGATCTCACGGGAAAGGAACAACCCGAGCCCGGTATGTTTGAAATATCCCTTCCTGAAGATTGCCTCCTTCTTGTCCGCAGGAACACCAACGCCATCATCTTCGCAGACGATCATAATCCCACGATCTGATTCCTGTGAAGAGACCCGGATTGTAGTTATCTGTTCGCCGCCATACCTGAGCGCGTTGTCGATCAGGTTATAGAACACTCGCATGAGGAGCGGATCAGCATACACCTCAAGGGGGGGGCTGTCAGTTTCAACGGCGATTTCCCGCAGGGGAAGGCTCTGTTTCGCCTTCTCCACACTCTCGCGCACTTTCTGCCATGCGGGAGCCGCAACACCCAGATTCTGATAATCCTTCGTGAACTGGATTTGGTCTTCGATGGTGTTTGCAATGTTCTGTTCCTTTGCAATGTACTCTGCCAGCTTCATGGGCTCATTAAGAATATCCCCCGAGAGTTCGAGATATCCTTTCAGCGCGAGTAACTGGTTGAGGATATCGTGCCGGGTGATGGAAGAGAGCAGGTTCAGTTTCTTGTTCGACAACTGCACTGCATCAGAGAGCGTCTTCTGCTCGGTGACGTCCTTCCCTATGGCGATGAAGGTTTCGCCAATTCCCGGAACGTCCTGCAAGGCGCGGGTGTTCCACCAGATGATCCGCTCCTGCCCGTCTTTTGTCCGGATCCGGGTCTCAAAGTTCTCAAGATAGGTTTTTGATCCGATGACCTCCTTGATCGTTGCCGTGACGGTGCGCCGGTAATCCTTATCCGGGTACATCCGGCTCCAGATGGTGTTTGTGCCGATCACCTCGTCCGCCGTGTAACCGCTGATCTCTTCTGCCGCCCGGTTCCAGATAGTCACGTTCCCTTTTCCGTCCAGCACCGATATCCAGATGTTCGCATTCTTAATCACGCTCTCCTCGAATTGCCGGAGAGACCGGAGACTCTCTTCAGAGCGTTTCCGGGCGGTATTGTCCCGCCCTATGGTGATGAACTGCACAGGTTTCCCCGATACATCCCTCAGTGGCTGGGTATTCCACCAGATGATCTTCTCTTTACCGCTCTTCGTCTGTATTCGGGTCTCGAAGTTCTCGACATAGGTATTCTTTTTGATAATGTCGAGGATATTTTCCGCGACCTGCTTCCGGTACACCGGGTCGGGATAGAGTTGTTTCCAGATGGCATTTGTTCCGATCACCTCGTCAGCAGCGTACCCGCTGATCTGTTCGGCGGTGGTGTTCCACACAAGGATCGTTCCTTTGGGGTCGAGCACGCTGATCCAGACATTCGCGTTGTCGATGATGCTCTGCTGGAACTGCTGGAGGGTACGGATCTCTTCCTCTGTACGTTTCTGTTCGGTAATGTCCTGGAGTGTTTCGACGGCGCCGATGATATTCCCGCCGGTATCCCGGATCATGGATGCGGAGAAGTGGAGCCATTTTCCTTTGTCTCCCAGATTAGGGAAGAAATCGGTTCCATCATAGACACCCCCCGCCAGCCTGACCGAATCAATCTTTTCGGCATACCATTCCTGAATGATATCGGTCTTCCCGTCTACCAGCAGGTCAGCAAGGCAGGGGCGCTCTTTGTCATAGAATGCCTGCCAGTGCCGGGTTGTCCCGAGCATGTTTGCTGCCTTGATACCGGTTGCCTCTTCAAGCGCCTTGTTCCACGAGATTATATGATGGTCGCGGTCGATGACAAAATTCGGGATGGGCGATCCCTCTAAAATATCATGCAGCTCCGCTTCTTTTTGTTTGAGCGCCTCTTCCGCCTTCTTGCGCTCGGTAATGTCGTGGATGATGGAATAGAAAAGAGGTTTCCCTTGCAGGGTGATTGGTCCAGAATAGATCTCAACGTTGCGTTTCTCCCCGGATGCAAGGTAATGGGTGGAGAAGAAGTGTTTTGCTTTCTCATTCTTTGCCCGCTGGAGGTTCCCGATAACCGTCCCCTTTGGCAACCGGTTAAGGTCATAGATCCCCATCGAGGTAAGCATATCATGGGTGCACCCATAATACCTGACTGCCGCTGCATTAGCATCAACAATCCTTCCGGTATCCGGGTCGATAAGGAGAGAGACGGAATAATTGTTGTCAAAAATTGAACTGTACCGTTCTTCGCTTTCCTTGAGTGCTTGTTCAGTCTTCTTCTGCTCAGTAATGTCCCGGACAATAGTGATGAGATAGTGTACATTTTCAATAGAGATTGTGTCAGCATTTATCAGTGCATTGTACAGTTCACCAGATTTACGCCGCTCTAAAAGTTCGAATTGGGATACCCGGCCCTGTTTTTGTATCTGGTCGATAAGGTGTTCCCGATCTTCTGTATTCAACAGGATGCCGAGTTCAACGGCGTTCTTTCCAATCAACTCGTCGCGGGAGTACCCGAACATTCTCGTTGCCGCATCGTTCACCTCAATAAACCGCCCTGAATCCAATTCGCTGATTGCGATTGCATCAGGTGCTGACAGGAACGCTTTTGTATATTTTTCATGGGCATCCTGCAGTGCTTCCTCTGCCTGCTTTTTGGTCGGTGATATCCCGGATGGATTCAATTGCCCCTGAAATATTCCCGGCTGCATCATAGAGCGGGGATGCTTTAAACCAGAGGTATGCACCCTTCCCCTCATTGAGGTGTGGGAGAAAAATCTCGGAGAGTAAGGCGTCTCCTTCCTTTTTCATGAACGGATATTTTGCAACAACTGCCGGGTCATCGTGAAGGACGAGATCGACCGTGATCGGGCGACGTTCGTGATAGAACGGAAGGGCATATTCATAATCTGCTTTCCCCAGTATCTGTTCTGCAGAAACACCTGTCATCTCCTCCATCGCACGGTTCCATGCAAGGACTGTCCCGTTTGTGTTAATGACAAGGGTTGCATCCGGGAGGAAACTGATGATGTCGGTAAGCTCGCGTTCGCTCTCACGGAGCGCCTCTTCCGCTTTCTTCCGGGTGGTAATGTCGATATCTGTCCCGCGATATCCGGCAATGTTGCCCTCGGTGTCCAGTATCGGGAACCCTGACGTTTCCAGAATCACCCGGTTGCCATTTTTATGCAGGTTCGCGTTCACAAAGCCTTTGAACGATTCACGATTCGCAAACACCCGAAATGCGCCCTCTTTTAACTGGTCCCTGTCTTCAGGTGCAAAGAAATCATAGAAATGCATTCTTCCGGTAATTTCCTCCGGAGTATACCCGAGGATCTGGTATACCATGGCATTCGAAAACGTGTACATTCCATCGGCATCCACTTCCCAGATCCATTCCCCGGCGCTCTCTGCGATCTGCTGGAAACGCTTCTCACTTTCACGCAATGCCAGTTCAACAACCTTCTGTTCGGTGATATCCCTCCCGACTGACTGGTATTCGATCAGCATGCCGTTGTTGTCAAAGATTGCCCTGTCATTCCACCGCTGCCAGCGGACTTCCCCGGAAGGCATGATGATCCGGTGTACAATTGTAGCGACAGGATTCTGGGGAGTAAACGAGGCAAGATGTTTTTTCATCAGCCGGGCATCCTCGGGTGGCAGGACAACAGGATGGGGATGTGCAAGGCATTCTTTTCTATCCAGTCCGAAATACCGGCAGTATGCATCATTGACAAACGTGAGCCTGCTGTCGGGTGTGAACCGGCAGATGAATTCGGTCTGGTTTTCAACCACAGCCCGTAACCGCGCCTCGCTCCTTTTCAGTTTTTCTTCCACCTTTTTCCATTCGGTGATGTCGGTAAGGATGATAAGGGATGCAGGCGCTCCGTCAAACTCAATCGTGCTGCCATTGACAACCATATTCCTGCGGCTGCCGTCCTTCCCTATGACTTCAATCTCAT
Organism: uncultured Methanoregula sp.; assembly: GCA_963676405.2. Taxonomy (GTDB): domain Archaea; phylum Halobacteriota; class Methanomicrobia; order Methanomicrobiales; family Methanospirillaceae; genus Methanoregula. Next base: position 12,193 of record CAXXQB010000001.1, read on the forward strand.
AGGGCTCAACCTCTTTGCCGCTCATTCTCTGTCGCACTGCGGCAGCAACGCGTTCATGGAATTCCGGAGCGATGAAGTCGATCACCTGCCGGTTGACCACATCATCCGGTTGGTATCCCAGGGATTTTACTGCCGCAGGATTCGTGTATTGGATGATACCATCCCGGTGCATGAGGACAAGTTCCGGGAGGTGCTCGAGAATGGAGCGGGATTTCACCTCGCTCTTTATGAGCGCAGCCTCGATATTTTTCCTATCGGTGACATCACGGACAACAGCAATAAGATAGGGAACATTCCCGATAGAGATGGTATCGGCGTTCACTAATGCAATAAACGATTCCCCGGATTTACGCCAGTTTAAAACCTCGAATTGGGAAACCCTGCCGTGTTCTCGTACCTGCCCGATTAAGCGATCCCGGCTCTCTTTATCCCGCCAGATGCCGAGTTCAACAGTGCTTTTTCCCAGCAACTCGTCGCGGGTGTACCCGAAGATTCCCGTTGCCGCATCGTTCACCTCAATGAACCGGCCCGAATCCAGTTCGCTGATAGTGATTGCATCAGGAACTGACAGGAACGCTTTGGTATATTTTTCATGGATAAATCCCAACGCCTCTTCAGCCCGCTTGCGCACCGTGATGTCCTGGCACCCACCATAGAGACAGAGATATCCTGGCTCCTTTTGATCAGTGACACACTTTGCATATGATGACAGCCACATGATGCCGCCATCCTTTCTCCGGATTCGGAGTTCGCACCGGACAGGCTCTCCCGGGGAAAGTCCTGTCACATTCTTTTCAAACACCGGGATATCCTCATCAATGACAAGGAACTTCCAGCAAGTCATTTCCTTGATTTCGTCAGTAGTATATCCAGTGATCTGTTCGGGAGCGCCGGTTATCCAGTCTATCGCAAATTCCCCATTCGGAGCTTTCTTGCATGAGTACGCAAAGTCGGGGATCAGTTTACTGATATGCTTGAACCGCTCCTCACTCTCCCGGAGCGCATCATCTGCTTTTTTCCTGTCGGTGATATCCCGGGAGACCCCCAGCACCGAGACAACACTGCCCCCGGCATCTTTTTCAGGAAAGAGCCGCCAGTCAAGAATGACTTCCCCATCAACACCCGTCCATGCAAAGGTTTCGCTGTACGACTGCCCGGTTGCGAACACCTTGTCGATGGCAGATTCCCAGAGTGTACAGAGATCTGGCGGGAACCCCAGCTCACGGTGCGTCTTTCCGATAAACTGTTCTGAGGTAATTCCCGAGACACGGAGGCATGCAGGATTGGCGTAGGTATGACGGTGCTCTTTGTCATACCGCATGATAAAGTCCTGGCTGTTCTCTGAGAGCGCCCGGAACTGACTCTCGCTCTCCTGCAACGCTTCTTCCGTCCGCTTGCGGTCAGTTATATCAACGCCCTGCACAATAGTGGAGATCAGTTCAGCTTCGGTGGTCAGGATGTTTGCCGAATTCCACAGCACGGTATGGGTGGTCCCATCAGATGCAAGGATTGGGATCTCGACTGCGTCCCACCGTTCACCAGAAAGGGTCTTTTTGATCAGGGCAAGAGAAGTATCCCTCGACTCATCTGGGAACAAGATGTCCACCGGTTGTCCGATGACTTCCTGCTCATCCTTGCCGGTCAGGTGCTCAAACGCTTGGTTGAACCGGGTGATCCTGAACTCCGGGTTCCAAACGATGACGGGTGTATTTGAATAATCGATCAGCTTGTGGAGATACTCGTTTGTCTCCCGCAGTGTCTCCTCCACCCGCTTCTGCCCGGTAATATCGACGAGAGATGCAACGCTCTTTTTTGTTCCCGAAATGATATCAATGATCAGGAAAATATTCCTGATCTCTCCGGATCGCGTGATAAACCGGAACTCATATTGTTTCAGTGCCTTCTCTGTGTCAGCCCTGCGTAGTTTATGCTGGCTCTGCATCCGGGCAAGGTCTTCTTTGACAACAAACTCTGTCCAGCTCTTCTTCCCTTCAAGTTCTTCTTTTGAAAAACCGCTCAGGTGTTCGAACCCGATATTGGCGAGACTGATGATGGTGTTCTCTTCAATAATTACCGTTGCCGAACCAGTATTCTCAAAGACTGTCCGGTACCTTTTCTCACTTTCGATGATCGCCTTATCAGCCTGCCGGGAGGAAATAGCATGCCGGATCTTGTGCGAAAGTTCAGCGAACTGTGACTTTGGCTCGCCGCCTTTCTGGAGATAGAAATCTGCCCCGCTGTTCAGGGCTTCGATCACCACCTCTTCACGCCCTTTTCCGGTAAAGATGATGAAGGGTGTTTTGTTCCCCCGCGCCCGGATGACTTTTAAAAACTTGATGCCGTCCATCTCCGGCATCTGGTAGTCAGAGATGATTGCATCAAACCTCGCGAGCTCAAGTATCCGGATCGCTTCGGGTGCGCTCGGTACTGTCGTTACAGTAAACTCTCCCAACCGCTCCAGGTACGTCTTGCAGAGATCAAGGAGGGTTGATTCATCATCGACATACAGGACACGGATTGCTGCTTCCATCACTCATGCACCTCTACCGGCCATTCGCCACATGCCCTTCGGCACAGTAATCTCAAACCGGGCGCCTTTACCCGGAGTACCATTCTCGATGATCGTGATACCGGTGATTGCAAGGATCTCACGGGAGAGGAACAGCCCGAGCCCGGTGTTCTTCCCGAAACCCCGTGTGAAGAGGCGTTTTTTGTCCTCTTCTGAAATTCCCACGCCATCATCCTCGCAGATGATCGTGAGACGTGCATCTGACTCCTGTGAAGAGACCCGGATCGTTTTCAACCCTGCACCCCCGTAGCGGAGTGCATTGTCAATCAGGTTGTAGAAGACCTTCTCGAAAAGCCTGTCTGCGAAGACCTCCGGATTTTTGGGATCGACTTCGACATGGACGGCACGCATCGATAAGCCGGTAAAAGCCTTTTCAATACTTGCATTCACGTTCTGCCATTCAGGTGCTGCGACGCCCAGTTCCTGGTAATTCCTCGTGAACGTGATCTGCGCCTCGATGGCATTAGCCGCCTGCTCTTCTTTTTGGAGGTACTCGGAGAGTGTCTTGGGCTTGTCGATCATCTCATGCGAGAGATAGAGATACCCTTTGAGCGCCATCAGCTGGTTGAGGATGTCGTGCCGGGTAATACTCGAGAGCAGGTTCAACTGTTTGTTTGTCTGCCTCAGCGCTACCTCCGCGAGTTTTCGTTCGGTGATATCCTGATTCGCTCCATGGGTTTTGATCGTTTTTCCTTCAGCATCTTTCGTGATTCCAAACCGCACGATGATATGCCGGATCTCGCCATCCCTGCGGATAATCCGGTGCTCGATCTGCCGGGTAAAGTCCGGGTCAGTTGCCGCTATCGCCTTATTTGTTTCATCAGAAACTACCTGCATGTCATCCGGGTGAACAAATTCCTTCGCATATACTTCCGCTGGCATCTGGTAGCCTCCTTCACGCTCTACAGTAGTGCCGAACAGAGCATAGAACCGGTCGTTGAAGGTGAATATTCCCGTGGGAACGTCTAACTCCCAGTGCGCCATATGTGCGAGGTTCATTGCTTCTGTGAGCTGGATCTGACTCGTCCTCAGTGCCTCTTCTGCCCGTTTGCGCTCGGTGATGTCCCGGAAGTACCAGACCCGTCCGTAATACCTGCCATCGCTCCCGATCATGGGGGCAGAGTACCGGTCGAGTGTCCGCGTATCGATAAGCTGGACCTCTTCCTGACTTTTCTCCTCCCTGTGCGTATAGAGATACCTGACACGGGCGAGGAACTCTTCCGGATCAATGAGGTTATCGAGTACCGACTGGAGGGCACGTTCATCCGATTGCGATGCGATCACATCAGGAGAAATCCCCCAGATCTCGATGAACCGGTGATTGTAACTGATGATCTTCCCTGCCTCGTTGACCACGAGAATCCCATCGATCGTGGCTTCCATCTGGGAGGTAAGCATGGCATTTGTGAGATGGAGCGCTTCTTCTGTCCGCCAGCGTTCGGTAATATCTTCAAAGATTGTGGCAAAACTGCCTTTGTGAGGGCAGAATACTGAAATTGAGAAATGTTTTTTCAATGGAGGGAAATATGTTTCAAAGACCTTCGGCTCTCCGGTCAGGGCTACCCGTGCATAGATTTCAAGGTAGGGTGGCTCGGCTACGCCGTATGCTTCTCTGCTTGTCTTCCCGATGACAGAATCTCTGGAGATACCAAGTTGCTTTTCGAACGCTGGATTGACTTCGACAATGACATAATCCTCCAAGACACCCCGATCATTATACACGAGTTTATGGAGAGCTGTACCGTCAATCATATGCATGTACAGGGATTGGAATTTCTCCTCGCTTTTTTTTAGATCCTCTTCCGCCCGCTTTCGTTCGGTGATGTCCAGTCCAATTGCGACATACCGCTCAACTTTCCCTTCAGCACCCACCAGTCCACGGGTGTTCCACGACATTGTTCGGGTATTACCACCCTTTGTGAGTATTTCGGACTCGAAATTCTCAAGGTAATTCTTTTCAGTTATGATACGGGTAATGGTACCGGTAATCTTCCTGCGATAATCCTTGTCGGGATACATACGTTTCCAGATACCGGTCTGCCCCAACACCTCGTCTGCACGGTAACCGCTTACCGTTTCGGCGGCACGGTTCCAGGAAAGAATTTTCCCCTTTGTATCAAGGATGGTCAGCCAGACGTTTGCATTGTCGATGATGCTTTTCTGATATTCCTCTGCAATGCGGTAATCCTCTTTCTTTTTTTCCAGCCGTTCCGAAAGTTCGGCTACGACCACACCGATCAGGATGAACATGCCGGTACGGAGCACTGCAGATTCGATCTCAATTGCTGAAGGATACAAAAAGAACGTGGCAAGGACAAGATAGAGAAGAGAGAGACCAGTGAAAACCGGGATGCCACACCGGTGGTAAAAATAGGCAATCAGGATGATTGGCAGGTAATAAAGGTGCATAAAAACGGTGCTGATCCCGTTGGAGAGACAGTAGAGCGTGAGTGCAACTGTCGCAATCGTCACGCCCGCTATAAGGGGAAGCACAAAAGACGCGGGTATCAGATCGCCGGATGCAGATCGCATAACGTATCGCTGTATCGATCATGAACTGATCAGATGATGTAAGTTACGGTTCTTATGAGTGGCTCGCCACCGGTTTTCGTTATTTTCTAATACCCTCTCTCTTATTTGCTGTACAGAGCAGGTTACCAATTGATGGCAGCACTCTTCTGGCAGCAGCTGGACCAAAGGAGCGAAACTATTAGTCCGGGACAACTAAAATTGTTGGATACATTCTGGAAAATTTTACGAATTAATATTCTCAATCCACGAGGTTGATGGCATCCTGAATGTGAAGAAGAACTAAAAAATGTTTTCACACCGCCACTGTTGTCTGCGTGGCGGTGACATTCTTTACCGGTGCTACCGTGGTTGCAACCATGGTCGCGATTGCAGTTTAAACCGTAGTAGGTGCGGGTGTGGGCGTGGTTGTCTTTAAGTCTGCCCAGAAGTCGATCGAGCCCTCAGGAGCCGTGGTTGATGCGGTCTTGACGAGAACTCCCTCCTTGTAGACAGTGATGGTGAGTTTATCCGCAGAACCATCCTGCTTTTTTATGGATGCAGTAACCGGTCCGTCAGCCGTTACGATCTGGAAGATGCGATCACCGGTATTTGTTACCGGAACCTGCATTACCGGAGTCCCGTACGTTCCGGTAAAAGTTCCGGGATATGTTATCCGGATCCACACACCATACCCGGGGATCCGGGGTTGTGCAGGAGTGAGGGGCAGGGGGATCTCCAATGCAGTAACCGTCAGTTTCGGTGTCGGTACGGTTGTGGTAGTGATGGTAGTCACCACCGGTATTTTCGCGGTGGGTGTAACGGTTACTGATCCACTCACATTACTCCCGGTCCCCTGAGGGGGTTTTAAGACAACAAACGCACCGACAGCGACGATAAGAATTATGATAATAACCGCAATGATCATCAAAGCCCGCGGTATTTTTGATTTTGGTCCGGACGCCGGCACCGGGCGACGTTTGGGAGGTACTGGCGCGGGCATCTCCGGAGCCGTCGATGTGGCAAACGATGGTGCCGGTCTTTCTCTTTTAATAAGCGGTGCCGGTTTCGTGCGGGGCACAGAATCCTCGATCAACGGTTCAATCGAATGGATCGCCTCTTCGACGGGTGTGATCACATGTTCGTGGGAAACGGGATGGACAAGCGTTGCCGGGGGTACGGGAGTTTCCGGGCGGGGAGATGCGGGAAAGACAACCGGTTGTGCGGGGGTGACCGGCGGTACATGTACCGGTTCAGGAACCGGTGCCGTGCGGGGCACAGAATCCTCAATCGATGGTTCGATCGAATGGATCGCCTCTTCAGTGGGAGTGATTGCCTGTTCGTGGGGAACGGGATTGACCGGCGGTGCCGGGGGTACGGGTGTTTCCGGTGAGGAAGGAGCGATAACTGGTTGTGCGGGAGGGATAGGGGGCACAGGTTCCGGTTTGGGAACTGGTGCAGGAGGAGCAGGCGAGACCGGTTTTGTTTCTCTAATCTCTTTCAAACGTTCTTCATCAGCCCTGATCTTCTCTTCGAGTTTCTGCAGTGCGACAAGATCCTCGGCAGGTGCTACATGCCCGGGCGTGGTTGCCCCGGTGGAATTCTTCAGGACAACGAGCAGGTTCTTTTCGACTTCAATACTTGTGCGCAACGTGATGTATTCGTCGATCAGGGCGCGATCAAGACCGGCGTCCTGCGCAATATGCACTTCAGCCTCAACATCATTCCTTCGATTGAAGATCCGCTGGATCGATTCCAGCAACTTGACGGGATTGACAGGTTTTGTGAGAAAGTCATCAATGTTGATGCTGTGCTCCTGCGCTTCAGAAGGAGATATTTTCTTAGCCGAGAACATAAGGACAGGGATCCCCTTCGTCGCGGGATTTGCCTTAAGACGGCCAAGCGTCTCCCACCCGTCAATTGGTTCCATCATGATGTCGAGGAGGATGAGGTCGGGAATCGTAGTTTTTAAGATCTCTAAACATTCGACCCCGCTAAGCGCCGGGATGGTTGTATACCCTTTTCGTTTAAGGATGGCAACAAGCCCCTCTGTGATGAACAAACTGTCATCTACAATCATGATGGTTTCATTCATCGCAACCAGCCGCTATTCCGGTAAAAGTAAGGGATTGCAATGCATTATTTAATGTATACACAGAATCCCCCGATTTTCTTTTAATCTCGGTTTGCATTCTATTCAAGGATTACGGCAGTCGATTCATAACGATGATGATGTCACTCCGGCACGTTTCCCCTTACTCTATGGGATACTGGTCTTCTGGAGCTGGATGTTTGTCTCCCAACGGATTGATTGCAACGGAGATATTGTCGTTTACCCTCAAAATTAAATGGATGCTTACATTATTCTCCAGAGAACGTAAAAAATTCTAAAAATTGGCGGGCGATCTCTTTTTTCCCCAACTTTAAAAAAAACACCATCATTGAATCACTGTGCGATATCCTCCTTCCCCCAATTACGTTTTTGCTCACAACCTACCCACATTCTGCCCACAAAAAAAGTATATGAAAATAATCACTTCTTCCTTCCCTTTGTGCTGTCATACCCGCAATGGTTGCACGAATAGCTCCCGTCGGGTCTGATCTTGATACTGGCAGCCTGGCACTTTTCACATATCGGACGATCGTGTTTCACACGGGAGGTTTGTTGTTTCTTTTCCATGGGGATTGATTGCTATCTTTCTATAAAAGGATGCCCGTGATATCTGAATTCTCCAAACATATTCAGGCAACCCGCTCAATAAACACGCACGATCCCCGGTCCCGGCCAGCACCCGGGCATGGTATAGATTCACGACAATAACTCCGCGCCCCTCTCGCATTGGGCAAGGCAGGAGGCAGAAAGATTTGTGTACTACTGTTCCGCTACCCTTTGATGTCCCACAGCATTATCACAACCTTCATCGGTTTTAACTGCGACACTTCCTTACTATGCCGGAGGTCAGGGAATTGTCGGATGGAACCCCCGAAATCTGTCGGAATCCACCACAAGCCTTGACTGCGACCGAAAAGAGGATCGTTCTTCTCATTGCGATTCTCGCCGGATTTTTAACCCCGTTTGACGGAGCAGCGGTAAATATTGCACTCCCCACGATTGCATCCGAGTTCCATATAGACGTCATCTCTCTCACATGGGTCTCGACCGCATATCTCCTTGCAGCAGCACTATTCCTTGTCCCATTTGGGAAGATTGCAGATATTTACGGAAGAAAAAAGATCTTCCTGTATGGTATTTCCATCTTTACCGCCGCTTCCCTTGTAATGACCATCGCTCCTTCGACGAACTGGATAATAGCAATCCGTGTCATCCAGGGTCTTGGGGGCGGCATGATCTACGGGACCACGGTTGCAATTCTCAGCTCGGTCTTTCCCCCGGGTGAGCGGGGAAAAGTTCTTGGCATTTACATAACCGCTGTATACTTCGGCCTCTCTCTCGGTCCATTCCTTGGAGGGGCCCTGACCCAGTATTTCAGCTGGAGAAGTATCTTTTTCGTGAATGTTCCCATTGGAATCATGGCTATTCTCCTTGTCACTTGGAAACTGAAAGGCGAATGGGCCGAGTGCCAAAGCGAGCGCTTTGACTTGACCGGGTCTGTTATCTACGGGTTATCGATTGTTGCAATCATGTACGGGCTATCCGCTGCAACCGAAGGGTCAGGATTTACGTTCCTGTTTATTGGGATCGTAGCCGCTATCGTCTTTGTTCTCTACGAACGGAGGATTGCCTATCCGGTCCTCGATATGAAACTTCTCACCGAAAACCGGATCTTTGCCTTCTCCAACATTGCTGCCTTGATCAATTACAGTGCAACATATGCAGTCACGTTCCTGTTATGCCTCGATCTCCAGTACACGAAAAACTTTTCCCCCGAACATGCCGGGCTGATCCTGATAATACAACCTGCCGTTCAGGCCATTGTTTCCCCGATTGCCGGAAAGCTATCGGACCGTGTTGAACCCGCAATAGTTGCATCGGCAGGAATGGCACTCACAGCGGCTGGCCTTGTCCTCCTGATATTCCTCACTGAAACGACCTCAATGGGATACCTTGTAATCTGCCTTATCGTACTTGGGGCAGGATTCGGTCTCTTCTCATCTCCAAATACGAATGCTATCATGAGCTCGGTCGAAAAACGGTATTACGGGGTCGCATCGGGAATGGTCGGAACGATGCGTCTTTTGGGGCAGATGTTATCGATGGGGATTGCGATGCTGATCTTTGCCGTAATTATCGGCCCGGTCGAAATAACTCCTGAATATTACCCCCAGTTCATGACAAGCCTGCATGTAGGTTTCATCTTCTTTGCAATCTTCTGTATCGCAGGAATCGTATTCTCGTTGGTAAGAGGAAAGATGCATGAGACATCGTGATCCTTTTACCCCATTATATCTTTGACCACCGTCCTTTCCAGACTATTCCATTACCACAAGGACGAGGTTATGTCATTTTTAAGTGGTGATCATTATGCAGAAAATAAACACATAAATGGAACCTGAACTAAGCAGGAGTCAGGGTGTCTGAATTGAGAAAAACCGTTCCTTTCGTTATCGTTGTGTGTATTCTCTTTGGAGGGATCATCCTTTCTGCCGGATGCACGCAGAATTCTGCCTCTATGCCAAAACCGGTTGATACACGATACAATCCTCCACCCCCGGCGATCAGCAGAGACCTCCAGGGCATCATCAGTTCCGGCGTCGTCAAGGCCGATGTTCCCGGCATCCAGATCGAGATCTCAACGCCGCAATGGACCTGGAATTCCGCGGTCGGCAATGCCTCCCTGTCTCCCGCCATTCCCGCACAGCCGGACATGCGGTTCATCATCGCAAGTGTGACAAAGACCTTCACAAGTGCTGCGATCCTCAAACTTGTTGATGATGGGAAACTCTCGCTCGATGATCCTATTAACCGTTGGCTACCTGCCGACGTAGCGAAGAGAATTCCCAACAGCTCGGTGATCACCGTCCGCCAGCTCCTCGACCATACGAGCGGCATTGCCGATTACGATGAGATGGGAATCGTCAATACCGAATATTTGAACCCGGATACACCGGTATCCTACCAGACCGCGATGTGGCAGGGAATAAACGAAAGCCCGCTGTATCCGCCGGGAGCAGGATACACCTACTCGAACGTAAACTATATCCTCCTCACGCTCATCATCGACAAGGCTGCCGGCGTTCCTTACGAGGATTACCTGACCCGGAACATCTTTATCCCTACGGGAATGAACGACACTTTCATCCACCGGACAAACCAGATTAACGGACCCCACATGGAATGCATTGATACCGTTGACGATAACAGTCCCATGAAAGATTATTCAAACGTGTATATCCAGTTCGACCGCGGCGCAGGAGATATTGTCAGCACGGCAGCGGATCTCAACCGGTTCCATCAGGAGTTGCGGAACGGGCACCTGATCAGCACCAAGTCACTCGCTCTTATGCAGGAGCCCTCGCCCCAGTCTCTTGTTGTCAGACCGGTATTGGGGACCGGAGGAAACATTACCTCAGGGTACGGCCTTGGGTACACCATCAAGCGCTATCCCCCCTCAGACAACATGACCATATACGGGCATTCGGGCGGGTATCCCGGCTCGAGTACGAGCCTGGTTTACTGGGCGGAGAAGGATACCTACATCGCGTTGAACATAAACTCGATAACAAAATCAGCGGGAATACAGGAGAACATTATCACTCCTGTCCTCGTTTACCTTAAGAAGATTTGAGGAGGGTATTCATTTTTTCTTAAGAGCACATCTTCACCGAAAGCATTCCCGGCAGACGGGTCTAACCGCACATAATCAAAGCAATATCGTGCATTCCGGTCATACTCGTGATTAACCCCCTGTGGACTGTGGAAGCGTGCGGGATTGTGGTTGAGGGAAATAATACGTGAATGACGTTGATTCAGAATGCGGCACGGGCAAAAACAATTTAATTTTCTTTTCTATCACGTTGTGCGAGGTAAAATACAAAGAGGATAATAAATAATCCAATGGCAGTTAAAGCACACCCTTGCATCTCATCACCATAAGGTGGCATCAGTACAACCCACATGCTATCAACTATCACAAAAAGACCCAGAACTACAAATCCGATAAAGAACATTTTGTTCGAGTCCATAGAACACCCCTATTTTGTATGAAAGTTATCTGTGGTAAAAAGAGTTTGTATTGATATATCCCCTGATAGTTAACACGAAAACCCATCCCATGACACGTTAACAGAACGGGAATCACAAAAAATAAGTATATCCTCACGAATGTTATGGTATGGCAGACAGACCATTAGGTGTAACCATTATTGGCATCCTGTGGATCCTTAGCGGACTGCTGATGATCCTTGCCGGTATCGCAGGCGGAGTAGCCCTGACCGTTCTGGGACTGGGGTTCCTTGGGGCAGCAATCGGTGTCATCTTCCTCGTCATCGGTATCATCGATCTCCTCTTGGGGGTCGGCTGTTTCATGGCCTGGTCATGGGTCTGGATCATCGGGATCATCTTCACGGTGATCAGCCTTCTCATTGGCATCGTCAGCATTATTTCGACGGGGCTCAGTGGGCTTATCAGTGTCATCATCGCATTGATCATCCTCTGGTATCTGTTCCAGCCACAGGTGAAGGCATATTTCGGAACTTCCTAACTAATTTCCCATTCCCTTTTTGTTACGATCATCGAAAGAGCCCCATCATCCTGCTCGATCAGGTGCCGGCCGCCACCGCCTTCATAGGGAGGGGTTGGTGTGATGTGCAATAACCGGTCATTCCTCATACCCGCTATGGATCTCAAAAATCATTTTCACGCAGAGGATGTCATTATGTGTGCACTTGGGATTCCGGGTATGAAAAATCAATTTGACTCCCGTATGCCCGGTTCAGCATGTTTAAATAATTGTGCTCATATCGGTATGTGTGGTTCCCGGTACGGTACCATGGGGCAAGATTATGACAAACGAACCGATGAAAATCCCAATAGATTATAAGGAATCATCCGAGGTCCTGAAAAAATATCTCGGTATGAATGGCTCTCCTGTCGCGTTCAAATTTGCGACAAGTAAAGAAGAAATCCCGGCGGGCATGGAAGCGCTCGACAAGACCATCCGGCACTGCATGATGGTGACTCTTGCACGAAAAGAGGGTAAATGCTTCTACGCAACCGCTGACAAGCACGAATGCAACGGTGGCGCATGGGCGCTTGGGTTAAAAGAGCTGACGCCGACGTTGAAGACCGGCGAGTTCTACTTCAAGCTGGGAAAGTTCGATAGTGCTGCTGCCTGCAAGCGGACTATTGACCGGGTGTCGCACCTCAATACACTTGAGACCTATGCGACGATGTACGCACCTCTCGAAAAAACACCCTTCACCCCGCAGATCATAATAATCGTCGCAAACCCGCGGGGCATGCTCAAGCTCGCCCAGAGTTCCCTGTTCCGGCTTGGCGGCAGGATCTATTCCGAGTTCTCCGGCATCCAGTCGCTCTGCTCTGATGCGACTGCCCAGACGTACCTCTCCGGCAGGCCAAACTTCTCGCTCGGGTGTGACGGATCACGGAAATTCTCCGGGATCGAAGACGGCGAGATGGTAATGGGTATGCCCGCCGAGATGCTGCCCGAGATAACCGCAGCGCTCAAGATCGTTGCCGCTGCACCCGGTTCAAAGTGACCGGCTCATAATTCCTCAAAAACAGCAGAGACGCAAGACGAGGTGTGCCGGCGCGTGATGGTAACCGGGATTCGTATAGGGTCCCGGACAGGGAAAATTCCGGATGTTCCCTGATCCGGGAGGGTTACTCTTTTATCCCTCCTTATCACAGTTCAGCATATACTGATAAGGAGAGAGTCTCATGAAGATCACCAATGTCGCAACCGTTGTATCGGGCCCGAACCCGCACCATGTAGACGCACGCAAAATTTACGAATCCCCGCATGCGATGGTAGTTGTCATCACGCTCAAACCCGGTGAAGCATTGAAAAAACATATCACCCCGGTCGATGTCTTCTTCTATGTTCTGGAAGGCACGGGCGTTGTCGAGATCGGCGACGAAAAACAGACCGTGGGAAAAGATATGCTCGTCGAGAGCCCGGCACGGGTACCGCACCGGTGGACAAACGAGAGTACTGCAGTGTTCCGGGTGCTGGTTGTGAAAGTACCAAAGCCTGCCGAAGAAACAAAACTGCTCTGATACTCCCCGGATCTCCTGTCCTTTTTTACCACATTTCCCTGTGGCACGAATGCCGGTGCACCCCGGGGATCATGGGGAAACTGGTGCAGCAGCACCTCGTCCGGAATAACCGGTGGTGAAAAGAAAACACATATACTGTACCGGGAGGTAAACTGGTGTAATGAAAAATGCCTTTCACGTCATGCTCATCCCCACGTTAGGCTGTCCCGCTCATTGCAGTTACTGCTGGAGTTCTGAGGAAGGATCTCCCATAATGAAGATCGAGACCATACAAGAAGTGGTTGCATGGCTCAAAAAATTCAGAAACGACCGGGTCACCTTCACCTTCCATGGCGGAGAACCGCTTCTTGCAGGAGTGGATTTTTACCGGAAAGCTCTGCCCATACTCTCGGAAGGTCTTCGCGAGTTACAACCGGACTTTGCGTTGCAGAGCAACCTCTGGAAGATGACCCCGGAACTTGCCGATGTGCTTGCACAGTATAACGTTCCTGTAGGTTCCAGCATCGACGGCCCGCAGGAGATCTGTGATTCGCAACGGGGGGCCGGGTATTTTGAAAAGACGATGAAAGGCTATGAGATCGCAAAGGCGCACGGGGTTTCTGTCCGTTTTATCTGCACGTTCACGTGTCGTTCGGTGAAGGCAAAAGAAGAGATCGTTGCATTTTTCTTGAAGAACAACTTCACGCTCAAACTGCACCCGGCACTTCCTTCGCTCCGGAACAAAAACCCTGAACAATGGGCACTCTCGCCTCAGGAGTACGGGGAATTACTCGTGTATCTTCTCGACCAAGCACTGGAGCATAGTAACGAAATTGACATCATGAACATCAATGACCTGTTCCGGTGTGTCTTTACCCGCCGGGGCAACGTCTGCACGTTTGCAAACTGCATGGGGAACACGTTTGCCATTGGTCCCGACGGGCTCATCTATCCCTGTTACCGTTTTGTCGGGATGCCGGAATACGTGATGGGGAGCGTGTACGATCATCCAAGCCCGGAAGCGCTTGCGAACTCTGACGCTGGAAAACTGATGCAGCAGTATAAGGAATATGTGGATACTGCCTGCGGGGGATGCCGGCATATTAAGTACTGCCGGGGCGGGTGCCCCTATAACGCAATTGCACCGTCAGATGGGAAGATAACCGGAGTCGATCCTCATTGCGTCGCGTATAAGAGAATATTTGACGAGATATCCGACCGGCTCAACAAGGAGATGTTCGAGGGTCCGGGTTTTGAGGTGGCGGGTTTTGGCGCAGAAACGGCAAAAAGTGTAAAGCCGAGAATTACGGTGCTGATGCAGAAGATGGTAACACGGTAGCAGGGAGATTTTTCCCGGCGTGCCGGGTAGAGCCTTTATCCAAATTGCTCTTCCTCACCCATCACAGGAAGAGAATTCCTGAACTGGATGAGCCTGTCACAAAACTCCCCGAGATATTCATCCATGGAGAGGCTCCCTTCCTCAAACACGCAGTCCTCTTCTTCGATGATCTTATTAATCATGTCACGGGTGGGAAGGATCATATCGATGGGCACGCCGGCTTTCTTTGAACCCCCGATGAGCGCTTCACGGAAGATGCCAAGGCAGTACCCTATCCGGTATTTGTACACGTGGCGGGTCTTTTCAAGATAACCTGCCACCCGTTCAGTCTCGATACGGAGAAAATCCTGCTTGATTTTGTCGTCTTTGCATTTTCCCAGCATGTACTTGTAATGGGCATAGGGATACATCTCTTCGAGTTCTGCCGGGACAATCCCGCACGTCCCGAAGATGACGATATGATATTGTTCCGGGCGAAAGACCTGCGAAATGATCATCCTGATGAGCTGGTGGCTGGGGCTCGAACTATAGGGTTTCCTCACCGCACACGGCATAAAAATCGCAATGTCCCGTGGGGTGACCTCGTATTCATCAATGATATACCGGTACGACTTTTCAAATTCCGGAAGATAAAATGGGGGATCTGTCAGGAGGGACTCTTTCCTTTTTTCTCTATTGTTCTGCACTTCCTGATCACCCATGGTTATTCCATATCAGATCGCCCCGGTAATACATGAATCAGACGCCCACACCGGATATTACGGCACTGTTCTCACGAGAACGAATAAAAAACGCTTTTATATCCTGCACGAGACGATACGTCCATGCGAGGCATGGATTTTGCACTTATCGCCCTGGTGGTGACGTGTTGCATTCTCTCTGCCGGCTGTATGCAATCGCTCCAGCCAACCGGGAGCGCCATTACCCCCACGACGACTCAGGATGCCTTTGGAAATATTGGTTCTTTATCATCAACCACCAATATTGTGTTTTTCGTAATGGTGCTCATCATAGTGGCATTTATCTGGTATCTCGTCTGGACATTTGTACACCGGTAAGATAACGAGGATGTGCTCTGTACTTCGGTGATGCACAGATGCTCCTTTTTACTGGCGCTTTACTACTGCCAGTATTACATCCATAACAGGGCGTATTGCCTATACCCCAAACGGATTGCTCCGGCACAAGGAATAATGAGATCACGCGCCCGGGAATACCTTCATCCACTGACGCAGGCGCATCGCGTTCACGACAAGGACCAGCCCCAGCAATATCGCAATATAACCCAATAGTACCATAAGGATCAGCACAACGGCTTCTGGCATCACAAAGATCAGGATTGCAAATGCAAGAGAGAGAATACCCAGACAAAGTCGTCGCGCAAATCCTTCCGGGATTGCAGTCCGGAATTTTGCTACAAGGATGAGACTGAGGACGGCGCTTGAAAACGCCCACACAGAGAGCACAACAAGAACGACAATGCCCCACACGATGGTTGGCAGGAACCAGGAAACAACGCCAGCGCAGAATATGCATGCTCCCTGAAATGCACCTTCTCCGTATACTACCCCGGGCGACCGGGTGTCCAGACCATTCCAGAGGATCACGAGCCCTAAGCACATCAGGAGAGGAGGGACGAGATAATGAGTGATTCCCGAGAAAAATTCCATCGGATTTGCGACGATGAGTGCTCCGGCGAACAAAAACGCGAATCCCAACAGGCATTGGCGCTGCCATGATAACTCCTGCTGTTCCATGACCTGCCGTATATCCGTCTCAGGAGTCTTTCGTACATGGGTGATGAGGGTCCCAAAAGTATCAGCAATCATAAGGAGAAGCGGGGCATCATCCACGAGATGGAGAAAGGGATGAACTACCGGATCATAACGGTCAAGGTGCACCCGCCATTCAGTCAGGGTCTCGTGCACATGATAGGTGCCTTTCCGGTAACTGGCTATCGTTCCCGGTGACGGGACATTTATAGTGGATCGTTTCCAGCCGGAATCCAGTGGCTCGGTCACCGTTGTCTTGTCAATGACCACTTCCCAGACGCCTTCATGCAGGGGTTTGAGGAAATCATCCAGTCTCGTCACTATAGAATCACCATTTCACATCAACATGGACTGCATGCGGTACGGATCATTTACAAATCCATTTCTGGTGTAACAGCTGTGCCTCAGAATATCCCTGAAAGGAACCTGTATAGTAGTATACGACGACAACAATTATGACAATTATACTGCACGGATATGAATTTTTTCCGGGATTGCCTGCCATATTCGTTGTGCTCTGTATCCTGAAAAAGGATGTACCCCGGAGGTATAAAGGACGTTCGAAGCCGGATTACACCCGGATGCGTGAAACATGCACAAAAATAAAAAAATGGATCATTATCAGGACTTTGCGCCGGTCTTGGTCATTTTCTTGGAGGGTTTGATAGGACCCGGCGGGTTTGTGTGATCGGGCAACTCATCGCCATGCAGGTGTGAATGGGGAGTGTGTTTTGGCGGGAGGACTGCTTTTTTGATAGGTTTCTTTTTTGGATGCGGAAGGGGATGGACACTGGGATGGTGCTGGTTATCATCCAGGTGTCGTTCCCGGTTTTTGCTGGACCCTCCTTTGACCGGGGATTTTTCCCCACGGTTCTCCGGTTGATGCGGATCTCTTGGTGGCATAATCAGTAATCGGTTCCATGCAGATAAAATGATTTACTGAATGTTGCGAATGGGTGGTGCAGGAAACGAAAACCCGTAAAAACCCATTCACACGCCAATCAATTCATGACCGGCTCCTGATTACATTCCTCGCAACAGCATTCCCGGGCACCGGTTATCGCGGGACGGATGGGGAACGAGAGGGGAAGAGAATAGTGTTCTCACTTGCGTTACATGGATCCGAAAGAACACCCAAAAATATAACAGGTCTGATGAAAAATGCACTGGTATGATACTCACAGATCTTCTCACACCGATCTCCATCATCATTGAATTTCTTGTCGCTGTTGGCGGACTTTATGCCGGTGCTTTCCTGAAAAGACCAGCAGGGTACTTCTTTGCGGTCACATTCCTGATATTCGGGGCGTATGATTTCCTGTTTATGTTTGGAGTTGGGCAGGATGCACTCGCATTCATAAATTTCATCGCAGTCATCTCGGCACTTGGCGGGATCATTTTTCTTGCAAAAAAGGCATAACACTTCCTTTTTTCGGAATCAACCTCGTTTGTATTGCAGATTGGTTTTTTATTCAAAGACATATCGATCCCGAACACGCCAATCAACCGCTCCGCTCTGCACTGTTGTTGCTGCATGCGGTACTTTACGATTTTCATTTCCAGCCTTCAGGCAGATTTCAACTGCCGAATAATGAAACAACAATCATCAATCCCGGAGAGGGAACGAGCCACCACACCGGATACTCCACAATGAATACTTCGTTGAATGCCTCCAGCAAAACATTGGGATATCACCATCTGCCGTGATTTTATGGCAGAGTGAGAAGATTAAACACCTGCTGAACCGATTACTCCACGAGGTTCATTAGTATGGAATATGCAGATATCGACAGGATTTACCGGGACGTACCGCTCGATAAGATCCCATGGAACTCTGAAAGCCCACCCGATGCACTTGTTACACTTGTCAGGAGCGGGAAGATCCGACCGTGTAAGACCGTTGATCTCGGGTGCGGCGCCGGCAACTATGCACTATATCTCGCGGGACGTGGGTTTGAGGTAACGGGTATTGATAGTTCCCCGACAGCAATACAGATCGCTCAGGCAAACGCACGGAAACAGGGTGCCGCATGCAGGTTTATCGTCGCCAATCTCCTTGGCGATATGCATGAAGTAACAGATACGTTTGACTTTGCCTATGACTGGGAAGTGCTGCACCATATCTTCCCTGAAGACCGGGAGACATACGTGAAAAATGTCCGGAAGATCCTGAACCCGGGTGCCACGTACCTCTCTGTCTGTTTTTCAGAGACTGATCCCCAGTTTGGTGGCAAAGGAAAATTCCGCAAGACGCCGGTAGGGACGACACTCTATTTCTCATCAGAGCCTGAGCTGCGGGATTTGTTCTCCCGATATTTCGAGATCCGCGAATTAAAAACGATTGAAGTCAGCGGGAAATATGGTTCGCATTGCGCAGTATATACACTCATGAAAAATGATTGAGCGGTTGGTTAATTGTAGAGTGCCAGACAATATTTCACTGCATTAACCCGGTGATAAGAGGTCTTCGGATTTTTTTCTTCGAACTGACCTTGCGGATTAAACCACAACTCATAACATCCCGCATTTCCCGTACACTTATTATCCATGACCTCCTGCACCCTTCGCAACCACGGTCTTGCATTCATACTCATACTCATTCTCTGCCAGATCCTTGATTATGCCACATCCCAGACGCTCTCGTTCGTCGACCTTGTGCGTCCACACGAGATCATGCAGATCATCCATTTCGAGGATCTCGTTGCGGGTGTTGTCACTGTTGCCCTCGTCGCATGTGTTCTCCTCTACTTCTTCGCCTCGCAATCAACTGTCTACAAAGCGATCCTCGTTACCACTCTGCTCTCTCTCTTCGTACTCATCTTAAACGCCATTGGTCTCCTGCGCAGCCTCATTGACCGGCGTATCGACCCGATTTACCTGTTGATAGACGCAGCAATCGTATATATCACGACCATCCTTGTCTTTTCCGCCTGCTACTGGGTTCTTGATCATGAGAGCCAGCAGGCACGGTGCAGCAAACGTGAGTTCACGCCCGTCCTTGTGTTCCCGCAAAACGCCACAACATTTTCGGGATACGAAAACTGGACGCCGGGGTTTGTCGATTATCTCTTTTTATCCTTCAACACCTCAGCCACATTCGGTCCGACGGATACACTGATACTCTCCCCACGAGCGAAGTGCATGATGATCTGCCAGGTTGCACTCTCACTTATCGTGCTCATCGTACTCGCTGCACGGGCAGTGGGAATTCTCCGGTAATTTTTTTCTCTGGCTATATGGAACAAGAAGATATAATTTATCTTGCGTTTGCACAAGCGCACTGACCATGAACGGTAGTAAAGAGGAGTATTCGGTGTGTCGATGAAAAAAGGAGTGTGAGATTATATGGGTGGTGAGACGGCCGCTATCGTCTCCCACTCTTTTTTGGGGAATTGCTCCAGCTGTGGAAATTCTGCCCTGCACCAAACTTCTCCCTGTCAGTACATTCAAAGTCAATGAAGCCGTTATATGGATCGGTTTTTAACAAACGTGCCCGGATCTTCTGACCGACCACGAGCCCGCGTTCTCCCCGCACGATGCGCCCCTCAGCCGGTGGTGCGAAGAGCCGAAGATAGGTTCCTTTCGGAGATGCACCGGTAACAATCGCATCGAAGGTCTGCCCGATCCGATCCTGGAGCAGCACGGCAGCAGCGGCTTTTCGCATGAACCGTTTAACCTTTTTCCCCGCTTTCTCCCGGTCGGTCAGCCATGCGGAGAAGTCAACAAGTTCCTGGAGCGTGTACGGACTTGTCTTTCGGTCGAAAACCGATTTGACGAGCCGCTGATTGATGACGTCAACATAACGCCGATTCGGGGCGGTTGCATGGGTATAATCAGAGATCGCGAGTGCGAAGTGCCCATAAGGGGGCTTGCCGGGTTCGAGTGCCATGTACTCGCCAGGCCCGAGAAGTTTCACAATGGTCAGGGACAAGTCGGGGAAGCGTTCCGGGTCACGGTCTTTCTGCCGGGCAAGGAACAGGGAGAGGGCTTTTGCATCGGGTTTCTCCGGCAGCGTCTCGTGATACAGTGCAGCCGTCATGACGATCCCATCCCAGTTCTTGGGCACGCGGACAACTCGCTGTATCATGGGGATGCCGGCTTTTCCGAGATAGTCCACCATTGTCTGGTTGGCGGCGACCATAAACTCCTCGATGACGCTCCGTGCGAGGTTCTGTATCTGGACGACAAGATCCCGGACTGCACCCCCCTCGACTACGGTCTGGGCTTCAACGGTGTTCAATACGAGCGCTCCCTGATCTACCCGGAACTTTTTCAGACGCTGTGACGCCTCGTTCTGCAGGAGAATCTGTTCTTTAAGCCCGGGAACTTGTTCGACAGATGGAGGGATGGCACGAGTCCCTTCCAGCCAGTCCCCGACTTCCTCATAGATCAGTTTCGCTTTGTTTGCAACCAGCGCCCGGTACAGGCTGCCGTGCCGGACGTCTCCATCCGGAAGCACGATATACTCGATCACGACCGCCATGCGTTCCTGTCCTGCGACGAGAGATGTGATGTCATGCGAGAGCCGGGTCGGCAGCATTGGGAAGGTTTCGATGCCGGTATAGACAGAAGTACCGTTGTGAGCAGCGTGCCGGTCGGTCTGCGACTCTTTTGGGACATAGATATCGACGTCGGCAATGGCAATTTTGACTTGTATCTCCCCGTTTGTTCCGCGTTCACAGTATTCCAGCTGGTCGAGATCGAGCGAGTCATAGTTGTCAATAGACGACCACAGGAGCATACGCAGGTCACACACGTCTTTTTCAAGAGAAGAGAACGTCTTGGCGTGGATGCTATTGACTTCGTCGATTACTGATGCGGGAAATCTGGCTTCGAAACCGTATTTCCCCATCGCGTGCCAGGCAATACTTTTCAGGTCAACATCGCGGTGGGCATTCATGGTAATTTGATAGAGATTCATTTCAGGGCATATATATCTCGCGTATGAACGCTCCCTGCGAAACTGTGAGGACTGTATCGATGGTTTCGCTTTGGAAGTGGGAAATGGTGGCTTTAGACAGATTGGGCATGGTCTGAGTAGTGCAAGGTTATGAGGGGTCTCTGCGACCTGTGGCTGGTGCAGCAATAAAAAGTATGTGAAGAAATGGATGGGGTATAAACCTCTTCCTACACCCCCAATAGTTCTTTTGAGGATTCAGAAGGAGAGTGAACTGCCCATGCCATGCAGCTCTTTTCTTGCGACCCAGAACGCCCGGTCGGGTTTTATCACCAACACATCCACGGGACCCCCAACAGTTTTTTCCCGGGTCTGGAACCGCATGGAGTCAATGGTAGTCCTCTCCGCATAGATGGCAAAATCGATCGCGTCCTGCAGGGTGAAAAACTGCCAGTCGATCGGATATGCAGGGATCTGGCTGAATTTACCGTCATTCGCCATCGTGCCCACCGTGTTAAGGAGTCGGGACATTATATCACTCTCTCCGCCCCATGTCGCGCCCTGCTGCCCGGGCTGGTTCATCGGGGTGATGGTGCTTTGCGGGAGATTGACAACCCAGACATGCGGGATGCGCCTGCCGTTCTCTGTAGTATAGCCGGCGATATGAAACGATGTGTCAGGGATGAGGGGGAGGGACCGGAAATAGTCAAGGATGAGCCGGGGTATCTGGTGCAGTTCGACGGTACCATTTGACAGTTTCTCGGTGATAAACGACTCGATGTACCCGCTTATTGGGATACCGTTAATATCCGCAGCCCCGAATGTTGAGATCCCCACATTGTCCGGCGCAAGAAACGTCTTATAGTTCGCATCTGACTGGGGGACACAGATCTGTACCTGCTGGTTGCCCCGGTGTTCGATCCGGTTCACGGTGAGCCGACTGTCACTTGCCATGACAATCCCTTCCTGCACATAGAGTGTGATAATGAATGACATTTGCGGGACTCCTATAATGATCCGTTGATGAGTCTATGCCGCCGAAAATAAAATAATCGATGGGTTACGCTTGTCCATCAATGAGAATCCAGTGTCCGGCGTTCACACGGGAGGCGGGTCCCGCTTCATCGGGCTGACATTCGCCCCTTCCATCTCCCCGCCCGCCCATGCAAACCGTTCCCGTATGGTGGGCGGCAGTTCCTTCTCATCGATCGGGACAAAGCCGTAATTACCGTAGAATTTCGTGAGGTTAAAGACGGAATGCATGTAGAGAGTGTCCTGCCTGCATGCCTCGATAAGCCCCCACATAACGGCATTCGCGTACCCATGACCACGCCGGGTGACCGGAGTGAAGACCCCGTCAACCTCGAACCCGTCCGGATGCCGTTTGCACCGTGCAATTGAGACTGCCTGCCCGTCAAGGAACGCAGCAAATATCCGGTCGGTCCGAATGTCGCCTTTCGTGTTGTGGTAATCAACCCAGAGTTCTTCCGCAAGGGGGAATTCTGCTGATGCCAGCTCTTTCACCGTCACACCCGTGCTGTGCCGGGCGACGTGGCGTATTGGCGAGGTTTTGGGAGGGAGCGGTGGAGCCTCCTCATTACTGCCTTCAATCCGGTATCCCCCTTGTGGCACATGGATTACAAACCGTGCTCCTTTACCTTCAGTGCCGGTTTCCCGGATAGTCATACCCGTTACCTCGACAATCTGGCGGCAGATAAAGAGCCCAATACCCGCATGCCCCCCGGCATCATATTCAAATATCTGCTGCTTCTTTTCCGCCGGGATGCCGGCGCCATCATCTTCGATCGTGAGATCAAGCCCTTCAGGGGTTTCGTGATACGTAATCACAATGTTTTTTATCGTGACGCCATGACGCAATGAGTTCTCCACAAGATGCATCAACACATCGGCAAAGAGTCGGTCTGCGTAGATCTCAAGACGCTCCGTCCAGAACCTGATGGAGACTGTACCGGTATCCGATGGCAGGCGAGCGGATCCGAGCGTCCGCTGGACACTCAGCCAGACGGGTGGAGACGCCCCAAGATCCTTGTAGGATTCGGTGAGAAAGAGCTCGCGTGCGACGTTCCACGCAAGGACTCGGATACGTTCGATATATCCGCGTATTCCGGTATCCTCACAGTGTGCGTCCGCTTCATCAACCGTCTCGATGATCTGGTCAACAGACCGGTGCAGGTGATCTGCCGAGAAGCGGGAGAGCAGGTTAAGTTTGTCGTTTGCGGTTTTAAGGGCATGTTCAGCATGGACACGACTGGTAATATCAATGAAAGTGAGAATCACCCTGTTGTCAGGGAGCGACGCGGCAGAAACGAGGACGACGAACTGTTTTTCATCGGGTAAAAAGAACTTTGCCTCCGCTGCGTATACTGCCCCCTCCAATAAGAGATGCGCAAAAAATTTCTGTTCCTCCTCTCCGCTCCAGAAGGTCGCAAGCGACTTCCCCTTGAGATCTGCTGCTTTCCGGTGGAGGAGGTCTGCTGCTTTCCAGTTTACCGCCTCGATTTTTCTTGCAGTGCCGGTATTCGATATGAGGATAGTGCCCCCTTCTGAATGATCGAAAAGTCCTTTGTAGAGATCTTCCTGTTCACGGAGTCGTCGGGTAAGCACAGCAATCAGCCACCCAATGGCGATTATGACACAGGTACGCACAAGCGCTTCAGGAACAATGGATGGCGAGCCATGAGTGATAATAACAGCCATAGTAAGATACATGAGGCCAATACACCCGGCGATGATGGCTCCCCACCGGGGGTACCGGTATGCAGCTATCACAACCGGGATATACAGGAGATGTGGGATAACAACTGTAATCCCATAAAGAAGTCCCACGAGATTCAATAGGAGTGCTGCAGCAGAGATCCCAAGGATTGCTGCATCCCAGAACACATCCCGATCTTCTGACATTACTGCGATTTTCATGGGATACTCTCCCTGTTCCCGATTCCCCATCGCGACAAATTAGTATCCTGCTGTCCGCCACCCATCTTACTCATTCTGTCCCTCATGGAGTACAAGATTGATAAGAATTTTATTACTCCTGATTGAAGCCATTACGTGTTGTTCATTGCCAGCAATTGCAGAAGTGATAGAATCAAACCTGCCGATAGATATGCCACATCGACATCTTCATTTTTTTTAGGTAATTTGTAATATTTCCACCATTAAACGGTAATTTTAGAGTGTTAGTATATATATTCAGGCTAGCATATCCGATACCCCCAAAGGAGGATAAAAAAGATACCACAACGAGGGGTTGGATGATGACCCGCAGCACACGCAGGTGCTGATAACGGTTCTCTGTTGCAGGATGAAGAGAGGAAAAGATTGCTATATCCCCGTCGTCTCCCACATAACCCGGTGAAATGTTCTGATAATACGATCGCAGGATCGCTAAAAATCCTTATCCACCTAAAAAGCATATCATCCCAGACAACGAAGAATACAAAAGGATTAGTGTTAGATTGGGCAATCCGTACCTGAACAGCGGCGAATCCTTAATCCAGACAACAGACCGGATTAGTGTCAACTCCGTATCGTCCGATCTCCTGCTCACCACCCGTCGCCTCATCCTTGTTGACAGCACGCATCCACAGTCTGAGCCTATACAGATCCCGTTTACGGCGATCGTGTCGTTGCGGGGAGGGTGGAACACAGATGGCGATCCGATCATCACCCTTACCCTCACTGACGCGGGAGATCCTGACAGTACATATCCCTTGGATCTTATTTTCTCACAACAGGCAGGTGAACATCGGAAAGAGGAATGTGACGGGTGGGTCGAGTACCTGATGGATCAGATAGTACTGGCACGCCAGGAGACTATCAGTGCCGATACAGCCCCCGTTGATCAGGCGCCGGGAATTCGGCCATCAATCCGCCGCTGGGTTGCTCCCGATATGATCCAACCACATACTGCGATCGCAGTTCCCCGCCCGGCATCGGGAGATAGCTTGATTCCCATGCAACCTGATTCTCCACCCGTTACCGAAAATACGGCTGAATCAACAGTCTTGCCACACCTACAAAAAAATGAAAGCGAAGAAGTACCGGATGTTCCGGTAGAGAGAATCCAATCAAACGGCTCTGATATTCCTGCTGTACGACGAATTGAGGAATCCACAGATGCCAGGGAGACGAGGCAATCAGAATTGATCAATCTGGTACCATCCGATGTCACTCGCTCCACGACTCCCGAGGAAACAGCTGAATCGCTCGGCAAAGAAATCTCGTCCGGACTTCAGTCCCATAAATCGGCTGATTTCCCTGAAAAAGATGATACGCCCACATTAATGGTGGAAAAAAAGAGTGAATTGCCGGAAATGATTTTTGGATTCCAGAAAACCAGTCCTCCGGGAATAGAGGATTCTATCGAAGTACCTGATACTGCTGAAGAGAGACAAGAATCACAGAAGCAGGAAATCTTACACAAACCTGAAGAGGTGAGATCAACGATTCCCCTCACTGATGCGATAGGATTTCCTGATACCGTTCTTCGCACAGGACAGGAAACCCGTGATACGCGGCCAGTACCAGAAGCAGAACCTTTGGTACCATCGGTTCCATCTTCTCATGTAAATGAAGATGTTGTCTGGCCGATAATTCACGTAAACAAACCTGCATCATTGGAGAGAAGCAGTCCACAAGAGTCAGACTTAGTGAAACGTGAGGAAATTCCTTTTTCACCTACTCCTTCCCCATTACCCGGCTCCATTCGCCAAACAATCTTTGTTGTTATAGCAGTCTGTGCAGTCATCCTTGCAATAGCCAGCGGTGCGTTATTTTATTCACAGTATCTGGCAGGAAACCACACCAAGCCTTCTATCCCCGAAATCATTCCAACACCCACGATATCGCAAATACCGACAATCCCAGAAGTGATGATACCCACTTCCGGTATCTGGGTAAGAGTGAAAAGTAACAGCACGTTCCTTGGATCGGTGGGAATTCCCGGATCATTAAAGGTGGTCTCCGGTTCAGGTAGCCAGTTTTACAGGATACAGCGAGGGGATAGTGGCGTACAGGTATCATTCCAGAAACAGGAATACACCGGGGATCCCATGACTGTCGAAATCTATAACAACGGAATTCTAATGGCGTATCGCACCATTACCGCACCGAGGGGCACCATTGATTTTATCATCGATCCCAAAACGGGAAATCCTCCTGGTATCTCTTCCAATCACACGTGATCGAAAACTCCGGCATCCCGGCACGATCAACTAAACTTTTTTTTCATTAAAGTAAATTTACATGAGTGAATAATCCAATATCAGAGCCTGTTTAATAATTGGGGCTATTTATACCCAGATCTCTCGGATATAGTTTCGAAACCTTTTAATTAAGATCTCACTAATTTTACACTAACCACAAAGAGTTTTAACTCGTTGTGCGTGGCATTGCATTTTGAATACTCTCGTGCATTCGCACGCAGGGAGGAGGCTAAATGGAACATATTGTATTTGGCATTGGAATTACTGCATTGGCAGGAGCTCTTGCCACCGTAGCTGGTTCTGCGGAAGATACTGAATCCAACATCGGGTCCCAGGGTGACCCGAACTCACAGGTTCAGCTCGCTCCGCAGATGGGTTTCGTGCACCGCATCTTCAACAAGGCGGTCGCTGGTGAACCCCCGGCATACGGTCTATGGGTTGCACTCGGTGCAGGTCTGGCATGGGCTTTCATGGCGATGCATATCAACGCAGTCCTCGCTATCGTTCTCGGCTGTATTCTTGCAGTCTTCGTACAGGGCGTGTATGCGACAACCGCATACCTGGGCAGGACGGCAAGTCTCGCCAAGTTCGGTCAACCGGTCTACGTGGACATTCTCAAGTCCATGACCTCGGTGACTATGGCACATGCCTTTATCGCAGTTTTCTGTACCGTCACCCTCTGTTACCTGATCAACGCCGCACTGGGACATCCGTTCCCGCTGCCGCTGCTCGGGTTGATCTGGGGTATCACGCTCGGTGCAGCAGGGTCTGCAACTGGCAACCCATACTATGGCAAGGAGAGACAGTACCAGAACCAGAAGTTCGGTGCTGGAGTACCGATCTCGGCATCCGGTAACATCGTCCGGTTCGCTGAAGCTGGCGAGAGAAACTCGCTGGACAACGGATTCTTCACCGCAAAGTTCGGTGGACCCGCATCAGGGATCTGTTTTGGTCTGATTGTATTCCTCGAACTCTGGCGTACCGTCATCTTCGAACAGATCAGTGCCGGCTGGGGTGCAATCATTGTCGGGGTGCTTATGATCCTCGTCTTCACGGTTGCTGACCGGTATATTGAAGTCTGGGCACGCAAGACTTACGGACCCTACACAGAGCCCAAGAAGGAGGCATCTTCATGAGCGCAGTCGCAGCCAAGCCAGCAGCTGGCGGTGCGATGAACCCCACCGCCATGGCGGTTGGTGTGGTCATGCTGATAATCCTTCTCGCAATTGCATGGAAGATGGCACCCGGAATCGGGCTCATGGCACTTATCGGAGTAATCATCGGTGGTGTGCTGATCGGGTTCGGCGTCCATTTCGTTCCCGTTGGCGGAGCGCCGGCAGCAATGGGACAAGCACCCGGTATCGCTACCGGTGTTGCGATGCTCGCAGCCGGTGCAGGTGTGGCAGGTCTCTTCGGTGGCGCTTGGGCTGCTGATCAGGGACTCGTGGTAGCAGTCGTGACTGGTGCAGTCGGCGGCGGACTGATGATGGCGATCACCTGTATGCTCGTCAACTTTGTCTACGTCTTCGGCATGGGTATTCCCGCAGCATCAGGCAAGGTATTAAAGGACCCGATCACCGGGGACTCCCAGCCTGAATACAAATCGCAGGGTACTGAAGGACACGGTCTCCCGTTCGTCTCGTTTGTCGGCGGTGTAATCGGCGGTCTCCTTGGTGGAGCCGGCGGTACGCTGATTTACATTGAGCTGCTCAACCTCTACAAGGTCACACTTCCGACGGTACTGAATGCATCCGCGGCAGCTGTTCTGCCGGTTGCAGTCGCTGCTGCTGGTATGTTTGCGATCGCTCTGTTCCTTGTGAATGCAGTGCTGACTGCATATAACATCACGGGTACCATTGAGGGTCCGCACGACCCGAAGTTCAAGCGCTGGCCACGGGCAATTGTTGCATCCGCGGTTGCATCAGCGCTCTGCGGGCTTGTTGCGATCCTGATCGTTTCGATCTGAGGTGTTGAAATGTCCATAAAAGTTGAAGTAATTGAAGGAGGGGTCCCGCACAATAAGATCATGATTGCGGGATTTGTCTGCACCATCGTGTGCCTTTACCTCTCGTATCTTAATGTGGCCACCAACACCACGTTGTTCTCGTTCTTTGGTGGCCTTGCTGCAGTCGCAGCCCTCATCTGGGGGAGCCACACCATCAAGGTGTTGTGCAGCTACGGTATCGGTACTGGTGTGCCTTCTGCAGGAATGATTGCATTCGGTTCCGGTATCATGGCGATGCTGCTTGCCACAAAATTCAACGTCTTTGCACCAATCGTCGCGGTGATCCTCGGCGCAGTCATAGGACTGATCCTCGGGTACGTCGCAAACGCGATCCTGAACATGAAGATCCCGGCGATGGTACAGGCACTCACAGAGATGGCAGTTGTCGGGGCACTCACCCTCATGGGACTCGCAGTGCTGATCACCGGTAGCTTTACGTTCGCCGGACTCACGACCGGAACTGTCAAGATTCTGGGATTCATTTCAGTTCCCAGTTACCAGGTTTCATTCATCGGTGGCGGACTTACCGCAGTGGCATTCCTTCTGGGTGCGATTGCAATCCAGCACCCGTTCAATGCTTGCCTTGGACCCGGCTGGAAACAGGACAGGATGCTCGTGCTCACTGCTGAATGCGGATTTTTAAGCATGATTGTTGCAGCTGTCATGTCATTTGCGATGGTCAATGCCATATCTGCGTTGATCTCGCTTATCGTGGCATTGATCTGCTGGGGTTACACGTACCACCAGTATATCCTGCTCTCGAAGCGTGACGCGGCAGCATGGCTTGATACAAAACCCATTCCTGAGATGGAGGGACACTAAATGGCATACGTTCTGGTGCTCCCGGAATACGGACTCGTAGCAGATCCCCTTATCGGGCTTGTGACTACAGCCGGTGAATCGTTATCTCCAGTACTTGACAAGGTTGCACTCCTCGAGGAAACAACCGAAGATCTGGTCAACATGCTCTCTGGCGAAGGGAACTATCTTGCATCCTTCCCGAACCGTGAGAAGTCGCTCAAGATTGCCGGTAGTATCAACTCGTTCTGGTATGGACTGGCGATCGGATTACTCATTGCAGGAGTCATTGCATTCCAGTTGATCAAGGTGGGCTGATATGGCAAACAAGAAATCACCAGCAAGTGGATGGCCGCTCGTCAAGGGCGACTTCCACTCGGGTGACGCAAACAGCTGTGTTGCTGTCGTCACCTTCGGATCTCACCTCGATGAACAAGGTATCTGTGATGCGGGCGCAGCTATGTGCGGGTCCTGTAAGACCGAAAACCTCGGTCTTGAAAAGGTCATCGCCAATTACATCGCCAACCCCAACATCCGGTTCATGCTCGGCTGCGGTACCGAGGTGAAAGGTCACCTCGCCGGTCAGACCATGTATGCTCTCCACAAGGGTGGTGTCAAAGAAGGCAGGGTTGTCGGCGCTGAAGGTGCTATCCCCTTCATTGAGAACCTCAATGATGCGGCGATCAAGCGCTTCCAGGAGCAGATTGAAGTCGTCAACATCATGGAGAGTGAAGACCTCAACACCATCAAGGCGAAGATCAACGAACTCAAAGCCCGTGACCCGGGTGCGTTCGCGGCTGACGCTATCGTCGTCGAGGTCAAGGAAGCCGGCGCTGTTGAGGAGGCAGGTGGCGAAGTTGCCCCAATCTCCGGCGAGATTGCGATCATCACTGCCCGTATGAAAGTCATCGAGAGGATGGTGACTGATATTGGATACCGGGACAAGTTTGCTTCCGGTGTCTATGCAGGCAAGATCGAGGGTCTGATGATCGGTCTGATCGTCTCGTTCGCCCTGCTCGGGTTCATGTGGATGGGGTGAGAGAGATGGCAGAAGAAGAAGCAAAAGTTGCAGCAGGACCAGTCAGGATGTTTGCAATCGAGAACATGGTTGAGAACATCCGCTACAAATCGCAGATACTGGCACGCACCAACAAGATGGACTCGGCAGTCACTGCTACCGGTGTTGTCGGGTTTGTCTTGGGATTGCTCTGTGCTATGATCCTGATTCTGGTGCCGGCATTACTGGTGAGGTGAAGACCATGGCAGAAAAGAAATCACCAGCAAGTGGATGGCCGCTCGTCAAGGGCGACTTCCACTCGGGTGACGCAAACAGCTGTGTTGCTGTCGTCACCTTCGGATCTCACCTCGATGAACAAGGTATCTGTGATGCGGGCGCAGCTATGTGCGGGTCCTGTAAGACCGAAAACCTCGGTCTTGAAAAGGTCATCGCCAATTACATCGCCAACCCCAACATCCGGTTCATGCTCGGCTGCGGTACCGAGGTGAAAGGTCACCTCGCCGGTCAGACCATGTATGCTCTCCACAAGGGTGGTGTCAAAGAAGGCAGGGTTGTCGGCGCTGAAGGTGCTATCCCCTTCATTGAGAACCTCAATGATGCGGCGATCAAGCGCTTCCAGGAGCAGATTGAAGTCGTCAACATCATGGAGAGTGAAGACCTCAACACCATCAAGGCGAAGATCAACGAACTCAAAGCCCGTGACCCGGGTGCGTTCGCGGCTGACGCTATCGTCGTCGAGGTCAAGGAAGCCGGCGCTGTTGAAGTCGCAGCTGCGGGAGTGAACCCTCAGTTCCTCGAAATCGAGAAGAGACTCAACAATATCGAGAAGAAACTCGAGTTCGTCGATGCAGAAGTGGCACAGCGTGTTGGGAGAAAGATCGGGAGAGATATCGGCATACTGTACGGTCTCGTTGCAGGATTAACCGTATTTGTGATGCTGTTGTTTTTGCTCCAGAAATTAATGACACAGGTGTAATGGAGGTGTAATAAAATGTTCAAATTCGAAAAAGAACAGAGTGTCTGGGACTTCAACGGCACCAAACTCGGTGGACAACCCGGGGAGTACCCGACTGTACTCGCAGCCTCAATCTTCTACAACAAACATGAGGCTGTGCTGGACGATAAGACAGGAAAGATCGACAAGGCAATGGCTGAAGCACTCTGGAACCGCTGTCAGGTACTCTCTGACGCGACCGGTATTCCGCACATGATCCAGATCCTTGCTGAATATCCGGCAGCGTTCGAGAGCTACATCAGCTGGTTTGACAGCATCGACAACAAGACTGCGTTCTTGATGGACTCGTCAGTGCCTAAGGCACTTGCACACGCGTGCAAGTACGTGACCGATGTCGGGCTTGCAAAACGTGCGATCTACAACTCGATCAACGGTTCTATTGCCCAGGAGAACATTGATGCGTTAAAGAACAGTGATGTCGATGCAGCCATCGTCCTCGCCTTCAACCCCGCTGACCCATCAGTTGCCGGCAGGGAGAAGGTGCTCGTTGAGGGTGGCGTCGCAGGTCAGAAGATGGGAATGATCCCAATCTCAGAAGAGTGCGGAATTACCCGCCCGATTCTTGATACTGCAGCAACCCCGCTCGGTCTTGGTTCCGGTAGTGCATACCGCGAGATCCTTGCCTGTAAGGCAATCCACGGGTACCCCACCGGTGGAGCATACCACAACATGACTGTTGCATGGACGTGGCTCCGCCGCTGGAAGGGTACTCACAAGACCCCGTCATTACTGGCAGAAGGCTACAAGGGCAATGATGTGCTGCTTGCACAGATGTCCAAACACTACCTTGGCGGTATAGAGGGCATCAAACAGGCTGCATGGTCTGCCCCCGATATCGGCTGCAACATGATCGCAAGCACGCTCGGTGCTAACCTGATTATGTACGGTCCGATTGAGAACGTCGAAGCAATGATCACGGCACAGGCATACACGGATATCGCTGTCCTTGAGGCAATGCGTCCCCTGGGTATCGATGTCAAGAGTGAAACCCACCCAATCTTCAAACTCATCTAATCCTATTTTTTTTCGTGTGCGGATTGTCGTCCGATGCACGATGATCCATAAGAGAAGAAATCGTTTGTTTTTCCAGACGCAGAGCTCAATCGTGCCGGATGCCGGTCACCGAATGGGATTTGAACATCTGTTTCCCGGATTCCTCCGGTGTTTCATATAATCAAAAAGAGGATCTTGGGATTTCATGTGTGATGTCGCCGGTACATGAGAGTCCCGATAATGCAGATCATAGCGATGACTGTGATGATTGGTTGAGCAGCCGCACGAGTGGTGGGTGTACTTGTGGGACTCTGCACCGGGGGAACGGTGATGACAGTGGTTGTGGGAATGGTAGTGGTATTTACGGGAACGGGTGTTGATATAATCGTTGAACTATGCATCTCCGGGTTCAGTGTATAGGAGGCCCCAACATTGATGGACACTTGTGATACACTCGTATCCTTCTTAAGATATACGGACAGCGTCTGGTAACTGCTGGTGCTACCAAGATGCGCCTTGTCAACCGGCTCATTCACAACATATACGGTATATGTGCCGGGATCAATTTCGGTATGAATCCGTTGGGTATTCCACTTAAACAAATAATGTTGAGTGTTATCAAGAGGGACAATGGTAAATTGCCCTTGGTCAGCTCGTTGCGTTACATCAGTCAGGGTCACACCATTTTCAGGAAGACCGGGCCCTGTCATAAACATATAGACCTGGTTGCCACTATAGGACTCCCCCTGCAAGGCGATAGTGTCGCCCAGATAACCTTCATAACTTGCGTCTGCAGCGGACACGACTGATATGACACAACAGAGAGCAAGAATGACCGTTACCAAGGCCAAACCGGACGTGCGGAACGTTGATAGTTTTTCAAAAGACATGTTTGTATCCCGTTGTAATGTAAACTTGCCGGAGGTTTATAGATTTGTTTTTGAATGATTAATTTATCACTTAGATACAGATCTCTCCGTCGAGAGGGAAGGAATACACGGTCTAAATCCCCACACAATCAACAGATAAACCCGAACCGTTGCATTCGAGTGCTGGTAATATAATGCAGGGCATTTTGAAAGATGATAATAGCGGTTTACCCACTATTTTAAGGAGAACTGGAGAGCACGGTGGAAAACATTAGGAACGTGTAGAAACAACAAAAAAAGGATGTGGCTTAATTATCCCAGATAATCACGGGATGTAAAGAGGCCCAAAACCCTGTTTTAACACCTTACCAAACTGAACATCGATCTTTGGATCAAGCGCACATACGGGACATACATAATTATCCGGAAGATCGTCGAATTTTGTTCCTGGTTTGATGCCCCGATGGGGTTCACCGCGTTCTTCATCATAGACATAGCCACAAACAGAGCAGATATATTTCGTCGGGTGCCACTCATCAAATCCCCACTTGCCAATCTTTCCTCTTGCCTGATAGCCACAGAGCGGACAGACATAATCATCCGGTAAATCGCCAAATTCTGTGCCCGCTGGAATACCGTGTTGCGGTTCACCCCGGAGCGGTGAATATATATAGCCACAGAGCCGGCACTTGTATCTTCGGGGGATGTTGGAAGTGCCCTTTTTGGATTTCAATTTTTTTGATGCCGACTTCTTCGCAGCCTTACCCCCCTTTAAACGTATACCTGTTTTGGGAACTGTTTTTGCCGTTCCTGCACCCGCTTTTTTCTTTGGCGCTTCTGTTACTTTCTTTGCAGAGGGGGTCGCTTTCGCTTTTGCAGCGACGGGTTTGTTCTTCGTTTGCACAGTTGTTTTTGGGGTTTTCCCTGTTCTTGCCATCAGCGATTCTCCAAACCGGGCTCGATTAACGAGAAGCCCGCTTTACTGGAACATAAGCGAGTTGAGGATAATATATATTTTGGATGATGCAAATAAATCGTCAGGCAGAAACAGAATCGAAATACCCATTCAGCCATATGCATACACAATCACGAGTACACACATACATGCACAATTTCCGGAAATCCAGATTGGGTTTTTCGACGAAAATGCACGATCCAGACCAATGGTTTGCAAGATATTCACAAAGACGATGACATTCAGAATAAACTGCCGGTAAGTTTATACAAAGTTTACCCAATTTTCCCAGTAACCGTAATGCATCGGATTACACAACAGGTAACCACGCCAATTTATCCGTCAGAAGCGCCCATAATTTCGATAATTAATATGCAGGAATTTGTCCCGGGCATACTCTACGCCTTTGCCGCACTGTTTATTATCCTTGATCCGCTCCTTTCGGTGCCGATATTTGCAGCGATGACCAAGGACCAGACCCCAAAAGAGATCCACAAACAGGCATTTATTGCCGTAGCCGTTGCAGGTGGTCTGATGTATCTCTTCCTCATCTTCAACACGATGATCTTTGAGATCCTTGGACTAAACATGCCCAGTTTCCAGATTGCCGGGGGCATCCTGCTTTTCATCCTCGGCATGCAGGAGGCACTGGGCATTGATATCAGCAAATGCAAGGAGAATACAAAAAGTGCTGCAGGAGTCGTGATAGGAACTCCCCTTTTGTGCGGACCGGGGACTATCACCACCGTAATGCTTCTTTCAAAGGACTACGGAATGCTAATCCCGTTTATCGCGATCACCCTGTCACTCATAGCCACATGGCTTATCCTCTACTATTCAGCATACATCCAGCGGGTTCTCGGTGAAGTGGTCACGGATATCATGGGAAAAGTGCTGGGCATGCTTGTCGCAGCAATCGCCATCAAGATCATCTTTGCCGGTATCATGGCGATGATTGGATAAGGACAGGGATACGCAAATCCGGGCAGATCAGGAGTCCCGTTTCAGGGAATAGACTTCAACCATGTGGTCAGGGTGATACCGCAGTTTGGCTTCGCGAAGCCCGGCAACACCGAGATCGCTTTCCCGGTTGATATAGGTAAACTTTTTTGCGAGCAATGCAGCGGTCTCCACATTGATTGCCTTATAAATTCCTTCACAGTCTGGCAACCCTTTTTCGAAATGGATGAGTGCGGTATCTGTATTGAGAGGTTCAAAAAGGGAAATCGCACCAATATCCCGGTTGACGCGAATCATCAGACCTCCAATACCGAGTTCTATGAAATGTTCGATTGCAAAGAACACAGCATCCTTTTCGTGGGCGAGAACCGGATCACCCTCGCACCCTTTCCATTCACACCACTTGATGAGAAAATTCATGACCTCTTCACGGTTTTCCGCCGTAATCGGTTCGACCGCATATGCGCATTTGCGCCGGAACTTGTTAATCTGGTGCCGAATGGTCAGATAATGCTTTCCGGGGAGCTCTGCAAGGTCGGCGGAACGATAAACATACTCAAAATGGTTCCGGTCAGGGATCAGGTTCATACCACAACAAATCTGCCGCATCCAAGTTGCAGTATCCGGATCAATGAGGACAACTGGTTCAGAGTCGCTGACTTCTGATGCAAGCCGTATGAGAGATTTTAATAACGCCGGGTCCCGTGGACCAATCGGGGGGCGGAACCGTGTCGTGCCATCAATGGTACTTGCAAGTATCACATTCCTGTTGACATATGCATACCGGTAATGGGCATAATGGTTCCAACAAACCATGTTCGTGAAGGTGTTGTCACTATGGGTCTGTGGGTAAAGAGCGTAATGCCGTGCGAAAAAATCTCGATCGGCAAGCGTAACCGGCTGGAAGTCTTCCTGTTCGAGCATCACTGTTCACCCCGGTAGATCATCGGGATATGTCCGGGCATCCGTTCAAAGCCGAGCGGTAAATAAAACTCTTCAGAATCCGGTTCTGCAATAAGTCCGATCCACGAGATCCCTGCCTGATTACAGTGTTTAAGTAAAACGGATAAAATTCGTGTCCCGGTACCCCTGCAACGGTACTCGGGAAGGATCACGAGGTCCTGTATGTACGCATCGGAAACACCATCGGAGATCGCCCGTCCCATACCGATGGCATGCCCGTTAGTGTCAGCCGCGACTGCGAATGCAAAACTGCCCATTATAAGACGGGGGATTTCAGCAGAGTCATAAATGTCCTTCCACCAGCCCCCGGCCCTGTACAGGAACACAATTTCGGCATTGTCCCAGGATTTGACGAGAGAAACTTGAATAGAATTTGTACCGATGGTCATGAAGCATTTCCCGTAGTACGATAATAGTGCTCAGAAAGATTGCTCACAATGACCGGTATCACATATCGGGATTGGTTATTGTGCCTTGTCATGTGACGTCAGTTGTCCGATCGCAGTATCCACAATCGTCCCGAGGTCTTCGACACCCCAATGTTCAGAGTTCAGGATAA
The DNA here is from genome assembly GCA_963676405.2 of uncultured Methanoregula sp. Classification (GTDB taxonomy): domain Archaea; phylum Halobacteriota; class Methanomicrobia; order Methanomicrobiales; family Methanospirillaceae; genus Methanoregula. The sequence goes on from CAXXQB010000001.1 coordinate 48,820, forward strand.
TATGGTAAATAGAAAGGTCGTTGATATCAATGTTATAATAGGCAGAGTACCGCCCCGCTTCACACCGCTCGCGCTCAATAGTAATTTTTTTTGCGGTTTCATCATCAGCAATCTGATCACGGTACACGATCCTGTCGATCCGGCAGTTGATCGGGGCAAACAACCAGATTTTCAGGTCTGCTTTTTCCACCATCCAGCCGGATAGCCTGCCTTCCACAATGATGTTGTCTTTCTCTTCCGCGATCTCTTTCTGGCGGACATCGATCATTTTATCGAAGGTGGGGTCCTGTTCCGCAAGGCGCCCGAACTCTGCAAGTCCCATGTTGTGCTTTTGTGCACATTCGCGGAAGACTTCCCCCGCTGATATCATCGTGAAGTTATGACGCTGTGCCAGGTACCGTGAGAGAGAAGTTGTCCCGCTGCCGGGAAGTCCGCTCACGGTGATCCGCATCAGACTCCCCCAATATTGAGGGATTTCCTGATGACTTGGCTCAGGGCAATGGAACAGATGAAATACCAGACCATCCACGCGGGGATAACCCAGAGGACCGGTGCCGTCAGGCTTTGCGTTCCGTAATACGGAAGGGTGATGGTATTTGCCTGGTTAAGCCGGAAGAGCAGCCAGAAAAAGATAGGTACTGTCAGGACAAGAATAAACGCCATCGGTTTAAACTGTTGCTGGGACAATTCAAGCTGCTCCTTCATGACCTTGTCCCGTTTTGCATCCAGTTTTTTTATCTTTTTCTCGTCCTGCGACAACTGCGCTTCACGGTACTCCTTCTGGAACTCCTTCATCCTCTCCTGCACTTCGGTCATCCGGTCATAATCGATAGTATACTTTTGGATAAGAGAGGAGTATAAACCTGTAAATGCTGACAGGATAACGATCAGGATGAAGAACGGAATCTTGAAATTTTCAACAAGCGGGGCGAATACCAGATCGATACTCTGCCCGACTCCTACACGCAGCCATGCAATGCTGTACGAAAACATCATCAGCATCATCAATAGGAGTGCGATGTACAATCCGTATTTGTCCCAGAATTTCCCTAAATCCATGTCTTCACCTAAGAGCGTCAGCCATGTCTGACGCTGCGTGTTCCAGCAGGTGATCAGGGTTTGCGATAATCTTGATATTACACCCTGTCACCATCGCATATGCAGCTGCAATGGACCGGTTGAACTGCTGGTGTTCTGCAATTGCACGCGATCCCTCTTTGTCCCGCGTGCGGGTTTCATCGGAAAGCCGCCGCATCAGGATCTGGTCATCATCAGTCTCAACGAGAATAATCATATCGGGCATAATTTCCCGTAGCACCCATTCAGGAAGGCCAGCGAGATATCCCTTTGGAGTCTTTACCGAAGCATGGGTATCGACGAGAACATTCCCGGAAATCTGTGCAATTGCCTGGGCTGCGAGTTGCTGCAGCCGTTTCTGAACGGTGCGATCGAGCGTCCGCATCTGGTCGCGGTCCTGCACGATCCCATCTGTTTTTGCCACTTCAAACATGACGGAACCGAAGTTAACCATCTGGTACTCTACGCCCTCTTCTTTGAGATTTTTCAACGCCTCGTTGACGACCGTCGTTTTACCGACGCCCGGTACACCGGTGATAATGACCTTTTTTCCTGACATCTGCGTCCCTTTCCACAATCATTCTTTGCCAAAGAACGTCCGCATGAACGGGTACATCTCCATGATCTGCTGGCTCGCGATCTCTTCATACAAACGGTAAGTGATACTCACGGTCAGCAAAAGTCCTGTACCGCTGACGGCACCAATCACACCGAAGAGGTTCGCGACCACACTCAATATACCAATGAAGACACCACCGATGATGGTGACACGGGGGATATACCGGTCAAGGTACTTTTCCAGCACCTGCGGATTTCTCCGGTAGCCGGGGATGGACATGCCGGACATCTGGATCTGGCGGGCTACATCCTTAGAATCCAGCCCTGCAGTCTTGATCCAGAAGAGCGCAAAGATCGCACCTCCAACCACCATAAATGTGATATCAATTCCCAGACGTAATAGAACCTCCCATGGCGCATGACCAAGATCGGTAACCCACCACATCCACTGGGTAGGTCCGTTGATAGGGGCGAGATACCACATCAGCCCGGATACCGGCGTCTGCCCATTAAACGTCCCCAGAACAGTAATTCCAACATTTGAGAGGAACATCCCCAGCATCTGGATGTTTGCCTGCAACACCCGGACGAGAATCATGGGCAGGACACTTGCATAGATCAATTTGACCGGGAACCGTGCGCGCGCTCCCCTTACCTGCGCGTGGGCAAGCGGGATCTCAATACGGGTTGATTCTACGTACACGATGATCAGGAAGATCGCGATGGTTGTGACAAATGCCAGAAGTTCTGCACCAAAATACTGGATGAAGTTCGCACCACTCAGAACAACAGCAACCAGGCGCGGGAAAAATCCTACCGGGTAGGGATCGCTGAGTGGCATCCAATTGATAAAGCCGTTCACAATTGCCTGTGAGATCCCTGCAATGATGAAGAGCCCGACACCGGAACCGATACCCCACTTGGTCACCACTTCGTCCATCAAAAAGACGAGGACTCCTCCGATACATATCTGGATAAAGATCAGGAGCGAGACGATGAACAGGTTGCCGCCGAATAACTGTGCTGCAACGACGGCATCCGGCTGCATGAACCCCCCAATCAGGTTGGGTGCAGCCTCGATAACGATCATGACGAGGATAAGGATTTTCTGCAACCCCATGTACATGACTTGTCCACGGGTGTCACTCGTATCGATATGAAGGATATCTGCACCTTTTAAGAGTTGAAGCACGATGGATGCTGTAACGATGGGGCCGATGCCGAGGTGCACGATCGAACCGCTTGCACCTGCCATAAGCGCCCGCCAGTAGAGGAATACATCCTGTGAACTCGTGGAGAGCCCGAATACCGGGATGTTTGTTAACGCAAAATATAGAACCAGAATTCCAAATGTCCACATCAGTTTATTTTTAAAATGGACATGCCCCTCAGGGCTCTTGACTGCGGGCATCGCAGCAAGCAGGGGTTCCATTCGATCCAGCAGGTCTCCCATTGTTTCACCAAAAAATCAAGGTGGGTCAGGCAACCTGCGCCTTTCCACCAGTCTTCTCGATCTTCGCCTTTGCCTGCTCTGAAAATGCCGCAGCAGAGATGTTCAGTTTTCTTGTGACTTTGCCACTGCCCAACACTTTCTCGATGCCAAGATCGGCAGCATTCAGCACAATTGCATCCCCATCCTGCCTTGCAATTCCCTGTGCGAGAAGCGAAGGTACAATCTGGTCGATGATTCCAACATCCATCGCTGCGACAGTGATTACAGGGTTATGGAAGAAACCGTTCTTTCCAAATACTGGTCCTCCCATCTCCATGTACCACTTGACAAAGTGGTGGGCGTTGATGCCCGCCCGTCCCCTTCCACCGCGGTTGCCTGCCCCACGACGGTTCTTGTGGGTTCCGCCGCCGCATGTCCGCGATCCGCGATATTTTGAACGTTTATTGGTTGGCATCCATTCACCTCATCTTGTAGAGGAGAGTATTGATCTCCTGACCATAATAGCCAAGCGCTCCACCCTGTACAAAGGTACGCTTGGTAGTCTTGTATCCCTTGCGCGGGGGGTGGAGCCGGAGCACCGGTTTTACTCCCGGAATGTCGCGCAATTTCGTTTCTCCGCCAGCAAGTGCCTTTGCCAATTCGGTGATCCCGCTGTAAGTTGAGTTTGATTTGATGTACTCATCGGTCAGCGCTGCGTCACCGATCAGTCTGCCACGGGTACGCAGCAGGGTTTCAATGGTTACTGCATCCACTTCACCATACGCAACGTAGTCTTTCACCTTGCGGATCATCCCGAGGTTCTCAGGTGTGTCCGCAACCAGCACACAGTGGTTGATGTGGTGCAGACGGAGCATCTTTAATGTATCTTTGATGTCCTGACGGGTGTTCACCACGCCGCGGACCTGCACTACCGCGTACATTACGGTGCCCCTCCGATCCTTGTCATGTTGGTTTCTTTTAATGCATTGAAGGTTGCCTTAGCAAAGTTTATCGTCGTCCGCGTCTGTCCGCGTGCAAAGGTCCATGCATCCTTGATTCCGGCGAGCTCAAGCACCTTTTTGCTGATATCACCGGTGACAAGTCCGATACCCTGCGGGGCAGGCTTGAGAGTAACTCGGACACTGCCGGCAGTACCTGTCACCTGCATCGGGATCGAGTGCGTGACATCGCACCCACATTCCCAGCTGCCGCACCCGCGGCGTATCTTGACGATATTCATCTTTGCCTTCACAATCGCCTTCTTGATTGCGTCTCCGACCTGTACATCCTTGCCTTGACCAAACCCGATGTACCCGTTCCTGTTGCCAACTATAACAACCGCACGGAACTGCACACGGCGGCCTGAGTCGGTCATCCGCTGCATCATCGCGATATCGAGTACTTCGTCCTCTAAGTCGGGAAGGAACATATCGACGATTTCAGGTTCCTTGATCGGCCTGCCGCTTTCCAGTACCTGGTCGATATTCTTGATCTCTCCTGCAGCGACGAGTTTGCCAAGACCGGTGATCGGGCGCCATTCTGCCTTTTCGTATGCCATTTACACCAGCTCCTTTTTAATGGCGTCAGCCACCTTTTCGACATTCTGCACGATATCGCCCGCTTTTTTATTGTATGCGGCAATATGCGCACCTTTCGCCCGCTCATCTGATGGGAGGATCTCCTCACCATAAGGGATCTCAAGTCCTGCTTCAACGGCACCCTTGAGTGCGGCAAATACCCGTGCACCCGGGGTTGCCCGGTTGAGACCTATATCCAGTATAGCGCGATCCTGCTCTGCCTTCTTTGCCTTAACCGCAAAGAGCATGCCCGTCAGGTACGCTGCCGGGGTATTGGAGGTAGAACCAGTATAGCCGTACTGTTCCAGTTCTGCGGAGTTTGCTGATACCAGTGTACGATCGCCATCCATCTCAGCGGTGACCAGCTGCACAATGATATGCCGGTTTGTCTTGCGCACAACCATTCGCGGCGCATCTGCGACAACAAGCCGGGTCCGCTGGTAATAATCGGTCTTGCCATCCCTTCGTCTTCGGAAGGGAACAAAATACCGTGGTCCTGTTGCCATGTTACTTCATCCTCCCGGCAATAATTTCCATCTGCGCCTTCATATGCGCAACACTCCTGAACTGTCCGCCGGCGGCTTTCCGGTACATCATGCGGTACAGGTGTCGGTCAATAGTACCGGCTTCACGGAGCGCAACGAGTGCCTTTCGGATTGCCCGGATCTTTTGGATCCATGCCCGTTTGCTCGGTGTCCGTGCACCTTGAGCACCTTTACGTTTTCCTGCACCTTTACGGTGCCCATACGCCCGTTGGGCGGTTCGTATGCGTGCCCTGCCACGGCTCACACCCTTCTTCTGGTGTGCCTTGATTGCACCATCCGTGATGAGGTTGCGGAGATCATCCCGTGAGATCGCATTCTCTATATCTGATATGCGTGCCGGATCGAACCAGACACGGTTGACACCGCACTTCAGTATTGCTGCAGAGACTCGTTTCTGGCTGGCAACGTCACTCATTCTTCTTCACCTCTGCCGCAGTTGCTTTCTTCGATTTTGGCTTTGACTTTGAGTCCGCCTTGGGTTTTGGTTCTTCCGGCTCCGGAACTGCTTTTACCTGGGGCTTAACCGGTTTTTTCGTGGGTTTTGCCGGTTCCTTCACCGTTGGTTTTCCAGTTTTCTCTTCTGCCTTTTCTTCTGCCGGTTTCTTTGCGGGCTTCTTCGCAGGTTTGGGTGCTACTGCCGGGGTGGGTTTTATCGGCTTTTTCATCTCTTTCCCCGGTTTTGTTTTCTCTGCAGGTTTTTCTGCAACTTTTATCTTTTCCGCTGCCGCATCCTTTGCAGGTTCTGTTGTAGTTTCAGGTTCTTCTTCAGTCACACCCAGTTTTTTCATCACGCGGGCGTTAAGGACTTTGAGACCTGATGAAATTGCCTTTTCCTGCAGGGTAATACGTTTTCTTGTACCGACCGTTGCCGAGATCCGTACTGCCTGTGTCGCCGGGTCAAGACCTTCGAGGTTCTGGAGGGTGAATGCAAGCACTTCAAAGAACCCGGAAGGGTGCATACCGCGCACCGCAAGAGGGCTTCCAAATCCCGGTTTCGGGAGTGCACCCTTTGCTTTCTTCTGCTCCCTCTGCTTGTTGTGTTGTCCGCGGGGTTTTCTCCACGAATCTGAGAGCTGTTTCTTCTTGCCAAATCCGTCGCGCTTGAATTCTGCGCCTTTCTCGGTGCGCACACGGATCAATCGCCTGATTTCTGTTGTCATCGCTCTTCAGCCCCTCTGGACCATATAGATACCATCCTGGAAGACACGGGGGTCCCGGTCGCGGATGTGGGTGGCATGTTCGATGTTTGCTGCTGATGTCCCCACCAGTTCGCGGTCGATACCGGTAAGCACGACTTCATCGTTTGACACCTTTGCGGTGACGCCCGCTTCTATGCGTGCAGACCGAGCCTTCTTCTCGCCGAGGAAGTTGCTGATCTCAAGCCGGTTTCCCTGCAGTTTAAGCTGGATCGGGAAGTGGGCATAGACCACCTTCATCCGGTACTCGAACCCTTCAGATACACCCCGGCACATGTTCTTGGTGTGAGCCTCGAACGTCCCGACGATAGCGATCGTCTCCTTGCGTTTGGATTCGGTGGAGATTGTCACTTCGTTCTCGTCACAAGAGATAGTCACCTGCGGGAACCGCACGTTCCGTGAGATTTGCCCTTTTGGTCCCGTCACACGAAGTTGCGTGCCATCCAACTGGGCTTTCACACCCGAGGGAATCTTAACTTTCCGTATTGTTGTCATGGTTCGCACCCCTTTAGTAGACGTACCCGAGCAGTTCGCCACCGATACCCTCTTTGCGCGCCTGCTCATGCGACAAAACGCCGCGTGAGGTGGAGATCATCAGGATACCGAAATTCTTGCCGGGCAGGTACTGTTTTTCCCAGTATTCCATCTCATCCAGCTGTACCGAGAACCGCGGCGTAATTGCACCGCATTTGTTGATCTTCCCCGTGAGATGCACCTTGAGCTGTCCGCCACGCCCATCATCGATAAATTCGAAGCCGCCGATGTAACCGGCGTCCTGCATGATGCGCAGCATCGCGCCGAGGAGTTTACTCGCGGGTTCGATAGTAACCTCGGTTTTTCCGGTGTCACCTGCGTTCTTCAACGCACTCATCCCGTCTGCAATAGTATTCAATCGTGTCATTATGCAGTCACTCCTCAGTTCATCTTCTTAAAGCCCATTTTCTGTGCCCACTCACGGAAGCATTGCCTGCAGAACATGATGTGGTATCGGCGTACAAGCCCCTGCTTGCGACCGCACATCTTGCACTCGTTGGCACCGCGACCGAAGATCTTCTTCTTTTCGCCACCCATCAGCGCACCTCCACCGTGTATTCCTGTTTGAGGAACGCAATCGCATCGGTTTTGGTCACGCGCTGTTTTGCGGGAAGCTTCTTCTGCTCCATGCGCCGGCGGGCAATCCGGATGCCTTTGCGCTCGAGCACAACATTGACATCCATACCGAATATGCCGATCTGCGGGTCGTATGACATGCCGGGAAAATCCGTGTGTTCCTCAATACCAAACGAGAAGTTCCCGTTCTTGTCAAACTGGCTCTCAAAGATCGTTTTATTCACAATCCCCAGAGATGTTGCAAAGAACTTCTGTGCCGGTTCTCCGCGAAGGGTAACTTTGCAACCGATTGGCGCGCCTTTCCTGATGTTGAATGCAGGCTGCGTCATCTTTGCTACACTCCGGATCGGGAGCTGCCCGGTAATCGTCTTCATGATGTTCTCGGCTTTGACGAGTTTTTCCCCGCTCTCGCCGACACCCATGTGGACGACGACTTTGTCAATGTGAATATCACGCATTGATGTCACTGGTCAGTCCCCCAGTTCGCTATCGCGGGTGTTTCTCTTCCAATCATGTAGATGTACGGCGTGATCGTGTCAAACCGGGTCTTTGTTGCCTCATCTTCCAGGATAATCCTGTTGGGGACACTGCCCGAAGTCTTCACGATCTCGATAATGCGTGCCACTTTACCGGAATGCCTGCCGCCAATGATCATTGCCATGTTGCCGGTGGCAAAGGGGAAATGATCCATTACCTTAAACCTGTCTTCAGGTTTAAGTGAAATGACGATGGAATCGTTTGACTTATAGGTATTGTCTGCGATGATGTTTGCCCCATACCGGAGGTTCAGTTGTACCCTGCCACCGGAAATGGTTGATTTATTCTCGATTTTGCACAGTCGTGTCTGGGCTGCTTCTGCATCGATCTCCACGGTTTTGTGGCGACCCTTCACGTCCCGCAGCATCCGGTAATATTTTCCGGTTCTCGGAAGTGCAATGATGTCAAAGATCCCAATGCCCATCTTGGGATCTCGGCAGGGTCTTCCATTGATGATAACATCCTGCTGTTTAAGGATCTGTTTGACTTCTTTTGCAGTACGGGCAAGACCCATGTGATCACGGAGCCAGACGGCAACCGGCATCGCATTTGCATTGTGCGGTCCGGGCGACGTCTTTGCGATGAACGTTGTTGTTTTCTTGGTGATGCGCCACGAATCAGGCGCATTCAGCCGCTTCAGATGATCTGACATTATTCACTCTCCCCGAGTTTTTCTATGCGGCGCTTGTCATCGAGATTCAGTTTTGTGATCTCAACTTTGGATGCATCGATGGTCCGCGGGACTTCAGTGCCGTCGGCTTTCGTGGAGGAGACACCATGAACGATGAGTTTTACATTTCTTGTATCGACAAGGTCGACAAGTCCTTCCTCACCGGTATGATCTCCACGGGTTACTTTAACGGTATCCCCTTTAACAACGCGCAACGTCTTTTTCGTGTATTTTTCCCTGAGCGCTGCGGATAGGGGTGCGTTGAGGAACTTCCCCTTCATGTGTAAAGGTGCATTATAGCGCGCCTTTCTCTGTTTCCTAGGCTGACTGCTTTCAATTCTCACCATAACAGCCACCTCACACAATGATTGTTGCCATGGAACCGAGTTTGGGAAACCGTTCTGCCACTTCACGAGCAACCGGTCCCTTGATCTCTGTTCCTTTCGGCTCGTTCTTTTCATCAACGACCACGACAGCGTTGTCATCAAATGACACACGCATGCCGTTAGGGCGGCGCATCTCCTTCTTCGCGCGTATGATCACCGCCCGGACAAGCTTCTTGCGCATGTCCGGGGTTCCCTTCTGGACGCTTGCCGTGCAGAGATCCCCCAGGCCCAGTTTGGGCTGGCGGCGCCTTACACCATGGTAGCCGAAGACAGAGATTATCTGCACTGTCCTGGCACCGGTATTATCGGCGCATGCAAGCCTCGTTCCCGTCGCAAGAGCCCTCGGCGTCTTGGACTGCTTCGCCTTCATTGTGTCTCCACCTCGACAACGACAAAAGTCGTGCTCTTCGACAGCGGCCTGCACTCAGCAATCTTCACCATGTCGCCAACCTTTGCCTGGATGCAGGGCGGGTTGTGGGCATGGAGTTTTGAGCTGCGCTTTTCGTACCGCTTGTATTTCCGGATGTAGTGCAGGTAATTCCGTGCCACCACGACCGTTCCCATCATTCTATCGCTCACGACTTTGCCGGTGATCACCTGGCCGCGCACCGGTAAAGTGCCGTGAAACGGACAGTTAACGTCCTTGCATTCCTGTTTTGGAACCGGGACGTTCAATCCAATGTTTAGTGCCATTATGGTATCCTCTTCTTCTCATGCAGGTTGATCCTCTTTTCAGGAGCCAGTATTAGTGCGGATCCATCAATCTCAACAAAGGTTCCATCCGGAAGCTGTATCCGGAATCTGCTGTGCATCTTCTGGATGCGTTTGATTCCTTGAGCCGTCTGGATGGCAATCATATTCTTTGTCTCATCGATAATGCGCCCGCTCAACCCCCGGTGAAGGGGATTTGTGGCTCCTGGTACCAGAACATCCAGCCCGATCAGTTCGTGCCTGAGGATGTTCTGGGAAGAGATCATGCAATTCTCCTGCGGTTCTGTTCGGTCATCATCCGGGCGATGGTGCGCCGGAGTTCACGGATGTGTCCGGGATTTTCTGTTGCGCCACCGGCACTGACTTTCCCGTAATGCTGGATGAGCTCCATACGGAGTTTCTCCAGTTGTTCCTGCAGCTCAACATCAGAGAGCTGCCGGACATCCCGTGCCCTGAATATCGCCATTACTGCACCCCGGTTAATTCCTCATCGGGAAGTGCAGGTTCATCAATATCAAGATCGCCAATCTCGGTGACCGTTACCTTCGGTTCCGGCGTCTTCTTCTTCTGCTCGATGATGGTAAAATGGTCGGGCATCTTTGCGTCAGCAGGTACGATCTTGACCTGTACACCGATTACACCAAGTTTCTTGATGGCAACAGCATACCCTTTCTCGACGATGTTGATGCTCGGTTCGCCGCAGTGCTTGATGTACCCTTCGGTGAATTTCTGGGTACGGGCGCGTGCGCCGGTCAGTTTACCGGCGATAACGACTTCGCAGCCCAGCGCACCGGAGTCCATTACCCGGCGCATGATGCTTGAGCCTGCCTTACGGAAGTACCAGCCACGCTCAAGTGCGTTTGCCAGCCGCTCTGCCATAATCTGGGCATTGAAACTGGGATTTGTAACCTGCTGGACCTCGATCTGCGGGGATTCCACACCATAGTTCTGGGCAAGGTCAATCGTCAGTTGGTGGACGAGCTTGCCGCCCTTTCCAATAACAATCCCAGGTTTCTCTGCAAATATGGTGACCTGGGTGCCTAATGGGGTCCGGGCAATATCCATACCGCCATATCCTGCGCGTTTGAGTTCCTTTGAGAGATATTTCTCGACACGGGCTTTCCTCACACCTTCTGTTATGAATTTCTTCTCGACGGCCATTACGCCACCTCCCGTACCACAATCTCAATATTCACGGTTTCCCGGACTTTCGGCGATGACCTTCCCATTGCACGGGGGAAGAACGATTTCTGGGCACGTCCGCGGTTTGCCGTGACGTGGATGATCTCCAGGTTCTCCGCATCAAGCCCGATATACTCGGCATTTTTCTTGACCGAATTCAGGATCCGTATGTATGCCTTGGACGCCTTCACGGGGTACCGTCCTGCATCCCAGTTACCGGGCAGTCCGCGCTTGTGCGCAACGTTCCGGGTGAAGCGTCGGAATGGGATCGCCTTTTTTAACGCAATGACCTGGTTTAAGTAGGCGATTGCGTCATTGACATGCTGGTGCCGGATGAAATTGGCAATCTCGATGGAGTGCTTAGGAGACATGTTAATCTCGTTGGCCTTCCCTCGTGCGATATTGTCACCCTCGATCTTGTTGGAATAATCAATGCGTGCCATTTCCATCACTTCAACGGTACGTATTTGCTGCCCCTTGTTGCACCGATACCGGCGGAACCATGGGTAACCTTGTGTCTCGTCAATGCAAACTCGCCGAGGTAGTGGAAGACAGACTCGGGCTGGAACTCGACTTTTAAGAATTCCTTGCCATTGTAGATCTCGATCGTCTTTCCTATCATCTCGGGCATGACAATCATATCCCGCACATGAGTCCGGACCTTCTCGTCCCCTCCGCGTATCTTTTCAAGCAACGTCTCTTCGCTGCGATTGAGGCCGCGATTAATCTTGCGGCGTGCACGGGCTGGCATAAGGGGGAGAAGTTCGCTCATCCCCATCGCTTTCAGCTCGTCGATCTTATACCCGCGATAGGTGAACTCCTCACGCCTTCTGGGCATTCTCTTCTGTGTCTTTTTAGGTGCTGCCATACCCTTCACTTCCTGCTCTTACCTGTCCTGCGTGCAGCCACATGTCCAACAGTCCTGCCCGGAGATGTACCCCGTGCAATCGTTTTGGGGCGACCCGTGTGCTGGTGACCTCCGCCACCGAACGGGTGGTCGATCACGTTCATTGCGACACCCCGTACACGCGGCCAGTTGGATGCGGTGTTACGCATCTTGTGGGCTTTGTTACCCGCTTTGACAAACGGTTTTTCCACGCGCCCGCCACCGGCTACGATACCGATGGTCGCACGGCAGCGTGCATTGAACCATTTTGTCTTTCCGCTCGGCATCCTGACGCCAACACGATCTTCAATCTTATCGACAACAACTGCCTGAACCCCGCTCGAGCGGACAAACTTGCCGCCATCGTTCGGGCGGGATTCGATGTTGCAGATGAACGAACCGGTCGGGATCTTGATAAGCGGGAGCGTGTTTCCGTTCTTTACGCTTACATCCGCCCCACATGCGATGGGTTCGCCAACGCCGATACCTTCCGTGACCAACATGTAAACCTTGGTCCCGTTTTCAAGCTTTACGAGGGCAATGGGTGCGTTACGGGCCGGATCGTGTTCGATATCAATAATGGATCCTGTAACCGTCTGATCATCAGTTCCGATGTGCTTCAGTTCCGCTTTATACCGGTGGGATGGTGCGCGATAGGTCGGGCCTCCCCTGCCCCGGTTCTGTGTGGTAATGCGATGTCCCATGTTCCCCACCTACATAATGCCAAGCCGGCTGAGTATTTCCTCTGCGGCTTTTTCGTTCTCAAAACTCACGATTGCCTTTTTCTCGCCGTGCATTGTCATGATTGTGGCGACGTTTGTGACTTTATGGTCAAACGCTTTTTCGATATCGCGTTTGATCTGGTGTTTCGTTGCCTGCCGGTGCACAAGGAACTGGAGTTTATTCTCACTCTCCAGAAGCACCATTGCCTTTTCTGTGACAAACGGGTGTTTAAGGATCATTTATCTCCCCTCCAGGCGGATAAGAGCACTTTCAGTCCAGATGGTCATGCGCCCTGCGAGCATGCCCGGTGCGAGGTGCTCAACATTTAACTGGTCAACAGTTACCACATCGACACCAGCGAGATTGCGGGCGGCGCGAAGTTCTGTGCCACTTGTGACTATGAGCAGGCTCTTTCTCTGTTTGTACCTGCGACCCCGCATCTTTCCCCTGCCGGCGCGGACTTTGCGGCTGTCCTTTGCACGTTCGATGTCACTGAATATACCGACACTCGTAAGTGCTGAAATAACATCATGGGTGCGGTCAATCGATTCGAACTTATCCTCAAAAACGATCGGTACAGACCCTTCAAACGTGTGTCCCCTGATTTTCAGGAGATCTTCGCGGATACTTGCTGCAACTGCGGACCGGAATGCTTTCTGCTTCTCCTTCTGATTGATCTCTTTTACGAGTATCTTTGCAACAACAGGAGGATGGGCTTCCCTGCCGCCTTTTGCCTGCGGAACTTTTGCGGCACGGGAACCGTTCTTGAGACGAGGTACGTGCGATGCACCGCGACCGCTTCCCCAGCCGACCGCAGACGAACAGATGCCTGCGAACGGGTATGTCCCGTGCGGCTGCCTGCGGGTGCTCTGGAGCGCCATCACTGCCTTCTTGATCAGATCCGGGCGATATTCTTCTGAGAACAAAGCTGGAAGTTCGATCTCCTTTGCCACTCCGCCATCAATTGTTTTAACATGAGCTTTCATGTCTCGTCACCCCTGTTTGCTCTGGACGCTCAGGAACTGGATTGCAGGTGTCCTGATGACGTGTTCTCCTAGGCGGATTGCCGGGCGTATTCGTATGAGTCTCTTTGCGGGCCCGGGAATTGATCCCTTGATAAGGACATAGGGGTTTTTCAGTACACCATAGTGGAGGAAACCACCTTTCGGGGTAATTTCCATACCGTTCTCACCAATCTTCAGGATACGTTTGTTGAACTCGGTGCGCTGCTGGTACCCCATCTGACCGCTCTGGGGGACCTGCCACCGTACGTGGTGCGGGTTCCATGGTCCAAGAGTGCCGATGTGGCGTTCCTTCCCGCCAACTGAGTGCTTCCGCTTCCGGAGGGCAGTTCCCCAGCGCTTCGCGGGCCCCTGGGTGCCTTTACCCGTGGTAATTGCGGTAATATCCGCATAGGAACCAGACTGGAGTACCGTATCCAGGCTGACTTCGTTACCGAGTAGTCCAAGGGCATACTCGAATTGTTTTGTGAGGTCGCCACCGGATATTTTGATCTCCATGAGGTCAGGCACTTTCTTCGGCACACCGCTGATAATCTCCGGCTGCGTGTACGCGAGCGCGTAGATTTCTGCCACCATTCCGGCGGCAACTGCATCGGCAAACTTCTTCTTTGCTACTTCACGGTCATACTCCCCGGGAGTGGTAATCTTTCGGAAGAGCACGCTGTCCAACTGGTCTGCCCAGCATTCGGTGAATGCGTGTTTACCATAGGTATCACGGGCATATGCACGGATGGCAGCGACCTTCATGGTGGGTATTTCGATGACGGTGACCGGCACCATGATCTCTTTACCCTCAGTCGGACTGTCCTTATGATCGTCCACCATAATGACATGCGTCATCCCCACTTTATATCCTGCAAACCCCTGGAGAACGGGTGATCCGTTACACACGGGCCAGGAATGGTATTTGGGTACGGGGCTTTTTGCACGTTTTCTCGGGCTGTATGCAAGTGAGCCTCGGCGTGGTCTGTTTATCTTTGGCATGTGTCAATCAATCCTTTTGTTATTCGTGTAAGGAATTCTTACTTCGACACGAACTGCGATTAATCCGAGACTTCAGCGAAATCGCTGCCTGCAAGGAAAGCCAACACGCGATCCGGTACGATCAAAAGGCACTGGTGCTGGAATACACCCACAGCGCGGATGTGCATCCGTTTTATCCTGCCTTAATGCCGGTTGTCCCGGAAACCGGATGGCAGGATGAGTGATAAACATCCCGCCACCGATGAATTTCCAGTATTTTCTTTTTCTCGCGAAAGAAGACCCTGACATTGACGCATCCCCTGCCACGCGCGGCGCAGGAGGAACAGGCTCGTTATGATAACGTCGACCTTTACGTCACGGTCAGATCCAACTCTGTCAGCCCGTTGTGACGATTCACAACTCCTTCTCGGGATCCCCCGCCGTTTGACGGGGGCCACCAATCGGAAGATACCCACGGCAGAACCTTGTTCCTGTGTCTTTTCGGACGGTTCCGCCGGTGCAGTTCACACGAACACCCCGCCTATGTGGACGGTTATCTTGTGCCTGCCGGGATATCCCCATATCGGCTTCCTTAAATGTTGATTAAAACAGGATATATAGGTATGCCCGGTTCCCGGTGAAATCATTTCTCGATCCGGGTTATGCAACCCAGATGAATGTTCGGCATGCACCTGCGGCAGAACACGAGGCTCATCCGAAATATAATTCGCCTTTTTCCGTTATGTAGACTTGTATGTCCTCGCATATGCAGCGAGCCGAATACGCTTGGGGGCGTGCCTCCCGCAGGAGGTTGATGAGCGAGATTGTATCATACTTCACCTTGATATTTTGTTTTTCTGCTTCCGCAAATATCATGCTGGGAACATTAAAGAGGTCAGTACCGGACGGAATACGGCAGAGCGGGATTGCATCCTAGCGTATATAAAAAATCGAGTGTCTCTTTCGCCCGCCGTATATTCTCCATTGCGGATTTTTCTATCGTGCACACATTTGCCTTTGAAGTGGAGATGATATCAGCAATTTCCTGCTGGGTCATGCCCTGTTTACGATACCGGAGTACTTCCTTCTGCCGATCGGTGAGCAAGCCATCTTTCATACTATCCATTCTCATGCAGGAATTTAAACACTTTTCGTTAACTTTTTGCATAATTTTTCCGGAGAGATAAAGAGGAGATCTGATTCAGTTTCAGGAATTGTAAATTGTTTATCGTCGGAAAAGATGATTTCAAAATCTTTATATGAACTCCGGGTCATAATAACGTGTTATAAAAAAAATAGAGGTGAAATTTCAATGGTTGTTAAAGTAGGTGTAGCCAAGTTAGGCAATATTGCCAGTGGTGTAATGGCAGAACTGCTCCTTGATGAGAGAGCAGATCGTGAGGGACATGCAGACATTCATGGCGACCAGCGGGACAAAACTCGAGCCGGCTGATGTTGACCGTGTTGTCTCCAACCTTAAGGCGTATAAACCGGACTTCTGCATAGTAGTCTCCCCCAACGGGGTTCTTCCCGGCCCAACCGGTGCCCGCGAACAGCTCGCTGCAGCAGGTATCCCGGTTGTCATCATTACTGATGATGTAACCACAAAGAAGGAGTGGGAGGGAGTCAAGGCAAGCAAGTTCGGGTACATCATCATGAAGGCAGACTCCATGATTGGTGCACGCCGCGAGTTCCTCGACCCCGTCGAGATGTCCGACTACAACGGGAACCTCGTCAAAGTGCTGGCACTTACCGGTGCATTCCGCAAGCTGCAGGTTGCTCTTGACAAGGTCATTGACCAGGTCAAGGCCGGAAAGAAGGGTGACGCGATTGAGCTCCCGAAGATCATTATGACCACCGACAAGGCTGTTGACGGCGAGTTCACGAACCCCTTCGCACTGGCAAAGGCACGTGCTGCTCACGAGATCGCCATGGCTGTTGCAGGCCAGAACGTCAAGGGCTGCTTCATGACCAAGGAATGGGAGAAATACATCCCAATCGTTGCAAGCGCTCACGAGATGATGAGGTCAGCAGCAATGCTCTGTGACGAAGCCCGCGAACTTGAGAAGGCAGGCGACAGCATCCTGCGTCAGGCCCACAAGAAGGACGGGACGCTTGTTTCCAAGAAGAAACTCGTTGCAAAATTTGAGTAAGATTTTTCAATTTTTTTATTTTTTATTCCCGGAAAAATTTCGGGATTTTAGCCATATTACCGGCATTCTGTCCGGTAATACCGCCCGAGTTCTTCCGGTAGCGTAAGGATCACCGGTTCGAGGTGGAGGCGTTCCATGAACGCAGAATCGCTCGTCGATGAGGTATTTGGATTTATGCGTGAAATAAGGGAACAGAATGCACGCGAGTCACGGTTCTCATCCTTTTTATCAAAAAAAATCGCCATATTAAACGCATGCGTCCCTAATTTTTTGTACAGGGCGAGAACTGCCAGGATTCCCTCTGCAAGAAGATCTACATAATTTTCCAACTCGTCAAGCGATGTAATGGGAAGGAGTCCCCGCACTTCGCGCTCCCCGATCGGTACCGCATGCGCAGACCAGAGGATCTCATCACCAAAGAGATACCGGTCTGAAGCTCGTTCCTCTTCCCGTACTGCATCCCAGTAATTAGTACCGTTTTTTATGCGATATTGTTCACACGCAGACCGGTACCTCTCAATCACGAATGCCGGCGCTTGGTCGGATATTCCCTGCATGTGGGGATGAACAAGACTTGCTCCGGCAGACGGGAGAAAATTCCAGTTGATGCTGGGATACCCGTCAAACCTTTTGAGGGATTCTACCTGTGCGCGAAGTGCATCTGCTACCTGCCGGTGCGTGAATGCGTCCACAGTGTGCTCCTGTGTGATCACTGTTACCGTATGCCAGTCGCCGAACGGAAAGAGGTTGGGGAATGTGACACTCTCACCGAGAATAATCCTGTTCTTATCAGCAAATGTGGGTGTGACCGCAAAAATGCGGTCCCGACAGAATGGGCAACCAATAGAACTGTCTGGCAGGTACAGCGCCTGATCGATATGCCGTTTCAGTCGTTCAGGGCTGATCCTGCACCTGAAACCGGTGAAATGTTCCCTCCGGTGCTGTAATATCCCTTTATCAGTAACGCTTTCGGAGACAGCAAACATTCCCTATCATGAATATATTATCGAATGCAATGACATAGTCGTTTGCACAGCGCTATCTGGTATGAGTTAGCAACAAAAAAAAGAAATTTTTTTTCTATCTGCAAGGGCATTCCTGCCGTCTATGGCGGAAACCGGGCAGATAGTGCATCCTCGTTTATACGACGTACTTGCCGAGGAGGCGGATAGAGTTGGTCATGTCAGGACCGAGTGGTGAGCCAAAGATGATCTGGGTAACGCCGGCCTTTGTCAGGTCTGCGCACTTTGCCTTGACCATTTCAGGGGTTCCTGCAATGGTGAATGCATCGATCTCCTTGTCGCCAACGAGTTCCCCGACCGTCTTGAAGTCGAACTTCCCGAGTGCTACCTTGATCTTTGCCACATTGGTAAGGTCAAGACCATGTCGGGTAAGCAGTGCTTCCGGTGAGCCGGCTGCAATGAATGCGGCAACAATCTTTGCTGCATTGCGTGCCTTCTTCTCGCTCTGGTCGATTGACATTGCCGTGTATGCACCGACATCGAAGTTCTTCTTGCCGACTGCATCGCTTGCCTTCTTGATGATTGGGATGGCAATCTGGAAATCCTTCGGGTTCGATGCGTTGATCAATGCACCGTCGCCGACCTTCCCTGCGAGCTCAAGAACCTTGGGTCCCTGTGCGCCGATGTAGATTGGAACGCCTTTCTTTCCCGGCAGGTTGACACCAGTTAGCTTGGCACCATCGTAGTCGAAGAACTTCATACCGGACTTGTTTACCTGTTCACCGGCACAGAGTTTCCGGATCTGCACGACTGCCTCTTCGAGGCGGGCAACCGGCTTTTCAGCGTTGATCGCGAGCTTCGGGAGCGTCGAGAGGTCACCGGGTCCAATACCAAGGACTGCACGTCCATCGGAGATTTCGTTGAGTGTGCAGAAGAAGGATGCCATTGCTGCTGGCGTATCGGTAAAGGCGTTCATGATACCCGGACCCATTTTCAGGGTCGATGTTGCCTGCGCGATTGCGGCGAGGGTGGGGTAGCAGTGGCGGTTGTTGTAGTGGTTAGTGATCCATGCAAAGTCGATATCTTTCGACTCAGCAAGTTTACAGAAGTTAACTACTTGCTTTACGTTGACATTTCCTGGTACAAATTCAATTCCATATGTCAAGGCTTGTTCACCTCATTGAGTATTACCGTCCACGCGCTTAAATAAATTATCATTTACATTTATCCCGGCGGAAAATCTGCACGCAGTCTCCCGTTTTATTCTGAATTTAGGGCGAAATTCGCAGTTGGTCAATCCAAATTGGAGGAGAACGCAGTAAGATCTCCCGGATTGACCATCAAAGCAGGTTCTTTTAAAAATTTGTTCGTTTTTTCAGTCGTTTTTATGAGGTATTATTGTGAACGAATCACTACCGTCTTCATTGTGTAAGCAGATTTTCGACATCTCATTGCCATTGACTTGAAGAGAGGTTAATCATTCACATAACCGGTACTCCAAGAATTGTAGGGGATCAGGAATATGCAGGCCCCGTGAATTCCGGCTAATTGATGGAATCCTCCCGCTAACCCGAGTCGAGATATCTTACGGAGATAATGATTTTCTGGCAGGCGTCTGTATCTGACTGTCAATGACCGATACGGGCGATAAACATTTTTTTCTGCAGGCATAAATCTCCATTAAGATATTGAATCCCGGTGGGCTATACTATAACAGAACCACCAGACATCCCACCGGTTTTTAGAAAGGGTTTCGTCCATGCAAATACTTGCGATAGGGTTGGGGGGTGCAGGCTCGCGGATTGCCGGTAGCCTCTATACCGCAGACAGAAGGAGCAGCAAGGTGGCGTGCGTCCAGGCACTTGCCATTGATGTTGACGGGGATACATTAGCGAAGCTGGGCGATCTTCCGGAGAATGCGAAGGTCTATTTCCCCGCACTTGAAGCCGGGTCCCTTGATAATATGGGCAATACCAACCAGACTGCAACCATTGACATCGGGGAAGTGATTGCGCGCATACAAAATATTGAGATTGGCGAGACTGATGCGATCTTTATCTGCTGCGGGCTTGGCGGGAGTATGGCAGATGTCGCCCCGCATATTGTGACCGCACTCAGGGCATCGATCATCGAGCCGATCTTCGGATTGTTTACCCTGCCCTGTCTTTCTGAAGGAGAGAAACGGTCGGCAAAAGCTGCTGATGATATTGAAAGAATCTCCCCACTATTAGATGGGATCATCCTCTTTGATAACGAGACATGGATTAAGAAGATACAGGCCCCGAAAACCGCGCTTATAAAAAAATCCACGGGCAGGAGTGCGGGATTTTTTGGATACGGGAAAGCAAAACCCGAAATTTCTCCCGCTGAGGCTGCCCGAATCCTACTAAACGAGGGCATAGTCCGACGGATCAGTCTTATCCTCCGTGCCGGGGAGTTTAAAGCTGACGGAGGCATCGAACTCGCCGAAGTCGTGATGGACTCCGGAGAAGTGCTCAACACGATGAAAGGGATGGGGTTCATTACCATTGGCTATGCGGTTGAACACCTGCCCCAGCACCCGTTTGGGTTTCTCTCCCGGTGGCGCCCGGTCAGTTTTTTTGCCGGGGAACACCAGAAGAAAGCTTCCCGTATCGTCGAACTCGCAAAACAGGCGATTTACAACGAGATTTCAACACCCTGTGATATAACGAGTGCGGCAAAAGCATTGGTTCTCGTTGCCGGTCCTTCACATGAACTCTCGATGAAAGGGTTTATGACCGTGCGCAATTGGATTGACCGAAGCATCGCTGGTCTGGAAACAAGATCCGGGGATTATCCGGTCACGAATACTAAATATGTGGCAATTATCGTTATGCTCTCTGGTCTTGAAAATATCCCCCGGCTCACGGAACTAAACGAGATACGGGCACAATATACATCAAACCTTCGAGGATTGCCCCGCGGAAGGAATGACCAGATGCCGGTTCCCGGTGATGCATTTTCGGACACCCTATCCGAAGGGATGACTGCGGGGGATCCCGGGACGAGGAGAGTTTCTGAACGGAAAGACGAGATGCTTATTCTTCCCGGCGGAAAAAAGGCAATCCCCGAAACGCTGCGCCGGGCCACAGGGATAGTGCAGCCAGAACCTGTTACAACAGAGTTGCGCAGGGAGAGCCCATCACCACAAACCCCATTACCTGATGCCGAAAATCCCAGCAAGAGGTTCACCCCCACGAACATCCCGGCACCCACCCGCGTGCCACACAGTTCTGGCGCACCCGGTCAGGGACATTTAGATGCTCTGCCCGGTCCGTCAATCCCGCATGTTCCCCGTCGCCATCTCGTGATGAGTACGGGAAAGGGAAGTTCCCTGCAAGGTCGTCCCGGCCCACAACAAAATGTACAGCGTGATAGACCGGGTTCACCACAGGTTCAACCCGAGCTTCCATCAGAGGGGAGTGTTTCCTCAGCGCATGCAAAGACGGACCTGGTAACAAAAAAGGAAAAGGAACGACACCGGATTGAGCATGAGTTGCAGCGCCAGCGGCTGGTGGTGATGGGCGGTCACGTGCAAAAGAAGGAAACATTACTGGGTTCCCTTCCTACTCACCCACCTGAGTTACAGGAGACCCCCAGGACGGTCCAACAGAGATCCTACTCTGCTCCTCATCAGGCACCACCCGTCTCTGCAGAGAGAGTTCAATCCAGTGAACCTGCGAAGCGGACAGTGATAATGGCAAAAAAGAAGAGAAAACCCGATGAAGAGACTCTCCCTACAGTTCTCGAAATATCATCTGCTCCTTCACAGTATACCGGTGTGGAACCTTCCGGCACGCCCCCGGATTATCGCGATGAGGATGAACAGGAAGAAGTTAAGATTGGGTTAAAGGACCTGATCCGGCGGGCAGACGACACCGTACTTGCAGGGAAAGGCATCTCGATGCGAGCGACACCACGGGTACGAGACGATACCCTGCTCCACACTGAATTGAAGCCCAAAAAAGGTTATGCCAATGCCCCCAAGGCACCCCAGACACCCGCCATTCCTGAACTGGAGCCCCTCGCCCCTAGGTCCCGGTTACTCGTGAAACGGGATGAAAAAACAGATGATGACCGGATCTCCCGCGACTGATCAGTTGATCTCCATCACCCGGGAGAACGGGATATTCCCCGCGCCGATCTCGGTCGTAATCTCCAGCCCCTGTTCGACGCAGTTGGCGATATAGTTCAACCCGGAAAAAGCGATAATCGAGATCCGGAATGGGTTGCCGGGCAGGTTGAATACTTGGTTGCCCATCGAGACCGGAAATACAAACCCGCAGTCATTCATGAGACGGATGGTCTCTTCCACCTGCGTCTTTGCAGAACCCGGGACTTCCCGTACATTCGCAAGTGCAATGCCGGTCCTTGTCCGGGCAAAGGCATTGATCGAGGTCAGTCCTGATGAGATGAAGAGTTCGAGAGGGTCGATTGTTGTTCCCCGGTACCCGATCAGGTCCCTGAACTGTCGAGGGGTGCCATCTTCTATTTCGAGCCTCCCCCCGTATGCCATCTTAACAGGGATGCCATTTCTCTGGAACACCCCGTCCATGGAGATGCTGCAGACGGTAATAATACCAACTGAATCCGAAGGGATGCGCGGGTCACGGTCAATAATACGGTACGAACTGAAGAATCCGCATCCTGCCTTTACCACCTCATCAAATGCAGCAATCACCCGCTCGAATGATTCTTTAGGCACTATAGAAAGGTTGTAGGCAACATCCCCGGTTCCAGTGGCAGGATCAAAGGTGCTCCGGTACGCGAGCCGTTCGAGTTTTGAGATGACAAATCCGATCCGATCATCTACAAGCGCGTTATCCGTTTCTGCAAGACCAATCGGTGTCAGCATCCGGCCCTGGTTTCCCACTTTTTCGGTAAACCCCATGGCATCAAGATAACTAAGGTAATACTGGACCGCACGGTCGCTGAGCATGAAACCCCGGTCAGCCATCAGTTCCGAGAGCCGTTTTGCCCCCACCGGCTCGTTATGTTCCTTTAAAATTCTCAGGATCTCGATGTATTTTCGTTCTGTTCGTATCATGATGTCTTTGCCCCCACCGCGCCGGAACTGTCCTGGTACCGCCCGGAATACCGTTCACTCCCGTTTCGTACTTCATGCAGGATCATCTGTACAATACGGTCGTTTTTCTGCACCCGTATATCTTCGCTTCCCATATTGGTCAGGCAGAGAGTCAGCTGTCCTCGAAATCCGGGATCGACAAAACCCGCCCCCATATGCACCCCTCGCCTGCCAAATGATGACCGACAACGCAGTGTACCTGCAACGTCAGGAGGGAGTTCCACCCATTCCAGGCTTGGGACGAGCGTGCAGGTGAGCCGTGGAAGGATGATGTCGTCTGCGGCACGGAGATCATAGGAGGCGGGTTGCTGGCATTTGGTGTCAAAAGGCGCAATTACAAGTCGTTCCTGCGCAGACTCGCTTTCTAAACGGCGGATGATCTCACGGGCAGACAGAATCATTCATTAGTGTATCGGTAGAAAATACTTAATATCTTTTGATATGAAAAGATGGGAAGGATCCATGGGGTAGAGGACATCCTCTTGGGCTTCGAACCCAAGGACGCGGGTTCGATTCCCGCTGGGTCCGTTTTCGGTTTTGTTCTGGATTGTCGTATTGCGCATCCCGGCTGGTCACACGATTTCTGACATCTATTTTTATGTGAATGCGGTAACAGTCCCATTTCAGCATATCCCACCGTGAGGGTATAGCGCATCAGGTGCTTTCGTGTTACTGCTGTATTAATTCTCGTTATCGGGTTTTGCCCCGGATCTTCCAGCGTGAAAAAAAGTTATGGGTAGTGATTGCTACCGTACCCACACAGTTTATCTTCAAAAAAATTATAGTTCATTCTTTTTTATTACAACACGCCGCCGGTTCCTGCGCCCTAATATCCTGATCATCGCAAAGAGAGCAAGGACAATGAGCACCCCGATCCCCACAAGCGTGATAAGGCTCCAGTCCGTGCCTTTTTCAAGGGTGATGGTCAGTGTAGGAGAAGTGTTCCCCATCGGGACTTGTTTCTGGACAAATGTCGGCAGGTACCCGTCTTTTGTTGCGGTAATGTTATACGAGGTATTGTAAACAATGGCGGTGGTAATCTGACCATGGGGATCTGATGTGCCAATAGTAGCTCCGTTGACGAAGACGTTTGCACCCGGGACGTTCTTCTGTTCCTTGTCCTGGACAAAGATTGTCAGGCCAACGGTCTCAAAAGGCATCTCTATCGTAATATCATTCCCTGCCTTGGTGACAGTGACCTGCTGGGTTGTCGTTTTATACCCCGACTTTCGCACTTCTACCGTGTAGGTACCGATGAGCAGGTTCGGGAGATTGGCACGCCCGTACTGGTTTGTTGTCGCAACAACAGTACCATTCATGTAGATGTCTGCGTTGCTCAACGGGACTTTACTCTGATCAGATACAAAAATGAATGCTCCGACAGGTGCTTTTGTGAGAGCGGTTTCATACAACGCATCGGTGTCGGTGATCATTCGTGATTCGGCAAATGTGTTGTAACCGTCCTTTTTGATCTGGATAGTGTAAAACTTCCCCCGCGAAACCGGTGTGATCAATATCCCCCGGGAGTCTGTTGTTCCTACAAGAACTGCATCAATACGGACTTCAGCGCCGGGGATAGGTGTTGAGCTATCCTTATCAGTGACAACGAAAGAAAACCGGGTGCCTGATACCAGCTGGTATGTCACTTCCTTGTCCACATCTGCCACAGCGATCGTCCCGTGGCGGGACTGGTAATTCGGTGCGGTGATGTCAACTGAATACAATGTCTCCGCCATGACGCCAAACGTGGCGGAACCCAGAACATCGGTCTGTTTTGTCTGCGTGATGTTATTAGCGGTCAGGTTGATGTTTGCCCCATAGATAGGAAGGACCGTGTCAGAATCGAACACCTTGATGTTCAACGTCAGGCTCTTTCGATTCATGTTTACGATGGCAGATGTCGCATTCTTTGTGATGGTCCCGGCCCAGTCATCATATCCCGCCATCACGATACGGATGTTGAGGTCATTCAATCCGTCGTGCATGTACATGAATTGCCCGGTGTTGCTTGTCCAGCCAAGGTTGTTCCCGTCAAGGAATACCGTTGCATGAGAGATCGAGGTATTATCAAGACTGTCCTGCACGGAAAGCTGCAGTGTCGTTGCCTGTGCTGCGCTGCAAAGAGTGATAAGGCACAGCAGAGCAAAAAGGAAACGAGTTCTATGTCTATACATAGTAAATTATCCCCACCTGCTCGTATTTTAGCCCATCGGTTCAAATCATCGATATTGAGGGTACCCGGTCAAGCAGCATGCCTTCAACAAGCACGGGCATAAGCCGTCGCCCCTCTTCTATCGCGCTCTGGAGCCGCCAGGACCGGTCTGCATAGATGGTGAAGAGCGGTTCGCCAGCTTTTATCAGTTTGCCTTTTTTTGCGTGGAGTAAGATACCGGCTCCCCGGTCATGCGGGGCACCGGCGATGCGGGCAAGCGTGATTAAGGATTTGTTGTTCATTTCGATCACGTACCCGGATGCCGGTGATTTTACCACAAATTCGTGTTCGCCCGGGAGGATATCTTCCGACCGGATCTTCGGGTTGCCTCCCTGGATCTCGATGATCTGCCGGAATTTCTCGAGGGCTTTTCCTTTCGTGAGGAGTTCCTGTGCCATCGCTGCCCCGGTGCCCCGTGCGGCTTTTCCCGACATCTCAAAGGCAATACCCGCAAGCGATATGCTCTTCTGGATAAAGGAATTCGGTTCCGTTGCGCCCTCAAGGACGTGGAGTGCTTCTTTGACTTCAAGGTTTGGACCGATGCTGTGCCCGACCGGGATGTCACCGTAGGTAAGGGCACATTCGACTTTGATGTTGAGCCGTTCCCCCAGTTCGATAAACTCGCGTGCCAGTTTCCTTCCGTCCTGCATGGTCGGCACCTTGGTGTGCTGCCCGACAGGGATATCGATCACAACGAGGTTTGCACCGACAGCGCACTTCTTGGCCATAACACTTGCAAGCATCTGTCCGCGTGCATCGATCTTGAAGGGATATTCCTGTATGATGATCCGGTCATCTGCCGGGGCAATGTTTGTCGCTCCGCCCCAGACAATCACGCCACCGACTTTTTCGGTCATCTGCTGAACTTCGGTTGCCGAGAACTCGACATGTGCAAGCACTTCCATAAGGTCTGCGGTCCCGCCAGCGCCGGTGATGGCACGGGAGCTGGTCTTTGGGATCTTCAGCCCGCTTGCAGCGATGATGGGGACGACAAGGAGCGAGATCTTGTTTCCCGGGACTCCGCCGACCGAGTGCTTATCGACAATGGGGCGGGATGCAAATTTGATCTGTTCACCGGTTTCGACCATCGCACGGGTGAGGTGCTCCACCTCATCCATATCGAGCGGGTTGATATACGAGGCGGTGATGAACGCGGTGAGTTCTGCTGCCGAGATGTCATCATTCACTACGTCTTTTATAATGGTCAGGGTTTCATCTTTGGATAATTTACCGCCGTCCATCTTCTTCTTGATGAAGTCAAGGGATGCCGGGCGTCCTGCTTCCCGCACATCAATCTCTGAACCGTCCCCCAGGTTGAGACGATTGTTTGTGAGACGATACACACCCACTGTGCCCTGCCCGGCAATCGTTGATGTGGTATCTACAAAAGCAGTGACGGATACCCCGTTCTTGGGGTTTATAACCTGTACCCGGTCACCGTCTAAGACCCCGATGCTCCGGGCGTCAAGACGGTTGAGCAGCACACCCCGTTTTGCAATGTCAAGTATTTTTACCAGAAGTTTCATTGACCAGATCCCCTCATTGACGAAAACGCCCGTATGTGACGCGTCTTCTCTACACCTACTTAGGATGCTGTATCATAAAAATCGCACCCCGGGGGCGGGATAACACTGACATGGATGAGTTGTTCTGGAATCGTGGGACATAACGGTATCACAACCGGGGGAGTTCGGGGGGTAGTATCGCACGTTATGATTTGATCTGCCAGCAGGGATAATTACGAAGATCATTTATCCGGTGATACAAATCGGCTCTGGAGTGGTTGCATGAGCTCATCACCGTCACTATACAGGACAGGATGCAGCCAATGAAATAAAAGCGATACACAAGGGCCGGACAAAAAATACCGTTCTGGCAAGAGATCGTGAAAAAAAGAGATGATTAGATTTTAGTTCAGTGCCTGCGCACGACAAGGAACGCAACTGCACCGAGACCAATCAGGGCAACCAGTGCACCAAAGCCCGGCTGTGTCGGGGTCTTGGTGGGCGTGGGTACCGTGGTCGGCGGGACGGTGGTTACGACCGTGGTCGGGACTGCAGTGGTTACAACCTTTGTCGGGACTGCGGTTGGGGCAGCTCCTTCAAGGACGTTGAACAGTGCAGTGCCGGTGGCGGACACGATGACTCCATCCATCTGAACGATGTACTCGTCGGGTTTGAACGTGGATGCGTCAACATCGAACGAGATAGCATTCAGACCAGTGGTGCCTTTCGTGACCTTGACAGTTCCGGATGCGCCGCTGAACTCACCGCTCTGGGTCTTCTGAGTCGGCTTGAATGATGATGAGTAGACCTGACAGAGAACGTCGTCATCTACCGCGAGGTTGGTCGTTGCCGTGATGGTGAACTTGTCACCAACGTGCCTGTCGCCAACCGGAGTGATGGTGATGGTCGGGTTCTCGACGAGGAACTGGAGCTTGGTGTAGGTATCATCAATGTTCGGGCTGTTGATTCCTTGGACAAGTGCATCAGCCGCATCGGATCCCTGGAGGCTTCCAGCACCGAGGAGGTTGAAGAGTTTAGCACCAACTCCACTAACACCAGTAGTAATTAGCTGCTTGTTGAAGACATAGTTTGGACTTGTGGTGCTGGCAGAGCCTGCAAGATCGCTCGCCGAATAGATGTCGAACAGGTTGTTCTGCATCGGGTGCTGTGCTACAACGAAGTACTGTCCGGGGAAGAGGTTCTTGGTGTCTGCGCGTGAGATCTCATACGAGAATGTCGCGTCTGCGTTCACGGCTTTCTGTGCAACCGTTGCATAGTTCTTGCCCATAACCCAGATCTGGACACCATTTGATGGTGAACCTTGTGCGGTACCGGTGATGAAGACCTTGTCACCCTGTGCAACAGTAGACTGGGACGCAGTAGCGCTGATGAACGGCTTCTTGATGACAATGGAAACCGTACCGTAAGATACTGCGTTAAGTTCGGTTGCTTGGTTCGCTTCTGCGGGTCCGCTCATTGCCCAGATGGTGTACGTTCCTGCATCAAGGGCAATGTTTGAGGTTCCCCACTTCCAGCTCCACGTATTGTCGCCAAGGACAGACGCCTGCTGGTATGTGGTTGGAGTGGCGGAGTCTACTGCATTAGCACGTGGGTCAGTACTTCCAATTTGTGCACCCGCCAGATCCAGATTCGGCCCGGTGATCATCAGGTAGGTGGTCGAGGTTTCGGTGTTGGTACCGGAGAACTTGATCTCTTCGCCGAGATAGTAGCTCTGGCTACCTGCCGCGACAATCGTCACTGCACCCTTCTGAACATTTACATCGACTTCATCGGACTTATAGTTGGAACCGGTACCGGTGGTGGTGCCGAAGTTCTGCTCAACACGGATCGTGTACTTCTGGGCTTTGGTCCAGTTGGTGGTAACCCACTCAACAGTTCTCGTACCTGCGTCATTCAGCGAGACGTTTGCATAGAGGTACGTACCGTTACCAATTTTTGCTGAGTTGGTTTTCATTATAGCAGTAGTAGAACCGGTACCATGAGCTACATTACCCCAGATAGAGTATGAAGTTAGATCTGTTGTAGTTCCATTAACGCCAGTACCACCGCTGTTCTGGTATACGTATCCGCCTGCGTTGGTTTGTGCTGAATTGTTATACGCGTATAAATACGTAAGCGGGTCTGTCCAAACGGTTGCATCGTATGCATCTTGAGTGACACCAGACTGGTACAGTGCAATCATCGGTGGCTGGTTGTCCCATGCGCCACTCATCGATGAGGTACCTTTAATCCACACGTGGTATTGCTGGTTGGGTCTACCAGTAACAGTGACCGAGAACGGTTTGCTGCGGACGACAGTATCCTTGTTTGCCGTAATCTTCACCGTGTTGGAAACGAGCGTTACGGTCTGCGATGCAGATACTGTCTTTCCAGTATACATTGCACCGCCAAGCTGGTAGTTATCCATCATACCGTTCAGGTAGGACTCTACGTAGACGGTGTATGTGCCCGCTGGATATGCTGGTTGACCGGTTGCATCCGTCGCATTGGTGTTCCAGTTTGTTGTACTAACAGTTGAGCCCCAATACCATACCGGTGCGTCAACAACCTGATTTTGGATCGATTTGGCGGCACCATCTGCATTAAGCAAAGAGGTCAGGACGTTGCCCTGATCGGTTTTCACCCGGATCATTGCCCATGGGCTCTGGACTGTATTAGTTGCGGTAATACCTTTATAACCAGTTGCTGATGCCCGTGAGGTATCATTCTGACGAAGAGTCGGCTGGTTGATCGCATTATCCATGTTGGTGCCGATCTTGAATCCAAGCAGGTCACCTTGGATAACAGACTTGCCGCTCATGGATGTTCCATTCTGAGCTGCATTCTGTGAAAAGTCCCAGACATCTAGAGTGAGCGACGGGTCTTTAACAGTGAAGAATGCTCCAAACGATGTGTTACCGTATCCGGCATTTACTTTTCCGGTCGGATTAACCACATACCACGGTCCAGTGTAAGGGCCAAAGGCAGCGTAGGAAACAGTGGTACTGTTTATGGAAAGCAAATCAGTCATTGGATACGTCGCAGATGGCGATGTGGTACCAACCGCTGCTGCTGATGCCCACCAGCCAAGTTGACTTGGCGCCCACTTTAGGGTATCATCGGCACTAGTTTGACCATAGAAATTCCCATATGCCGGGGATAGGTTCAACCCGGTTTCTCCAATATACACCGATGCACCCATGTTCACACTCGTATTTACAATGTAGTACGACGTTGCCGATACCGGCAGAATCGCTACGAGTACGAACATCGCGAGTGCAACAAGTGCAATAGTAAATCGCTTAGTCATTCGTTTTCCTCCATAATTTCATCATACAATTCAAGCCGGAGAACCGCTTCGACAGATGCCGAACAACGATTCTACGAGCCCCATACTCCGTTTAGACGGAATATGGAGGAGTATTTGTAAAAGACCTCATATATCCTTTGTGGTTGATTTTTTTGGGGGTTTTAAGGCCGAAATGATTTCTGTTTTTGAATCTGGTTCGTACTTGGCGTTTTTGTGGTACTGGTGCGATTCATTTACATCCGGTTTTTTAGAGTATGAACAATACTATTGTACAAAAATCTATAGCTTTTATTTGTAATAATTTATTGTATAAACTATAAGGCTTACTCATATTTTTTTTTAACGGGCATTCTACTCATATTTTTGCAGCAACGGGCTTTCAAGTTGTCGAACAATGCCATCCACCCCCTATGTGAACTGGACTTGACTTATACCAGACTTTAAGAGCTGTGCCCTGAGATTTTGTTTACCAACCACATTGAGATCCCCACTGAAGATCCGGAAACTCGATTCGCCACAGCACCAAAACGTACCCATGGGATAAGAAACCGTACCGGCAGTGAAACGGCTGATGTGGGTGCTGGCTAGACCGGAAACCGGATAGCGGCAACAAGATCCAATTGACGTGGATGACTTTCAGCAATTTCAGCAGGTTATCAGTAATCTTTCAGCAACTGCTGAAAGAAAGAATGGCGCACTAGGTGCTCCCGGTTTCCCGAATAGTGACCATTCTGATAATAATTTAATTCTTATAGATAGTCAATTACAGCAAAATGAAAATTATGGAGGAGTTCAAAATGCACGGGCAGATGTGGATGCGTGTGTCCATATTTTGCAATCTGCTGAAAGACACGATCGGATTCTACCCAGAACCGAACAAAATTCAAATCCGGGTGAAATTTATCCCCCGTTATCTTTCAGCAACTGCTGTAACCCTGCTGAAAGTGTGCTGAAAACAGGCATCCCTACTCATGCCCTCCTCTAATCCACGCAATCGATTACAAACCCCTTGAGTGACCGGAGTCTCATGTTCGATGTTTCTCATGCGGAAATATGGTTCGTAGTACATGGAGAAGCCAACCACTCAACAGAAAGTGCAACCGGCTGATACGCGTAATCCGAGACAACAGATCCCCCAATCAGTCCATCAATGGCGTACTTGAATCGCAGACAATCCCGCCCACCCTCATTCAACAAATATACATCATACACCTGCCAACATAATTTCATGCGAGTTATCCGGGCACCCGATATCAGCAGGGCACACGAACAAGTCGTCAAAATGATCTTAGAAAAAGGCTGGGTGCTCCAGACTGAAGATGCAGAAACCACCATCGAGTTCGAAGAGATCGCAATGCAGGTCGATACCCCTCTCGCGGAACCGATGGTGAGCCCGCACTCCCGGTTCCAGCAGAAGTTCGTAGAACAGTACGCCCATGATCTGCTGAACGGCTCACACGCTTCTTTCGAGTACGATTACCACGGCAGGCTTTTTGACTGGGGCGAACGTCTTACTGTCGATGGGCAACCGGTCCATGTCAACCAGATTGACTATATCGTTGAAAAACTCAAATCATCGCCGGTAAGTCGTCGCGCCATCGCCATCACGTGGAATCCGGTGATTGACGAACAACTCGATGACTGCCCCTGCCTCCAGCTCGTGCAATGCGTGCTCCGGGAGGGGAAACTCGATATGCGGGTGGTATTCCGGAGTAACGACATGCTCACCGCTGCCGGTGCCAATATGTATGCCCTCGTGCAGCTCCAGAAATCCATCGCAGACAAACTGGGGGTACCATGCGGGACATATACCCACATCTCGCTAGTTCCCCACATCTACTACCTCCGGGACCTCCACGATATCGAACCGTTCTGCGGTAAAGGAGCTTATATCCAGCCGGTAAAGGAAGTCTGCCATGCCTGCCAGCGGTGCGAGCGGGCGAAAAAAGTCTGACCCGGAGAGGAGAGTCCGTCACTTTAATTAGGCAACAGCGGCAAAAAATAAGAGGCACATAGCCCGGTAGTGTAGCGGTCAATCATGCGAGACTCTGGATCTCGCGACAGCAGTTCGAATCTGCTCCGGGCTACTTCTTTTCGCGTATTTCCCTCTGCACTTCTTTCTCTTTTTCCAAACGGGCCCGGTTGCCTCCACGGATCACCAGTCACCCAAGAAAAACAGAGCCCCGGTCTCATGCAATCAGCGCAGAGAGGATGCAGCCGATAAACACGGCGCCAAAAGTCCCGGCACCCCCGATGCTGAATTCTGATACGTTAAGGTCCCGGACCCGGGGAAGTTTTGCAATATTTGCCCCGATAAGCGTTCCGAATGTGGCGCTCACAAACGCGATCACTCCTGCCGAAAGCCCAATACCCCCACTAAGTAAAATCCCGCACAGCAGGGCAGTAAGTCCTGGCATAAACAGGGGCGCCTTAAGACCCACACCATCGACGCGCCGTGTCGATACAAAAGAGAGTGCGGCAACAATAAGCACTCCCACAATCAAAGGCAAAGCGATAGCCGTGCCGGTTGAGTGCACCGAGATGTAAATCAGGTAGCATGCAATGGCAACAGGGATCACCGCCCCTCCAAGGTTGATGGCGATGACCGTTTCCCATGGCTCATACCCATCGGGGATCACCCCCTCGTTATGCTCAATCCGGATCATCTCTCGACTGATTTTTCCCACCGGAATGTTAATCGCGCTCCCGATCAGCATCAAGAGGACTGCGGCGATCCACGAAAACCCCAGCCGGGTGAACGCAGCTCCCACGAGCCCGAGAAACAGGAGAGGTATGATGACTATGACAAGGCAGACAAGGAGAATAATGCCGATGACTGTCCATCCCCCCACAGAATAAAACCGTATCCCGTCTGGCATCGCCATCACATACCGGAAGTTTTTTCGCAGACTATGGCAGCATGATCTGCATGGTACGGGGCAAGCCAGACGCTTTCTTTAACCGAGAGCCCGGCAACGGTGAGCTGCCCGATAGTGTCCCGGAATACTTCCATGGGCTCCTTTCGTACATCCACGCTCCGGGTTTTGAGCATAAGGATGAGAGTACACCCCCCCTTTAAAAACGCACAGTTCCGGATAGCAATCGCTGCCTGTTCCGGTTGTGCGACATCCTGGTACACGAGATCAACCGCTTCCACCACCGGCGCATATTGCTCCGGGCGGGCGGCATCTGCCATAATCGGGATCACGTTCCTGCGCCGTCGTGCAACCTCAAGGAGATCCTGCATAGGGCGGGGGGCAAACTCTACCGCGTATACCACTTCAACGTAATCGGCAACGTGGGATACCGTGGTCCCATTCGCTGCACCAAGGTAGAGCACCCGCATACCCGGGATGAGATCGATCCCTGTCCCTACATGGTACAATGCCGAGAGTTTGCTCCGGTACGGGTCCCACACCCGCGCTCCGCCAAGCATCCGCTCCCCGTATACACCCCCATCACCGTTTGATACCAGCACATCCCCGATCCAGATCACGATTGCGCACCTTCATTTCCGGACGGTTCAGTCCCTGCACGGTCGATACATGCCTGAGCCGCAAGGAGGAACTCCGGGACTGCATTCCCCCGGTAATAGTCCAGCCGGGCAGCGATGGCGAGCTTTCCGGCAAGAACACGGGCAACTCTGCCACGGAATTGCCGGGGAGCACTGTGCACCCGCCGGTGCTGAAAGATGATCCCGTGTTTAGGTGAAGGAGCACCAGTCCTCAGGTGGGCAAACAGCGCAGTCCGTGCACCGAGAACCTGGATCGCACTTGCGGGAAGACGCGCAAGCTGGCGAAGGCTTCCCGCATGGGACAAGAGCCGGGCGGCAACAAGCCCGCCGATCAGCGCGCTCGTATTGGGCATCACGGCACACGCCCTCCCGGATACTTCCTGTGCAAGCGCTGCACGGGTGACAGCAATCTGTTCGATCCCCTGTGCCACGTTCCCGAGAGCCCCACCCCGGCTCCGCTCTCGTATGGTCTTTACGAGCTGATGCGCCGGAGTCCTGCGGTACTTGCGGGAAAAAGACGGATGCCGTACCTGGTACCAGTCTGCCACCCGTTCTGAGAGCAGGTTAATCACGGTGTCCATCTCATCGAGTGTCCGTACCATCTGGAGCAGTTCTACATCCTTTCCCGCATAACTCTCCCGGACTGCCAGTTCTGACGCGGTAATGCACACGCCCTGCAGTTTTGACAGGTACTCAGCCCGATCGCGGCATACGCCGCACCTCACTGCCTGCTGCCAGTCCAGAGGCACAAATGCGTCCATACTGGTGCGAAGCGAACGGATGCGGGTGGCGATGGCAACACTATCCCCTTCACAGGGTGTGCATCCGTCACCGGTCACCTCACCAAACCAGTATGCCTGCATAATAGAAGCGTAAGGGGCGCACGGGTAAAAAATCAATGGATCGCTAATAAGGTGGTCAGACCCACGTGATGCCAAAGGAGTACAGCATCACCGGCACCATGATCGCTCCCATGCAGTACACTCTCGGCACGTTGACAAGATACGGGACGAGTCCCAGTGCGATGGCGAGGACGAGAATAAAACCCCCGAACGGCCCGGTGAGAATGAGACATAATCCAATGACAAACAAGATCACTGCCCGGTTTACCCGCTGGCTGTCTATTCCATTGAACCGGTGAGCGGAGCGGGAGATCCCGATCGTGACGAGATAGGCAGCACATGCCGCAAGCACACCGATAATGGTCAGTTCACTCATAGAAGGGAGAGGCAGTTCAGACAGCGCCACCATCACCCCGTTTCTCATCCGCGAAAGGGCAAAGAGAGCAGCAAGCCCGATAAACGCATTCGCCGTGTTCGCCGCGCTCGTGGCAAGGATATATGCCCGCCGGTCCTTCTCGTAACCGATCACCGATGCAAGGACACCATTTGCCGTTGCCGTTGAGAGCCCGGGAAGCCAGCCGACAGCTATACCGGCTACCGTGCCAAGAACGGAACTCTTTACAATGGCCGAATTTTTCATCCGGATGCCCCGGAAGTGCTGGACCGGCATTGTTCCCCGCGACGCGGTGATGAGGACGGAAATGCCAAACAACCCGGTGAGAAGGGGCATGAGAATCCCACTCCCACCGGCAAGGGTGTGCCAGCCGAGATATGCGTACCGGAGCGTGAATATCCCGAGAATACCGGAAACCGCAAAGATCGAAAGCGCCCAACCGGGCGCATCGCTCATGACGATCATGTACCCCACCGCAGCAAGGATCATTATGCCGATACCCCAGTCAAAGTATGGCTGGAGCGCAGGGAGCAGAAAATAACAGCAGACTGAGAGCGGGACTGCAAGGATGATCGCACACGCGCTGCCGAGTGCTGCGATACGGACAGCCTCCTCCCCGTTTCCTTCAAGGGTGAGCGCGTGCACCGGGAGCACAGCAAGCGAGGTATCTGCATCGGGAATCCCAAGAAAGGTGCCCGGTATCGACTCGACAAACGTGTGCGTGATCAGTGCGGCAAAAAGTACCCCGGCAAGCGCGAGTGGTCCGAGCAGGGTTAACAGCGCAACCTGGAGACTTAAGAGGATCCCTGCGAGTGTATTTGCATGCACACCGGGGATAAGCCCGCTAATTGTACCGAGCAGCACTCCTAGGAGTAATCCGGTGAGGATCTCAATCACTTACTAGACATGCAGCAGAATGAACATAAATTGACCGAAATGCATACCATCTTATCATAACGAGGCGACAAATCCGTAATGAGAATTGCAGTCACCCGTCCTTCTGGGGAAAGAACAGAGTGATGCCGGGAGGTGTGCTCAGTACGGGCACTCCTGCTATAGCGTGCACCCGCTCCGCTCTGCAGTCAATACAGAGATTATCAATGCATTTGTCGATGCAGTGGATCGCGGGGAGTTCGACTGCCTCTTTTTCACAAGCGCCCTCCCGGCAAAACTCATCGCACCGCGCCTCAACCGGGTCCCCCGGGTGATCGCCATCGGTCCGCAGACGGCAAAGGAGTTGCAGCATTACGAGATCGAGTGCGAGACACTGCCCGGGTTCTACTCCCGCGACTTCGTACCGTATCTCGGTGACTGGATCGCGGGAAAACAAATTGGCATCCCCCGGGCAGATGTCCCAAACCCGGTCCTTCTCGATGCAATCGCCAGCGCTAAGGGGATCGCACGCGAATTCCGGTGCTACCAGCTGACACCTACCGATGAACCTTTCCAACCTGGAAGGAGCAAAAGCCCTCCTCTTCACGAGCGCTATGTCATATACAAAAGCCATCTGGACCCAAAAACCCGGTCTCCTCGTGATGGCGATCGGGGATATTACCGCTGCCGTAATGCGAAAAGCAGGAACAACTCCTGCGGTTGTCGGGGACGGATCACTCGAAGGGACACTTGCTGCGTTAAACGAGTATCTCAAAACAGGGACGGTGGATAATGGCAGACAGTAATGAAATACTCCCGTCGGAACAGCTCTGGCACGGCGCAGGCATTATTGTCATAGACAAGCCCTGCGGACCATCAAGTCACCAAGTGGCTGCATGGGTAGGAAAGATGCTCGGGTGCCAGGTGGGGCATGCAGGCACACTCGACCCGCAGGTCTCAGGTGTCCTCCTCGTTATGCTGGGAAATGCTGTGCGCCTCGCGCCGCTTCTCTTAAAACACGAAAAAGAGTATGTCTGCCTGATGCGGGTGCATAAGGATGTAGAGAAGAGCCGGATTGAGCAGGTCATCCGTGAATTCACCGGAAGAATTTATCAGCGCCCCCCGAAAAGAGTGCGGTAAAACGTAACCTCCGTATCCGTGAAATTCACCGTATCGATCTGCTCAGTATCGAAAACCGGCTTATCCTGTTCCGGGTGCGATGCGATGCAGGTACTTACATCCGCTCGCTCTGCCACCACATGGGGCTTGCACTGGGTGCCGGGGCGCACATGCAGGAACTGCGCCGGACCCGTTCGGGTGCATTTGGTGAAGAGTCAGCACATACCCTTCATGCGCTGCAGGATGCCTGTGTTGCTGCACGGGGGGGAGACCGGTCACTGCTTGATTCCATGGTTGTCTCTGTCGATGCAGCGGTGCCGGATCTTCCGGTTGTTGTTGTCCGCGACACTGCCATTGACGCACTCTGCCGGGGTGCAGCGCTTGCCGGGGTGGGGTGGTACGGTGCGATGAATTCAAAAAAGATCAGCCGGTTGCGGTCCTGTCCGGGAAAAACGAGTTTGTCGGACTGGGCGGGGACTCGTCCCCTCGTCTTCATTTTCACCTGGTGCCACAGGGCTTGTCATTGCCATGACTTCGGTCTTTCTTCCGGCGGGCACCTATCCCCGGGGCTGGACGAAAAAGGAGAGGCCAGAAAAGCCGAAACCGGGTGCCCGAAGAAAAGATAGCATTAAAAAAATACCCGGCTAATACATGGGATACACTTTTTGCTGAGGTAGTCTAGCGGTAGGGCGCAGGCCTGGAAAGCCTGTGGTGCGAAAGTGCCTCGGGGGTTCAATTCCCCCCCTCAGCGCTTCTGGTTTTTTTCGTTATCGATTGCCGTTTTTTTCGTGATTATTTCCCGGCGTTGAACCGGAATACAGGTGCTGTATCCAAACGGGATTCTCATAAGCCCTTTCACCCAGAACATTGCAGCCGGCAGACCTCCATTCAGCACTGCCTGCCAAACTCCCTGCCCATGTCAAAGGCTTTCGTATTAACCGCAATGGTTTTTGGCGGGACGAGTTCTTTGACCGCGGCAATGAGCGATTCGGGTTTGAGCGGCATGGCTCCCGAGGCGGTGCCCAGCATCACGACGTTCTGGGCCAGTACGCTGCCTGCATCAGTGGCAATCTGGTCGGCATCAAGGAGGCAGGGATGGTATTTTTTGAGCCTGCCTACGATCTCCTCTTCACTAGGTATGGCAATTTTCTGCGTGAATACTGACGTGGGAAGGACGAGATGCCGGTTTACCACCATCTTTCCCCCGAGTTTCAGGTAGTGCGGAGTACCGGAGGGCTTCGAGAAGGTCAAACGAGATCAGCAGGTCTGCTTTGCCCGGCACGATCAACGGTCCGAACGTCCCCCCGATCCGGATATGGCTCTCCACCGAACCCCCTCGCTGCGCCATCCCGTGCGTCTCTGCTCCTTTCACATGCCGGTCCTCAATAAGACAGGCTTTGCCCAGGATATTCGACGCAAGGATCGTGCCCTGCCCACCGATCCCGACGATCAGGATATCAAAACTCCCGGTCATTTCGGCACCTCAGTACTAATAGCCCCGGCAGGGCACAACTGGGCGCAGACTGTACACCCGCTGCACAGGTCTGTGATCCGCGCCTTCTCGTCCACAACTTCAATGGCGGGACACCCGAACCGCACACAGGTGCCGCAGCCGGTGCAGGCATCCGGATCAACGGCAAACCGCTTCCGTTTCACCCCGGCACGGCGCGCCATGATGACGCACATCTGCTTTGCGATAATCACCCTTCACGCCTTTTCTCTTCTTTGCCTCTGAAAGGATGTTCACAGTACCGGCGATATCGAACGGGTCAACGGTCTCCACAAACATGACCCCGCAGGCACGACAGACTGCGTCAAGCGAGACCGGGGGTGTCTCTACCCCGCAGGCAGTCGCACCGGTGTTCGGGTTGGGCTGGTGCCCGGTCATTGCCGTAATCCGGTTATCGAGGATCACGACGGTCATGTTCGCCCCGTTGTAGACCGCGTTTATCAGCCCCTGAATACCGGTATGGAGGAAGGTCGAGTCCCCCGATAGTGCATATCACGTCACGGGGATCCCCCGCATGGGCGATACCGCTTCCCACGGTGATCGATGCCCCCATACAGATCGTGGTATCAACAGCTCCCAGTTGGAGCCCGAGCGTGTAACACCCGATATCACTCGGGTAGATCGCATCTTTGAAGATTTTTTTGATCTCGTAGAAGGCCGCACGGTGGTGGCACCCGGCACAGAGGATCGGTGGACGTACCGGGAGATCTTGTTCCGGAACAGCCGCAGGGAACGGATTTTCAGCTAAAAATCCGGCACGCACCATGATCGCAGCAACCAGCGCCGGCGACAACTCTCCTTCAAGAGGGGCGTACCCGTTCTTTTTGCCAAAAACGGGAATGCTTCCCGCCACCTGTAGTACCTGCTCTTCTACCTCCGGCGAAAGCTCCTCAATCACGAGGATTTTCTCGTGCTGCCGGACAAATGCCGCGAGCCAGTCTTCATCTATCGGGTATGCCCCAATCTTCATAAACGAGATACCGGGGGGTAGTATCTCCTCAACATACGATGCCCCTATCCCGCTCGCGATCACCGCAGTCTTTCCCCGTATCTCGTACCGGTTGTACCCACGCTCGACCAGTCGTTTTTTGAGTGCGGGCTGCTTTTCATTGAGTTTCTTATGAAGTATCCGGGTGTGCGCCGGGATTACCACGTACTGTCTGGGATCCTTGTGGAACTCACCTTTTCGCTGGCTTGTCACTGCATTCCCCAATTCGACATCGCCTTTTGAATGGCAGATGCGGGTGGTGGGGCGGAAGATCACGGGAAGCCCGAACTCCTCGGACAAGGAAAATGCGTCCCGCATCATATCGTGCGCTTCCTGCACGCTTGCAGGGTCAAGACACGGCAACCGGGCGAAATGGGCATAGCACCTGCTGTCCTGCTCGTTCTGGGAACTATGGGCGAACGGGTCATCGGCACTCATGATGACAAAACCCCCGGTTACACCGGTATATGCACTTGTCATCAACGGGTCAGATGCAACATTTAAGCCCACATGTTTCATGGTGCAGAGCGCCCGTATACCGCACCATGCGGCTGCAAGGGCGTTTTCCAGTGCCACCTTCTCGTTCACCGACCATTCGATATAGAATGACCGATCTGGTTGCACACGGAGGGTATCGATCACTTCCGACGAGGGGGTGCCGGGATACCCGCTTACAAAATCCACACCTGCCTCAAGAGAGGCGTGGGCGATCGCTTCGTTTCCGAGAAGATATTTTCGCACCATAGGACAGTTCCGTAGTATTTTAGTCAATTTTCAGGCACATAGCCCTATCTATCAGTTCTGTTACCAGACTGGAATTCACAACCTATAAAAGCTCTGATGGGATAACTAATAAGGTAAATTTACTGTCAATTCTCGGGCCCGTAGCATAGCTCGGTGGTGCGCCCGGCTGATAACCGGGAGGTCATGCGTTCAAATCGCATCGGGCCCATTTTACGTATTTTGATATAGTTTTTTATCATACAGGATTGTATGGAAAAAAACCATACGATCATTCTTGTGGCTGGCGTCATTGTCTGCGCCATCCTTTTTTTTATCAATATCTATCTCGGCGCTACAGGTGCAATTATCCTCATTGCCATCGCGATGTCATTTTTTATCATGGAAGATTCTGAGGTGCTTCCTGACATTGCCATAAACCTCCACGATGATGCAAAGAGGATAGGTGTCACCAACCGGGGAACCGCACCGGCATACCGGATCCATATCGCCATGGTACCGCTCAACATAGAGTTCGACATTCCCGAACTGGCGGTAGATGGAGTTACCGAACACCAGTTACAGGAAATGATCAACGAGGCAAAAGCGGTTGTCACATTTGAGGACTCAAAAGGTTCACATTACACCCGCACATTCGCCCTTTCAGCGCTCGGAAAGAATGATGACGATCTCCTCAAACCCATGTTTCCCATGTTCAAGTGGAAATAAAACGAAAAAATAGAGACGGAATAAAACCATCGAAGGCCGTAAAGATCAGGGTTTTTTCCCGAAAATATACGCAATAACCTTTTCGAGCGCAATAACCAGATCCTCTTCTGATTTTAAGTAATCGTGCAGCGCCGTGTAGAGCATGAGGATCACGTCATAGCCATACGCGTCGATCGCCGCATTTGGCTCAATAGGGCTGAGAAACGAGTCTGTAATAAACCCGTCAGAGCTGTACATCAGTTCGAAGAATTTTCCCTTTTCTGAGAGAACGCAGAACTGGTCGGTCACCTTTTTAGTGTGATCGTCCGGACGAAGTGCTGCAGGCTGTTCGGCTTTCCCGAGGATGATCATCTTTTCGACATAATAATTGGCATCGTAGATATCGTTTTTTGTACCCTGCTTACCGATTTTAAGAAGGTTGAGCCCGACAGATTTGACAATGGGAATAGCCGATACCGCCATGCGCCCTAACAGTTCTCCCTCGTGCTTCTTGACCTTTGCCGACAACTCATGATCCTTTGTCCTCATCACTTCAATATTCTGCATTATTTTTTTAAAACCCGCCTCGATCTCATCCATGACACATCACCATATCCTGCGTATTCACTCGTGACAGGAATAATTACCGTTACGGTTATTAAATCACTTGGATTCGATAAAGACAAAAACGCGGATGCCCGGGGCAGGAGCGTTCAACGCACCCGCTCTCCGATGAAAAAGTATTTCCGATCCCTTTTGAGGATTGCCTCTCCGGTATACCCAATAGGAAGCGCCTCGTTCAGAACGACCCCGGTATAAGTGGGTGTCCGGGTAAGTACTGATCCCGGGCGGATCGTCTCCGTGACTATAAAAGGTACAACCCGGGAGAGACAGGGAATATTGATCGCGGTATACCCCTCTTCGGCACGGGCATTCAGGATACGGGAGCGGTCCTTTTTTACCGCATCCGGGAAGTCTTTTTCCTTTATCGCGCCGGTGAACGGGCGAGGTGAATATCGCGTCACGTTCACTTTTTTCGGACGAAGGCGGTCGATGAGGGCAACGGAGCGGGAGAAATCCTCGTCCGTCTCCCCGGGAAAACCCACTATCATGTCTGTTGCAACCG
Organism: uncultured Methanoregula sp.; assembly: GCA_963676405.2. Taxonomy (GTDB): domain Archaea; phylum Halobacteriota; class Methanomicrobia; order Methanomicrobiales; family Methanospirillaceae; genus Methanoregula. The sequence continues at coordinate 90,438 of CAXXQB010000001.1, forward strand.
TAATATCCGGATACTTTTTCCGGAATGCTGCAACGATCTGCTCATACTCTTCAACCGTGTATCCCCGTCCCATCTGCCGGAGAATCCGGTTTGAACCTGACTGGACGGGGATGTGGATAAATTTGAAGATATGGTCGCTCGCAAACGCATCCACCAGAGGCTGAAGAATTCCTTTAACGGTAGCAGGGTTAATCATCCCGACCCGGATCATGTACTGCCCGGGAATCTCGCAGCACTCGTGCAGCAAATCCGGAAGCGTACGGTGCATGTCCCGCCCCCATGCAGCGGTATCCTGCGCAGTCAGCTGGATCTCCGGGGTACCTGCGTGGATGAATGCCAGTACTCTTTCTGTAATTTCCGTCACGGGAAAACTCACGAGTCTCCCCCGTGCAGCCCGCGTGATGCAGTACGTGCATTTCCCGAGGCATCCCTGTGCAATCTGGACAATCCCCACGCCACCACCGGCAACCGTTCCCACACGCCGGTATGCCGCCCGGATCGCATCCGGGAGGATAATCGCAGGGGTGCAGACGGCAGAGATCGCTTCCCGCTGGACCATGGGCATGCACCCGGTAACGAACAGGTTCTTCTCCCGCAGCTGTGCGAGGCGCCTGAGCATCCGCCGCTCGGTGGGACCAACGACCGTGCAGGTATTGAGGACGACCGCATCTGCCTCATCGGCAGTAGCAACAATTGTGCTCCCCTCGTGTTTTAATACCTCGACAAGGTTTGCCGTATCCCCGAAGTTGTAACGGCACCCATAGGTCTCGATATACACACGCTTTCCCGCAAGTGCCGAAAGCCACCCGGTATCGGCATCACATCCGGGGTCATTTTCTGTTCTTTTTCCCATCATCCCGGTAGTACATACTTCTGGAGATTCCACCCGATAAATTGCCGGTATTATACTCATGTGAGCCTCGCAGTTTTTGGAGCGTAACACTTAACCAATGACACCCATAATCTGTTAGCATGATGAGGATCGGGCTGCTCGGCTGCGGCAATATCGGGCATATTATTGCCGGGCACGCAGATGGTTTCGAGATTTCGGCGGTCTTTGACAAGGTCTTTTTAAAAGCACAGGAAACCGCAGGAATCTGCCATGGGCAGGCATACGAGGATTTTGAATCGTTCCTTTCCGCAGATGTGGATATTGTGGTCGAGGCTGCATCAGTGAGCGCGGTCAGGGCCTATGCCGAAAAAGTGCTCGCCCATAAAAAAGATCTGGTCATCATGAGCGTCGGGGCACTTGCCGATCCGGTGTTCCGTGAAGAGATCCGGAAGATTGCCATGAGGGAATGCCGGAAGGTGTACATCCCCAGCGGTGCGATCTTCGGGCTGGACAACCTTAAAATCGGGAAGATCTCGCATATCACAAAACTGCTCCTGCGGACCACAAAAAGCCCGGCATCACTTGGCATTGAGACCGGGGAGAGAAAGAGGATCTTTGCCGGAAAAGCCAACGAATGCATCAAGGCATACCCGAAGAACGTAAATGTGTCGGTCGCGATGAGCCTTGCTGCCGGGCAGGATGCCGACGTGGAACTCTGGGTCGATCCTGCGGTTGATAAAAATATCCACGAGTTGTTTATCGAAGGAGCATTCGGGGAGACCTACATTAAAGTCACCAACCTCCCGAGCCCGGACAACCCGGCGACGAGTTACCTCGCTGCGCTCTCCATCCTCTCCCTGTTAAAAGATCTCTGCAACCCCTTTGTTGTGGGGACATGAGGGTATGACGGGGGAACATGGCATGGTGTCGCTGGAATACCTGTTGCAGTTCATCCGCGAGGACGCACCGTTCGGGGATGCAACTTCAGATGCTATCATCCCCGATATCTCCTGCCATGCGGTCATCCGGGCAGAACAGGCAGGGACCATCGCCGGATTAGAAGAGGCAGCCATGCTTTTTTCGCATTACGGGGTAGATGTAGAGCGCCGTGCCAACGATGGTAACAGAGTCAAACAGGGGGATACGCTTCTCGCACTGTCCGGCAGGGCAAAGATGATCCTCCTTGTTGAACGCACTGCCTTAAACATTATCGGGAGGATGAGTGGCATCGCCACGCAGACAAGAGCGATGGCAGACATCGTTGCGGCAGAAGACTCCCGCTGCCGGGTGGCAGGAACCCGGAAGACCTGTCCGGGGTTCCGGGCGCTCGATAAAAAAGCGGTCGTCCTTGGTGGGGGAGACCCGCACCGCACGAACCTGAGTGACGGGATTCTTATCAAGGACAATCACCTTGCACTGGTGCCGCTTGTTGATGCAATCAGGAGCGCAAAGATGATGTCCGCGTATAAAAAGGTCGAAGTGGAAGTGGAGACAACCGACGATGCACTGGTTGCTGCACAGGCAGGTGCAGACATCATCATGCTTGACAACATGAGTCCCGGACAAGTCAAAAAGACACTCGCCCTGCTGGAACGCGAAGGGCTCCGGGAACGGATCGTGATCGAACTGTCCGGGAGAATCAATCCTGATACAATCCGGAACTATGCCTCACTCGGGGCTGATGTGATCAGCTTGGGGGCACTTACGCACACGGTTAAAAATTTTTCAGTGAATCTTGAGATCGTGCCCGGGTAAACTCGCATTTCCGGCAGGATTAATTTCCCTTCGCAAAGTCCAGTTTTTTCCAGTGCTCATCTTTTCCATCAGCTTGCATACCGAACAGAGCCACCGCCCCCAATCCAGAAGAATAACCTTAATGTTACTGCATCCCGTATGAATGGCTAAAGAGGATTGGGAATGGAAAATCCGGTAACACCAGTGCGGGAACCCGATCAGAATATCGAGCCCCCGCAAGAAGACGTCGTGGCGGCAGAGGAGATGCACAAGCGGCGTGTTGCAGCATATATCCAGATGCTGAAAAGTGACTCCCTCGATACACGATGGAAGGTGGCGGAAGCGCTGGGGGATGAGCGGGATGCAACCGCTGTAGAGCCGCTCATTCTCGCCCTCCATGACCCGTATGTCGATGTCCAGTGGATCGCAGCAAAATCCCTCGGGCAGATCGGTGACCGGCGTGCGGTTGAACCCCTGATTGCAGCACTCGCATCTGATGAAAAATGGCTTCGCATCGGCGCCGCATGGGGATTGGGAAAACTTCGTGACCCGCGGGCAGTTGACCCCCTTATCCCGCTGTTAAAAGATCCCAAAAAGGGGGTCAGGAAAAATGCCGCATGGGCTCTCGGGGTTATCGGTGATGACCGGGCAGTCGCAGCGCTGACGGCATCTCTCGATGACCCGGACGGGGAAGTCCGCTCGTCTGCCCGGGAAGCGCTTGATGCGATAAAGAAAAAACACCCGTAAGTGACCGGTCATGCAGCTGCCGGAAAATTACGGCAGCAGGCTGATATCGCCAGCGGAGCCGACGAGGATCTCCTTTTCCCCGCGATAGGTCTGGACAGTGCCATAGAACGTGACATTCTGTCCTTTCGCATACGAAACAGACCCCGCGACCTGAGCAGGGACAAACACCGTCACATTGTCAATTTTCAGGAGCAGGTGTCCACCGTTTTTCGTGACCGTGGCTTCACCGATTGTTCCGTGAGCGCTCACCAGTTCGCCATCAGCAGAGCGGTTGGAGTATTCTGAGGCAAACGGGTGCTTCCCGAGAGTGCCAAGCACAAAATGCGCCCCAATCACGATAACAGCAACGCCGACCAGAAGAAGGATTGCCATCCGCTCCTGGTGCACGAACATACGACAGTGTTGAAGGCAGCGGTATAAATTACCGACAGGTTGATATGTTAACACCGTTAACATTACCCTCATGTATCAGACAACATTACCCCCATCATCGCGAACCGTGCTGGGAATACTCAACGCCGGTGGCGCCATGACGCACAAGGATATTGTCGAGAAAAGCCGTCTCGCACCGCGCACCGTACGATATGCACTCAGAAAACTCAAAGAGCGCCACCTCATCATCGAGAAGTTCAACTTCCGTGACGCACGACAGATCATCTACCAGAACAGAGCGGTTCCAATCTCTGAAGCCCAGCCCGTGTTCGTATGACAAAGCATACCTGCACGCTCATGCACTGCGACACGATGGTCAGGAACCTCCTGCCGCCGATGCGGGCGGAGATGGTGTCACGACTCATCCGTGAACAGGGGCTCAGCCAGAGCGATGCAGCAAAGCGGCTGGGTGTTACGCGGGCTGCCGTTTCCCAATACCTGAGCCGTAAGCGGGGAGCCAGTGAAGTCGTGTTATCCACCGAACTTTCCGCGATGATCGACCGATGGGCGCTTGCCGTTGTCACAGGAGAGAGCGATATGAACCTCTGTGACGTATGCCAGTGTGCCCTGAAGAAGTATTGATTGCCGAACGCCCTCACACATACGGTACCTGGTATTGAATCACTCTTTTCGGTAAAATCCAAAAACCGTACTGAATTTCCCGATTTCTGCTTTTCTCCCCATCAGTGCTCACGGTTCACTCACCTTTACCGGATGTGCCGCCGGTAGTACAGCACGAGTAATACCGCGATGACACCGATCACTGCGACGATTTTTACATAGTCCACCGGTTTTTCCTGAGCCCGCACTGCAGGCGCCCAGTCGTCGAGAAACGCCGCGTGGAAATACCGGACAACCCCCGGATGATCGATAATCACGCCCGCTTCCCGGTTGAAGTTCGGGGAGTTGCTGTTCCAGTTGATACTCGAGACAAGCACCCGCTCGTCATCGACGATTACGCCCTTGTTATGGATCTTCTCGATCCCGCTTGCTTTGAGGTCAGCGCACCGGGCTTCGAGCGGGAGGTGTTCCGTCCGGGCGATCGTGTTGATGAGCGCTACCATCTCATCGTTATCCTTCGTGTCCTCCACGTTATACCAGTACGAGTCGAGGAGAACCTGCACGGTTACCCCACGACGGGAAGCGTTGATCGCTGCCGCAAGGAAGGGGTTCAGTTCGGTTGCCGATTCGTTCGTGATATACATCTGTTCGACCTCGACACTTGATTGTGCAGAGTCAATGAGACGGGTGATCTGATCACTCGTATCCGGTGAGATTACCGGAGAGACTGTCGCATTATAGAACCGTTCCGGGGAGAATTCAACCGGATGGGGAACAGGGGGGATCGTTTCAACTGCACCGCTCGTGCCGGTAACGGGCCTTATTGCATTTCCCGAGATATCTGCCTCGTATACCCCGGTAAAATAGCTGGCAACTTCAGGGCTTTCAAGATACACGCCCCACCCCCGGTTCCCGGAGATCCCGGGAGGCGGAAAGCCGCTGTACTTGAAGTTCTCGCTCGTCAGGAGCACCGCATTCTGGTCTATGACCAGATACTTCGCGTGATCATACCGGTACGGTGCATGACCCCCGGTCGGTGCCGCCATCTGATAGATCGGAATCCCGCTCGCATTCATCGCCCAAATTATGGTCTTCTCCTCCGCAGTCACCCCACCCACCGGACCGCCTTCGACAAGCACATCCACATCGACACCACGCTTCCGTGCATCGATAATAATGGTCGAGAGGTTCGTGCTCGTGAACTCGTATACGTTCACACGTAGTTCGTGTGAAGCGCTAAGAACGGCAGAAGAAAATACCTCATACGAGCAGTCGGGGGAGACAAATGTCGTGACCGTGACCCCGGAGAATGTCGCGGGGAGCAACCGGGACTGCCCCAGCATGAGGACACGCCGGTCCCATATCCCTTCTTCGAGATAGTGCACCTGACCCTCGCGGGGTTTCACATCATTCGGCCACTCGACTTTCTGGATAAGCCTGCCGTTATCGTAGAACAAAAGAGAGTCTTTCGCATTTGCCATCCGGAGGGTGTTTGCACTGATCACGTTCGGGACGCGCGGGGAAGAATCGACCCATTCAAAATCCGGAAGTGTTCCATGGGTCTTTTTAAAAGCAAGACCGTTCCGGGCGATAAAGAGAGAACCGTTGATGGGTGTTTTCGGAGGGAACCGGAAGCCCCCGCTTGCATCGGAGATAGTGATGCCATCCAATAATCCGTTGCCGGCAAGCACGAGGTATTCATCTTCATCATTGAGCAGATACGGATCCGGACAGAATTCAACAATCTGCACTGCACCGCACTGCATCACACACAAAGTGAAAAAAACGAGGATCGGCAGCAGGCGCATGGTCACATCGTTACGCCACGCTTCTTTTATAATCTGGCGATATAACCCTGATGGATAATGAGGCAGAAGGGTCAGCCGGGCGGTGGTAATGCATCGCCCACACTTGTCGTAAAAGTAGGGGGTAGCTTGCTTTCGCATATACCCCGGATCGTGCCCGTCCTTATCGCCAGTCCCCGCCCGCTTCTCGTTGTTCCCGGGGGAGGGATCTTTGCTGATGCCGTCCGGCAGGCAGGAGTGAACGATGATGCCGCGCACTGGATGGCAATCGCGGCGATGGAACAGTACGGGTGGGTGCTCGCTTCGCAGGGTATGGCAACCACCCATCGTCTCGCGCACCCCGGAAAACCCTGCGTACTCTTGCCATATTGCGTGATGAGAAGACAGGATCCCCTGCCCCATACATGGGATGTTACATCCGATACCATCGCCGCATGGGTTGCAGGAACCCTCGGTGCAGAGCTGCTCATCCTGAAATCGGTAGATGGTATCAGGATTGATGGCATTTTACAGGAGGGGATAACAGAGCCGGTGGCATCCGATGTGATTGATCCCTGTTTTATTCCCTATGTTCTTGACAACCGGATCAACGTGAAAATTCTCAACGGGACGCAGCCGGAACTGCTCGAAAGATACCTGCGGGGAGAGAAGGTGCAGGGAACGGTGATTGGCACCGATTTTGGTACAACCTTTTAAAGGTACTAAAAGAGATACTATAGGAATCCTTGGAGGAGTAATTACAATGGCAAATAAGAAGTGTACGTCCTGCAGCGCTCCGCTGGCAGAAGAGGGTGCAACAGCGTTTGGCTGCCCTGCGTGCGGTGTCGAGATCAGCCGGTGCTACCGGTGCAGGGAGCAGAGTATTCCCTACGTCTGCCCGAAATGCGGATTTACGGGACCGTGAGACATGGGAAGCGTCGCAGTTATTGTCAGGATAATGCCTGAATCACCGGAAGTCAACCTTGCTGAACTCAAAGTTGCGCTCAAAAAGAAACTTCCCGGAATCCAGGATATGCAGGAAGAACCCATCGGGTTCGGATTAAAAGCGATAAAACTTGCCGCAGTGATCAATGATGCCGGCGGCGAAACCGATGCAATTGAGCAGCTATTAAATGAGATCCCCGGCGTCGAGCGGGCGGAAATCATTGAAGTGACGCTTACCTGAATGAATCGGGAATATTTCTTTTTAAACTCTTTTTAAAAACAGCATTTCACTTTTCGAGTTTGGCAAAGATCTGCTCGGTACTTGCGCGGATCTTCTCGACCGAATCACGGTACGCGATGACTTCAGATTCATCGATCCGTATCGTCACCGGAAATGCCCCATTCCGGTTGATTCGTGCCGGCACACCAATACAGACATCACCGATCCCGTGGACTTCGCTTTTTACATAAGCAGAAACGGTCAGGATACGGTTCTCATCGCCAAGAACCGTCTTAACAAGCGATGCGATCGCTTCACCGGGCCCGTATACCGTGGAACCCTTGTTCCTGATGATCAGCTCCCCGCTGCATTTCACGGATTCGATGAACTCATTCACCGGCAGGTGTGCAAACGCCGGCAGGTTGGAGATCTTGATACCGCCTATCGTTGTCGCGGACCAGAGCGGCACCATACTCGCGCCATGTTCCCCGATAATTCTCGTATGGACTTCACTCACATGCACCTTGAAATACGTGGCAATCAGCGACTTCAGCCGCATCGAGTCGAGGTGCGTTCCCAGCCCGAACACCTGGTTCGGTTTGAGCCCGGAATATTTGAGAGCGACGCAGGTCATCACATCGACCGGGTTCGTCACCAGGATGATCTTGGTGTCCGGTGCTATCACACCGATTGTCTGTGCCAGCGGCGCGACGATCCGTGCATTCCCGAGGGCAAGGTCAAGCCTGTCCTGCCCGGGTTCCCGTGGGCTGCCTGCACTGATCACCACCACATCCGAACCGGCGGCGTCTTTTAAGTTCGTCGTCCAGTTCACCCGGACGTTCGTGCCCCGTGCAGCAAAAGAGTCGATAAAATCCTGTACAATCCCTTTCAGGAGCGTTTCCCGCCCTTCGCGCCCGTAGAGCAGAATCTCGCTCACGTGCGGATTTGCAGAGATCGCGTAAGCGGCAAACATCCCGACATTGCCGGTCGCACCGATAATGGTCACTTTTGACATGATATCATCAGTGGGGACGTGTTATCGGTCGACTGTACGTGCCTGCTTTTGCCAAAACACTCATCCTCCGCCCCGTTACCCCATGGGCGCCGGATGTCTACGGTAAGTCTGCTCCCTTCCGGGCCTGAACCGGTCTCCGCAGCAACAGGTCGCCATTCCCTCCGGAATCTTGATACCTGTCCATCGACCTCATGGGACGAGGTTTCACAGTCAGAGCGCACAAGCTCCGGCAGGTCGTTATAGCCTTCGTCAAACTTCGCCTCCCGCGTACCGACGGTTTCGGGTAACAGGTGACGCCGAACCACCCGGGCTAGTCCCCATATACCTTTGTGCACCAGTCAATAAATGCTTTTTACCGGAACCGGTTTATTTATGAGGGTCAGACGACGCCGGGACTGCCTCGTTTCAGGGAATGAATACCTCCCCGCCCACTTTCTCCTTCCATTCACGCTGTATCTTTTCAGTTGCCACACTATCGCTTTTGTCGAAGAGATCGAGTGCAGTCACCGGTGCGAGACCGGGAGAGAGAATGGTATGGAGCAGCCGAAAATCCCCCTGGTAAATCTCTACGCTCTGCTCACCGGTGGTCTCCGCAATCTTGATCGGGTCACGGGTCACCGGATGGGTCTGCATCTCCTCCAGCTGCTCGTAGATCTTCACCCGGTCAATCTTCAGGTACACGCGGTTCACTTCAAGGTTATATGCCGCCCAGTACGCCGAGGCGTACCATGCGTCGTTCATGATGACATGGGGTACCCCAAGACAGGCAGCCGCAAGCCCGAGCGTGCCTACCCCGGAACATGCATCGACAAAGGTTTTGACAGAAGGTGTGCCGACATGCTGCTCGACCGACCGGATCTTGGGATACCCGGGTCTCGGGAACTCGATATGGATGCTGGACTGTTGTTTGTAGATGACAAGCGGGCCTGACTTAAGCGGGAACACGTCAGCCCTGACATCACACCCTGCAAGGAGCTCATAGACCCGGGGCACCGAGTGTAAGTCCGGGTTCGCAATGCCCGGTGTGAAATTGCCTGTCTTCACGACACCCTTGAGCTCGGGAACTTCGCGCACAAGGCGTTCGGCAGTCTTTTTCGTCACCCGGGGGGAGAGAAGAAGAAGGGAGAGCGCCGGAAGAAAGGGAGGGCGGTCCATGACAAAACCCGGGTGGACGAGCGGCGTCCCGACTGTGATTAAGGGATCAGATGCGGTAAGGTCTCCTTCCTCCACCATGATCACGTACAGGTGGGTAAAGACCTCGTCGATGAACCGTTTCCCGCAGGTGCACGGCAACGCATACTCGTGCGATGGAGGTGGGGCGCGTTTGTCCAGTACCCGCATGCTGCACTCCGGGCAGGGTAAAAATATAGTCGGGAGCGTGGCAAGAATATCCATTGCAGACTGTACACAGTCCATCCCGCAGACAGGACATTTCATGTTGCTTTTTATGATTGTCCCGTCATAGAAACATTTGCAATCTGCGGCTTCACGCAAAGAGGCAGTACCGGCACGAAGAGAAGACCCAAAAAAACCGATGAAAACAAGACTTCAGTGGGCCTGATGCGATTCGAACGCATGACCGCCCGGTTATGAGCCGGGCGCTCTAACCGGACTGAGCTACAGGCCCTAAAACGCCGCCAACAGGACTCGAACCTGTGACATGCTGGTTAACAGCCAGCCACTCTACCAACTGAGTTATGGCGGCAAATTCCCTGCGCCTTATTAGATTATTTTCGAGTCTTCTTAAAGGTAGCTATAAAGATGATACCCTATCTTCCCGACGTGCAAACGGGTGATCCGGGTGTGAGAAAATCACGCGGGGATCCGGAAGATCACGCCCGTTTCATCGCGTTTAACAGGCAGATGAGGTCATCGAGGTCTTCATTCAGGTGCGCAAACAGTTCCCGCGTCTGGTCAGTCGCCACCGCACCATCAGGAGATGCCCGGATGTACCCGAGCTGCTCCAGTATATGAAGGGAATACCGGATCCGGTGGGAGGGCAGGTCAAGGAGCTCGGCGAGCTTCATGATACCGATGGGCTGGTGTTCCGCCACCGCCTGCGCTACTTCGAGGTGCCGGCTTAAAAGCTCGATCTCATCCTTCATCTTTTTTAACATGGCAATCCGGCAGGGGCTTCTCCTGCATCACACACTATCCTCTTTACCTGCATGTTCTTTACCTGCATGTTCTTCAAGCCATGCCTTTGCCGACCGGTAGTTTCTCACAAACCGGAGTGAGAGCAGCAGTGCGAGAAGGAGCGCCGCGATACAGCCCGGGATGCGGTACGGGTCCGGCACGAGAAAGGCGGACAGTATTGATATGGCAAATAAAAGGACAATTGCGTTGAGCAGGATAGCAAGCTTATAGAATATCCATTTCCATTGGAGTTTTGTCTGTTCATCCATCACTCGTATGTCAACCCGCGAATAAAAGTACTTGACGTTTCACAACATATATCACACAGCATGGATGCACTGGATGTGGCGATAAAAGCGAGCGGCGCAGATGCTTTTGTATTGTACGCCTCTTCCGATGACGCTGATATACGATATCTCACCCGGTTTGTGGTGCACGATCCCTTCGTCTTTTTCAAGCGGCGCGGGCAGCCCGGGACGATCATCGTCTCCCAGATGGAGGCTGAACGCGCCTCCCGGGAGTCAACCGCTGCGGTGATGACCCGGACACAGGCAGGGCTAATCGAGATCATAAAGACCGAGAAGAACCCGTGGAAGGCGCAGGCAACAATGATCGCGGGTCAGGCAGGAAAAACCCTTCTCGTCTCACCTGACCTGCCAGCCGCGCTCGTCCGTGCGCTGGAAGAGCATGCCCGCGTTATCGTTGATAAGGGTACCGTCGAGCAGATGCGGGCGAAAAAGTCCCGCACCGAGATTGCGTGGATGAAGAGCGTGCAAAAAAGTACCGATGATGCAATGGCGCTCGCGGTATCGCTTATTGCACGATCAACGGTGAAAAAAGGGCTGCTCTATCTGAAGGGCGCACCCCTTACCTCGGAATACGTGCGGACAGCGGTGCACAAACAGCTCATGGACGGCGGGTGCCGTGCGGCAGAAACGATCATCTCCTGCGGGAAAGATACTGCGCTTCCGCACGCAATCGGTTCCGGGCAGCTTGCGGCGCACGAGCCCATTGTAATCGATATGTTCCCCAAAAGTGAGACAACGGGATACTACTCGGATATGACCCGGACCGTCTCAAAAGGGGAACCGGATGAGAAAATACAAGAGATGTATGCCGCTGTATTGGGTGCAAAGCGCCTCGCAATATCCCACATCAAAGCAGGAGTGTCTGGTGCGGACGTGTACCAGGCAGTTGTGGACTTTTTCAAAGACCAGGGATACGAGAGCACGACACGGGGCTTTGTCCATAACCTCGGGCACGGTCTCGGGCTGCAGGTGCACGAACTGCCGACACTGGGTGCAGCAGGTTCAATTTTGAGAGCCGGTCATGTCATCACGGTTGAGCCGGGGCTCTACTATCCCGGTATTGGCGGTGTCCGGCTGGAGGATATGGGGGAAGTCACGAAAAAGGGCTTCTCCTCATTTACAGCGGTTCCAGAGGATCTGGTCGTATGAAGGATGATATTTTCGAGCGATACCGTGATGCCGGAATCCTCGCCGCAAAGGTTCTCCGGGAAGGTGCGGATGAGATCCGTATCGGTGTCTCTTACCTGGAACTCGTTGAATCCGTGGAGTCCCGGGTGAGAGCGCAGGGTGCAGACCTCGCATTTCCGTTAAACGTGTCCCTGAATGAAGATGCCGCACATGATACCGCGTCAACCGGTGATGAGCGGGTATTTTCAAAAGGCGATGTGGTGAAACTCGACCTCGGCGTTCAGCTCGACGGCTATATTGCCGACACGGCAACAACGATCGATCTCGGCACGAATGACCTCCTCGTGGAAGCATCACGGGAAGCACTCGAAGCAGCGATTAAAAAGGTCCGTCCTGGCGCAACCGCCGGGGAACTGGGTGCTGCCATCCAGTACGAAATCGAGCGCCGGGGATACCGCCCGGTTGCAAACCTGACCGGTCACGGGCTCGGCCAGTACGTGATTCACAACCCCCCGACTATCCCCAATGTAGGGGGACTCGGTGGGGCAATCCTTGAGGAGGGGATGGTTTTTGCCATCGAGCCGTTTGCAACGACCGGTAGCGGGCGGGTTGGGGAGAAAGCGAGGATGGAAATCTACTCGCAGATCGGGCTCAAACCCGTGCGCATTCCCTCAGCCCGGGCCGTGCTGGAACGAGTGAGGACCCGGAGAGGGCTGCCGTTCGCCCGCCGCTGGATGCAGGACAAAAAGATGGATATCGCGCTTGCCGGGCTCGTCCGGTCACAGGTGATCAGGGGATACCCGGTCCTTTCCGATATCCCCGGTTCCCTCGTTTCCCAGCACGAGCACACCCTGATTGTCACCGACGATGGTTGCATCGTGACCACCCGATGAGATAGTTATATGCCCCCCGGCGAAGAATAATAAAGGTTACAGCCATGTCTGCTGATCCTGATATCCTGCGCATAATGGAAGTCATCCTGACTGCCGAAATATTCAACCAGAACCCGGATCTTGACATCAATGACCTGCCCCCTGCATGCCGGGAGATCTTCGGTTCTGCCGGCGCAAAGGAGGTAAAACGCCCGGTCTTTGTCAGCGACGGCCTGATCAAACGTTCGCTGGACATTGCGGATGCACACCTGAAGGTTTCCGCCAACCCGTTTGTTTCCTACGAAGATTTTGGACAGCGGCTGAAGATCACCGCACTCAAACCCGCATCAGAATGGTTCCTTGTCCAGGGAGGAAAATCCCTTATTGAGAAAAACCCTGCTCTTGCATTCTTCTATGAGAAACTTGATTTCACCGGTATCTCCTACCAGTCAGTCCGGCGTGCAAATCCCCCGTACGAGGACACCAAGGCCTACCTTGACACCAAGATCTCCAAACTGGTGGGCGAGGACGAAAAACTCCGGGGCGCACTTGACCTCGTAATAGTCTGTGCTCCTGATGAAGTCGAACAGCAGATGGAGGATATGGTCTGCTCTGCTGATCAGAAGGCGATCATCGACAAGATTCACCACGCCCTGCACCACCGGGAATTTTTGCACAGGCACAAGATCTTCGAAGTGGGGAAGCTCCTCTTTGTCGGACCCCCGGGGACAGGAAAGACTTCCCTTGCCCTTGCCATGTCACACTCGATGCACATGCCCATCCTCGAAGTGCGCCTCTCGATGATTACGTCCCAGTATCTTGGGGAAACTTCAAAAAATATTGACAAGATCTTCGACCTTGCAAAGAAGCTCTCGCCATCCATCCTCTTCATTGACGAGTTTGATTTTGTCGCAAAAAGCCGGGTCGCTGATGATCACGGCGCGATGAAACGGGCAGTCAACGCACTCTTAAAGAACATCGACAGGATCAGCCTGATCAAAAACGGGGTGCTCCTTATCGGTGCGACCAACCACCCGCAGCTCCTCGATGAGGCGGCATGGCGGCGGTTCGATGAAGTGGTTGAGTTTGCGCTTCCTGCTGAAGAGATGCGTAAGGAAATCATTGCACGGGTCACCGCCTCGATGGGATGTGCGTGTGATCTTCAGGAACTTGCAGTACGAACTGATGGGTTCTCTGGGGCAGACATCCGGCTCATGATTAAAGAGGCGCTCCTTTCTGCGCTCATCGATAAGAGGGAGACCATTGAGCAGAAAGACATCGATATTGGCATCCGCATGGTCAAAAACCGTGAAGCGATCCGGCAGCTGAACTGGTTGTAGAATGAAAATTACGATCCTTGGTACCGGAGACGCCATCGGGACACCCAAGGTGGGGTGCGACTGCCCCCAGTGTACCCGTGCCAAAGTAACCGGTATCACCCGGCTTCGCACCTCGCTTCTCATAGAGAACGAGAGCGGGCACATCCTCGTCGATTCATCGCCCGATCTTCGCCAGCAGCTTCTCCAGCAGGGATCGCCGCATATCGATGCAGTCCTGTGGACGCACGGGCACTATGATCATTTCATCGGATTTGGCGAGTTCTACCGGGTCCAGAGTATCCCCCCGGTGTATGCGCCTGAACCGGTGCTCAGCTATTGCAGTGAAATATTCCGGTTCCTCTCGTTTGACAAATGTGCGGTCACCCCCTACCAGCCCTTCGAACTGTTCGGCATTTCCATCACACCTGTTATCGTGAAACACCCCCCGGCATTCACCTGCGGGTACGTGTTCTCGGCAAATGGCGCCCGGGTGGGGTTCACTTCGGACACAAGAGCCGATATCCCGGAACAGAGCCTGCATCTCCTACAAGATCTGGACCTCCTCCTGCTCGACACACTCGTGCCTTCCCACATCACCGTCCACAAACACATGAATTATCTCGATGCCTGCATGCTTGCCGATCGTCTTGCCCCTAAAGAGTACCGGTGCATCCACATCAGCCATCTCATGCCGTGGGAATATCCTCACCTTGCACATGATGGTGAGATATTCGAGTTCGCCTGAAACGCGAGCCCGGACCGGTGACCTTTTTTTAACCTGAAACTGTCGTGCGGTATTGTATAATCTATCCTTATAGCACTCTGTGCTCATCGGCACGATTATGAAACTATCCTGCACCAGTGTAACGACGTGTGTCCCTCACAGTGTCGGAACAGTGTGAAAGGATACGAGAAGGGTTTATGCCTTTTTCACGAGGTGTTTGTTTGTATATGTGTCATGGGGATTCATGAACATTTTTCTCGTGCGGCACTGACCCGGATACTGCCGCACCCACCCATACCTTAATGATTTACAGGTTCCCAAAGATAGGTGCATGATTGTAAAAGTACTCGAGCTCGAAAAAGACAAGGCACGACTCACTATACAGGGGGAGGGGCACACGTTCATGAATGCCCTCGTCGAGGAAATCTTACGGGACAGTGATGTCGATGTTGCAAAATATGTGATCGAGTTCCAGTTCTCTGACCCGGAATTGCTCGTCACGACCAAGGGGCATAAAAAACCCCTTCCAATCATCAGGAAGGCATGCAAACGGATCTCCGGTCACTGTGATGAGCTCCTGAAAGGACTCAAAAAACAGAAGTGAGCGTTTCTTTTTTTGTATACTTTTTTAAAAAAGTTCGTTGTTGTAAAAGAGTATTTTTCCAGAACCGACGGGCAGATATTCACTCCGCCCGTTCGGTGAACACAATCGAACCGGAGATGCGGGAGATCCTGATTTTGACGCTCTGCCCGGGCTTTGCATTTGCCACGTACATGATGTACCGTCCCATCTTGACAACCCCGTCCCCGCGTTTGGAGAGAGACTGGATCTCTACGTCCATTATCTGTCCTTCCTCAAGGTTCTCCGAGATTGGTTCCGTGCGGACTTTGCGTTTCCTTACCGGCCGGTGCCCCCCGCACGCATCGCACCGCAGAAGCTGGATCCGGTCGTCTTTTACGAGCCGGGTGTCCGGTTTGCCGCACTCTGAGCAGATCACGTAATCATCGACATAACTCTTGATGATCATCCGGACGAGCGAGATCTCGAATTTCCCGTTGAAAATCGCACGGTTGCCGTCAATCTTTCCCGATGTGCCCAGCTCCCCGAGCATGTATTTCATCAGGTGGTCCTTATCGCGGCGGATCTTGTCGGCTATTTCTGCAAAATTCTCGAGGATTGTCGTCTTGCCTTCGACATATGCTTTTGCCTCGGGAACTACAAAGCGTTCGGAGGACTCGGTTTTTTCTGATATATGGGAATAGGCCTTTTTCAGGAGATCTTCATACGGGTCCGTCATAGTTGTATAATATAGTGGTGTCACCGATGCAAAAGGCTTTCCCAGAACCGTGCGACCCGCTTATTTATGATGGCTTTTTACCCCGCCGCGTGATGTGCTGCCTCAACGAGTCTCGCGAGTTCCCCGTTCTTCTTCTCGTCCTCGATACTTTTCTGTTGGATTGCAAGCGCCCCAAAAAAGTGCATACCCCGTGCCTCAATCCATTTTTTTGCGACCGCTTCGCTCTCTCCCGGTCTGCCCCCGTGGGTGAAAAACGCCACTGCTCGTTTGCCCTCACAACCTTTCAGTGCAGCAATCGCCGCATGCATGACGGGCGTCGGTTTGAACGCCCAGACCGGTGAACCGAATGCCAGTAGATCGTATGCCGACACGTCAATGGACGCCGGTTCAATCGGGGTCAGATCTTCGCTTCGCGCTTTTTTACACCGCAACAAAAACCGTGTCAGGGCAGAGTACGAGGCACGGTCATACACCTCGACAAGATGCCCGTCAACCGCAGAGGCAAGGTGCTGTGCAATATGCCGGGTGTTCCCGGTTTCGCTATGATAGATGATGCAGAGTTTCATCGGACAGCGTGGGAACTGCGATATTAAAAACTTTCAGGGAATCCGGTATGCCGTGGACCACGGTAGCCAACACATTGTGCCTTTTGTGTGCGGTGGACCCATCGCTGACAGGGGCATACCGAACTATTATGTTCCCGTGATGCACGGGCGCCGGCATTTCCTGCATATTCAGGGAAACTCCGTCTATGCAGGGAGAACTATAAGGAGAGTATTCCCGTTAACTGCCTTCATACACCCGGGAAAAAAGGATTATTTTTTCCGTTTGCCAACTTTCGGGACCGGCTTTTTTGATTTACTGCCCGCCGGGGCTTTTTTTGCGGCCGTAGCCGCAACCGGTTCTCTTCTGAACTGGGGCATCATCCCACGGACTTCGCGCCCTACGTCCTCAATCAGGTGATCTTCATCCGCTTTTGTCAGCGCATTGAAGACCGGACGGTTCACCATGTTCTCGAGCATCCATTCCTTTGCAAATTCGCCGCTCTGGATCTCATCGAGGATATCCTGCATTGCCGCGTACGCTTCCGGACCGATAACCCGGGGGCCCCTCGTCAGGTCACCGTATTGTGCAGTGTTGCTGATGTACTTGCGCATGTTCGTGAGCCCGCCTTCATAGATCAGGTCAACAATCAGCTTCGTCTCGTGGAGCACCTCAAGGTACGCCATCTCCGGCGCATACCCTGCAGAGACAAGTGTCTCAAACCCTGCCTTGATGAGCGCAGTCGTACCCCCGCACAGTACTGCCTGCTCCCCGAAGAGGTCGGTCTCGGTCTCCTCCCGGAAGCTGGTCTCAAGGACGACAGCCCGCGTCGCGCCGATACCCTTTGCATAGGCAAGCGCAATCGCATGCGCCTTACCCGAGTGATCCTGGTGTATTGCAATAAGCGCGGGAACACCTTTCCCTTCCTCGTACTGGCGGCGTACCATGAACCCCGGTCCTTTCGGCGCGACCATGATCACATCGACAGTTGACGGGGGCACGATCTGCCCGAAATGGATATTGAACCCATGGGAGAACATGAGACACTTGTTCTCGGTCAAAAACGGCATGATCTCTGCCCGGTAGACCGCTGACTGGTGCTCATCGGGAAGGAGAATCTGGATGATATCCGCCTTTTTCACTGCTTCCGCGACGGGCATAACCTTCATGCCGTCTTTCGCTGCCGCATCCCAGCTCTTGCCCCTGCGCAGCCCGATGACCACATCAAGCCCGGAATCCCGCAGGTTCAGCGACTGCCCGCGCCCCTGTGAGCCATAGCCTATCACGGCAATGCGCTTACCCTTTAAGACAGCCAGGTTCGCATCCGCCTCATAGTATTTTTTCATCATAGTAATTCTATGTGATATCAGCAACAAAGCACATAAATATTATATAAAAAAACTAAAGAAGCACACTTGGAAAATCCACTGGAAGCGATGACCTATTACAAAAATACCCCATGTCGAATCCCCGGATCAGACATTTACTGGGAAATTGCCCGATGTGCAGTCAACCTGCCCAGATGTGCGGATCAATCTCACCCGCGTTGGCGTGAAAAATGTGAAAAAACTTGTGCAGGTGGCCCGTGCGGACAAGCGCCCGGTCATCTTCATCTCAAACTTTGACGTCTACGTTGATCTGCCCGGAAGCCTCAAAGGCGCAAACCTTTCCCGGAATTTCGAAGTGATCGATGAGGTGCTCCAACAGGCAATTGACGGTAAGGTAAACGAGATCGAGAACCTGTGCAGCGTGGTCGCCCGGAAACTCTTAGACCATCACGAGTACGCTGACCGTACCGAAGTGCTGATGAGGAGTGAGTTCATGGTGAAACGTGAGACTCCGGTGAGCCGCACCGTCTGCCATGAAGTAGTAAAAGTGCATGCACGGGCGATAGCGCGGCGCACCTTCCGCGAACCTATAGTACGAAAGAGCATCGGTGCGGAAGTGACGGGGATGACTGCCTGTCCGTGCGCCCAGAATATCATGAAAGACCGGGCGAACCATGTCCTCTCAGATCTCGGCATGGTTCAGGATAAGATCGATGCATTCTTTGCCGAAGTCCCGATGGCAACCCATAACCAGCGCGGGCGCGGATTCCTCTGCATCGAAACGGATGACGACCAGCACGTCGATCTGGAGATAATCATCAATATCCTGAAGGACTCGATGAGTGCCGGCATATATGAACTGTTAAAACGGGGCGATGAAGGGAGTGTCGTTCTTGCCGCGCACAAAAATCCCCGGTTTGTCGAAGACTGCGTCCGCGAGATGGCAAAGAAAGTGCTCGCGGAGTTCGATTATCTCGCTGGTGACTCGGTTGTCACCATCAAACAGACGAACGAAGAGAGCATCCACCAGCACGATGCATATGCCGAACGGCGGGCAACGCTTGCCGAACTGTTCGATGAATTGAACAGTGAGAGAAATAACGCTGCATAAAAACACCCGTGAAACTATCGGTATGGTTTCATGAGTGCACCGCCTTTTTCCCTGGAACGTTCGTTTTTTCCTCCGTTCTGTTTGCCATTGAATGAACGGGTAGAGCAACGAAGAGGGCGACACTATGTTGTACAGGCTCGTTAACCCGCTCACCCGCAGGTTTACAGTTCCAGCATCCCGGAAACGCTACCAGTTGTGTACATCCATAACCCTTACAGGAGTGCCATAAAAATGAGGAGTGTGTGCCATACATGCGTGAACGACCCGGGAGGGCTCCCCATCACCACCCTGTCCCCGCAAGGGGAGGCCAACACCATCATGAACTTTTGGAATACGTGGAAGGGAGAGAGCGCATTCACTTATGCATCACCTGGCATAATCGCGCAATCTATCCGGATGATACCATAAGGGTCGGAAGAATCAAAATAATGCTGAATTTGTACATTTTATTTTGATATTTCCAGTTTTTCCCGGAATTTTTTTGGTTTTTTTTGGTTTTATAGCGGATTTTTCTCTCAGATCATTTCTCACGGCTCAATTATAATTGCGTAATAAAGAAATAATATTAAATTTTTATTTTGATTACCTGAAATGATATATAAAACGTAATTGCGCCCGGATCCTGAAAATAACAGGGAAATTTGCAGGAATCTCTTTTTTTCAGGATCTCCCCAATAAGTCAGGATCTTATCATAAACGTTATAACAATAATGGTGTCAATTTAGATGGACGTACTTCTGTACGGTCAATTATCTCTAGAGATGAGAGAAGTATAGAGTAAATTTTGTACCGCAATCCGAACAACTCAACATAAAATGAGGCGATTATATTGTCGAAAGTTGTAGAGATTTCCCCAACCACAAGACATGAGGGACACTCAAAGCTCGTCTTGAAGGTTAACGACGCAGGCATCATCGAAAAGGGTAACTGGTGTTCCATTACCCCGGTGAGGGGAGTTGAAAAACTCGCCATCGGAAAGACGCCCGAGCAGGTGCCCAAGATCGCATCCCGTGTCTGTGGTATCTGTCCGATTGCTCACTGTCTTGCCGGAACCGAGGCAATGGAAGCATCCATCAAGTGCGAAATACCCAAAGACGCAAAGATGCTCCGTCACATCCTCCAGCTGGCAAACCGGTGTCACAGCATTGCACTGCACAACATCCTGCTCCTGCCCGATTACTATATCCCGGGCACCGAGGTCAAGATCAACCCGTTCACGGCAGAAGAGCCGGTGCGCTCCGTCGCAAAGCGTATCCAGCGGCTCCGTGAGATCAGCCAGACCATCGGTCAGATTGCCGGTGGCGAAGCGATCCACCCGAGCAACCCCCGCATCGGTGGGATGTACCGGAACTGCTCTGAGCAGGCCAAGACCAAGATGTACGACCTGGCAAAGGAGGGGCTTACCCTTGCCCACGCTCAGGCAGAGTTCATGATCGCGGTTATCCGCAACTACCACAAGAGAGACTTTGTGGATGTTGGCGGTAAGAAAATCCCAATGCCCAAGGATCTCGGTTTCCACAACCAGGGTTACCTTGCGACCCACGCATTCTATGGCAGCTCAAGCCTTGACGAATGCCCCAGCTGGGATATCAACCGGTTCAAGGAAGCCCGTCCCTATGACTGGTACATGGGTGAGATGGAAGTTTCACTCGAAGACGCCAGCTACCCGATTGGCGGGACCACCAAGATGGGAACCAAGACCAACCCGCAGATGGAAGCCTGCACCGGCATCCCGATGTACGATGGTCAGCCCGTTGAAGTCGGTCCGCGTGCACGTCTCGTCACCTACAAGAACTATGATGAGAAAGGCACCTGCGGCCAGAACATCGCCCGCCAGATGGAATACCAGGACTGCTTCTACGAGATGATGGACTGCATCGACGCACTGAACCCAGCCGGGAAAGTCGTCGCAGACTTCATCCCGGACGGCGACGGTTCTCTCGGCTGGGCTGCAAACGAAGCCCCGCGTGGAACTGATGTCCACCTTGCACGTGTCAAGGACTGGAAGGTCCAGTACTTCTCGATGCTCGTTCCGACAACCTGGAACTTTGCAACCTGCAGCGCTGCACTCACCGGTGCACCCTGGCAGCTTGCCGAAGTCATCATGCGTGGGTATGACCCCTGTGTATCGTGTGCAACCCACATGATTGTATTGGATGAGGACAACAAGCTGGTAGCCCAGAAACTCATCCAGTGAGCGTAACACGATGTTATATCCGGAGATCGTGATTGCAGGGTGCGGAAACCCCCTGTTCGCTGATGACGGATTCGGACCTGCGGTAATCGAGGAGTTGCAGAAACTCACACTTCCCGACAATGTGGCAGCAATAGATGCGGGTCTTGGCGGCCCGCACTTTATTTTTACCCTGCTCAATCCGGAAGTGACAAAAAAACTCATTATCGTGGATTGTGCCGATTTCGGAGCGGACCCGGGATCGATTACCAAACTTCGGGTTGAAGATCTGCCCCCAGGCAGTTACCGGGACGCCCATTCGTGGGATCTCGCCGAACCGCTTCAGCGGATCAAAGACCGGATTGAAATTACGGTCATTGGATGTCAACCAAAACGTGTTACGGATCCCGATATGGAGATCGGG
Source organism: uncultured Methanoregula sp. (assembly GCA_963676405.2). Lineage (GTDB taxonomy): Archaea > Halobacteriota > Methanomicrobia > Methanomicrobiales > Methanospirillaceae > Methanoregula. The sequence goes on from CAXXQB010000001.1 coordinate 112,072, forward strand.
CTCTCTGATGAAGTTTTAAAGGCCATACCCAGAACAGTGCGAATTGTACTGGAAATGATAGGGGTGGATTATGGGACTACTGTCAAGTATCTTCAAGAAGAACGCCAGCGAGGAACCGCCCAAAGCTGCGGCTCCACAGAAAGCCGCTGACGCAGCAAAAAAAGTGGAAACAACGAAAAAGGAGGTTAAGCCTGTGGCAGACAAGATTACAGTGGGCTACACGCACCTGAGTGGGTGTACCGGTTGTACTGTGGCATTAGCAGACAACTACGCCGGATTGTTAACGCTCCTCGACAAGTACGTTGACCTGAAGTATATGCCGACCCTTGCAGATGTGCGGCACATTCAGAAGGTTGATGTATCATTCGTTGAGGGTTCAGTCTGTATTAATGATAAACTCGCAGTTGAAGAGATTAAGGAAACCCGTGAAAAATCAGCAGTGGTCGTGGCACTCGGTGGCTGCGCCTGTTACGGCAACATCACCCGGTTCTCCCGCGGTGGTCAGCAGAACCAGCCGGCACACGAATCATACCTGCCGATTGGTGACATCATCAAGGTCGACGTGTACATCCCCGGATGCGCACCGACGCCCCAGCTGATCAGGAACGTTGCCGTGATGGCATACCTGCTCCTCAAGGGAACAAAGGAACAGAAAGACCTTGCAACCGCATTCCTGACACCATTGATGCAGCTTGCGGCAAAAGGAACCACGGCATGCTTCTGCGAACTGATGACCGAAGTCGTCAACCAGGGTCTCTGCATGGGATGCGGCAGCTGTGCAGCAGTGTGCCCGGTCCGTGCAATTTCCATGGAGTACGGGAAGCCCCAGGGAGAGCGTGACCTGTGCATCAAGTGTGGTGCCTGTTATGCGCAGTGCCCGCGTGGATTCTTCAACGAGGGTGTCATTGGCGAGTACGAGGCGATCAACGAGGCCATAATGGCGGCACTCCAGTGAGGTGATTGAAATGGGAGCAGAACTCGGTAAATACAAATCATGCATCTCAGCACGGAGCACCGACAAGGCGCTTCTCAAGTACGCACAGGACGGAGGGATCGTTTCCTCGCTCTTTGCATTTGCACTTGACGAAGGGATCATTGACGGCGCGATTGTTGCGGCGAACAAGGAATTCTACGCAAAGTTCCCGTCGAAATGCATGGCAGACAACTCGAACTTCGACATGATCGAGCCCTGGAGACCTATCCCGGCGATCGTGAACACGAAAGAAGAGCTGATTGCAGCAGCCGGCACGAAGTACAACATCAGCCCGAACATTGCGATGTTAAAAGAAGCAACCCGCAGCTTCGGCTTGGACAAGATCGGTATCGTTGGCACCCCCTGCCAGATGCAGGCAGTAAGGAAGGCTCAGCTGTACCCGGTCGGTTTCCGTGATGTTGGCGCGAACATCGCTCTTGCAGTCGGTATCTTCTGTATGGAGAACTTCCCGTACCAGGGTATCCTCCAGCTCGTGGAAGACCACGCAGCGATGAAGATGGAATCAGTCAAGAAGATGGAGATCGGCAAGGGCAAGTTCTGGGTATACGGCAAGCGCGGACAGGTCGTCCAGCTGCCACTCAAGGTTACCCACAAGTATGAACAGCCCGGATGCCACGTCTGTCTCGACTACGTTGCAAACATGGCGGATGTCTCAACCGGTTCAGTTGGCAGCCCCGATGGATGGAGCACGGTCTTTGTCAGGTCAAAGATCGGTGACTCGGTCTGGGGCAAGGCAATTGCAGCAGGGTGCTTCGAGACCCAGCCAATCGAGAAGGTCAAGCCCGGTCTTGAGCTCGTTTCGAAACTCGCAAACGAGAAGATCACAAAGAACAAGGCAACGCTTGCAGCTCGTGCAACATTCGGTGTGGGCAAGGCTCTCCGGAACCCCTACATCTAAATTTTTTTATTTTTCATTGCGGTTTTTTTACACTTTTTCCAGAGCGGTGCTGCTCCGCTGTTTTCCGTGAGATGCACTTTATTATACAAGTATGCCAGAGGGTATCTGACAGAGAAGGTATCGGATTATGGTGCGGGCCATACTTGTTGAGGGGTTAATTATTGGGATCCTCATTATCCTCGATGGGATCTATGTCGTGGTATTTCCTCCATACGGGGATGAGGTTCAGGGGTATGGCATTATCATGATAGGTATTTTTGTCATTCTGGCATCGGTTCATCTGGGGCGGATGAAAGAAAACTGTATGGAATAACGAAGATACCCGCAGGAGAAGGACGAGAAGAGTCAAAATAAGACTCTATTAGGGGTTCATCTTCGGGATTGGCGTGAACTACATGGTCCTGCGGGCCAGGGACAATCCAAATACGATCATTTTCCTTTCGGACTGTAGCTGAACGAGTCAATCCACCGGAAAAACCCGTGAGATTTCCGTGCGGGGAATACACCTTCGGTTACGGATTTTACTTCCTCTACAGAGTAGAATGCGTTCGGGTGGAAATCCTTGATGATCCCGATCACATGCGTGAGATCCTGCCTTTTTATGATGGTGAAGACCATCTTGACCTTGCCGGTACCACCTTCTCCGTCAATGCTTGTCACCCCGTAGTTATGGGAGCGTAAAAACTTCATGAGTTCCGTGGGGTCTTCCTTTGTAATGATGCGGACGCTCGAGAGGCCCAGGGAAAGTCTCTCTTCGATTGCCATCCCGATAAATGTCCCGGCGGCAAACCCGGCCCCGTATGCGATATAACATACGGCATTGGTCAGGTTATTCATCACTTGCCCGATGGCAACCAGATATATGATCACCTCAAAAAACCCGATAATCGCCGGGAGGTACTGGATACTTTTCGACATGAAAATGACTCGTATTGTATCGAGGCTCATGTCACAGACGCGTGCGAAAAAGATCAGGAGCGGGACTAATACATAGGAAAAAACCGTGGGGGATATGACAGATTCCAGCATTGCTATGTAGTTTTTCGATTTTTGTGAGTTATAAGTTTGTGGTGAGGGTATTACCAGATTTTTGAGGATTCATGACGAGGGGCAGCGTGCTGATGCAGAATGGATCTCATCCGGCAGCACCAAGCCGCATTTCGGGTAGTATTGCCATGATTGCACCGTCTCTTTTGTAATCCTGATGCGGCAACGGTGCAAGGCGTATGCTGGTTTGGACATTGACTGTTTTGGTAGCAGCAATCTTTTTTTAATGATTTCCCCGTTCACTTCTACGGTGTTGTGGCTTTTTTCGTGATCGTCACCGGATCGATCGTTGCGTCGATCATCAGATCAAACGAAACGGTGTCAAGCCACCCGGCCTTCTCAAACATGCTCATGAAGCAGACACCGATTACCTTTGCTTTGCCGTGCCGTGCGATGAGTGCATGCACCTGCTCTTTTGTGACTGGCATATTCGGCATCGCAAGTCCGCCCATGATCACGATCACCGCCGGGTGGAGTGCTGCGGGACTTCCGTCTGCCTGCATACCGACATCCGGGACATCGTGCAGGAGCTTTGCCTTGGTTTCATCGAGCAGCGGGACGAACACCTGCTGGAGGTTGAGCCCGCGGACCGCAACCGCGAGGAGTTCGACAAATGGCGTACAGGTGCCAACACATCCGTAATATACGATCTGGTCGCCAGATTTTACGCCAAGGCGCTGGAGATGTTCCTTAAACGGGCGCAGGATACCGGGAACGCCCCGGAGGGTTTCTGTATCAGTCATACTAGATCAGCATCACTTCATCGGGTGATAAACATTGCCACGAGATAAAATGCCATACCGTCTGCCCTCATGACCGGAACCGCGTGTCTGACCGGAACGATTCGGCATTGTGTGCAACATGTTCCAGCCACCCGGCAGTGGCATCCGGGAACGCATCGAACGCCGGCACATAGGGCTTGATATCCAAAAGCGGCGTGCCGTCAAGAATATCCACGTCTTCAATGTCGAGTGTGCACCCGTACACCCCGGTGAGCCGCACGATCGATAGCCCGATCGCGTTCGGGCGCTTCGGTGCCCGGGTTGCAAACACGCCGCGTAATGTGTCATCAAGAAACGGTTTCACAACAAGCGTGTACTCAGGGCTCTTGTGGAATGCAAAGATGAGGATGATGCGCGAGAACCCGTCAAGATCGCGAAGCCCGTCGCAATACTCCGGGACTATCTCAACTGTGCCCCGAACTCCCCGGGCACCAGTGGGCTGGATAGGCATACCGGAGAGATCGTGGTATGGTGAATGGATGGTCCCGATTGGTGTAAATGTAAACATCGCCGTCTTAGTCGGTTGCCCGTGCATGAACAGATCTTATGGGGATAGATAAAAATGATGTACTGTATTTCCCTATGCCAAGCCAATTAAAAAAAAGGTGCCCAAACCGGGAGAGCTTGTTGTGTGACCGATTAATTCGGTATGGCAAGGATGGCAGCTTTATCCAGCTGGATCTTCAGGGCGGCGCGATACGTCAGGATTTCATCCCGGAACTGGCGGTTGAGATCCTTTATCCCGCTGTTCACGTCCTGGATCGACCCGGCCTTTTTTGAGGAAAGTAACGCAGTGAGTGCAGACCGCTGTGCATCTATCCGTTCCGAGAGGTTTTTTGCAACCGAAACATCGACACCCTGTGCGCTGAGCCCTGCGAGCAGTTGGGTGCGTTCTTCGGAACAGGTGTTGAACACCGTGAGCCGGGCGGAATCACGGGCAAGCCAGAGCGAGCCTGTCAGGTTGGAAAACGATTCCTCAACTGTCCGCATGGATGCATTGATGCTCCCGCTCATCGCATCGGTGCTGCCATTGTAGTTCAGGAGCTGTGCCTTTGTCTCCTCGGCAAACAAACTGGTCTGAACCCGCATATCTTCCCGTGCGGAATCGATCTCGTCCCCGGTATTCATGAACGGGATCGATGATGCGGTTGACATGTAATCATCCTGCATCATCCGCAGGTTAAAGGACCCACTCCCCCCGCTGATGGAATCGATATACCGGATCACGCCATTCATCCGTGCCTGTTGTTCCTGTCCGAGAATCGCAACATGCAGTTTGAGCGCAGAGATCAGTTCCGGGTTATCGCGGGTAAGGTAACTCGTTGAATTGGACTGAGGCAATATACCAGGAGATGGCGCTTGGACAGCGCCCACGAGCGGGACGGCTAGTGCGATGAGGCATGTGAGGATAGCACACAGGCATATCATTCTTTGAATTTTCATCATCCCTTTCCTCTCCTTGTAGTGCAATACGTGTCCAGGAAGTTGTGTAAAGGGATTGTGAGAACATGATTTAATATCATTATGATAGTGAAAGTTATTCATTGAACCACGCGGTTCAATGGTGGCCGGCAAGGACATTTCCGGCACAGGTGAATTGACGTGAAAAATAATTACATAACTAATTTAGGTCTAATATCCTAGTATTGATGAGGCAAAAATATTGAGTAAAAAGGAGTTTTTCAATAACGATAGATTGCTCATAATTAATGATAGTGTATTCGATACCGATAAAATTAAACCTAAGTCTATTGATCTTATCGTTACTTCGCCTCCTTATAATGTTGATATTAAATACAATTCCCACGACGACCACCTAACTTATGAGGACTATAAAGAATTCAGCAAAAAATGGATGCGTCGTTGTTATAAATGGCTCAAAGATGATGGAAGATTTTGCCTGAATATCCCTCTCGATAAAAATAAAGGCGGTCAGCAAAGTGTTGGAGCTGATTTAACAAAGATAGCCAAAGATCTTCAATATAAATATCATTCTACGATTATTTGGAATGAAGGAAATATTTCTCGCCGGACTGCATGGGGTTCATGGAAAAGTGCCTCGGCACCATACATCATTGCACCCGTTGAATTAATTGTTGTGTTTTACAAAAAAGAGTGGAAAAAGACAAGTGGTTCGAAAGTATCGACAATCAATAAAAAAGATTTTATGGATTGGACAAATGGTTTATGGACATTTAGTGGTGAGAGCAAAAAGAAAATTGGACACCCGGCACCATTCCCGGTTGAACTTCCAAGACGATGTATTAAACTATTCAGTTATGAAGGAGATACAATCCTCGATCCATTTTTAGGAAGTGGATCAACTTTAGTTGCTACTTATCTTAATAAACGTAAAGGTATTGGGATCGATATTGATGCCCATTATTGTGATATTGCAGTTAAACGTTTGAAAAATGAAGCGAGTTTGGATCAGATCACATTAAAACAATATACAAAAAAATCCGAAAAAAAGCAAATCGTAAAAAAATCCACTACACAAATTGATGCAATATTCCAGTTTTTTAAGGAAAATCCAAATCAAGATATTACATATGCAAAGGTGCGAGATTGGATTAATAATGAATATAAAGCAAAAACTGGATCCACCATCAATTATTTTGAACGAAAAATTAGAAATCTGTTCGAGCAAGGAAAATTGATTTATGTAAAAAAGGGTGTGCATCGATATGACCCCTAAAAAATTAAAAATACAAGATGCGGGTGCAGCCAAAGGATCTGTAAATGAGCACCAATCATATGTTAGCAGAAGCGGAAATGAATTCCAAAATGAAATCTATACGATGATTTTTGACGGGCTTCATGATAATGAGAAAGTTATGGTCGCACAACCAAGCTCAAGAATTACAGCCACCCCACCAAATAAAGAACGTAAATCAAGAAGATTCGCATGCCTTGAAATCCATACCCCTAGAGGATCAATAATTGGGGATACCGATATTGTAATTTTTAACAAGAAGCAGGCTCGCCCTGTATGCATTGTTAGTTGTAAAACATCATTACACTCGCGAAACACTGAGTCATTATATTACGCACGTTTGTATCGTGACATGTATGGAAAAGCTCTCCCGTTCTTTTTTGTAACCAAAGATAATACAATCGAACTGGGTTCTGTAGATGAGCCAACAAAACCCCGCGTTTTATTTGAATATGAAAATATCTCTGTATACTCTACAAATCCAAAAACGGAACTTGGGGGATGTATTAAGTCGGTATCCCAACTTATTCGCGATTTAAAGAGGATGTGCTGAAGTAACCAACTATTATTTTTACATTTATTTGTCGTTAACAATGTGTTCTTAAAAGAAACTACCGAAAACATAACCGTGTTGCAATCATAACACCATCCCCAACCTTTATCGATAACCTCCTGGACTATACCGGTTTCTCCCTTTTTCCTGCACGCTTTTTGGCGGGAAAGGCTGTATAGCCTGAAAATAAATATCTACGTTATGCAATACACAATTGTTCTCGGACCACAGGACACCGGCGGGTTTACCGCCCGGTGCGTGGAGATACCGGGGGCTGTCACATTGGGCGTAAACAAAGGTGAAGCCCTCGCCAACATCAAAGAAGCCATTGAACTGGCGCGTGAAGCCCAGTACGAAGAATTACAGTCAACGATTCATGACATTCATGCGGAAATCATTACGATCAACGTAAACGATGTCGCTTGCTCCTGACTGGAGAGGATGTACCTGGATACCTTGATTTAACGAGGATTTCCCGGTTCTCTTTTTTAAAGAACTTTAGAGAAAAGGACAGTGCTCAAATCAGAGCACTGTTTGGAGAATCTCCCCGGCGTTTTCGTGCAGGGGATATCAGTTTTGGGCCGCAAGCGTCTCGTCAATCCAGTCAAAGATTCGCTGGCTGGCAACAAAGCCCGCCCCAACCTGGCAGTGCTCCTCTGCTCCCTCTTCTTTTGTAAAGTACATCCATGTTTTTTTGCATTTCAGCGCATCAAACAGCATCTTTGCCTTCCCCTTGAATGCCTGCTCGTTCTCCACCTCTATAACAAGCACCGGGCAGGACACCATATCCACGCACTCCTTCATAGTGAACTTTGTCGATTTGATCAACCACTCGTGGGGCGTCTTTGCACCGAACACGTACATACCGTGCTCCATCGCCCATTTGTAGCTTGTGTTCTGCTCTGCTGCCTCCCGCATCAGCGCATCGAATTCCTCCGGTTGCTGGTAGAGCATCTCGAGCATTTCCTGTGTGTATTCCGGGCGTTTTGTGAAGTCCGCCTCGAACACCCCACCGTTTGCCACACAAGCGGCGAGCCGGTGCTCATAGGCAGCTGCACGCGGGGCGAGATACCCGCCCATGGAGATCCCTTCAATTACGATCTTCTCCGGCACCACATCAGGGCGTGACACCAGGTAATCCACGATAGGTGTAACAACGTTCTCCCAGTCAGGCCGGAACGGGATCCGCTGTTCGCGGATCACGTATCCCTGTCCCGGACCTTCAAAGGTGAGCGCATTGTATCCCCGTTTCAACGCTTCGGTTACGTGGATAAAATAGAGTTCCTCCGCCGTCCCGTCAAAGCCGGTATTGAAGATGATTGTCGATCGTGGCGTGCCGGATGTATCCGAGGCGAAGAAATAACCGGGCAGCGTGGTGTTCTCATACAGGATTTCCACCGATTCAACAGGTGTCGCGAAATACGGGAGCGCATTTTTAAAGCATTCCCGGGAGAGTTCCGAGGTCTCATGAATCCGCGGGTCACTTGTGTCCCCGTGGAGGAAGAACTCAGCGCTCCGGTAGTAACCGGATGCCCGGAGATAGGCATCCCTCGCGCTCACACCATGTCCCTTTTTGGCACAGGAATCTGCAATCTTGTGCACCTGCTCCGCAGTCTTCCGCCACTCCTGGTACCAGCTCTCAAAGTCCCGCTCCTTGATCCGGTACGCGGTCATCAGGCATTCTGATATATCTGATCCGCCGGTGATACTTACCCCCAGCACCCGCAGGAACTGGAACAAGAATTCGTAATCATCAAAATAGCATTTCATTGGATCACCGTGATGGGATAAAGGTGGAGAAATGTTAAAAATTTTGGGTAAGGAGCCTCACTCACGTAATAGCGAACGCCCCGGTTGCCGGAACGTTTCGTTCTCTGGATCCTGCCTGACGCCATGAGTCGCCCCTTCCGTCAAACAGGTCATTATAAATAGCGAAATTTCTGAAATTAGAGTGAAGGAAGCGATCCTGTGAAGAAACGCGTATTGATCATACTTTTTATCCTGATTTTGTTCCTTATCTACTTCATTCCGGTTGCCGGAGCAGAGCCGCCAATTATCGGTGGGGTGACTGAACCGGAAACAACCGTCACAACCCACCCAACCACTGAACCAACACCGGAACCGACAACGATTCCGACCACAGTTCGAACAGCAGAGCCCACGACAGAACCAACGACTGTCAGCACTACCGAACCTACTATTCTCCCCACCGTTACAGAACCCACAACCGTCAGGACAACTGAGCCGACGACGGTTCCGACAACAGAACCCACCATCACGATCGAGCCCACCACCCAGTTCGGGGGAGGGACCGGATACTTCGATATCTACGTGAACGTCAACGGAGCGACCGTGGTGGTCGGCGGGAAGACGGCAGGGACAACACCCCCCAACCCGGTCATCGCGGAAGTCTACTCAACCGGTGCCCCGGCAACAATAACCGTAAGCGCACCGGGATACGTCACCTGGTCACAGACTCCCGGTAACCCGCCAGAAAACCAGCACGTTACCATAAACGCAAACCTCGTTCCCATTGTAACCACCAGACCAACCACTTCTCCCACGTCTCCACCGGTGACGAATGGGGCAATCTATGCCCAGTCCTACCCGGCTGGTGCAGCGATCTACATGAACGGTGTCCTGCAGGGGAACGCCCCGATGACCATCCCGAACCTTGTCCCCAACTCCTACGCGATGCGTGCGTCGCTGAACGGCTATACTTCCGACAACACGGTTATCAATGTTTATGCAGGACAGACTGCATATTACTCCCCAACCCTCCAGCCATCCCCGTCCCGCAACACCGGCACTGTCTATGTGACATCAAACCCGAGCTATGCATCGGTCTATGTTGACGGGTCAGGGAACTACTACGGCAAGACGCCGGTAACGCTCACACTGTATCCCGGCAGCCATACCGTCCTTGTCAGATTGTCCGGATATAACGATTATACCACTACTGTCTGGGTCAACGGCGGTCAGGCACAGAACCTTCCGGTTTCATTGACCCCTGCCATCTTTGGCTCAGTCCTTGTCACATCCATGCCCGGCGCCAGTGTGTACATGGACAGCATCCTCCAGGGGAGGATAGGTTCTGATGGAACCCTCACCCTCCCAAGTATTCCCTCTGGGAACCATATCTTCAAAGTCAGCGCGACGGGCTATAATGACTGGATCAATACCGTGTATATCCAGCCCAACTACCAGAACAGGATCACGGCAACGCTGACGCCGATAGGACCGAATCCCACCCCGGTTCCGCCGACGGGAGGGCTCAACATTGTATCATCCCCTTCGGGTGCAGAAACGTATGTCGATAACCAGTACTATGGTTACACCCCGGCTACCCTCACAGGCATCTCAGTCGGTCAGCACTCGGTCACGCTGAAATATACCGGATATGTCGATTATCTGACGACGGTTACCGTGAATGCCGGGCAGACCACCCCGCTTGCTATCACGATGAGCCCGACGCCAACCCCGACACCGAAATCAGCACCGTCCCCGGCGGTCATGATCGGGGGGTTGTGTGCCATCATCGGGACTGTCATGGCACTGAGGAGGCGATAATATCATGGCTTGCAAATGCTCGAAATCAACAAAACTGTGGATAAGTTCCATCCTTGTGATCATCATCATCTCTGCGCTCACCCTGTTTGCCTACACGGGTTCGCAGGACGCGCTCAGGGATTCTGTCCGGACCGGACTGAAGAACACTGCTGGTGTCATGGCAACGCAGGTGAACGCAAGCGATATCGCCAACCTGAAGCCGGGAGACGAGATGTCCCCGAAATACCTAGCGGTCGTGAACAAGCTGTGGACGCTCCGGAGCATGGACGACCAGATCATCAACGCATATATACTGAAAGTGAACCCCGACCATTCCATCACGTTCCTTGTCGATGACCTGTACCCGCTGGACCCGCAGGGTTCGGCACGGATCGGGGAGGTTTCTACAAGCCCGGACAAGGCAGAGATCTTCGCTGCGCTCTCGACTGCGACTGCGTCAAAAGTACCGTATACTACGAAATACGGGTCGTTTATGTCTGCATATGCCCCGATTGACGATTCCGTGACCGGTTCGAACGGCAATACCACTGCGGTGCTCGCCATCGATATGTCTGCAAAGGACTATATTGCTGCCACGTCTGCCGGGAATGGGATTCTCGCTACCGGGCTTGTCGCCATTATCCTTGCCGTAGGTGCGATTGTTATCTTCGGCAGAAGACACGACGAAGCAGACAAACCAGTCCAGAAATAATGCACGGGCAGACAAAAGACTCTTTTTTTCGCAGTGCGAACCAGTACAGGTATGCTGCACAGGCGAACACTCTTCATCTCTGCACTGCTCGTCGTCGCCCTGCTTGTATGTGCAGGGTGCACGCAATCAACCAATAGCAGCACAAGCGGGACGTCTCCCGCCGGGACTACTACTATGTCACCCACACCACAGGAACCTCAGAAACTGGTACGGCTCGAAACGAACATGGGCAACATCACAATCGCCCTTGCACCGGATATGCCGATCACCGCAGGCAACTTTGAATCTCTCGTAAAGAAAGGCTACTATGATGGCGTTATCTTTCACCGGGTTATCAACGGTTTTATGATCCAGGGCGGCGATCCAACCGGCACCGGCAGGGGTGGGCCCGGCTACGTGATCAAAGACGAGTTCTCTAAGAACAACCGGAATGACCGCGGCACTATCTCGATGGCAAATGCAGGACCCAACACCGGTGGCAGCCAGTTCTTCATCAACCTCGTCAACAACAATTTCCTTGACGATAAACATCCGGTCTTCGGGAAAGTTGTCGAAGGGATGGATGTAGTCGATGCGATCGCAAAAGTCAAGACCGGTGCCGGAGACCGCCCGGTGCAGAACGTGACGATCATCCGTGCTGTCATGGTCTGATCAATTCTCCACTTTTTCGATCCGTAAATCAAACGCTTTGTTTTATTGTCTGACTGTTTCTCGCAAGTGCGGTCGCGAGATAGTGTATTTCCATTGTTGCATGGGGGTACGTGTGCCCGTAAAGTGCCAGACTTCTGTCCTATAACCGTAGCACTCTACAGATTGTCATCATTATAGTAGATTGGCTCAATTATATTCCATGTGGAACAAAATTTAGCCGATGAGATTATCGCGCTTCTCATGCAGGCAGAATTCTATCTAAGGGGGATGGCTGGAAAAAATATATAAAAAAGGGACGTTGGATAAATTACGCCGAGAGGTAATCGGCTGGTGTGGGGATCTGCTCTTTCAACCCCTTGCGCTTGCGGATTGCGAGCACGACTTCCTTTACCATACTGTTGGGTACCAGCTCAAATCCGGCAAACTCGGTGTTCCACATCGCACGACCTTCTGTCGCGGACCGGATATCACCGGCAAAACCGAAGAGCTCGGCAACGGGTGCCTTCCCGACCACCGTGATCGTGTCACCCTCGCTCTGCATATCAAACACCTGGCCGCGCCGCCCCTGGATCTGGGAAGTTGCGGCACCCATCTGGTCCATCGGGACAGTGATCTGGATCTTCTGGACGGGTTCAAGGAGCGAATCTCCTGCAAGAAGGAGTCCTGCCTTGATCGCACTGCGGGCTGCCGGAATGACCTGTGCCGGACCCCGGTGAATGGCATCTTCGTGCAGCTTGACATCGACAAGACGCATCTTAAGGTTCTGGACGGGCTCATCGGCGAGTGGGCCACCGGCAAGCGCCTCGTGGATACCTTCAAGGATCAGTTCCATCGTCTCGTTGAGGTACTGGATACCTTTGGTCATATCGAGGAGCATATTCGTGCCCTTAATATCACGGACGTTCTTTGCCTCATCCTTTTCCATGCCAGCCTTCATGAGGATATCACGGCGTTCGATCATCGGCTGGTTCATCGAAACTTCGCCGGACTTGATGAGGTTCACAACCGCATCCGACATCGGCTCAAGATCGAAGTAGAAACGATTGTGGCGGTTGGGGGATTTTCCTTCAACGGCTTCCACTTTGCCGGTGACGGTTTCACGATAGACCACGATCGGTTCTGACGTAACGATCTCCACACCCTTGTCACGCTTGATACGCCCGGTGACAATCTCAAGGTGCAGTTCACCCATACCGGAGATCAGGTGCTCGCCGGTCTCCTCGTTGATGGCGATCCCGAGCGTCGGGTCTTCTTTTGCCACCTGCCGCAGCACTTCAACGAGCTTGGGCAGGTCCTTCATGTTCTTTGCCTCAACGGCAACGGTCATGACCGGCTCACTGTAGTGCTTGAGCGACTCAAACGGTGTCATCTCCATGAGGTTTGTAACAGTGGACCCGACGATCGCGTCCCGAAGACCGGTAACCGCGGCGATATTGCCACCAACAATCTCCTCGACTTCAACACGCTTGGGTCCCATGAAGATACCGACCTGCTGGAGACGGTTCTCTTTCTTTGCCGAGCCCATCACATAGAGCGTATCGCCGCGCTTGAGGCTGCCCGAGAAGAGACGCCCGGTCGCCACTTCCCCCGCGTGGGGGTCAAAGGAGATATCGGTGACCATCAGTGCAACCGGACCGGTCGGGGTCGCAGGAGATCATCGCCTTTCCTTCCTTGGACTCCTTGTCACCATGCCAGATAACCGGGATACGGCGCTTCTGGGCTTCGAGCGGGTCAGGTAACTGGTGTACGACAATATCGAGAAGAACTTCAGAGAGCGGGCTGTTCTTTGCGAGGAATTTCATATCCCCGGAACGGCACTTATCGTACACAATCTTGAATGAGATCCCACTCTTCTTCATGAACGGTACAGATACCGCCCAGTTATAGAGGGCAGAGCCAAACACGACCGTGCCTTTCGCCGCATCAAGCTTCCAGCCGTTGTTGTAGGCTTCCTCGTTCATAGCCCTTGATCAGCTTGTTTACCTTGTCGATCACTTTGCCCAGCCGGATCTGCATCTCGGTCTCATCGACTTTCAGTTCGTTGATCAGCCGGTCAACCTTGTTGATGAAGAGAATCGGGCGCACCTGCTCTTTTAATGCCTGACGGAGCACGGTCTCGGTCTGGGGCATCGTGCCTTCAACCGCGTCGACAAGCACAACGGCACCGTCAACCGCACGCATCGCACGCGTCACATCGCCACCGAAGTCAACGTGACCAGGGGTGTCGATCATATTGATGAGGTAATCCTGTCCCTCGTACTCGTGCACCATCGAGACGTTCGATGCATCGATCGTGATACCCCGTGCCTGCTCTTCCTCATCAGAGTCCATGAAGAGCTGCTTTCCTGCAAGTTCTTCAGAGATGATGCCGGCACCTGCGAGCAGGTTGTCGGACAGGGTGGTCTTACCGTGATCGATGTGTGCAACAATACCAATATTCCGAATATGCTTCGGATCCTTCATGAGCTCGGTTGCGCGCTCAATTGATTTTTTGCCGCGGGACATGAAATAACCTCAAAAAAGATAATTTAACGGGCGGACTTTGCAATGCGCTCGCGTTCTTCTTTTTTACCCACCGAGAAACATTTTGCGTCGCCCTTCGACGCAGCGATCAATTCATCGGCAAGAATAGCACTCGCAGTTTTTTTGCTCTTTCTGGATGCCTTCAGGGTAGCTTCCGCAATAAAACCGATGGCGGAATCGACACGGCGCAGCGGTGCGGTATCGACGGATTTCGGGACATTGATGCCACCATATTTCAGGCGGACTGTCTCTTCGCGGGGACCGGTATTTGCGATTGCCTCGACGAGCACTTCAATGGGGTTCCTCTTTGTCTTTTTATTGACGATCTCGAATGCATCCCGCACAATCCGTATTGCCAGCTGTTTTTTACCGGTGTTATTCTCGGTCTGCATCAGTTTGTTGATGAGGCGCTCAACGATCGGCATATTCGCCTTATTGAACTCCTGCCGTGAGAACTTCCCGCAGGAGTGGGGGATGATAAGCGCTGTCAGGTTCACGTACCGGATGAGACCGGGGTCGGTAACCCTGACTTCAGATATATCCCACTTGTTGAACAGCAGTTTCTTGGCTGCTTCTTTTGTTTCTGCCATCATGATCACCTGCGCGGTTTCTCCTTCCTGCCAATGACCATTTCATGAAGGCAGACATTGTTCACTTTGGTAACGACATACCGGACGCCGGGGATATCTCCCATTGAACGACCGAGACGACCGCCGATGCCTTCGATTTCGACATCGTCGTGCTCATCGATGAAATTGATCGCGCCGTCGCCACACGCAAATGCGGTGACCTGACGCCCGTTCTTGATCAACTGCACACGGACGCATTTCCGGATGGCGGAATTCGGCTGTTTTGCCTCGACACCGACCTTCTCAAGAACGATGCCTCTCGCCTGTGGAGCACCCTCAAGAGGGTCTGACTTCACATCGAGGTTGAGTTCGCGGCGGGCGTAATTCTTGTCGCTCCACCGGAACTTATTTGAGTCCCGAACCATTTTTCTGGCTGCAAATTTACCCTGTCCCATTAAAGAGCCTCATTTAAGTTGTTTTTGTGGTTATCGATAACCCACACTGAGATATATACTAACGCGGGTAACCGATTTATAAATTGTGGCACTCCACCTGCCAGTCTTATACTATTATCCCGCATTCATAATAATATTATATCCTCCATTGCCAATATCATAGGATGAACGTCGCGATCTATAAAGAGGTGCAGATCGATGCGAGCCACCGGCTGCTCCACTACAAGGGGAAATGCGCGAACCTGCATGGTCACCGCTGGAAGGTGGAAGTGTGGATTCGCGGTGAACCTGATGCGACCACACAAATTTTGATCGATTATAATCTGATCAAACTGACCATCGGGAAATATGATCACCAGATCATCCTGAACCGCGATGACCCGATGGTTTCCTGCATCGAAAAGTTCCAGCACGTAATTACAACGAACGGAGACCCGACAAGCGAACTCTTAGCCGCCGTCATCAGGGACGACCTCAACGCGGTCTGCCGCGAGCAGGGTGTCACGGCAAAAATTACCAAGATCCGTGTCTGGGAATCACCGAACTCTTTTGCCGAGCTTGTGGATGAAGATCGCTGAAATTTTCAAAAGCCTCCAGGGAGAGGGCAAAAACCAGGGAAAACCGTGCATGTTCATCCGGCTTGCCGGGTGCAACCTGCACTGCCGCTGGTGCGACACGGAACACGCCCGGACCAGCCGGCACCAAGATGAGTCTTGATGTGGTCCTTGAACAGGTCTGGAGATTAAACCCTCCTTACATCTGCATTACCGGCCGTGAGCCGCTCCTGCAGGCACAAGAACTCGAACCGCTCCTCGTCTCGCTCCATAAACGTGGCATTGCGATCGATATCGAGACGAACGGCACGATCGACTTCACCTGTCTCCAGCCGTATGCTGCGATCTGCATGGACGTAAAATGCCCGTCATCGGGTGAAGAAAGCGACCTTTCGCTGCTCGATGCAATCCGGAAAGTAGACGGTGTGAAATTTGTTGTCAGCGATGATGCGGACTGCCGGTATGCGCAGGAAGTCATGGACACGCACCAGATTCGGGGCGAGATTTTTTTCTCTCCCGTCTTTGGCACGGACTGCACACCTATCACAAAATTCATTTTAACAAACAACCTTCCGGTGCGGTTCCAGGTACAGTTGCACAAGATCCTCGGGGTAAAATGATGAAAGCGGTCTGTTTGTTATCCGGTGGGATGGACTCGTCCACCCTCGCATACATTGCAAAGAGCCAGGGCTACGACATTTTCGCCCTGCACCTGAACTACGGGCAACGGACAGAACATAAGGAGCGTACGTGTGCAAAAACGATTGCCCGGCTTCTCGGTGCCAAAGAGTTTGTGGAAGTGGACGTCGGTTATTTCTCCACGTTTGGCGCGAGCAGTCTCACGGACAAGACGATTGCAGTAGATACGTTTGACCCGGCACGGGCGCACATACCCAACACGTATGTTCCGTTCCGGAATGCGAACTTGCTTTCCATCGCGACGAGTTACGCGGAAGCACGGCAGGCGGACGCGATCTTCATCGGCGTCCAGTCGCTGGACTACAGCGGGTATCCTGACTGCCGCCCGCAGTTCATCTACGCGTTCCAGCGCGTGATCGATCTCGGCACACGGGACGGCACCCATATAAAACTAATCACTCCGTTCATCCACTTCACAAAGACCGACATCCTCCGCGAGGGCATGAAGCTCCGCGTCCCCTATGAGCATACCTGGTCGTGCTACAAAAACGACGAGAAGGCATGCGGGACGTGCGGGTCCTGCCATTTCCGGAAAGAGGCATTCGCGGCGATTGGGATACCAGACCCGATCCATTACGAGGTGTAAATGGAGATCTTCCGTGGCAGGCGCCTGTGGATTGAGAAAATGCAGGTCCAGCTCCCGAATGGCATCGAACGGGAGAAGGTGATTGTGCACCCGGGGAACGCAGTGGCGGTCCTGCCGGTTGATGGTGACCGGTGCAAGCTCCTGATGCAGTACCGGTACGCGGTGGGGCAGTATATCTACGAAGCACCGGCAGGAACCATGGAAGAGGGGGAGGATCCGCGGGAAACGGCACACCGGGAACTTATCGAGGAGACCGGGTTTCGTGCAGAAACGATCGTACCAAAAGGGTTCATCTACACGACACCGGGGTTCACCGATGAAAAGATCTTCCTCTATCTCGCACGCGATCTATCCCCATCGGATGAGTACGGAAAAGATGAGGATGAGGTCATTGAAGTTGTTGATGTCGCTGTGCAGGATATTCCCGGTATGATCCATAAAGGCACGATCGTGGACGCGAAGACCATCTGCCTCTTCTATCGCTACTGTGAGGGAGAGAAATGAAGAGGTTACGTGTTGCAGGCTATATCCCCCTGCTCTTTATTGTGCTTGTGCTGTTCACTAGTCTTGCCGGCTGCACCGGAAACGCGGTAAAACCTTCGTACTCGCTTGACAGTAACGGCGTCCTCTCGGTGACATGCGCACCGGTGACCACAAGCGAAGAAGTGCTCTTCTCAAACGCGACATACACAAAGACAAAAATCGTCATGCACACACAGAGCGGGGATGTGGTAAGTTACCTTGGTGCCCCGGCACACCCGAAAGCGGTAATCGTCTATGCACCTGGCGCTGGGGAAAAACTTGCCGGGCACGAAGAGCGGATGGTGCGGTATGCTGCAGCAGGCTATGCCTTCCTCTTTGTCGATACCCGGGGGAACGGGGGAGAAACACCGGGCTATCCCTTCAACCCGCAACAGGATTTCAGCCTCTTCGAAAAAGGGCAGTTTCCCCAGTATTACCTGACCGTCTGTGACCTCTCGGCCGCACGGGCGCTCCTCGCGGAACGGTTCAATGTGCCGGTGTATGCCGTCGGGGGAAGCAACGGCGGCAGGTACGCGGCGGTGGCTGCCGGAACCGACCCGAAGTTTGCCGGGTACGTGGGGATCTCAACCTCAGACTGGGGGATCCGGGACGCAGTTGCACGTCAGGGTTTAGGAGGGGATGTTCTCAAATTCGCCACCTCTCTCGAACCAAGTACCTACCTCCCGAAAATCTCTCCCCGCCCGGTCTGGATCTTCCACAACGCAACAGATCCGATCATCCCCTATGATCTGGGAAAAACCCTATTTGCTACTGCCGGTGAACCAAAGACATTCATCGAATTTAACGGGGATCACGGGATCAATGGTGATGTCGACCAGCGGCTCGTTATGCAATGGGCGCAAATTTATGGTGCCTGAGAGTTAATTAGTACTAGCTTTTTGGGGTTGACGTGCGGTAATGGCAGAAGTCGTAGAGATGGACGAGGCGCGCAAGCGCTATGAATTCAAGAAAACACTCGAAAAACTCGAGCAGCAGCAGGGAGACGGGACGGAGCTCATCACCCTCTACATCCCGCCCGACAAGCAGATCTACGATGTGACCAACCAGTTAAAAGACGAATTCGGGCAGTGCGCAAACATCAAGAGCAAACAGACAAGAACGAACGTCCAGAGCGCGATCTCCTCCATCCTCTCCCGGCTCAAGTATTACAAACGCCCGCCGGAAAAGGGTATGGCGGTCTTCTGCGGGACGGTCAAGCTCTACGGTGACCGCACGGACCTCCAGTGCACGATCATCGACCCCCCGGAACCCCTCAACCTCTACATGTACCGCTGCAGCTCGAACTTCGAGCTTGCGCCACTCCAACAGATGCTCGAAGAGAAGATCGTGTACGGGCTTCTGGTGCTCGACCGCAGGGAAGCCTATTGGGGTTTTCTCCGGGGCAACCGGATCGAACCGATCGGCGGCGCCACATCAACGGTACCCGGCAAGCAGCGGAAAGGCGGTCAGTCCGCCGCCCGGTTCGGGCGACTCCGTGAGATCGCGATCAACGAGTTCTATACCAAAGTCGGGGAACGGTCGAGCGCCATTTACCTCACCGAGAAAGACTTCTTCGAACGGTTCAAGGGGGTCCTGATCGGAGGCCCGAGCCCTACAAAGGAAGAGTTTGAAGCGGGCAATTATCTCCACCACGAGATCCAGAAACGGATCATCGGACTCTTCGATGTATCATATACAAACGAGAGCGGGCTCCGTGAACTTGTCGGGGCGGCAAAGGATGCACTCAAGGGAATGGAAGTCGTAAAAGAGAAGAGTTTCATGGACCGGTTCCTAAAAGAACTCGTGAAAGACGACGGGCTCGCTGCATACGGCGAGGAGAGCATACGAAAGAACCTCGAACTCGGCTCCGTCGATACCTTGCTCCTCTCCGGCAACCTTCGCAAGTCCCGGCTCAGGATAAAATGCCAGAGCTGCGAGCACACTGAGGAGCGGACGGTGAGCCTCGAAGTGGGAAAGACCGTCCGGGATATTAATCTCGGCGCCTGCCCCACATGTACTTCACCCCTTGTCCTCGATGAAGAGATCGATATCATCGATGAACTGGCAAAATTTGCTGACCAAAGCAGCGCAAAAGTGGAGATCATATCAGATGATTTTGAGGAGGGGTCAATCCTCTTCTCAGCATTTGGCGGGATCGCAGCAATCCTGCGTTACAGGACGGGATCCTGATGTTACAGGAAGCATATACGACAATCAGGCAGGTACTCGTGGAGTGCACGGGGATTGAGGAGATCCCATTGGCCGACGGTGGCGAACATGCAGATCTTGCTACAACTGTTGCATTCAGCCTCGCAAAGCAGAAGAGACGGGCACCGGTCCAGATCGCACAGGCACTTGTCGCAAGGCTTAAAGAGAACCCGACGCTCGTGCAGATGGGGGTAACCGTCGAGGCCAAAGGTCCCTATATAAATTTCCGTTTTGGGACCGCCTACGTCAGTGAAACGGTAAAAGAAGCCGTGAAACCCGGGTACGGTTCCCTGCCAAAAAAGGATACCCGTGTAGTCCTCGAGCATACAAGCGCCAACCCCAACGGACCTCTCCACGTCGGGCACATACGGAACTCCATAATCGGGGATACGCTCGCCCGTGCGTTCCGTAAGGCAGGATACCGGCTCGAAGTCCAATATTACGTGAATGACATGGGACGGCAAATCGCGATCGTCGTATGGGGATTCGAGCACCTCGACAGTACACAGAACGAGAGCGAGAAGGAAGACGCTCATATCGCACGGGTCTACATCGCGGCAAACCGGGAGATCGAAAAAGACCCAGAAATCACCGGACAGGTCGACATACTGATGCAGCTTGTTGAGGGAGGCGATCTGGAGACGGTAAAGAAGTTCCGCCGGGAAGTGAGCCGGTGTCTCGACGGATTTGCAGTGACCTTAAAGGACTTAAACGTCCACCACGACCGGTTCGTCTGGGAAAGCGATTTCATCCGGAACGGCGACACGAAAAGGATCATCGGGCGCATCGAAAAACTCCCGGAGGCGCGGCGCGAGGAGACCCTTGCGCTCGATCTCACAGAGTTCGGATTTAAGAACCCGTACGTCATCAAACGCAGTGACGGGACTTCCGTTTACGCCGCTCGCGACCTTGCATACCACACGTGGAAATCAGCAAATTTCGACCGGGCCATAGACGTTCTGGGCGCAGACCACAAGCTGATCGCGGCACAGCTCCAGTGCACGATGAAACTCCTCGGGCAGAAAGCCCCGGAGATCGTCCACTTCGAGTTTGTTTCGCTACCCGAAGGCTCGATGAGCACCCGTGCGGGCAAGTTTGTCTCTGCCGACGACCTGATCACCGAGGTCAGAAAACGTGCATTTGATGAAGTGACAGTCAGGAGACCGGAACTGGATGAGAATATACGAACCGCGATCGCACAGTCAGTCGCACTCGCCGCAATCCGGTACGATATTGTCAAAGTCTCACCGGAGAAGAGCACAGTCTTTGATTGGAAGGAAGCATTGAACTTCGAGCGCCAGAGCGGTCCCTACCTTCAGTACGCCCATGCCCGCGCCTGCAGCATTCTCGAAAAAGCCGGCACATTCACGGAATGCTATGACCTTGAGACCGAACAGGAAATTGCACTCGCAAAGAAGATCGCAAAGTTCCCGGTCGTCGTCGACCGGGTAGTCACCGAACTTCACCCGCACCTGCTCGCTACCTACGCCCATGAACTCGCGGACACGTTCAACACCTTCTACCACTTTGAACCGGTCTTAAAGAGCGAGGGGAAAGTCCGCGATCGCCGTCTCACACTCGTCAAAGCGATGCAGAACACGTTAAAAGAGACACTTGAGACACTGGGAATCGATGCCATCAGCACCATGTGATACCCTGCAACGACAGGGATATCAGTTTTTTTTAAAGACTTCAACTGCCGCACTCAAGCCCTGCATGTGGTGCAAGCGGGCGCTTACCGGCGGCGATATGTGCTACAAACACCAGTTCTACGGGATCGCAAGCCACCGCTGCGTGCAATTGGCTCCCACGCTGCGCTGCAACCAGCGCTGCCTCTTCTGCTGGCGTGCAGTCGAAGAGGACGTGACAGAGGTTGAAGAATGTCCCCCGGAAACCATCCTTGCCGGAGTTAAGAGGCTCCAGAAAAAGGCACTTGCCGGGTACAACGCGGTGCTTGACAATACAGTGACGGAAAAACGGTGGCAGGAAGCATTGGTCCCCAACCAGGTGGCGATCTCGCTTTCCGGTGAGCCGACGCTTTACAGCCAGCTGCCTGAACTCATCCGCCTGTTTAACGAACACGGATACACGACGTTTGTTGTCAGCAACGGCACGAACCCGGCAATGCTTTCGCGCTGTCACCCATACCAGCAGTACGTTTCACTCGATGCACCTGACAGGGAAACCTATCTCTCCACCTGCCGCCCGTTCGAAGATTACTGGGACCGGATACAGGAAAGTCTTGCACTGCTCGGCAACCGGCGCTCCGCGGTGCGCCTCACGCTGGTTGCAGGCTACAACGACACCCATCCGGAGAAATATGCGGCTCTCGTGCAGGATTCCGGCGCGATGTTTGTGGAAGTGAAGGGATATATGTATCTGGGATACAGTAGAAACCGGTTGGCAAGGGAAAATATGCCGGAACACTCCGCGGTGCGGTCGTTTGCAGAACGGATCGCCGCGTGTTGCGATTACACCATCAAGGATGAGAATACATTGAGCAGGGTGGTCTGCCTGGAGCGTGTAAGATGAAGTTTGATCCCGATGAATGGAAGAGAAACGCACATGAAAATTTTGAGGGGGCGTGGCACGACGGGTTGTCGGTGCTGACCCCTGTAAGCCAAGAAGAACGGTACCCGAGAAGAGTCTACAAGCGGGCGCACGAACACCCGATCTTTGCGACCATCAACCGGTTGCGTGAAACGTACCTTTCGCTCGGTTTTGACGAGGCAGAAAACCCGGTAATCGTCGATGAAAAAGATATCTACCGGCAGTTCGGTCCCGAAGCGATGGCTGTGCTTGACCGGGTCTTCTACCTCGGCGGACTGCCGAGACCGAACGTCGGCATCGCACGGGCACAGTTTGACGCGATTAACGCGATTCTCGGCACACCGATGAGTGCTGATACCGAACAGAAACTCCGTGAAACTCTCCATTCCTACAAGAAGGCAGAGATCGATGGCGACGAACTGACGATCGAGATCGCAAAAGTGCTCGGGACAGATGACGGTATCGTCGTGCATATCTTTGATAAGGTATTCCCCGAATTCAGGGCGCTTGCCCCCGAATCCTCGCGGAGCACGCTCCGGAGCCACATGACAAGCGGGTGGTTCATGACGCTCGGCGCCATCTGGGAACGCACCCCGCTGCCCATCCGGCTCTTCTCGGTTGACCGCTGTTTCCGGCGCGAGCAGGCAGAGGGGCCGACCCGGCTTATGACCTACCACTCCGCCTCGTGTGTTGTCGCTGGGGAAGATGTCACAAATGAAGAGGGCAAGGCAGTGAGCGAAGCGCTCCTCTCCTCGTTCGGGTACACGGACTTCCGGTTCCAGCCAGACGAGAAGCGCTCCAAGTATTACATGCCGGACTCCCAGACTGAGGTGTACGCCCGGCACCCGGTTCACGGCTGGGTCGAGGTGGCAACGTTTGGGATGTACTCGCCCTCTGCGCTTGCCGAATACGGCATTGGTGTCCCGGTCATGAACCTTGGGCTCGGTGTTGAGCGGCTCGCGATGATCGCCTATAATGCAGAGGATGTCAGGCAGCTCTCGTACCCCCAATTCTTCCCCCGCCCGCTTACCGGAATGGAAATCACCCGTGCTGTGCACCTCCGGGAAGAGCCGGTCTCATCTGAGGGGAGGCATCTTGCCCTCGCTATCGCCCGTATAGCCACTGCGAATGCGACAGCTCCCGGGCCCTGCTCGTTTGATGCGTGGGAGGGTACACTCGGCGGTGCGACCGTGAAAGTTGTCGTTGAAGAACCCGAGGCAAATGCAAAGTTGTGCGGTCCCGCCTGCGCAAACGAAATCTTTGTCCACGAGGGTTCTGTCCTTGGTGTCCCGGATGCCGAGAAGTGGAAGACGGTGCGCACCGAGGGGATTTCCACCGGCATCACGTACCTGTCGGCGGTTTCAGCACTCGCGGCGGCACGGATCGAAGAAGCGGCACGGTGCAGGCAGAACATTACCGTGCAGGTAAAGATGGCAAAACTCCCCAGTGACATCAACTTAAAGATTGACGATTACGCGATGCGGGCGATCACGGATACCAAAAAGAAAGTGGATGTCCGGGGACCGGTTTTTCTTACCGTGCGGTCTACCGTGCAGGAATAAGATTTACTCCCCTGCATCCCTTCCTTTTTTACCCCCGCTCCTGCATGAAGATTCGCCGGTGGATGATCCGCCACGAGAGGATCAGCTGGACAATATCGGTGGCAGTGACGGTCTTTTTGTGCTCGAACATAGCGATGGGATGAACACCGGTCTGCTGCTCGATCGTCTTTTCCAGTTTCCGGATTGTCTCGTAGTTCATCTCACCGTCAAAGGTCAGCGCCCGCATCAGGGCGCAGGCAACCTGCTGCGTGGAGAACTCGATTAAAAAATCATGGTCATGAAACGAAAGGAGTGAGTGAAGGTCGATATTGAGATCGATATCGCTCACCGCCCGTTTCATCCGGTTCTGCAACAGTGAGATCTGGTAGATGTTCCGCGAAGGACCGAGATCTACACCGTATTTGGAGTGCCGGACTTGGATTACCGCATCTGCATCACAGCGCTGGGGTGCGATGAACGCCTCGTAGTCCCTCTCCCGCCGGGCGATCTCGTGTTCCACCTCTGTTGCGGAATACCCCCTCAGCTCCATATCCCGCCGCCGCTTCCATTCATATTTTACCGCTTTTTCCGGGTCGACAAAGATGGAGAAGTCAAGGAGGGAACGTAATCGCGGGGTGAAAAGGGTATGAAGCCCTTCAAGGATCAGGATGCGGCTGGGGGAGAATGGGACCGGCGCATCAAACTGCCCCGTGGTATGGTTGTAAACGGGTTTTTGTATGGTCTCCCCTGCCTTGAGCCGGGCGATATCGGATTCGAGCCGGACAAGGTTGTTTGCCGCCGGGTCAAGCGGAGTGACATCACGGCGTGTGCGTTCTTCGCGGTCGTAGAGGTGATAGTCGTCAAGCGTGATGGTGGAGACGAGTTCCTGCCCGAAGATCTGACGGATGGCATCTGTGAACGTCGTCTTCCCTGAACCACTGTCACCGGCAACGCCGATGGTAAAAACAATCGGTGACCTGCCAATAATCTCCTTGAAATTCGGTACCGCCGACATGCGAACTGTACCAACTTAGGATGGTGCGTTATTAAGATGCTGTGAAATTCCTGCACGGTACCACGAATGGTTCACGATTTTGTCACCCGGTCGCTGCATCGAACCGGGTGTGTTAGAAATAGATAACATTAATACAAAGGCATGTTAGAAATATATAACAAATATCCGGTGACTGAAATGAAGGTACGGGATATGTATCGCATCATCATTGGGACGTTGATGCTGATCAGTGGTATCGTCTCCATCCTGTTAACTGCGGGAGAGGCAATAATCGGGACAATTTTATTCAGTGCCGGGCTTGCCTTCCTGATTACCGGAATCTCCCGTCACCAAAAATATGGGGATGATTCGGAATCCGATGAGCGATCTAAGAAGATAGGGGCATACGGGTTGTCATATGCGTGGCTGACCGGTCTTTTATTCATGTTCGGTCTCTTCTGGTTGGATTATCTTGGAGTACTGAAACTTAATGTACAGAATGCTCTCATGGCATCCATCCTTGTCCTTGCACTCTCCGCAGTGATCTACCAGACATATCTCTTCCGAAAAGGGGATGTCGATTGATATCTTAAAAAATCGAAAAGGTGCCAATCGTGCAGACAAGAATAAAGGAATATCGTGCCCGTCATTCTATGACACAGGACGATCTCGCAAAAGCCGTGGGAGTCCGGAGAGAGACAATCGTTTTTCTTGAGCAGGGCAAGTATAACCCCTCACTCAAACTCGCGCATGATGTAGCAAAAATCCTCCATGCGAAGATGGATGATCTTTTCATCTTTGATGATGACGAGCCAGAACCCGAAACCCCGGAAAGCCGTGTCGTGTTTGTGGATTAGCACGCAGGTTGTTTGACTGTTTTCGCTTCCGGATCTCCAAGACATCCAATGGTGTCCCCTTCATTCTCTTTCCTGCACAGCTCTCCAAGGATCATCCCCGTTGCCACCTTATCCAACGGGACATTGTCATTCCCGCACTTCGGGGAGTAGATGCAGGACGGACATCCCTCCTCGCACCGGCACTCGCTGACCAGTTCATACGCATGAAGAAACAGTTCGGGCAGGTGGGAAAACGCGTTTTCGACAAGCCCGATCCCCCCTTCATACCCGTCATAGACAAAGATCGTCGGTTCGGCCTTTTCACCATATGCGGGTGAAGATAGTCCTCCTATGTCCCAGCGATCGCACATCACCACAAGGGGCATAAGTGCAATGATCGCATGTTCAGCGCCGTGCAACCCTCCCGCAAGATCGCGCCCAGCTTCCCGGACGTGTGCTTCAACGGCGGGTGGCGGGGTAAACCAGAACGCTTTTGTCCGGAAGACAAGCGGCGGGAGCGAGAGCGGTTCGACACCGATGATCGTATCCTTGCGCTTGAGCTTGTAACTGGTATACTGCTCCGTTACTTCAACATCGCCATACGCACAATCCACTCCGTCAACTGTAAGGTGTTCGAGCGTTTCAATAACCGTAAGACTCACGTCTTTTAACGGCTGGGTGTAATAATCCACATCGGTTTCCGTGACGCGGATCGTGTGCATCGCCAGATCCATTTCGTTTACGATATATGTCTCTCCCTGGTGGAGCATGATCGCCCCAGTGTGCGCCTCGCGGTACGCCTGCGCCTGGTTCATTGTTTCAATCAGCCTGCCATGGCACACAATCCGGTAATTCCCTGCTGCCATCCCATCGAGCCTCACGGCTTCGGTTGCCCTGCCCCGCCCTGCATACACCCATCCCCGGGCAGTCTGACGGATCAGACCGTTTGCGGTAAGATCTACGAGAAGCGGAGAGAATGTTGCCCCGAAAAATTCCTGATCAGCCTCTCGTTGTAAGGGGAGTTCCGCCGCAGCGCAGAGCATGTGACCGGAAACGATGTACGGGTTTTCTGTGTCTATAATCGCCTGCTCGTGAGAACTCCCGAAGAATTGATCTGGGTGCTGCATGAAGTACTGGTCGAGCGGGTTTGCGTGCGCAACAAGGATAGCAAGTGCATCTGCACCTTTTCGCCCGGCACGTCCTGCCTGCTGCCGGGTTGACTGCATAGTGCCGGGATAACCGGAGATAATCACCGCATCCAGAGACCCGATATCGATCCCCAGTTCGAGCGCGTTCGTCGACACGATAGCCTTCATCACCCCGTCCTTTAACTGTCGCTCGATGACACGCCGTTCTTCCGGAAGATACCCGGCACGGTACGCGGCAATCACTTCGGCAAGCTGTGCGGATGACCGCTTTGCATCCTCCCGTGCCCATACCGTGACGAGTTCCGCCATCTTCCGGGAGCCGGTAAAACAGAGCGTCTGGAGGTCCCCTTTTACGCAGGAAACCAAGAGATCTTTTGTCTCCTCGTGGGTTGACCGCTCCCCGATGACATCATAGAACGGGTTGTAGAGCACGAAATGTTTCTGTCCATGCGGTGATCCATCATCGTCAATCACCTCGCAGGGTTTGCCGGTAAGCCGCCGGGCAAAGGTTTCCGGGCACTGGAGCGTTGCCGTAGAGAGAATAAACTGTGGGTCTGCACCATAATGCCGGCAGATACGCATGAACCGGCGGAGCACCAGTGCAATATTCGAGCCGAAGATACCCCGGTACCGGTGCGCCTCATCTATGACAACGTAACGAAGGTGGGAGAAGAACGGGCTCCATTTCGTATGCCATGACAATACCTGGTGGAGTTCATGGGGATTGGAGATGATGATGCGTGCATGTTCACGGATGGCTACCCGTTTCGACTGAGGTGTATCGCCATCATATATCGCGGGTTTTACCGGGATGCCCGTAAATTTTGCCATCCGATCGAGCGTGGCATACTGGTCGTTTGCAAGCGCTTTTGTGGGATAGAGGTAGAGCGCCCGTGCCTCCGGATCCGCCTCTATCTTTTCAAATACTGGGATGTTGAACGCCAGTGTCTTGCCGCTCGCTGTCGGAGTTGTGATGATCACGTTTGTACCTGCCCGGATTTTGTTGATCGCTAGGCACTGGTGGGTATAGAGCCGGATCCCTGACGATTGAAGGTATGCATCAAGAGTCTCCGGAAGCGGTACGTGGAGTGTTCCGTAGCGGGGGGGTACCGGCGCGGAAGTCTCGATATGCACAACCCTGTTCCGGTACACCGGGTTTACCTCCAGCAACCGGAGCACATCAGCGACAGCCATATGCCTCCCTGAGAAGATGGTAAAAGAGCAGGGCGAGCGAGACTACATCCTGACGGTTGTGTTCAACGATCGGCACGAGCGGTCCGCAGTTTCCTGTCCGCAGGTATATCTCGTAGAACTCCGGCACCATCTGCCCGGGGATGTCCTCATCCCTCCGGACATCAAGGATCTCCCGTTCCAGTGCACTCAGGCGCAGCGATGGGAGCTCGGATTTCCACCGGCGCCGGGAGAAATGGAGCACGTCAAAATGCGGGATACCGGTTGCGCCACCCATCCCGTAATAGGCGAGGCGGTCCATCAGGTACGGTAGGTCAAATGCCTTCCCGTTAAAGGTGACTAGTGCCGGATGGTCTCCAGAGAGGTGCCCGGTGGTTGCTGCAAGTGCAGCCGGTTCCTCGTCAATGTCCCGCAGCAGGTACTGGCGGACGATGAGTTTGTTGTCTTCGATAGTTCCTACCCCGAACAGGATAATCGGGCGTGAGAAGAGCCCGAGTGTCTCGATATCAAGAAAGACAAAATCTTCGGGTTCGAAAAATCCCGCAGTCCCGAGGACGAACGGGTGCGATCGTGTATGCCTGCCGCCGATCATCTCCATTATAGTACAAGAATCCCCTTTTGAAAAGCAGTCAAGCACTCCGGATGCCCCGACCCGGAACTTCGAGTGCTGCACGAGATCTTCGATTGTATAGTATCCTCTCGCGTTCAGCCTCCGTTGAGTTGCTTTGCCAATGCCACGCACGAGCGTCAGATCGGCCAGAACCTCGTGAGTGTGCCGCTCTCGATCAACGGGCGTGATTGTTAAGGGATGACGGCTCGTTATAGCGATGCACGTTCCGCCAACATTTGTGACCTCCGTACCGGAAAACACGGTATCAAACGGGATGCCGTCATATTGTTCTGTCAACCGTGCGAGATACTGGTGCGCCCGATCAAACTCGGATGACCAGACATAATTGTTCGAGAAACTCGTTCCGAACACGTTCCCATCACGGACGACTTCGTATTCCCGTAGCGAGTCCATCCGCTGCTGCCAGAGCGTGCCGATCCGGTTCCCTGCATGAACTGCATCCATTGTCTGAATAAAAATCCGGAAGTGGAGGTTATAAACCCCTGACCGTGCAGAGTGAAAGTGAAGCGAAGACTCATGAACCTCGCCCGCCAACAGTTCATCGTGGTCATTATCATCTCCCCTGTTGAATGCGGGCCTTACAGGTTGACCGGCGGTTGCCCGGGTAGGAAACGGGCAGAATACAGTATGCCCCGGATCTCGTTCCTGCCTGTGTGGGGTGCGCAATGGGCGTGAAGGGCTTTTTAATTGATCTTGATGGCGTGCTCTTTACCGGGGATCGCGCTATTGACGGGGCACAGCACGCAATTGCATCGTTAGTAGCGCACAACCTGCCGTTCCGGTTTGTCTCCAATGCAACCCTGCGGTCCCGCCGAACGATTGCGGCACGGCTCACTGCGATGGGTTTTGATATCCCGGAGCATATGATTTTCACGCCGCCGCTTGCGGCTGTCGCGTACATGAAGAACGCAGGAAAATACCGTTATCATCTCCTCACGGCAAGAGACGTACACGCTGATTTTCCCCCGGTGCCTGAGGCCCGTAACTCATCGGGTGTTGACTATGTCATCGTTGGAGACGCAGGTGATGCATTCACGTATGAGAGCCTGAACACTGCCTTCCGGCATCTCGAAGCAGGCGCTGAACTACTGGCACTCGAAAAGGACCGGTACTGGATGGCGGCGAGTGGGTTATCCCTGTCTGCAGGACCGTTTGTCGCTGCTCTCGAATACGCTACAGGTAAGACCGCGACGGTGCTCGGCAAGCCCGCACCTGCATTCTTCTCCCTTGCCCTGCAGGAGATGCACATCGCCCCTGCTGATGCCGCGATGATTGGCGACGATATCGCCACAGATATTGGTGGCGCACAACGGATCGGCATGCAGGGCATTCTCGTTAAGACCGGCAAGTTCCGGGAGGAGGTCTTGAGGGGCTCACCGATCACTCCCACGCGTATCATCGACTCGATCGCGGACTTACCTGAAGTCATCAAATGACCGGGGGACGGCATGAGGCAGACTATTAACATTCTCACTGTTGGTATAATCCTGGTTATCGGTGTCATTATTCTTACATGGGTTATTATTCCCCATGAATCGGTCAAAGTCCCGCATATCACCCTTGCTTCTGCCCAGTCTTCACCCGTAGTCGCCACACACTCATTCCCGTTCGAACAGGCGGCAGTCACCATCACGCTCCCGGTGGATGCGGCGCTCTATAACGGGGCAAAGAGCACGGACAAATCTGTCACCATCCGGGGAAACGTATCAGAGAAGGTATGGGTCTCAGACAGTTACCGGGCGATGATTAACGATTCTGCGCAGATCGGGTTCTATAATGACCTCACCGGGGAATTTTCCCGTATGAAACAGGAGGAGCACCTCACAGATGATGAATATGCAGAGCTGCTGATGGTGTATGTCCAGTCTCTCACGTACGTGACAAAGCCGGATAACCCGGCAAAGTATCCGGTCGAGACTGCGGTCGATCACGCGGGGGACTGCGACAACAAGAGCCTGCTCCTCGCCGGGCTCCTCGCGCACGAGGGGTATAAGGTCGCCCTGCTTGTTTTCGATCCCGAATCTCACATGGCAGTGGGTATCGGGTCTCCGGATTCACTTTACAAGAACACCGGTTATGCCTATATCGAGACCACAAACTTTTCGTTTGCCGGTATTCCTCCGGATTCACTGCAAGGCGGCGTAGTGCTCCGGTCAGATCCACTGGTAATCCCGATCGGCAGCGGGACACGGGTCTATTCGAGTGGAAAAGAAACAGCGTACATTAATGACGCGGTCACACAGGCAGATAAAAAATCTGCGGAACTTGCGACGCAGATCGAGTCACTCAATACAGAACTGACTGCAAAAAAGGCGCAGATTTCCGAACTTGAGACACAGATGCAGCAGCTGAAGAGTGCGGGGAACACCGTGGCATACAATGCGAAGGTCTCAACGCATAATGCGCTCGTTTCAGAATACAATGCCCGTCTTTCTACGTACCGTGAACTGGTTTCCCGGTACGAAACCTATTCCAGTCTCCACAACTATGTTCTCGACCATGCGTACGACCGGAAAGGGGTGTATGAGTACGTGAATGCGCACATGCCTACGGGACCATATGGTTCCATTTTGAACTAAATGTTGTCGGGGTGAAGATCCGGGCGGTTGACTACAAACCTCCTTATGACCCGGAGCCTCGGGTTGCTTGCTATTGCTGTGGGAAGAGGGAGAATGATACTTGGAGAGTCCTACCGCAGAGCGAAAGTCCCACCATCGTTCAAATCGAGCCTGTCCACAGAGAAAAGCGTTTAATGCACCCATCGCCATACATTCAGTGATTATTTCTATGCTGCATATCGAAGACCTTCATGTGAATGTCGGCGACAAAGAGGTGCTGCACGACATCAACCTCCATATCGGGGAGGGAGAAACCCATGTGCTCATGGGCCCCAACGGGTCAGGCAAGACAACCCTTCTCATGACCCTCATGGGCTTTTCAAATTACCACATCACACGGGGGAAGATCCTTTTCAAAGGGGAAGACGTCACCCACATGCATGCCGACGAACGATCAAAAAGAGGCATTGGGATGCTCTTCCAGCGCCCGCCCACGATCTCAGGTTTGAAACTGGGAAAACTCCTCACGGCAATCTCACGGGACAAAACAACAGATGTCGGGACTTACGCACAATCTGTGCATATGGACAGTTTTTTGGAGCGCGACATCAACAAGGGGTTCTCCGGGGGCGAAATCAAACGCAGCGAAGTACTGCAACTGATGATCCAGAACCCGGACTTTCTCATGCTGGATGAACCGGAGAGCGGTGTTGACCTCGAAAACATTTCGCTCATCGGATCGGCGATCGGCTCATTGCTTGAAAAGGAAAAACGAATCGTAAAACGACTGAAGAGCGGGCTTGTCATCACCCATACCGGATATATCCTTGACTATCTTGACGCAGACAAAGGTCATGTGATGTGCGACGGTGAAATAAAGTGTCACGGTAACCCCCGTGAGATATTAAAGGATATCAAACAGCGCGGGTACAGGGAGTGTCTTGAATGTCGCCACTCGTAAACACACCGGAACTTTCAAAAGCCGACCAGGAACGCCTCGTCCAGTCAGGGATCGACCTCGCCATGGAGAACCGCTGCGGCAGTTATCTCCAGATAAATCAGGACGTTATCCATTCGGAATGCATACAGGACGGGATCGAAGTTCTTTCCTACAAGCAAGCGATGGAGAAGTACGAATGGTTAAAAGAGTACGAATGGAAGGTTGTCTCACCGGAAAAAGATGAGATCACGCGGTACGTTGCAGCACAGAGAGAGCCGAAAGGCTATGTCATCATCGCAAAGGCAGGCACGAGCAACATCCTCCCCATACAAGCTTGCCTGTATCTCGGTCATGAACAGATCCAGCACGTTCACAATATCATCATCGCTGAAGAGGGGGCAGAGCTCCACATCATCTCCGGGTGCGCAAGCGGGGCGCATGTCGGCAAGGGTGGGGCGCACTACGGGGTCTCGGAGTTCTATGTAAAAAAGAACGCGAAGATCAGCTTCACGATGATCCATACCTGGACCGAAAACATCGAAGTCTTCCCGCGAAGTGCATCCCGGGTCGAAGAGAACGGGGTGTTTTTATCAAACTATGTCTGCATGCAGCCCGTAAAAAAGGTGCAGATGTACCCGACGGCAACGCTTGCCGGTGAAAATTCGGTTGCACGGTTCTCAAGTATCGTCATTGCAACGAAGGACTCGTTTATCGATATCGGGTCCCGTGCTATTCTTGAAGGAAAAGGCTCCAGTGCTGAACTGATCACCCGTGCAATAACAAAAGGCGGAACGATCATCTCCCGTGGACATATCCAAGGTAAGACTGCCGGCACCCGTGGGCATCTCGAGTGCAAGGGATTAATCTTAAAGGACGGGATCATCTACGCAATTCCCGAGATTGAGGGATCTGTTGTCGGTACCGAGCTCTCCCACGAAGCTGCGGTAGGGAAGCTGGCTCAGGAAGAGATCGAGTACCTGATGTCCCGCGGGCTAGATGAAGACGAAGCAACCGCGACAATTATCCGGGGTTTTCTCGATGTGAAGATCAGCGGGCTTCCTGATGCACTCCAGAAACAGATTGATTCGTCGATCGATGTGGCAGAGAAATCCGGGTTCTGATACTCAACTGGCGATGCCCCCACAAAACCGGGCGGATGAACGCGAACGGATGGTAAAACAGCAGATTGCGGCACGGGGCGTGCAGGATTCCCGTGTTCTTGCTGCGATGCGGGAGGTGCCGCGGCACCTCTTCATTCCCCCGCCTCATGACCGTTCTGCGTATGATGACTGCCCGCTCCCCATCGGAAACGGTCAGACGATCTCCCAGCCGTACATTGTCGCACTGATGACGGAACTTCTCGCTCCACGCACCGGTGACCATGTACTGGAGATTGGCGCCGGGTGCGGGTACCAGGCAGCAGTCCTCTCCATGCTCGTGCACCGGGTCACCACCATTGAGCGGATACCGGCAGTGGCGGATCTTGCCCGGCGTAACCTTTCTGCATATCATTATGATAATGTCGAAGTGATTGGGGGAGACGGGACCTTGGGGTATCCACTTCATGCCCCGTATGATGGCATCATCATCACCGCATCGACACCAGAGATACCCGCGCCGCTTATCGACCAGCTGGCAGATGGCGGGCGACTCGTCGCCCCGGTGGGCAGCCGGGATATCCAGGAACTGGTCGTGATAAAAAAACAGGGCGGTGCTGTCACGCTGGAGCGTCATGGCGGTGTCCGGTTCGTCCCATTGATTGGAGAATTCGGCTGGAGAGTGTGAATTGTGAAGATCCTTGATGTAACCCGCCCGTTGTCGGCAGATGCAGTAGTATATCCAGGTGACCAGACACCCCGGTTCCGGCAGTCCGATCACGGGATGTACCTGGTAAGCGATCTCTCTATGAGCTCCCATTCCGGTACCCATATCGATGCCCCTGTGCATTATCTCAAATGCGGGGATACAATTGATACCGTTCCGCTTGCACACCTGGTCGGTACGTGCCGGGTGCTTGACGTCAGCGACGCGGGGAGCAGGATTACCGCAGGAGATCTTAAAGGCCGGATCAGCAACACGGAGCGGGTGTTGCTCAAAACGACATTCTCCGGTATGGACCATTTTACAGAAGACTATCCCTCCCTTACGATCGATGCTGCGAGGTTGATCACCAAGAGCGGGATCCGGTGTGTCGGGATCGATTCGCCATCCATTGAAATGTTTGCGTGTGACGGGACCGTGCACCGGGAACTCCTCGGTCATGGCTGCATCGTCATCGAAGTCCTCGATCTCTCGTGTGCAGCAGAGGGAGACTATGATATGGTGGCATTACCCTTGCGCCTGCAAGGACTGGATGGTTCTCCGGCACGAGTAATACTTATGAAAAATACCGGGGATGAATAATGGACATAATCATCGATTCGGTCAATAAGCTTGAGGATATTATGCACCACTGTGGTTGCGAGGAGGGGGATGTCCGGCTTGCGGTTGATCCGGATGTAAAAACCTGCCAGTACGAGCGGGGTGCCTGCATGGTCGCATCTTTCGGGGGCAGGAGTGCAGAGTTTGTCACCGCTGATCCGATCCGGGCGATAACGAAGATCTCGTTTTTAACCGGTGCATCGCTGGACACCCCAAAAACGCGAAGCGCTGCATGTGCAATCATAAACGTCGCGTTACGGTTCTTCTGCCTCTCGCGGGTGACTCACTCATGCCCGGTATCCGCCCACCACACGTGCTATTCCCAGCTGAACGAGGAACTTGCCGGACACACCATATGCTGTATCGGTGCACTGCCGGTAATCGTTGCTGACAAGAGGGGATTTATCACAAACGACCCGGAAAAAGCCGATATAATCCTCATCACGGGGGATGGGCTCATTGAGGAGGGGACGGGTGATGTCATCGCATCTCTCAAAAATTCAAAACGGATTCTCTGTATTGGTCCCTCAACCGCTGGAGTGGCACGTCTTTTGCAGCTTGAACACTGGTGTCCGTACGGGACGTAAGGTGCAGCGTGCGTGCCTCATTTTCTCGCGAAGACTTATCATATTCCGCCGTAAATTGAGGGAGAAAACTCTTTTGAACAAAGAGCCAATGATCGTATATGCTGTTCGGGTCTTCGGGGATCAGGATGCGTTTTGACCAGACGCTCCTTAACACCGCGTTACGTGTCGGTGCTGTGCTGGGATCGCAAAAAAAAGATATTATTCTCGGTATGGATACCCGTACAACGAGCCCGCTTCTTTTGCAGCTGACCCTTGCCGGCATCACCGCTTCCGGGGGGCATGCACAGTGTGCAGGAATTGCCCCTACCCCGTCAATCGCGTTTGGCACCCGAAATGTAAAGGCAGGATGCATGATCACCGCCTCCCATAACCCGGAAGAGTATAACGGTCTGAAACTCTTCAACCCTGATGGGTCCTCGTTCACCCAACCCCAGCAAAAAGAGATGGAGGAGTTGCTTGCCACCTCACAATGGGCGGACTGGCAACACCTGGGCACTACTGAAAACATCGATGCAATCACCCCGCATAAAAACGCTATTCTCGATGCCGTAGAGATAGAGAAGGGTTTGCCGGTCGTGATCGACTGCGGGAACGGTGCCGGGTCTGTCCTCACCCCCTCATTGTTTGCAGATGCCGGGGCAAAACCGATCTGTCTCACCTGCGATCCTGCCGGGCAGTTCTCCCGTAAGTCCGAACCGTTACCGGAGTATCTCGGGTATGTAGGAGAGATGGTGAAAAAAACCGGGGCACGGTGTGCTGTCGTTCATGACGGTGATGCCGACAGGATGATGGCATTTGACAACCGGGGGCGCTTTGTAGATGGCGATCACCTGCTCATGCTCTTTGCCTCGCATCTTGGAGCAAAACGGGTGGTGACGACAAGTGACGCCTCTATGATCATCGAGGAGATAGCAGAAGTCCACCGTACCCCGGTCGGGGATGCCTATGTGTCCGAAGAACTCCGCAACTGGGGAGACTTCGGGGGTGAACCCAGCGGGGCATGGATCTTCCCGAAGATCTCGTACTGCCCTGATGGTCCGTTTGCTGCTGCTCTATTCTGTGAGATTGCATCCGGGTGCGATGTGGCAGGAGAACTGGACGCGATGCCCTCATACCCCATCCTCCGGGAATCCGTACCCTGCGAGACTGCACGGGAGACCGTCACCCGGCTTGGGGCCGAAAATCCGACTGACGGTATCCGGGTCGCGGGCGAAGACGGGTGGCTCCTTGTCCGTGCAAGCGGGACGGAACATAAGATCCGTATCACCGCTGAAGGCACCACACGACAAAAAGCCAGGGCGATGCTGGAACGAGGGCGTATTCTCGTAAAGCAGGGGAAAACTGCTTAAATGTTGTGACACGAGCTGTACGTATGGAATGTGTCGTACTTGCTGCAGGTGAGGGCAAACGGATGCGCCCGCTCACCGCCAAGCGACCGAAAGTGATGCTCCCGCTCGCCAACCGCCCGATGGTGGAGCACCTTATTCTTGCTGCACGGGATGCCGGCATCACGGACTTCGTTTTTGTCGTGGGATACGGGGAACGGGAGGTCCGGAAATACTTTGGCGATGGTTCGCGCTGGGGGTGCCATATTACCTATGCCCCGCAACGGCATCAGATGGGTACCGCTGATGCACTGCGTGCGGCTTCTGATCTTGTGTCAGGAAATTTCCTCGTGATGAATGGGGATATGATTGTAAATAATTCGGATATCGCACGGCTCATTGCAATACCCCCGCACTGCATGTGCACGAGTACAACCGATCATCCGGAGGATTTCGGGGTTGTGGTGGTAAAAGACGGGGTGGTCACCTCTCTTGAAGAGAAGTCACAGCACCCGAAGTCGGACACGATAAATGCCGGGGCATACTTTTTTAGTCCTGACATCTTTGATCTCGTCAGTGAAGTGCAGACCTCATCACGGGGCGAACTGGAACTAACCGACGCACTGGGGATTCTTATCAACGAAAAAAAACTGAATGCATACCATCTCTCTTCATGGATGGATGTCGGGTATCCCTGGGATTTGCTGGATGCAAATGCCAACTTGATGGCTGAACTCAAACCTGAAAACCACGGTACCATTGAAGCAGGAGTAACCCTCTCGGGGGCGGTATCTGTCGGGAGCGGTACGGTGATAAAAGCCGGAACATATATTGAAGGTCCGTGCATCATCGGCAACAACTGCCGGATAGGACCTCATGCATATATCCGGGGGACAACAAGCATCGGGGATGACTGCCATATCGGGCACTGCACAGAACTGAAAAATTCAATTGTCATGGCAGGGACAAAGATCCCCCATTTCAACTATGTCGGTGACTCCGTTATCGGCAGCGGGTGCAATTTTGGTGCAGGTACAAAAGTGGCAAACCTCAGGCACGACCACGCGAATGTCAGAGTATGCGGCAAGGACACACGGCACAAGAAGTTCGGTGCCATTGTTGGCGATGACGTTCAGTTCGGGATCAACTGCTCCATCAATGTAGGGGCAATGGTCGGGAGCAACGCGATGTTTGCACCCCATTCGTATGTCGAAGGGTGTATTGGGGAGAACTCATTTATCCGGTAGGTGAAACGATGCAGGCAGTCATTCTTGCGGCTGGAGAGGGGAAACGGGTGCGTCCTCTCACGTGGAGCCGCCCAAAAGCGATGATCCCGGTGGCAAACCGCCCGATCATCGGGTATGTGATCGACGCACTGGTAAAGAACGGGATCCGCGATATCATCGTGGTGGTCGGTTACCGGAAGGAAGGAGCAGGTAACCCGGTACCTTAACCAGCTCGATATCCCGGTAGAGGTAGTGGTGCAGAAGAACCAGCTCGGAACCGCCCATGCGCTCAGGCAGGCAGAATCAAAGATCACCGGGGATTTCCTCGTCCTGCCCGGCGACAATTACATTGATGCGCAATCGATTGCCCGGATCAAAGAGCACCGGAATGCGATGCTCGTGCACGAACATCCGAGCCCTTCCAACTTCGGTGTCGTGATCGTCAAAGAGGGCGATATTGAGAGCATCGTGGAGAAGCCGGATCATGCCCCCAGTTTCATCGTGAGCACCGGCATATACTCATTAAATGTGAATTTTTTCCCCTTCATTAACGACAATAATAACATGACGGAAACGATTGCCGATATGCTCAATGCCGGACAACACATCCAGGCGGTGACTGCCGAAGACTGGCAGGACGCAATCTACCCGTGGGACCTTCTCAGGTTAAACGAGCGCCTGCTCCGGGATATTCCGGTAGTAAGGGAGGGCACCACGAGCCGGCATACTACGATAAACGGTGCCGTCCGGATCGGCAAGGGGACGACAATCGGACCCAATACGGTAATCACCGGACCGGTGTTGATCGGTAATAACTGCACGATCGGCCCGAATTGTTGCATCCAGCCCAACACGAGCATCGGTTCCCGGGTGGCAATCGAGCCGTTTCACATCTGTCCGGCAACACCCTTGTCATGGACGACACGGCGATCGGCTCGCATTCACGGATCGTGGATACGGTGATCGGGGAACGGTGTGTGCTGGGAGACCATACCTCGACTTCCACGGTAGAGGGCATCCTCGACATTGAGGGACACCCCACACGGTCAACATTCGGGGCGATCATCGGGGACAACGTGAAGAGTGGTGCATTCACAATCTTCCGGAACTGTATCATCGGCAACAATGTGACCATCGAAGGAGACTGCCGGATCGTGTCCCGCATCATCGCTGACGATGCGCTGGTGATATAACGTGTGCGGTATTGTCGGGTATGTCGGCAGGAGAGAGGCGGCACCCTTAATTATCGAGGGGCTGAAAAAACTCGAATACAGGGGTTATGATTCGTTCGGGGTCGCAACCCTCGGGAGCGGCATCGAACTCGCAAAATACCAGGGAAGGATCTCCGAATATGCCGGCACAGCGATCCGGCTGCACGGGAAGATGGGCATCGGGCATACCCGGTGGGCAACCCATGGCATTCCCAATGATGTAAACGCCCATCCACACCTGGACTGCGCCAACCGTATTGCTGTCGTGCACAACGGGATTATCGAGAATTTTTCAGAATTAAAACGGGACCTCGTCTCCCGCGGGCACCGGTTCCGTTCTGACACGGATACCGAGGTAGTAGTTCACCTCATTGAAGAAGCTTATGCACAGCAAAAAGACCTCCGTCGCGCAGTAGAAGAGACTGTACTGCTCCTGAAAGGTTCCTACGCGCTTCTTGTCATCGCCGTTGACGACAAACACCTGATCGCTGCACGGAACGGGAGTCCTCTCGTCATTGGTATCGGCGATAAGGAAAACTTTGCCGCATCGGATATGACCCCGGTGCTTGAATATACCGAGCGGGTGGTCTTTCTTGAGGATGGCGACATCGCAAGCCTGACACCGGGCGCTGTTGCGATCTTCCATGACAAAAAAACCGTCACCCGCCCGGTGGAACTCATCGACTGGTCACCGGAAGCGGCAAAGAAAGGCGGGTTCGCCCACTTCATGCTAAAGGAGATCTATGAACAGCCACAGGCATTTTTCAACACCATCCGTGCAATCGGCACTGTTACGCTTCCCAGTATTGTGACAAAACCTTCTTCGGTGACCATCGTTGCCTGCGGGTCATCCTACCATGCGGGGCTCATCGCCCGGTACCTGATCGAAGAGTCGTGCGGGATCCCTACACGGCTTGAATTTGCCTCTGAGTTCAGGTATTTCCCGCCCCCGTTAGAGGGGCTTGTAATCGGGATATCGCAATCGGGAGAGACAGCCGACACGCTTACCGCGCTCAAACTGGCTCATGCGCACAACTGCCAGACCCTCGCTGTGACGAACGTTCTCGGCTGTTCCATCAGCCGGATCGCTGATGCCACCCTGTTCATGCGTGCCGGACCAGAGATCAGCGTCGCCGCCACCAAATCCTTCGTTGCCCAGCTTGCGGTGATGATGCAGATCATGAATGCCTGGACTGGTGGGAAGTGTGAAGAGGTGCTCCAGCACGCTCACCAGTCAATCGAAGACGTCCTCCTTATGGATCTCTCGGGCCCGGTTTCCCTGTGCACAGCGGCACGAAGCATCTTTTATGTCGGAAGGGGTCCCTTCTACCCGGTAGCGCTCGAAGGTGCGCTGAAGATGAAGGAGATTTCCTATATCCATGCGGAAGGGTATGCAGCCGGGGAGTTGAAACACGGCCCGTTTGCACTGCTCTCGCCCGAAACCCCGGTGATTGCGATCTGCATGCCCGGGGAAACCTATGGGGTGATGAACGCAAACATCAAAGAGATAAAAGCACGGGGGGGCACCGGTTATCGCGATCGGGATTGAGGGGGACAGCGAACTTTCAGATGTTGTGGAAATCTTCATCCCGCTGCCCGGAACGCACCAGTTTATCCAGGTGCTGACAAGTCTTGTCGTGCTCCAGCTTCTCGCGTATTACACCGCGGTGGCACTCGGGCGGGACATCGACAAACCAAGAAACCTTGCAAAGAGTGTGACGGTCGAATGATCGAGTACGGCATCAATACTCTGGGAAAAGGCGTGCAGGTATTTGAGCCGGTGACCTTGGGGTTCCCCTCGCGGGACAAAATCGGGAAGACCGGGTTTACCGGCACCATTCTCGGAAAGAATGCGGTGCTCCGTTCCGGCACCATCATCTATTGCGATGTGACCATCGGGGACCAGTTCCAGAGCGGGCATAACGTCCTTATCAGGGAAAAAACCCGTATCGGGAACCGGGTCGCCATTGGTACCGCGACAGTCATCGAAGGTACGACCACGATCGGCAACGATGTGAACCTGCAGAGTATGGTCTATATCCCTACGAACACGACCATCGGTGATCATGTCTTCATCGGTCCGAATGCCGTCCTGACGAACGACCGTTACCCTCCAACAGGCATTGGCGGGCTCGATGGACCGGTGATAAAAAATGGTGCAGCGATTGGCGCGAATGCAACCATCCTTCCCGGTGTCTGCATCGGTGAGGGGGCGCTTGTCGCCGCAGGCGCGATCGTGACCCGGGATGTACCCGCTCACATGCTTGCCATTGGTGCACCAGCAACGATAAAAGAGTTGCCGGATGCCCTATCCCGCCGCAAGAGCTCCTGTTGACCAGTAAAACATCCCATCCCGCTATTCCTGACATAAAACAGCCTGCGTGACCTATGAAGATCCTCCTCGTTTCAAGCCAGGATTATATCCACCACCCCATACCCTCACGGCACCACAATATCTTTGAGGAACTTGCCACACGCCACGAGGTACATGTTGCCCATTTTCATGTGAGCCGGGGAGCGCAACGGAAGACGCGGCTTATCGTTGATGAAGCCACCATGTTTCCCGTAACAAACCCGCTCTTCCACTATACGCTCAATACCCCGTACCATTTTCATATCTTCAAAAAGATTATCCGGGAGAACCGGATTGATATTGTCGTTGCGGCCCATGTTCT
Source organism: uncultured Methanoregula sp. (assembly GCA_963676405.2). Lineage (GTDB taxonomy): Archaea > Halobacteriota > Methanomicrobia > Methanomicrobiales > Methanospirillaceae > Methanoregula. The sequence continues at coordinate 153,924 of CAXXQB010000001.1, forward strand.
TGCTGGCACTGCCGTTATCCATGCGGCCAAAAAATACCATGTTCCGGTCATCTTCGACCTCAAGGACTGGTTCCCGGACTCTGCGGCTGCGTATTTTAAAAACCCGGTGTTCCAGGGTATCATCCGCAACAGCGTCTGGGCGATCACACGACGAAACCTTGCTAAAAGCGATGCGATAACAACTGTGTCCCCCTCACTCGTGGATAAGCTCAGGTCGTTCGGATTCTCGGCGGAACTGATTACAAATGGGGTCGATACCAGTATCTTTACACCACAGGATGGGACGAACACGCGAAAGGAACTCGGGATCGCCGAAGATGATTTTGTTATTGGTTTTTCTGGGGCAGTTGAGCGATGGTATGCAATAGACGAGATGATACGGGCACTACCTGAACTTATACGTTACCGGGAGAATACCCGCCTCCTCATAGTAGGAGGATCGCTTTTCACCGGATACGATGCAGAACTCCGCCATCTTGTTTCAGAACTCGGGCTTTCTGACCATGTGATCTTCACGGGTACAAAACCATACGCCGAACTCCCACAGTATATTGCCTGTATGGACGTTTGTACAATTCCCTTATCCCTCCGCAATGGGTGGATATTGCACTCCCGAACAAATTCTTTGAGTACTCTGCCTGTGGCAAACCGATCCTCATGCGCCCGATACCGGATGTGACAAAAATTGGCGGTCCGAACCTCTTTGTTTACCAGACAAAAAAGGATTTTGTGAACCAGGTAAAAGCCCTGATGGCCTCGCCGAAGACATACCACATCGATCTTGAAAACTACAGCTGGAAAGCGAAAGCACGGCAGTTTGAGGCGTTGTTCAAGCGTCTCTCCTGACGGATTTATCCAAATTTATTAATGCTCTCAACTAAAATTTAGTACCAGAAAAAGGTTGATTTCATGGTATCTCTGGATCTCAAAAACCACCGTAAATATCTCATTCTCGGGCTTCTTGCCATATTTTTCCTCTTCGCTCTCTGGATCCGCATCCTTCCCATGCTGATGATGGGTAAAACCGATATCCTCCTGATGGTGGGCAGTGATGACCCGCTTTACAACCTGCGTCAGGTAGAGCAACTTCTCGCAAACCACCTTACCTATGCATGGTTTGAGCCGATGACGCTCTACCCCAATGGGACATCTATTTACTGGGGCCCGTTGTTTCCCACTATCATCGCTATTTGCTGCATGATCACTGGCGCTGCGACCCGCACGGAGATCATCGGTGTGGGGCTGCTCGTCCCGCCGGTGATGGGGGCGCTTCTCGTTCCGATCATGTATTATATCGGGAAGGTGTGCGGGAACTGGAAGACCGGTCTTTTCACAGCGGGTTTCACCGCAATTGTGGGGGGACAGTTCTTCTACCGTTCCTTCTACGGGTACATGGACCACCATATCGCAGAGGTGCTCTTCTCCACCCTCTTCTGCCTGCTATATATGTATGTCCTATTCACCGGCAACAAAACAAAAATTAACCTGAAAAACATCGGAGGATACAAACAGATCCTTCTCTTTTCGGGGCTTGCCGGTATCGCGTACCTGCTCGGGCTCTTTACGATGCCAACGATGGTTCTCTTTGCGATGATCGCGGGGATATTTACGGTCATCCAGTTCACAATTGACGTCTACCGGGGCAAGTCGAGCGAATACCTGCTTGTCGCAAATACGGTCATTTTTGCCATAGCCATTGTCGGACTTCTCCTGTTCGGGTTAAAGAACCCGGGGCTCGACCTTTCCAACTACACGATTGGGCACATCTACGCATACATCGGCATGATCGGCGGGACTATCGTGCTCTACCTCCTCGCCCGTCACCTTAAAGGGAAAAAGAATTATTATTACCCGGCAACCATCATCGGGTGTGCTGTCTTTTTCGCTGCCATCCTCTTCATCGCATTTCCACAGCTGTATAGCCTGTTCTTCTCCTCGCTCTTTGCATTTTTCGGACAGCAAGCAATAACCAACACCGTGCAGGAAGCCCGTGGCTGGACGTTTGATAGTGCCTGGTTCACGTTCAATTACGGGCTCATCCTCATGATTGGTGGGGCATTGGTAATCCTCTACAACAACATAAAAGAGGAGCGCCCGTACGAGATTTTTGCACTGGTATGGTCAGTAGTCATGCTGTACTCCACATGGCAGCATGTCAGGTACGAATATTATCTTGCCATAAACGTTGCGCTCCTTTCGGCAATCTGCGTGAGCTTTATCCTGGAAAGGGGCTGGAAAGACCTCCTGCTTCTCGCAACCGGTATCTCCTCCCCTCATGAGCCTGCCGGGCCAAAGGACACGGGCAAAGATGATAAATCGCGAGGGAAGAAAAAGCAGAAAACGACTAAAAAGGGTGCGGGTATCCCTACACCGGACTACCTGATACTCGGTCTCATCGTCATAATCATCGGCCTGAGTATCCTGTTTGTGTACACTTCTGTTACCTTCAATTACGCGAATGCATCCAGTGATGCAATCCGTATGAATGGTGACTGGCGGGAATCCCTTGACTGGTTGGGCAAAAATACTCCGGATACCGGTATGAATTATTTCACCATTTACGATAAGAACACGTTTACCTATCCCAACCAGTCATACGGGGTTATGTCGTGGTGGGACTACGGGCATATGATCACGTATATCGCGAAGCGGATCCCCAACGCGAATCCCTTCCAGCAGGGAATTACCGGACCAACCGGCTCAGCCACATTCTTCATGTCAACATCAGAAGATGCTGCGAATAACGTTATGGATAACGCAAAAACCCGTTATATCATGACTGATATCGAGATGGACACCGGCAAGTTCTGGGCGATGGCGACATGGTATAACTCAACGGTGGCGGCTGCACCCTACCAGATGACCCTGCTCATGCCCAGCCAGGCGGATCCCAAAAAATACGAGTCCGTTCTATTAAACGAGGTGCCCTATTACCACACCACGATCTCACGGCTCCACAACTTTGATGGGTCGATGACGCAACCGACGACTGTATATTATGTCGAATATGCGGACCCGTCCGTTACCGGAGTCTCATACCCGGTCATGACAAACGCCGTCGCGATGAACGCAACCGCTGCTGCATACCAGGTAGTTCAGTACAACCTGAAAGCCCCGGCCGGTTATCATGCCGCTGCACTCAGCCCGTCAATCGTATCCCCCATTGACACCATCCCGGCACTCCGCAACTACCGGCTCGTCCACGAGTCGCCGACGAATGTGTTCAACTCAAAAACGACTGACGTAAAGTACGTAAAGGTCTTTGAATACGTCAAAGGGGCGCATATCAAGGGGACAGGGATCATCGAGATACCGCTTGTCACTGACACCGGCAGGAATTTCACGTATCGTCAGGAAAGCGTGAACGGGGAGTTCGTCGTGCCCTATGCAACGACCGGAAATCCATACCCGGTCAAAGCCACCGGCAAGTACCAAATCGTGGGAACCGTCACTACATTTGACGTTCCCGAATCTGCGGTTATGCAGGGTACGACAATTAATTAACCTTTTTTTTTGAAATGCGTCTTTTTACTCTCTATTTTCACCTTTCAAGTGAGCAAATCTGACGATTGATACCCCCTGCCACTCAAAGAATAGATGGCGTTTAACACCCCTAAATAACAGGCACAAAATTTCTATACTGCCATGCACTCATTCACTGGTATGCGAGCTGAAGAGATCGCGCTTGGCATGCGGGTACGGTACCCGAGAACCGGAACGGCTGGCACCGTCATGCGCCTTGAGCAGGTGAGAGGCGACCTGTTCGCTGAACTGGACAGCACGCACCTCCTCTACCGTGCTGACCAGTTGTTCCCCGCGGACCGGGTGGAACAGGCGCGACGGACCGTCGTCGAAGATGCGAAAAAAGTGATCGAACGCGAACGGGAATTTGCTGCAGGAAGCGAGCTGCAGGATGCACTAAAAAATATCGACCAGAGCTGCGAGGGCGGAGGTTAATCCTCCAGCCCGATTGTAGTCAGTTTTACCGACTCGACGCCTTTCTGGGACATAAGACGTTCCGCGAGCGCTTTTAAGTGCGTGCCATCGCCCCTCATCAGGATCACCTCAAGACACCTGTTCTCGGTCACGTGCGAATGAAGAGATGCCTGGATAATCGCCTTGTACTCGTGCTGGATATCGGTGAGTATCGTTAACAGTCCCCGCTGGTCGTGGTCGTAGATCATCGTGATCACACCCTGTCGTTCCCCTTTCACATCCGACATCCACTTGTAATACTGGATATAGCTCCGTATGGCGTCCCTGATCCCCTCGGACCTTGAAGAATAGCCACGGTAGTTGATGATCTCATCGAACCGGTCGAGCAGGTGTTTGGGCAGCGAGATGCCGATGCGCGATAGCTCATTATCAAGTGACATGTCCCATCCTCCTGTGTGTATAATCCACCGATCATGTTTAACGTTTCGATAAACATCGGGATTTGGTGTTACTTCATAACACTTTGACACAACAATCAAAAGAACGTAAAAGAGATGAGATTTGGAAATTTGCGAATATTCCGGGGTGTATTGCCCTCACTGGTTATGTATAAGTATTGTTGGCATATATAGAGTAAGGAGGTTCGATTTCATTTGCATGATGTGACAATTCCCAGTGTCAATATCGGGGTGGTGGGTCATGTGGACCACGGAAAGACCACACTCGTTAACGCGCTCACCGGGACATGGACTGACCGGCATAGCGAAGAAGTGAGACGTGGTATCTCCATCCGGTTGGGATACGCAGACGCGACATTTTATAGATGCGAACACTGCGAGGGCGCAGATGCCTACTCGACAAAACCGGAGTGCCCGATCTGCGGGGGAAAAGGCACACCGTTCAGGTCCATCTCGTTTGTAGATGCACCGGGGCACGAGACGCTGATGGCGACAATGCTCTCAGGTTCAGCGCTGATGGATGGCGCGATGCTCGTAATCTCTACGACCGAGAAGTGCCCCCAGCCGCAGACAAAAGAGCACCTGATGGCACTCGGACTTGTCGGCATAACAAATATCGTTATCGTTCAGAACAAGATCGATGTGGTCTCCCAGAAGGAGGCAATCGATAATTACCAGCAGATCAAGGCATTCGTCAAAGGCACCATTGCCGAGAATGCCCCGATCATCCCGGTCTCTGCACAGAAAGGGATCAACGTGGGAGCGCTCGTCCAGGCGCTTGACCGGACCATCCCTGAACCGGTGCGTGACCCCGACGCTGAACCAATGATGCTCGTTGCCCGTTCATTTGACATTAACAAACCCGGGTGCAACTGGAAGGAAGTGAAAGGTGGTGTCGTCGGAGGGTCTCTTATTCGGGGCATCCTCCGCGAAGGTGAAGAGATAGAGATCCGTCCCGGCAGGCAGATGCAGGTCGAGAACCGGATCCGGTGGGAGCCTATCACCACGGAAATCACTTCAATCAACGCCGGGTCTGTGACGGTTAAGGATGCCACCCCGGGTGGGCTTCTTGGGGTTGGCACAAAGCTCGATCCTGCACTCACGAAGAGCGACGCGCTCGCCGGGCAGGTCGTGGGGCATATCGGCAAACTACCCCCGGTCTGGGATAAGATACGGTGTCACGTCACCTTAATGGAGCGTGTGGTAGGTGCAACGAGCGAACTCGTCATCGAACCCCTCAAATTCAACGAGCCGCTGATGCTCTCTGTCGGCACTGCGGTCACTGTTGGAGTGGTCACCAATACGAAAAAGGATGCAGTTGAAGTGCAGCTGAAGCGTCCGGTATGCGCAGAACAGGGCGCCCGGATCGCCATCAGCAGGCAGGTGGGAGCACGCTGGCGGTTAATCGGGATGGGTGTGCTCACCGAGTGATGATCCTCCTCGATGCCAATGCACTGATGATGCCGGCGCAGTTCAGGCTGGACCTCTTTGATGAGATCCGGGCGCTTGTCGGTGGATTCGAGCCGGTTGTGCTTCCTGGCGTTGTGCAGGAGCTTACCGGGCTCTGCCGCGCAAAAGGGAAAGACGGTGCAGCGGCACGGTTCGGGCTGTCACTTGCAGAACAATGCACAGTCGCTGATGCCGGGGACGTCCTCTTAGGAACGGTCGATGAGCAGGTGATTGATTATGCCGTGCGGCACAAATGCCTTGTGGTGACGAATGATCGCGGCGTCAGGGATGCGTTGCTCGGTCATGGTATCGGGGTTATATCCATGAGAAATCAGAAGAAACTTGAGATATTGCGAAGGTGAGGTGGGTTATGTATTACAAGATGTTGCTTGAGGATAAAGTGCGGGTGCCCCCCCAGCGGCTTGGCGAGAAGATCGACAAAGTGATTCTCGACGTCCTGCAGGAGCAGCTCGAAGGAAGTATCGATAAGGAACTAGGGATCTTTATCTGCGTAACACGAGTGCAGGATGTGGGTGAAGGGGAGATTGTGCCCGGGGACGGCGGCGTTTATTACGACGTGAAGTTTGAGGCGATGGTGCTCCGGCTCTCCCTTCAGGAGGTCATCGAAGGTGTAGTTGTAGAGACGACAAGTTTCGGGGCGTTTATCAGCCTCGGGCCTATCGATGCGATGCTGCACGTCAGCCAGATCTCGGACGAGTACATCAATTTTGATGAGAAGAACGCCCGGCTCATCTGTCAGGAATCCAAGCGATTTATCGGCGTGGGCGACACCGTTCGCGTCCGGGTGGTAACGCTGTCATTGAACGAGCGCGAACCACGTGACAGTAAGATCGGGCTCACAATGCGGCAGGCCGGGCTCGGCACGGCCCTCTGGCTTGAAGAGGAGATCGCAAAGGAGAAGGAGAAAGCGAACTCACCGGCTGCATCAAAAGAGACGGCTCCGGAGAAGGCAAAGGGAAAGAGGAAGTCACATGCCTCCGGCGAATAAGAAAAAGCAGGGCAAGGTCTGTCGCGACTGCCACCGGGTAGTTGACGGTGAGAGCTGCGTGATCTGCGGGACGGCAAACTTAAGCGATGACTGGTCCGGCTACCTCGTCATTATCGATCCGGAAAATTCCGAAGTGGCAAAACGGATGAACATCAAGCTTCCGGGACGCTACGCTTTGAAGGTCCGCTGATGCTCGTGCTTCCCGAAGAGCACCGCAAGCTCTTCAAGGATCCATTCGGGGAACTCCACCGGGATATGGATACGGTCATTCCCCTGATCGCTGATCGATTGGTATATGCGGTCGGGGACGTGGTTACCCACAACCTGCAGAAAAGAGGGATTATCCCGGCAATTGCCGTTGTTGATGGGCAGACGATGAGGTCCCCGTGCAGCCGTATGCCGGCCGTAACCGGGAACTGCATACGGGTGGAGAACCCCCCGGGGACGATTACCGATGACCTTGTGCGGGCACTCGGACAGGCAGTCGCACGTACACCGGTGACAATTGTTGTTGACGGCGAAGAGGATCTCGCGGTTATCCCGCTCGTGCTCGCTGCCCCGGATGGTGCGATCGTACTCTATGGGCAACCGCACAAAGGAGTGGTGCTCCGAACTGTTGATGCACGCGCAAAGGCTGCCGCACGGGAACTTATTAAACATTTTGTTCACGTAGATTCATAGCATTTGCATCCCGCTGAAATTGTACCGCTGATCCCTTTTTTACGTCTGACACAACCGTCTTTTCAGACTGGGTCATGTTTTAAATAACACGCTTTCCAATAATTACAGGATATCGATGGACGTAAAAATCGAGAGCGATAAAAGAAATGAGCTTTTATCCAGAAGAGAGGTTCAGTTTACTCTCACCTATGATGGTGCGACACCCTCCCGTATGCAGATCATCGGAAAACTCTGTGCATTGCTCAATGTAAAAGAACCCAGTGTCGTGCTTGACACCCTGCACAGCAGTTTCGGCAAGACAGAGATCAACGGTTCAGCCCGTGTCTATGACACGGAAGATGCAAAGAAAAAGACTGAACGCCCGTACCTTTCAGCCCGTGGCATGCCCAAACCTAAAGAAGAAGGGGCTGCGTAATTATGGCGGCAGCAAAGAAGGCAGCACCAAAAGGAACCCCCAGAGGGAAATACTTCAAGGTTGAAGCAGGAAAAGTTACGACCACGAAGAAGTACTGCCCCCGCTGCGGACCCGGCGTCATTCTCGCAGAACATAAGGACCGTGTCGCGTGCGGAAAGTGCGGATATACAGAATTCAAAAAATAAGGTCTGATGCCTGTTTTTGGGCAGATACTCGGTATTGAGGGAACAGCATGGAACCTCAGTGCCGCTCTTTTTGATCGCGACCTTGTCGCGCTTTCATCCCGGCCATACTCTCCTGCACACGGAGGGATACATCCACGTGAAGCAGCCCAGCACCATGCGTCGGTGATGAAAGAACTTATTTCAACGGTGCTGACCGATCCGCGAAAGGTCACGGGAGTCGCATTCTCGCAGGGTCCGGGGCTTGGTCCCTGCCTGCGGACAGTGGCAACAGCGGCGCGGTCACTGGCGCTTGCGCTCAACGTGCCGCTCATCGGGGTAAACCATTGCGTTGCGCACGTGGAGATCGGGTGCTGGGCAACCGGGTGCCGGGATCCGGTTGTACTGTACGCGAGCGGTGCAAATACGCAGGTAATCGGGTACCTGAACAACCGGTACCGGATCTTTGGGGAGACGCTGGATATCGGCATTGGAAATGCGCTCGACAAGTTCGCCCGGGCAAAAGATCTCCCGCACCCGGGGGGCCCGCTCATCGAGGCGCAGGCAAAAAACGGGACATATTTCGAGCTCCCTTACACGGTGAAGGGCATGGACCTTGCGTTCTCGGGACTCGTTTCTGCAGCAAAAGACGCGAACAGACCACTCCCCGATGTCTGCTGCAGCCTGCAGGAGACTGCATTTGCGATGTGCGTTGAGGTGACCGAGCGGGCGTTGTCCCTGACCGGAAAAGACGAGGTGCTCCTTGTTGGCGGTGTCGGAGCAAACACGCGGTTGCAGGAGATGCTCTTGCAGATGTGCGAAGACCGGGGTGCGCAGTTTTTTGTGCCCGAGAGAAAATATCTCGGGGATAATGGCGCAATGATCGCGTATACCGGGAAACTGATGCTGGAGAGCGGGCAGTCACTGTCGATTGCGGAGTCACGGATCAACCCGTCATTCCGTTCTGATGAGGTGGAGGTAACATGGAAAGAGGACGCGGCTCCCATAAAAAAGCAGGAAATGGATCTCTCTCACGGGAAGCGGGGCGCCGAAGCGGTTATCACGTTCCGGGATGGCAACGCGGAAAAGCGCAGGGTCCCAAAAAGGTACCGGGTGCACGCACTCGATCGCCGGTTGATCACCGAACGGACACGGGCGGAGGCACGGTTGATTCACATGGCACGCAAGGCCGGAGTTCCGACACCGGTCATGAGCGACATCACTGAAGATACCATCGTCATGGAGCAGGTAATTGGCACACCCCTTACCGAGGCTGTCACGGTTGAGCACATCCGCGATGCCGGGCGGGTTGTGGGCAGGCTGCATTCTGCTGGTATCATGCACGGGGATCTCACAACAAGCAATATGATCCTGCGCGAACGTGACGGAAAGTGTGTGCTGATCGATTTCGGGCTGGCACAGGTGACATCAGAGATCGAGCAGCGGGGCGTGGATGTCCATGTGATGTTCCAGACGCTTGAAAGCACCCACCCATCTGCTGCCGGTACACTCAAAACTGCATTTGTGGAGGGGTATAATGAGACATTTACCGGAGCATCTGATGTGATCGCCCGCGAACACGAGATCGAGCTCAGGGGGCGGTACCTGTGAAGATCACGGTTGTCACAGGAAATGCACACAAAGCCGTCGAAGTCGCCGCTTTTTTTAGCGGTACACTTGAGGTTCTGCACGTCGCGCTCGATATTCCGGAACATCGGTCCGAAGATGTCTGCGAGATCGCAAAGGAGAAGGCACGGTATGCATGGGGGCACCTGGCAACGCCTCTCATCGTTGACGACACCTCGTTCTCCATCGACGCGCTGAACGGTTTTCCCGGGCCGTATGCCGCGTACGTACTCAAAGCGATTGGGAACGAGGGCATCCTGAAGCTGATGCAGGGTATCACCAACCGGAACGCACACTTCACCACGGCAATTGCATACGCTGACGAGAACGGGATCCGGGTGTTCCCCGGCACCATTCACGGGCAGATTATCCCTGTTCCCCGGGGCACCGGGGGGTTCGGCTACGACCCGATCTTTGAGGTGTCCGGGCGGACACTTGCCGAGCTCCCGCTTGAGGAGAAAAGCAGGATGTCCCACCGGGCGCTCGCGCTTGCCGCCTTCCGGGACTGGTTTGTACGGAAGTGAGCACGAGACCCTTGCAGGCAAACGGTTAAGAGGGTCAAAAGCTTTGTTATAAGGGCAGACAGGAGAGTTCAATTATGGTAAAGTTTCCAGAAGCCGAAGCCCGCTTACTCAACGTGAAAGTATGTATGCATTGCAATGCCCGCAATGCCATCCGCGCAACCACCTGCCGCAAATGCGGCTATACAAACCTGCGCCCCAAGAACAAGGAGCGAAAAGCGTAATCATCCGTTTCAATCGTCAATATCTTTTTTACACGATTTTTCGAATGCGCGAAAGACAGGGAATTGCCGGTCATGCGCGAAAAAAAGTCACGTCCTCTATAACGTCCTACGCCGAGTAGTATGTGACACGTTTGCCTTTTTTTGCGTATTCTCCGGCAAACGTCTCGATGTTCCGTTTGTACCCGATCCGGTCGACAAAACCAAGTTCTCGCAGTTTTTCCCTGACCCGCATCACGTCTGGTTCATCAGCCCAGTCCTTTGTATAGACATAGATAACTTTCCGGGCGTCACGTGAGTCGGGGTTGGGTTTTGCCGTGGATATCTTCGCCGATATGCCAAGTTCGAGCGCTACCGTCGCATCGCGCACCTTTTTCCATACCGCATCCACCTGGTCAGGTTCCTGGAAGATCAGCCACTTGCCGGCATTTTCATCTTCGGTTGCTTCCGGTGCGCTGCCCGGCGCGTCCTGTACAATCCAGTACGTCTGCGTGGTCTTTGAGGGGGTCACACCTTCCCCGTCGCAGAGCATCCCGTAAATTGTTTCAAGACTGGCGAAATGTGCGAGCATCGCCTCTGCAAGCTGCGGGTATTCTCCGGCAAACTTCCCGAAGATTGACGTAAGATCTTCCCTGAAGTCGATTCCGCCTTCCACGAGCGCAAAAAGAAACCTGCCCTGCCTCTGCAGTTCCCGGTTCAGGAGATGCTCGAAGATGCCGTATGCCACGTCAGCCAGCGCTTCGGGATCGACTTCGGTCATATGTACCCGTCTGATGCTGGCTGAAAAAAGGTTTCTGTTTGGTATTTTTGATAAAACGAGGGTGAAACGGGGTGCCTGCGTGGAGGGAGACTGCTATCCATTTAAAAAATCGGCGCGATTTATCTGCTTTTTTTGGAATTTGTCGAATGATTTAAGAGTCTCTGCATCGAAATTATACCAACTATGGAATGGAAACGTGACTGGGGTCTGACCAGCAGAGTTTGGCTGACGATGTTCCTGCTCTTCGTCGTGTATATCGTGTTCATCGCGATACTCTCGATACTCGGAGTGCCGACATTGTTCCTCTTTATCATCGCATTCGGAATGGCATTCATCCAGTACTTCTTCTCAGACAAGCTCGTGCTCTGGACGACGGGTTCGCGGATCATTGCGGATGATGAAAATCCCGAACTGCACAGGATGGTGGAGAAACTTGCAACAGAAGCAGGAATCCCGAAACCACAGGTTGCGATCATGCAGAGCCCGGTGCCGAACGCATTTGCAACGGGACGGAGCCCGAAGCACGCGGTGGTTGCCTGCACGGACTCGATCATGCGCCTCTTAAACAAAGATGAACTCGAAGCAGTGCTCGCGCACGAACTTTCGCATGTCAAAAACCGTGACATCCTGACGATGACTATCGCAAGTTTCATCGCGATGATCGCATCGATCATCATGCAGACTTTCCTATGGGGAGCTCTCTTTAACCGGCGTGGTGGGGATGGGGCCAGTGCGTGGATTATTGCGGGTATTGTCGCGGCAATCGTCTGGTTCATTGCAAACCTGCTCATGATGGCACTTTCCCGGTACCGGGAGTTTGCTGCAGATCGTGGCAGCGCGTATATCACGAAAAACCCACGGGCACTGATCTCCGCACTGAACAAGATCAGCGGCAGGATGGACAACGTGCCGGTTGAAGTAAAAGCGAAGGTGGCGGGTGCGAATGCATTCTTCATCATCCCGGCGCTCACGGGCAATACGTTTATGGAACTCTTCTCCACCCACCCGGCACTGGAGAAGCGGATTGCGAATCTCGAAAAGGTCGATGCTGAACTCCGCGGATATTAACCTCCGGGAAATATTCTTTTTTTTTTGTGATTCGTCAATTGATTTCTTTCGGGTTCTGTGTTATTCTATCATCAGTACTGCCATCGCAAGGGATTTGTCGTGTTCATATCAGGTATATTTCTCCGCGTGAAGCGGTTTGGAAATCTCCAAAAACAGGGGGGAACAATTATTACTCCTCCCCACTAAAATTGTAAAGCATCACTGCATCGATGGTCTAGAGGCATGACTTAGGCCTTCCAAGCCTATAGCCCGGGTTCGATTCCCGGTCGATGCATGCGGGCTCGTGGTCTAGTTGGCTATGACGTCGCCTTCACACGGCGAAGATCTCGTGTTCGAATCACGACGGGCCCACTCCTCTTTCTGAAAATTTCTTCTCTTGTATGCACGCATTTTTCCCGGGATTGATAATATCACTATTCAAAAGGAGTGGGGTTGGAATCGAGTGAGATTTCGATTTTGTTATTTCAGACCTTGTGAAAACCGCCAGTACAATGCACACCCGCTATCTTTACCGGGACATTTTTTCTGCACAAATTCCAGACAGCTGCTTCCGCAGGGGGATTCCGGTTCTGCTGACTTTTTCGGTTGTTTTTTTGATACTGCTGCCATAGATCAACCTAAATTTATTTTCTCCGCATGAATATAGAGGATTATGTAACATCCCCACCCTTCACCATAATCCAAAGGGGGGGGTGGGTACCCCTCTTGCGCTGAGAGTGGGGGGCAGGAGGATGGTCGGTCTTTTTTTGGACAGGGGGTATGAGACGGCCTCTCTTTTTTTGGAGTGGAGAAGTGGGTGGGACTCCCTCCGGGCACATGAGAGGCTCCCACCCCCCTTGTGTTTTTCGGCTCCAGAAACTACCGTTCCGTCGTGAACTCCACACGAAGACACACGGATGTTCATGCACCCGGAGGGGGGTGGGTACCCCTTGTGCGCCCGGAGGGGTGGGGAGGGGGGCGGTCACTCTTTTTTTGGACAGAGGGGTAGGGGTGGTGCCTCTTAAAAAAGAGAGGGGGGCACCCCCCTGTCTGAACCATGTTCGGAGTATTTAGTTTCCGACGGAGATTCCACAGGAAAATGAGGGGATGAAGGTGCACGTGTGGGGGTACCCCCTCCTTGAGGTTATGAAGGGAGGGGGCAGGGGGGTATGGCAGGCTGATGAGAGGGTACCCCCTTGGGCAGATGGTGGGGGGACTGGCTGTTCTGCACCACATTTCCGCATCGCAATTATTCCGAAACCAGACGCAGAGCAGGGTTAAAGGAAAAAAACCGATTCAACCATAGATTCTTACCTATTGTGATAAATTTACCATTTAGGTAGGATGCAAAGAAAATGCTAATGACATCCGATATCCGGCAAAAAATTGAGGGAGAACTAGATAAATATTCTAATATTAAGCTAATCTCCAAAGGAAATCCCAGATTATATGAGGCATTGACTCGGTGCAGATACCAATTACCAATATTTGATCACGATTTTATATTGTCTCTATCTACCCTCATACAGGCTCATCCTAGATGCAAATACCAATTAACTAATCTTGATGATTGGAAGGACAACATTTCTGATGTTACTCTAGCGGGAGTCCTCTTTGGCTCATTTATGGAACTGAGTAATTCCGACAATTCGGGATTTATGACATATGGAATTCCTCCACAGAGACAATTTACCAAGAAACTGGAAAACCTTGAAAAATGGTTATCTTGTTATAGCGGAGAATACCGAAATGTAGATTTTGCTAAAAAAATCAATATTGATTTCATTAATTATTACACTGAAATCCAATTTTATGACAAACTTGTTCGTTTCGGCTGGACTCCATCCACCAATATTCACCTTGGGACAGGAGCAACGAATCTGGATTTTAAAATCAAGTTGTCCTCTCGCGAAATTTTTATCGAAGTAACAACACCTCTACTTTCTCGCAAATATGAAGAACAAATTTCTGAAGATCCAGAAAATTGTACTGGATTTGGGGATGAATTTGGTTTTTTTGATGTGCCGAAAATTATCCAAGAAACAATTTGTGATAAAATCAAAAAACAGTTTAAAAATATTGGATCAGATAAAAATTGTATAATTTTGGCAATTAATGTTGAATATTTGATGACCCCTTTCGCAATTTTGAGTTTTCCTGAAAACATATTTGAATTACTCTCTTCTACAAAATTGCCAAAATATGTGCACGGGCTGATTCTTTTTTCTACTGAACAAAGTAGATTTTTTAGAAATCCACGTTATTCTTTATCTCCTGCTGAAACAATGAATTTTCAAAATTTTTGTAATGATGAAAATAGTTTTGAAAATCGAATTAAAAAAATGGCTAATTGTTTTCTCTAAATGTTCAAATCTTTCTTGAGTCTCATCAGGAGTTCATAATAATCTGCACCGTCCCGGGCAATCTGAACTTTCTCTTCTAATTTCATAACAGCCATCGATTTGAGGATCTATATATCAGCATTAATCAGCGCTGATCAGCGAATTCTTCAATCTGATTAGCACCCTGATCCCATTGATCAAGCCAAGTCATCACATGTTTATTGAGAGCGATCGGTCGATCTCCTTGCCGTTCTTTTTACTGTAATGCAACGTCCCTTCCGAGAACCTACGTTTTCTGCCATTCTACCGCCCAATCCCCGGAAAGCGCCATTCCAATCTCAGAAGTCCGATCACTCCCCCAATCCTCCACCAATATACCTCCCCCCACCCAATATTCCTGTACAAAACAGGAAGACACTCCCTATGCAGATCTCCCCCGCCATCCATGCGCTCAGGCTCCCATTCAAGGTGCCGATAGCGCCCGGTATCACCCTCGACCGCTTCGTGTATGTATACCTCATCTATGGCGAGACGATCACCCTCATCGACACAGGCTTATCGGGTTGCGAGAGGCAGATCTTCGATTATATCCGGTCTACCGGACGCGACCCTTCGGAGATCGCGCTCATCATTCTCACCCATTCCCACCCGGACCATATCGGAGCGGCCCGGGCAATCCAGCAGGCAACCGGGTGCAGCATCGTGGCTCACCCTGCCGAACGGACATGGATTGAGGATGTGGAATGCCAGAACCGCGAGCGGCCGGTGCCGGGGTTCTCCATGCTCGTCGGTGGATCAGTGAAGCTCGATCATGAGCTCGTGGATGGGGATTCAATAGAACCTGACGAGACCCGGGCCGGGGAGCTGCAGGTTTTCCACACGCCGGGCCATTCGGCAGGTTCGATCTCGCTTTTCCTGCACAGCGAAGGGGTGCTCTTCTCCGGCGATGCGGTTCCGGTAGCAGGAGACCTCCCGGTCTATGACGATGCTGTCGCATCCGTGCAATCCATTCGACGGCTCCGGGGAATCAACGGGATTCACACGCTCCTTTCAGCATGGGACGAGCCAAAAAAAGACGCTCTCGCATATCAGCGGATGGACGACGCGATCGGGTATCTTCAGAAGATTCACGAGATGGTGATCGCTGCCGCCGGTATTGATCCGCCGGATCTCATGGAACTCACACGAAAAGTGGCGGGACAACTCGGCTTGCCCCCTCAGGCAGTAAATCCCCTGCTCGCCCGAACATTTTCCGCAAACGTCCGGGCCAGGGACGTGCCTGACCTCATTTTCGGTCCTTCAGCTTGATCCACCATTTTTCCTGCCAGATAAAAACAGTGGTCAGATAATACGAAGGTATAGGCTACACAAAAAATCGAAAACGAGAAACTACCCCGTCAGGAAAATAATATGGGCAGCCACGCCGTCCCGAATTGCTCCGGCACGGCGATGGTCTGCAGTGTACAAAAGGAATGTAAATTTACGCGTTCTTCATCTTGGCTTTTGCGACGAATCCGTCCTTGCCGATGTAGTACATGAAGCCTTTTTCTTTGGCGATCTTCTCAGCACCGACTTTCTTCTTCTTGCCGGTCTTGTTGTGCTTCATCGGGGCGGCCCAGACATACCCGTCCTTACCAATGAAGTACAGGAAGCCCTTCTCGCGCTGAATCTTTTCCTTTCCAATTTTGGTTCCCATTTAAACACCTCAAAACCACATTTGGGTTTTGATAATGAGAATTGCCGCCTGATAATATAAAAGGTTTCCGTCGGAGCACGTCGAAGTGCCCGATTTTGCCACAATTTCATGCGTATTTTTGAGATTGTGCCGCACTAATCACTCCGATTTAAATCCTGTTTAAATCGCCCGGTTTGCGCTCAATCGGCTGTATTACAGGTTTTACCCCGGTATCGGGGTAGAGCCGGCGATAAGCGGCATGGCACCCCAGCGCATCCGGCGCGGTATCGCCGATGACCACCTGCGGCAGTGCACCTGCCAACCTGCCCGGACCATCACGTTTTAGTTCACAGGTGCCTTCGGTCAACGAGACGCTTCGGGCGTCCCCGTAGTTTTGCGAACTCGAGCCCCCCAGGGCCAGTGAAGTTGAAAATTACCTGCAATGCGCCATCGTGGTACTGCGCTGTAAGCCCGGGCTTATACTTCAGGAATCGTTCGATAAACCGGTCTTCTACCAGTTTCCGATCGCATTGATCGGGAGTGAAACACTCAAGACTCACCCGCAGAATTGTCACGTGCGGTGCATCACCGTCATACACAAACGCTTCGTACTCACCGGTAAGATACGCCATGTTTTCCGGCTGGAAAACCGCAGATTCAATATCAACCCGGTTGAATGGCGTTCCTTCAACCCAGACGGTTTCCGCCTCACGCTGGGGATTTACAATACGCATGTGTGTCCTGCCACACCCACACCGGTCCCGGGAGATTACCACCGTTGTGTCTTCAGTATCATAGTTGAGGAGCAGCGTCCCGCACTTCCCCCCAACGGGCAGGAGCATAGAGAGCACCCCGCGCCCGCACTCGCCATCCTTCACAAATGACTGAAGCGTGGGATCATACACATCAAGGTGAACAAGATCCTCGGGAACGTGGAGCCCGGCAACCTGCGTGCACTCGCCGCACATCGTGCCCTCAGTGCTCCCGTACGTGTTGTATACCGGACACCCCCACTGCTCCGCAAGGTACGCCCGGGATTCATCAGCGAAACTTTCTCCCCCCGCCACCAGGCGGGTTACAGAGGTTTGTGCAGGATTCATCCCTTCGGTTGCAAGCCGCCGTCCAAGTCGTAGCAGCTTGAACACGCTTCCCACGATCGCCGTCGGTTTGTAGTTTTTAAGAACCCGTGATTCGAACGAACACTTGCCCAGCGGGATAATTCCCATACCGATTCGCTGCGCCGCTATCGTCATCGTGTTCGCCCCCACGTTCATACCATACGAAGCACAGACAACGATCCTGTCTTTCTCTGAAAAACCCTGGGACACAAAACTCCGTGCATATTTTTCGGCGTACCGTTTCCAGTCCTCCCATGTCAAAAAAAAACTCTTCGGCACCCCGCTTGTGCCACTTGTTTCCTGTATCGAGAAAATTTCGCCCCACTCTGCGGATAGGAACTCAAAATCCGGGGTAACGGGTGGCTGGTGCTCCCGGATCATATGCCCGGAGCAAATCGGAAGATCGAGGAGGTCTTCATGTACCCGTATGGCGTCCGGACGGATGTTGTTCTCCCGGAACCAATGGCGGTAGAAAGGGGAATGTTCTGCCGCATAGTGCACAGTATAGCGGACACGCTCGTCAATGAGGGCATCGAGATCGTCCCTTGGCATGGTCTCAATTGCTTCGGAAAAAAAGCTTCCCGCGGGCATGAACAGGAATTCAGACAGGACACGTTTATAGGTTGCGCAACGGGCGTCCTCTCAGCAGCACTATGAATGTCCGACCGGTTAATGGTTTGTTCAATGAAAACACGATGCCGTGATGCCACGGGTTTATCGTCTGGCACGAACAAAAAGTATGAGGTTTTCGTGTACTTCCACCTCATCCTCACGGACAACTGCAACCTCTGCTGTAGTTACTGCAGGGCAAAAGCATTCGACGCTCCAGAGGATCAAAACAATGAGGCGGAACCTGTCGAAATCGATCCAAACCTTCCCACGGAACTGGATATAAATCTCAAAGAGCTCTATGGTTTTCTCGAAAAAGATCCTGCCGCAACGCTCACATTTTACGGTGGCGAGCCGTTGTTGAAAGCAGACCTTGTCGAAACGATTGTCCGTGCGGCCCCGGCGCAGCGCTTCATGCTCCAGACAAATGCACTCCTGCTCAACCGGCTCGAACCCGGCATCGTCAACCGGTTCTCGACGATTCTCGTCTCCATTGACGGGCAGGAGGCACTAACCGATGCAAACCGGGGGATGGGAGTATACCGGAAGGTCATCGATAACGTGAAGATGATACGGGCGAACGGGTATTCCGGCGAACTGATCGCACGGATGACGGTCACCGAGCGCACGGACATCGTAGACGCGGTCAGGTATCTTGCGGACAACCCGGACTATTCCTTCTCTTCAATCCACTGGCAGCTGGACGCAAATTTTGCCGGTGACTTCTCGCACCGCAATTTTGCCACATGGGTACAGGATTCATACAACCCGGGCATCCGGGCGCTGGTAAAAATATGGGTCGATCATATGGCAAACAATGGTGAAGTGCTGCGGTGGTACCCGTTTCTTGATCCGATGGAGGATCTGCTTCTGTCCCGCACAAGCGGGCTCCGGTGCGGTTCCGGGTACGCGAATTACAGCATCCTGACCGACGGGCACATTGTACCCTGCCCGGTGATGATCGGCATGAAACAGTATTACGTCGGGCATATTGCAGATACCGATCCTTTACGGCTCCCGGTTATATCAGTAAACGGGGAATGTACGGCATGTGCAATCCGGAACTTCTGCGGCGGGCGGTGTCTGTATTCGAACATAACGAGACCATGGAAGGAAAACGAGCGCCGTGTCGTCTGTAACACGGTGGAAAACCTGCACTCTGCACTTTCCGGGGCACTCCCCCGGATCCACGCACTTATTGATGAGGGAATGATCTCCCTTTCGGATTTTTCTCACGAAAAGTTTAACGGCTGTGAGATCATCCCGTGATTCTTCATTTGCTAACGGCAGAATTTGCCAGAAAATCGTGCAGATGTATTTATACCCTTGGTTGAAATATATTATCGCAGACCAAAACTGCACGAGTAATACAATGGAAAGAAAAGGATTTGGCGGTCCGAGAAACTTCGGTCCCAGAGAAATGACAAAGACAGTCTGTTCAGACTGTGGAAAAGAGTGCGAAGTCCCCTTTAAACCAACAGAGGGAAGGCCAGTATACTGCCGGGACTGTCTTCCAAAGCACAGAAAACCGCGGTTCTAATTACACAACTTACAAAAATTTTTCTTTTTTTAGTGATGTCCAGTATCTTGGATCTGCATGCGATCCCAGGATAACATGCACTGATCGCCCAAGACGTTACCGGTTCTTCCCGTGAATCTCCTCTCGGAACCGGTGGATGATATCATACAGCATCAACCGGAACTCGGCACCGATCTCATCCCATGATTTTGCATTCGTCTCTGGTGCTGTCTTCGGGAATGCTTCGCCGGTAACCGGGATCCTATCCTGATCAAATTTAGATCGTGCCCAGAGCTCCCGGAGGATCTCGTAGTAGCCGGTTGCCAGAACAATGATGAAGACAAGCGGGACAATGACAAACGAGAGGAGCCAGAAATAGTGGTACAGGTTGTTTGCGGTGACCCGGTCAACCCATTCGAAGATGCGGAGCACAAACGCAATGATAAAGACGCTCCCGATCGCTTTGATGACGGGATACGGGAGGTCGAGGGGAAATGGAAACGCACGGAAGATATCCCCAATAAAGAGTATAATCCCAATGATCAGGAGCAGCCAGAAGTTGGTATTCAGGAATTCGACACCTGCATTATAGGTCGGGTTTGACACGTAGAACGTGAGGATGTTTGCAAGTACTACGACGATCAAAAAAATGATGATCCCGATCATCCGCGAGACAAATACCCACCCGAGCGATCGCTTATTCTCCCACATGCAGCTTTCTCCGAGTGCTCTTAACCTATTTGTCCGGGAATATTAAATAGCACTCCCGCGTAATCCCCCTGCCTGATTCAGTACGTCATGTGCCATCGTTATGCCCGGGAATCGCGGTGCTCATCCGGCAACGCACTGTGGTTCCGATAAAATCCAATTATTTCGTAAAAATAAGAAGAGAAATCCGGCTTGCCAAGCCATCACTTCACGGGTGATCCCATCTCTGGTAGATACAATCCGAACGTGGCGATGCCAACTGCCTCACTGCAGGATACCGGCACCACCAAAAAAAGACCGGGCTGCCATTCTTCTCGCCAAACAGTTGTCAGTCAAACGAGAGTCGTGGGGAAAATGGATTATTAAGCGCCCGGAACCTGCCTGATCGATCGCTCATTATTCCCGCTTCACTACTTGGTAACGCTGACCCCCACAGTCACAATTATAGTTCATAAATGTTAAATAGTATACATAAATCTACAAAAAATAACAATAATGTATAAATGCGTTCACCACATACCATTATTGTGCATTTGGCGGGTATACCGTCTGGCAAAAAAGCCATTCCGGTTCAACCCGTCGTTGCTCTACCCAGGTACCGGTGAACTTCACACACCTCCTCCCGGTTACCGGGGCATAATCCAAAAAAATGGACGGTGATGCCGGTGGACTGGACATTGTTTCAATGAAAAAAGAACTGAACCTGAACCTCGAAATTGATGAATACCTGACAGCGGTCACGGATCAGCCAAAACCGCTCGTCATCCCGCTCTGTGCTGAACTCCCGTTGCCACGGTGCTCGCCGCTCGACGTCTTTGCTGCCACCCGTAAAGGCAACGGATTTTTACTCGAGTCGATTGACGGGAGCGAGAAGATCGCCCGCTATTCATACATCGGGATAAATCCACTGTGCACAATTACCCTTGGAAGTGATCTGCTCGTTGAGGGGAGTGCACCTTTTGTTGCCATCAGCCGTAATCCGGAAGGCACAAACCCTGTAGACCAGATCCGTTCGATCCTCTCGCGGTTCCATTACGTGAACCTGAAGGCGCCCCGTTTCTTTGGTGGGGTGGTCGGGTATTTCTCGTATGAAACCGTGCATGCGCTGTTCTCACAGGTGAAAAGAGTCGGGAGTGTCCCGACTCTCCGGAGCCCGGATGCTCGTTTCATGCTTGTGAAAGACTGCATTGTCTTTGACCACCGGGACCGGAAACTCTTCATCTTCGACAGCCCGTTTTTGACCTACGAGTCCGATCCAATCACTGAATACAAACGTTCCGTCGCACATATCGCTACACTCGCGCAAACAATCGATGGGCTTGCAACGCAACCACCAGTTGCAGTTAATAATCCAATACTATTACCTGCAAAATCCGCACGTGTTACAGACAATACCGGAAAAACAGCGTTCAAACGGTCGGTCGAACAGGTTAAGGAGCATATCATGGCTGGCGATATCTTCCAGGCAGTAATCTCCCGGAGGATGGAATACCCCATCGAGCACGATCCGTTCCCGATCTATACAGCGCTGCGC
Source organism: uncultured Methanoregula sp. (assembly GCA_963676405.2). Classification (GTDB taxonomy): domain Archaea; phylum Halobacteriota; class Methanomicrobia; order Methanomicrobiales; family Methanospirillaceae; genus Methanoregula. Next base: position 175,713 of record CAXXQB010000001.1, read on the forward strand.
GAGATCAACCCAAGCCCGTACATGTATTTCCTGGATTTTGGCGACGAGCAGGTGATAGGAGCCAGCCCCGAGATGCTCGTGCGGGTGGAGAGGCGGCGTGTAACGACAGTGCCGATCGCCGGCACCCGCCCCCGGGGCCAAGATCCGAGTGATGACAATCGGTTTACGCAGGAACTCCTGCTGGACAAAAAAGAGCGTGCAGAGCATACGATGCTTGTCGATCTCGCACGGAACGATCTCGGCAGGGTCTGCAAATTCGGTTCGGTGGAGGTCGGCGAGTTCATGGGCATCGAGAAATTTTCGCATGTCCAGCATATGGTTTCGACCGTGAACGGGGTACTCGCAGATCACCTTGACTGCTACGATGCGCTCAAGTCATGTTTCCCGGCGGGGACAGTGTCGGGTGCGCCAAAGATCCGTGCGATGCAGATCATTGAAGAGACCGAACCGGATCCCCGGGGGATTTACGCAGGTGCAGTCGGGTATATTGGTTTTGACCGGAACCTCGAGTTCGCGATCGCGATCCGTACGGTGATCGTACGGGATGGGAGGGCACAGATCCAAGTAGGTGCCGGTATCGTCGCGGATTCTGTCCCGGAGAACGAATGGAACGAGACCGAGACGAAGGCAGCGGCGATGATGCGGGCAATCGAGCGGGCGGGGGTGGCCCAATGAAAGTCCTCATCGTGGACTGTTTCGACAGCTTCACCTTCAACCTGTACCAGCAGGTGGGCAGGCTGGGTGCAGAACCGGTCGTATTTACCTGCGACACACCACTTGCGAAGCTCGAAAAGACCGGCTGTGACCGGATTATCTTATCCCCCGGACCCGGCACACCGGCAGATGCAGGAATCTGTCTTGAGGTGCTCGACACGATGAGCCGGACGATCCCGACTTTGGGTGTCTGCCTCGGGCACCAGGCAATCTGTACAGTATTCGGCGGAAATGTCGTGCGTGCAGAGCATACGATGCACGGGAAGACATCCGAGATCCATCACGATGGCGCAGGCATCTATACCGGTGTCCCGTCACCATTCACCGCGACACGGTATCATTCGCTCGTTGCTGCACGCGACTCGCTGCCATCAGATCTGCACGTTACTGCGGAGAGCCTTGATGACCGTTGCGTGATGGGCGTGCGGCATACCCGCTACCCGATTGAGGGAGTGCAGTTCCACCCAGAGAGCATCCTTTCGCACGAGGGGGATCGTATCATTGCAAACTTCCTCTCCTGGAGAGGGGTGCAGGCATGCTGATGAGCGATGCGATCAGGAGACTGGTAGAAAAACAGAATCTGACACCCGTGGAAGCCCGTGCAGTGATGGACACCATTATGGAGGGCAGGGCGACACCGGCGCAGATTGGCGGCTTTTTAATCGCACTGCGCATGAAGGGGGAGACCCCTGCCGAGATTGCAGCATGTGCCCGCGTGATGCGGGAACATGCGATCATGATAAACCCCTGTGTGCAGGGAACACTCGTGGACACCTGCGGTACCGGTGGCGATGGTGCACAGACATTCAACATCAGCACTGCCGCCGCATTTGTTGCTGCCGGTGCAGGGGTTCCCATAGTAAAACACGGCAACCGGGGCGTGAGCAGCCGGTGCGGGTCTGCGGATGTCCTTAGTGCGCTCGGGGTCAATCTTGCAGTCGATCCCACAGCACAGGAAAGAATTGTGGAGGCGGTCGGGATTGCGTTTCTCTTCGCACCGAACCACCACCCGGCGATGCGGCACGTGATGGCAGCCCGGCAGGACATCGGGTGCCGGACGGTCTTTAACCTGCTCGGTCCCCTCGCAAACCCTGCCGGTGCGGAGGCTCAGGTGCTGGGAGTTTACGATCCGGCCCTCACCGGTACGGTGGCGGAGGTACTGAGGCTGCTGGGGATCTCCCGTGCGATGGTCGTCCATGGGTGCGGGCTCGATGAGATCACGACCACCGGTGAGACGCATGTCACCGAACTGGATGGCGGTACCCTGAAAAACTATACGCTTACTCCCGAAGTATATGGCATTGTCCGTGCCTCACGCTCCGATCTCCAAGGGGGTGAAGCACCGGAGAACGCCCATATCCTCCGCGAAGTATTGCAGGGAGAGAAAGGGGCGGCACGGGATATTGTTCTCATGAACGCAGGGGCAGCAGTCTATGTCGGGGGCAGGGCACAGACGATACAGGACGGGTGCACGCTCGCCGCTCATTCCATTGACTCGGGAGCGGCACTCGCCAAACTGGATGCACTCATCCGGGCTACGCAGGGTGCTGCATGATCCTTGACGAGATTATCCGGCGCACAGAAAAGCGGGTGGCAAAATTACCGGATACATTCCCGGATCCTGAAATCAGCGCCCATACAAGTCTTATTGAAGCAATCCATGGAGTCCGGGGAAAAAACGCGCTAATTGCCGAGATCAAGTGCGCTTCGCCATCGCGGGGCATCCTCCGGCGCAATGTGGATATGGCGATGATGGCAGGTGTGCTCGTTGATGGCGGGTGCGTCGGGCTGTCCATCCTCACCGAACCGTACTTCTTTGGTGGCACCCTGCAGGACATCTCCCGGGTGAAAGCCGCAGTCCATGTGCCGGTCTTAAGAAAAGATTTCATCATCGATGAGCGCCAGATTGGTGAGACACGGGCTCTCGGGGCGGATGCGGTGCTGCTCATTGCCGCAGTACTGGGGGAGCGCCTGCCGGCATTTGTCGACGCCTCATACGAAGCAGGGCTTGAACCACTGGTCGAAGTCCACAACCCGCAGGAAGTCAACAGTGCCCTTGCGACACGGGCGAACCTGATCGGGATCAACAACAGGAATTTATCGACACTTGCAATCGACAGGTCCACGACGCGCCTCCTCTCGGAGCAGGTCCGGGTGGGAGGGAGAACAATCGTATCCGAGAGCGGGATGCGGTCAGCAGATGACGTGCGGGAGATGAAATTGTACTGCGACGCATTTTTAATCGGTTCATCGATCATGGCTGATGCAGAACCCAAGAAAAAACTGGAGGAATTCGTATGCGCATAAAGTGCTGCGGGATCACCCGTGTTCATGATGCACAGTTCGCAGATCAGGCAGGGGCAGATGCGATTGGCGTTGTCCTCTTTAGCAGTTCGTCGCCCCGCTCTGTCCCGGTTGACCGGGCACGGGAAATTTTTAACGCGGTCGGACCGTTCACTGCAACCGTTGCAGTCACCCACACCACATCAGAGGAAGACCTTGCACAGATCCTCGCGCTCCGGCCGACTGCAATCCAGATCTTTCACCCGTTTGTTTTTGCAGAGAATCCGGATGTGAAAGTGATCCGTGCGATAAAAAGAGGCGCCCGTCTGCCGGAAGACTGCGATGCGATCGTTGTGGATGACAGTCAGGGAAGCGGGAAACCGTTTGACCTCTCGTTTGCCCGCGATGCAGTAACAAGGTCGAAGGTGCCGGTGATCCTTGCCGGGGGACTTAATCCGGAGAACGTAGGTGAGGCGATCCGGCAGGTACACCCGTATGCGGTCGATGTCGCAACCGGCATCGAACAGGCGCCGGGGATAAAGGATAACGAAAAGATACGTGCGTTCATCGCCGCATGCAGGGGGGAATGAGATGGAGAGAAAAGGAAGATTCGGGAAATACGGCGGACAGTACGTATCGGAGACGCTCATGAGCGCACTCATCGAACTGGAGAGCGGGTATGACGCGATCCAGAAAGATCCGCACTTTGTGCAGGCACTTCACGCGTACCAGGCAGACTTTGCCGGACGCCCCACACCGCTCACGTTCTGTAAGAATATGTCACGGGAACTCGGGTGCCGGATTTACCTGAAACGCGAGGACCTCGTGCATGGCGGGTCGCACAAACTGAACAACACGCTCGGGCAGGCGCTCGTCGCACAACGCATGGGCAAAAAACGGCTGATCGCCGAGACCGGCGCCGGGCAGCACGGGGTCGCAACCGCGATTGCGGGGGCGGCACTCGGGCTTCCCGTAGAAGTCTACATGGGCGAGATCGACACGCAGAGGCAGGCGCTCAATGTCTTCCGCATGGAGCTGATGGGCGCAAAAGTGATTCCCGTGAAGTCCGGCACCCGTACGCTCAAGGATGCGATCAATGAGGCGCTCCGTGACTGGGTAACAAACGTGCAGGACACCTATTACCTGATCGGCTCGGTGGTTGGTCCGCACCCGTACCCGACCATGGTTCGCAACTTCCAGTCCGTCATCGGGAGGGAAGCACGGGAGCAGATCATGAAGAAGGAGGGCAGGACACCGGATACGATCGTTGCCTGTGTCGGGGGGGGTTCGAACGCGATCGGTATCTTCCACCCATTCCTTCGTGACGATGTGGAACTGGTCGGGGTCGAAGCAGCAGGGAAAGGGATAGAAACAGGAGAGCACAGTGCTACGCTCTGCGCCGGTGAACCGGGCGTGCTCCACGGCACGCTCTCGTATCTCTTACAGGACCCACACGGGCAGGTGCTCCCCACTCACAGCGTCGCCGCTGGTCTCGATTACCCGGGTGTCGGCCCGGAGCATTCGATGTTAAAGGACGAGCGCCGGGTAACATATTCTGCAGTAAACGACAAGGACGTGCTGGATGCGTTCATGTTCCTTTCCCGGACCGAAGGGATTATCCCGGCACTCGAATCCGCACACGCGGTCGCGTACGTGCTGAAGCACGCGGACCGGTTCGACAAAAAGGACGTTGTCGTGATCAACCTCTCCGGTCGAGGCGACAAGGACGTACGTGAGATTGCGACTCTGAGGGGGGAGGCATGATGTCACGCATCGATCGGGTTTTCACAAAAAAAGGTGCTGCTGCATTCATCGGTTTTACGGTCGCCGGTGACCCGGACAAGGATACATCTGTCCGTATTGCAAAAGCCCTCATTGACGGCGGCACGGATATCCTCGAACTCGGGGTGCCGTTTTCCGATCCGGTGGCAGACGGGCGGACGATCCAGAAAGCGGATGAGCGGGCGCTCGCCGCTGGTACCACACCGGACACGATCTTTGCAATAGTAAGGGAACTTCGTGCTTATTCCGATGTGCCGATCGTCTTCCTCGTCTACTACAACATGGTATACCGGCGCGGTGTCGAACGGTTCTACCGCGAAGCGCACGATGCGGGTGTGGACGGCATCCTCATTGCTGACATGCCGGTCGAGGAATCCGAGGAGGTCGTGGATAATGCTGCACGGTACGGCATCGACCCGATATTCCTTGTCACCCAGACTACGTCCGATGAGCGGATGGAAAAAATTGTCCGGCGGGCACGCGGGTATCTCTACCTTGTCTCTGTGCTCGGGGTGACCGGTGCACGGGAGCGTGTTTCCGATGAAGCGCTCGCACTCCTCGTCCGGGTCAGGAAGCACACGAAACTCCCGCTGGCGCTCGGCTTTGGCATCTCGACCGTGGAGCATGTGAAGACCTGCACTGCGGCAGGGGCTGATGGGGTGATCGTCGGAAGCGCGATTGTCGCAATTGTTGAGAGAAACCTCGGCAACCCTGAAGCAATGGAGCGCGAACTCAAAAGATACGTAGCGCAGATGAAGGCGGCAGGCACCCGGGCATGACGGTGCCTGCCCGTTTTTAATCGATCTCCGAACAACAACAGGCAACTATTTTATTCGACGGGTTCTGCACGGTACCCGTGTGCCGCAAGTAATGGGATCACTTTCTGCATCCATGCCGCGTGATCCTGCCGGGGCAGGGGCTCTACCTTCTCCTTCCAGATCTGTTTCAGGTGTTCATCCGTTGTTTTGAGATCAAAACGCGCCATGACTCTTCCGCATACCTCTCCACCGGGATTGTGGATGATCATGTGATAACAGCGGAAGTCCCGGCAGGGACGGGGGTGCGTGGGATACACGGTGCAGGTAAATCCTGCCTCGTTCCGGTTTTTTCGCAGGAACGGGCAGGATTTCGGATTTGTTCCCGCTGGCAGGGAATCGGAGAAGAGATCCTCATGTTCGGCGGCAACATGGACGGGAAACAGTTCGTTTGTGATCCCGTACCGGCAGTAATAATCCCGGTCCGAAATTTTTCTCTCGATTTTGATGAACGCCCCGTAACTCATGCAGCATTTCCCACAACGGTCGCATTCAAATGTTGCCATGCTCGTACTCGCACTTGGGTGTTATGAGTGATAAACATGGGTGCGACGTGCTGTCGTAATTGCGCCTTCGAACCCGTGATACCATCCCGCTCAAGAGTATTCCGATGCTTTTTTGGAGTTCCCGGGCAGATATCCGGGAGCCTCCTGCGCACATGTTGCGTGTTCCCCCGGGATCTTCCCGGTTGCGGGGGCGCTGCATTTGTAGAATAATGTGAAAAACACAATTAACTTCCAAGTCTTTTTCTACCCGCTCACAAGTACACTACCCATGGATCCTCTCCTCGCGTTTGTGATCACCCTTGCCCTCATCACCATCGTCAGTCTCTGGTACAGGATATCACCGTTCTTCACCCTGATTGGGGGGGCAATCCTGTTCGGGCTCCTTGCGGGCATGACACCCGACGCGACAATGCTGGGGATCATCGCCGGTGTAGGCAAGGTATTTTCCGCGTTCGGCATCATCATCCTCTGCGGGGCAGTGATTGCAAAACTCCTGCAGGAGCAGCACCTGATTGAGGAGATCGTTGCCGATATCAGACGGTACGTGAAAAATCCGCCGGTGATTGCCGGGGTATCCGGATATCTTCTTTCTGTGCCGATAACCTGCTGCATCACCGCGTATATCATGCTGAACCCGATCCTCGACAGCCTTGAGAAAGACAAAACGAAAAAGAACGTGCTCCTGTATCTTGCTGCAGTCGGGGGCATCATCTCCTATGCACTAGTATACCCCACACCGGTTGTCATTCCTCTCTATGAAGCGTTCTCTGGCGGAATGAGCCCGCTCCTGTTTGATGCGGTATCCATCCCGCTCTCGCTTCTGTTACTGGGCGGAATCCTCCTTTACTTCCGGTTCGTCCATCCTGATGCAGTAAACCCAAAAAACGCCGAAATGCAAACGACATGCCCTGAAAGCCCAGAGGTCGGGACTCCGGTCCTGCGTCAGGGAATTCACTGGCGGGCATGGGCCCCGTTTATCGCTATCCTGATCGCTATTCCGGTCGCTCTTCTTCTCCTGCACTTGTCACAGATGAGTATGATCAACTTCATCATGCTTGTCGGGGCAGTCACGGCAATCGCCCTTGCATCCCCGGCAGTGCGGACACAGGGGTTGTCACAGGGAGCCAAACACGCGGGTCTGATCATCTTTGATATCTGCGGGGCAGGGGCGCTTGGTTTTGTGATTGTTAAAAGCGGATTTGCACAACAAGCCATGAGCCAGATGACGCTCTTCATCCCCCTCATTCTCGTGCCATTCATCCTTGCCGCACTAATCGAGACTGCGCAGGGTTCACGGGTGGTTACCGCAGTGATCACGGCTGAAGTTCTGGCAGGATCAGCCATCGTCGGTGCAATCCATCCGCTCCCGCTCATCCTCCTCGTCAGTGCCGGGTCGTGTGTTGTGTCGTATGTGACCGATCCCTTCTTCTGGCTTGTCCAGCGGACAACCGGGGATGACATTAAAACCGTAGTGAAAAATTATACGCTGCCAATTGCACTCGCGGGTATCGGGATATTTATTGTTGCCCTGGCACTGGAATACCTGGTCTTCCGGTAAAAGAGAGGGAGTCCTGCCAGAATTACCGGCGGTATTCCCCACACGCCGGGCCTTTATTTCCCCATGCGTTTCGTGCACTTCAGTGCCTTGCGCCCGCGATTAGTGATGCGGTAGATAATCCAATTCCCATCATACTCGCCTTCGATCAGTCCATTATCTTTGAGAATCGTGAGATGATAGGAGAGTTTCGACCCGGCAAGGTGCATGAACCGGTTGATCACGCAGACACAGAGCGGCTGATCTTTAAGCAGATACAGGATCGTGAGGCGCAGGGGATCGGCAAGCGCGTGATATATCCGGCTTCTCTCTTCAAGTATTTTTTTTGCCGGGATGCGGTCGGCAAGTGCTTCAAATCCCCCCATGTTATCAAGTTCTTTCTGGATCTGATCAGGGATTTCCATCTCCCTCTCTCCGGTTTTTTCCTTTGTTTCCCCCCCACAGCAGGATACAGCAACACGCGTCATTTCAAATTAATCTGAATGAAAAGATATATAATCTTGCCTTATCCACAATAATTCAATAAAATTTGAAATGGTGTGAAATCATGGGGGCGCAAAAATTATCCTGCAGTTGCGGAGGCGAAGGAAAAACCCGGATCATTTATGCCTGTTCCGGTATTGGATCTAATGTCGGACAGCTTGCAAACGCAGCAGCCTGCCAGTTGGCCCATGAAGGATATGGAGGCGGCTCATGCCTTGCCGGGGTTGGCGGCGGCGTTGAGAAACTCGTTGGTATGGGCAAAGCCGCAGACGAGCGGGTTGTCATCGACGGTTGTCCCGTTGCCTGTGCAAAGAAGATTATGGGGGACAAGGGACTTGCCATCGACCGGTACGTCCTGATCACAGACCTCGGTATCACCAAAACCCCCGGGCCTGCGTTCAGCCAGAGCGATGTGCAGACAGTAATCAACGCCGTTAAAGACACTACGCCATGATAACACGAGCCAAAAGTTGGGTGAAGTGAATCAATGAAAGCCCTCATCACCTGCTCCGGTCTCTCAAACACCGGAAGACTGACTACACAAGTTGCAATGACACTCAAGTCCCGCAGCGCTACAGGCATTGCCTGGGCACAGGCCCACAAAGAGGAGCATGCTATTGCCGATGCGGTGGATGACGCAGACCAGATAATCGTTATTGAGGGTTGTTCCGATCACTGTGCTTCAAAAAAACTTGAAATGATGGGAATCATGCCGGATTTCCATATAGTAGCGACTGAGTTAGGTGTAAAAAAGGATGGACTGGCAGAAGTAAAATGGTGTGACGTTGAAACGGTGATTGCAGCATTTGACCAGAAAATGACCGGAGTGTAACCCCATGCAGGACTTTTTACAACTATTCGCCGACTGGCTGACCTACTCGATCCTCGGGCTTGTTCGGGGCACCCCCCTCGCCTCGTCCGTGAACTTCTTCATTTACGATTCGATCAAGGTCACGCTGCTGCTCGCCGTGATCGTCTTTGGCGTCGCCATCGTGCGGACATACATTACCCCGCAGAAGGTGAAGAAGTGGGTAGGTGGACGCACAGAGGGTGTCGGCAATGTTGTTGCTGCGCTCCTTGGTATCCCCACACCGTTCTGCTCCTGCTCAGCGGTGCCGCTCTTCATCGGTTTTGTGGAGTCCGGCGTACCGCTCGGCATCACGTTCTCGTTTTTGATCGCATCGCCGCTCATCAACGAAGTCGCAGCTGCGATGCTGCTTGCAATGTTCGGCTGGCAGATCGCGCTCATCTACATCGTATCCGGGCTCATCATTGCGATCATCGCCGGTATTATCATCGGGCGCCTCCACCTGGAAGGAGAAGTCGAGGAGTTCGTGTACAAGTGCAAGATGTACGACGGCCCGGAGAAGGTGATGACATGGCGGGATCGGCTCACATTTGCAAAGAACGAGTCCCGGGATATTACGCTCAAAGTGCTGCCGTACATCCTTCTCGGTATCGCAATCGGTGCGGTCATCCACGGGTATGCACCTGCGGACTTCCTTGTCAACATTGCCGGCCCGGACAATCCGCTCGCGGTTCCGATTGCAGTGCTGATCGGTATCCCGCTCTACTCGAATGCTGCGGGCATGATCCCGATCATGGAAGTCCTGACAGCGAAGGGAATGGCGATGGGAACTGCGCTCGCTTTTATGATGGCGGTGATTGGGCTCTCGCTTCCCGAAATGATCATCCTCAGAAAAGTCATTAAGATCAAACTCCTCCTGATCTTTGCAGGAATCCTGTTTGTAGCGTTCACGTTGACCGGGTATTTGTTTAATGCGATACTGGGATAACATATTGAAAATGAGAGAAGTGCCATGACAAAATCTGATGATGCGGTAGCCTGTTTCATGGGAGGCTTTACCTGTTCTTCAGCAGTCTTCTCCACATTCGCTGAAGAGATGGGTCTTGATCCTGAAACTGCAAAGAAATGCTCGTGCGGCTTCGGTGCAGGTGTATCTAAAACCGGAAATATTTGCGGTGCCGTATCCGGTGCCGTTCTTGTAATTGGCCTGAAATACGGGAAGACGAAACCCGGGGATAATGCAGCGACCGAGAAGACTCGTACGCTTGTCCGGGAATTCATCCGGGAGTTCACCGCACAGCATGGTTCGATCAACTGTACGGAGTTATTGGGGTACAACCTCAGTGTTCCTGAAGAGTATGAGAAAGCACGCGACAGCAAACTGTTTATCACGAAATGTCCGGAACTTGTGCGGGACGCAGCTGCAATCCTTGAAAAAATACTCTGAAACCACAACAGGGTGAAATGCATGGAACAGCCAAAAAAGAAACTCTCCCTCCTTGACAGGTACCTGACGCTCTGGATCTTTCTTGCGATGGCAACCGGTGTTGCGATCGGGTATGTCTTCCCGGTTGCGCCCGCAATCATCACAGGTCTCTCAGTAGGGACGACTTCGATCCCGATCGCCATCGGGCTCATCCTCATGATGTATCCGCCGCTGGCAAAAGTCCGTTATGAAGAACTCGGTAACGTCTTCCGTGATAAAAAGGTCCTCGGGCTCTCGCTCTTTCTTACCTGGATTGTAGGGCCTTTGGTCATGTTCGCTCTGTCCGTCCTCTTCCTCCGCGACCAGCCGCTTTTCATGTACGGGCTGATCCTCGTTGGGATTGCCCCATGTATCGCGATGGTTATTGTCTGGATAGACCTTGCCGGAGGGGACCGCGAGTTCAGTGCTACGCTGGTGGGCTTGAATTCCATCTTCCAGATCCTCTTCTATTCAGCGTACGCGTATGTACTCATCACCGTGCTCCCGAAAATGATCGGCATCGCTGAAGGAACCGTGGTAAACGTGACGATGGCGGAAATCTCGATGACGGTGTTCGTCTACCTTGGCATCCCGTTCATTGCCGGTGCCATCACCCGGTTCATCCTGATTAAAAGGAAATCAAAGGAGTGGTATGAGAAGGTATTCATACCGAAGATTTCACCTGTAACCCTCGTCGCCCTGCTCTTCACCATTATCATCATGTTCTCGCTCAAAGGGGAGTACATTGTCGAAGTGCCGCTGGATGTTATACGGGTCGCGATTCCGCTTGTCTGCTTCTTTTTGATCATGTTTTTCGTCGGTTTTTACCTGGCGTTCAAGTCCGGCATTGATTACCCCCGGTCTGCGAGCGTTGCGTTCACCGCCTCGTCAAACAATTTCGAGCTTGCGATTGCCGTTGCCATCGGGGTTTTCGGTATCGGCTCAGCAGTCGCGTTCGCAACGGTCATCGGCCCGCTTGTCGAAGTGCCGGTGCTGATAAGTCTCGTGAATGTCGCATTATATTTCAAGGAGCGCTGGTATAAGGGGAAAGATGGTGCCTGCGGAGGTGGCGGGTTATGACCGGGAAGAAAAAAGTCCTGTTTATCTGCACGGCAAATGCCGCCCGCTCCCAGATGGCGGAGGGGTACCTGCGGGCAAAGTATGGCGACCGGTACGAAGTGTTCTCTGCCGGAACGAAACAGGCACGCGTGAGCGTGCGGGCAATTCAGGTTATGCAGGAGATCGGGATCGACATCTCAACGCACCGGTCAAAAACCCTTGATGAGTTCCGGGGCGTGCCATTGGATCTTGCAGTCACACTCTGCGATAACGCTCATCAGGCGTGCCCGGTTGTGCCTTCCGCAAAAAAGACGATTCATCACGGTTTTGCCGATCCGCACCTGACGCCCGGCACCGATGAGGAGATCCTCCTGGGATACCGGATGGTGCGGGACGAAATCTGTACATGGATCGACCGGTTTGTTGCGATGGACGGGATGGGATGAAAATCACACGTGATGATGAAGTGCATGTGGCCGGGAACGATCACTGATGGCACTATGGCACATTGAGGGCATTTTCCGGAATCTTTTTTTTGTACAATTCTTACGAAGGACTTTCCGGAAAACGGGTACACATGTGCCATAGTGCCATAAGAGGGATCGATAGCATTCGCAAACGTGGGCCCGGCACTTCAGAAAGTGAACACGCAGCGATTACATTCCACCACACCATCCGGATGAATCCCGACATGGCATTGGCCAGGAGGATGGGAGGAAGAGGGCTGGCCGTGGCCGGTGGTGGTACCCCGGCTTGGATATTGCCGGATAATATTCCGCCCTTATGGTTCGATTTTGTTATTAAATCCCTTTCACGAGGTTTCTTTTCTGGATAACCTTCGTACACCAGATGAATAGAAGGATCACGATCACCAGCACCAGCGCATCAAGCCATGACGGGTAGACCGCATCGCCGTTCAGCGCTGCATGGAACAGGTCTACAAGATACGTGAGCGGGGAGAGCGACGTGAGGATCCATCCCCAGCCGCTCAGCTGGCTGAGCGGGATGAAGATGCCCGAGATGAAGATGAGCGGAAGGCGGATGAGGCTCGACAGCATCATGATGTTCGACGGGTTGTCCGTGGTCGGCGAGGCGAGCAGGGTGCCGAGCGCCGCAAACGTTATCGACCCGAGCACGAACGAGAAGGCGAGAAGCCCGGCATTTGCGAGGGGGAGATGGAGCAGCACCGCACAGATCGCAAAGACGATCGTTGTTATTGCCACACCGAAGATCGCACCGGCTAAGAGGTCACCGATAATGATGCTCTCCAGAATAACCGGGAGGGACAAGAGCCGCTCGTAGGTCTTCTCCCGCTTCTCCCACGGAGTGATCAGCGGGCCGACCGAGGACGCGGTGAAAAAGAGCATCATGCCGAGGAAACCCGGGAAGAAGAGAACGAGGTCGAGGTTCCGTCCGATAAAAAACGTGAGGAACATGATGAGGGGAAAGAGCAGGCCAAAGACAACTACGGGTCCCTTGAAATAATAGATCCGCATGTTCTTCTCGGTGATGACGACTATGCTCCGGGCAAAGGTCTTCCAGTCCATCATTAAACCCCCGCTGTGAGCTGGACGAACGCCTCTTCGAGGGTCGGGTTCGAGGTCGCGATGGACACGATCGTCAGGTGCTCCCGCTCCGCCACGGAAGCGAGGTGCTTTACCGCACGGTCCGGGTCGTCTGTGTAGACCCGCCACTTATCTCCCCATGGCTCCGCACGGGTGATGCCGGGCGCTGCGAACAGGTCTTTTCCCACCGGCTGGTCGAACGACACCTCGACATACCGCGAGGTATCAAAGGTCTTCTTGAGTTTTTCCGGGCTGCCGGTCGCCACGATCTTCCCCTTGTTGATAATGCTGATAGTGTTGCAGAGCGCGTTTGCCTCCTCGATGTTGTGCGTAGTGAGAAGGATCGTGCTGCCCTCCCGGTTCATGTGCCGGACCGTGTCGATCACGAGCCGGCGGCTGTACACGTCCAGCCCCGTGGTCGGTTCATCAAGGAGCAGCACGGGCGGCGAGTGGACGATGGCGCACGCGATGCTGATCCGCTGGCGCATCCCTTTCGAGAACGTGCGGACGAGATCGTCTTTCCGTTCCGTAAGCCCGAGCCGGTCGAGGATCTCATTTGAACGCCTTTCGCGGCTCGCCCGGTCCATGCCGTAGAATTTTGCGGTGATGAGGATATTCTGCTCCGCGGTGAGATCGCTGTAGACCGTACCGTTCTCAGGAATGACACCCATCTTCAGCTTCGCGGTGAGCGGTTCTTTGTTGACATCCGTCCCGAGGATCCGCACCGATCCGGCATCCGGTATCAACACGCCGGTCAGCATCCGGATCGTGGTAGTCTTTCCCGCACCATTCGGACCGAGGAACCCGAAGATGCCGCCTTCCGGAATCGTGATGCTGACGTCATCTACTGCAGTGACAGCCCCGAACGACTTGCGGAGATTCTTCGCTTCGATTGCATCCATATCGTGATGTTCCGGAATCAAGATTCTCTGGAATGCCAGATGAGGGTATCTGTTTGCATGGCTCACGGGTCAGGATACGCCGTATGAAATTTCCCGATGAGGCACTGGCAGAGTGGTTGCGGAAAAGGGGATGGGGGGAAGGGAGCTGGCCGTGAGCCTTCCCGTAAAACCCCGAAGCGAAGAGTACTCTAAAAAGGATTGTTGTTCATTGGTTTTTTGATTGTACTGGCTCTGCTTTTTTAAAATGGATATCGAGCACGCCATTTCTCAAGCTCGTTTTTGCCCCGGATTTCATGACCTGACCGGGAAGCGGGATTACGTAGTGCAGGGAGGAAGATCTCCTTTCACGCAGGCAATTCCCATCAATATCTTCCGTCATTTCCTCCACTCGATCGCAGGTGATTTTCAGGGTGTTAACATTTATCAGGTCAACGGATGTTTTTAAATTTCCGATTCCCGGGATCATGTCCACCGTTACAATCACTTCGTCTTCACGTTCTGCGACTTCCGCGTTCAGGTTGTGCACGTACTGGCACACGATGTCGGAATTATTTCCTTCGGGCAACAGTGGATTATCAACCGGTTCAAGAGCAAGCTGGTACAGGTAGTCCATGGATGCTCTGAGTTCATCGAGTTCATCATAGATTGATCTGTGAAAACGTCGTACCATTTGTCTACCTCCTCCATTTCGTTGCCCAGGTGTACTCCCACCTGGATACAGGGACGGGTGTTGTTTGTGCCAATATAGGTTTCGTTAATAATTCCGGAAACGGCTGGCCGTGGACCGGGCCGGTAAGGGCGTTTTGTCGGGTGTTTATTGGATTGGCTCTTTGATCATGCACGTGCTGCTGCTTTTGGGTGTGTGAGCGATCATGGGTTGGACTGGGAGATAACAGAAAGAAAGGTGGGGGTTGGAAATGGCACATACATAACGTTAAACAGGTTGTTGCATAATATTCACAAAAATCTCTAATAAAAAATTCAGATGATAAGGAGGCGACAGGTTCCTTAACGATCAGTTATTACCACTGGATCCTGGCACTTTTTGTCAAACGGCAAAGGGGGATGAAATCATATGCAATCATGTAAAGTAACAAGTGGTGTTCTGGTAATCTGCCTTGTTCTCATAAGTTTTTCGTTCCTGGCAGGATGCACCCAAAAGGGACCGGAGCATGGGGTAGTGAAGACTGACGCCGGCTCGGTTTCAGGGACAAATGAGAACGGGCTCATGGTCTATCGCGGCATCCCGTTTGCGGCTCCTCCGACCGGAGATTTGCGATGGAAACCGCCCTCACCGGTGCAACCCTGGAACGGTACGAGAGAAGCGAAGATGTTTTCAGCTGCCTGTCCCCAGCCGGGCACATCAGATGCCCTGTCAGGAAAAGTTCCTGTAAATATGAGCGAGGACTGCCTGTACCTCAATGTCTGGACACCTGCAAAAAGTGCGGATGAGAAACTGCCTGTCATGGTTTTCATCCATGGCGGAGCATTCGGCGAGGGAGCCGGGTCTGAACCGCTGTATAACGGAACCTCCCTTGCTAAAAAAGGTGTCATCGTAGTCACGACTAATTACCGGCTTGGCGCTCTCGGATTCCTCGCCCATCCCCAGCTCGATAACGAGTCCCCGCATAACAGCTCGGGCAATTACGGGCTTCTCGACCAGATTGCAGCCATGCAGTGGGTCCAGCGAAACATCGGTGCGTTCGGTGGAGATCCGTCCCGGGTAACTATATTCGGGGAGTCGGCAGGAGCAGCAAGCATCCTCATGCATCTTGTCAGCCCGGCAAGCACGGGGCTTTACCGGCAGGCAATTGTCGAGAGCGGTCCCCTCTGGACGAACGGGACTACTATGAATATCATTGCTCCAAGAGATGAAGCCGAACAGTGGGGAGTAGAGTACGCACAAAGCCTCGGATACTCGGGTCCGGATGCAATCCGGCAGATGCGAACTGTGAGTTCCGGGGATCTGGTTAATGCAACACCGTGGCCGTCATCCTCATTCTGGCTCGTGCATACCCTCCGGTTCAAGCCCACGATTGACGGGTGGCTGATTCCTGACTCCCCGGATATCCTGTACCGTCTCCACCGTGAGAACCCGGTTCCCCTTATTATCGGGATGAACAGCGATGAAGGGGCCACACTTGCTGCAGACGCAAACATGACCGTTCCGGAATACCGGACATACATCCAGAGCAGGTTTAAGAAGGATGCAGATGCGGTTCTTGCAAAATATCCTGCCAATTCAACCGCCGAGGTCCAGATCCGGCTTAAGCAGATTATGACGGACTACGACTTTAGTGACTCTGCAAAGTTTGTAGCGGGATCGATGGCAGATGTAAACACGAGCACATACCTGTACCGTTACTCCTATGTCATTCCCGGACAACCCTTGGGGGCATTCCATGGCAGCGAGGCCTTCCTGTTATTCAAGGTCCCGATTCGTTCGGATAAAGTAACAGATTCTGTCGGTGACAACCTGATCGATATCTGGACCCGATTTGCAAAGACCGGGGATCCCAACGGAGGGATGAATGTTACCTGGCCGAAGTATACCCGTGACGGGGGCCAGTATCTCGATATCGGGGCGGTCCCCATCGTTAAGAGCGGGTATTAGATCCACTTTTTTTTCGATATGAATGACCCACTGTCACTATGGTAATCGAAAAAATAAAGCCAATAAGGGATTGGATGCAGGGTCGGCTGCATGAAATTGGGATTGGATGCAGGAATCCTCGCGAAAGATGCGATGCGGCATTTTCGGAAAATCGCGAACCGGCTGATCATTGCGTGTGCCGGAAAGATTTTTTGTGAAAATCCCGGAAAAAATTTTCGGGAAAATTGTTTTGGGGAAATGTTGGTGAAGTCGATCATCGCTGGAGATAAAATTTTCGCGATGGAATTTCGTGGAGGGGGTGGAAGCCGAGTGATGAGGAATGGGTGTGTGGGGGCTGGCTGTGGACCGGGCCGGTAAGGGCGTTTTGTCGGGTGTTTATTGGATTGTCTCTTTGATCATGCACTCGCTGCTGCTTTTGGGTGTTTGAGCGATCATGGGTTGGACTGGGAGATAACAGAAAGAAAGGTGGGGGTTGGAAATGGCACATACATACCGTTAAACATGTTGTTGCATAATATTCACAAAAATCTCTAATAAAAAATTCAAATGATAAGGGGGCGACAGGTTCCTTAACGATCGGTTATTACCACTGGATCCTGGCACTTTTTGTCAAACGGCAAAGAGGGATGAAATCATATGCAATCATGTAAAGTAACAAGTGGTGTTCTGGTAATCTGCCTTGTTCTCATAAGTTTTTCGTTCCTGGCAGGATGCACCCAAAGGGGACCGGAGCCCGGGGTAGTGAAGACTGACACCGGGTATGTTTCAGGAATGCCCCAGAACGGCCTTTGGGTCTATCATGGCATCCCGTTTGCGGCTCCTCCGACCGGCGACCTGCGGTGGAGACCGCCCGCGCCGGTACAGCCCTGGAGCGGTGTGAAGGAAACGAAATTATACTCACCGGCCTGTCCCCAACCGGCTGCTGCAGATCCCACCCTGAATATGAGCGAGGACTGCCTGTATCTCAATGTCTGGACTCCTGCAAAAAGTGCGGATGAGAAACTGCCGGTCATGGTCTTTTTCTATGGAGGAGCATTCGGAAAGATTGCCGGCTCCATGCCGCTGTATAACGGTACCGCCCTTGCAGAGAAAGGAGTCGTTGTCGTCACGACCAATTACCGGGTCGGTGCTCTCGGCTTTTTGGCCCATCCCCAGCTCGATGCCGAGTCCAAAAACAATGTCTCGGGCAATTACGGGCTCCTCGACCAGATTGCCGCTATGCAGTGGGTCCAGCGGAACATCGGACAGTTCGGCGGCGACCCGTCCCGGGTGACCATCTTCGGGCAATCGGCAGGAGGGGAGAGTATCCTCATCCATCTTGTCAGCCCGCAGAGCAGGGGGCTCTACCAGCAGGCAATCGTCGAAAGTGGCACGTTCTGGACGAACGGAGCGGAAATTGATTCCCTCAATTCAAAAGCCGACGCCGAGCAGCTCGGGGAAACATACGCACAAGGCCTCGGGTACTCCGGCCCGGATGCGATATTGCACATGAGAAAACTGAGTTCACAGGAGATCGCCAATGCAACACCTTGGCCGGCATCCCCATTCCAGATGGTGAACAGCAGGCATTTCGAGCCAACGATTGACGGGTGGTTAATCCCTGATTCCCCGGACAACCTGTACCGTCTCCACCGTGAGAACCCGGTCCCTCTCATCATCGGGCACAATGCCGATGACGGGACAACACTTGCTGCAGATGCAAACATGACCGTTCCGGAATACCGGACATACATCCAGAGCAGGTTTAAGAAGGATGCAGATGCGGTTCTTGCAAAATATCCAGCCAACTCAACCGCCGAGGTCCAGATCCAGCTTGAGCAGATTATGACGGACTACGACTTTAATGACGCCGCAAAGTTTGTAGCGGGATCGATGGCAGATGTAAACGCGAGCACATACCTGTACCGTTACTCCTATGTCCTTCCCGGGCAGTCCTACGGGGCATTCCACGGGAGCGAGACTATCCTGTTATTCAAGGGCCCGATTCCTTCGGATCAAGTAACAGATTCTGTCGGTGACAACCTGATCGATATGTGGACCCGGTTTGCAAAGACCGTAAACCCGAACGGCGGGATGAATGTTACCTGGCCGAAGTATACCCGTGACGGGGGCCAGTATCTCGATATCGGGGCGATCCCCATCGTCAAGAGCGGGTATTAGATCCACTTTTTTTTCGATACGAATGACTTACGGTCACTATGGGTAATCGAAAAAATAAAGCCAATAAGGGCTTGGATGCAGGATCGGCTGCATGTGGTCAGGATTGGATGCAGGAATCCTCGCGCTCGATTGCATCCGCACGCGAAAAAGATCGCATTGACACTGCGGATGATCTCATGGTGCTCGAAAAAAATACACAGAAGAAAAATATTCACTTTCACACTCCACGGTTGATCATTTAATAACAACGATAAACCTCTTTTAATCAGGGATTTTGCATGCATCTGCTCATTGATACAAACATTTTCATTTATCGTGAAGATGATCGCGTCATTACTCAAAACGTAAGTAATCTTTTCGGACTATTAAACGAGATTTCTGTTGATGTGTTTATTCATCCTGCATCAGTTACAGACATCCAGCGGGACACTAATCAGAGACGACG
>CAXXQB010000002.1:0-13827 GCA_963676405.2 uncultured Methanoregula sp.
GTCTTAACGACTGGAATATGACCATTGGTATTTCGGTGTACGTACTGCTACACGAAAACAGTAACCTGATGAACGACCCAGCTCGTATATCCGCTTTTCGGCACAACTATTTTCCGGGTGAAACTGAGCGAAATAAGGATGGAAGTCCAACCAACGGGTTTGGTTTTCAGTCATTAACTGATGTTCATACCGGCGTCAACATTGATAAATGGGGAGCCTCCGATCCTAAAAACAGTTGGATACTGATGAGCATAGCCATCGGCATATTAATCATTGCATGCATCAATTTTATCACTCTGGCCATCAGTCGGTCGGCTGGTTGATCAAAGGAAGTTGGAATCAGGAAAGTTACAGGCGGACACCGGTACCAGCTCGTTTACCAATTTCTATCCGAATCGTTATTGCTTAGTCTGATTTCGGCCGTTGTTGGATTATTGCTGGCTTATACCCTGTTGCCCTTTTTCAACGAACTTTCAGGACGATCATTGTCGTTTTCATTCAGTCAATATCCTGAAATGATTGGTATTCTTTCAGGAGTAGTGTTGTTGGTTGGATTAATTTCAGGCATTTATCCGGCATTGGCAATTTCCGGATTTCAGCCTTCTGAAGTACTGAAAAGCAAAGTCCGGTTCTCGGGATCTAATTTTTTCACCAAATCGCTTGTCTCTTTTCAGTTTGTACTTTCCATCGAGCTAATCATCTCAATGATTGTATTTATGCGCCAACTCGGATTTATGCGATCGAAAGACCTTGGCTTTGATAAAGAAAATGTAGTAGCCATACACACTCAAGACCTTGATTTGCAAAAAGATTATCCGGTTTTCAAACAGTTGTTGAAATCGGAGAGCAGCATATTGGGAGTTACCGGTTCGTATATTGGGCTTGGAAATAATGAAGGCCAGATGGGTCGTAGGTACAAATTCGATACTAAGGAAGAAACCGTTATTGAATATCCGATTGATGCTGAATTCCTGGATGTTTTGGGTATGCAACTTGTTGCAGGCAGAACATTTGATCCGGCAATAGCTTCCGATGCAACAACGTCAGTGGTGGTGAATGAGGCGCTGGTTCATGACGTACTGGGAATCACTCCGGAAGAAGCTTTGGGCAAAGAATTCACTAACAGAAAAGGAACCGACAGAAAAGTGATAATAGGGGTTAGCCGGAATTTTAATTTTGAAGATTTAACCCGAACGGTTCGGGCACAAATGTTTTTGTGTCCGGCTAACTTAAAGCCGAACACACTTTTTGTACGCATTAATCCCGGAGATCCGTCGAAAGCACTAACGACAATAGCAGCTGCATGGAAAAACATATCGCCCGAATTGCCAATTAAATATAGTTTTCTGGATCAGAAATTTGACGATTTCTACAAGGAAGAAACGCGTTGGAGCAGAATCGTTAGTTGGGCCGGAGCAATATGCATCTTTCTGGCTTGCATGGGTTTGGTAGGTCTCACCTCATTGGCAGTAATTAACCGATCGACAGAAATCGGTATCCGAAAAGTAAATGGAGCAAAAATCTCCGAAATATTAACCTTGCTCAACCGCGACTTTGTTCGTTGGGTAGCTATTGCTTTTGTTATTGCCACTCCCATTGCATATTACGCCATGAATAAATGGCTCGAAAGCTTTGCCTACAAAACCAACCTAAGCTGGTGGGTTTTTGCCCTGGCCGGTTTGCTGGCGCTCGGAATTGCACTCCTTACGGTTAGCTTGCAAAGCTGGAAAGCCGCGACAAGGAATCCGGTTGAGGCATTGAGATATGAATAAATAGTCAGAGTCAGGATACTCTGGATTAAAGGATTTCCAGGTTCGCTTTGCTAAATATTATTAAATCCTGATTCTGACAGTATATAAATGTTCAGACTAAAAAACCGAAAACAATGTACCGAAACTTTATCAAAATCGCACTGCGCTACCTGTGGCGCAACAAAACTTACAGCATCCTGAATTTTGTATGCCTGACTTTTGGGCTAATCTGTGCTATTGTTGCCGTACTTCACATTTCGAATACCTTTAGTTACGACAAGTTTCACAAAAACTATAACCGTTTGTATTCCGTTGAAGCTTATGTAATCTACTTCAACGGCGACAAGTTTCCCAAGCAATATCTTTCGTCGTCGCTCACCGATGTGCTGAAAACCAATGCCCCTGAAATTGAAGAAATAACCCGGGTGGCCGAGAGCGATTTTGATTTTGTGAGCACAGACAAAACTTTCCATGAGAGTGGCTATTTTGCCGACAATAATTTTTTCAACGTCTTCTCATTTCCGCTTATCCATGGCAATGAAAAGGTTTTGAGCGATTTAAATTCGATGGTCCTTTCAGAAAATATGGCCTTGAAACTCTTCGAAACCACCGATTGCGTAGGCAAAACTGTGACAATGAAAAACGGATCAAAAGAAGATGCATTTACCGTTTCCGGCGTATTTAAGCGAGTTCCTCGGCAATCGTTTTTGCAATTCGACTTTGTCATTCCGTTTAACCGCTTTTTAGCCGACAATGCATGGGCACTCGAAACAGGTTCATCGTCAAACCTCACCTGGGCGCTGCTAAAAGAAAATGCCGACAGCAAAACGATTGAAACCAAAATCAAAAACCTGATCAAAACCCAGGAAACAACACTAAATCAAGAGCTTTTTCTTTTCCCGTTAAAGGATAAAATCATGTATTCGTATGCGGCAGGGAAACGCGTTTGGCGCGAAATGCGCAATGTGGTCATTGTAGGCTCGGTTGGTTTTGCCATTCTGTTGATTGCCTGCTTCAACTTCATCAACCTGGCCATTGCCTTAAATATCCGCAGGTACCGTGAGGCCGGGATAAAAAAAGTATCTGGTTCAGGCAAATCAGGAATTGTTATGCAATTTTTAGGTGAAACATTCATTTTAACTTTCATCAGCCTAGCAAGTGCTATTTTACTGGTAAAAATTTTGCTGACCGGGTTCAACACCATGTTTCACAACGATATCAGATTTGATTTACTGGATGGGCGAATGGTCCTGTTTTTTATCCTGATAACGGCTTTTACCAGTTTGGCTTCGGGCCTGTTGCCAGCTTTGTACCTTGCATCATCGAATCCGATCAACGTGTTGAAAGGCAAACTGGGCACCAGTCACAGTTTTAGCGTTTTCAGGCAAGGACTAATCGTGTTTCAGTTTGCGATACCAATCATCCTGATCATCTGCATGATGGTGATCAAAACTCAGGACAAGTACATGCGCAACTTCGATTTGGGCGTGGATCAGGACAGGCTAATCGTTCTGGATAACTCCGAAAACATTCAAAAACATTCTGAAAGTGTGAAAGCTGAACTGCGTGCAATTCCTGAAATTAGTGCGGTAAGCTATACCAACTGTATCCCGGCGCGGGGAACAAGGCCGTCGAGCGACATCAGCTGGGAAGGAAAAGATGCTTCGGAAAAACTTCATTTCTGGTGTGTAAATGCCGACTTCGACTATAATAAAACGGTAGATATTAATCTGGTTGAAGGACGTTTTTTCAACCCTTCTTTTTCGTCCGATTCTGCTACCTACCTGATTAACGATGTAGCCGCCAATGTGATGAAAAACAAAAACCCGGTTGGTTCTCAAATTACGGTGGAGGGCAAAAAAGGAACTATCATCGGCGTTTTTAAAGATTTTCACGTGGTCGATCTGGCTGGGCCAATCGTTCCCACCATCATGCGCATCAAAATCGATGATAATCCCACCTTGCTCATCAAATATTCCTCCGGAAGTTTCCCGGCTGTTGCCGACAAAATCAGCAAGGTGTATAAACATTATGAACCTGATGCCTCGCTTTATCAACCTCGGCTGTACCGCGACCTTGCAGCTATTTCTGAGTTGACTGTTCCTTCAAACCTGATCGGTCTGGCATTCATCATCGCTCTTTCGCTGGCGTGCATGGGAATGTTCGGATTGGCATCGTTTACATCTGAAAGTCGCACCAAGGAAATTGGCATACGAAAAGCCAATGGAGCAACAACCCGCTCCATCGTCCGGTTACTGTTGTCGAGTTACACCAAATGGCTGATCATTTCAATGCTTATTGCCGCGCCATTTGCTTTTCTGTTAGGTAAAATTTTCCTCGGAAACTTCTATTTCCGCACGGCTATGCCAATTTGGGCTTTTGTTCTGGGACCAGCTATTGCAGCATTTGTGGCACTTTCAACCGTGAGCTCGCAAACCTGGAGCGCTGCCAGCCGCAACCCCGTGAAGTCGCTGAGGTACGAATAAATGTTTGAACTGTGATTTTATGATGATATGATAACTATGATTTTAAGCGTAAAAAAATGATAGTCCTCTTGAAATCAGACGAATTTAAGTTCAGACAATTGGAAAAACTGGGGCTCCCACATGAAATCCTGTGAAGGCTTTGATGTATAGATAGTTATGTATATAAACTTATTGAAAAATGAAAAGGTTCATCATAAATTTAGTTCGCTCAGTTAAGCGAAATCCCTTATACACCGCCATCAACATCTCCGGATTAATCGTTGGCTTTGTTTGTGTCATTTTTATCGCATTTTGGATCAAAAACGAACTGAGCTACGATCGGTTTCATAAAAACGCAGGCAATATTTATCGTGTCCATCGCTATTTTTACGATGCCAACGGAACCGAGAATCTGCATTTACCACAAGTTGCTCCGCCAATAGCTCCATTGTTAAAAGACTGGCTACCAGAAATCGAAAATGTAGCCCGGGTGAGCCATACCGGAATGCTCTTTGCTCTCAATAATCAAAAAATTATGGAGCCTGATGTGTGCTTTGCAGAACCTGATATACTGAAAATTTTCACTTTTGATGGATTGCCTGAAAATGTTAATTTGATAGAAGAACCGCTCACCGCTGTTATTTCTGAAAATATAGCTCAAAAGTTCTTTGAAGGTAAAGATGCCATTGGAAATAACCTGGAATTCTTCGACGATTTCGGAAAAAGTTACAATTTAAAAGTTACCGGAGTTTTCAAAAACTGGGGCAAGAACAGCCATTTTCATCCTGAAGTTTTCATCTCCTTTTCAACTTTTGTATCGTATGTTGGTGAAAACGAAATGAAAGACTGGGGCAGCAACAATTACGAAACGTTTGCACTAATGCGACAACAGCCCAAAGAGTTGGATGCCAGACTTGACCAATTCATAAATAAACAATTTGAAAATGGGACGAAATGGAGCAAAATCCGGATGGAGAAACTTACCGATATTCATTTTAATTGGTACGGAAACCGTTCTTACATCTATATTCTCTTGTCAATTGCACTCCTGATCTTGTTTTTGGGAAGTATTAATTACATGAACCTGAATACAGCCATTTATTCCAACCGGATTAAGGAAATCCGGGTAAAAAAAATAGTTGGGGCTTCGGGCAAACGCATTGCTGCATTGTTGATTGCCGAATCCGTTTTCTTCTGTTTTATAGCACTATTGCTAGCCTTAATCATCGTTTCATTCACCATAACCAACTTACATCAGATTTTCAACGAAAATCTTTCATTTTCCATTTCGAATAACCTCGATCTGGTTATTGTATTCATCCTGTTGACTATTTCTATTGGAGTAATATCAGGCTTGTATCCAGCCATTTTTTCGTTGTCGGGTAATAGTTCAACGATGAATACTTCTACTAGTCCAACATCAGGGAAAATGAATTTTCGAAATGTGCTTGTTGTTTTTCAGTTTTTTGTTTCAATCACGCTAATCATGTCATTTATGGCGGTAAACAAACAACTGAATTACATTCATACGAAAGATTTGGGGTTGAATAAAGAAAATGTAATTACACTAAGCGCATCGCCTCTTCTATTCGAAAAGCTTGATGTCTTTCGTCAGGAGTTGATGCTCAATCCAACTATTGTTAGTGTTTCGGGTTCAAAAAGAATTCCATCGCAAGGACTGGACGATAGTAACGAGGCTAAAGTTACCCAAAACGGGAAAATAGAACCACTTGGGTTTCGGGTCGCCAATGTCCGTGTTGATTCCTATTTCCTCCCAACCTACGAAATTAAACTTATCGCCGGAAATAACATCAGTGATCAGAAAAAGGAGGAAGCCGAGTACATGGTTAATCGGTCGGCCGTTGAGAAAATTGGTTGGGGAACGCCCGAAAATGCCATTGGGCAATTCATGGAATATGGCGGCAAAAAAGGTAAAATCGTTGGCGTGGTTGGTGATTTCCATTACGAAACATTACATAACCCGGTTTCGCCAATCATCATGTACAGCGATCCATCGAGTTATAACCGGATTTCGGTAAGAATACTTCCAACAAACTTGAAAAACACAATTTCTTTTATCGAAGAAAACTGGCAGAAGTATAATACCTCAGGCTCTCCATTTAGCTACCAGTTTATTGATGAGCGCTTTGCGGAATTGTACCATGCCGAGGAATACACCAGAACAATTTTCAGCTATTTTATGATTCTCGCTATTTCGATAGCCATATTGGGATTATTTGGCCTGTCGCTTTTTGTAATGGAGCGCCGAACCAAAGAAATTGGAGTTCGGAAAGTTAGTGGAGCCAATGTTGCTGAAGTAATGATGATGCTCAACCGCGACTTTGTAAAATGGGTAGCCATCGCATTTGGATTTGCGACGCCCATTGCCTGGTACGCCATGAATAAATGGCTCGAAAGCTTTGCCTACAAAACCAACCTAAGTTGGTGGATTTTTGCCCTGGCCGGTTTGCTTGCGCTCGGAATTGCATTACTAACCGTAAGCTGGCAAAGCTGGAAAGCTGCAACGAGGAATCCGGTGGAGGCATTGAGGTATGAATAACAATGAGTCAGGGCTTCACTTGAAGTGAAACCCTGACTACACAAAACATTAAAATTTAGAAGCCATGATGAAATACCAGATCAGACTAATATTCAGAAATTTTAAACGAAACCGTAGTTCTTTCTTTATAAACCTGATAGGATTATCAACGGGCTTAGCTTGTGCATTGCTGATTTTTCTTTGGGTGAATGACGAGCTATGCATTGATAAATTCTTTGCAAATGACAGGCAGCTTTTTCAGGTGATGCAAAACACGAAAGGTGCCAATGGTATCGAGACCATTGAGGCTACTCCTGGTCATTTAGCCAAAGCCCTTTCAGAAGAGATTCCGGAAGTTGAATATGCGGTTTCCGTTGTTCCTACTTCCTTCAACATTAGCAAAGGGGTTATTTCAATGGCTGACAAACACATCAAGTCAGTTGGACAATATGTATCGGAAGACTTTTTCAATGTTTTCTCCTATAACATCCTGTATGGCGACAGAAACAAGTTGTTTTCAGAAAAAAATGGGGTAGTTATTTCGCGTGAGCTGGCTTTGAAATTATTCAGCAATATCGAAGATGTTGTTGGGAAAACAATCGAATGGAATGCGCAGGATATTAGCGTAACATCTGTTGTCTCCGGCATTTTTGATCTACCATCTGCTCATGCAACCAACCGTTTTGATTTACTATTGAATTATAGTTTGTTTGAAGGTGTGAACCAGGGAAATGGGTGGGGAAATAGCGGTCCCCGAACCTACGTTTTTTTAAAAGAGGGAACTTCGCCTAAGTGGTTCAACGACAAAATACGGGACTTTATAAAATCCAAAGATAAAAGTCTGGATGTTACTTTGGTTGCTCAACGCTATTCTGACCGTTATCTGAAAGGGCTTTATGAAAACGGCAAACCAGTAGGTGGAAGAATTGAGTATGTAAGGTTGTTCTCCCTGATCGCAATTTTCATATTGATCATCGCCTGCATTAATTTTATGAATTTGTCCACGGCGAGGGCATCAAAAAGGATCAAAGAAGTTGGGATCAAAAAAGCGATTGGAGCCGGACGAAAATCATTGATTCTCCAATTTATCGGGGAGTCGATGATAATGACTTTTTTATCCCTGGGTTTGGCGCTTATCCTTGTTCGCCTTTTTATGCCAACGTTTAATAACCTTACCGGAAAGTATTTAACACTCGCTTTCGATATGCGCTTTATTCTGATCGCTTTGGGTATCACCATCCTGACTGGCCTTTTTGCTGGTAGTTATCCGGCTTTGTATATCTCCCGTTTTGTGCCCGTCGATGTTTTAAAAGGCAAACTTGAAGTTTCTTCCGGGAGAGTCCGGGCACGAAAAGCATTGGTTATTTTTCAGTTTGCAGCTTCGGTGATCTTGATTGTTTCGGTTTTAGTTGTTTTTGAACAACTGGCATTTGTACAATCCAAAGACCTGGGGTATAACCGGGATCAGGTGATCTATTTCAGTGCACCTAAAATGAGTCCGGCAACCTTGTCCGAGATCCGAAATATTCCCGGCGTTCTCAATGCGGCCGGGGGGAACATACAGGCTGGCTCACCATTGGGAGGCACTTCGGGCATTGCCTGGAAAGGGAAAAACCCCGATGACCAAACCTTTTTTTCTGTCAAATGGGTTAGTTATAACCTGATTGAGACTCTGGGGATGGAAATGGCAACGGGGAAAGCCTTTTCTGAAGATTTTGGGTTATCGAATCAGGTCATTTTTAATGAAACTGCAATTAAGGTGATGGGGCTGACTGATCCTGTTGGTCAGAATATTTCAGTTGAAGGCGAAGAAATGCAGATTATTGGGGTAGTCAAAGATTTCAATTTTGAGTCGCTCTATGAAAAGGTAAAACCTTGTGCCCTTTTCGTAGCACCAATTCAGTATGCACCAAAGGTTTCAGTGAAAATCAAGGCCGGAATGGAAAAGGCAACAATCGAAACCCTCAAAAAAATTTACCAAAAACAATATCCGGGGCAGGCTTTTGATTTTAAATACATGGACGATGACTATCAACAGTTATATGTAGCTGAACAACGCGTTTCGGCGCTCTCCAAATATTTTGCCGGACTTGCCATCCTGATCTCATGTCTTGGACTGTTTGGTTTGGCTGCCTTTTCTGCAGAAATCAGAACAAAAGAAATAGGGATCCGAAAGGTTATGGGCTCAAGCACAACAGAAATTGTCAAACTATTATCAGGCGATTTTACTCGTCTGGTGGTTATTGCCATTGTCATTGCACTTCCATTAGGTTATCTGATTGTCAATCGCTGGCTTGAAAGTTTTGCCTACCATATTGACTTGAAATGGTGGTATTTTGCCGGAACTGGTTTGATAACAATGTTAATTGCCTTGTTGACGATTGGAATGCAAACGATGAAAGCAGCCACGAGGAATCCGGTGGAGGCATTGAGGTATGAATAGCTAACTATTTTGTATAAAAAACAATGCAAAATGCAACGGAAGGAAAAATAATGCGTCTTTATATCCGACAGCCTCATTTAAACAATTAAAAGACTTGCTATGAAAATTTTGACTACTATGAAAATGTTCTCATTCGTTGCAATGATCATATTCCTGTTTTCGCTGAATGGATTTGCGAAGGATGACCAGCCAACCATTACGAAAACTTTTGAAATGAAAGAGCCTGGTTCGCTCAATGCATCATCTTCGGGTGGAGGTGTAACTGTTCAAACACACGATCAACCTCAGGTAATTATACAGGCTTTTGTGCGGAAAAACAATAATCTTTTAGCGCCAAATGACCCGATGGTAAAAGAAGTTCTGGAAGCATTCGATGTGAATTTTTCAAAAAACGGTTCAGCCGTCACTGCAATTGTTGAACGCAAGATGCGTATGAATTTCTGGAACAACGTAGGTATTTCATTAACTATTATTGTTCCGAAGGAAATGTCGTGCAAGGTTTCGTCAAGCGGCGGTGGTGTAAAAATTTCAGGAGTGAAAGGAACGCACGATTTCTCGAGCAGCGGTGGTGGCGTACACCTGGAAAATGTAAGTGGCACTACTGAAGCCAGCTCTTCAGGTGGTGGTGTGCACGTTACAAACCAGAATGGCGATGTGCGCTTAAGTTCGAGCGGCGGTGGCGTAACCCTTGAAGAATCACAGGGAAATGTTTATGCCCAAAGTTCAGGTGGTGGCGTTAGCCTGAAGAATATCAAAGGAAATGTGGAAGCCAGTAGCAGTGGTGGCGGAGTAAATGTTTCAGGAGAATGTGGTTCGTTAAAAGCTAAATCCAGCGGTGGTTCTGTTCATGTCGACATCAAAAACCTAAGCAAGGATTTAACCCTTGAATCCAGCGGTGGCGGAGTTGACGCACTCATTCGCAATGGCAAAAATCTTGGTCTCGACCTGGATTTGCAATCCGATAGGGTAAATATTGACCTTCAGAATTTTTCAGGAAAAGCCGAGAAAGACCGTGTAAAAGGAACGATGAATAGAGGCGGAATTTCTGTTTATATGCATGCCTCCGGAGGAAACGTAAATGTTCGGTTCGAAGAGTAGAAAGGTCTCGGAAATCTAGCTTACAGTACCTCGCTGAGTTCGTGGAACTTTTTACTTTGCTGAGCGCTGGCATTGTTGTTAATTGAACTCCTAAATCTTAATACTTTTAATGAAGGAATCCGCTAGAAGAAGTTTGTTTGGAAGAATTATACATCAAAAAAAGCGAAGAATCGATAAATCATGATTCTTCGCTTTTTCTGTTTTTTGACCTTACTTGCGAATATCCTATCCAAAGAAGGTCGGTGAAATAGGCCTAACTGGATGATAATTCTTTACTGGTCACTGAGCCTGATCACTTTCTCCTCAGGCTTTTTCCCATTGGTCTTTCATCAATTTCACTGCGGCGGGTAAGGTTATTTTTGAATCGCCAACAGAGCCACATTCGAAACTCACGTAATCCTGATAACCGATTTCTTTCAGGCCCCTGAATCCATTGATGTAATTATCGGCTTCGCCGTCTTCTCCGGGCATTTTACGCCGTTTGCGGCTTGCAATGTGCACATGGTGCAGGTAATCGCCGGCAGCCAAAAATGCCGCACGGTCGTTGGTTTCTTCCCAGGTCATGTGCCAGAAATCGCCCATGACGGCAGCTCCGGCTGAATTTACATCGCGAATAATAGATGCACCATCGGCTACCTGTCGGCAGAAATAGCATTCCTGACGATTCAACGGTTCGAGCAAAATGCGGGTTTTATGCTGAAGCGCAAAGTCTCCCAATTCTTTCATCTGGCCAAGCAAAAGTTCCCGGGCTTCTTTGTCGGGCAACGATTTTTGGTTGTTGAAAGCGGGGACGAAAATCAAACCAGTTGAACCAAGCGCTCCGGCAGCTTCAATGATAACCTTCATCGAATCCATGCATTTTTTCTGAATGGCTGGATCATCGGCAATTAGCCAACCTTCGAAACCGGCACATATTGCACTGGTTTTGATGTTTCGGTTTTGCAGGGCATTTTGTATTTCTTCCACTCTTTTTTCAAGTCCGCCACCCCAAGGTTCAAAACCGACAATTCCCAGCGACTCCATGAAATCGAGTTTTTCGGCAAGTGTTTTACCCGGGGCAACTCCTTCCTGACATGAAATCTTTAATTCAACGGTTTTATTTTGTGAGGAGTTCGATTCGCCCTTGAAAGAAGAGAACAGGCCGCCTGATGCTGTTAATGCAGCACCAGAAACGGCAGTTCCTAAAAAAGATCGTCTGTTAAGCGGCATACCTTATCGTGTTTGGTTTCCCTGTGGCGTTCCTGCAATGTGAATAAATTCGGGCAGTTTAAATTCTTTTCCTGCACCGTATCCTTCTTTGGCGGCAGCCATGCTTTTGGTCATGTCAATATCTTTCGGCATAAGGTCGAGCGGCGAAGCAGTCATTTCGTCCCAGGTAACTTTCTTTCCGGAGTATGCCGATTCACGTCCCATGATGGCAGCCATGTTGGCAACAGCCGTTTCAGAAGCCTGTTCAATCGGTTTTCCGGCGCGGATATGGTTAATCCAATTCACGTGTTCCAAGGTGTATGGGTCGGTCTGTTTGAACTTGGTTTTTTCAGCTTCGTAGTCGAATTTCCATATTTCGTTACCTTTCAAGTCTTTGATAATGTGCCCGTCGGAAGTCCATGAACCTTTCGTACCCTGGATAAATTCCCAAACGCCACCCTCTGTACCGTTGATCTGGCGGCAGGTGCTGTGAATGTGAATACCGTTTTCCATTTCGAAATCGACACTGAAATTGTCGAACTGGTTACCGGTAACACGGCGTTGGCGTGAGCCGAACCCCAATGCTGATTTTGGTTTCAAGCCCGAAAACCAAGTGAATACATCCAGGTTGTGAACGTGTTGTTCAACAATATGGTCACCTGAAAGCCATCCCCAGTTTACCCAGTCACGGATCATCCATTCAAGATCTGACCATTGCGGGTTGCGATCTTTGTACCAGAGCATACCACCACACCAATAAACCGTTCCACCGGTTATTTCGCCGATAGCCCCATTCATGATTTGTTCGTACGAAGCTACATAATCGCGCTTATGGTGGCGTTGCGTGCCGGTTACCACGCATAGTCCTTTTGCTTCGGCTTGCTTGGCTGTGGCTACGATGGTGCGGTAACTTACCGGATCAACGCAAATTGGTTTTTCCAGGAAGCAATGTTTGCCTTTTTCAACCGCATACTTGAAAATTTCGGCGCGGAAATTGGGTGGTGTAGCGGTAATAATTACGTCCACATCACTGTCAATAACTTTTTGATAAGCGTCGAGTCCCACGAATTTTTTGTCGGCTGCAATGTCGATATTTTTCTCTTTTTTCAGATTTTCAGCTAAACTTTCCAGACGGTCAGCGTAAGTATCGCCTAAAGCAACGATAGTAACATTATCGGCCGCGTTGAGGAAATTAAACGCTGCGCCAGAGCCTCGTCCGCCACAGCCAATTATCCCGGCTCTCAGCGGCTTGCCATCTGCAGACTTATCAACCAGATTAGGTAAGTAATAAGAACCTGGCTCTTTTAGTGGCTGTACTTTTGGAGTACTGCTGCTACACGATGCTAAAGTTGCAACTCCTCCTGTACCAATTGCGCCCAATGCCCCGGCTAAAGCCGAGCTTTTCAGGAATGAACGTCTGTCAACACTTTTTTCATAATAGATAAATTTAAAATTAGGATAATCAGTTTATTTATTGAACTTTAATTGAATTGTCTGGCTCACAAACAACCCTGAACCCGATGGCTTTAACATCGGAATACCACCAGATGCTTTTAGGCTGTTGAGGGTCGGTTTTCAACCAGGCGTCGTGCTGGCTGTGGCTGCGGGCGGCAGCACGTACGTCGGCTGCATCCGAAGTATAATTGCCTCCGCGTACCACCCATTCCTCGCCCTCGGTTACGAGTGGATTATTTACTTTTCCGCTGTTTTTTGCATAGGCGTCTGGGGTATAGCGGTCGCACAGTATTCCATTACGTTACCCAGCATATTTTTCAGGCCGAATGGATTAGGCTTAACCTCTTCAGGTAAATGCGTTTTGCCTTTACCATTGTTTTCATAAATGATGTACTGCGAAATCGGTTCAGTTTCAGGGCTCGAGATTTTTCGCCATAATCCTTTGTTGGAGAATTTATTTGGTTTACCGTCAAAGAAATACGGTGTTTCTGTGCCACCGCGTGCTGCATATTCCCATTCGGCTTCTGTAGGCAGGCGGTATTTTTTGCCGGTTTTCTTTGAAAGCCACTGGCAGAAGGTTTCCGCTGCATAATGGGTCATTGTGATTGCCGGACGATTGCCAAATCCCCAGTTCTGGTCAGGTCGCCCGTAAGGTGGGGTCGGGCCTGAAATGGCATCCACGTTCGGGTTGCTGTTGTTGGCATAAATTTGTTCGGGTGGGGTGCGTCCTTCGCTCATTGTGTTCCCGTAAAATGCCCAGTACTCTTCCCAGGTTGTTTCCACTTCAGCCATGAAAAACGGGCTGACCGTAACCTGACGCACCGGAGATTCGTCGGCCTGATGGAAAGGTTCCTTTTCGGGGCTACCCATGTTGAAGGTGCCGCCTTT
>CAXXQB010000003.1:0-53401 GCA_963676405.2 uncultured Methanoregula sp.
ATCCCACGAAGATCGACCTGACAACGTCCGGCACGCCATCGCGCACGGTGATAGGGTTTACGATCAGTTACACCGGTACCGATATAACAGCCACAGATGGTGGTGTGCTTAAAAGCTTTGGAAACCCGTCTGACGACAATGCCATGCCAGCCCCGCCTCCACCGGTAGTCACTGGAGCCATGACGAACGCAGCCGGGACGGTCATCACGATCAGGTTTAACAAGGCGATGAACAATCCTGCGGCAAATACGATGAGTTCAAGTACCAGATCGGCAGTGGACATGCCCAGACATTCAGTGCAGCAGCGCTCAATGCAGATCCCACGAAGATTGACCTGATAACGTCCGGCATTCCTATTGCGTATGGTGATACGGTTACGGTCAGCTACACAGGCACCGATATAACCGCCGCAGACACCGGAGTGCTAGCAACTTTCACCAACCATGCAGTCACCAACAACGTTCCCGGTCATATCCCAATGTCCTTATCAGTAGCGTCCAATGCAGAACCTACCAAGATAATTCATGGATCTTCGCGTAAGGGACAATATCAGCAAATTCTAAATGGTATAATAATTCTTTTCCTTATCGTTAACGTAATGATAATATTCTCCTTGGTGTCAGAGAGATCGCAAACCAGTTCTGTAAACCCCATCAATATAACAGTAGTATCCACTCCGAATGTTTCACCAGCCAGTACTATTATCATCCGGCAAAGACTATACCGCCCACTCCTAAACCGACACCGACACCGGTTCCTGCAGAGAAAGGGTATGTGAATATTTTTTACATGAGTAACAAAACGGTAGATACCTCATTGGCACCGATATATCTGAACCTTGTTAATCCTCCGCTGATCATTGATTTCAACGTGATTCCGATGAACGTCACTGATTTAATACCGCTTGATTACAAGATCATGTCCACTGTTCATCACGACATTGTAAACATTTCCCGTCCCTCTGAAGATGCCAAGTTCTCCGTTGCGGTAAAATACAGAGATGGCGGGGGGAGTAGTGGCTGAAGATGGATATGGGGGAATCTATAGTATCCAGACACCCAAGCGCCTGGTAGTGAGAACTGCGGGAAATTATACTATACAGGCAGAGGGAGAATATGTGAACGCTACCCTCTCGATGCAGATCCCAAAAGAGGGGAACCTGCCAGCATAAAATCAATCCGCCCGAGCGGGATGACAGAGCCCTTTGAAAAGTGAGGAGAGGGCGCTCCGTCAACCTGCAATGCTCGCCATTCATCCTGTTGACGTCGCAAATAACGTAATCGTTCAGGATATGCAACCGCCTTCTCTCATACTTAACCAGACGGTACACAAAGATTGAACTCTTCTCATTCTCGTATAGGGATTTTCTGTAGTTCAGGGAGATGCAATTTGACATATTCAGGATTCTTGGCACAGCACCAAGACTTGGTGTAACTATGAAGCGAAGTATCATTTGGCAATGTGCCATCATGAGCGAGGAGCGGCTTCCCAGATCCAGTTGGCAGAGGTGTAACCAGAAAAGTCCAATGTGTAAGATTTCTGGTTTGGAGGGTTGGATGAGAACACATATGGTAGTGGGAAATTACCCCTCTTCGAAAGGGATTTAGCCAATAAAAATAGCTTAACTAATATGAATGGGATAATTAGTGGGATCTCTGAACCTGTCTGGCAGAGGGACTGCCGCACTCGCGTGGATATTGCGGCAAAGGAAACCCATCTGGGGCAGGTAAAGGTGATAAACGATCTTCCTGACGGCTTGGAATTATTCGCTGACCCACTGGTTACCAAAGTCTATAACAACCTGATGGATAATGCGGTGCGATATGGGGGAAAGATCACGACCATCCGTTTCTCTGTTATGGAATCTGACGATGACCATGTGATCGTGTGCGAGGACGATGGTTATGGTGTCGTTGCAGAAGATAAGGAGAAGATCTTTGACCGAGACTATAAGAGGAAGAACGAGGATCTCGGATTGTTCCGTTCACGCGAAATTCTGCCAATCACCGGCATCACAATCATTGAGAATGGCACCTCAGGCAAAGGCGCCCGGTTCGAGATCGGGGTGCCGAATGGGATGTACCGGTTTACCGGTACCAAGACAGAATACTTTGCAGGCCCGCCAGTCACCAACAACGTTGCCGGGGATGTCCCGATGTCCTCATCAGCAGCGCATAAATATAGATCGCACGAAGATCGACCTGATACCGGCCGGCACGCCAATTGCGTATGGTGATACAGTTATGGTCAATTACATAGATACCGAAATAAAAACCTCAGACACCCGAGTGCTTGTAAAATTTAGAGGCCTGTCAGTCGACAACACTATGCCGGTTCCGTCCCCTGCTGTCACTGGAGCCACGACCAACGCCGCCGGGACGGTCATAACCATCAGGTTTAACAAAGCGATGAACAATCCGGCTGGCAAACATGCTGAGTTTACATACCAGATCAATGGAGGATCTGTCCAGTCCTTCAGTGCAGCAGCGCTCAATGCAGATCCCACGAAGATCGATCTGACAACATCCGGCATGCTGATCGCGTATGGTGATACGGTTACGGTCAGTTACACCGGCACCGATATAAGCGCCACAGATGGCGGTGTGCTTGAAAGCTTTGCAGGCCGGTCAGTCAACAACGCTATACCGGTTCCGTCCCCTGCCGTCACAGAAGCTACAACCAATGCAGCCGGGACAGTCATCACCATCACGTTTAGCAAGGCGATGAACAATCCGGTTGGCAAACATGTTGAGTTTACCTACAATCTTGGTAACGGATCAGCCCAATTATTCAGTGCAGCAGCGCTCAATGTAGATCCGACAAAGATCGACCTGAAAACGTCCGGCACGCTGATAGCGTATGGTGATACGGCTACGGTCAGTTACACCGGCACGGATATAACCGCTACAGATGGTGGTGTGCTTGAAAGATTTAGAGGCCAGTCAGTTTACAACGCCATGCCGGTTCCGGCCCCTGTAGTCACTGGAGCCACAACCAATGCAGCCGGTACGGTCATCACGATCACGTTTAACAAAGCGATGAACAATCCGGTTGGCAAACACGCTGAATTCACATATCAGATTAATGGAGGATCTGTCCAGTCAATCAGTGCAGCAGCGCTCAATGCAGATCCCATCAAGGTCGACCTGAAAACGTCCGGCACGCTGATAGCGTATGGTGATACAGTCACAGTCAGTTACACCGGCACTGACATAACCGCCACAGATGATGGTGTGCTTGAAAGATTTAGAGGCCAGTCAGTTAACAATGCCATGCCAGTTCCGGCCCCTGTAGTCACTGGAGCTACAACCAATACAACCGGTACGGTTATCACCATCAGGTTTAACAAAGCGATGAACAATCCGGTTGGCAAACACGCTGAATTCACATACCAGATTAATGGAGGATCAGCCCAGTCCTTCAGTGTAGCAGCGCTCAATGCTTATCCCACAAAGATCGATCTGAAAACGTCCGGCACGCTGATAGTGTATGGTGATACGGTTACGGTCAGTTACACCGGTACCGATATAACTGCCACAGATGGCGGTGTGCTTGAAAGCTTTGGAGGTCAGTCAGTTAACAACGCCATGCCAGTCCCTGCCCCTGTAGTCACTGGAGCTACAACAAATGCAGCCGGTACGGCTATCACGATCACGTTTAACAAAGCGATGAACAATCCGGCTGGCAAACACGATGAGTTCAAGTACAGGGTTGGCAGCGGATCAGCCCAGTCCTTCAGTGCAGCAGGGCTCAATACAGATCCGACAAAGATCGACCTGAAAACGTCCGGCACGCTGATAGCGTATGGTGATACGGTTACGGTTAGTTACATCGGCACCGATGTAACGGCTAGAGATACTGGAGTGCTCGTAAGATTTAAAGGGCAGTCAGTTAACAACGCCATGCCGGCCCCTGCCCCGGTAGTCACTGGTGCCACGACGAATACCGCCGGGACGGTTATCACGATTGCGTTTAACAAGGTGATGAACAATCCAGCTGGCAAACACGCTGGGTTCACCTACAAGATCGGCAGCAGATCAGCCCAATCAATCAGTGCAGCAGCGCTCAATGCAGATCCCACGATGATCGATCTGACAACATCCGGCACGCCAATAGCATATGGTGATACTGTTACGGTTAGTTACACTGGCACCGATATAACCGCCACAGACACCGGAGTGCTTGTAAGATTTAGAGCCAGGGCAGTCAATAACGCCGTGCCGGCCCCTGCCCCTGCAATCACTGGAGCTACAACGAACGCCGCCGGGACGGTTATCACGATTGCGTTTAACAAGGCGATGAACAATCCGGTTGGCAAACACGCTGGATTCACCTACAAGATCGGCAGCAGATCAGCCCAATCAATCAGTGCAGCAGCGCTCAATGCAGACCCGATGAAAATTGACCTGACAACATCTGGCACTCCGTTAGCGTATGGTGATACGGTTACAATCAGTTACATTGGTACCAATATAACTGCCACAGACACCGGAGTGCTTGAAAGATTTAGTGGCCAGTCAGTTTACAACGCCATGCCGGTTCCTGCCCCGGTAGTTACTGGATCCACGACGAACGCAACCGGGACGGTTATCACGGTTGTTTTTAACAAGGCGATGAACAATCCGGCTGGCAAACACGCTGGATTCACCTACAAGATCGGCAGCGGATCTGCCCAGTCAATCAGTGCAGCAGCGCTCAATGCAAACCCGATGAAAATTGACCTGACAACATCCGGCACGCCAATAGCATATGGTGATACGGTTACGGTCAGTTACACTGGCACCGATATAACCGCCACAGACACCGGAGTGCTTGTAAGCTTTGCAGGCAGGTCAGTCGACAACGCAATCCCGGTTCCTGCCCCGGTAGTTACTGGATCCACGACGAACGCAACTGGGACGGTTATCACGATTGCTTTTAACAAGGCGATGAACAATCCGGCTGGCAAACACGCTGAGTTCACATACCATATCAATGGTGGACCTGCCCAGTCAATCAGTGCAGCAGCGCTCAATGCATATCCGATCAAAATTGACCTGAAAACGTCCGGCACACCGATAGCATATGGTGATACGGTTACGGTCAGTTACACCGGCACCGATATAAGCGCCACAGATGGCGGTGTGCTTGCAAGCTTTAGAGACCGGTCTGTCGACAACGCAATCCCGGTTCCTGCCCCGGTAGTTACTGGAGCCACGACGAACGCAACGGGGACGATCATAACCATCAGGTTTAACAAAGCAATGAACAATCCGGCTGGCAAACACGCTGAGTTCACATACCATATCAATGGTGGATCTGCCCAGTCAATCCGTGCAGTAGCGCTCAATGCAGATCCCACGAAGATCGACCTGACAACATCTGGCATGCCGATAGCGTATGGTGACACGATTACGGTCAGTTACACCGGAACTGACGTAACCGCCACAGATGGCGGTGTGCTTGAAAGCTTTGGAGGCCAGTCAGACGATAATGCCATCCCTGTCCCGGTAATCACTGGAGCTAGGACGAACACAGCCGGGACGGTCATCACGATCACATTTAACAAAGCGATGAACAATCCGGCCGGCAAATACGCTGAGTTCAACTACAAGATCGGCAGCGGATCTATTCAGTCAATCAGTGCAGCAGCGCTCAATGTAGATCCCACAAAGATCGACCTGACAACATCAGGTACGCCAATAGCGTATGGTGATACGATTACGGTCAGTTACACTGGAACTGACATAACCGCCACAGATACCGGGGTGCTTGTGAGCTTTGCAGGCCTGCCAGTCGACAACGCTATACCGGTTCCTGCCCCTGCAATCACTGGAGCTACAACGAACTCCGCCGGGACGGTTATCACGATTGCTTTTAACAAGGCGATGAACAATCCGGCTGACAAACACACTGAGTTCAATTACAGGATCGGCAGTGGATCTGCCCAGTCAATCAGTGCAGCAGCACTCAATGCATATCCCACGAAGATCGATCTGACAGTGTCCGGTACACCGATTGTGTATGGTGACACGGTTACGGTCAGTTACACTGGCACCGATATAACCGCCACAGATACCGGGGTGCTTGTGAGCTTTGCAGGCCTGCCAGTCGACAACGCTATACCGGTTCCTGCGCCTGCAGTCACTGGATCTACGACGAACACAGCCGGGACGGTCATCACGATCACGTTCAACAAAGCGATGAACAATCCGGCTGGTAAACACGCTGAGTTCACATACCATATCAATGGTGGATCTGTCCAGTCAATCAGTGCAGCAGCGCTCAATGCAGATGAGACGAAGATCGATCTGACAGTGTCCGGCACACCAATAGCATATGGTGATACGGTTACGGTCAGTTACACGGGCACCGATATAACCGCCACAGATGGCGGTGTGCTTGAAAGCTTTGGAGGCCAGGCAGTTGACAATGCCATGCCAGTTTCTGTCCCGGCGGTCATTGGAGCTACGACGAACGAAGCCGGGACGGTCATCACAATCACGTTCAACAAGGCGATGAGTAATCCGGCTGGCAAACACGCTGAGTTTACCTATAGGATTAATAGTGGATCTGTCCAGTCAATCAGTGCAGCAGCGCTCAATGCAGATGAGACGAAGATCGATCTGACAGTGTCCGGCACACCAATAGCATATGGTGATACGGTTACGGTCAGTTACACGGGCACTGATATAACCGCCACAGACACCGGAGTGCTTGAAAGCTTTGCAGACCGATCAGTTGACAACAACGTTTCCGTTGAGGTTTCGACGTCCTCATTAGCAGCACTCAATGAAGGTCCCACAAAGATCGACATGAAACCGTCCGGCAACACGCCGACAGCGTACGGTGATACAACCCCGGTCAGTTACACAGATGCTGAATTAACCTCCACAGAAACCGGAGTGCTTGTAAGCTTTGCAGGACTGTCAGTAGACAATGCTGTGCCACCGGTCGACGCCCCGGCAGTCACTGGCGCCACAACCAACGCAGACAGGATGATTATCACGATCACGTTTAACAAGGCGATGAACGATCCGGTTGGCAAACACGCTGAATTCACATACAAGATTAATGGAGGATCAGCCCAGTCCTTCAGTGCAGCAGCGCTCAATGCAGACGAGACGAAGATCGATCTGACAGTGTCCGGCACTCCGATAGCGTATGATGATACGGTTACGGTTAGTTATACAGGCACCGGTATAACCGCCACAGATGACGGGGTGCTACTGACTTTCACCGACCATGCAGTCACCAACTTTCAACGGCGGTTTAATTTTTCCCAATTGTGGAAACTGCTGCAAAAACGTCAGATGGACTGAATGTTAATGGAAAAAACATTCTCCCGAATCCTGTCATACAAGTTTGTGATCAAACAATGTTGACGCAATCGTGATCACGGCGGTTGTCCAGACGTCTACAAATCGTGCAAAAGTTCATGTCGGCATCCCAGGCGTTCGTTGTATTGCCCAACTTGCTATCACATCGGCAAGCACGCCATAGATGATACCAAAGACAAAGAGCATCACGGCACCGAAATAATTGTGGGCAGAGAAGGGAACAATGCAGAGCAGGAGGCTGAACAGGGCACCAAGCCCCGCACCCCTGATTACCGGGCGAAGGGGGATCCCGTTGGCAAAACCGATGGCAAACCCCTGGAGGACACGACCGTAGAAGATCATTGCCACGAACCAGGGCTCCGGTGTGATTCCCGGTGGGGCGGCAACAAACAGGCTTCCGGCACAGTAAAGGCCGGTCAGGATGCCGATTACCGTTGTAATTGCTATCCGTCTTTTCTGAACCATAATCCTGCACAAAATAGATTACGTGGCCAGAGAAAAGCGTTCCCCTTTGCCGGCCATGAGGTGCCGGGAACAGTAAACCGGGGAACGGTTCCTCAGGTTCACCTACAGGCAGGTGACCCAGAGGCAGTTGGCATTCACCCACCAGAGCATCGCGATGAGCGCAACGACAACGACAGTATAGTGCACGCGGTGGGGGACCGCCCAGTACTGCGCTTTCCACGCAAGGACACCATCATCCACTGGCACCTGTGGTATCGTCACCATTAATATCTTCGGGCACAGATTGACGTGCGGAATGCAGAACAAACCGAAGGGTACACAAACCGGGAAGAAAAATCCTGAATCCAGTACCCGTGCCTATACCAGACAACGCGAATCGCTCCTCGCTCCGTGTGCAGCAAAGAGTGCAGATGCGAAGCGGCGGCAGAATAAGAAACCTGAGGACATCCGCACCCCGTATTCCCGCGATGCGGACCGGATCATCCACACCCGGGCGTACACCCGTTACATCGATAAGACACAGGTCTTCTACCTTGTCGAGAACGACCATATCACTCACCGTGTCATCCATGTCCAGCTGGTCTCAAAGATCGCCCGCACCATCGGGAGGAGCCTGCGCTTAAACGAAGACCTCATCGAAGCGATCGCGCTCGGGCATGACATCGGGCATATCCCGTATGGGCATTTCGGGGAGACCTGCCTTTCTGAGCTCTGCGAACGGCAGGGAATTGGAAAGTTTTACCATAATGTCCAGAGTGTCCGGTTCCTAGACCGGATCGAAGCCTGCGACCTGACAATGCAGGTACTGGACGGGATTCTCTGCCACAATGGTGAGGCGGACGATATACGGATCGAACCTGAACCCTGCGCGGACTGGGTAGCCTTTGACCATAAGGTGCGTGCCAATGAAAGAGGGCACCGGTCGTCTGCACCGATGACGCTCGAAGGGTGCGTCGTCAAGTTTGCGGATACAATCGCCTATATCGGGCGTGACCTGCAGGACGCACGGGAGCTCGGGCTCGTCCGCGATACCACGCCGGTCCCTGAAGAATGCCGGGCAGTGCTCGGCAATACAAACAGGGAGATCATCAATACGCTCATCTATAACCTGTTAAATAACAGCGATAGTGAGGATACCGGATATATCTCATACAGCCCACGGGTGGAAAAGGCACTGATTGCCCTTCGCTCGTTCTCAAGACAGTATATTTATGAAAACCCGAAACTGACTGCCGAACGGCACAAAATTGAGCGGATGTACCAGACGCTCTTCTCACGGTATCTGGAAGACCTTGAGAACGGTCACCGGAATTCAAAGATCTTTTCCGAATTTCTCACCACCGGCTGGATCAATAAGGAGTATGTCAAATCTGCACACCCGGCCGAACTCGTCCGGGATTTTATTGCAGGCATGACAGACCGGTACTTTGCAAAACAATTCGCAGATGCAGTCATCCCGCACCGGGTTGAAGGCAGATTTGACTGACCAAATCCCGGAAAATCAGTCGTTCAGTCGTACTTCCCTTTGGGCTCTGCCCAACCGGTGAACCCGCAATAGATACACCCGACACCTTCACACGCGGTGCACCGGCGTTTTGGTGCAGCGACAAGCACGGTTCCGGTCTTGTTGCAGTACGTGCACCCAAGCCCGTCACAATGCCCACATGTTACGGGAACATATTCTTTTTTTGTCTCGGTCATTTAAGGCCCAATCCGTTTTCAACGCCTGCCACAGGATCACAACGCATAACCATGGCCGTTATTCACTTTCTTATTCGTCCTCTTCATCGAGATATCCTGCGAGAGCATCGAGGAGTTCGGCAGCCGTCTGGAACCGGTCTTTGGGATCCTTTTCCAGGCACTTCATGATGATTTTTTCCACCGGTTCCGCTTCCGGATTGAACTCTGACGGGAGGGGTGGAGTTTCCCGCACAATCGCGTTCCCTACCTCAACGACACTCTCCCCGCCAAAGGGTATCGATCCGGTGACCAGTTCATAAAAGAGCACGCCCAGCTGGTAGAGATCAGTCCTCGCATCAGTCCGCCCGAAATCCGCAGGAGAGACCTGTTCCGGTGCCGCATAGGAAAGGGAGAACCCGGCAACACTGGACTTGTTCATCTCTGTCGCGATGATCTTGCTCATCCCCCAGTCGGTGATCTTCGGGGTAAAATCACGGGTGATAAGGATATTGTGGGGTTTGATATCCCTATGGACGATCCCCCGTTTATGGGCATAGTCCAGCGCATCGGCAATACCTTTGACGAGATGCACGGCCTTCCAGACAGGAATCGGTTTTTTCGACTGCTTCAAGTGACCCCGGGACATATTCCATCTCGACGTAAGGGGACAGGGAGGATATTTACAGCAGTGACCTCCACGATGTTGGGGTGACGGAGTTTCTCCCATGCAGCGATCTCGTTTAAGAAACATTTGCCCGTCAACTCGTCAAAACTGATCGGGATCTTTATTGCGACCAGTTTGTCATCAGATTTCCTCTCGTGCGGCAAAGACATGCGCAACTCCGCCCCGCCCGATATAACTCATCCCCGGTATACTTGTTCTCGAGTTCTGGAGGGAAATGGAGTTTCTGTTCTGGTTCTGGCGGACTCCGGTTCTTCTGCCACGGGAACCGTCAGTTCCTGTGCTCTTTCCGGGACACTGACACTAGGTTCAGGCTGGTCCGGGCTGGTGTGAGGGACGGTTTCAGGGGCGTCAGGAGGTGAATTCAGGTGGCGGGTCCTTCCTGTGAACGGAAAAATACCACACCGCCGATACAGAGTACCACTATCACGAGCAGTGCGGGTATCAAAGACGGAAGGTCAAAGTTTGGCAGAACAAGAGCCACTGGCGTATACCCGGGCACGGGAGTTGTAGAAACCGTTACCTGAGTGGGTGCGGGAGACCGTTGTTCCCATACGGAAGAGAGTTACCACCGGGGTCGGGACCTGCGGTTTTGTTACGCCCGGTGAGAGTGTAGGGGTAACCCCGGTGTAATAATCCTTTGGATCGATGAGCGGGAAGAGGTCCTGCACACTCCCGCCGGGAGACAGCCCTGCATTTTCACTTGCGGAAACCGATATTTTGTATGGGGTGACACCGATACCGTTACCGTTGGAGGTTTTGCCCGGGTAATCGCTCCAGTAGTTTCCCATCTGGCTCTCGGTCTTTTTTCCGAGATAGGTGTATGCCATTACCACCGGTGAATTCCACACCGATGTTGTGCTTTTTGAGAGTACGTTCTGGGTGTTTGCGAACGAATTGTGGAAGATATAGTTTTGACAGCGAGGATGCATCCAGCGTGATACCAACGGCGTTTGTCGATGACCCGGTTATTCTCGATGACATTATCCCGGGAAACTCTCAAGGATGAGCCCGGCACGGGTGCTGTCGGTGATGGTATTGCCGGTTAAAAAATTATTGTTCGCAGATGTCAGGGATATCCCTGCTGCATTGGCTTTTTACAATATTGTTCGCGATGGTGTTTCCGCTGGAAGCCACATGGATGCCACTAGCGGTATTGCTGTTCTGGATCTGAAAACTATCTACTGTACAGCCGTCTGCAAGAATTTCTATTGCAATTCCACCACCCAGTGGTTCAATCACCGGTATACCTCTCCCGTTGTCATAGCCGAGAAGCATGACCGGTTTGTCAAGCCGTATGCTCTCCAGGTAGACACCCCCATTTACAATAATGGTGTCCCCGGGTGATGCACTATTGATTGCCTGCTGGATGACCGTAAACGCTGCACCTGTGGGTGCAACCGTGTACTCCGTTGCAATAACCGCCGGGTACCAGGCATCCCAATGAGAAGGATACCCACAAATATTCGGATGCAGATATGGCGGGGGAGGAGTGTCATGGCGTGCGGGTGTGGAGTTCCATCATTATCGACTGACTTCTTTGTTCTTCACTACAATCACCTGAGAATACCGGGAGAACATTATGGATTTTGTGGGATGAGCATGAGCAACTTTACCCCGGAGGCTCCTTTTGCGAGCTCAATGATATCCCCGTCATGCAATGCAGTCTTGGTACTTTTCTCCAGCCGACGGTTATTCAGCCGTGTTCCCCCGGTACTCCCGGAATCTTCAATATACCATGTGTCAAGTTCGTGAATAAACCTGCCATGCGGGGTTTGAGATCCGGGTCACGGCAGTATAGGAATTGGAGAGGCACACATCATGTTC
This sequence comes from uncultured Methanoregula sp., assembly GCA_963676405.2. Lineage (GTDB taxonomy): Archaea > Halobacteriota > Methanomicrobia > Methanomicrobiales > Methanospirillaceae > Methanoregula. The sequence continues at coordinate 11,974 of CAXXQB010000003.1, forward strand.
CGTACTGCCCAATGGGGCCGTTTACCGGGATCGCTCCTCCCGATGAGAATGGTCTCCTGTTTAAGAAGGAAAATTTTACCATCGTCGGCACCACCCATAACAATTGCGGCCGGGACACCACCCAGCACGTCTTTTGCGAGAGTCTTTTTTTACCGATTCCAGTCGGTGGGAAATCTCCCCATCGACGATCTGGACACGGGTGTTGGAGAAGATGCCAAGGTTCCTGATTATCGCTTCGAGCCCGCCGCGGACTATCGAATACTGCCATACCGGCTGGATACCCCGTGAAGTGGGGGCACCGAGACCCACCTCTTTTTTTATGACACCAATAGAGAGCAGCCGGTCGAGATGTTTTTTTGTGTTTTCATAACTGGTATCGATCTCGTGGGAAATTGTCCGCACATCCCGGGGCCCCTTCTCAAGGGCTTTTAATATCCTGAGCCGTGCACTGCTCGAAAGAACATCAAGGTATTCCGAGAGCTCATCGAGCGAGTCGCCCGTATCCTCCACAACAATCGTGTGGGCCTTGTCGTCCGGCTTCATATTCCTCCGTGCAGGCATGTCATTTGTGCCGTCCAATAACTCTATGCATCCATGAGAATAAGGGTATGACGGTTTTTGCACCGCACGGTTCAACGATATAACTGGCTGGTTCAATGGAACAACCCGGACCGTTCTTGGATATTTATTTTCATTCGGGCAGATAGTACTTATAGCGGTGTGATGCAGGCCGGGCATCGGTCGTGCAGGAACGCATGTGAAGGGGGTGTACGGGTATGAATGCAGGCAAGGTCATGGTTGGTACAGCACTCCTTCTGATTACGGTTGCTTTGATCATCCACCCGGCAGAGGCGTCCGGTACCGGCGCTATCCCACTCGCGGGGTGTGAGTGGAGGATTTTTAGCCCGGAACCAGTGGGCAACACCCATCCAGTTTTTAGATACTGCACAAGGATGCGAAGACAATTTTTTACATAGTGTCATAGATACACGTTGCGTAAACCCAGTAATCGTTCAGCATGCATCCTGATGGGAAAACATACATGAATCCCTGCGGGACAGACGCACAGATGGTAAAGGGCAAAGATATTTTCACATTAAAAAAAGGTTTTCGGGATTACCTGTTCTTTCGCATATTCTGTATCCCGGCGGCTGCACCGATGATCCCGAGTGCTGCACAGGCAACGATTATTGACGGGGAGGATTTTGGTGTGGGGGGTGGGGGAGGTTGTGGGCACTGTGGTTGGTTTCCGTGTTGTCGGGTGCGGGGTATACAATGGAGGACTTGTTGTGGATGAAGAGATAGCAATCGTGGGGGTTTCCGTCACGGGTGCGGGCGCATACAGCCGGACATTGTCGATTTCCCCAATTGCATATTTAAACATCTGGCCATAATCCCCAACAGACCCGAGATAGATCCGGTTCATGAATTTGAGCGGTTCCCCTGTATTTACATAGTAGCTCCAGATAGGTTTTGCCGGTCATCTTTTCAGTTACCCGTTCGGTGAGGGTGTTTTTATCGTTATCATAGACCATCATCACGTGATAGGTGGTATTTGTCACGTATTGACCGTCGGACCACTATAGGCACCTGTATCAAGGGAGGTGTGGCTGTCCACATCACTCATTTTTGCGTTCTGGGTCACCACATGAAGTTGCATTATTTTACCGTATTTGGTGGTGGTAAATTCCGTAAGGGCATTCGGGCCTTTTAACCGGTCCATCTCAGGTCCGGTAAACCCGAGCCGGAACGTTGCCCCGTCATCCACCTGTTCAAGAATAAGGTCATATTCAAGAGGTGAACGAGCCGCCGTCATATGCAACCGGCACCCACGCGTAGTTGCCAGTTACTGGGTTCGATGGCGAAATGGTACATCCCGGTATTGGAATCCCAGTAATCTGACCTGGGGTTGTTGGTGGTCCAGTGGGGATCAGTGGAAAATGTAGTCTGGTAGAGCGTGATCTGGCCATCGCTGGACAGTGCCTGGATGGGGCAGACGATAAGAACGACCGCTGCTATCATGGTTGCAATCATTAAAGTTGAAAATATCTTCATGAATATTTCTCCGTTGGGCGGGCACATCTACAGGTATCGGTACATCGGGTGCAGGAATCTATCATAATTCTGGATCTCGACACGGAGGAGTGAGAGGTACCAATCGTATGATAGTATGGCGCACAGTCTTTCATAAAAATATCGACCGTGCCAACTGAAAAAAAGAGAGTGTTTTCGCCCGGGATTCAGATGCGCTTTTTCGCTTCACGTTTGATTCTATTAACCGGGATTAGGTAAATCCAGAAAATCTCCGGACCGTCCCGCGCCCTGTTCAGCCGGTCGTTATCATCCGTATCGGTTGTCCCTGACTTCGTTGCCTCTTTGTGGTCAAAGATGAAATAACTCCGGTGAAACGTACAGCATGAGAAGCACAGGTAGGTTTGAGCACTATATTTATCTCCGAAATAAAGCAATATCATAACGCAGTAAGTAAGCGATAGTAGTCTAGCGGCAGGACAGGAGCTTCCCAAGCTTCTAACCCGGGTTCGATCCCCGGCTATCGCATTCAGTATGGACACACTTCCTGAACGCTCTGCCGTGCGGATCATCGCTGAGAACCGGCAGGGAGTGTTGCGTGACATCGCAACGGTGGTTGCAGAACATCACGCAAACATCGTGATGATCACGCAGGAACTGTTCGAGTCTGGCCCGTATGCCGGTATGGCGGAACTCTATTTTGAATATGAGTCCGGTGAAGGAGATGACCGGGACCAACTGGTTTCAGATTTGAACGATATCCCTTCAGTAAAAAGTGTGAACACCTACCAGCCATTCGGGCATATTTTCGGTTCCCGGGTGATCATCATTGGTGGTGGTGCACAGGTTGCACAGGTAGCACTCGGTGCAGTGAACGAAGCGGACCGGCATAATATCCGGGGCGAACGGATCTCTGTTGATACAATACCGCTTGTTGGTGAGCAGGACGCTTGCCCTTGCAGTGGATGCGGTCTCCCGCCTCCCCCGGGCTTCTATTCTCGTGCTCGCGGGGTCGATCATGGGAGGAGAGATCTCAAAGGCTGTCGACCGGGTGCGGGAAGCCGGGATTCCGGTCATTGCGCTCAGGATGGCGGGTACCGTGCCCGAACATGCCGACCTTGTCGTGACCGATCCGATCCAGGCCGGGGTTTTTGCGGTCATGCATGTAAGCACGAAGGCTGTCTTTGATATCAACCGCGTCCGTGGTCGTGAGTTCTGATGGATATTGTTGAACGGGCGGTCTCGGTGCTGATGCACGACGGGATCATCATTTATCCAACCGAGACAGTGTACGGTCTTGGCGGAGATGCATTCTCCGAAGAGGCGATCCAAAAAGTTTACGAAGCAAAGAAGCGCGATCTCGCAAAGCCAATCTCCATCGCAGTATCAGATTTTGAGATGCTTGCCATTGTTGCTCATGTAGATGCCCGTATGCAGAAGTTCGTGCAGGCATTCCTTCCCGGCCCGGTGACCGTTGTCGTGCCGGCGAAGAGGATCGTTCCGGACATCCTGACGGGAGGCACCGGGCTGATCGGCATCCGCATACATGCTCACCCGCTTGCCCAGCTGGTGATCGAACGGTTCGATTCGCCAATCACGGCAACCAGTGCGAACCTCTCCGGGGCAAAAAATCCCCAGACCCCGGAAGAGTGTACGGTGCCCCGGGATCTTCTTATTGATGGCGGGCGACTGCCCGGCACCCCGAGCACGGTAGTCGATCTCACGACGAATACACTCATCCGGCGCGGCGCACAGGCAGATACTATTGAAGCGTTCCTGAAAACGCACTAGGGTTCCTGTACCATGCCTATCCGCCTCCGTGATTTTATTCTGGACCATGACGGCTGGATCTATGCTGTCTCGACGTATGACAACGAGGATCGGGTTGGTTGTGTCCTCCGGTACGTGCATGACGAAAACGGGGAACGGGTCAATCCCTCAGGTCAGCGCTATAAAAAATATGATTTTGAAGAGGCGTATGTATTCATCGCAGAGCACAAACCACAGTACACAGATCTTGTCCAGCGCATCCCGCTCCGCGATGTGCAGAGTGTGTTAAAACCCGAAGTTGAGATCGCCCGGATTGCCGTGGCACACCCCCGGGTGAAAAGGCTGCTGGGGCTCCTTGACCTCCCCCCGGGAACTGTTGGCTGCACCGGTTCCCTCTTGTGCCAGCTGGAAAACAGTGCATCCGATATTGACATGGTAGTGTACGGAAAGCATTGGTTTACTGCACAGGCCCGGGTGAAGGAGGGGATTGGTGCTGGAACAATCGAGGGGTTGTCGCCGAATATGTGGCGCAAGGTCTACGATAAACGCAAACCTGATGTCTTGTATGATGATTTCGTGCTCCATGAAGAACGGAAATGGAACCGGGGGCAGATTGACGGTACCTATTTCGATATCCTCTACACCCGGTCATACGACAACCTTGCCTGTGTTCCTGCGACACGAGGGAAAGTCCTTGGGAAGCAGACTATCGAGGCAACGGTGACGGATGCCTCGCTTGCCTTTGACAGCCCGGCAGTGTATGACGTCGAGCACGAATCGGTCTCAAAGGTGCTCTCTTTCACCCATACGTACAGCGGTCAGGCACTTGCGGGTGAAGTGATCGAGGCGTGTGGAGTCTGCGAAGAGCATGGGAACGAACGCTGGCTGATCGTCGGGACAACACGGGAAGCCCGGGGCGAGTATATCGTTTCCCGCACGCTGCTTGGCACGTGACGAGGTATTTGCCTATCTGCCGTTTCGGGTTTTTTCGTATTGGGTAGCGGAACGGGCGCTCCTAAAAACCCCTGCAATCAGTTTCTCTTGAGAGAGAAACCGGTTCCGGGGGGGATCAGAGTAGTTCCGAAAGCCGGTGCCCACCGCTCTCGCATCGTTCCTTATGCCGGCACCAGTTGCAGGGCGCATTCAGCGGGTGGTACGGGACAGCACCATCCCGGATGGACCTGACGGTATGCAGGGTTGCAAGAAGTTGTCGCCGGTCCCGCGGCTGTACCATGTGGTGCCTTGACACACCATCCGGGATGTATTCCACAATACCGCCGGTCACAACGTCGCCGGTCATCTCTTCAAGGCAGAGAGCATACGCTGCGATCCGGAGCCGGTCAGCGGTGTAGGTACCGAACGGCATTGCCCCCGCAGCACGAATGACCGAGAACACACAGTCAGCCGTTATCCGGTCCACCATGCCCACAATGCCATGCTTTTCTGAGATCACTTTCACGTCAGTCTGGATGGCGGGTTTCCAATCGGCGTTTGTACACTTATTGATGCAGGTGTTAAGAAACGACCGCTGTTCCGGATCGATTTCCGGGCATACGGCGAGAACTTCCTGCCATATTTCATCCGCGTCGAGCGGGTTGCCGAGGTGATACGAAAGCTGTTTGCAGACAGTGTACCGGTCAGATTCAGTTCGTGGTTCGTTTCGTTCAAAATAGTATTTCATTGCACATGCATGGCAGTGCACGAGATCCGAAACCGCTATCACGTCCGCTTTTTCCGGCAGAATAATTCCTCTCAAAAACATGGGAAACCAATCCGATTATACTTATGGGAAGCGTACGGCATAATCAGCGGGAGGGATTGGTATGGAACATGGTGACCAATGTATTCATAGCAGGAGGGCACATCTTTTATCCATGAGTGCACAGGAAATCTCCGTAAATATTCCGCCTACGCTCGATCCCGTCTACAGCAATATGATCCAGATCGCGTACAAGGAAGACGAATTCACCTTCCTCTTCCTTCACCAGCTCCCCCAGGTCAACCAGGCACGGGCAAAGGCGATTGTGTCGATCACCCCGAACCATGCGAAAAACCTGCTCGCCGTCCTCACAAAGACTGTCGCAGACTACGAGTCGAAGTTCGGTGCGATAAAAAATTCCACTGACAAACAGACAATCGATAACGTCACGACGCTTCGCGGGTACTCGTGATCGGGCAGAGCAGGAACTGAAAGTATCTTTTTTAGGCTGTTTACCGGGAGAGTATCTGCCGGTTATAATACGTACAGAATGGTTTTGTTAAAGTGCGTATTTGTGCTAAAGCAATAACCGCCCGTCAGATATGGGAATTGTTTGCATCACAACTCTGGACGCTTGGACGGGATGATTCTGGCGGGACAACCCCTTGACGGAGCCGGTCAATATTTATCGCGTACGCGTGGTTGATCTTCTCCCGGTATACCCTTTGGTCTTCGGGAGATAGCATCTTGAGCGCTGCATTTGCCCGTCCGACTTTCTGTTCGACGAGTTTCACGAAATAATCGTGATCGAACAAGCCGCTCACCTTCTGTGATTCGCTCAACCGTACCATATTCGGCAGCACGTCATCACAGATAGATACGATCAGTTGTTTGTACGCGTCCTGCATCAGATGTCAAATAATCTTTTTCCTGTGAGTTTATGTATTTTGTTTGTCGAAAACCGGCAGGACTTGGGGCAGTTCTGTCATTCGTGTGCACCGTTGTTCATTGGTGTGAAGAGGTATGCGTCGAAAAAAGTGATGTCCCAATCGTGATCTTCATTAGGTTTATTACGGCACAAGGCGATATTGTGAGGTATTGCGCCGCCGTGGCTTAGCGGCATAGCGGCTGATTCGTAATCAGCAGGTCGAGGGTTCAATTCCCTCCGGCGGCTTAAAAAGAGAGAGTTAGATTCCCCCATAGAGAAAACTACTTTTTTTGATGCGTGGGTAATGCCTATTTTGTGTGTGTTATTGTAGTCTCTCCAAAATGGTGCAACGGGGTTCGTGATTGAAGTTGCTTACGCGTAATCCCTGCCTAATTTTCCATCTACAAAGTATGATATTCCCCCATTATCCCACCAAACGCAGCCAGATCCTTTGCATGGCACCATTGATATTAATGAATTATTTATGATAGAAAATTGGGGGTTGCCCCTCTATAACCTTATGTCCGATAGTTTCTTTCCATGATGTCGGATTTACCGTGTGCCCGTCATATGCGTAATAATTGAGGTTCCAGTGGAAATACACAGGATAGTTTGCCGGCACACTGATGAGATTAACCGTCCCAACATCCAGTGCACCATTAGTCTCTGTCCCGGTAATAGTTGCAACATACGTGTTCTGTGGCCACAAAGCGTTCCACGAAGCGAAGTCCGGCATATACAGAATGCTGCCCGTGGTTGTAATAACCTGATAATGCCCGCCGGCTACGGTAGTTGAAAGCACGGTGAATTCAATGACAGTCGGGTACGCCGGAGTCTGAACGACTGTTGGCATTGGAGTCGTAGCAGGAGCAGGTATAGTTGCAGCCACAATAACTGGTTGTGCCTGCTGGCTGTAATGTGTCATTACACCCATTGCCATCGTGCCTACAATGACGGCGATTCCCACGATTGCAAAAAAGTAGAGAGATGCTTTTTTGATCGTGTCCGTTTCAATGATGAGTTGGGACATACATGTTACCTGCGCTTTACATTCATCTGCCCATGCTGTTACCGGTCTGGATATATATTTGTCCATAATTGTCCAGGTGACATGGTTGAACCACCGGGTTAGAACTACCTGCACAACCATGCGTTGCGTCATTCCCGGGCATTTTACTTGGAATGTGCGTTTCCCGGTGCTGTTTCGTTAACGGGACTTAATGGAAATGATACCACCGGAACACTTCAATGTCGAGTATCTAATCTCCCCATGGATGCGAGAGAGTAGTTACAATCAACCGTGTAAAAAAGGAATTTGAGATTTTGGCTTGCACGTACAATCAATCCTGAACATGCATACGCCATTCCGGTTCAATAATTATCCCAGCGGTTTTTCTTTTTCCTGAGAAGAACTCCGATAATAATAATGATGAGCACAATAATCCCGATAATGATCAGGGTGGTTGTATTCAGCCAGTCGCCCCAGTCCCCGCCGGTTTTTGTAAGTTCGACCGTGATATCCATTGTCTGGCCCGCAGTCATCGTAACCGTGCGTGATGCGGCTGTGTAGCCTGTTTTAGTGAAACTGACTGTATGGGACCCAGAACTTACATTGGTAATGGTGACCGGGCCGAATCCTTTATCCATTCCGTCGAGGTAGACCGTAGCACCGGGTGGATTTGATGATGCGATAATGGTTCCGGAACTAACGGATCCGGAAACAGGTGTCAACACGGCGGTGACGTAATTGGTTGATCCTGCCGCAACCCGGACATCAGTCCCATAATCATTGTACAGGGTTTTAGTCACACGGACTGAATGATATCCCGGTGAAACATCTTTTAAGGTAACTGACCCGGTTCCTTTCAGGGTACCGTCAAGATACACAAGTGCATCCTGCGGCGTCGAGCTGACTATAATAATTCCATTGGAGGTTTCTGTTACGTGGGGGGATGTAAGCGTGAACGCTGTGGAACGGACTGATGTCGTTCCATCAACGGGGTTCGTAACAGCAAGGTCCCAGGTCCCGGTTGCTTTCCCGGTGAGATCGAATGTGCAGGTGATTGTAGAGTTTCCTGTGAGAGTCACACCGGATGCAACGATATCTGGCTGCCCGGTAAGCGTGAGTTTGACAACAGCCCCCGGTTTGAACCCGGTGCCGGTAACCGTTGATGAGATGCTCTGGTCATTTATCCCGGCAGAGGGGGATATCGCAGTCACGGATAACGCGGGAGGTGTCGGTGGCACCACTCCTGTAATGGTAAACCCGTTCGGAAGCGTGGGAAAAGTTCCGTCCGGATTGATAACCACGACATTCCACTGTCCGGTATCTTTTCCTGTGAGATCAAAGGTGCAGCTGATATGTGTGGGCGGGGCTACCGTGACACCTGTCGCGATAATATCCGGGCTCCCGGTTTTTGTGAGTTTCACTCCAGACCCATACATAAAGCCAGTACCGATAATATCAGTGATGTTTACTGTACCGGTATTGGCTGCTGTCGCAGGTGTGATGCTGGAAACTATAAATTGGGATTGGTATGAAGGAGCAAATTTCTGGATACGATTGTGATCAAGGTCCGCAACATAAACATTGCCAGACGAATCAATTGCAACACCACGAGGATATTGGAACTGCCCGTCACTAGGCCCTGGTGAACCCCATTTAGTTAGAAATGTTCCGGTCGAACCAAACTTCTGAATCCGATGATTGCTCTCATCAGTGATATAGACATTGCCCGACGAATCAACTGTAATACCAGAGGGCCAAGCTGACTGCCCGTCACCAGACCCTGGTGAACCCCATTTCGTTAAAAATGTCCCGGTTGAACTGAACTTCTGAGTTCGACTGTTTCCACTTTCGGTGACGTAGATGTTGTCGGACGTGTCAACAGCAATCCTTTCGGGAAAGGAGAACTGTCCGTCACCAGACCCCGATGAACCCCATTTCATTAAAAATGTCCCATTTGAATTGAACTTCTGGATGCGATAGTTAAACTGGTCCAATACATACACATTGCCCAACGAATCTACGGCAACATCATTCGGGAGGTAGAACTGCCCGTCACCGAATCCAAAAGATCCCCATTTCGTTAAAAATGTCCCATTTGAATTGAACTTCTGGATCCGATTGTTTTGATTTTCGGTGACGTAGACATTGCCCGATGAATCTACTGCGATACCAGTAGGGAAGTGAAACTGCCCGTCACCCGTTCCATAAGACCCCCACTTCGAAATAAATGTCCCGGTTGAACTGAACTTCTGGATCCGATTGTTTTGATTTTCGGCAACGTAGACATTGCCCAATGAATCTACTGCGACATCACAGGGTGTATTGAATTGCCCGTCACCAGATCCAAAAGTCCCCCATTTCGTTACAAACTGGTACGTGTCTGCTGCCTGTACTCCTTGAACAAGCACGAGTAACAGGAGAACGCACAGAACAATCTTTACCGAATTCTTCATGATCGAGGTTCCCTCCATGAATCACACACTCTGTTAGTTGTGAAATTCACCTACAGGTTTTTAAATTCTTGGATGACCTATGGACTGTAACCTGCTCAACCCGCCCCGGTCGGCGGCTTAGGAATTGAGAGTTTGATCCCCCTTTTTATCAGTAATACGCAGTGGAAAATCCCCATATGGTATCATGGGGAACAGATCATTTTCTGAAATAATTGGTAATATTCCGGAACAATTGCATATTCAGGGATTCTTCCGGCAGCGTTTTCCCTTCGCGTCGCACCTGTTCCTTTTTGAGCGGCCAGTCGTACAGGCTCGTGAACTCCATTGCCCGCTCAGGGTGGGGCATCAGCCCGAGCACCTTGCCATCTGCGGACGTTATACCGGCGATGTCAGATATCGAACCGTTAGGGTTGTAAGGGTACTCGCCGTGAGCCGGGTTCATATCCTCCCGGCAGTACGTGAAGGCGATCATATTCTGCCTTTTCAATCGATTAAGGATCTCTTTCGGACAGTAAAAATTCCCCTCACCGTGGGCAACCGGGCAATATAATCGTTCTATTCCCTTGGTCCAGAGGTTATCAGCCGCAGGTTTAAGGGTAACAAACCGGCATTCCAGCACTCCTTTCCGGTTAGGCATAAGTGCAATCTCGCGTTTATAGTGCCGGTCAAACGCCGGCACGAGCCCGAGGTTTGCCAGGATCTGGAACCCGTTGCAGATACCGAGGACGAGGTTATCCCCGTCCAGGAATTTTTCCACATCGTTCCAGAGGTTGTTCCGCACCCTGTTTGCATACGCATTGCCGGCACCGGTATCATCACCGTAGGAGAAACCCCCTGGAAAGACGAGGAGCCGGTACTCTGACAGTCGTCGTCGTCCCGCGATCAGGTCGTTGATGTGAATGATATCCGATGCCATGCCAGCCCGAAGGAGCGCTTCCTGTGTCTCCATCTCGGAGTTGATCCCATAGCCGCTCATGATCAGGGCTTTTTCAGGAATCATTCCTCGTGTTTCCGTTTTCGCAGACCGTTTCGGGAGGGTGTGTGCAGCAGTCATGATCAGTATCCCCTGAATGGTGCCTTGTAGGACTCTTCGAGCGCGCTCACCGGCACATCGAGGAGGATATCCTGTGCTGTTACCCTTAGAGAAGTGCCGCCAACCGTACCGAGTACGGTTGCATCAGTACCCATAATTTGTTCAAATGCCTTCCTGTTGGCGGGACAGACCGTGACAACAAACCTGCCAAGAGACTCGGAGAAGAGGAAGTAATCCGGACGCACACGTGAAGGGATTGTAAGATCCATGCCGAGCAGGCCGGCAATCGCAACTTTTGCAAGGGCGATCCCGAGTCCGCCGTGGTTCACCGGGTAGGCGGATGCAACAAGCTCCTGCGACAATGCATCTGTCAGCCGCTGGTAACGTATCACAGCCTTTGCGGCGTCCAGTTTTGGGATGGTATTTCCCGTGCTGCCAAGATATGCAAAATATTCAGACCCTCCCAGCTCCTCTGCGGTCTCGCCGATTACATAAACAAGATCGCCCACGAACTTCGCGTCCATGGAGACGGCTTTGGCTACATCACTATGAATCCCGATGGAGGTGATTAACAGCGTCGGGGGGACAGATACCTTGACCGGATTGTTCTCGGCGTCAAAACCGGAAAAATCATTGAACATGCTGTCTTTTCCGGAGATAAACGGTGTACCAAATGCCGTTGCAAAATCGTAGCAGCCCTGTGCGGCACGCTTCAGTTGTCCCAGCCGTTCGGGCTCGTTTGAGGAGCACCAACAGAAGTTATCGAGGATCGCAATGGTGTCAAGGGGGATGCCGAGTGCGATCAGACCCCGGATTGCGGTGTCAATCGCTGCACCTGCCATGAGGTACGGGTCGATCTCCGAATACGAGGGGAAGATTCCCTGCGACAATCCTACACCTTTGTTGGATCCTGGTACTACTTTCGTCAGTGACGCGGGGGACTGTACTCGTCCCCGGCCCTGAACCGGTCCCAGTACATGCCCACCCTGCACGGTATGGTCGTACTGGGTGGAGATGAACTCAGTCGAGCAGAGATTCTTTTGCTGCAGCAACGCAATCAGCGTTGCATCGAGTTGTGCCGGGCATCCGGTCGCTGGTTCCGGGTAGGTTTTCTGTGTGTAGGTTGTCCTGAGTGTCTTTTTAGGGAGACCCTCGTGCAGGAAGGTAAGGTCGATGTCCATGACAACATCCCCGTGACACTCGACAACGCACCTGCCGGAATCCGTGAATTCACCAATCACCGTTGCCTCGACTTCCCGTCGCTCCGCGAGTTCCATGAATGCACCGATCTTTTCCGGCGGGACGGCAAGGGTCATCCGTTCCTGCGATTCAGAGATCCAGATCTCCCACGGCGCCATGCCGGGATATTTCAGCGGCACAGTGTCAAGGGTGACACGGCAGCCATTGCACTCTTTTGCCATCTCCGCGACAGAACAGGAAAGCCCACCCGCCCCGTTATCCGTGATGCTGCGGTACAAGCCCCGGTCCCGTGCTTCCTTGACAATCACGTCGGAAAACTTTTTCTGGGTGATCGGGTCCCCGATCTGGACAGCAGTTACCGGGCTCTGTGGGTCAAGCGCCTCAGATGAAAACGTGGCGCCATGGATCCCGTCCTTGCCCACGCGACCGCCAACCATGACGATAAGGTCACCAGCCTCTGCCTGTTTTTCGTAAAGATTCCTTTGGTCGTGCTCACGTGGCATCACACCGACAGTACCCGCAAACACGAGGGGTTTTCCCCGGTAACGGTCATCAAACCAGCACCAGCCCTGCGGTGTAGGAATACCGGAACAATTTCCCCCGACACCCACACCACGGACGACGCCGTCAAGGATCTGTCGGGGGGAGAGGACCGGGTTTTGCCGGTTCTTCCCCCGGTATAATGCCGGGTCCGTATCCGGGTTCCCGACACAGAACCCATAATAATTGATGCATGGCTTTGCACCAAGACCAAACCCTATAGTGTCACGGTTAACCCCGACAATTCCCGTAAGTGCTCCGCCAAACGGGTCCAGTGCAGATGGTGAATTGTGCGTCTCAACCTTGTGCGTCACGAGATATGTATCGTCAAAAACAATGGCCCCGGAATTGTCCGAAAAGACGGAGACGCATATGTCCCGGTCTCCCCGTTCTTTACGGATCTTGTTCGTCGCTGCCTGGATGTAAGTCTTATAGAGCCCGAGCGGGACATCATCATCCATCGCGGAAGCAAAGATTGTGTGCTTGCAGTGCTCGCTCCATGTCTGGGCAAGCGACTCGAGTTCTACATCGGTCGGCTCGCGTCCTTTCTCCCTGAAATAATCCCGTATCACGTGCAGCTGGGCAAGGTCGAGCGCAAGCGGACCCCGGCGCTCGTGAGTGAGCGGGTCAGCGATCCCCTCTTTTCCGAGCCGGACAAGTTCCCGGTCATCAAGGTTGAGGTTCACGGTTTCTGCGGTTGGCATTTCGTTCAGGTGAACATGGGGCACGACCGGGTCCATACCTGTGTCATTGTATTCCTGCCGTGTCTTCACATACACCCGGTTTACGAGAGGATTTGCAAGCGTTGACGCGAGTTTTTGTACGGTGGCAGGAGTCAGGTTTCCGCACACAAAATAGAGTTGCGACGTATAGACAGATTCCCCCTCAACAAAACGCAGGGAAAAAAAATCCTCGATGGTCTGTTTTGCGGTGTTTCCAATATTATCGGTAACGCCTGGGAGGAACCCGACCTCAATGGCATAATCAAATGGCTTCTGTGTTGGTTTGTCAATCGTAAATTCCTGGACGACCGGATTTGCGAGCTGGGCCCCAATTCTCGCCAGCTCACGGGGGGTGAAATCCCGTGTGCCCGTGGCGATGGTATATACAGAGGTGAGATGTAACTCGTCAACCGGAAAACCGAGAGACTGCATCCTGTCGGTCCGGGTCTTTAACCGGGGATCTTTTGTATAGTGAACTTCTATCCGGTGGACAAAAGAAGCCATGATCATTCATTGGCGCGGGAATTACAAAATAGATACGCCTCTCCAGTGGCGAAAGAGAGGAAAAAAGGATTAGTCACTTTCTTCTATCATGCCATGAGTTGCCACACGATTACCATGTCACCGGATCTCTGCCATGTCCCCCTCAACCCAGCCGATCACCCGCTCTGCATGCCCCACCACAGAACCTGTCGTCGAATCGATAACATCGAGCGTGACATGCACAAGGGGACGGGTGGTACCAACCGGTGCGCCCCCGTATGTCCAATAGACCTTCCCGCCGGGCAGGGTTATGTTGGAACCGAGTTCTTTCACCGTGAAATCCGGTGCATTCCAGCTCAGGAAAGATCCGTAGTCGGTTTTCCAGACATAGACATATTTTCCGCTCCCGCCAGTGAGTCCGGTAATGTTCGGGGAGAGTCCCATGCCCGGCGCTGACGACATCGCAAGAGTATATCGTGTGATCTCCGGCTGGATCGATACATTCACTGCCGGCACCGCAGGGATGGCTGATCCGGATTGTGGAAGTGACGGTGTGCTGCATCCGGCTGTGAGTATAAAGAGCCCTGTAATGGCGAGAACCAGAAGAATCGTATATCGGGCCATTGTTTCACCGTGAACCATAATATCCCTGATTTTGGTGGGAGGCATTAAAAAGTATGCAGATCCGGTGATGAATGTCCTGATGTTTCCCGCATAACCTGTCATGAATTTCGAAAGATCGAACGGGTTTCCATACGCCCCATTGAGAGAATCCCTCACATCACTTCATTCTTTTCCTTTCAGCACAATCCATTCCTTCTCTCCTGCCCTCTTAAACCGCAGGAGAAGGTATTTTCCGTGAAATTGTTCCCCGTGCAGCACGAATTCAATCTTGTCTGTGCTCCAGCTGAGTACGTCATAATTTCCGTGATCCGCAATTTTTACTTCCCCGGCACCGTACTCCCCCTCAGGGATCGTCCCTGCAAAACCGATATAGTCAAGGGGATGGTCTTCTGTTTCGATCGCCAGCCGCCGTTCACCCGGCTTTTCGGGCATCCCTTTCGGTATCACCCAGCTCTTCAGCACACTGTCGCGTTCCAGCCGGAAATCGAAGTGGTGGTGTTTTGCGAAATGTTCGTGAAGGACAAAACGTAATGGCGGTTCACCGGTCATGCATTACCCTCCGCTGTTTTGTCCGGGAGATCAATCTTTTCATCTCACGTGCAGCAGCAGGAATGTCCGGACTTCCTACCATTGCCGAGATTACGGCCACTCCTGAAGCACCGGCATCTATCACGTCCTCAACATTGGCCCGGGTGATCCCCCCGATTGCCACTACCGGGATAGTGACCCGTGAACAGACAGCCGCAAGGACAGCGAGCCCGTGACCCGGTCCGGCATCATCTTTTGATGCGGTGGCAAATGTCGGGCTGAGCGCGAGATAATCTGCGCCAGCCTGTTCCGCAAGCACCGCTTCCGCGACACTTCCCACCGACATGCCGATAACAAATCCCGGGGGCGCGATCTGTCGTGCCACATCCACCCGGAGATCCCCCTGCCCGAGATGAACCCCGTCAGCACTACAGGCTAATGCCACATCAAGCCGGTCATTCACGATAAACAGCGTATGAGTCTTCCGGGTAATCTTTCGGATCTCCCGTCCGGTAGTAATAAGATCCCGGCACCCGCGGGTCTTGTCCCGTAACTGTATCGCATCTGCCCCACCGGCAATTGCCTGCCGGGCAATCTCTGTATGGGAAAGTCCTCCTGATAGTGTCTCGTCTGTTATCACGTAGAGGTCGTACGCCATACCCGATGCGTCACGCTTCCTTCACGCGGGCATACTGCTCAAGCTCCATAAGCCCCAGCGCAGCAAGTTCATCGAACAGCGCCACACGAAAAGCGCCGGGTCTGCCGCATCTCTCCGCTGCCCTCTCTCCGGCAATCCCGAACGCAGCGAGCGCCCCGGCGGATGCCATGACCGGATCGTCACAGACTGCCGCAAATGTCCCGACAACAGATGTCGCCATGCACCCGGTGCCACAGATGAGCCCCATCAATGGATCCCCGTTCTCCACAAGGAGCGTTCGTGAACCATCGGTCACAATATCCGTTTCACCACTGATGACCACCGTGAGCCCTTCGGCTTTTGCATAATCCCGTGCAATTTCGACGGGATCTCCCTTGACCCCCCCGGAGTCCACACCCCTGACAACACCCTGAGCACCGGCGATCACCCCAACCTCCCCTGCATTCCCTTTGAGGATGGAAATATCCAGTTCGTCAAGCAACCGGTGAGCACTCTCCGTCCGGTACCGGGTCGCTCCTGCCCCGACAGGATCGAGAATAACAGGGATGTTATGCGTATTTGCCGCTGCCCCGGCAATAAGCATAGATTCGATAAGTGACGGGTTGAGTGTCCCGATGTTGAGGACAAGCGCCCCGGAAATTGCTGCCATCTCTGCAACTTCTTCCTGTGCATCCGCCATCACCGGTGAACCGCCGGCGCACAGGGTGATATTGGCGCAATCGTTGACCGTGACGTAATTGGTGATGTGGTGGACGAGCGGGTGTTTCACCCTTACACGCCCGAGAATATCGGCAAACTGAGAACCGTACATGTCACTGCTCCGGAACCGGGATCGTGTGATAATTCCCTGTTCCTGTTGTGTAAGCATCGGTGAAGGGATAATTTAAAAAAATCGCTTTTAGAAACGGTCACTGCGGGAAATAATATCGTGGAGTTTTGTCTCTTATGTTCACCGCGTCAGTTCGTCCAGCGTCGCAACCAGCATGTCGATATCCTGCTCTGTCGTATAGAGCGCAAGGCTCGCCCGGACTGTCCCATCGGGTAGTCCCAAGTGCTCCATCAGCGGGATGCAGCAGTGGTGCCCGGACCGCACCATGATATCCGCAGTCTCGTCAAGGTGCTGCGCCACCTCGTGCGGGTGGAAGCCATTAACCGTAAACGAGACAACCCCGATGCGGGATTCAGGAAGGGGTGGGACATACAGGTGAACGCGGGGATTCTTTTCAAGCCCGTGAACAAGCCGGGTCGTGAGCCGGTCTTCATGGCGCCGGACTTTTTCCATACCGATTGCAGAAAGATAATTCGCCGCCGCTCCAAGCGCGATCCCGCCCCCGATGTTGGGCGTTCCTGCCTCATATTTCTGGTACCCTTCCGCAGCGGTATAGCCATCAGGTGTCAGCGTCTCAACCATACCTCCGCCCAGCATGAGCGGCTCGATCACCGGTTCCTTCATCCAGAGGACACCGGTGCCGGTGGGACCGAGCATCTTGTGCCCGGAGAAGCAGAAGAAGTCGCAACCGAGCCGTGCGACATCCACCGGCATATGCGGCACTGTCTGTGCGCCATCTACAAGGAGGAGCACCCCGTGTTCGTGGCAGATTGCCGCGATCTTTTCGATCGGGATAACAACACCGAGCACGTTTGAGGCATGGGTGACGGCAACGAGTCGCGTAGTGGGAGTGATCGCATTCTCCAGCGCTGCAATGTCGAGGGAGTAATCCGAATTTATGCCGATGGTGTCAACGATGACACCCTGCCGTGTGAGGTTGCGCCACGGCAACAGGTTGGAGTGATGTTCGAGAATGGTGGTGATGACACGATCGCCGGGTTTCCACGTGAGACCCTGTGCCACCATGTTGATCGCCTCGGTGGTATTCTTTGTAAAGACCGTGACACCCTTGTTTCCTCCAATAAACCCTGCCACCTTCTCATGAGCGTGCCAGTACCGCTGGCTCGCAATCCGGGTGAACCGGTGCACTCCCCGTCCCACGTTCGCCCGGTAACTGTGCTCATACTCGACCATCGCCCTGATTACGGGTTCAGGCGAGAAGCTTGTCGCCGCATTATCAAGGTAGATGATATCGCCAAGGATCGGGAAATCGCTCCTGACTGCATCGATTACGAGATCCTCACTTGTTGTTTCTGCCATTGCCGGTTTTGTTATTTTCTCTTGTGTTATTTTAAGCATCTCCTCACGATCCTGCACCGGTGCAGTTTTTAAAGAATTATCCTCGTTCACTGCGATGCCGTGGTTCCGGCACAGTTCAAGCATTTTTTTTGGCAGAGCCCGCCACCGCCAGAGCCCCCACTGGCTGAACGCTGACGGGAGCCCTTTTTTCGTCCGCCAGCGTTCGAGCACGTCATCCCAGCGGCGTGCAATTTCCGGGTGAATCTCCCGGAGCAGTTCGTACTCGCTTTCGAGCATCGCGGGGCAGAGATAACATCCGATCCGTTCGATTCCCCGTTCGTAGAGCGGGTTTATGGGCACCTTCTGCCACCAGAGATAAAGGAACACTTCGAGCGCCCGCCAGTTCCGAATGGGGGAGACGTTTAACTGGAGCGGGTTTAACGGGTTCTGGACCGCTTCTTCGAGGTCAGCCCGGTTCCACGACTCGTACCACCGGTTGCCCTGCACCGTGACGCAGGGTCCGGTCTGTGCGAGCACGGTCTTGAGCGGGTTCTGTTTTAGGAATTTACAGCACCAGCGATTGTCCTTACCCGGTGGTCCGGCTTTCTCTGCCGCCTGCCAGAAATCTGTGGATTTCGGGATGATCGTAACGCCCATTGACCGCACGAACTCCACGGTTTCAGGAAACTCGATGCCGGTATCGATGAAGAACGCGGCTGTAACCCCGGCTTTTTTTGCAAGGGTATAGACTGCCATGCTGTCCTTCCCACCGGAGAACGAGACGTTCGCTATCGGGCGATCATGTGCGTGCTGCCTGATTGTCCGGATCGCATTCCGTTCAAGATTCTTCAGGTGATACCGGTTCTTTTCGACAACAACCTCCCAGTTCGGGTTTGGGCCCGTCCGGGGCTCGACTGCCATGAGTTCTTTCACCCGTACCTGACCATCTTTCACGATCCCCGTGCCGTACCGGTTCCGGTACTTCACGATCACCGTCCCATCCGGCACCGGTGTTTTGAGCGGGAACTTCTTTCCCCCGATACGTCCGGTATCCGTGCGTCCGGAGAGCTCCGTGTCGAGATCAACAATCCCCTTTGTCACATGCCGGATAATATACGGGAGCGCTTCCGGTGTGAGATCCAAGCTGAACTTTCGGGTCACCGGATCGAACGTGAGCCAGCCAAACCGCTGCCCGTGGGCGATCACCAGATCGGCACGGTCAACCCCGCCGGTCTTGTTTAAGAGGAGCACCGCCGGGAGCGGAACATTGCCAAACCGTTCCCGCACGAGTTTTTTTATGAGCTCTGCATCCGCAGCAAGCGCCGGGCGCACATCGAACGGCTGAAGGAGTTCGATCCCTCTCCCTTCCGCACCGCACGCGCAGCTCCTGCCGATCAATGGCACGTTGCAGTGGTCACACCAGTAGAGAACTTTTTTCACCGGCGGCTCGCGTATCATTACACATTGATTGCGCGGCGGTGTAAATAAGAGAGATGATTACGGTCATTCCGGTTTGCAAAGCGGCAATAAATCTGACGGAGAAGAAATGGGTCATCCCTTCCGGAATAGTGTCGGGAGATGATACCCGCGGTTGACTGCTCACGGGGAATGTGCTGCAGGATTACAACTGACCACGTCATGTTCCATTCTTTAACAGGATGAACTGGTAGCCGTACTCGCCGGAGTGCTCCCGGTAGATATTGATTTCTCTTTTTAGCCCTGCGAGAATTGCCTGAACTTCCGGGTGTGTCCGGTATTTTTCTTCGAGTGTGGGGAGCCGGGCAACAAGTGGGGTATAGTAATCATCCCACCACGCAGAAACTGGCAGCGGGAAGGATGTGATCCAGGAGTACCCGGCTTTCTCTGCGATGGTTCGTATGCTTTGTACGTCTTTTATGTCCGGGTAATTCTCCTGCCAGAATCTCTTCACATCGGCTGATGGTGTATCAGTGAACCAGACCGCCTCGGTAAATGCCAGGTACCCCCGGGTCTCATAAATTTTTTCCATTCGGTAATCCCGCGTTCCACTCCCATTATGAAGATCGAGCCCTCTGCCCAGAGCAGATCAAACGAACCAGACGTAAACGGAAGATTGTCCATGGTTGCACAAACGACATTGATGCGTGCCAATATTCCGGCAGCAACTGCCCGCATACGGACATCAAAAAGAAACGGTGCATGGACGTCCACCACGGTGATATAGGCTTCGGGGGATAGCCGGGCGAGATCGATTGTCTGAATGCCGGATCCACAACCGATATCAAGGATCGCCGGGTTTTTCTGGAGTGCAGGCACAGAAGTGAACATCTTCTTTGTACAGGCAGCGCTTCCCGGACCCTGCCGCGGCATGTTCTCAAAGAGTGTACAGATGGTAGAAGCGTCCATCTCCTAAATCATCCGGCATATATTGATAGATGTTTTGTGGTTTTGGAGTGGCAGTCAGATAACGGGTTCACCGGTGCATAGCGCATACACAAGATCCACGTTGCCAGAACCGGCAATCCGGGGAATTTACTCGCGTGTCCTAACCAATCTTTAACTGCCGTGAGATCTCTGCGAGCACTTCCGAAGTAATATCTTCACGTCGCACCACATCCCGTATCCAGAACCGTACGCTCATCGTGTTGCCCTGGTTAGTGATACTCGTAAAAAGCACCCGGGGGACAAGTCCTTCCGGATTTGTTTTTAACCATGTATAGCCTTGGAAGAAGAACGAAGATCGCATGCCGGAAGGCACTGTCTGACCGATAGATCTTTTATCCGGGAGGACATCGGGATGACTGGACAGGGTAATCAAAATTACATCGCGTGCCCGTTCAAATGGGATCTCAAACGGGAGGATCAGGGTGAGAGGGATCTCGATGAACCCGGACTTTGAATAGTTCACGATCTTTGACTCGAGAAGGGTCGCATTCGGGACGATATAGACCCTGCCGTCACGGTCCCGGAGGATAGTGCGGGTGAACGTGATATCCTTCACCTGAGAACAACCGGTATTCGGCAATCCACCCAGTTCCACCCAGTCGTCAAGCGAGATGGTGCGGTTGATCGTGATCAAAAATCCGGCGAGCAGGCTCGATATGATCTGCTGGGATGCAAACGCGAGCGCGATACTGATGATCCCAACAGATGCAATGGTTGCGCCGATGTCAACTCCCAAAAACCAGCGGTCGATCACATAGAGCCCGACAAGAAAGACAATGTAGCCGGCGAACCGGGCAGTCCAGCGGGCGAGGGAACGGGTAGTCCACCGCACGAGTCCGGCTTTGACAAGCTTGTAACTGATGTAGGCGGCGAAGAAGACAGCAACGAGCGTGAGCAGGAACCAGATGATATTCGCTACTGCGATATTGCTGAATAAAAAACCGGCATCACTCATACCGGGTACGTAGGTGGCAGCGTATTTAAAAAAGGTGTGTGTGGATGAGGGATAACACGAAAAAGGGCCGGACATGCACCCGATAACAAGATGCAGCAACGGTGCAACAACGTGAGACTCGCGCCGAATGCTAATCCGGGTTACACGTTCCCGGTGAGTGCGGTACGGAGGACGCCCTTGGCCTCTTCCGGGATGTCGAGGCTGTCCAATGCCCGGCAAAGAAGGAGTTGTGCCATCTTCTGACCATCCGGTGTGGCGAGATATGCGTCAATGGTTGCCTTACCTTCAGGTGATGCAAGGTAGTTCTGTAATGCCTGCTGTCCCTTGGGAGAAGCGAAGTATCCTGTAACCATTCCCTGCATACAATCGAATGTGCCCATTACGTGTGCCCCCGGTAGTTCTACAGTACTGGGATGAATGGCGATAAAACCTTTCAGTCACACACCACGCCAAAGTATATAAAAATAAAATGCCGATGGGATGATTGGTGAATCACTGATGGTAAAACTGACCGCAGAGATGAAAGAGGCATTCGCAAAGATGAAGGTTTTCCCGGTTGCAACTGCATCGAGTGACGGCACTCCGAACGTCATCCCGATTGGAATCGTCGAGCTCGCGAGCGACGACACGATCTGGCTCACGGACAACTTCATGAACAAGACACTCTCGAATCTCCGCACAAACCCGAAGATCGCGATCTATGTCTGGGGACCAGAGATTAAGGGCTGTTTCCAGATCAAGGGTGTTGCCGCGATCAAGTCAAGCGGTAAAGAGTACGAGGAGATGAAAGCCAAGATCAACCAGAAGAACCCGGCGCTTCCCGCACGCTCACTGGTGATCGTGAAGATAACAGAAGTATTCGAGTGCAAACCCGGACCGACAGCCGGGTCAAAAATTCTCTGACCCTTTTTACTCCGGGATTGCTCATCAGATTGCGGCTCGTTTTCCCGCAGGCTCAATGATGAAATAAATCTAACAGAGCCGAAGATTTTACTTGATCCCATCATTCCTTCAGGATAGGGTCATATCGATCAGGGTTTTTTCTGATCCGGTGATTCCCGGATATCCTTACCACAATGCGGGCACGTGTCGGATCTCTGCTTTTCATCCTCGGTTTTATGGAGTGCATCAACGAATCCCGATGCGAGAATACCCGCCGGGAGGGCGAAGAGCCCTATGCCAAGCAATGCGACCACCCCCGCGAGGATCTTACCCACCGGAGTTATCGGTATCATGTCTCCGTAGCCGATGGTGGCGAGTGTCTCTACACCCCACCACAGGGTGGCAATGACGCTGGAGAACTTTGTCGGCTGCGCCTGGTATTCGGCTAAATATTCCAAGGCAGAAGCGAGGATCAACAGTACCAGCATGGCAAAGAAAGCAAGGAAGATCTCTCCCTTCTTTGCTTTGATAACCTTGGAGAATGTCTTTAAGGATTGGGAGTAGTGACCGATCTTCAGGATCCAGAAGATGCGCGAGAACCGCACCATCCAGAAGAGGCGCGGGAATGCAGCCAGAAACGGCAGCAGGAGGAACGGCAGGATGACGGCAATATCGATGATCGCGAGTGGTGTTGCCATGTAGCGCAGCCTGCCGGTGACGGGTGCATGGTAATTGGGATTTTCCGTGCAGCACCAGACACGAAGGATGTATTCTATGACAAAGACGACGACTGAAAAAAAAGCAAAAGTATCCAGCATCTGCCCGTACTGCTGATAAATCCCAACATCGGTTTCGAGGACTGCGGCAATGACGTTTAAGAATATGAGCAGGATCAGCAAATTTGCGACAGCCCGTCCGCGTGGGTTATCCTGCGAGGGGGGGCTCTTTAAGATCTCGTAGACCGCCCTCTTTTTTATGGTCGTGTCCATGTTCTGCTTCACCAATCCTGCCGTGATCCAAGGGTACTGTTCATTTTTCCAATATCAGCAATAAATGCTGGCATTGTATTCCCAGTGTCTTGCAGGAGTGTGATATTTGCTATGAAAAACGCTTCGAGTTTTTCAGGTATTTGGTTGTGAACAAGTATGCGTTCATGTGCGTTTTTTAGATACCTTGGATGATCTATTGTGTATTCCCGGAATCTCATGATCCGGGATTATATACCGGGCAACGAGAGAAATATAGATGGAAAAAAAGTATGTGCACGGGTATTCCCCGCGTGAGGAAAAACGGCTGCTCGACCAGGCACAGACGCTGACCGAACTGCTCCACTGCGACACCCGGTATCCAAAAGGGAGCACGGTGCTCGAAGCCGGTTGCGGTATTGGCGCACAGACTATCCCCCTTGCACAGAACAGCCCGGACGCTGATATCACGTCCATTGATCTCTCGCCCGTATCGCTCGCACAGGCAGAGGAGCGGGTTCGCGCCGTCGGTATCCGAAATGTCACCTTCCGGCAGGCAGACCTCCATGCACTCCCCTTTGCGGACAACTCTTTTGATCATGTCTTTGTTTGTTTTGTCCTCGAACACCTGCCTGATCCTGCCCGTGCACTTGCACTCCTGTACCGTGTTTTAAGGCCCGAAGGGTCAATCACGGTCATTGAAGGGGATCACGGGTCTGCATACTTCTCTCCGGACAGCGCACAAGGGAAACGGACAATCGCCTGTCTTGTTGAGATCCAGCAACAGATGGGAGGAGATGCACTTATCGGGCGCCGGTGCTACCCATTGCTTACCGGTGCAGGTTTTAAGGAGGTCACCGTTTCCCCGCGTATGGTATATGTGGATGCGTCCCGCCCGGCACTTGTCGAGGGGTTCACGAAGCAGACATTCACCGCGATGGTCGAAGGCGTCCGGAGTGAAGCGTTAAAAAGGAAGATGATGGATGAATCAGAATGGGAGCAGGGGATTGCCGATCTCTACCGCACCTGCGAGCCGGACGGGACGTTCTTTTACACGTTCTTTAAAGGCACCGGGATAAAACCTGTGGTGTAAGGAGAGGGTGCCGGTTTCCCGCACCAGTCAAAAACCACCGTGCCTTACTTTTTCTTTTCCTGTGCCAGAACTTTTAAAAGCCACGCCATGTTCTGCCCGATCGCCTTCATCCGGTCAATACCTTCGTGGTCCCGTTCGACATCCCCGATATTCAACCCGAAGCCGACTCCTGGGAATCCGGGGAGGATCATGTCCCTTCCTAAAAGGAAATGGAGCAACGTATCAGCCGTATGGATGGCTCCGGTCCTCCGGACGGCAATCGCGGCAGCCCCGACCTTGCGCCGGAAGAGTTCGCCGTTTGCCATCGAAACAAAACCCGCCCGGTCGATCAGCGCCTTCATCTCCGCGGTCACATCTGAGAAGTAGACCGGCGAGCCGAGGATGATCCCATCAGCGGCCATCATCTTTTGTATGCAGTCATTCACGCAATCATCGTCAATCACGCATCGCTTGTTTCTCTGCTCAAAACATTTCAGGCAGGCGGTGCAGCCTCGGACCCTCTGCCCGGCGAGCTGTATGAGCTCCGTCTTTATGCCCTCCCGTTCCAGTTCCTGCAACGCACAATTGATCAGGATCGCCGTGTTGCCGTCCTTTCTTGCACTCCCGTTAATGGCAATGACTTTCAATGGTTTTTCCTTTTTATCTTTCTTCATGTTCCCACCCCTCAACGTTCTCTGATCCAGTTATCAGCCGTTCTTCTCCTGCATCTTCCACCACACCGGAAAACCTCATGCACCCTTTACTTCCTCACAGCCCTGCTTCAACGTATACGCAAGTTGCAGCGAACTGTTCACCATCTCCACAAGATCCTCCTGCGTGTACTTGTTCTTCTCGATTTGTTCCCAGTCCTTTGTCGTGTCCTCATCGTTTTCCCCCACCCACGAAGCAATCGATGCCTCAGGGATGTGAAAGCCAAGCCACGCAAAGAAGTTCAACAGGTTTCCCGCCACGTGCTGCATCCCGTCCACATGCCCGATGATGATGAGCCCAACGACTTTGTTTTTTATCATCCGGTTGCCGAACCATGAATACTGGTTCTCGATACAGTTCATCCGTTCGACAAACTTCTGCACGAGCGCCGAATGGTTGTTCCACCGGATCGGTGTTGCAAGGAAAAGGACATCGGTATCGAGGACTGCGGAATAGACCGTGTCCATCTGATCATCCTCGTACTTCATCGAGGACTGGCAGGGATACGTGCAGTGATCAGGGTTCTCCGAGTAGTTCCCTTCGCACTCATAAATCTTGAGATCCTTCAACCGGATAAACGTGGTTTCACAGCCAAGTGTTGTGCACCGTTCGAGCGCCCGCAGGAGCAACCGTTCGGATTTTGACTGTCCCGGTTCCTGCCGGCTTGATCCGGAAATACCAAGCACCCGGATGCCTTTGGCGTTCCCTGCAGCAAGCTGCGGTGTCAGACCAACACCGAATCTCCGCCCAACTATAGGAGCTGGCATAGACAATAATAGCACTATCATAAATATGGAGTTGTCCCTTCCGGGATGGGAACAACCGGGAAGAAATCCGTAAAAACGTATAGGATCGCCTTGGGGCACAAACAATCGTGATGAAAATGCTCCAGAGCATTCTCATTGGAGAGGAATGTTCTAATATGTACCGCGTCCCCAAAGAAAGAGTGTGGAACGTTAATGTTTGGCATAGGTGCAGGAAAGGTTGAGATCCGTATTCCAAAAATAGCATATGTGGTTGGTGAGCCGATTGAGGGGACGCTTCTTCTCATGATAAATTCCACGGTGAAAGCGCGGGGTGTTTTCCTCAAACTCTGTGCCGACCAGAAGTACCGTGAATACGTATACGACTCAGGGTCGCATCATTCATACGGGCATGGACAGGGGCACTGGACAACAACCACAAAGACGGTGTATAATTTCGTCCTCCAGTTCGATGGCGAGAGGGAATACCCAAAGACGTCGCAGCCGTTAAGCTACCCGTTCAGGATCTTTGTTCCCAAGGATGCTGACACGCTCAGGCAGGCCGCCATGAGCGGTTATTCCGGTGGCACCATTAGCATTGGCCCTATCCAGATCGGTGGAGGGAACACCATGGGTGGCGGTCCTTCCGGTCCTCCGGAGTGGTATCTCGAAGGGTACCTTGACCTTCCCTTTGCATTCGATGTGAGTACACGGGTCATGCTCAGCATCTAATGCGGGTATGTATCCCATCCGGATACATCCATGGTACATTTTTGTCAAATCAACGTGTTATGACTGATGGAGGGCGAACGCTCCCCCAAGGTATTATCCTCCAAGCGGGAGATGCTACTTCATGAAGGTTCTAGGTATAATTCTTGGTCTGGTTCTCATCGTATCGGTAGTGGGAGCATTCCAGCTTCCGGCTGTTCCGGATCTCTCCGGGCAAGCCGGTCAAAACCTGACAAAAGTCTCTGTTTTTGAGAACGGGCAGCGGTATAAAGCAGGTCCTTACAATGTTATTGTCCTCTCCGGCTCATACCGCGAGATGGGACGGCAGTACGGCAGCCTGATGAAAGACGAACTCCAGTCAGTGTACAGGTTTGTTACCAACAAGACCGCACAGCAGGGGGTTACGACTGAACAAGTCCGTGAGCAAGCTCGTCAGGCAACAGCACTCCAACCGAAACGTATGAAGGAGATCAGCGCAGGAATTGCCGAGACCTCCGGGTTGACCGAAGATGATGTCGACGTGCTGTACTATGGTGCCGTCTTCTATCTCTATGGCCCGTCATCATGTTCGTTCCTTGCGACGTGGGGGAACTACACGTCCGATGGATCAGTCGTTGTCTCCCGCAACTGGGACCTCCCCGATTCGGTCTCTGTTTTTGACCCGTACTATACCCTTGTAGTATACAAACCAACGGACGGGAGCAATGGCGTTGCAACGTTCGGTCCTGCCGGGATGCGCCCGGAGACGCTCGTGAACAGCGCCGGGCTTTTCGTTGCTGACGACAACGGTTTGGCATCCGGAGGCAGTCTCTCCTACGATAATCGGCCCGACCTCATATCAGAATTCTTCCGGTTCATGCTCGATTATTCAACGGAAAAGCAGCTTGACGCTGCAATCCAGACCACCCGGCCAAATCTCGCATGGATTGTGAACGCAGCGGGACCTGAACAGGCATATTCCTATGAAGAAACCGTGTATGATGTGAAGCGAAGGGATGGAGCCGGTATGATTGCGGCAGCGAACCATTTTGTCGATCCGACATGGCACCTTGCCGGAATCCCGGATGCGAACTCCGTCGCACGGTACAACAACCTTGTGACCCTTGCCGGGCAGTCAAAGGGATCAATCGATGCGGCAAGGATGATGCAGATACGGAACGTGCTGTTACAGGACGGAGGCGCAACGTTCCTGCACTACGACATGGGAGGGACTAAGTACTGCACTGATCACCAGGTTGTTTTTGTGCCGAAGACCCGAACGCTCTGGATGAAGGTAGTGGACCGGGACTGGCAGAAGGTGGACCTCGGTGCCCTCTTTGGAAACTGAAATACAGGATGTAGGATTTCCCTCACATTAGGAGAGATCATACTCCCTTTTTTCGGAAAGGGCCATCGGTTATATCGAAAAGATCTTTTCTTCCGGGTTCCCCCGGAACCTACCAGTTCTTCTTCATCGCTTCTGCCTTCTTTTCTTTTGGCATCAGCTCGATCGCGTACCGCAATGCTGTCCGTGGTATGTTCATCTTGTTTTTCATGACATAGGAGAACACTTCGTCCGTGTGCTTCCGGCTCACTTCCTTTAAGAGCCAGCCATACCCCTTCTGCACCATATCATCCGTATCGGTGAGGAGGAGATCAGCGATCTCAATTGCGTCGCCGAGAAATTTTCCGTGCTTAGCCGGCACGATCAAAGAGACCGCTGCCGCACGGCGCATCCACCGGTTTTTCGACCGGGTCCAGTCTTTCAGTTCGGCAACGGCATCCGGGAATTTTTCGATAAAGTCCCCGACCGCATGGTTACAGAACCCGTCGCATGCCGCCCAGTTGGTAATGTACGTGTCGATCCATTTCCTGAAAACGGAAAGATCATCCCGCTCGTACCGGTCTTTTAACAGTGGTGTCCATGTCGAAACTACAAACGCTTCTTCCATCATGCCCGAGCGGTACAATTCTTCACAGAAGGCAAAGATTTCCTGCTTGTCCTGGGATTTTACCTCTTTCCAGTACTTCTTTGCGATGGCGACAACCGTGGCGGTTTTAATGCCGTAACACGGTATCTCTTCTTTGAAGAACCGTTGTGCATTCTTCTGAATGACCGGATCGGCAGCGTCACTGAGCTCTTTTCGGATATGGGCAATGACGGGGTCCATACTGAACAGTTGGCGGCGGCAGGGAAATAACCGCCACAGTCTGCCGGTGGAGAAACCACATAATTATGAACCCCGGAACCGTACATTTATGCATAAGGAGTGGGGGGTATGGAGGTTACATTACAGCCGGTCGGCTTCGTCCGGTCACCGTATAAGAAACGAAGCGACGCCCCCCGGCAGGGACGGCTTTCCGATACCCTCGCAGAGATCGTCATCGCCCCTCACTACCGCGACGGGCTCTTCCGGCTCGAAGGGGAAAAACGCCTGGTCGTCCTCGCGTGGTTCGACCGGTCAGACCGGACCACCCTGCGGGTAACACCCCCCGGTACTACGGTAGAGCACGGTGTCTTTGCCACCCGCTCCCCTGATCGCCCGAACCCGATAGGGCTCACGGTGGTTGACCTGATTGGGATCAAAGACGGCGTTCTCGAAGTCCGGGGTCTTGACTCGTTGGACGGCACTCCGATTATCGATATTAAACCCTTTATCCCGGAATTCGATTGTCCGTCCTTCTGACCGATAGTAATCTGGTTCTCATATATCTTCACAATCCCCCGAAAGGTGTAATATCCACGCTTGTTCATCGATTTTCTGAAGAAGGCTTGTGAAGGGGTCCTCACGGCATCTTCATTGGGAAAATTTAATAGACCGCACACGCGAGTTACAATCATAAAATGGAGGTAACACGATGGCGACTGACCCTGTATGTTTTGCAATAGTTGACGAGGATTCGGCTCAATTCCGGAGCACGTACAAAGACCGGGAATATTATTTCTGCACGAACTTCTGCAAGAAGAAATTCGATGAGAACCCCAAGAAGTATACAAAGATCCCAAGCGACATAAACATCGAGCCTGGCGGAGCGTCGTGCTGAACAATAACACGATCCATGCGTGTTGCGTGGCTCGATAAAGACCCCGGTAAAAAAAGATAGTGAATAGTTTCAGATGAACAGCGGTGCGAGCACAAGCGAGAGTGTCGCAAGCAGCTTGATCAAGACGTGCAGTGACGGTCCTGCAGTGTCCTTGCATGGATCGCCAAGGGTATCTCCGATGACTGCCGCCTTGTGCGCCTCGCTGCCTTTCCCACCATGAGTGCCGCTCTCGATAAACTTCTTTGCATTGTCCCATGCACCGCCACCATTGTTCAGGATGAGGGCGAGTAGGATACCGGTAATCGTGCCGACGAGGATGAATCCTGCAAGGGCTTCGTATTTCATGGTCACGCCAATGAAGATGGGGAATGCCACTGCAAGGACTCCGGGGAGCACCATGCTTTTCAATGCACCGAGCGTGGTGATATCGATCACTCGGGCATAATCCGGCTTCTTCGTCCCTGCCATGATGCCCGGGTCTTTGAACTGGAGACGGACTTCCTCAATGACGCACTGGGCGGTTTTTGAGACAGCCCGGATGGCAAAGCTGGCAAACACAAAGATCAGCATCGCGCCAAGGAGCGCCCCGACAAATACCGGGACTGCTGCAATGTTGACGGTAACAAACGGCTTTCCGATCAACCGGCTGATGTCATCCATATACGCGTTAAAGAGCAGGAAGACGGCGAGCGCAGCGCTACCGATTGCATATCCCTTGGTGAGCGCCTTTGTTGTGTTACCGGCTGAATCGAGCTTGTCCATACGCTTGCGGACCGATTCGGGTGCCTGGCTCATCTCAACAATGCCACCGGCATTGTCGGCGATCGGACCGAAGGTGTCCATCGCGAGAACATACGCACAGACCGAGAGCATCCCGATGGTTGCGGCGGCAGTACCATAGAGCCCACCGAAGGCAACACCGCTCATGCTGCCGAGCCAGTAGGAAATGAGCAGCGAGGCACCGATCAGGAGTGCCGGGACGGCGGTGGATTCAAGGGCGACCGACAAACCGGTGATGACGTTTGTTGCCGGCCCGGTCTCAGAGGCATCTGCAATCTCCTTCACCGGGCGGTAGTGGTTGTCGGTGTAATACGTGGTCACCCGCAGGAAGAGCACGGATAACACAATACCGACAAGCCCTGCATAGAAGAACCAGACGTTCCCGAGAAGCCACATCGTGCCGATATAGTAGAAGACCGCGGCAATGATTGCGGTGATGTAATACCCCCTGTTTAAGGCATCCATCGGGTGAGCGTCCTCCTGACCACGGACAGAGAGGATACCGATCATGCTCGCAAGGAGCCCAAAGGCGCACATAACAAGCGGGAAGATGATACCGTTGATTCCAAAGACCGGGAAAAGGGCAACTCCGAGGATCATTGCGCCGATATTCTCGGCTGCGGTGGATTCGAACAGGTCTGCACCACGCCCGGCACAGTCCCCGACATTATCCCCGACAAGATCGGCGATGGTGGCAGGGTTGCGGACATCATCTTCTGGAATACCGGCCTCCACCTTGCCGACAAGATCTGCGCCTACATCGGCAGCTTTTGTGTAGATACCGCCGCCGAGCTGGGCGAAGAGCGCGACAAACGAAGCACCGAAGCCAAACCCGACAATAAGGAACGGGGCGAGGGTCGGGTTTGCCAGTCCACCGAGCGCATAGAAGGTGAGTGAGACCCCCAACAGGGACATCGCGGTAATGATCAGCCCGGATATTGCGCCACCACGGAAGGACATGTTGAGCGCCTTTGCTGCGCTGGTCTGTGCCGCTGCAGCCGTGCGGACATTTGCACGGACGGCAACCGACATCCCGATGACACCGGCAAGGGCACTACAGAACGCACCGAAGAGGCACGAAAGAGCCGTTGCAAGTGCCAGTGACTGCTGTCCCGTGAAGAAGTACACCGCAAAGATGACCACGGCAAGCACAAGTGCGAGGATGGCAATAGTCGAATACTGTCGTTTGATGAATGCCTCTGCACCCACCCGGATCGCATCGGCAACCTCACGCATCTTCGGGGTGCCCTCATCCTGCGAAAGGACACTTCGCGCGAGGATTCCGGCGAGGATCAACGCGATAAAGCTTACAATAACCACAAATGGTAACGCGAATTCAATCATTCCCTAAACCTCCCTGCCGTGTCCGGATTTGCCCACCGACTGACGAGAGCTGTACAGGGTGACCATACAGCTAATACATACGGATGAGGAAACACCGGCACACATCAGGTTTGTTACATGGTACCAGCAGCTACCTGCTCAAATGATCCAAAGGAGCGTGTGATGGCGAACGGGTTTACCCCGGATTCGTCTATCCCACATCCCCGGTGATTATTAGTGCAATTTTGGAACATTAAACATTTATCCTGAAAATGAGCCTCGTTATAGGCGTGGATCCCGATTGACCTGGCATCGCAACCAGCACTGTAAAAAACCTGTGGATAGATCGGGTTACGGTGCAGCGAACCGCATCGCATCTTTTTCCCGCATATTTCCTTTTGGGATTCATGCACCACGGTATCGCCATCATGGGAACTATGAGATGGTGGTTGAACCGCGTGCCTTTGAACACGGTGTCGTGTGTGAGGTACAGTGATGGTGTGAGAAAACCGGCACGCTTATCCGATTTCACGGAGCTTCCCACCAAACCAGGGGAGAATATCCTTTTTCCGGGACATCATGTTTTTCAGCCGTACCGGCTGCTTACGGAGTTCCAGTTTCGTGATTAGGGAACGATCACCGGATGCGAACAGATCGCTCCCGTTTTCCATAACGCTCGTGAAGACTCCAATGTAAAAATCCACTCCCAGCTGCATCCGCAGCCTCTCCAATTCAAGGTGGATCGCATCAGCATTCACCTGCGGGAACTCGAACGAGGGAACCATGACCTGTGCTATGATAATCTTCTTTTTCCCGAGTTCATACCGTTTCGTGTCCCGCATAAGGAGTTCCTCTATCGTGGTTCCCTCAATGCTCATTCCTTTTCCAAGGAGTTGAGTCCCGAACGCACATGGATCAACACCTGCAATAGGGGCAAGCCAGTCAACCGCATCGCGGTCCTGCGGGGATGTCGTGGACATCTTCAGGCAGAGCGTGTCGGACAGGATACCGGCGAGAAGGATGCCGGCAATGGCGGTGGGTGGGGTAAGACCTGCATCCCGGTATTTTCCCGCGATGATGGTGGAGGTGGAGCCGACCGGATCGTTTAAGAATTTTACCGGTTTTAAGGTCGAAATAATTCCCAGCCGGTGATGGTCGATGATCTCGAGGATCTCTGCTTCATCGATCCCTTCTACTGCCTGGGCAAATTCGTTATGGTCGAGTAGAATGACCTTCCGGTGGACTTCCGCGAGGAGTGTGGTTCGTGTGACGATACCGCGAAGCGTTCCGTCATTCTCGACAATACAGGCTGAGCGGAACTTGGAACTGTACACGGTCTGTTTTGCCTGCGTAATGGTATCGGAGAGGGCGAGCCGGGGGATGTCTGTCTCCATCACCATGCGTGCGGGGAGCGAGAGGTTGACCATCGTCCCGACGCCAAACGCATCGAGGTCTGTTGTGAGGATTGACACGCCCTTTGCCTCCGCCTCGCGGGTTACCTGCTCTCCCACCGGTGCCCGGTCAGTGACAATGAGGGTAGCGATACCGGATGTGATCAATGCCCGTTGCATCGGCTCGTTATCGCCAACCACTGCGATGTCTTTTCCCGTAAGTTTCTTCCGGGTAATATCAGGGGCGTCGAGCGCGATGATGACCCTGCCCCCCAGCGTTTCCGCGCCCTTAACAATGATACGGGCAGAGAGGATCCGTGCAAGGGTGTCAATAGGATGGGGAGCGATAGCGATCCCGCTCGTTTTCATCTGGCAGACGTACGCTCGGGCAAGCCCGTGTTCTCCGACGACTCCGATGAGTTTTCCTTCGTTATCCGTGACCGGCACGTTCCGGATATCGTGCACGTCCATGAGTGCCGCGACATCGAGTGCGGGAACATCCTGTGTCACGCTGATCCGTGCAATGGGGAGGTCGGAAACGCGGGGCTGTACGCTGTCGATGAGCACCGGCGCTTTTAAGCCGAAGTGTTCCAGCGCAAAACACGTCTCCGCGTTCAGCTCGCCACACCGTGCGGCAAGGTACTTGTCCGGTTCTGTAAGGTTCTTCCACGCCGCGTACCCGATGACGCTCGCGATACTGTCGGTATCCGGTTGCCGGTGACCGATGATAAACACGTTATCCATGATTACTCCCCCATGCTCTCTTTTTCCACTAGTATTGCGGGAGGGGGATTAAATAATGTCGCGGGGAGTGCGGGTGTCTGGCTCAAAGAGACACGCGATATAGCTGGGGGTAATACCTATTGTTCTGCATTGCTGCAATCCCACTGCAATCCCACTGCAATTGCAGAACAGATCGAAAAGCCCAATTGGGGTCAGGATTCCGCTAATAACTCTTATAATACACACTTAGATCTTAGAGAATTTCGAATAACCTCAACGCCGGAAGTACTTTATCTTAGAACTCCGAATAAAAGGTATGGAATCTCTTGTTGACTTTGCGTTACAGGAGCGGTACAAGCAGGTAAAAGATCTCGGCGATCGATTAGGAGAACTTGCACCCCTCATTGAATGGGAATCATTCCGGGAAATTGTTGGAGAAATTTATACCAATACAACAGAACAGGGTGGGCGGCCAAATATTGACATCGTTCTCATGATCAAAATGCTGGTCCTTCAATCGATGTACGGGTTATCCGATCCGGAACTTGAACGGCAGGCAAATGACAAGATTTCATTTCTGAGTTTTCTCGGGTTTCCTGAGAAGATTCCCGATCACACGACGGTCTGGTATTTCCGGGAACGGTTATCTCAAACCGGGAAAGACAAGGCGATCTGGAACGAACTTCAAAGACAGCTGGACGAAAAAGGATTGAAGATCCGGAAAGGTGTGATCCAGGATGCAACATTCATCACGGCAGATCCGGGACATGCCTCTGCTGACACTCCCCGGGGAGACGATGCAAAAACCCGGAGAAATAAAGAAGGTACCTGGACAAAAAAGGGGAAACATTCGTATTTTGGATTCAAGCTTCATACGAAAGAAGACTGCGACTTCGGATTAATCCGGGCACTTCAGACCACAACTGCATCTGTGCATGATAGCCAGATCGATCTTTCAGAAGAAGGTGAAGTTGTCTACCGGGACCGGGGGTATTTCGGTGCTGAACCAAAGGGTTTTGACGCAACCATGCAGCGCGGAGTTCGAGGACATCCGATTGGTATCTGGGATATCCTCAGGAATAAACGGATCTCAAGAATTCGATCTCCCGGTGAAAGACCTTACGCAGTCATCAAGAACGTCTTCCATGACGCTCATACCCATGTGACTACGGTTCTTCGAGCTCACGTGAAAATGACGTTTGCTACGTTTAGCTTTAACCTGTACCAACTGGCAACCCTGAAAAAACAGGCTATCGTTTAGCGTACGCTTTCCAAAAATCTGTGAAAAATCAGGAAAAGTGACAAGAAAATCGGGGAATATACGTCCTCTTGTTATCTAATTTGGATCAATTCCTTTCATTTTTGAAATTATCCGGGGTTTATCGGAATTCTCCTTAGTAATAATCTATATTGCTGCAAATCGGAAATAACACAGCAACCTGTGAGTGCGAACGTGTGCTCTAGTGATCCCGGAGTTGCAGCACACATAGATCCGAACAGTGCAGAACAATCGCAGAATAGCGAACCGGAAACGCAAAAGCCCCCGAATAGTGTTCTGCACATGCAGAACACGTGCAGAATAGTGCAGCACACAACCGAAATACACGCCGGAGAATTGATGGTGGTCGGGATGAAAATCCACGCGACCGATTACAAACCGCTGGAAATCCCGGAGTCCCGGACAGCCTGTTACTGCTACGGGAAGAAGGGTTCATGGCACGATATCGCCGGTTTTCTTATGTTCTTTGGGAGAGTTAATCTTCCTGGCTTCTTCCGGGAGATGTTTTTTCTGTTTCCGCACCCTTCGCTCAAGTTTTTTAAGATCCTCGGCAGGAGGGAGTGTTTCAGGTCTGATACCCCGCTTCACGAGCAGATTACGAACATCCTGATTATTCCGGATGTGCTCATCCGTGATGGGATCTTCTCCATGCAGATCCTCCTTCGCCACGGTGTAATTCGTGATTTCGGTTGCAAGATTCTTCGCAGTGATGGTAACCGCCGGGAGAAAATCAGCAAGCGGTCTGTTCTCAGGGATTTTCATCTGTTCTTTCATTGCACGGGTTGAATAACCCCCGAAAAGTGCCATATCTCCTTTGCTTCTGATACGAGCAAAACCGGATTCATCCACGCCCCGCTCGTAAATGTTCCGTGATAGTTCTGCTTCCGAATCTTTCAATTGTTTTCTGGCTTTCAATCGTTCAGAAAGGCGGATATGTTCTTCTATGATCTCCTGCTTCCGTGTCTGGACTGCGAAATAACTCTGGGCGAATGCAATCTCTTCCTTGAGGGGATTACCGTTTTGGGCAATGAGATAGCAGGCATACCGGGTGAGCATGATATCCCCGATCTCCCGCGTCCCTCCTTTCGGTACGGGGATCGATTTGTTGACGTCAACAAAATGATCTAAAATCGCGTGGTTCGAGGTTTTGCACGATTCGCGGGCTTTTTCGATTACCTTCAAAAAGTTCCGCCATTCGGAATAACCAAGGAGATTTTGTAAATTGCGGGCAAACCAAAACTCGACACCATCCTGTACATGAACATAATCTTCAAAATTTTTATGCAGATGCTCGACAATGCCGGATCTCATGTTTTTCCTGCCCCCTCCACAATTCTGATCTCCTCCTCCGTCAACCCATACAACTCGTACACCAGCCTATCTATAACCCCATCCGTCGCCGCAATCTGCCGGGACAACTGCGTCTTTTCTTGTTCGAGCCTCGCGTCCTGCAATTTCTTGTTCAGGTCAAGCATCTGCGTGACGAGTGCAACCATGCGGTCGTGGCGGGCTTTGTCCACGGGATCGGAGAAGTTGATGGTGCGGATTGGAAGCGTTTTCAAATCTCCCACACTCAACCTTGGAAATGTTTGCGCAACGAGTTTATTCGATACGTATGGATAGAGAAAAGAAATTAATTTTGAATTCAAGATCCCGACTAAATATTTCATTGAAAAGTTCGTAATTTCCGATGGATTTACATTCAAGATTGTTTTATAATTACAGTAAGTATCCTCGACATAGCAGGCTTGAATTTTATATGGGGCTCTCCCCGGAATTTCTCGAATAAGTATACGTGGACCGGTCAACCAATCCATTGTTCGGTAGTCGTGTAACCACGGCCCATATTTTATCCACTCTCCTCTTGTTCGTTCAATTAAGTACCGTTGAACGTCGTTACCTGCCAATTCAGGCAAATATTGATCCCCCGCTTTCTCTTTCGAATGAAAAACACGGTTTTTGATTTGCTCATCGGTATGCTTGGTTCTATTGTACGCTTGACAGCCTAATGATGCCCGAGCGACTGTATTTAGAGCGGGGTATTTTTCCAATAATTTCCCAATAAAAATTCCTGTTTTTCCAACTAATCGTGTTTCAAACTGATAATTATCTTTCTCCGTCCAAAATTTTTGATCAATTTTAAATGATTCTTGCTTTTCAATATCATATGCATTGAAAGCAGTTTCTGGTTTTTTTATGATGATTGAATCATTACTTTTCCCATCATATCTTTGTAAAAAGATGAGAGCTGTGAAAACTTTTGCATCTTCAAAGATGTAATGATTAAAAACCACGATTTCTTGGATACACGTTTTATCAAGAATATATTTTCTTAATTTGTCTGTGAATTTTTCAGTTAGCCATTGATTAGGGATGATAAATCCAAGTTCACCATTCTTTTTTAATAAATCGATACCTTTCTGCGTAAATAAGTGAAATAAATCAATTTTGTATTGTGCAACTGGATACTTTTTCAGGTAATCAACTTCTGTTTCTGGATATAGGTCTTTACCAATTATAACATACGGTGGATTCCCAATCACCGCGGCAAATCCGCCTGCCGCCATCACCGGCGCAAACTCCTTTGACCAATCAAATGGATTAATGCGTTTCACTTCATCGGTTGGCATATCGGGGGTCATGACGTCCCAGCCAATCAGCGAGTTACCGCACTTGATGTTATGATCAAGGCTCGGTAAAGCCCGTTCCGCCGTTATCGTGAGTTGTTTTGAGACCGTCTCCTGATTATCTTCCTCAAGCACTTTGAGCAGGAGAGAAAGCTTCGTCACTTCGACTGCCTGTTGGTCGATATCCACGCCAAAGATGTTGTTTAAGAGAATCCGTTTCTTCTCTGCGGTAGTGAGTTTCCAGTCGCTCCGCACCCGTTCCGAGAGCCGGACTTCCTTGCCATTACCCGGATTGTAAATCGGGAGATCGATTGTAACCGCAGATTTCTTCTTTTTCGGTGGCTGTTCCGGAAGGAGTGCCTGCACTGCCGGGTCAGTTGCCGAGTTCTTCTCCTTGAAGACCGGTACGAGGTGCGCTATATACCAGTCGCGGTGCCAGTCAAGGAGATATTGATACGCACCGATTAAAAACGAGCCGGAGCCGCACGCAGGATCAAGGATGCAGATCTTCGACACCTCTCGGGGCGTTTTGTCCTTCACGAGTTCGCCGACCGTGTGCTTCACGATATACTCGACGATGTATTGCGGCGTGTAGAAGACACCGCCCGCCTTTTTCACTTCTGGCTTATACTCGACCTTTGCCTGGTGCCCTTCCGTAAGCCGGATTACTTTGCCTAGGAACTGTTCGTACACGTGCCCGAGAATGGCGGGAGGAATAAGGGAGAACAGGTACGGGCTCTCAGGATAGTAGAGCCGTTTGATAATCCCTTTCAGTACTTTGTCATCAATCGCAAGCGTGAGCGAGAGCGTGTCCGGTAATTCGTCCCAATCCGGTTCCTGCTGGAAGTGGAAGAGCCCGGAGTTGTATTTGTCATCCGCAAACCGGAATATCTGGCAGAGCCGCGAGTACACCTGCTCGCCTTCGAGGAGTTTGTGGAGCGTCGCATACTCCTCAATGCCCCGATCCTCGCAGATACGCAGGAAGAGAATCCGGTCAATCGTTCGCTGCACGACACTATTCAATTCTTCAACCGACAGGGTCGGGTTGCGCAGCGCGATATTTTTCGCAAGGGTATCACGCCACTGTTCAATCTCAGCTAAAATATCGTCATCAACACCGGCAGTCCCGCGTTTGCCCTTCGTCGTTTCCGCATATTTATCGAACGAGCCGCGAAGGATACTATCCGGTGCGAAGATCGAGACGATCCAGTCCCACTTTGCAGGATAATCCTTGTACGTGAAATACTCAATCCGTCCTTTGATTGCCGCATCGCTGTTCTCCGGTTTTATCGTGCAGTCATAGACCGCGAACTCCTCAAAATTTGTGAGAATCGAAAGAGGGAGTTTCTGGTTCCATGCATACCGGCGCAGTTGCAGGGCAGATTCCGCATCATCTTTGATATGGACGGATGGTTTCTTTGTCTCAACAAGGAATTTCCGGGCACCACCGACCCGGAACGTGTAATCGAAAAAGAGGGTTGTGCCATGAATCCGGACCGGTTCCTCGTGCATAACTTCCTTGTAAGCTTCAGAAAATCCCTTGTTGTTATCCACGTCCCAACCGAGCGCAGAGAAAAACTTGTCAACAAATTCCCGCCGTAGTTGAGTCTCGTTGTATTTTCCCAGTATGTATGCCTGACGATGAAATTCAAAGCGTTCGACAAGAGATAGGATTGCGTCAGGGGCAGGCATTTGTAGTGATCTTTTTACTTAGAGACGTTAAAGGTGTTGAAAATATTTTGAGCCGTAAATGTTCCTTTTCGCAGACACTATGTACAGAATTGTCTCAACACTGTCGAGACAATTGTCTACTCAGCGTGTAGACAATTATTCATTCACGCAACCCTTCACTTTATACCATTGTCAAGTCAGGCCAGCCCGTGTTCATCTTTCATTCTCCCTAAGAAACCCCACCAACTCCGCAATATTTCGGTCAAGAAGATCCTGTCCATCCGGATTCAAATCCCGGTTCACGTCAGGCTGGATGCCAACCAGGGTCACGTTCGCCCCGGTATCTTTCTCAATAAATTCCATCACCGCTGAAAGTGGCAAGGCATGGGTGGAGAAGTGGCTTTTCGGGATCTTTTCCGGATCAATAATTGCAACCGTCCCGGGTGGGCTACCCATGTCTGCGGCATCTAAAAGGAGGACATGATTAGGATGAAACTCCCGCAGGGAACCGGTCATGCTCTCCGGTACCGTTCCTGCAAAAAATACCTGGACACCGGGAAGGTGCATCAGTTCGATCTCCCGTGCCGCCTCCATCCCGTGCCGATCAACTGCCGAGTTTTCGTCGCCAATCCCCACAACTGCAATACGACGAGCACCTGCCAGCCGTTGCCGCAAGTTGATATCACCTGCGTGCGGGGATGGCTTCACGTCACCACAACTTCCCGGTCGGTTCCGGTGGATGAGAGTACGTGGTCCAGGTGTATTGCCTCCGTTGGGCAATGCCGCTCGCACAGGCCACACCGGATACACCGGAAGACTTTCACCTGTGGTGTTTTCTTGCGTGCGAGCATCTTTCCTTTGAACTCGACCTCCCGCGGGTTTGCAACCATCGTGATCGCCCGTGGCGGGCAGACAAGGGAGCACTTGGAACACCCGATACATTTCTCATCGGAGATGGCAACCCGTCCCCGGAATGTACCCGGAATCGGGATCTTCTCTTTCGGGTACAGTATCGTGAAAGGTTTTGAGATGAGATTTTTAAACATCTCGGAAAGGACGCTCATGCACCCACCCACCAGAAATTCGCAACGAGCACAATCGCTACCTGAACGAGTGCAGCACTCGTGATATATTTCCAGCCGATCGCGTTCAATTGATCGATGCGGATACGCCCGGTTGCCACCTTGATTGATGCGAGGATCAGGAGCACGACGAGCGTCTTTACAAGGAACAGGACAAAACCGACAATCCACCCGAGCCATGCGGGCGAAATTGTCCACGGGACCACCGGACCGCCAAGGAATAGTGCGGCAATAAGCGCACTGCCGCTGACAAGCGACACGTCCCGTGCAAGGTGCATAAGAGCGAGCCGGCGCCCGGTAAGTTCTGTCCACGGTCCGGCCACAATCTCGGTCTCGGCTTCGGGGATGTCAAACGGTGTCCGCTCCAGTTTTGCCTGGAGGCAGATTAATGCAACCACAAACCCGATCGGCTGGAGGAACATGCACCACCAGTTGTGCTGCTGCCAGACGACAATTGCCGAGAGATTGACCATGTGCCAGCCGCGAGGGCAGGCATTAAGAGTGCCAAAAAGAACGGCACTTCGTAGATGAACATCTGGGTGACCGCACGGACCCGCCCGCCACCGCGGAAAAGATGTTCCGGCTCAGCCAGCCCAGAACAAAGAGGAGGATAGTCGGAATTGCTAACAGGTAAAGCACGAGCACGAGGTCCCCCCTGGAATGCAAGCGGGCTTGCGCCAACGACCGGGATGTACAGGAATGCGGTCATAACCGCAGCGAGGGCAAGGACAGGCGCTGCGTCAAATATGCGCCGGTCAACCCCATCCGGATCGATTACTTCCTTACCCAGCATCTTCACGACATCAGCAAACGGCTGGAAGAACGGGGGGCCGACCCGGTGCTGCATCCGGGCTGCAATCCTCCGGTCCAGAAACTCACACATAAGGGCATAGGCAAAGAGAAATAAAAAGCCGGGAACACAAAGACGTAGATGAGTAAAAGGACCGGATCGATCATGATCTCTCCTGTTCCTGCCACCGGCACGACTGCGTTTCCGTAATTCATCGAATGTGATCATTCCACTGGTATTCTTGTTATTGTCCAGCACCGTGATCCGGGATGTGCACGAGAGGCACGGATCAATTGCCGCAACAATCACCGGAATATCGGCAAGGTTTTGCCCGGTAAGGCACATGGCAACCGACGTCCAGTTGGCAAGTGTCGGGGTGCGGATATCGAGCCGCTCGGCTTTATCTGTTCCGTTTGTCCGGATAAAATGCACGAGCTCCCCTCTCGGGGCT
>CAXXQB010000004.1:0-55635 GCA_963676405.2 uncultured Methanoregula sp.
TTACGGGTTTGTGACAAACCTCGTTCTTATCGCCCAACATTTTGCGCTGCCACCGGCACAGGCCTGGTTCGGTGCCGGGGATCATGTGGAAGGGTTGGTGCTGCCGGAAAAATTCAAAGGGACACCGGTAGAGGAATTAACGACACTATTAAAGAAAAAAGTGATCTGGCACCAGCCCGGCACGATGGACAAGGAGGATGCACGTGATGTGATTGCCGTCATCAACCGGCTCGTTGTGGCAATAGATCACGAACTCGGCATTTCCGATGCCAGAATAGGGGCGTTCCGCTGATGCGGGATCCTTTATAAAGTTCCCGTCGAAACAGAGGCATACTGTTAAAATGTCCGGGAACGAATATATATTGTGATAATTTTCTCACTTTTCTACGTTATTTTTTCGGAGGAGGTTTTCTTTGACTGAGACTTACGATGCATCTCATATTACTGTTCTTGAGGGATTGACACCGGTTCGCGAACGTCCGGCCATGTATATTGGAAGTACCGACACCAGAGGACTGCATCACCTCGTCTATGAAGTTGTGGACAACTCCATTGATGAAGCGCTTGCCGGGTTCTGCACGCTCATATCCGTGGTCATCAAAAGTGACGGATCACTTTCCGTTGACGATAACGGCCGGGGAATCCCGGTCGATACGATGGAGAAGACCGGTAAGAATGCCCTTGAAGTCGTGCTTACCGTCCTGCATGCCGGCGGCAAATTCGATAAGGAGTCCTACCAGGTTTCCGGGGGTCTGCACGGTGTCGGTGTATCGGTGGTAAACGCCCTTTCAACCACGCTTTTTGCCCGGGTCTTCCGCGACGGGAACATTTACGACATGCGCTTTATGCAGGGCAAACCGCAGGGACCACTCTCCACCCGTGAAGAGACACTTGATGAGATGCTCACCCGGTACCAGCAGTGGTACGAAGTTCCCGCAGGATTCTCCCGGACACCAGGTCTCCCTCCTGCAACCGGGCAACCGGACACGGCAACTCCACTCACAAATCCTGCGGAGATTGAACGGCAGGACAGGATCAGGTTCCTCGCGCAGTTCGGGAAAAAAAT
Organism: uncultured Methanoregula sp.; assembly: GCA_963676405.2. Classification (GTDB taxonomy): domain Archaea; phylum Halobacteriota; class Methanomicrobia; order Methanomicrobiales; family Methanospirillaceae; genus Methanoregula. The sequence continues at coordinate 1,067 of CAXXQB010000004.1, forward strand.
TACCGGTACACGCATCCAGTTTCTCCCGGACGGAACAATATTTGAGACAACATCATTCGATTACGATATTCTTGCCCACCGGCTCCGCGAGCTTGCGTTCTTAAACGCCGGGCTCACCATACGCATTATCGATGAACGGAGCGGGGACCGTGCGTCATACTGTACGGGCGGACTTTCGGAGTTCGTGAAATATTTAAACGAGGGTGCTGAGTGCCTCCACCCGCTCCCGATCGATATCATAAAAAAGGATCCCGAGAACAAGCTTGAGCTCGAGATCGCCCTGCAGTATACTACCGCGTATGACGAGAAGATTTACTCGTACGTCAACTCGGTCAATACCCGGGAAGGTGGTACCCATCTTGAAGGGTTCCGCAGCGCCATCACCCGGACGATCAATACGGTCGCAAAGCGGAACGGTTTCATTAAAGAGAACGCCACGATCACCCTCCGCGGTGAAGATGTGCGGGAAGGACTCACCTCTGTTGTCTCCGTTAAGATGGCCAATCCCCAGTTCGAGGGCCAGACCAAGATGCGCCTCGGCAACAGCAGCGTCAGGGGGATCGTTGATTCGCTCGTGTATGCAGCGCTGAGTGAATATTTTGACGAGAATCCAAACGTACTCAAGATTATCATCGACAAGGCGCTCTCTGCGGCTAAGGCTCGTGAGGCAGCTCGGAACGCCCGCGATCTTGCCCGGCGCAAGAGTTCTTTAGAGAGTTCCGGGCTGCCCGGAAAACTTGCGGACTGTTCCGAACGTGACCCGGCAAAATCCGAGATCTATATCGTTGAAGGAGATTCTGCCGGTGGTTCTGCCAAGCAGGGCCGGGACCGGAAGTTCCAGGCTATTCTCCCGCTCCGGGGCAAGATCTTAAACGTCGAAAAAGCCGGCGAGCACCAGATCTTAAAGAACGCCGAAATCCAGACCCTTATCTCCGCGATCGGTACCAGTATCGGAGAAAAATTTGATCTTGAACGGGCACGGTACCACCATATCGTGATCATGACCGATGCAGATGTCGACGGTGCCCATATCCGCACGTTGCTCCTCACGTTTTTTTACCGGTACATGCTCAAGGTTATCGAAGCCGGTTACATTTACATCGCGCAGCCCCCCCTGTTCCGCATCACAAAAGGAAAAGAGGAGGTCTACGTGTATACGGAAGAGGAGATGCAGACCGCTTCTGCCGCCATGGGCGACAAGGGTGTGAACGTCCAGCGATACAAGGGTCTTGGTGAGATGAACGCCCAGCAGCTCTGGGATACCACGATGAGTCCCGAACACCGTATCTTCAAAAAAGTCACGATTGAGGATGCTCTCGAAGCAAACGAGATCTTCAAAACCCTGATGGGAAAAGATGTGGAGATACGTAAAAATTTCATTATCCGCCATGCAAAGGAGGTGACGAACCTTGACATCTGATACGCCAGACACGAAGAAGGCCACCCACATAACCCACCGCGTGGAACCGATCAGTATCGAACACGAGATGAAGACATCCTACATCAACTACGCGATGAGTGTCATCATCGGTCGTGCGATCCCGGATGTTCGCGATGGGTTAAAACCAGTTCACCGTCGTTCGCTCTTTGCGATGTGGGAGATGGGCAATACCAGTGACAAGCCCACGAAGAAGAGCGCGAGAGTGGTCGGTGACGTGATGGGTAAGTTCCATCCTCATGGTGACGCATCAATCTATGATACGATTGTGAAGATGGCACAGCCATTTTCGTACCGGCACATGCTCGTGCAGGGGCAGGGGAACTTCGGATCGGTTGACGGTGACTCTGCAGCAGCCAGCAGGTACACTGAAGTTCGTCTCTTCCCGTATGCGGAAGCGCTTCTTGTGGATCTCGAAAAAGAGACCGTCCCATTCATTCCCAATTATGATGAGTCATTGAAAGAACCGGTTGTCCTTCCGGCAAAGATCCCCAATCTTCTCGTCAACGGTACTGACGGTATTGCCGTGGGTATGGCAACCAAGATGCCGCCGCACAACCTGCGGGAAGTCTGTGCAGCGGTCATCGGGTATCTCGATAATCCGGATATTTCTATTGAAGACCTCCTGCGGATCATGCCCGGCCCTGATTTCCCGACTGGCGGCATCCTGATGGGTGTCGAGGGTGTGAAAAATGCCTATGCCACCGGTCAGGGCAGGCTTGTTGTCCGTGGAGTTGCCACGATTGAAGAATCCGAAGGAGGTAACCGGGGAGACCGTATCATCGTTACCGAACTTCCGTACCAGGTGAACAAGGCCCAGTGGATTACCGGAATCGCAGAGATGGTCAAGGATAAGAAGATCGACGGAATCACTGATCTCCGGGATGAATCTGACAAGGAAGGCATCCGCGTAGTCTTTGAACTTCGGAAAGGTACAATAGCCCCGGTAATCCTCAACACGCTCTACAAGCACACGGCGCTTGAATCCAGTTTCTCCGTGATCAACCTTGCGATTGTCGATAACCAGCCAAAGGTCCTTACCCTGCCCGGGCTTCTGTCCAACTTTATCCATCACCGCATCGAAGTTATACGGCGCCGTTCTGAATTCGATCTCAGGAAGGCCCAGGATAAAGTCCACATATTGAACGGGTTACTTATTGCTCTTGCATCGATCGAGCAGGTCATCGCGGCGATCCGTGCATCTGACACTGTCGAAAATGCCCGTAATGCACTCATCGTAAAGTTCGGGCTTGACGAACTGCAGGCAAACGCGATCCTCCAGATGCAGCTCCGTCGCCTTGCTGCCCTTGAACAACAGAAGATCAGCGATGAAAAGAAAGAGATTGAACTAGAGATTACCCGGCTCCAGACAATCCTTTCCGATGAAGCAAACATCAAAGACGTGATCCGGCAGGAGACACAGGCAATTGCAGAAAAATTCGGTGATGCGCGAAGGACCCAAATCGCTCTTGATACGAGCGATCTTTCGAATGAGGATCTCATTGAGGACAAGACCGTCCTTGTCTCTATCACGACGGCGAACTACATCAAGCGCATGGACCTTGACACCTACCGTAAACAGCGACGGGGCGGGCATGGTATCACCGGCATGACCACGAAAGAGGATGATGTGGTTGAGTCTGTGTTTGTCGCCAGCATGAAAGATTACCTGCTCTGTTTCACGAACCTCGGGCGTATCTACTGGCTCAAGGTATACCAGATACCTGAAAGCTCCCGAGTCGCAAAAGGAAAACCGATCGTCAACCTCCTCAACTTAAAAGAGGAGATCATAACGACAGTTATCCCCATACGGGAATTCCGTGAAGACCGGTATCTCCTGTTTGCGACAAAGTTCGGCCAGGTTATCAAGATCCCACAGGTTGAATTTTCAAACCCCCGCTCAATCGGGACCAATGCAATCCGGCTCAGGGATAACGACCAGCTCGTAGATGTAATTGCAACGGATGGTTCTCGTGAGGTTGTTCTTTCCACCCGGTTCGGATACAGTCTCCGGTTCCACGAAGGGACCGTGCGCATAGTCGCCAGAAATGCTTCCGGTGTCCGTGGTATGAAACTCCGGGGCGAGGATACGATTGTGGCGCTCACTCTTGTTGAAAAGGATCATCTCCTCACGATCTCGGATGTCGGGTATGGCAAGCGGACAGAGTTCGATGATTTCCGCGGGCATGCCCGGGGCACGCTGGGTGTCAGGAACATGCAGCTTGAACGGGATGCGGTCGTCATTGAATCCCGGGCTGTCCTTGACAACGATGAGATCTTTGTCATGAGCGCTGAAGGCGTTGTGATGCGGACGCAGGTAAGCCAGGTACGGATCATCGGGCGTGGTACCAAAGGAGTCCGTATCATGCGACTGGATGATAAAGACCGCGTGGTAGGAGTTGCCATCGTCCAGCCGGAGCCGGTGGAAAATGGGGAATCAGCAACTCCCGTGGATAACGGTACTCCGGAATTACCGGAACCCGAAACGCCGGAGAATACGGATACTTTTGAAGATCAGGAATGATCAGACTTTTTTTTATTTTTTTGCCGCGAGTCCAGCTATCATAAGACCGGTGCCACAACGGAGCGCCATCCCAAGGTTCCGTGCGCTTGCCTCCATTAAAACCTCAATAATACTGGAGTACGTTGAGCTTAACCGGTTTCCCCATTCACATAATCCGGCAGAAACGGCCGATACGCAATAATTTTGTCTGACTGAAGCACAATCCTTTCCGGTAATAGTATGTTCAGGAAAATTATTTCGGTCACTTCACAACATGAGGGGGATATCCTCGACCTCACAAAAGATGTGAAAAATGTCATCCGCGAGAGTGGCATCAGGAATGGGATCGTCCACCTCTTTGTGCAGCACTCCACTGCGGCACTGACGACAATTGAGTTTGAACCCGGTGTGCTTGCCGATCTCAAACGTTCACTCTCGGTGCTCGCGCCGGATACCCTCCCCTATGCCCACGATACCAAGTGGGGTGACGGCAACGGGCGTTCCCATGTCAAGGCAGCACTTGTCGGCCCGTCGCTTACAGTTCCCGTGGCTGGCGGTGCACTTGCCTGCGGGACATGGCAGCAGATCGTCCTATTGGAACTCGATGTGAATGCCGGGAGGGAACGGACAGTTCTCTGTACCGTTGTGGGCGAGTGATATCTTTTCGTGCCCGTTTCATGAAATTAGCATTTATCGCGTTACGGAGCATGGGAGAAGTATGAGTGTCGCGTTGAAACGTCAGGTTAAACGAAAGTGTGCCGGACTGGATATCCCGCTCGTGGGTTTTGCTCCGGTAGAGCGGTGGGATGATCCCCTGTTTGAACCTTGGGTCCCCTGCGCCTTCCGTCCCACTGCGATATTTCCGGAAGCCCGGACGGTTATTGTTATTGGCATCCCCGTTCATCTCCCGGTGCTGGAGACCGCCCCCTCCATTTTTTATCATGAATTGTACAAGACGGTGAATACGCTCCTTGACACGAACGCGTACCGGATCGCGTCTGCTCTGAATGAACAGGGCGTCCCTTCAATCGCCATTCCCCGGGACGGGTACGGGTCCATCAATATCCTCAAGGAAAACCCGGTGGTTTTCTTCTCGCACCGGCACGCGGCATTTCTTGCCGGGCTCGGGAACTTTGGCGTGAACAATATGCTCCTCACTCCCGAGTACGGGCCAAGGGTCCGGTTCACCTCTATCTTTACTGCTACCGAGATCCCTCCTGATCCCGTTATGAAAAAACCACTGTGCACCCGGTGCATGCGATGCGTACGGGCATGTCCGGTACACGCCATTTCCGGAGGTGAGTACCCCGAATCGCTGACCGATAAGAAAGCCTGTGCCACCCGGTCTGCGGCACTTCACCAGCGTTACTGCTCGCCGTGCGGGATCTGCATCAAAGTATGTCCGGTCGGGACAGACCGGAAATTCTACGGGAGAGAAGATATGGGTATCTACAATGAGGAAGATACTACGTTTGACCAGCAGCACCGTGCATGGAAGCACGTCCGGTCATATGGGATACGAGCGGAAAAGGAGTGACGGGAACTGGATATATAACCCGCTGGTGTGAAGACCCCAATCTCCCGTTCTGCTTTCCCGTCAGATATATAACCGGCGCACCACAATGCTGTAACTATACAAAGGCACGGCGCTCTCGTGAATGACGAACACCCCTCACTGGCACGAATCATCGAAGAAGAGTTGATCGACTATCGCATCCGTTCCCATTTTTATCACCCGAAATACGTCCGTTCACTCAACTTCTCCGGCAATGAGCAGGTGCTCGAATTCGGGAGCGGAGGTGGATGTCTCTCACAAGCGCTGGCGCACGCGCTCCAGAATGGGGGATCGATCTCCTGTGTTGATACGTCTCATTACTGGATCACGAAGGCTCAATCGCGCCTGAAACCGTTCACGAACATCGAATTTTTTACCGGAGAGATCACCCGGATGCAGGTGCCCGAAGCAAAATTCGATGCAGTGGTGATCCATTTTGTCCTGCACGATGTTCTGCCCGCTGCCCGATCAGATGTGATGGATGCCCTTGCAAAGGCCCTCCACCCAGAAGGAGTGCTCCATATCCGCGAGCCCGCAAAACCCGGTCACGGCATGCCGGTTTCTGAGATCCGGGCACTCATGCGGAGCGCCGGGTTGAGGGAAATAAGGATCGGTTGCACACGGTCATTCCGGTGGAAGTGGATCTGCGATGGTATCTTCAGGAAGAGCTGGTGAAAAGGATTGGCTGTGGTATAGATTGAGCGACATAAGAAAAATTCCCGGAACTTAATTGTTGCCGGAGAAAAAATCTCCGGGAAGTTTTACGGCTCAAATAAAATCCGGGAAAATATTTTTTGGCGTGCGAGAAATTTCCGGAAAAATATTTCCGGGAAAATCCGGATACGTACTCATCCGCAAAACCAGAATTATTCCCAATCACTCAAAAACATGACAAAACCCCAAAAACCCAAATTCTCCGACGTGAATTCGATAGCGGGCTGCCAAGGGCATTTTTAGCCCGAATCTCCCAAAAACCCTGCTATAATAAATGCTAAAAAAACGATGCCCTCAGAAGCCCGCTAAATTGCACGGTTGAATCGCGATTAAAATCGTTATTTTCGATAAATAACCGTTTAAAACGTTATTTTCCGTTAGTGTGGACACCAATTCCACTGGAACATGAAAATTCAATCCGGAAATGAGGAATCGGAGCCCGAATTGGGCCCGGAAAAGGGTATCTTTTTGGGTTGATCAAGTGCCTGGATCCCTGTGTTGTCTGACACACTTCCACTCACATGTGAGGGTAAAAACTCCAGGAGTTTTCGATCAAACAAGGGGTCATCGACACCTAAACGGAGCCCGAATTGTGGTTTCCCGGAAATCGGGGGTTGAAATGTGCCCGGATTTGGGGTTTTTGGGAATATAGTTCACATGCTTTTTTGACGGAGAAATGGAACGAATGCGCAGATCCAAATCCTTGGAAATGTGAACGAAAAAATCAGGTGCGTTAAAAAAAATTGAGATGGTTATTTCGGATTGTACCGGTTGGAAAAATTTGGAAAATAAAAATTTCTGAAAAAATGTAAAAGGCTGTGAGAAAATTTCCGGAAAAACAAAAAACAGAAATTGGGGGAATTTTGGAAATGGGTCAAAAAGATTTTTTAGAAATCGGTAAATCACGTAGGTTTGTCTCCCAAAGTGAGATCATAAGTCGTGTGTAATTTCTCTCCATGCATTGGATGGGCGAAAACACTCGTGGATCTGTCTGCATAAACTCTAATCCCAAAGCATTACTCGCCTTTGATTTTCCATTTCACATTTGCATTTTGGACAATGCAGACCGTCCCATTTCTCTACAATTCCTGAGCAATTAGGACATTTCAAATCAGTGACTGATTTAACAGATTTGTCATCCCACGGTGTTTCAGATGTGACTACATCCGCGACAATTTTACAATGATTACATCTGACTGTGGTCGTCGAACAAACAAATCCGCAATCATCACCACCGGATACTTCTGCGAAATATCCACACTCCGGACAACTAAAAAGATAAGTATGGCCCATTTGTTTCAACTCTCAAGGTCTTTTCAATTTCATATCAGAAACTCTGTCACTATATATTCAGTTTTCATTCAATAATTGCTCAATTGTATTTCTATCATCATCGAGCAAGCGATGTAATATTTTATTCCCATCTTTCGAGAGAATCTGAATAGATCTTGCTGAAATATGAATGACCCTCCCGTTGCCTTCTCCTTTTTTCGAGGGGTTGCCTGTTTCAAGTGAGAGTTTGTCAAGGAAAATCCAATAATCTTTTTCGTTAAGAATTTCCTGCTGTGGAAGAGTGGGGTAAATTAAAATCGCTTTGTCCGTTTCACCCGCCACACAATAAGCCATCATCTGATAGAGATCCGAAATTGCAACGCTCCTATCTCGTGCTAATGCCAATTTGTATTTTGTATCGATAACGGCGAGGTTTTGAATTTTTTCTTGGTTGTCAATCTTAACAAGAATATCTGGTTTTAATTCCTTCTTGTTTCGTTCAAAGTCGGCCTTTCCTTTCTGATCGCTTGCTAAACGCAATGGTTCCTGACAATGAAACTGGTATTTTTCAGGGAAGGAATTTCTTAAAAGTTTTGCGACATATCGCTCAAATACAAGATTCATATCAAAAATTAACGCATAGAAATTTTCAGTTCCAGAATCTGATGAGACCGTTTCCCCAAATAAGATGAGTTTACAAAACTGAATAATTTCCCGATAATTTTCATTCAACCTCGTGATACCGATTTTAGAAAAGGACTGAAGGGTAATTATTGAATCATTTACCTCATCCATCATAACATACAGTTTATCGGCTCTTTTTCGATTGTCTTCGTATTTACACAATTCTTTAATTTTCTTCAATGAAGCCTTAATAATGCGATTAAATTGATTATCTGCGGAAAATTCATCATAAATACAAAAAAAATGGTGGTTTTTTGTAGGAGGTTTGACAATTTCTTTGGTTAAATTTATTTTACCCCGTAAAAATGGAATTTCATCAATGTAAGAGATATACTCGCGATGTAATTGGGCAATCAGTGCTTTTTCCAGATCATCGAGAAATAAGGATATGAGAAATTCAAAAAAATCTTTCTGTTGGTCGTATATTGACATTTCACTTTTATGGACGGGGATCAAACCACAGAAAGATAGAATGGAAAACAGATTCTTTCTCGCATTTCTTTTAAGGTCTGGATTTAAAGCGGTTAATTGACTGTTTTTCGAATCATTAAACAATTTGGGGAGTATCTCTATCCTTTTCTTTCCGATTTGCACAATTCCAACGTATGAATATGTGACCAGTTTTTCACCAAAATTTATTGTAATTGCATCATTTTTATCTCGTTTCCTGATGATCTCGTTAAATTTATTAAGTGTTTTCTTTTCTGATTTGGATAAAAAAGAACAATCGGTTGTACCTCTATCCCATTCAAATAATTCAATAGATTTCACAGACCGCTCCATACACAATTACTGCTCAACATTTTTTTAACTAAAATACAAATTTTTGATATTTTCAAATATTTTTTCGGGGTCTTCAAGAGTTCGTCCAATCAATTTTTCATAGTCATTATCGTTTTCTTTAAATTTGCTGTCTGATTCATTCCAATACATTTTCAAAACTGGTTTTGTTAGCCTTATTGACTTGGGATCCAGTATTGTCGCGAGCGCTTCCCAATCGTTATAGAAATACTCCTCGATGAGGGGTAATACCTGGTTGATAAACACTTCTTTGAGTTTCACATTGTTTTCATCAGTGTAGGGTATCCCCATAAAGTACGAATGTCCGATAACAAAATCAGAATTTTTTAAGGCACAGATCTTCTCATTGAGTTTTTCTAATAAACTATTCGCAGAGGGATTTTTTATCAAATTATAATCAGGAAGAATTTTTTCAAATTTAAATCTCCTTCTCAAAGCAATGTCAACAAGTGCAATTGATTTGTCCGTTGAATTCATCGTACCAACGATGTACACATTCGATGGAACCCCGAATTCATCTCCAGAATATGGAAGGGTTACAATAATTTCCTCAGTTCCTCCAATGCGTTTATTATCTTCAATAAGTGTGATTAATTCGCCAAATATTTTTGAGATGTTCCCTCTGTTTATTTCATCAATAATCAGAACATAGTTGTGTTCTGGATCCTCTTTGGCAAGGTTGCACATTTTTTTGAAGATTCCATCATGCAAATCATACCCCATCGATTCAGATACGGTATCCTCATCCTTGATTGGGCGATACCCTTCGATAAAATCTTCATAAGAATAGGATTGATGGAACGTGACAAATGATAACTGCTTAACGGTTGTACGTGGCGTTGATCGGATCTCACTTAATCGGGTTTCAACATACTCTTTTCCTGAATCAGCAATGGACCAATGTGATGATTCATCTTTATCGAATATCTCTTTGCCATTTTTATGCTGGTATTTTACTGTTGTTGAACTTAATACTGAATATTGTTGAAGAATTGACCATAATGTATTGCTGATGTTTCTTTCCCGATTTTTAAAGGAACTTACTTTTTTAATTATTTTCGTATCCTTTAATTCAGTAACGGTGGCTTTGTCACTTTTCAATTCTTCAAATGCGAGAAGTATTGCATCAGCCCATGTGACATCTGAAACATCAATCTCCTCTGAACCAGATTCAATCAATTTTTCTTTGATGCTTGAAAATGTGGCGTTGACATTTTCTTCATCAAAGAGAATTTCGTGTGCCTTTAAGAATGCAGAATAGGTTTTACCGGTACCAGGTGGGCCATAGAGAATGACTTGTTTCTTATGATCCTTTTCTTGCGGGGGTAGGGGTGGATTTACCCGGTTCACGCGACGTTTGAAATCATCTTTTGTTGTTTGTTTTACCTCTATTTCGGTTTTCATCATGCAAAATCACTCCTTATTATCATCTGTTACAATTTCTTGTATTGCAGTGTTTTTCCATTCAATTTGCCGATACACAGGAAATTCTTGAGAGTATCCATATTTTGGACCCGATTTAATAATTCCCCATCCCAAAACAGATCCTCCTTGATCGATAAGTACATAATGCCCGTCCTTCATATTTTGTAAAAAATTTATGATATTGTCGGTTTCTTCATCAGGATTTGGATTTTCGGGATATGTATCTCTATACAGTTTTTTTATTTCATCCTCAGATAATTCAAGAACTTTTTCTCCAGCAGACTGGATCATTTCTTTAAAACCCATAGCGATGATATTGTTCTTTTTCCATTCATCCCACTTTGTTGCATCTTCCCCAAGGGTAATTTGCCAATAATTTATATCAGGTTGAATGGGTAGTGGCGGGGGATTTGTAGTGGTGGGAGGCGATAAAGAAGTGAATTTAAAAAATTCAAGTAAATTGTCAAAGGTTTCAGTAATTGTTTCTTCAACATTATCGTCAATTTTGTTTTGAAGAAATGCCTTACCAATCCAAACTGTGTTTGACCAGTTGCGTGTAAGATCGCCAATGGTGTCTATTTTTACACGCTCGTAAGTTTTTCCATCATTTGATAAAACATTACCCGCTATAATTAATTCGTTGTCCCTTTGCAGATATTCGATAATTTTATTTAATAGTTCAGGATTTTCCCTTACAATTTGAACTTGAATTGCATTCTCTTTCACGAGATATCCATAAGAAAAACCAAACTCAATTCCAGATTGTGAAATAGTGAAATACAGCTGTGGAAGTTGCGTGGCGGGAGAGTAACCCTTTTTGAGGTCTTCCACATCTTTGGAATATATGCAAGCCCATGTATTTGTGTGAACCCTCCCTTGACCCTTAAAATGAAATCCCTGAGAGGAAAAATTATTTGAAAGATCTTTTCTCTCGATATATTTTTTCATGAAATTTTTCAAAATCATATTGGGGGTATTTCCGTGTCTTCTTTCGAATTCAAGAATTTTCGGTTTTAAAATTGTATTGTATTTTTCCACTCCATTGGGATCAACAATATTCAACTCTTCAAAACCGTTCTCATAAGCGAAATTAGCGAGATTTATTGTATCAATTACCATTTCTTTTGTAATGACCAATCAATAGCCCCCTGTATCCTTCTTGTTAATTCTCAAATGTTTAATCATTTGGTTTTGTTTAATTTGGAAGGATAAATGAGAATTTCCTCTTAAATAAAGAGACTTAACGGTGACAATCAAGTAAATTAAATAATTCAATTGATGATATGGTAAATTATGGGAAAAACAATGGGTTGGGGAGAACATACGGATGAATTACAATTATTAAGTGATGATATCTATGAGGAGCGACTTTTAACAATTGATGTCATACAGCAGAGGTTAGAACAGATTTTAGGGCCAGGGGAGAGAAAATTTGGTGTAGATTTTCAGTTAGTTGCATTTCTTGAATATCTCTTCTTTAAATCTCAGGGTCCATATTCCCCGTATTTCCTCAAATATTCAGGGATAATCAGATTTCTCATTATTCGATCACGGGCGTTTCAAAATTTGTTAAATGATACTGGAGCTGATGCGATCGGAAACATGATTCTAAATGGACGGGGCAGATTAAAATTCATCATATCTGATTTTTTCGAATTGGGATACGTTTTGGATTTCTGGGAAAGCTGCGGACTTGAAAAACTAACACCGCGAAAAATTTTTCAGGCAATTTTAACAAAAAAAGGAATTTTTTATAGGATACAAAAACTGGATCCCGATCTTCTTATCCGGTTATCAAACGTTTTTCCGATGTTTGAAAAAGAGATTAACCCTGAAAATATTGACCTGATCTCACTTTCTGCTATCGCACACAACCCATTCAGAGACTATTACGATTCAATTATTCAGTACCATGTTGACCGGGGACTTGCTCTTGAAGAAATTATTCAGTTTGAAAATTCACGGAAGAGGGATCCTATTGTTAGAAGGAATCACTTTTTATCGTATTTAGTGAAAAAACAACAGAATTTTCAATGCCAAATCTGTAGTGTTGTGAGCCCATCTCAAAATTTTGTTGACATACAGGTTCATCATATTGTTCCTTTATCGGCAAATGGGGAAGATCTTTCATCAAATATGCTTGTTGCCTGTTATTCCCATCATAAGGAAATCCATGCAGGAAGAATAATATTAGAAAAAGGAGAGAAAATTACCATCAATTGTAATGGAATGCAATTCTATACTGAACCCAATTAATTCTGAAATCCCACGCATATCCCCGAATCATCCCGATAAGCTGCTGAACTGTCAAGGGGCCTGAAAACTTTCCTATTACTCCTATAACGGATGACTGAGATAGAGCCAGAAATGGATTTATTTTTGCCTTTTTCCCAGTATTTTTATTGCAAGGTTCCTAGCTATTGGATCCTTATAGTTACTGATCCGTATCAATGCAGCCATAGCATCGCTACTGTGAATATATCTAAGATCTGAAATCGCCTCACTACGGAGTTTTCTATCTCGACTTTTCGAATCAATCAGTATTTTTTTTATCCTTGGGTCATTTACCTTCGGGTCATATTGTCTTATTACTCCACTCCGTATTCTCTTTTTCTCATCATTTTGTTTTTTTTGTTCAATTTGGATTCTCTTTTTTTCTTCATTTTGTTTTTTTTGTGCAATCTGGATTTTCTTATTTTCTTCGATTGCCTTTTTTCGTTGTTCAATTAATTCATCACTAATTTTTGGAATACGAAGTCCAATTATTATTGTTTCTGCGTTTTTCCGAGTGTTGTTATCATAACTATCCAATAATTTTGTAATTAAAGGAAAAGTGCTCGCATCATTAATCTTTATTATTGAATTTACACATGCGTTTTGCACATTACGATTATTAGATAACTGCAAAAGATTGATCAGAGGTTTCGAGGCAATAATATTATTATTTTTTCCGAGGGCCTGAATTATGTCTATTTGTATCTTATCAGGGCACATTGATAATTGATGGAGGGGGAGTTCGGTAGGAAGTTCATCAATATCCATCTTTAACAATAAATGAATAATTTTACATTTCTCTATGGAAGTTGATCCATCAATCTTGTTAATTAACTGATGAACTGAAATATCTTTTAATTTAATGAGAAGCAATTCAAAATTTTCTGAGGTTACATTATCTTCAGATCTTAAAAAGCAATTAATTATCACTTCTAGAGGTTCAAAATTTTGAGCCACATTATATTTTTTCATTATTGGTAAAGTTTTTTTATTGGTGATTAGAGATTGAACACTCTTTTTTTGAATATCAGGGTCGGAGGTTTCTAATTGCTTCAATAAACAATTCACAGATTTTTCATCATAGATATTAGCGAGAAGTCCAATTATTTCACATTTTGCCTTTCTTGGAGCGCTATCAATGGCTTCGGTTAATGGAACAATTGCACGTTCATCATCAATATGTAGAAGCGCTTCAATAGCAGTTTTTTTAATTGTAATATTGGAGTTATTTATTTGTTGAATTAAAGGCAAAACCGCCTTTTTATCTCCAATAATCCCCAAGGATAGTATCACTTGTTCTTTAATTTCGATTGGCGATTTTTTCAATAACGAAATTAAAGGCCTAACCGCTCTTTCATCCCGAAAATTTCCCAGCACTTTTATAAGTACATTTTTTTTCAAGTGTGACGGAGATTTCAATGCGTCCATTATAATCTCTATAGAATATTGTTTATGATACAACAAAAAGGACTCAATTTTACGCCGTAGATCGGAATCGCTGCAATCCAATAAAGCAACAATACTTATCATTGATTCGGAATCGCCTTTTGCTGCTTTTAATTTGGCTTCTTCAAATGTTTTCTCATTTTGTGATAATTCACCGTTTCCGATGTAATCTTGAGTAACCGGTGAACCTAATATATAGCTGCAACTTGGGCATTTCCATTCCCCCCAGGGCAATTTCATTAAATTGCATAAATGACACTTTGGACACCGAAGGGGATTTTGGGACATACTTTTGTAACTATAGAAATTCCGTTCTATTAATGTTAATGAAAAAACCTGTTTGGAGGTTTGAAGAAAAAACCAAAGTGATTTGAGGAATTTTTCAATATCGAATTTTCACCCCCTATCCCGGTAATCACCCCCACAACCAGCTGCGCCCCAGTCGGGTCCAGAACATTTGTGATCACAAGCCCGACAATCGCGATCGATACCTTCCAGCACACCCGCATCACCCACTCACTCTTTCCAAACACCTCAACCACCGCATCAGCATCCCCCCACATCCCCCGCCCAACTGTCCAGCGTCTTCTGGCTCCGGTTCGTGTATGCCGGGGGAGCGTGCGGAGAAAACCGGCTCGCGGAGTAAAAATTCTTGAGTTCATTAGGCACTGACAGGAAATATACACGGTTCGCATCGTGGATCAGCGCCCGGAACGCCCGGTCCGGTGTTGGCGAATACAGGATCACAGTTGCTTCGCGTGAGATTTCGTTCAGCAATCCGGCAATGGGCGTGATCATATCCTTTGCCCCGTCATACAGCGTCTCATCGTGCTCGATAAAAATAAACGTGTGCGATGCACCGGAGAGGATAGTGAAGAGCTGGTGTGCGGTGCATGCACGCTGGACATCGAAGTTGGTTGCCGTCCGGTGGATGCCGGAGAGAATACGCGAGTAGTTGCCGCCAACAAACAAAAAGAGATAGCGCTGGAGATCCGCGTTTGAGTTGATCATGGAAATCGCCACTGCTTCGGGAGCAACAACCGCATTGAATGTTCCCGGTTGGAGCACCATCCCTTTCTGCAGTTCGACAAACATTGCACCGGATCCGTGCGGCACCGGGCGGTATAATGCTCGGCCGTGCGGGGAGTGAAAGTGTAACCGGTATCTGCCGCACGAAAGCTGGAGTGTAAACAGCCACACCGTCACAAAAAACACTGATGAAACGTACGCAATAAAAATTTGTCTGCGGAGACGTTTACGTTTTACACAAAATGGTCCGGAATGAAGAAATATTCGCAGCGAGGTCGTACCATATGTGCCTTACGCGGGGGTAACGGGATGACCAGCTCGTGTCGACTTTAACAAAAAGAACCCGACCACACCGAACGTGATGACCGGTGAGACCCAGTTCGGGATGTGGAACCCGAAACTATCCAGCACCATAATACAACCGAGACAGAAGATTGAGTACATCGCGCCGTTCTTTACGAACCGGTATTTCTTGATCGTCTCGATATTTCTTACGGTCATCTCCCGGACAACAATGGCACCCACTCCGCTCCCAATCAGAATAAGGGGCACTGCCATCGTGAACGCAAACGCACCGAGTACGCCGTCAATCGAGAAGGTCGCATCGATCACTTCGAGATAGAAGATCTTGCTGATATCCGACATATCCCCGGAGAGCATTTTCCGTTCCGCCTCCTCGGCATTCTGCCGGAACCCGTGAACGACAAAGAACGCGGTCGAACCGACGACCGCCCCGAATGCCATCATCGGGTTTCTGTTCAGCGCAAACCAGACGATCACGGCAAGGAGAATGGAGACAACGGCAAAGAACCAGACGCTTTTTGACGCGATGTAGCTCTCTCCCCGGAGACCAAAATGTTTCTTCTCCAGAAAGAGCCAGTGAAAGAAGAGAAAGATGAGGAAGATCCCTCCGCCGATGAGGAGGATGGGTGCCGACTGTTCGATCGCCGCGATCACGAGTGGATCACTGGAGAATGTTGCCGTGAGCGCACCCACAGGACCAAGCGTGGGTGAAGAAATCCAGACGATAAGCCACGGCAATATGCCCCGTATCACAAAGACCGCAAGCAAAAGTCCCCAGACCAGAAACCAGCGCCGGGCACGCTCGGACATGTTTGAGAGGACTTCGGCATTGATGATGGCATTATCAATACTTGTGATCGTCTCAAAGAGACAGAGCCCGGCAATGATGAGGACGATGGAAAGAATATCCATGAATCAGGATTATTCTTCACCTTTCCCTCTATTAAATTCTTCCAGCAGCACAACTGACCGGCACTAGGAACGAAAAACCATGTGCAGCACCCGCACCAGAGCACAACACTCATGCATACCGGGATACAATATCCGGTACAGGAAGTGAGAAGTGAGATGAGCCTTGAGATCTCAACCGTCAATTCAACGATCATAGTCTCTATCGTACGGCGTTTTGATTCGGTCACTGCACCGGACATCGAGGTAGAATTGAAACTTGTCCTGCAGGATAGCCCCAAAAGCGTCCTCTTTGATCTTTCCCGCACACAATATATTGCAAGCGCCGGGCTCCGCGTGCTGCTCAGCACAGCACGGGCGATTAAAAAGTATGGGGGCGCTGTTGCCCTCTCAACCCTCTCACCACAGGTCCGGCAGGTGTTTGAGATTGGAGGGTTCACGCAAATCTTTACGATCTATGGCTCGCGGGAAGAAGCACTGGCACATATGCGGGAAAAGTAAGAGTTATTGCCGGGCAGGTCGCGTGTATCGGTAAAAAAAATCATTCCTTTTTCCCGTCCGCTTGTCTCTCTCCAGCTGTAACCGGCTTCGATTCTTCCTGGAAAAACTCCACCCATGCCTCTTTTGTCTCCTTTGCGATCATGCTGGTTTTCAAATGCATCCAAAGAGCATAAACGACAAGGAGATAGGCAAGGGTCCGGATGATGATGAGCGGAATTGTCAGCGGCACTTTAAAACCGAGCAGGGTTGCAGCATGCGAGATGCCGAAAAGACCGAATGCGGCACCGATAAACACTGGCAGGAGTTCATGGCTCTTCCGGTAGCACAGGTATCCGAGAAACACAATGATGATGCAGAGGATGAGATTAACAAAAAGGATCGGGTCCCATTCAATAGTCATAATAATCACATGTGTATCAGAATTTGATCATTCATTTCGTTAAACGTATCTTCCCGATGAAAAGAACTGGATGCATTTCCGTGACGCATGTTTGTGAAACATTCGGCTCAGTGGGAGTTAAATGAAAAGCGTTTAGGGTATTTTCAAGTGCTGTATGAACACATCGGATGGAAAAAAATGTACATTTTTTCGAAATATCAGGCATTTTGAAAAGAGGAGACCGGAAAGATTCGGTCAGTCAAGGGGGATTGTTTCGAGTTGTGATACAAGCTCCCAGATCCGGGTACGCGCGTGAATTGGCATATTGGGATCATTGGAAATTTCATCGATTTTTGAAATTGCTTCGGCTGCGCGCAGACCCATCGCTTTGGAATTGTTCACGAGCAGCGTCCGGGTCTCATCTGCAACGCGCCGGATATTTCTGGGTATTGTGCTGTCATCCTGTATGTGCTGCAGCATCAGGATACAGTTTTCCATCGTTTTTTCTGGATTTGGCATGGTATCACCTTCGCGGGTACCTGTAGTTAATATGCGGGACTGGCATATATAGTTTAAATATTAACCAGACGGTGATCGAATGCCTCAACGCAAGGAAGACGAGATCATGGCAGAGTATCTCCTGAAAGGAGGGAAGATGCTTGAAAAGTGCTGCACAACCTGCGGCTGCCCGCTCTTTGAATACAAACAAAAAACGTTCTGCGTCGTGTGTGCCGAGTACGGGCAGGCACAAGAGCCAAAAAATTTACCGGAGACGCATCCGTCTGCGGTTTCACTCCCGCAAGACAACAGCGGTTACAGTGGAACAGCCCCAGCACCTGCGGCAGCAGGTATATCGCCGGAAGCCGAAGCGATTGCAACGGAACTCGCAAGTACCCTTTTGGCGCTCTGCCACCGGATTAAAAACGAAGGAGATCCGGACCGGTGCCTCGCATTGATGGATTCCGTGAAAATCGGGGTGGAAGCGCTCCAGATCCTGCGTCAGTTATAAGAATGGCGCGAGAGATCAAAAATTTTCTGTGCGGTCTTTTCCCCTATACCTTTTATTGCCATCAATTCCGCGAGCTCTGCATTTGTGATTGCCTGCACCGATCCGAAGTGAGCGAGGAGCAGGCGGGCGTTCTTTAACCCGATTTCCGGGAATGCAGACACGATATATTCCTGCGCCTCTCTGTCGGACCGGTGTGATTTGTGCGGGTGCATTTTCCGCTCACCACGCTCGGCATCCTCACGTTGTGCAATGACAAAGAGCATCTGTGCAGTCTCCTGTTCGTCTTTTGTGAAGAGCAGTGAGACGCCCATGTCAACCGCGATGGCAACGAGCACACCCCGGATTGCGTTCGGGTGCATGTCGCGTTCTGTATAGATATCCCCGCCTTCGATGATGAGGATCGGGCGGGGCACTGCATCCGCCATCGCCTTTACCTGCCCTAAGAGGTCGCGGTTGATCAGCGTATCGACAAAGTCCCGTGCGGTCTTACGTTCGACAAGGATCCGGTCACCGATCGCATAATCTCCCAGCGGAAGTCGTTGGAGCTTTATCGCTGTACCCATGCCGGAAAGCACCTCAACAACTTTTGACGAGGTTTCCCGGTCATCGATAACGATCCGTGGTCCCTGGGGGGTGAAGGCATCGATGCTTACCTGCTGTATTTCAACTGGTTTCCGGGGAATCTCAGATAAGGATCCCATCTCCCTCATACTTTTGTGCATCCGTTTTTCTTTGGACTGGCTCACGTGCCGGTACACTTCATCAGATGTGCCTTTTGTCACGAGCACAACAACCCTGCCTGCTCCGTGTCGCCCGGTCCTCCCCTTCCGCTGGATCAGGCGGATCTCGGATGGCACTGCTTCGTAAAAGATTACCATGTCAGTAGATGGAACATCGAGCCCTTCTTCACCAACCGATGTGGCGATCAGAACTTTGAACGTACCTTCACGGAACCGGGTGAGTGCGGCTATCTGCTTTTTCTGGGTGAGCCCTTTGTCTGCATCTTTTGTAGCCTGGCCGACAAAACGCTCGCATGCGATCCCGTTCTGTATCAGGTAATCAACAAGGAGCCCGACGGTGTCCCGGTACGTTGCAAAGATGATGATGCGGCTGTCCGGGTGCAATTCCAACTGTTCCCGTACAAGTCCGAGCGCGATCGCGGGTTTCGGGTGCAGTTCAGTTGTCCAGCCGGTTGTCCGGTCAAAAAGTTCCTGGAATACCGGGTCTTTTGCCAAGCGCTGGCTTGCCTTGCTCCCGCCCGTTCCCCTGCCTTCTGCCACGAGCTTTGCGATATAGCCTTTAAACACCTCACTTCCCTGTGACTCGGCGAGAGTCACCGCATGCTTCAGTTTCATGCACTCCGCGTAGACCGATGCCGCCGAGTATGCCGCAAGATCGCGGTTTGCGATCCGTTGCTGGATCTGGGCGTTTATCCCGTTGAGTTCTTTCATCGAGAGCCGTTCCCGTTTCGGGACAGTGAAATGGAGAGAAGCAAGGATCGCAAGCCGATCATCGATGAGGGTGTTAATAGTGCTGGTGGCAGCCCGGAGTTCAGCAGGAAGTTCGATTGTCACGATATCGAGATCGCGCTCGAAGACATAGGGGCTGACATCCGGGTCATGCTCGGTACGGTTCTCAACATGGGCGATGCCGAGGTTGGCACAGACTTCCTGTACCTTCTCCTGAACGCCTCCCGGTGACGCCGTCATGGCAAGGATGAGGGGTTTACCCGCAGAGCCAAGATAGCGCTGGGCGAGGAAGACATACGCGTAATTGCCGACTGCCCGGTGGCACTCGTCAACGATGAGGAGGGAGACATCGTTTAACGTGTAGCGCCCCGCGATAATATCGTTTTTTATAACCTGCGGGGTTGCAAGGATCACGGTTGCCCGTTCCCAGTCGGCAGTCCGTTCATCCGGTGGTGCTTCTCCTGTGAACATGACAAACGGGGATACAGCCGGATCCGTTTTGCTTTTAACAAGGAGGTACCGTTCAAAGAAGCGGAGGTGCTGTTCGACAAGAGGTTTTGTGGGGCGAGCATCAGGATGCGACCCCCTTCATTATAGAGCCGGGACGCAGCGACTATCAGGGCAACCGCAGTCTTTCCAAGACCGGTCGGCAGGATCACCATCGTGTTTGCATCCAGCGCCTTCATAGCAATCGAGAGCTGGTACTCCCGTGACTCAATACTCTCCGGTTTGATGAGGGGATGGCTGATGAACTTCATAGGTATTATTGCGAAACAAGCGATGCAAACTTCATGGTTCCGTCAACGAGTGCGCAGATCGTCTCCGGCAGTTTTTTGATGCTGATCCGCACCTGCTTCATGCTGTCGCGGTCCCGTACCGTGACTGTATGTGTCTCTTTTGATTCATAGTCAACAGTGATCGCAAACGGGGTGCCGATCTCGTCCTGTCGCCGGTAGCGTCGCCCGATCGCGCCCGAATCGTCGTATTCCGCAAGGATGCCGTTTGTCTTGAGCGTATGGGTGATCTCTTCTGCGATCGTTTCAAGCCCGTCCCGGGTCATGAGCGGGAAAACGGCAACCTGCACCGGTGCAACCTGTGGCAGGAGCCGGAGCACCGTCCGTTTCTCACCATCTGCTGTGTCCTCGTCATACGCCTGTTCGAGCACCGCGTAACACATCCGATCGATCCCGTACGAAGGTTCGATCACGTGCGGCACAATCTCTTCGCCACGTACATCAATTATTTCGTCACGGACTTCAAACAGGTCAGCCGGGATGTGGATCTTCTCTCCCTCAACTTCGACATCCGCTCCATCCTCAGTTGGGGTTGCAGTTTCCAATGCAGCAAAAATTGCTTTTGCCTTTTGTCGGTATTGCTTTCCAAGGACGCTCATGTTCGGGATGATCCGCCGGCGCTCGACTTTTTTTGGCACATCATACTGGATGAAGACCGTCATCGGGATACCGCTCTGTTTCGCATGGGCGGAAAGATCGTAATTTGTACGGTCTGCAATGCCGACCGTTTCCACCCAGCCAAAGCGCTGGGAGAAGACTTCAGCGTCCCAACAGTCGGTTGCATAGTGCGCCCGTTCATCCGGCAGGTGCTGGCGGAACCGGAGCCGGTCCGGCTTGATGCCGATAGTGACCAGCAGTTCGTGGGTGAGGGCAACGTAGTATGCGACGTATTCGTTTGCGATGACACCATTGTCAACCGCATCCCGCATCGACATGGTCACTGCATCCTCACATCGCTGCTGGTGAAGGTAGGTTAAGAGTGGCATCGTATAATTTGCGTATCGGGCAAATTTCGGGTGGTCCTTTTTATCAGGATGGACAAATATCTCCGCTTCTGCCTGCGTAAACTCGCGGAGCCGGATCATGCCCTGACGGGGCGAGATCTCGTTCCGGTAGGACTTTCCTATCTGGACGGCGCCAAATGGCAGTGTATCGCGATAGAACCGGAGAAGACGGGCAAAATCGACAAACATTCCCTGTGCAGTCTCCGGGCGCAGGTAACCGGTCCGCTGGGAACCGGGTCCGATGGTCGTTGCAAACATCAGGTTGAAGTTGTAGACCTCTATCGTGCCAAGCACTTCTTCGCACGCGGGGCATTTGCAGTTCGCAATCGCGGCAGCAAGGTCTTCATTGTTCATCGTCGCAGCGCCGGTAACTCCGCCTCCTTCCGCGACATGGTCTGCCCGGAGGTATTCTTTGCAGTGCGGACACTGGCACATCTTATCGGAAAATCCTTTCACATGCCCCGACGCAATAAAAACTGCTTCCTGTGCAATCGTCGGGCACTCGATCTCATAATATCCTTCATTTATGACGTAAAAATGCCGCCAGATCTCTTCAATCCGCCGCTTCATCATAGCGCCAAGCGGACCATAATCGATAAAACCTGCCACCGCCCCGTAGCATTCTGATGTGGGCCAGATAAAACCCCGGCGTTTCGCAAGATCCATTACATTTTCAAATACATCGCTCATGGTGATCACGAACTATTCTCTCATATAGTTACACGACTGCTGACAAAAAGACTCTCTTCATTGGGATTGCAAGGGTGTGGAACCGGTCAACCTTGTAGGAATTCCACAGGAATATTGACCAATGCATGAGTCTTCACAAATCAATACACCGTACAACAGATGCAGAAAAACAATCGCTGATTTGTCACAGTTTTTCGATAAAATGCATCTGTTCTTATGCACGATCCAGAACCAATTTAAAGGTTTTTTGGTGAAACGACCCGTTAAGATAGGATTAAATAGTTGACGAAATATTGTATATCCTAATCCCAAGACGGGGTATGCAATGACCGAAGACAAACGCAAATCACAGCTACTGAGATTATTCAGTACCATGTCGGGCAAGACAAAAATTGTGGAGCCCATGAAGAACATTCACGGCACCCTTCGGGACAGCGACGCGATTGAACGCGAGGTTGCGCTTGTCATGCGGGAGATCACGGAACAGGGAATTTTCAAGACATCCTTAAAACCGATCCAGCTCGCCAAGCTCGTCAATTTATTTTATGCGGGCAAAAACGACACCGAGATCGCCCGTGAACTGGGTGATGAGAAACTCTCGAAAACGGTTGCCCGCGCCCGGGTCCGGCTCAAACTCTTCCGGGAACTTGATTTCAAGATGCCCTTTGACAAGGAAAAGATGGAGAGTCTTGTTGAATCGGGAAAGACCATGAAGGAAGTCTCCGAGGAACTGGGAGTCAGCCCCTCCACCCTGCGGGAGTACCGCCACGTGATCGAAGAGCAGGAAGATCCCACCATCGATATGTACATCAACCGTGTCCGCGATGTCATGGAAGATCGCGATCTCACTGAACAGATGACCCGGAGTGCAACTGCCGACAGCCTGGGTGACTCTATCGACATTACTGAAGCGGAATTAATTGACGTGACGTAACGGGAAATCCCTGTACTGTCGCGCTCTATTTTTCCTAGCCAATGCCCGCGCATTCGTATCCGATAATCCGTAGTGATACATTCGTTCGGGTACGCACTCAGGCAAATAAATGAACATTGTACGGGAATTGCTGCACGTCATGACCCGTGAATAAAAGCTTGTGAAAGATCCGCATTTTTTTCATTATCCTACGTGTAGATAAGCGGAGAGAACAAGTTGAAGAAACCCTTCCGCCGTATTGTGAGGTAAAAGAATCTCCTGTCTGGGGGGGTTCGATGCAATTTACCTTCTGGTCGTGCCTTGGCAAGGAAGGCCATGAACCTATGTCACCCCCCATAAAATCTGAAA
The DNA here is from genome assembly GCA_963676405.2 of uncultured Methanoregula sp. Taxonomy (GTDB): domain Archaea; phylum Halobacteriota; class Methanomicrobia; order Methanomicrobiales; family Methanospirillaceae; genus Methanoregula. The sequence continues at coordinate 24,548 of CAXXQB010000004.1, forward strand.
GATGCCGGTGCATTTGCCGTTTCACCCGCTCCACAGGAAAAATTTCATCCCTCAACACCCCTATCCACATATATGCAACTTACTTGGCTCGGCCATTCCTGTGTGCTCCTTTCCGGAACAAAAAAAGTGCTTGTCGATCCGTTTATTGAAGGGAGAAGTGTCCTCCATACGAATCCGGATATTGTCGCCGTGACGCATGGACATGACGATCATATGGGCGAAACGGTAGCTCTGGGAAAAAAGACCGTTGCGATCACCGAGATTGCGAAGTACCTGAAATCTAAGGGTATCCCGGCTGAGGGTATGAATATCGGGGGTACTATAACCCTTGACGGAGTCACGTTTACGATGACACCGGCTCTGCACTCTGCATGGATTGAAGAAGCGGGCATCGGGTGCAATGGCGGTGCAGCGGCGGGGTTTGTGATTGGGATGGATGGCGTGAAAGTGTATCACGCGGGAGACACTGCACTCTTTTCGGATATGAAACTGATCGGGGAACTCTATCACCCGGATGTTGCGCTTCTGCCGATTGGCGGGAGGTTTACTATGGGTCCCGCTGAAGCGATGATGGCAGCAAATTTTATCGGGGCAAAAACAGTCATCCCCATCCACTACAATACATGGGAAAAGATCAAAGTGGATCCCGCGCCATTCAAAAAGGCTCTCGAACGGACAACGGATATCAAGGTGAAGATCTTAAAGCCCGGGGAGACTGTGGAGATTGCACCTTCAGCGTAAGATGAGAATACTCCCTGACTTTTTTGTTCACATGGCAGCGCATCAGCGTGGTATTTTATCATCAACGCGGGATGCCCTATGGCTATTGTGCGTTATGCTGATTGTCACGGGAATTTTTGGGTTCCGTGTCGTGAGCTCAGAATGAAAAATGCTCAATCCTTGCCGGCATAGTACGCGCAATCAACCGCCGATCTCTTTTGATCTCATACGCCTTTTATCACCATCAGGGTGATGTCATCGAACTGGGGCTCGCCACTGCTGAAGGTTTTAACGCTTGCGAGAATTTTTGTGAGAATATCACGGGATGATACCCGGGCGTTCTCACGGATGATTGTTTTCAGCCTCTCTTCCCCGAACATCTCAATATGGTTGTTGATTGATTCAGTAACGCCATCCGTGTAAAGCACCACAACATCCCCGGCACCGATACCAATTGTCCGGGAGGAATATTCCCTGTGCTCCATCGCGCCCATAATGATTCCCGTTGGCATAAGTTCCTCCATCGATCCATCACGACCCCTGTAAACTATGGGAGGGTTATGCCCGGCATTGACATATGTCAGTGTCCGGTGTTTTTCCGAGAGAATTCCATAAAAAAGGGTGACAAACATCCCGGCTTTTGAATCCTGCGAAATGACATTGTTTGCATCCTCGATCGTCTTTGCCGGGTCACGGTGCCAGAGCGCATTGACCCGGACAACAATCCGTGACAACGCCATAAAGAGCGCTGCAGGAACCCCTTTTCCCGATACGTCAGCGATAAGTATACCAAGCGTGTCTTTCTCCAGCGGAATAACTTCAAAGGGTATAACATCAAAAAAGTCGCCCCCGACTTCCTTTGCCATTACGCTTCGCGCAGCGATCTCAAACCCTGTCACCTGCGGGATGATTTCGGGTAAAAAACTCCGCTGGATCTCTGCGGCGATATGGAGTTCAGCATTCGATCGTGCGAGGCGCTCTTCCATCTCCCTGCGTTCCGTAATGTCCCGGATCGTTTCGATAGATCCTGTGATGTTTCCGTCTGGATCAAAGAGCGGGCTTGCTTTCGCCCAGAAGTATGTACCCCTGCCCCGGAAAGTGGGAATAAAAATATCGACAACAAGCGTGTTTCCAATTCGCTGGATGGAGTGGTACCGCTTTTCGATCTCGCTGTCCGGCATGAAAATGAGATTAGCGAGCATCGGTTTACGTTCGCCATAGAATGGCAGGGCATACTCGTAATCTCCTTTACCGAGCATGGCAGTAGCCGGGACACCCGTTGTCTCTTCCATCGCCCGGTTCCATGCGATCACTTTGCCTTCGGTATCAATCACAAATGTTGCGTCAGGTAAAAAGTTAATAATCTCGGAAAGTCTGCGCCGGGTTTGTTCCATTTCCAGTTCAGCCGTTTTCCGATCGGTGATGTCCCGGATCGTTTCGATAGACCCCGTGATATTTCCGTCTGGATCAAAGAGCGGGCTTGCTTTCGCCCAGAAGTAAGCACCCCTGCCCTGGAAGGTGGGGATAAAAATATCGACAACGAGCGTTTTTCCTGTACGCTGAATGAAGTGGTACCGCTTTTCGATCTCACTGTCCGGCATGAAGATGAGATTGGCGAGCATTGGTTTACGTTCGTCATAGAACGGGAGGGCATACTCATAATCTCCTTTACCAAGCATGGCGGTTGCCGGGACTCCCGTCATTTCTTCCATCGCCCGGTTCCACGCGATTACTGTTCCATCCGCGTTTATGACAAATGTTGCATCAGGAAGAAAATCGATGATCTCCCTGTAGTTTTCATCTTTCCGTCTTATCATGTCCTGCCTGATGCAAAAGTTGACTGTTATTTCGTATGAATGTTCTGGGATGCAGGTATTGTGATAACCAATCCGGAGTGTCCCATGGCGGGAATCATCTCACGCAGCGGCTTAAAAAAGTGTTCAGGATTCGATCCTCATCCTTATACTATCATCCCAGCCATGTCGTAACATCGTCAACCGCAGGGCGAATTGCAGGTGAGAGTTCATCTTTCGGGTACCCGACGGCACAGCCCGCAAGTTCCCATTCTCCGGCAGGTATGCCGATTATTCTGCAGAAATCCGCATTGCCGGACATCTGCGATGTAATGGAGACGAGCTGGAACCCAAGTTCAAGTGCGGTTGCCTTCAGCCACATATTCTCGAGACAATGGGCAAGTGATTGCTGTTCTACCGGGGGGAACCCTTTCTTTTCCGCAACGATGATGTAATAAGGTGCAGTGCCGACACCGGGCACCTTTCCCATCTTTTTGATGAGGGTGAGCCGTTCGGCAAAGCTCGCTGCCTGTGCACGGAGTTTCAGGTTTGCCTCCATTGCGTGATCAAGTTCTGCGGCCATGGTATTCACCGCGCGAAAGATGAGCGGCTGAACTGCCGCCATGCTCGATGACCCGTTCTTTATCACAAAGAACCTGCGGAAATAATCTTTCGATCCACCGATCGCTGCCGCCGCATACGGTGCGAGGAGCCCGGCATGGATGATGCGGCGGATATCATCTTCCGGTGGGATTACCGGAAGGAACATGCGGTGCGAACGGCGGGTTGCCAGAATCTCATCGAGGATTGCATTCTTCTGATCAGGTGAAACAGTGCACATAATCTTACCTGCATGAAATATGGCGGGGCGATTCTTGAAGGTTCCCACGGGCACATCTTGGACAGCATCATGCCCGTGGGGTGATTGCCGGCTATGCCCGGTGGGTTGCATGCAGGTATCCCATGAGCCCAAGTGGGCCGTGGCAGGGTACCTGATCGATATCGAATGTAAAATGCTGGCTGATATAATCGAGTAGCGCCGGATTGGGTAGACCACAGATGGGTGGCAGGTGCAGTTCCATCTCTATTCTGCGCACACCGGCGAGATCCGGTGGTTCGATAAGCCATTCCGCTCCCTCGCAGTCGCATTTTAAAAAGTCGCAGCCTCCTGCCATCGCTATTATTTTTTTGAGCGGGAACGTGAGTGCCATGACCGGATACTCATCCCACCGGATCTCCCGGGAATTTCCGTCTCCCAGTGCCCCTTCAATGATCCGCACCGGTACGGCATTCAACCGGATATTCTCCCGCAGGATGCCAGTGGTGACCGGTTCAACCGCGATAACATGATCCGAGTACCTGGCGGCACGGATACAGAACGCCCCGACATTTGCACCAATATCGATCACAATGTCGTCTTTTCTGATGTCATCAAACCGGTAGTCGGGAATTTCCGTAATCTGGCGAAACGGGGCGGGAACATTAAAAAATTTTATGCCATCCGTTGTCACCCGAAAGGAGGGTATGGGGGAGATCTCAAAATAATATGGCTTGCGCTCTTTATGGGAAGGATGCACACGGTTGTGAATGCCCGTACTATGTGGCATGACAGATCATTGCTTCAGTGAGGTAACATTGCCGGCAGATGGATATAGTCCAGCGGAGATGTCAATGAACTCATACGCTGCAGAAGGTATATTTTTTGCGAATCGACCGGGTAAGATATGTTGTGATGCGTTATTGACGGTTAAAATTCCATGCGTCTGTTATTATCGGATGTGTCGTCAATATACGATATAGTATGCAGCTCCGGGATCAGATGAGGGGAAGTATTCCAGACTCCGTACTATACCATCTGCCAAACCGTTTTGATGTTATCGGTGATATTGCGATTCTTCACCTGCCTCCGGAACTGCACAGTTACCGGTATAGCATCGCGAGTACCATCATCTCCCGGCGCCGCGCAATCCATACGGTTCTCAATAAAACAACGAAACTGGAGGGTGAGAACCGAACGGCAGACTATGAGATTCTTTTTGGTTCGGGCACTATCACCACTCATCACGAGTATTGCTATTCTTACCGGCTTGACGTAAAGACGGTTTATTTCAATCCCAGTCTTGCGACGGAACGGAGGAGGGTGACATCTCTTGTTTTGCCCGGAGAAATGGTTCTCGTGCCGTTCTGTGGTGTAGGGCCATTTGTAATACCGGCAGCTGCCCGCGGTGCAGATATCGTGGCTGTCGAGCAAAATCCGGACGCGTGCCGGTGGTTTATAGAAAATTGCAATCTGAATGGAGTAGCTGATCGCATTACCCTGATTTCCGGTGATGCGTGTAATACCTCGCGTTTTCCCCGGCTGAAATATGATCGTGTTATTATCCCGACACCGTATGGCATGGACCGATGCCTGGAAATGTTTGTGCCATTCGTCCGAAAAGAGGGGATGATCCATTTCTATACCTTCAAAAAACGGACACAGATCGAACCACTGATAAAGGAATTTGAAACAAAGGGATTCGATGTTGTAACACAACGGCGGTGCGGCAATGTTGCGCCATCAGTAAGCCGGTGGGTCTTTGATCTCAGAAAAAATGGTGAATCCACTGGCTATTTGCAGAGTGCCACAAAAAGGTAAAGATGCAAAAAATGCTTCTCCCTCATATTTTCATTCACTCCCCTTTACCGTAGTGCATCGTAAACAGCATCATATATTCATCTGCATAGCAGGTGGAATCGCATCGCAATGTAAACTCCGGTCCCAGCCCCCTCCGGAACAGATCGTTCCACTGGTTCCGGAGCATGTGATAATCTGTGCGGATACCCCGTGGCTGTGTAAGAATAGAAACCACTTCAGTCATGAGAAATGAATCGATGCAACCCGTCACCACATCAACCGGCGCATCGTGTGCGTAGACAAAATCCATGATACGCCCATATGATTGGTAGACGGAAAACGCAAGGTCCGGGGAATATAGTTCTGGTGTATCGTTGTTTGCGTCCATCTCAAAAAGGATGAAATTGTCGATCCAAGGTTTGAGCCGGGCAAGATGTATTTCCTTGTCCTCAACCGGCATGTGGTGATATGCAAGGGAACTTATCGCGATATCGTAGTGATGGTCTATAGTTGCAGAGCAATCCTGTATCCGGGCATTTTCAGTTGTGATATGAACACCCGGGAACGCTTCAGATACGGTTTTTTGTGCGAGACTGATCATAGCCGGTGATGAATCCACGAGCAGGATCTCGGCAAGTTGGTTCACTTTGCCCGTGTCCTGAAGGTGTTGCAGGAGCATGACCGTCAGTGCCCCGTCACCGCAACCGATATCCATGAACCGGACTGGTTTTTCAAAGGCCGGTAGTGAATGGGAACACTGGTGCACGAAACGCGAGCGGGCATCCTTCATGACCGGTACACCGGCAAAATGAATGAACGGGCGCGGATCAGTGAACGCGACAGCTGGTGCAATCATCTTTCCGTTGTGGCGTTGCAAAAACCCTAACAGGAATGTTGATGAGAAAAGTCCCTCCTCTTCATTGAGCGCTCCTGCTTCGAGCCATTCTATCGAATGCCGGGCATCGCCTTGTGCAGCACATGTAGTGCCGATAAAGTAGCAGAATGCCGAAAAGAGGTTCGTACGGATCCTGTTTTCATACATGCGGGGTCCTGCACCGTGTGTGATAATCTCATGGGCATAACCTGCCCACTCCCGTTTCTCCTGCTCCGATAGAAAAAGCATGGTTCACCAGATCCAGAAAGTTTTGATTGGAATGCCGTTGATCCTGCATGGTGATGAGCTTGCCGTTTTTTATGGGGCGCGCAGTGCAGGATTTTATTACCTCCACGAGAATTGTGGGGGCATCTGGGCACATCAAAACGACTCAGTTCAATGGTCGGGTGGATTCGATGCCTTCCCGTTTGGGATCTTTCTAATGATAAGCAAGACCTCGTCCTGCAAAATGTGGAACCCGCTTTTGCACCGGTGATGGGCATCAAAGTATACGGCAATTTCATCCATGCGGTTCCGGAACTTCCGGTCAAGGAGAAGGAACAACCCGATATTCACGATATCCTCCCGCGAATCACAAAAGATTTCGTTCTGGAAGTACTGCAGCATCACCGCATCATCGCCGTAGCGTTCGATCACATCACGGGTCAGTTCGAGAATTGGGACATCATACGTAGTGAGAGAGGAGAAGAACCGGGCCACTTCCCCCAGCGGGGACTGTACGACAATGATGATACACCCGCCATCGGAAAGATGTTGATACATTTTCTCGATGGTAGCCAGCCACGCCCCTTCCGGAATATAATAAAGAACATGGGAACAGAGGATCAGATCAAAGTGTTCATCGTTCAGATCGACTTCTCTCCAACTGGTTGTGTGGACAGAGAATGCAGGATACCGCCGACAGAACAGATCTGCCTGTTTCTGGTTGGGCTCAACGATTGTTGTCTGTTCAAATTGCTGTGAGACGGGAATCGTGAGATGCCCACCGCCAGCCCCGATATCTAAAAACCGCCGTCGGTCCCGGAGTCCTGCAATTACTTCACCAATCTTTAGGAGTTCGATACCTTTCTCTGTTGAACTATCAGAAAAAAGTTTTAACTGTTGCTGGTACTGTGCCTCTTCTTCCATCTCAATTGCAGGTTCAGCAGGTACCGGTCCTGACATGCACATCAAGAATGGGTTATCATATCAGAAAAAATAGACGTGGGGATTTTTTGGATTTTTCTCTCACTCACTCCGCAGTGCATCGATCGGATCCATGTTTGATGCCCGCCATGCAGGGTAGAGCCCGGATGCAACACAGACAATCATCCCTATAACCATACCGGCGGGAATGTAGACGATACTCTCCGGCAGGAAGAAGTATGCAGTAGTACCAATCATGGCACTCACGACCGAATAGCCGATTACAAGACTACAGACTCCTCCGACACCACCCCCAAGGATTCCAAGAATCAGTGCCTCGTACAGGAACATCCGGCGCACTTCGCCCCGTTCTGTGCCGATTGAAAGCAGGATACCAATCTCCTGGATCCGCTCGTTCACCGACATCATCATGACGTTGAAGATGCTTGTTGCAGCGACAAGAAGCGATATGCCGCCAATTGCGAGGATGAATGTGGTCATGGTTCCGAGAGTTGAGGTGATGCTGGATAACCGTGAACTTGCATCCTGTAACCGGATGACCGGTGTTTTTGGGTTTGTGTTTAGTTTTGCACTAATTGCCGTTTCAACCGCGTTCAGTGTGTCGATATTTTTTACTATCACATTTACCTGGGGATACTGTTCCTCACCCCCATAATGAGCGGTATACCAGTCTCTGGATACAATAATCGCGTTATCGGCATTGACACTGTCTGATGTCATGCCCCGTGCCTTGAGAATCCCGACAATATGAACCACCGGTAGGGAAACGGACCCGTTCGATTGTCCTATGTGGATCCTGTCTCCTATTTTTAAATTAAAGTTACTGGCAATGGTTGCCCCGACAAGGGCATCATTCGTCCATTGGATATTTGTGCCGTTATCTATGGTTAGAAAATCCGTTATATCACTGGGTGCAATTCCATATATCGAGCTTCTGCCGTTCACAGATCCCAACGTAAATTGGGTACTTGTCCGGTACAGGGGGATGACAGTATTATCTGTACCTGCGGCTTGTTTAATCTTAAGGAGCTGGTTTTGGGTAATTGTTGAGGATGACGAGGCAGCAGGAGTTGATCCCGGAAGTCCCAACCTCACTGTATCAGTGGTGATGACGATTGTGTTAGCACCTTGAGAAAGCTGATCCTTCACCTGAAGCTGCATGTTCGTCCCCAGCATTCCCATGGACGAGATTGCAACAACACCGATTACAATGCCGATTGAGGCAAGAAGCGAACGTAAAAAATTCAGTTTCACGCTCCTGACTGACAGGTCAAAAAAAATGTCTCTCATGATTCTACGATCCTCCCGTCTTCAAGAGTAATCGTCCGGTGTGCATACTCTGCGATCTTTGGATCGTGCGTAACGAGGATGACTGTCTTTCCCTCGCGGTGAAGCCCCACGAGGATCTCCATGATCTGGAATCCTGTCTTCCGGTCGAGGTTCCCGGTTGGTTCATCACAGAGAAGAATTTTCGGATCATTAACGAGCGCCCGGGCAATCGCGACCCGCTGCTGCTGTCCACCGGAGAGCTGGGAGGGTCGATGTGCGCTCATCTCCTTGTCAAAGCCGACGGACTTGAGAACTGCCTCTGCTTTCCCTGAGGTATCTCGTTTTTTGTGTTTCAGGATAAGCGGGTATTCCACGTTCTCGTACGCAGAGAGGAGGGGGATCAGATAAAATTTCTGGAAGATATATCCGATTGTATCCCTCCGCATATGTGTCCGCTCAAGATTTGTCATGCTTGCAACATTTTTCCCGGCTATAAACAGATCTCCCGTTGTGGGAACGTCAAGGATTCCCAACTGGTTCATAATGGTCGATTTACCGGAACCCGATGGTCCCATGATAGCCACAAATTCCCCCCCCTGGATCTCAAGCGAGACGTGGTTGAGAGCGGTGAAGTCACCGCTCTCTAATTGGTACACTTTTGAGACATCAGCAAGCTGGATAAGCGGGGTTTCATTCATACCCGCACCGCTTACTGTTTTTTCAGTTTCAGAGAGAGCCATTTACGTTTCTTCCATAGTACAATTGCGACGACAAGAATGACGGCGCCTGCGATAACCGGATAAAATGAACTGATCCCCCCGCCCCTGCTGCTACCAAACAGGCTGGTTGACTGACCGGGACCGTAATTACCCGATGTTCTGCCAGTTGTCGTTGTGGAGCCTCCCGTTGTACTTGGAGTGGTGCCGGCACTACCGGAGACCGTATTAACCGTTCCGGAACCCGATGCAGATGAGAGATCGAGCACCTTTGTGGTGCTCAGATCATTGCCATTGGCATCTTTCCATTTCATGACGAGAGGGACGGATGAGAGATCACGACAGGTAAATGTCAGATCGAAACTCCCGGAATCATCTGCAGCAAGGCTGCCGATTGCATATTGGGGGTACTTTCCCGTACCTGTTGCCGGGGAACCAACGGTCACAAGAAGCCCTTTTGCATCAGTAATCCCCGTGTTGGTCACGTCCCCGGTAATTTCGTAATACGAACCTTTTGAGGTGAGAGCGACATTATTCACGATTGGTACAGCGGCCGTTTTATCGTTACCGAACGTGATGGGAAGGATAACATTTACGGAATGTGGCACATTTCCGTTCATGTATTTAACAAGGAAAGTGACGTTTGTTGATTCCTGGCTTGGCGTGATGCTGAACGGAACTTCAACAAAATTCCACGCATCCAGTGAATTGATATCTCTTTGGGTCGGGTTTGAAGTGATACCATTACCGGACGGAATAATTTGAATATTCCTGATACTTCCTGCCCGGGGATTGGCAATGGTTATGTTGACATTCCTTGCTACCGATGGGGTGAAGGTGTCTGGTTTTTGCGATACATAGGTATTGATCTCGGTTGAATCCACCTTGAGGACAAAAGGATAATTAATGCTCCCGGCACCAACTGCGCTGACAGAGAACAGCGGGAAAAAGGTCCCATCCGGTGGATCTATCGTAACCTGGAACGAGTACGTAATCGTCGATCCCGGTCCAATATACGTCACGGTATTCCACGAATTGCCGTTTACAAGATTGACTTTATTGTCAAGAATAGCGGCATTTTCCAATGCCACAGATGTGGTGCCGGAATTTGTCAGCGTTACGTAAATCATGCCCTGTTCACTAGGAAAAAATACTGGCGGATCCATCGCGACACTGGATACCGTGACAAGCGATGCTGCGTCTTGGGCTGAAACGGATGTACTGGTGGAACCTGATGTACTTGTTGAAGTCGAAGTACTGGTAGATGTTGATGCTGCATACGCGGTTGATACGATCAGCAACAACAAAATAAAACTGAAGATAGCTATCCTTTTTCGCATAATTCCTCCATTGTTCATTTCATTCATATATTGTGTTTTTCATTTCCATTCTGGAACCTGTCCGGGTAATCATAAACATTTTTTTATGTAAAACGTATGCCGGTAAGAATGCCAGTGTTGGAGTGTAGTACCTTTTAGACCTGTTGACCAGTAAAAAAATAAAAAATGGGGTTTTGGGTCTTTAATGACGTGTCGCTCTGCTGTACTGCTGACCGTTCACTTGTGAGGAGTTCCGGTCCGTTTTTGTTCTGCAAGTGAGATCACACCCGGCTGTACATTGTCCTGTTTCTATTTTCTGTTTTATCGTTGTCGCGTTGGTTAGTCTGACACACTTCTGGTTATGCCGGGTGGTTACCGTTTTGTCGTTACAAAGGGTAGTTTCCTGGATTATCCCTCCTTTGCTTACGTTTTGGGAAATCCCATGTCGGACTTTAGCACGGGTTTCTGTTCTTTTCATCTGCTACACTCTTCTCATTTTACCGGTGCAAGCGTACTCATACGTTCACACCATGTAAAGAATGTTTTACATAATGTAATATATACTTTTTGTTTCAATGGTATAAATTACATAATCCTAAGGAGCGTATTCTTTTTTCAGTACTACCCTATCAGTTGATTTCCAACCTAAAAGCAATAACGGGAGAACTGTGTTGAGCGAAAATGCCCCGTATCGGTAAAAGGGTGAAAATTCTTTACAGAATTGCATACTGCATCTCCGGAAAAATGTACATAGTTACCAACGGAATACATTTAATCAGTACGTGAAAAGGGTGCGAACTGTTTGCATGTTCGCATTAACCGCAGATTAGCCGATGACCTCACAAGCATACCTAATAAGAATGCCTCAAGGCATTTTCACAGAAAAGAGGGAGGGGGTGCCCCTCCCTTGAGTGTTGAAACGTTTGTAGGTGTTTAATGCAGATTTTTATCCGCTTTTCATGTGAGCGGTCATATTGCTTCTATTCATCTGCATGAATGCATCAAGCAAAGCTTTTGCCGCATCGATGTTCCCGTTCAGGAGATCGGTTTTGAATTCAGTTACATTTATGCCGTCCTTTTCCAGTCGGGTGATGATCTGTTGCTGCTGGGTGGAATTTGTCAGATCAAACCCGGGTCTTCCGGCTCCTTGTCCCATCGCTGGCTTATGAGTCTGGAAATAATTTTCAAGCCAGGTTTTGGCGGCATCGGGCTTTCCATTCTGGAGATCGGTTTTGAATTCAGTTACATTTATGCCGTCCTTTTCCAGTCGGGTGATGATCTGTTGCTGCTGGGTGGAATTTGTCAGATCAAACCCGGGTCTTCCGGCTCCTTGTCCCATTGCTATGGATTGGTGTCCGGGACCGGCATTGAACGTGCGGTTTTGATGAGCAGTGGATGTGGTTACATCTATTGCACTGCTCATGCCGATACAGAGCGCACAGATGCAATATACTGCAAACACAGCGATAAATATTCCCGGTGTTTTTTTCATGTTGGTACTTCCTGTTGTTACTTGTACGCGTGTAAGATCGTTTTGTCTCCACGCGTTGTAAAGTGTATTTGACATTTTGTAATATAAACATTTTCATTGAACTAGTTTAGATTACAATTTGGTAACTAAAATAGATATATTCCGGTACGAGATCGGAACGCATAATCTGAATCAAAAAAGAGGAATTGGAGGTCAGAGACAAGGGGAATTATGAAATCGTCCCGTAAGCGGACAGGGAAAAATTGCACTAAAAAATTCAGTCGATCTCGACAGTCCTGCTTTCTACTTCGTATGTGAACACTTCTTCAACATTCACGTTGAAATGTCGTGCAATTCTGAATGCAAGATCGAGGGAGGGAACATATTTTCCTTTCTCTATCGCGAGGATGGTCTGGCGCGTGACCCCAATTGTCTGTGCGAGATCCTCCTGCGTCATATCGTGCATCGCCCGGAAAACTTTTATTTTATTCTTCATCTGTTTCCCAATCCCCGTATTTTCGGGCATAATAGAACCTGAACCCGACATACAAAAATATCATCAGGCAGAGCAGACCGAGTTGGACGTATCCCATCATTCGTGGCGGCATTATCTCCGGTACCGCTGGCGGACTGTTCGGGATGTGTTCGAATGTGCGGTTCCGGGGGAATGACGGTACGTGGAGAATCTGCATGACCGCACTGATGGAGAATGCACAGAAGACCACCCAGAATACCTGAAATGTTCTCAGCGCCGCTTTCTCGGTGATCTTTGCGCTCCGTTCGTCTTCTATAAGATCCGTCACGTTCCTCCGTGCAAGGTAAATGATCACTATTCCGAGTACAAACGAGATTTCGATTAAAAACGGATTATCAATCTCGACAGAGTACCAAAAGATTGCAAGCAGGGCAAGCGCGACACACCCTATTAACAGGTATAATGTATTCTTTTTCATGGGGTTCCTTTGTTAAGTTACTTGCACATTTGGTATATTAATAGTGACTATTCCTGGTAAAGAAACCAATTGATCCTGCGTATTTCCCTTTTTCATACAACATCCGGTAGAAGTCCGGGACAAATACTTCGAGTAAATCACGAGTCAGGAAGAGATCCGATATGGCCCCGGGGCGACAATACACCCGGCGTGTATAAATAAAACGACGAACAATGTCCGACAGGAGTATAGATATGGAAAAGAACCCGCTTCTTGTCGCACACCAGACTGCGGCAGATTATAAAAACGCCCCGTTCGATACGGTAATTTTACCCTTGGGGTCTCTCGAATCACATGGGGCGCACCTGCCGTTTGGCACCGATGCGCTGACGGCATACCTGATCAGTTGCGCCGTTGCCGAACGTGTGCCAAAAACTTCAGTCCTGCCGCCACTCAATTACGGCATGAGTGAGCATTACCGGGATTTTTCCTTCACTGTCTCGCTCCAGCCCGAAACCGAAACTGCCATTATCCGCGATATCCTTGAATCTGTGTACCGGGAAGGCATAAGGAAGATCTTCATCATGAACGGTCATGACGGGAATATTCCCTCAATCGAGATCGCGAGCAGGCTTGCCAAAGTGGCGCACCCGGACCTGAAGATTGTCAGTTTCGATGCGTGGTGGAACACGCTCCTTCCCCTGCTTCCCCCGGACTTTTTTTGTGTCTGGAACGGTCTGGGACATGGCGGGGAGGGGGAGTTATCCATGGCACTGGCATTGTTTCCCGAACTCTGCCGACAGGATCTGGCTCGCGGCGTTGTACCAGAACTTCCCCCCTGCCTTGATGTAAAATGGAAGTTCTCCGAGCTCACGGATTGCGGTGCAACCGGCGATCCGACCAAAGCTTCGCGTGAGAAAGGGAAAAAGATGCGAGAAGTCCTCGTTAATGCAATCGTTATTGCACTTGAAGAGTTGAACAAGTGTAATTGGGATTATCGGTCACCGGCAGTAAAACGAGCCTGACTGTGCAACACCTTTTTTCTCGGTCCTTGAGGCAATGCCAATACATTTATAGCGGCGGATAAGACATGATTTTTATGATTGAACAATCACAAAATTCCAACCCGCTCAGGTTTATTGCGGCAGTAATGCTCGGTATCATCGTGGGCTCCATCCTGTTTTTTGTTGTCGCACTCTTTATCGGATCGTTTAATGATCTCTCGGGAATGCACCTCTCGGTGAGTACAAATTTTGCAGAGAATGTCTGGAGTCTCCTCCTCCTCATAGTCCTAAATATTGTATGTATCGCCGGATTTTGCTGGATGGTACGGACGACACCCCCCTCAGAACCTGAACCGGAATCCCCCTCTGAACCCTGAAATTTTTCTTATCTTCAGTTTTTTTCCATTTGTCCGACATGTACACATACCCTGCTGGGGTGACAGGAACTCATGCCAGTGTGATCCGGAACTAAAGGATCTGGTATTATTTTCTGATACTGAGATCGCCCGGTCTCGCGGATTTCGAACGCATAGATTAATAATTCCGCAGGCATTCTTCTATTCAGGTGAATTCCAGATGCTTGAAGTCCTGAAATGCAATCTCTGCGGAAAGATCGTCATGGTTATCCACAATGGAGACGGCATATCTGTCTGTTGCGGTCAGCCGATGGAGCAGCAACCTGAACGAGCAGAGGATCCGGGAAAGGAGAAACATGTCCCGGTCGTCGAAAAGACCAGAAATGGCATCAAGGTAAAAGTCGGAGAGATCGCCCATCCGATGGCGGCAGACCACTATATCGAATGGATTGAGATTGCTGCAGGAAGTTATCTCCAGGTGAAAGGACTCCAGCCGGGAGATGCACCCGAGGCTGAGTTTGCTGTCAGTGATACACGGGTAAAAGCCCGGGCATACTGTAATAAACATGGATTATGGTCAAACAAGCCTTCAAAGTCCCGGGATTGATCAAATCCACTTTTTTTCCGGGGCCGTTCATTCCGGAACATCGTGAGTTTGCTGGCGAAGTGTACTTTGGTGAATAAGAATCTCCAACAGAGTATATGTATTAAACCGGGTGTCACATAAACACCCTCTGCCAGGGTACGGTTTGAAGAGGTGTCGCGCCGACTCACTGAGATGGGGGGACCTCGTGGGACAAGGAGATGATTCCATCATCTTGCTCTTTCTTTGTCCCCATATCGAAAGTAATCTAAAAAAACCCACATGAAGCCGAAGACTTCGCACCAAAGCAATGAAAATTTTGCATTCACCAACCGATTTCCGGATATTTGCTGCACCGTTGACAAATCTCAAAATTTTCATGGCAAAATCATTCGTTACTGGTTGATACATCGCCAGCGCTGCAGCCTGAAGTACTTGTAGGTTCGATACTCGCCGAGCTCTTCAGGGTCTTCTTTTCGAGCGACACTTTAATCCATAACTATGGCATCACCCGCAGGATAACAAGCGTGATATCATCGGATTGCGGTGTCGTACCGGTGAATGCGTGGATCGCAGAGAGGATCCGTTTAATGACCTCCTCGGCAGGAAGGGACGGGCAGGTTCGCGCAATTTCAGTGAGACGTTCTTCCCCAAACTCTTCCAGTTTGTTGTTAAACGCCTCAGTCACGCCATCGGTATACATGATCACGAGATCTCCCGGTTTTAACCTGACAACTTCTTCGTTGATCTCCATCTCCGGAATCACGCCCATTGCAATCCGGACTGACGGAGGAAGTATGCCTCCCCGGAATCACCCTGTATGACGAGCGGTGGGTTGTGCCCGGCATTCACGCACGCAAGCGTGTGCTGTTCCGGGTCAAGAATTGCAGAATACACAGTTACGAACATGCTCGATTGTGCATCACGGCAGATGAACCGGTTTGCCTCCCTTAATGCAGCAGTGGTATCTGTTTTATCCTCGATGCACGCACGGAGCAAGGTCCGGGAAAGTGCCATGAAGAGCGCTGCACTTACGCCTTTACCCGAAACATCAGCAATGACAAGCGCCCAGCGGTGACGGCTCACCGAATAAAATCATAGAAGTCGCCCCCCACTTCCAGCGCAGGAACTGATACGGCGGCGATCTCGAAGCCGTGGATTTCCGGCATCGTTTCCGGCAGGAAACTTGCCTGAATCGATCGCGCAATCTCGAGTTCTTTTGTGAACCGTTCTTTCTGAGCGGTCGTGAGCCGGAGGTTCTCAATATTTGCTTTTAAGTCTGCAGCCATCGTGTTAAACGAGTTTGCCAGTTCTTCGAACTCATCACCCGACCGGATTGTAACCCGGTAATCGAGATCGCCTTTACCGATTGCTTCAGTCCCGGATTTGAGTGTTTCGACAGGTTTCGTGATGTAACGGGCAAGTGAAATTGAGATGAATAAAACTACAATAAGCAGGAATACGAACAGCGCGGCAAAAATTGTCATAAGCCGGGCGGTTTCATCAGCGATCTGTTGACTGGAAACATTCGTTGCATCGATTATCCTGCTCGCAGTCTTCTTCATGGGTTCAGTGACTTCTGCGACAGGAAGGGAAACTGCAAGACTCCAGTTCATCGCGCGCACCGGGGCATAGGCAACATAGGTCTCAGTCCCGTTGAACCAGACGAGCCCGATACCAGTTTTTCCTGCGGTCATGTTTGCTACAACCGCAACAAGTCCGGGTTCTTCACTGGAAAACGCGTTTACAGTCGTGAAAGATTCGTTCCATTTCGTCGAACCCGATGAGAGTCCGGGCTGGGTGATGATATTTCCGTTCCGGTCAATAAGCACCGCGTATCCTTTACCCCCAAGAGTCTGGTTTAAGAAATCCTCGTTGATGGTAGCAACAGATACGTCCGATCCAATCACCCAGTGCCCATATTTCGAATCGATCGCTTTTGAACAGGTCATCACCAGACCATGACCGCTTGCATCGACATAGGGTGCATCAGACCAGGTAAGATTTTCGCTGATAACTGCCTGTTTGAACCAGTCACGGTTCCGCGGATCATATCCTACCGGGTGTCCCGGGTTCCAGGGATATTCATACATCATGCCAGAATCGGACGCAATATAGACACCGGTCATATCCTCATCGGTGACGTAAACCGCCCGGAGCATGTCATCCATGCCGGAAAGTATCCGGACTTCTTCTGATGCCGGTGTCAGGTTGGAACCGGGGGCGAACTCAACAAGCGCGGCAGCGGAAGGATCAGTCGGGTGAATGTTAGGAGGATATGCCGGAATACCGGACGACAACGGGAATTATTTGGGAGCATTGCCGCATGTGCGGCGAGGATGTTCATCTCTGAGTTAGAATCTTCAAAGAGGACATTTGTGATATTTGCCTGGTCAATTGCAACCCGTTGGAGATATTCCTCCGCGGTCATTTGCAGGGCATAAGAACTGTCGTTGACAGCATTTTCACCGAGAGTCTGACTGCTTCCCCCGGCATATGTTCCCATACGAGTGATGGCAGCGAAAGCGAAAAATCCCGTGACAACAAGTGAGAGCACCGACAGTACGAGAAAGGCTGCTAAAATCTTTGCCTGGACGTTCAACCTTATGTGGGGAGTCGAGTCGGTAGTCATAATAAATGTCGCGGATTGTTACTCTGGAAGCACCAGTACATGCACGATAATCTGGTTGCACTTCCCTGATCCGGTACGTGATGCCTCTCATTGAAGAATGTCGTTATCCAAAAAAAAGCATCCCATCCAGTTTGGCACCTGCCAAATGGGGTAACACCTGTATTTCTCTTACAATACGTTCAAAGACCACTGCTATCTGATTTTGCGTGGGACGTCTTGGATGCTGATGACAGAGTGACTACTGAAAATGTTGGGAAAGATTCCCGGAACCTTCTAATTAACATGCGTGAATGCCGGGTACTGTGCGGGGGATATACCCCGGATAAAGATCCCCATATGGTTGAAGATAGTCTCATTTTTATCAAAGGGAGTTGATCCGGAATGTCACTGGATCGGTTTTCGCGTTCTGTTTTATTCGAGTTTCTTTCGTATCTCCCGTATATGGGTGAGCATTTCATCAGAAAGTGGCGTCACCCGGTAGTTCAGGTCATTTTCTATCTGCCAGAACCCGCTTTTCTCATCAAAATGCCCGATGAGGTAACAACCAATAATGTAAACAGGAATGGCAATCGCAATAACCATCGGTAGTGTCAGACCAAGATGGATATAGAAGAAATCTTCAAAAAGTTTTGCGTTTGCCGTGATAATACCAAAGTTCAGGAGCATAACCGTCCACGAGGTTCCCCGGGTGTAACGCTGCTTGAACAATGCGAGTTTGTATCGTATACCGGAATGTGTGGTCATATCAGGGACTTTTTTTGGCGATGCTGGTTCATATGCTTTCTTGGTGAGAGGTGACGTTTCATAAAACACGTTCACTTTCACACCGCGCCCGCCGTACATTAATACAGGTGCATTTGCTCACGTAGATTATGGCAACAATGACTGTAATGATGGAGCAAACGATGGGATATGATGTGCAGAAAATTCAGCAGATACGGGATAAGGTCAAGCAGGTTTTTGACTGGAACTGTCCGATGAATGACGCGATGCTATTAAAACGGTACACTATAGACCGTGATGGCGATCTTGTTATGATTGTGTGATGACCGGATTTGTCGTGGTACCCGGTTTTGCTCTTGGAAAGGAGAAATAATCAGCTTATGAATTACCGATAAGAACTGAACTGGAAACAGAACGTATATGCATCTTAAAAAAATATGCAAACCTGAACCTCACGCTGCCCCAACAATCCCGGTCAGTTTCCCCCGGAACTGGCTCATGTATAAATCGTAGTAGAACCTTTTCTTTGCCATCAATTCCTGATGACTCCCCCGCTCGACAATCTCGCCACGGTCGATCACGAGGATCACATCCGCATGCCGGATGGTCGAAAGCCGGTGGGCGATGATAAAGGACGTCCGGTCTTTCTGTAATTCCAATAGACCCTGCTGGATCAGTTTTTCCGTCCGGGTGTCCACGTTACTCGTCGCCTCATCGAGTATCAGGAGATGGGGGTTTGCCACAATTGCCCGGGCGATGGTGAGCATCTGCCGCTGGCCCTGTGAGAGGTTCATCCCGCCATCGATGAGCAGGGTATTGTATCCCGCTGGCTGCATCATGATGAACTCATGGGCATTTGCCTGTTTTGCCGCGCTCGTGCACTCCTCATCAGTTGCACCTTCGCGGGCATACTTCAGATTTGCCATGATCGTGTCGGTGAACAGGAACGGTTCCTGCAAAACCTGAGCTATCTGGATCCTGAGACTGTCCTGCCTGACCTCTTTGATATTCTGGTCATCGATCGCGATCTTCCCGTCATCGATATCATAATAGCGGGTGAGAATGTTGATGATCGTGCTCTTGCCGGCACCGGTCGGACCACAGAGACCAAAGACCTGTCCCGGCTGTGCATGGAATGTGTTGTCGTGCAGGACACGGCGTCCGGGAATATAACTGAAATCGACATGATCAAATATCACATCGCCTTTCACAACCGGCATCGGGGGAGCACCGGGCTCGTCGGCAACCACCGGTTTTTCGTCCATAATCTCAAAGACCCGTGAAGTACCAACGATCGCGTTCAGGATCTGGGCATACATCGCAAAGATCTCGGAGAGAGGACCCATGAGATTTGCAGAAAACCCGATGAATGCAATGAGTACGCCAATTTCCACGTTGCCGCTGATTGCCATAATTCCCCCTATAACAAGGAGGAGGACACTCTGGATGCTCGTGAAGATGTTCGAGACCGGTTGGCTGACTAGCGCAGAAAACTGTGCCCGCTCTCCTACTTCTGCAACCTTTTTAGAATGAGCGGCAAACCGTTTCCGGGACACTTCCTGCTGCCGGCAGGCAATCACGGTCTTCTCTCCGGATAACCATTCTTCGGTAAACCCATTGAGATCACCGGTCTTCTGCTGGAGCAGGACAAACGCCGGTCCGGATACGTTCGTTATCATCCATGAAAATCCGACAAGACCGGCAACAACGACATATGAGAACAGAGTAAGAAGGGGATTGAGCCAGAGCATGAAGATGGTGGTGATTATAATCGTTATTATCGCTTGACCGGTCTGTAAAAATCCGATACTGAGGAATTGTTCTATCACCTGCGTGTCGTTGGTCACCCGGCTCATGAGTTCGCCAATCGGGCGCCGGTCAAAGAAGGAGAGGGAGAGATCCTGGATATGGGCAAAGAGATCCCTCCTGAGCCGGAACACGGCGTCCTGTGCGACATCAGCAAGGAGCCGCTGTGAGATGATGCCACTGATCCAGAGTACGAAGGCAACACCAATGATCGCAAGGATTACATTCTGCAACGGAGCGACGGGTCCGGGTCCGGCAGCCATAATATTTGTGGCAAATCCCATGAGAAGCGGGAGGGCAGAAAGCGAGATCGAGTACACAACCATGAGGACAATAATGATTGCCATTTTCGCCCGGTGTGGGGTAAGATACGCGATGAACCGTTTGACCGTGGGCACGAACGATACTGCATCACTCTTTGCAACTGGCGGAGAGGAAACTCTCATCGTGCATCACCTCCTCCAAGAATTCCTCTTCCTAATTGTGAATCGTAGATCTCCTTGTACTGGGAACTCGTCAGTAACAGTTCCTCATGACGCCCGGTGGCGATGATCTCACCGTTTTCTAAGAGGATGATCCTGTCTGCGGCAATGACTGTGCTGATCCGTTGTGCGACCAGCAGTTTTGTGACACCGGTGAAGCGGCTGTTCACCGCATCCTGTATCCGCGCTTCGGTTGCGACATCGCAGGCGCTGGTGCTGTCATCAAGGATAATAATATGTGGGTCTTTCGCGAGTGTTCGGGCGATACAGAGACGCTGCCGCTGCCCCCCGGAAAAGTTTGTCCCGTGGCGTGCGACGTTATCATCGTATTTCTCCGGGATGTTTGCGACAAAACCATCAGCGTCAGCGTCTTGTGCTGAGAGTATCATGTTCTCATCGGTCTGGTCTCTGCTGCCAAACAAAATATTTTCCCGGATGGTGCCGGAGAAAAGGTTTGGCTGCTGGAGACTGATGCCGACAATCTCCCGTAAGCAATCCTGCGGGATGTTCCGGATATCTGTTCCGTCAATCGTGATACGCCCGCTCGTGACATCATAGAACCGGGGGATGAGGGAAACGAGAGTCGATTTGCCGGAACCGGTTGATCCGAGAAAACCGATCGTCTCTCCTGGATGTGCTGCGAAACTGATGTTCTTTAACACCAGTGGTCCAGGTTTTCCATCATTTCCTATATAGCCGAAACTCACATCCTCAAAAATCAGGTTGCCTTTGACTGAAGCAGGATCGACATCTGTTGGATTCTCATTGTCCCTGACCTCGGGGACTGCATCGATGACCTCATAGATCCGATGGAGGGAAGGACGGGCCGAGGTGATTGCCGGGAGAACTGTGCCGAGGATCATAAAAGGCATGATCATAAGGAAGAGATATTCAACCGAAGCGGTGACTTCACCGAGAGAAAAGCCAGTCCCTTTGAGAATTTCAGTTCCTCCAATATAGTAGATCGCAGCAAGGGCAATGATGACGATAAAGATCAGTGTGGGGATCAGGTATGCGACTATATGCTGGGCTTTTAATGATGCAGATTTTACTTCGCCGGCAACGGATGAGAACCGTTTGTTTTCAAGGTCCTGCCGGACGAATGCTTTCACCACACGGACTCCTGCCATGTTTTCCTGGAGTGCACGGTTGAGTTCGTCAAACTTCTGTTGCCGCCGGTTGAAGAGCGGGACGACGATGATGAAATAGAATGAAAGCAGGCAGGAGAAGATGATGAGGAGCACGATCATCAGCCAGATGAGAGAGGGTGTCCGGTACGCGATCAAGAGGATTGAGGTTATCAGCATAACGGGGACGAGCGGAAGGTTCAGGATTCCCTGCTGGATGGCGATCTTTATGTTCTGGATATCGGTGGTGAGCCGGACTAAAAGATCACTCGGGCGGAACCGGTCAAGGTTCCCGAACGACAACATCTGGATCTGGTTATACGCATCAGTCCTGAGTGCGTGAGCAGTCCACTCAGAAAATTTGACTGCTATCTTCGTGTTCGCTACCTGACAGACTGCTGCAAGAAGCGCGGCAAGGAACATGTAGCCGCCAACAGAGATAATGATATTAAAATTATTTTTCAAAATGCCGTCATTGATCAGTTCCTGCGAGAGTGCCGGTATGGCGAGAGTGCCAATCGCTCCGCCAAGCGTGAGCAAAAGAGATACACCAAGCCATTTCCAGTATCCTTTCCAGAGTCGAAAAATTCGCCGAATGGTCATGTCAATCCTAATCCTTCCTGTTAGTGCATGGGTGAAAGATTCGATTAAAAGGGTTTAATGATTCCGCACAATAAATACGGAAATTTTTTTTCGAGCGGGAGGTTTCCAAAACTGGGAACGTGGAGGGGAATATTGGAATTGATGACCCGGTTTGTGCGAGTGTAATAAAAAATCCGAAAACTGGCATGTCGAAAAAATTTGAGAATCATTTCCGGAATTCCAAAAATAATTTCAGGAGCATTGAGAATAACCCGACATTTTTTTTACGGAAATATCAAACACCGTAATAGATTATTCCACTTTATCATTAGTTGTAGAGTGCCACAATTAATGTCCGATTTGTTGACAGAGTTTATGTCCGCTTTGGATATGTTTTCGGTCTTTGTTGAAATTGATTTCGTTGTGATAGACTGAAGCCGGAGTCATCCATCCCAAGATCTCCTGCTTGCGCCAGTGGTTGTACTGGTGGTCAAAGTTCCAGAGTTCTCTTCTGAAATGACTGAGTGAACGGAACTCTTTGAGAGCGATGAGTTCCTGGTAGAGCGTCTTGTGATAGCGTTCGATCTTCCCGCGACCTTTTGGGTTGTATGGTCGGCCGAAGATCAATTTGATTCCGTGTTTCTGTGCTTCAGCTTTGAAAACTTTGGCGACAAATTGTTTTCCATTATCGAGATAAATTTCACGCGGGATTCGTCCGGTGCGGAGTGCCCAGCGAAGAGCATTGACCGCTGAGGCAGCATCTTTGTGAAGATAGACCTTGCTCTTCACTCGATAACGTGAGCAGTCATCAGTAAAACCGGTGACATAAATCTTGCCAACTCCCCGGATACGAAACTGAAAAGTATCGCCCTGCCACATGCTGTCAACGTGTCGACGTTGGAATCGCTTCCCGGCTGGTTGGGGTTTAGCTTTAACACGAATGAGAAGGCCGTGTCGTTTGAGGATTCGATGAACGGTTCGCCAGGAACATGGGAGGTTAAACTGGTGCTTTATACGACGGGCACCCCATGCAGGATATTTCTCTTTGAGTCGGATAATTCGGCGTTCCAACGCCAGGGATAGTGCATAAGGAGACCGTTTCGGCCCGGTCTTTTTTGGCTGTAATCCGTTCTCTTGGTCATGACTGTGAGCCTTTGCCCACCGTCTCACAGTCCTTTCGGAGATGTTATATGTCTCTCCGATCTCCTTTGCACTTCGTATTCCTTCTTCATAGAATACAACTGCTTTGGTCCGGATTTCCATTGTCGCTTTCACCCGCAAGCACCTGTTCGGTGCTCTTGAAAGCGGACATAAATACTGTCACTATTTTAGGACAGAAACTCTGGCACTCTACAATTAGTAATCGTTTAATTTTCTCGATTTATTCCCACGACCCGTTCCCTTGAAAATTTTTTCCGGCACACAGAATGGATGCACGAATCGCGATTGAGCTGAAACGCCACCATGCATCTTTCGCCCGGCACCCCCGCATCCCATTTCAGCATCTCCCGGACGTCGACCCGGAATCCATGCTTATTTCAGCTGTATTTTCTGGGATCTCCTATGTTGACCACCAGTCAATCCGGGCTCAAATTGGCTTCCGATCAGGTTTTGCCAGGGTAAATCCGGGCTTGTATCGGGCTCCGTTCTCAAAAGTCCTCTATACATCGTTATTTTGGCAAACGGACGATTTTAAACGAGGTCGTTATTGCGTGTTTACGGGCAGATCCACTCTAAAATGGGCTAATCTGCATGTTGGAAATTACTCTCGGTTTAAACGCGCCCGGTGCGGCTCCAAACGCATTATATGGGGCTCAAATTTATCTCCGTTTGGCAATCGGAGTTCAATTTACCCCGTTAATTCCACACGATTTGTCATTTTGTCCATCCTGGGGTAATTCGCCGTATCGCGATGCACGTTCAACAGATGACATCGGAGAACAGGTACAGAAATTCTTGCCTACATGAAACAGGAGGAGGAAGATCGATGAAGTGCCGTGTTATTTATATTCGTTTTCCGTCAACTCTCACAACAAATGTGCACTTAAAAAAATTCCAGAGATAATCGTCAAAGTGACAAACATGATACGATCAATTATTCCGGTGCGTGAGCAAATCCACCGCATAATTCCCGGTATCCCACATTGGAAAAAGCAAAATATCTCAAATATTTTTTTGAATCCATCATTTTCAATAAGAACGTCGATATGACTTTATTATGTAATGCTGAAGTACGATCATACATTCGGGTGAATAAGCTGATGAACAAAAATGCGGGAGAACAACCAGATACGCTTTGCAAACGGATCTTCAGTCATTATACTTTGTTCAATGCAGTATTTGACAAGATCCAAACCGGCATCATCATCATAGAAGCCGATACCCATAAAATTGTAGATGTAAATCCACTTGCTTTAAAAATTCTTGGTTTTTCAAAGGACCAACTTGTAGGAAAGGCATGTCATACCTTGATCTGCCCGTCAAAAGCCGGCGCCTGCCCTATCACTGACTTGCACAAAACAATCGACAACTCAGAAAAAGAGATGATCACTGCTGAAGGAAAGCGGATCCCGGTTTTAAAAACACAGGTAATTGTTACCATTGACGGGAAAAATTACATTATCGAAAGCTTCATAGACTTCTCCGATCATGTGAAAGCTGAAGATCGGAAAGTGATCCTCATAGGCTACCTGAGTGAATCCGTCAACCGGGTACGGCGCCCGCTGGAACTTACCCGGATGAACCTACAACTTGTTGCAGATCAGGTAAAGTCCAGCGAGTATGATCCGGAAGAGATCAGGATGGAGCTCCAGATACAGGTGAATAATATCGAAAAAATGATCAAGACCCTGGAGGAACTTGCAGAATCAGTAACAAAAGGGCATATTGACATCCCCCCGGAATTTCTGGCATTTTTCGCGAGGAAATGAAGAATGACGGACATTGCAGGAACTATCGATGTGAACGAAAAGCTCCTGTACCTTATGCTTGCTCCACCTGAAAATATCAACGCAATGAACCTCGAAGTGGTAAAAAATATCCTGAATCGGGGATGTACACCCATCATCATTTCGGTAAACCTGCCATACAAAGTTCTCGCACGAATCTATACAAAAGAGGGCATTGATCCCGGGAAATATTACATCGTTGATGCAGTCACCCAGTACTCTGGTGGCGTATGCGAACCTCATCCTCAGGTAAAATATGTCACAAACCCGGCAAACCTGACCGATCTCGGGATTGTTATCACCGAGATGCTGAAGCAGATCCCGGAACCATCCAAATGCATTGTATTTGACTCTGTCAGTATGCTCCTGATCCATACCCCTACCGTCACCGCGTCAAAATTCCTGCACTTTGTGGTGAACAAACTGAAACTTTCCGATGTTGCAGGCATCTTTCTCTGCGTGGAGAAAGGACTCGATCCGGTTATCCTCTCACAGATGTCAGCATTCGTCGACAAAATTGTTGATTATAAACCGGTGGAAAAGATCAGCAATTAATCGAGCCCGGAGCCAATCAGTGCCGCGCCCGACAGCATTCGACAAAATGCCGGAACATCCCAACACTTGCCACCGGGTGCAGGTGCGTGTAACTGCCGAGCGTGTTCTGTGTGACGGCTCCATCGAGCATTTCGTGAATGCCGATACCTCGCGAAAGCTGGTATGCAAATCGCGTGCCGGATTCAAGCACCACATCAGAGTAATGGAACTCGTGCCCCCGGAACTGTGCCGCACCCACCGGGGAGTCTGGTGCACTCGTCCCTTCTACGTAGCTGACCACTCGCCGCGCCGGCATCCGCGTCTCACCGGCAAATACCCTGCACATGGCATACGATTGTTCAGTCTCTGCACCCTGCCAGCCTTTCTGTAAGATCATGCGATCCGTGAGATACATGAGCCCGCCGCACTCCGCATAGACAGGAGCGCCGTTCCGGGAAACTTCGTGCACCGCGTCGCGCATCCGTTCGTTTTTCTCCAGTTCGGAAACAAAAAGTTCCGGGTATCCCCCGCCAAAGATATACCCGTCCGCATCCGGGAGCCGGTCATGCACCGGGCTGAAAGGGATATATTCCGCGCCGAGCGTGTGAAGGATATCAAACAGGTCTGCATAATAGAAGTTGAACGCTTCATCGAGTGCAACCCCAATACGCACGTCCCTTTCAGGGCTTTTGTCAAAGAGTGTCGGAAAGGGTGATTGCACCGGGATCTCTTTTGTCAGCGCCAAAAATCGGTCAAGGTCTACGTACTGCGCAATTAGTTCCGTGATCGTCCCGATACGGGCATCAAAATCACCGCGTCCGGAACCTTCACGGTACGGCACAAGCCCGAGGTGGCGCATCGCAAGATGCATCTCTTCCATCCGGGGAATTGCTCCGATCACCGGCACACCGCAGTAGTGTTCGATCGCGGTGATGGCTTTTACTTTGTGGGTGCCCCCTTTCACATTGTTGAGGATCACGCCGGCAATTTTTACCTCCGGATCAAATGCCATAAACCCTTTGACGATCGCCGCAGCGCTGCGGGTAATGCTCTGCGCCGAAACGACGAGCACTACCGGGAGTGATAACGCCTTTGCGATCGCAGCCGTGCTCCCGGAATCGGTGAGTGCTTCGGCGCCTTCATAGAGCCCCCGGACACCCTCGACGAGCGCAATATCGGCCCCGCGGCAGCCGAATGAAAAAATATTTTCAATCTGGTCGGGGCTGAGGGTGTAGCTGTCAAGGTTCCGGCACGGGCGTTGCGAAACTGCCGCAAGGTAAGAGGGATCGATATAGTCCATCCCCACCTTGAAGGTCTGGACCCGGTTCTTTTTTGCGAGAAGCGCTGCGAGTGCGAGTGTGATGCTGGTCTTCCCGCTCCCTGATCGGTCACCGGTGATGAGGAGGGATCTCATACCAGGCTCCGGAGCACGGCACCGAACTCGCTAGGAACGATCTTTGTTACCCCCAGTGTCTTTGGGTGGAGATCAACCTCGACCATCACGTGCCGGTGCCCGATAGCACGGAGCGGTTCCACCTGGCGTGGTCCGTTTGTCACTGAGAAGCATTCAATCCCGTCCGTGTATTCCGGTGGGATTGCATGCGGGACTCCGGCTATTAAAGCAAATGCAGGTGCGATCTCCTGTATCCTCCTCCCGAGTGCATCGCCGTTTGCCCCGTACTCGTCAAGCGCACCGACAAGTTCCGGCTTCACCCCGCGCTCTGCCATTTCTTCGAATATTCGTTTGGCATCACGACGGACTTTCGGGAGCCCCCGCGAATCAAGGTTTGCAATATAGGTAACATCCGCACCCGGGCATGTATCATGCAGGGCAAGCAGTTCATCGGCAAACATGTACGCGGTTTCTTTCTTCGCGTTCAGGACTGCCACTCCTTTTGCCCCGCTTTGAGCCAGTTCGAGCAGCTGTTTTGCGGCGATGTGTTTTAAGTCTCCGCGGGATGGTGCAATATATGCCTGCGATGCAGCGCCCCGTAACTTTTCAACTTCGTTTGCCTTTTCCATCATGATGTGCTGGCGTGCAAGTTCATCTGCCGAGATCCACCCGGCCACCTGTGCCGCCTCCAGCGTGTCAAGAACCCCGGTAATATTCTCCGGGTAACCGGCATGGATATCCACGGCAATCGTGGGTGTGGTGATACCGGAACCCTCAATAGCAGACTGGAGGTCTTCGCCAATGATCATCGCAACGCACGTCCCGACAACTGCCATCCGGTGCGGGGCGAAATGCTCTTCGGCATATCTTAAGACGTCTTCCAGGGGTTTTTGCCCGCCGAAGATAAATTCGTTGTCGGCAAGAGATGTCGTGAGCACCCGCATCCCGTCCTCTTCAAGGAGCCGGGCGTGCTTGAACGAGCAGCCCGATGGACCGTGCAGGATGGCAACATCCACTTCAAGGTCCCGTGCGGTGTAGAGTGCGGCAACGATTGAACTCGGGCGGGGGTGCATAAATTTTATCGGCATGTGTTACCTCCATGTCTTGACTGCAAGCACAATAGAACCTTCGTCTGTTATTTCCACCGCCCGCTTGTGTGCCTCATCGAGTGTTGAACATTCGCAATCGATGTTGATTCCTGTGAGTTCCGGTGTGCTATCTGGAAATTCCGCATTTTTTCCCACGTGTATGATATGGGCAGGCTGCACCTGCCGGATCGCATCTGCGATCTGATCGGGTAAAAATCCTTCACAGACTGTACCATCGCCCGCGACGGTTCCGATGACAAGTGTAAGATCCGGAATCCCCGCACATTCACGGGCATATCGTGCCGCTTCAATGGTGGTCGCACCATTCGTTCCGCTGTTGGCATTGTCGATGATGACAAGTCCTTTTTCGTGCAGGACAGACATCCGTCCGGGAAGTGCGGTAAAAGTTTCCAGCGCGGCAGGGTTGATGCCGAGCATGACCGCGGCTGCACCGGCAAGCGCGAGCGGTGTCCGGTATCCCGGAAGTTCGAGAAGCGGATTGGTGAATGTATGCTTGTTTTTCCCGATAGTGATGCAGCATTTCTTCCCGGTACACGCAGTGACATCTTCGATATGCGTGATCCCATCCCGCTTTTCAGTCCGGATACCTTCGGCAACGAGCAGGTGCGGGCTGTGTTTCGCTGATGACAGTTTTTCTGCCAATGCAGATTTCTTGCCAGCCGCACAGCGATAGTTTTCAGGAGACGTAATAATCGCAAGGCTTCCGGCACCGGTCACGCCAAGCGACTCCTCTGCGATCAGCCACCCGTGTATTGATAGAGTGTAGCGGGCAGCGGCAATAACAGACGCGGGAGTGATGCTCTTTTTCCAGAGAAGTGTCCGGTCCGGGTACGCAAATGTGCCAGCAGAAGTATGGAGGATACCGGCCCCGGGCATCAGGTGCGCAAGGGCATGAGCTGTCGTTGTCTTTCCCCGGGCACCGGTGATCTCGACCATCGGGACTGGCACGTCATTTCCCAGCAACCGCTGGACTGCCTCATGGTGAGAGATGATTGGGATGCCATGCCGGTTGAGTAACGGATGTGCCGGGTCGAGATGGACCGGCGCAACGATAAGGTCATAGTGCCGGGTCGCGGCGTGACGTGCAGTGTCGGGAGTTGAATTCCGGTACACGTCCACCATGTCCACGACATGACCGAGAGAAGCAAAGGCTTCTCCGATCTCGATGCCGCCATGGATCGTGTCCAGAACCAGAATCCGCATATAAAAAAAATCAGAGTGTAGTGAGTGCCTTTTTGGCATTTTTTACCATCAGGTCAGCGAGCAGGGGATCGCTCCCGATGGGATCAGCATAAACAAGAGGGATTGATTTCCCGTTGAGAGCGAACGTACCTTTTTTCACTCCTTCAGGAAGACCAATGACCCCGGGAATGTCCTTTTCGATATGCACACCTTTTGCAAGGAAGAGGGGAACGACAACGAGCGCATCAATCTTCTCTTTTTTAAATTCAAGAAGTGCGTCCTCAATAGAAGGGGTATTCATATTCATAAAAGCACATTTGACAATGAACTCCTTTGTCTGCGCTGCGATCAGTTTTCCGGTAGTTTCTACAAGTTCTTTGTTGTAAGGCATCGTGCTCCCGTGCCCCACAAGTAACATTCCCTTCATGATCATATAACAAATAGTGATACGGTATTTCTTAAAAATTATTACCAAATGGATTTTCATGACTGGTACACGGCGAAAGAATTATGTGTAATCCTGAACACGGATTGTATCGCTTTATCCCTCTCAGCCAATGCAAAGTAATTTCTTGCTCAACTCTCAACTGATATGAACTTATGATGGATGCGTTTGAGCGCTTCGGACTTGTGATCAATGATCACATCGTCCGGACGCCGGTGGCAATTGCGTCAATGGCAGGGATTGTTGACGCAGCGTATGACCTTAAGCGAAAAGAGCACATCGGCGCTGCATTCATCGGGGGATATGCCATAGACGAGCCAACTATGGATGCAGCAAAAACCATCGCTGCATCTGGTACCCGGAAAGAATTTTTATACGAAGATCCAGTAGAGGAACTCACGCAGCAGATAAATAAACTGAAGACCAGTACAGTCCTGCCCGGCATCAACCTCCGCGGAAGTTCACCGCAGTCGTTTGCCTCTCTCGCTGATGCACTCGGTGATTCGGTCGTCTATGAGGTGGATGCCCATTGCCGGCAGGAGCCGATGGTAGCCGCTGGTGCTGGGGAGCATTATCTTCACAAACCCAAGGATCTGGTCGCAGTTGTAAAAGCGCTCAAAGCAAAGGAGGTCACCGTATCGGTAAAGATGCGTGTCGGTGTGTCCGCTGAT
Source organism: uncultured Methanoregula sp. (assembly GCA_963676405.2). Lineage (GTDB taxonomy): Archaea > Halobacteriota > Methanomicrobia > Methanomicrobiales > Methanospirillaceae > Methanoregula. The sequence goes on from CAXXQB010000004.1 coordinate 55,003, forward strand.
GACCGTGCACTCGTCCGCCAGCTCTGGAGTGCCGGTGCGGACATTCTCCATGTTGATCTTATGGATACCGGTTCCGCCAAACTCCGGCAGATCCGGAACAGCTGCCCTCTCGTCATCATAGCAAACAACTCTATCAATACCTTTGACCGTATGCGGGAGATGCTCTCCCATGGGGCCAACCTTGTTTCGCTCGCGCGGAAATCCGACGAACGTACGCTTGCCGGGCTTGACGCAGCGATAACGCGGTATGCGAATGAAGACGGCTGGTACAATTCCCCAAAACAGCTTTGTCGTGGTGGAGACATCCGGGCGCTTGCGTTCTGCTGTATGCCGGTAAAAGAGTGCCCGCTCATCCCGACACTCGCGCGGGTAGGTCTCCCCAAAGAAGAGTACATCCGCCTGAAACTGGATTCTGTGAAAAACACGCCACTGGAAGGCGGCGACCATACCTGTTTTGGCAGCCTTGCATGGTGCTGCAAGACCTCATCGCCCTGCATGTTCCGGGACATGACCCTCTCACAGATTGGGCTTAAAAAGAAAGAATATATGCGCCTGAAACGCGAGCTCTCAGATATCCTTGTGAGCCGTGTGTTCCATGACGTCCCAACCGATTCGAGCTGCTGAACGGGCGCA
>CAXXQB010000005.1:0-77120 GCA_963676405.2 uncultured Methanoregula sp.
GGACCTTGACCGGCACGAAGAGGCAGTCACCGCCTTTGGCCGGGCACTGGAACTGGACAGCATGAATGCCCATGCGCACTATGATCTGGGTCTTTCCCTTGCGAAGATTTCACGGCATACTGATGCAGTCGCTGCGTTTGATCATGTGCTGGAGCTCGTTCCCGGCTTCTCGCCGGGTATCTACCACAAGGGGCTCGCGCTTGCCGCACTGGACCGGAACGAAGAAGCAGCCCTTGCGTTCGATCTCGCCCTTGAGATAACACCTGACGATGCAGCAGTCCTGTACGCGAAGGGGCTCCGCACTTTTCGCCCTAAAGAAGTACCGTGATGCACTCGCGGCATTCGATGCAGCACTCGCTATCGCGCCCGATTCTCCCGAAACGGTATACCATGCCGGGCTCACCCTTGTCAGGCTCGGCCGGGACGAGAAGGCTGCCCTTGCCTTCACGCGGGCGTTTGAGTTTGACCCCAAAAATACCGATGCACTCATAGAAAAGAGCCTCGCTTTTATGAGACTGAAGAAATTCGATGCAGCGGTTGAGGTATTCAACCAGTGCTTCGCGCTCGGGATTATTAGCGTCAGCCTCTCTTATGAGAACGGGGTTGCACTCGCTGCACTGGAGAAATACGAGGATGCGATATCCTCGTTTGACCGGGCGATTGAACTGGATAACGCAGATGCCGGATCACTCCTCGGCAAAGGACAGGCTCTTATAAAACTCAAACGCGAAAAAGACGCAGTCCCGGTCCTCGAACGCGCAATTTCCCTTTCCCCCGAAAATGCCGCAGCGCATTTCTCTCTCGGCACAGCGTTTGCGAAGCTGTTCCGGTATGAAGATGCGGTCATTGCGCTCGACCGGGCGCTGGAGTTCGATGCAAGGAATGCAGACGTCCTGACCTGCAAAGGCTATTCGCTGTACCGGCTGGACCGGTTCAAGGAGTCAGTGGAATCGCTTGGCAAATCCTTAAAACACCGGTCAAAAGACCTTTTTACCCTCTTTTTCCGGGGTAAAGCCCTCCTTCGCATCGACCGCTGGGAAGAAGCGATCGCGTCCTTTGACAAAGTGCTCACCCTTGACGAGAAGGATGCCCGTGCCTGGTACTACAAAGGTATCGGGTACTCCGGTATGGCACTCCACGAGGACGCACTGGGTGCTTTCGAGAGCGCCCTCGCTCTCGATGAAGCGTGTGCCCCGGCAACCTATCATATGGGGCTCACCCTTTTCACTCTCACGAGAATCGAAGAATCATTACAGGCATTTGACCGGGCACTCGCACTCTCCCCCAAAGAGCCGGCATATGCTTACCACCGGGCGCTTGCCATCTTTACGCTCGGGAACTACACTGAGGCAATCGGGGCATTTGACCAGGCACTGACGTTCGGGTATGAAACCGCCGAACTCCAGTACTACCGGGGGAGAGCGCTTATTGAGACCGGGAGATACAACGACAGTCTTGCTTCGCTCGACCGCTCGCTCGCTCTTGCACCTGATGATGCGCCCGCATGGCTCGCGAAAGGAGAGGCACTCGCGAAACTCGGGGATTATCCTGCCGCAGCAGCTGCATATGAAAAGACGCTCATCCTCGATCCGAAATCCGCTGATGCCGCGTTCGGGTGGGGCGAGGCACTCTCTGCACAGGGGAATGATGATGATGCGGTGCTGGTGTATGACCGGGCACTCACCATCAACCCGTCATATCCTGAATCAGCATATAGAAAAGGACTCGCATTATCCCGGCTCCACCGGTATGCAGATGCGGTAAAAGAGTTTGACAAAACCCTTGAATACAACCCCGGTCACGCCCGTGCGTTCCACGAGCGGGGGATTGCATTGTATGCGCTCGGGAAATACGAAAAAGCGATACGGTCATTCAGGCATGCCCTTGAGTTCGATCCCTCAATCACAGATGCCATATACCAGACCGGGCTCTCGTATGCCAACCTCGCCAAATACGAGGAGGCACTACATGCATTCGATTCGGTACTGGAACTGGCGCCGGCAAACGCAGATGTGTTGTACCACAAAAGCCGGATGCTCACAAAACTCAACCGGTCAGATGAGGCACTCGTCGCGCTTGATGCGTCTTTAAACATCCAGAATAATACTGCCGACGTGTGGCTCCTCAAAGGGAGCGTGCTCTTCGAACGTGAGCAGTTCAACGAAGCCCTTGACACATTCGACCGCGCCCTTGCATTAACTCCCGACAGCAGCACTGCCTGGTACCGGAAGGGAAAGTCTCTCATCGAACTGGCAAAATATCCCGAGGCGATTGATAGTTTCGACAGGGTGATCGCATCAGATCCCGGTTGTGCGCCGGCATGGTTCCGGAAAGGAAGCGCTCTCCTCTCCACCGGCCAGTGCAAAGACGCCATTGACGCACTGACAAAAGCGCTTGAGATGAAACCCGGTAACGCGAACGGCTGGTATGACCGGGCAATCGCGCTTGCTGAACTCGGCAGGTATGATGAATCCATCCCGTCCTATGACCGGGCACTTGCCATCAACCCGAAATATGCAAACGCCCATTATGACAAGGGGATTGCACTTGCGCACCTCGGCAGGGACAAGCAGGCAATAGAATCCTTCGAAATGGCAACTGCCATCGACCCGAACTTCGCGAATGCCTTCTTTGACAAAGGGCTTGCACTGGCACGGCTTGCGAAAAACAAGGATGCGGTCACCGCGTTTGACGCAGCGATCGCTATCGAATCATCCTATACACAGGCATATCTCCAGAAAGGGCTTGCACTTATCCGTCTCAAAAAATATGCCGATGCGGTCCGTGCATTTGATGCCGCCCTCAATCTCGACCCGGCGAACTTTTCTGCCCTGTTCAACAAAGGGCTTGCACTGGCACGGCTCAAAAAGTCTGATGAGGCAGTCAGCGCATTTGACCAGGCAATACAGGTCAATACAGGGGATTACAATGTCTATTACGAGAAGGGCCTTGCGCTCGCCCGGCTGGCACGGCTCAATGAAGCGGTCAGTGCGTTTTCTGAAGCAATCGCTCTGGACGACCAGAAACGGGATGCGCATTACGAGCAGGGACTCGCGCTGTATGCTCTTTTTGAAGATGAGAAAGCCGTCGATGCTTTCAACCATGCACTTGCCCTTGACCCGGACTTTTCAGAGGCATATTACACAAAAGGGTGTGCACTCGAACGGATGGAAAAGTATGAAGAGGCCATTCTCGCATTCGATGCCGTCCTCGCCCGGGTGCCGGACCGTCCCGATGCATGGTACCACCGGGGCACCGCATCCGAGCATCTCGGGAGAGATGAAGATGCAGTCGTCGCATTCGAACGAGCCCGACAGGCAGACCCCCATGACATGCCGGTCCTCATCTCCGCAGGAAAAACCTATTTCCGCCTCGGCAGGTTCGAAGACGCGATACGGTTGTTCGACAGTGCGCTCGCAAAAGAGCCCGGCAACGGGGAAGTCCTCTTCGACAAGGGGAGGGCACTGTCACACCTGAACCAGTATGAGGAAGCGCAGGACGTGTTCAGCCAGGCATTCACGCAACTTGCAGACCGGTATGAACCTGCATACCTGCGGGGACTCGCTCTTGTCGCGCTCGGCAAATTCGAAGATGCGGATATGGCGTTTGACGCGGCGCTGGCTCTCGAGGGGAATAACCCGGACATCTGGTACGAAAAAGGGCGTTCGCTCTGTGCGCTCAAACGCTATGATGACGCAATAGGGACATTCGAACGGGTAAGAAAGATCACTCCCGACGACCCCCGGGTCAATCTTGACGAGGGCAGAGCATTTGTCTCCCTTGGGAAGTATGCCGATGCAATCAGTTTCTTTGACCGTCAGCTTGAAATCGTGCCGGACGATAGTGCTGCCGGGTATGAACGGGGCGTCGCACTGTTTTCCATCCGGCGGTTCGAAGAGACTGTCGCCGCCATGGATTTTGTGCTGAACGCAGAACCTGACAACACGGATGCGCTGTACCACCGAGCAGCAGCGCTTGTGGCACTCGAAAAATATGAAGACGCGATAAAGACCTTCGACCGCCTGCTGAGCCTTACACCGGAAAACGCTGGTGCATGGTATGAGGAAGGTACTGCTTTTGCGGCACTGGGTCGCCACAAGAACGCGGTGCAGGCGTTTGATCATGCAACCTCGATCAGGCAGGATTATTTTGATGCGTATTTCGCAAAAGCCCGGTCCCTTAATGCACTCGAACTTCACACTGAGGCAATCAAGAGTTACAACCAGGCGCTGGCGATCCAGCCTGCCAACAAAGACGTCCTCCACTTAAAAGGTGTCTCCCTGGCACAGACCGGGCGGTTCGAAGATGCGGTAAAGGCATTTGACGCCGCGCTCGAACTGGACCATGCGTTTACCGAGGCATTGTTTGACAAGGGCAAGGCGCTGTCAGCGCTCGGCATGTTCCGCGAAGCAATAAAAACGTTTGATAAAACGATTAGTATCGAGAAGAATTACGCAGACGTATACTTCTTTAAAGGACAGGCGCTTGAACAGCTCGGCAGGCATGACGAGGCGATTGTTGCCTTCAATAAAAACCTCGATCTCGATGCAGACAATGTGCAGGCATATTATTACAAAGGACTGGCACTTGCCGCAACGAACCGGCTGGATGATGCAATAGAGGCATTCGACCATGTCCTTGTATCCACCCCACAATCCATTGACGCGCTGCTCCACCGGGGGATGTGCCTCTCGCTCCTCGGCAAATACAATGAGGCAATTGAGGCGTATTCAAAGACACTCGGGATCGATCCCATGAACGCGGAGGCTTGGTACCTGAAAGGACGGGCGATCTCCGCTATCGCAGGGTATGAAGATGCCATTGAAGCCTTCAATAAGGCCCTCGAGATCCGCCCGGATTACGCAGAGGCGTTCTACTACAAGGGACGGGCGCTCTGTGCACTCTCGATGTACAAAGAAGCCGTAGTCGCGTTCGATAATACCCTCGCGATACAACCCAGGCATGACGAGGCACTGTATGAGAAGGGAAATGCACTCTTAAAACTTTCCCGTCCCGAAGAGGCGGCAACTGCATTTGACCTCGCATTGCGAATACGCCCGAATTATGCATTTATCTGGACCGGAAAAGGGCTGGCACTTGCCGCACTGGGAAAGGATAAGGACGCCATTACCTCCTACAACAAAGCGATCAGTCTCGACACTAAAGATCCCAAGGCATACTATCATCTCGGTATATCCCTGTCCCGGCTCGGCAGGTTCCAGGAAGCCATCCGGAACTTTGACGCTGCACTGGTCCGGAGCCCGAAATGCGCCGAGGCATTCTTCGAAAAAGGGAAGGCACTTGCCGGGATTGCCATGTACCAGGAAGCGGTCAGTGCATTCGACCGGGCGTTGTCTGAGAGAGATTCCTTTGCCGAAGCCTGGTTGTACCGGGGCATTGCCGAAGCGAATCTCGGCAGGTATGACGAAGCTCTGGGCTGCTACGACCATGCACTCGCCATCGACACCGCGTACGCACCCGCCCTTCTCTACCGGGGCATCACGCTCATCCATCTCGAACGCCCCGAAGAAGCGGTCACTTCGTTCGACAGGGCGATACTGGAACAACCGGAGTACGCGGAAGCCTACTATCAGAAGGGAATTGCTCTTGAGAGTATGGGTCACTTCGACGAGGCCATTACCGCGTTTAACGGGGCAATTTCCCTCAACAACCAGTACACCGAAGCATTCCATCACAAAGGGGTTGCGCTGAGCAGTAACGGGAAGTATGCAGAAGCGGTTGCAACATTTGACGCGGCGCTGCACGTCCAGCCCGAATACCTTGATGCGCACTACGAGAAGGGGAGAGCACTCATCCATACCGGGCAGTATAAAGAAGCCATCCTCGCATTCGACCGGGCCCTGTCGGTAAATCCCGGGTATGCACCGGCGATCTACGAGAAAGGCAGGGCGCTTATCTCCCTCCAGAACCTGGACGGGGCGATCGCGGCATTTGACCGGGCGATAGAGATGAACCCATCGTGCTGCCAGGCACACTACTGGAAGGGGAAGACCTTATTCGAACGCGGAGATTACGATGCGGCGATCACTGCTTACAACCACGCACTCGAAATAATGCCCGCATCTGCGCCGGTATACCATGAACGGGGTGTTGCCTATGCAGCACTCGAACAGTACCGGGACGCGATCCACTCCTATGACCGGGCGCTTGAACTCGATCCGACGGTCGCAGAAACCTTCACGCACAAAGGAGTTTCGCTTGCCGAACTTGGTATGTACCGGGATGCGCTGGAAGCCTTTGAAAAAGCACTCGAAAAGGATGCACACCAGGCGCCCGCATGGTTCGGGAAAGGAAATGCCCTGTACGATCTCGGGAAGTACGCGGGTGCAGAAGAAGCCTACAAAGAGGGGCTTTCCCTCGATCCGGAGAACGCAGTCGGGTGGACACGGCAGGGCATGGCACTCTCGGCGCAGAAAAAGAACGACCAGGCAATCGAAGCGTATGACCGGGCAATCTCTATCGATCCTTCCTTCTCGATTGCGTACTTTACTAAGGGGAGCACGTTTGAAGCACTCAACCGGTACGAAGATGCCATTGAGGCGTACAGTATGATGCTCTCAATCCAGCCGGACTTTGTAGAAGCATGGATCCATAAGGGACGTGCCCTTCAGGTGCTCGGGAAATACCAGGATGCACTGACCGCGTTCAAACGCTCGATCGAGATCGACCCGTCGCGAAAGGAGGTCTGGAACGATATCGGTGCGATACTCGAAAAGATCGGGAAGCACGAGGAAGCCGGGATCTGCTACCAGAAGGCGAAGTAGGGGAACGTCGTAAAGATATCGAACCCTGGTGGATGAAAACAACGAAATTTATTCGTCTGATTAGGAGAGATCCATCTAACAATTTTGGATGTCCATAACCACTACATTCTGTTTGGCCGGATGGTTTTCCTCTCGATAAAAGAAGAATATTTCCGGAAGAACCAGCGTTTTACCAGTTCGACAAGGACCAGATACCCGATCACAAGCCCGCCCAGTACGGCAAAGAAAGCAACGGGCGGCTGGATGAACCCGAATATACTTCCTATCACGGTAAACGGCAGGACACATGCGACAAGAACGATACATATCGTGCTTGCAAACAGGAGCCGGCTAGGTGTGCTCTTATAGAACGGGACAACGCGGGTCCTGATGACGAATATGACGAGCGTCTGGGTGCAGATAGATTCGATGAACCATGCGGTCTGAAAGAGGGATGCATCGGCATTGAACACAAACAACAGGATAAAGAATGTGATAAAGTCAAAGATCGAACTGATCGGACCGAATACCAGAATAAATTTCCTGATAAACTCAATATCCCATTTCTTCGGTGTGCTGATATAGGATGTATCGACATTGTCTGTCGGGATAGTGCATTCCGATATATCATATAAGAGGTTGTTTAAGAGGATCTGGATAGGGAGCATCGGGAGGAACCGGAGGAACAGTGAGGCACCTGCGACGGAAAACATATTCCCGAAGTTAGAACTTGTTCCCATCAGGATGTATTTCATCGTGTTACCGAAGGTCTTCCTGCCTTCCAGCACGCCGTCATTGAGAATCTTCAGATCATTTTTTAAAAGAATGATGTCAGCAGATTCCTTTGCGATATCTACGGCATTTTCAACAGATATTCCGACATCCGCCTCACGGATTGAAGGGGCATCATTGATACCATCTCCCATGAAACCGACCACATGCCCGTTCTGCTTTAAGGCAATCATGACCCGGTTTTTCTGCACCGGGGTCATGCGGGAGAAGATCGTGACGTTCTCAACCACCCGTGAAAGGGTCTGCACGTCCATGTTCTCAATCTCGGCGCCGGATAGCACACCTTTGACTTCCAGTCCGATCAGTTCACAGGTCTTTTTCGTGACCAGCTCGTTATCCCCGGTGAGGATTTTTAGTTCGATACCGGAACGTGCGAGCAGCTTGACTGATTCACGGGCACTTTCCTTGGGGGGATCGATGAACGTGATGAGCCCGACGAGGATCATCTCCTTTTCATCATCGATGGAAAATGTTGTCTGCTCTCCGGGAACCGTACGGTAACAGACTGCAAGTGTCCTGAACCCGTCAGTGCTCTGCGCCTGGTAGAGGGCATTGATCTTCTCCCGTCTGGCATCGGTCAGCGGTTCACCAACCCCATTACGCTCCACCGATGAACAGACACGGAGGATCTCCTCGGGAGCGCCTTTTGACACGAGGATAGGACCGGATTTCCGGGACACGACAATAGAGACGCGTTTGCGTATGAAATCAAAGGGAATTTCGTCGATCTTCCGGTAGTCGTCAATATCGATATGACGGAACCTGACAACTGCCTCGTCAAGAGGGCTTTTCAGCCCGGTGTGGAAGTAACTATTGATGTATGAATAGAGGAGGACCTCCTCGCTGTCGTTTCCCTCCGGGTCAAGGTGCTTGACAAGCGCGATCTGGTTCTCGGTGAGAGTGCCGGTCTTATCGGTGCAGAGAATGTCCATGCTCCCGAAATTCTGGATGGATTCCGGGTGCTTGACAATCGCACCTTTCTCCGACATGGCAAGTGCCCCCTTTGACAGGTTTAAAGAAAGGATCATCGGGAGCAGTTCAGGGGTCATGCCTACGGCAAGTGCCACAGAGAACAGCAGGGATTCCAGGATGCCATGGTGGTACAGCGCGTTGATGAAAAACACGATGATGACAAGGAAAAAGACGAATTTTGACATCAGGTAACTGAACTGTTTCAGCCCGTGCTCGAACTCGGTTTCCGGCGGGCGTTCTACGAGGGTTTTTGCCACTTTGCCAAACTCGGTCGATGTACCGGTTTTTGTGATCAGTGCTGTTGCAGTTCCGCTGACAACAGATGTGCCAAGGAATATGTAATTGTCCGCTTCTGTCAGCGGTTTAGCTGAATCCGCGAGACCTGCATTCTTTGCGACCGGGAATGGCTCACCGGTGAGTGCGGACTGGTTGACATAAAAATCCTTTGAGACCAGTATACGGGCATCAGCAGGAACGATATACCCGGCGGCAAGATAGATCAGGTCTCCGGGAACGAGCCCGGTGATTGCCAGTTCCTTCTCTCTTCCATCCCGGAACACCGTGACTTTTGTGAGGATCTTCTGTTTGAGCAGTTCCGCTGCATTTTCAGCCTTGTATTCCTGGAAAAAATCCAGCGTGACACTCGCAATGACGATGACAAAAATAATGGCTGCGGATGTTATCTCGCCGACAAAGAAGGATATTACCGCTGCAAAAAGCAGGATGATGACGAGCAGGTTCTTGAAATGTTCAAGGAACTGGAGAATTACCGGTCGTTTCCTGATGTGGGAGATATCATTGTGCCCATAGAGCGCCAGATGGGCTTGTGCCTGTTCTGATGTCAGCCCCTGTACGGTCGTATCGAGTGCTGAAAAGAGCTCGTTTTCCGGAATTATATGGAATTGTTTGTCCAGATTGGGTTCCTTTATCGGGACTGGTCCTGTCATCTGGTTCCCCATACTGGTCATATATTGTGTAAAAGGATGATTATCTGTGAGAAGTTAAGAGAACTTCTATGCTATGAGCGGATGGACAGGGGACTCTTTTTCACGCTGCAATCAAAACACATATCATGAATCATTGATAATAGACCAGCCATGAAACTCTTCACTCCACTCCGGTTATTAGTACTCCTTGTAATCCTCATCCTGGCTGCCGGCTGTATCGGAACCTCACCACTCTCATCGCCTTCTTCCGGCGGTCTCAGTGTGGATGTCAGCGCAATGGATTCAATCCTTGCCTCCACGTACCTCCAGATGTCCAGCCTCAATATGACATTCATCGATTTCACCATCATAAACCCCACGGACAGCCCCCAGACGGTCATCGTGGAATCGGAGATCCAAGGCTATACCGAGAAGTCGGTCAACACGGTCGACGTTCCTGCCCATAAGAACGTAACGGTCGGGCAGACCCCGTCACTCCGCACCGGTGCAATCCCCTCAGAGATGACTTCCGCAACGCTCCACTACAAGGTCGCCCTTGCAGATGGGACACGCATCGATGAGCAGACCAAACCCGTCAAAATCTACGCAAAGGATACGATGGTCTGGGGGATCTGGGATGGCGATCAATGGAACGACATGACACCTTACATCGGCGCGTGGGTGACCCCGCATGCAGCAGAGATCGACCCGCTCGTGCGCAGGGCTGCCGAATATATTCCCGGTAAGTCGATGACCGGGTACCAGTGCGGGGCAAGCTGCACGGATGCGATGTGGGCAGAATCCTCGAATGATCAAGCGAAGGCGATCTTTACAGCGCTCAAGAAAGATTACCAGCTCACGTATATCAACTCGGCCATTGCCTACGGAAAGTCGTCCGAGAACCCCCAGCGCGTCCGGCTGCCAAAAGACTCCCTTACACAAAAATCTGCCAACTGTATCGATGGCACAGTCCTGTACGCATCGGCCCTTGAATCTATCGGCATAAATCCCCATATCATCATCCTGCCCACCCATGCGTTCGTTTGTTATGATACAAAAGAAGACGCCTCCGGCCAGTTCTCCTGCATCGAGACTACGTGGACCGGTTCGTCGACGTTCGAAGATGCGGTCGCCCGTGGGAACCAGGAATACCAGGAGGAGATCGCGAACGGGGATTTCAAGTCGGGCAATTCACAGGATCTTTCCGTTGCCAATCTGAGGATGATGGGCATCTACCCGATGCAGTGAACAGGTGCACGTACGAAACCGTCGGGACTCCGACCGGAGTCCCCGCCCAATCCTTTTTTGTCCACAGGACAGGAATCCGCTCATCTTTTTCAGACCTGAAAATAAATGAATGTAAAAAAATCCAGGCCATAAAATCAGGGCCGGATCCACAGACAGACCGGATCGCAAAAAATAATGGCACAGTTAACAAATAAAAAAATAGAATTGTAAGAATTTTCAAAATTATTCCATCAAAAATACACACCAAACATGGTATAAAATGAAAAAAATGATCAGTGCTTCTTTCTTACTTCCCGGAACCATAAGACTGCACCGGCGATCACAATCACAATGACAGCAATTGCCAGTGCATTTTTTATGTAAAATGGCGTAGTTGCATCCAGGTTCTGTCGTGCAATCTGCTGGTTTGCCGCGAGATTGGGATACGCGGGATCGAGAGCCTGGACCTGGTCAAACACCTTGAGGGCTTCGTCCCATTTTCCCATGCCGCCCAGTGAATATCCCTTGTTGAACAAGGCTTCGGCATTCGTGGGATCGATCTCGATCGCCCGTTCGTAAGCGGAAAGTTCGTCGTTGTATCTTCCAAGGTTATACAGGATGTACCCCCGATTAATCCAGCCTTTTGCATAGCTTGGGTTGAGGGCAATGACCTGGTCTGACGCCGCGAGAGCATCATTAACCCGGTGTGCCCGGTTCAGCGCATCGGCTTTGCCGTTCCACGCCTCGTAGTATGCAGGTTCGAGTGAGATCGCATGATCGAATGCCTGTACTGCTTCCGTGTAGTTGCCGGATGCAATCAGTGTATTTCCCTGGTTATATGATGTGATTGCATCACCGCTATAGGCTGAGACGGGCAGAACCGTGAGCATACACATGAGGACGACGAAAAGGAGCAGGAGAATGCTATTGGATCTCATGTCTATCAGCTAAGGTTTCGCAGGATACCTCATAAAGGAACTCGTCAGGTACCGTTCCATCTCCCGGGCGTAGACCATGGTGAATCGGGTTTTTCGGGAGGACAGACCCTTCGGGAATTTATGTGTGCACTCCCCTGTCTGACCGTGCCTGAAAAGTGGGACGTTGATTATTTTTTGAGGACAAGGATACGGCGGGTGAGACTCTTATGGACACGCTGCTCATGGCATTGCAGGATGGTCAGGTGCCGGGCGGCAAGAGATGAGATGTCCTTGTGGGTGACGACAACTGCCCGGCGCCCGGGTTTTAGCACCCGTGACAGCTCGCCCAGTGCATCCGTATAGAGCCGTTCCATCGTATCGGTTTTTTTGATACAGACCGACTGTCCGTACGGGAAATCGGTAACGATCGCGTCAACACTCTGGTCCCTTAACGGCAGGCGGGTAGTATCGGCAAGCATGAGCGCACTGCCCTTCACGTTCTCGCGGCTGCCACGGATCATCATCGGGTCAAAATCACTGCCGATGGTACAGGCACCGACAAGACCGGCTTCGATCAGGATTCCTCCCGTCCCACAGAATGGGTCGAGCACCACGTCTCCGGCAGTTGCACAGGAAAGGTTCACGAGCGTCCGTGCCATTCTCGGCATCATCACCCCGGGGTGAAAGAACTCCCGTTTCCCCGGGTTCCGGGTATCATAGGCACCACGATCGATCCGGAACAGTACTTTACCAAAATAACACCGGTCTTCGGATAGTATCGCCCGGTACTCTTCGACAGGATGGGCAAGAGAGACCGGCCCTGCGATCATCGTTCCAATTAACCGTTCAAATTCCTGCTGGGAGGCGGGATTCCGTTCATCGCATCCCCCGTGCACTTTCTTTACCCTGCCTGCAAACGGCCGGGTGGTTTCGATGGCGAGCTCTTTAAGCAGGTTCGCAAATGAACTGACTCCGGGCTCGCACTCGCCAAGATATTCGAGCACGACATGGGTCATGGCAAGCCGGTGCGTGGCAGAAGGGTCCGGACATTCCGCAACTGCTACCTGCAACCGTTTGTCAAGGACTGTCGCCACGCATTCGAGCTCGGCAAACGGCAGGGTCGGGTTCTCACCCGAGAGTTCGAAGAGCAGTTTCATTTGTATTTTATTGGGATTGGGGGGTGAAATAGGTGAGGGGGGACTAAATGGGTGAGAGATAATTCCGGTTCGGACGATGCGTCAGCGTTTTTCAGGCTATAGTTTCGGTTATTTTCAACCTCAATCCGCGCATACTTCCCGCCCAATTTCCCTCATATCACTTCTCAACGAGTTCTCGACCGGGTCTACCCGGCCGCCAGACGAATGCATGCACATTTGACCGGAGATCTATGCACAGTGGAGCGGGGATGCACGTGTTTGGCTCAGAGAAGAGGATGATTTCCATGATGTACTGGATGAAAACTATTATGCTGCATTGCTGCACGATTGCTGCAATTATGCTGCATTTGCAGCATATAACGAAAAACCTGCTACGAGCCCGGATTTTCAATATATCTCTAATAATACACACTTAGATCTTAGTAATAGTTTATAATGCTGCAAAATGGAAAACACACAGCAACCTCATACAACGCCTCATGATATCCCTGCGTGTGTCTGTGAAACTGAACATGCAGCAATCAAAGATCTGAAAATAGCAAAGAACCCTTAAAACAACGAACCGGGGGAGGAATATTCCCGGATTAGTATGCTGCACGTGCAGCTTAATAGCGGTGCCGTGCAGCATAACACCAATTCTTCCGCCGGAGAATTGATGGCGACCGGGGTGAAAATCCACGCTGTCGATTACAAACGGCTGGACATTCCGGAGCCTCGCACCACCTGGCACTGCTGCGGGAGGAAAGGTTCGTGGTACGTGGAGAATCTGAGACCGCTGAACGCAGTGCCCGACAAAGGAACGAGTGGCAGACTTGGTGTGCTATCTGTGGGGCGGGGGTGTGACGGTGATCGAAGATCCCATCACCCCCACATTTCTTTCCCTCACGGCAACGGTGTGGCACACTTTGGACTTCGGGCTTTGGGAAGAGCTCTGGTTCTAGAAGAGGACACCTCTTCCATGGGACGAGATAAAAAAAGGTGGAGTAGGTACCTGACACAGAGAAACCAATCTCCCCGGAACTTATCAACGCTCTCAAAGAGAAGTACCATTACTACACCATCGGGTTCGCCCTTCCCGAAGACTGCACTCTTCTCGGCTGCGTGGGGTAGCTTGTTATGACGAATGCTCCAGTTCTTGCCAAAATTGGGTTGTCGATGTTTGGGGGGGTCTGGGTGAAGGGTGCCGGACTGGATGTGATGGGCTTGCTACACTAAAATAAACATAACGGTACACGTTTTCAAGTGCAATTATGAAGAGTTCATTGATGATTTACCATCTTCACCGGCTGCTGGCATGTCGAACTCCCATATCCCGTGGAATCCGGGAAAAGTTAAATGGGTTGACATTTGTCGGTGATGTAATACGAATCACAATATTGAACATCTTAACCACAGAATACAACTCATGACAATCTCAAGTAAGGTTGCTATTTTCTGTGGATTTATTCTGCTCGTGTTGCTTGTATGTCCGATGGTGACGGCGTATGATGATCGTGCAGTACAGTATTTCAACGATGGCAATAATTTTGTCAAACTTGGACAATATTCAGATGCCATTGCCTCCTATGACAAGGCGACTGCCATCGACCCAACCTACGCTGAGCCGTGGTACAATCGCGGAGTCGCGTTAAATGCACTTGGACAATATTCAGATGCCATTGCCTCCTATGACAAGGCAATTGCCATCAACCCAAATGCCTATGAGGTGTGGTACAATCGTGGAACCGCGCAATTAAACCTCGTCCAGTATTCAGATGCTCTTGCCTCTTTTGACCAAGCGGTTGCGCTCAACCCAAATTTTGCCGCGGCATGGTACAATCGCGCACTCGCGCTAGGCAATCTCGGACGGAATTCAGATGCAGTTGACTCGTGTGACAAGGCAATTGCCATCAACCCCAATTTTGCTGAGGCGTGGAACACCCGCGGAGTTGCTCTGGGTGCACTTGGACAGTATACAGATGCAGTTGCCTCGTATGACAAAGCAATTGCCATCAACCCCAATTTTGCCGAGGCTGTGAACAATCGTAAAAATGCACTTGAAAAACAAACCCAACCTACCCCGCTCTTGTATGCACCGATAGGTGCACTCATTCTGATGACAGGAATCGCAGTATGGAGTCGGCGTCGGGCTCCTCTAAAATAAATTTTTTCAAAAAAAGGAAATCTGTTTATTTCTTCCCTTTCTTCTTGCCCATGAACCCGGAGAAGAACCCACCTTTCCCGCTCCGAGTGTGCTCCATCTCAGCTAGTTTCTCGTAGAGTTCTTTCTCTTCCCCGGTGATCCCTTTCGGGGTGACAATTTTGACCCGGACAAGGAGGTCCCCGGGTTTCCCGCGACGCTTCACACCCTCACCGGATATTTTCAGTGCCGTATTATACTGGATACCGGTTGGCACGGTGAGGTCGATATGCCGTTTGTCGATCGTCTCGATCTCGATGGACGTCCCGAGCACTGCCTGTACCGGGCTGATCTCAATGATTGTCTCAAGGTTGTCTCCCACCCGCTGGAACCGTGCATGGGTCTGGACATATACCTCGATAAAGAGGTCCCCGTTTGGCGCCCCGTAATCCCCGGCTTCACCGTAGCCTTCCATCCGGAGACGCATACCGCTGTCGATACCGGCAGGGATGTGAACATTCACCTTCCGCTTCACCCGTTTGTGCCCGGAACCACGGCAGTCAGGGCACTGCTTCTCCGGAATCTTGCCCCGTCCGCCACACGAGTTACAGGTGCTCATCCGGACAAACTGCCCGAAGACCGACTGGGTTGCCTGCCGCATCTGTCCTGTCCCACCGCAGCGTGGACAGGAATTCATCTTCTTTGTCGCGCTGCCGGAACCGTTGCATGCCGGGCACTGTTCGTTGTGCATGACCTCGATGTCCCGGTCTGTACCGGCAACCGCGTCCTCTAAGGGGATCTGCATCCGCATCAGGAGATCGGCACCGGGCTGGGGCCCTGATCGCCGCTGTCCGCCGCCAAAGAAATCGAAAATATCCCCGAAGCCGGAGAAGTCGGAAGAGAAACCTCCTCCGCCATAGCCCCCGCCTCCGGTATAGGAGCCCTTTGAAGCGTTCGTGAAAGTCTCGTGCCCCATATTGTCGTACTGGGCACGCTTCTGCTCGTCAGAGAGCACGCTGTACGCTTCGTTGATCGCCTTGAACTTCTCCTCGGCACCCGGGTCCTTGCAGACATCCGGGTGGTACTTCCGGGCGAGGTTGCGGTACGCCTTTACGATCTCCTTCTCGTCGGCACTCCGGGGTACACCGAGGGTGTCGTAGTAATCTCCTGCACCCATCAGGGTCACTCTTCTTTGACCTTGTAATCCGCGTTGACTACGTTGTCATCCTGCTTCTTTTCAGGTTCTGATGCCTCAGGCCCTGCTGAACCGGCAGCCTGCTGTGCAGCCTGTTGATCTGCCTGGATCTTCTGGTAGATCTTCGTGGTCGCTGCATACACTGCTTCGGTCAGTGTCTCCATGGATTTTTTAATCTCGTCGTTCTTGTCTTCTTCCAAGGCTTTCTTGACGGCAGCGATACCCTCTTCGACTTTCTGCTTGTCGGCTGCGTCCAGCTTGTCGCCGCTCTCTTTCAACATCTTTTCTGCGGTGAAGACTGCGGTATCAGCCTGGTTGCGGGTCTCGATCTCTTCGCGTTTTTGCTTGTCGTCCGCTTCGAACTGCTTCGCCGCGTCCATCATCTTCTTGATGTCCTCTTCGGACAATTTCTTGTCGCCTTTGATGGAGATGTTCTGCGAGTTGCCGGACCCCAGGTCTTTTGCCGAAACATGGATGATCCCGTTGGAGTCGATATCAAACGTGACCTCGATCTGCGGGATACCCCGAGGAGCGGGGGGAATGCCGGTCAGCTGGAACTTGCCCAGCGTGAAGTTGTCCTTCGCAAGCGCCCGCTCGCCCTGCACCACATGGATCTCGACACTTGTCTGCCCATCTGCGGCAGTGGAGAAGATCTGGCTCTTTCTCGTGGGGATCGTAGTGTTTCGTTCGATCAGTTTTGTTGCAATCCCGCCGAGCGTCTCGATACCGAGCGTGAGCGGCGTCACGTCGAGGAGCACGATATCCTTTGTTTCCCCGGTGAGGACAGCCCCCTGGATACCTGCACCAAGGGCAACGCACTCGTCCGGGTTGATGCCTTTGTCGGGATCTTTCCCGAGAAGCTTTTTCACGAGGTCCTGCACCATCGGCACACGGATTGAACCGCCGACAAGGAGCACATGGTCGATGTCTTTTGGTTCCAGTTTGGCATCGGATAATGCCTGCTTGACCGGGCCAGCGGTTGATTCCACAAGGTCGCCAATCAGCTGTTCGAGTTTTGAACGGGTGAGATCGAAGTTTAAGAACTTTGGACCGCTTGCATCGGTGGTGATATACGGCAGGTTGATGTTTGTTGACTGGCGCTGGGAAAGTTCGATCTTCGCGTTCTCTGACGCATCCCGCAGGCGCTGCATCGCGTAGGGATCGCTTCTCAGGTCGATGCCATCTTTCTTTTTGAACTCATCGAGCAGGTAATCCTGTACACGCTTGTCGAAGTCGTCCCCGCCAAGGTGGTTGTTGCCCGCCGTTGACTTCACTTCAAAGACGCCGTCGCCAAGGGTGAGGATCGACACATCGAACGTCCCGCCGCCAAGGTCATAGACAAGCACCGTGGCGTCAGCTTCCTTGTCGATACCGTACGCGAGGGCGCTTGCCGTCGGTTCGTTGATGATCCGCATCACGTCCAGCCCGGCAATCTTTCCGGCATCTTTTGTTGCCGTCCGCTGGGCATCGTTGAAATATGCGGGCACGGTGACGACAGCTTTTGTGATCTTCTCGCCAAGATAGGCTTCCGCATCGATCTTCATCTTCTGGAGGATCATTGCGGAGATTTCCTGCGGGGAATAATTCTTGTCGTCAATTTTTATTTTTTCCTGCGTCCCCATCTTTCGCTTGATCGACTGGATCGTCCGCTGGGGGTTTGTTACCGCCTGTCGCTTGGCGAGACTCCCCACAAGTCGTTCGCCGTCTTTTGTGAACGCAACGATCGATGCGGTGGTCCGCCCGCCTTCAGCGTTCGGAATCACAATAGGCTTTCCTGCCTCCATGATCGACATACAGGAAAATGTCGTTCCCAGATCGATCCCTAAAACTTTTTCTTTAGCCATGGTTTACTCCTCCCTGCTATCTGTGTTTTTTCCTTTTGATACTGCAACTTTTGCATAGCGTATAACTTTTTCATGCATGCGATACCCGCGCGACACTTCGTCGAGCACAACGCCCGCCTCTTCGTTTGAGGGAAGATGGACGATCGCTTCGTGGAGAGCGGGGTCAAACGGTTTTTGTAATGCATCTATGGGCGTGATGCCGTGCCGTTCGAGTATACCGTTAAGCAGCTCGCGGATCTGCCCGACACCGTCGCGGAGATGCGCATCGTCTGATTTGAGCGCCCGTTCGAGATTGTCGGATACTTCCAGGATCTCCACCGCAAACTGTTCATTCGCGGTCCGCGTGATCATCTCACGGTCCCGTGCGGTCCGTTTCCTGAAATTATCGAAATCCGCTGCGAGCCTGAGGAACTGGTCATTAAGCTCATCGTACCGCTTCTTCTGCTCTGGAGCTTCAGTCAATTGCGGTGATGAGGTCTCTGTGGGTTCCGCCTGCTCATCCGGTTTTTCTTCCGGTTCGGCGTGAATGTCTCCATTTTCCATAGTACATCCCATCGATGTTCCATTATCTATTGCATTATGGTTCTATATAAAGTTTGAGTATGGGCACAGGGAGTAAATGGCAATTATCAGGGATTTCCGAGATTTGCCTGTATTATCGCGAAGAACACGCTATTTGGACACAAATTATTGAATTGTAACCAGTAAAACCGAAAAACTGTTTCTGCATTGCATGGCACCGGCAGCCTCTGGGAAACTGCATGAGTTCGTTGGCACTCTGACACGTTCCGGGTGAAATGGTACATACCAGGAACTTAAACGAAAATATTGGAATCCCGGACTGCATACTTTTTTTGTCCTCTCCTGCATACACTACACCATGAAGTGGGCGCTCGTTTCGGTCTGGGATAAAACGGGTATCGTTGAACTTGCACAGGTGCTGGTCCAGCACAAGTACAATATCATGAGTTCCGGCGGTACCGGAAAAGCTCTTGCTGCAGCAGGCATAAAATTCACCGAAGTCTCCAGCTATACGGGTTTTCCTGAAATGATGGACGGGCGGGTTAAAACGCTGCACCCGAAAGTTCACGGCGGGCTTTTAGGACGGCGGCAGGTGGACGACGCAGTGATGGCCCGGCACGGCATCAGCCACATTGACCTGCTTGTCGTGAACCTGTACCCCTTCGAGAAGATGTCGGCACAGAAGATGGGACTTGAAGCCTTAATCGAGTATATCGATGTCGGTGGCCCTGCGATGATCCGGGCTGCCGCAAAGAACTACAAGGATGTCACGGTTGTGGTCGATCCCACCGACTATCCCCACGTCATCGCTGCCCTGCAAGGCGAGGGTTTTTCCGCAGATGACCGGCTTGCATTTGCAAAGAAAGCCTTTGCCCGGACGGCTGCGTATGATGCAGCGATCAGCAACTACCTGTACCGGATCGACTCCGTCTTTCCCCATACGGTCTCTTTCCAGTTCACAAACGGCAGGGCGTTGCGGTACGGCGAAAATCCCCACCAGCAGGCTGCCGTGTACGGGACTCATGGTATTGCCGGTTCCACTCCCATCCAGGGAAAACCGATGTCCTACAATAATTATCTCGATGTGAATGCAGGCACTGCATTGCTCCGGGAGTTTGATGAACCGGCAGCAGTCATTGTCAAGCACAACAACCCCTGCGGGGTCTCCACCGGTGCCGACCTCTTTGATGCCTACCTGTCGGCACGGGAAGTCGATCCCGTCTCAGCCTATGGCTCTGTCGTCTCCCTCAACCGCGAACTGGACGCAAAACTGGCAGAAGAAATTGACGCAACGTTTGTGGAAGTAGTGGTTGCCCCGTCGTTCTCTCCTGAAGCGCTCCAGATCACAAAAAAGAAAGAGAACATGCGGGTGCTCGTGCTTCCCCCCCATGAAGAGTCAGATGAGATCCGGGCGATTGACGGCGGCATTCTTGTCCAGCGGACTCCCCCCTACCAGGAGCACTGGAAGGTCATCACCGACCGTGACCCGACAGCTGACGAGATGCAGGCATTACAGCTTGCCTGGAAAGTCTGCAAGCATACGAAGTCCAACACGATCATCTTTGCCGATAAGAAACGGACACTTGGTATTGGGGCGGGACAGATGAGCCGGGTCGATGCAGCAAAGATCGCAATCGAAAAAGCCTGTGCTCCGCTTGCCGGTTCCGCAGTCGCTTCGGATGCGTTCCTGCCATTCCCTGACACGCTCGAAGTCGCTGCACAGGCAGGCGCAACTGCACTCGTCCAGCCCGGCGGGTCAATCCGTGACAAGGAAGTAATTGAAGCAGCGAACCGGCTGCACATGGCAATGATCTTTACTGGAGTGCGATACTTCAGACACTAAAAATTTGCCGCTTTTTTCCTGTTTTATCCTTAAATATTCGATAAATATATATTCTGCGAAGTTCTCATAACCTATTTAAATCGTTTGTGCCGGAAACAGTCATAGACGATAGAGAAACTGATTAAGGTGATTTGAATGGACTTTGGCAAACTTGTGGAAGAATCCTTTGGTTATGCAAAGGATGGACTTGTCGGACACTGGGTAAAATGGATAGTGCTGATTATTCTGGCATTATTACCAATGATTCCCATTGTACTCGGTATAGTTATGGGTGTGGTTTCCCTTATGGCCGCCCCCAGTATGTTACTCCCCACGATTATTTTAACCATAATCGTTGCACTCATCCTGTCGTTACCACTCATGGGATACGTATTTCGGATATACCGGGGTGCATCGCCCGCTCCCGAAGTGGATAACTGGGGATTATTGTTTAGTGACGGATTCAAACTTCTTGTTGCAAACATCATCTACGCAATCCCGATTATTATTATCGGCATAGTAGTCTTCGGAAGTGCATTACTGGCAATAGTTATGTCTTCGTCTAAGAACATCTCAAATCCCGGTGCATTGCTGGGAATGTTCGGTGCGGTTCTCTTTGGCGTGATAATTCTCGCTATCGTTGCCTTTATCATCTGGCTGATTGTTGCAACCGCCTGCGTCCGTCTTGCCCGGACAAACAGCGTTGGCGAAGCGTTCAATTTCGGGGAGATCTTTTCCCACATCGGTAAAATCGGTTGGGTTAACTACATTGCTGCCCTGATCATCATGGGCATTATCGTGGGAATTGTCATGTTTATATTAGAGATTATACCGTATATCGGATTTATCCTGGTACTCATTGTGACACCCCTTATTGCCATATTCCAGGCACGGTATCTCTGTCTTCTCTATGACAGTGCCGGAACTGCATAATCCGGTTCCTTTTTTTTTGGATTTTTGCTCAATAGAATGTGTAAATCAGGCTCTTGGCACCCATACTGCCGTGAGTTCGCACCCGAATACGATTGTCCGTTATCGCAAATGCACGTTGCTCCGCAACCTGAGAGTAAGAGTATCCACAAAGATTACCGGCGAGATCTCTCTTACCAGTACGAACGCAATACAAAAGGCACAAGAGGGAAAAGGATCATAATCAGGATCACTGCATATGACCTCTCTTCCCACCACTAGTTGCGTTGGAATCGTTGCGATCGGCTGCCTGCTTCTCGTTGCGGGTACACAGGGCTATTATCTCGGGGATACCGTCCCCCTTTCGGGCAATTCATACGGGAGCCAGACGGTCTATCTCTTTTTAACCGGTCCGAATCTTCCAGCGAACGGTGTAGCGCTGAACAACGTCAATGCCCGTGCGGACGAGGGACACTTTACCCAGGTGAGTGTGGACAGCAATGATCACTGGACGTACAAATGGGGCACGAACGCAATGGGCGGCAGCCTGGATGCCGGGACGTATACGGTCTGGGTTGTAAACGGTCCGAATGACCGGTCACACCTGAGCACCGCGGATTACAGCACGATCTCAGTCACTCTCGGCACACCCTCCATCGCGGTTCTCACCCCATCAGTTCCCGGAACGATCGTGTTCAACTCCACACCCATCGAAGCATCGGTCGTCATAAACGGTGTATACAAGGGAAGCACTCCGCTGGTTCTGGATGGAGTTGCCCCGGGGACCTATACGGTCACGCTCTCGCATTTCGGGTACAGGAAATTCACCACCCCGGTAAAAGTGGAATCCGGAAAATTGACGGAAGTGACCGCGACCCTTGTTCCAGAGACGGGCACAATCGCCGTCAATACGAGCCCGGCGGGTGCCCGTGTACTCATAGATGGCGGTGCGGTCGGGATTGCCCCGGTCACACTCACCAATATCGCTGTCGGCAACCACACGCTCACGGTAGAAAATGAGGGATATACGCAAACAGTGGTGCCTGTCCGGGTCATCGTGGACCAGATCACAACAACAGATATCGCACTCGTAAAAGTGCCTTCATATCCTACGCTGCCTGCCGGTGAACCCCCGGTCTTCTCCGTCGTGCTCATTACCTGTGGTGCCTGCCTCGCCATTGTCCTGTTAAACCGCTCCCGTTCCCCGTGACGGGAGCCAGTTACCAATCCCTGCATATCCTTCGTAAGAGGGGTATCCAGGTGCAGATTTTTATTGCCGGAGAATCTATTGGATTTCAGGAGTGTGGTGGTGGGATGCTGTCAAAAAGCCGGACAGCACTGCTCGTGCTTGTGCTGTTGACCGGTAGTCTGGTCATGATAGTCCCCGTGCTTGCTGCAACGACTTTATCCGCAGGGGTAAGTAACGATGTGGTAACGCGGGGGAATCTTTTTGCGATCAGTGTCACCGGCAGACCCAATACCCCGTATTACATCTGGCTGACCCGGACGTGGTCACTTTCGGGAAACCCGGGTGATCAGCCCCCGGTGATCGTCAGTTACCAGGTACCGGTTACCCAGGATCCTCACGATGGACCGTACACCATTGGATCGTATGCCTACTACAAAGGCGGCGGGAGGACGATCCTTGACGATGTCGCGCCATCGTCATCGTCCATGCCGAACACCAGTTATTACGCGAAGGTTACAACCGACAGCAACGGCGAAGCTGTTGTCGCACTGCGGACATCTGCCAATACTGCTGTCCAGACGTACTCAGTGAAGGTCGAGAATCCTGCTTCGCCTGCGGACGATACGGTCTTCGTGGAGCGCGGCGACGTGACCACAAAACGGGGATCGGTCTCGATTGGGTTTGACACGACAGCCACGTTGCCGCGTACTACTTCGCCCTCCCCGGTTCCTATCCTTACCACGCCGTTACCGGAGATTACAATCGCTCTGCCGGTCCCGACAACATCACCGACTGCGACACAGACTAAAAAAATGCCGCCTGAACTGATTCTCGGTATCGTTGCCCTGATTTTCGGGGCATTGGTGGCGCGAGACAGCTAACGTGAAAGGTCACGGAGAGACATTGCCGTTCAGGAACCGGATGTGGGTTTATGGTTTTTGAGGTACCATATGACCCGGTCAACCACTTCAGGGTTCCGGGGTAATCGTATGTGGCAATAATCGTCAGAACAACCGTCCAGTACTGCCGGATTGGCAGGCAGGATCTCCACCGCTGCACCGGTCAATACTGAATCCGAGTGAGGGACAATCCCGTCACCGGCATAGGTCTGCCGCCACCCTCCTTCCGGAGAACCCTCCCAGGTCTTCCCGTTAAAACTCGGGAAAAAAACAGGTGTATGCGTGAGGTTTTCCGCACAGATGATCCGGTACGTGATGTCCTCGCGGAGACCGGCTGCAGCAAGCGTCTTCATGGTGAGATTCCCCGGGCGAAACTGCTGAACGATGAGGTCATCTGACGGGTCATACCCGTGCGGTACAAAGACCCCGGAGAGTTTGGTGATAATCTCCTGCCCGTATACCGGGTGGTTGAAGAGTTCCGCGAGAGCGGATCCGTTATTCGGCGGACCGATCCCAATCAGCTGTCGCACCCGTTCGTCCTTGGTTTTACCATCAAGGACTTCGAGCATGTACCGGGCGATGCATGTCCCCATTGAGTGGCAGACGATATCGATTGCCCCATAGTAATTGCGTTCTTTTCGTACCGCTGCGATGGTCGACTGCAGGGTAGCAGCGATCTCTTCCACCGATGCGCCGTGTAAAGGCGTCTGATCAAAATTCCAGAACGGGATGTTCTCGTGTTGAAGCCGGGGCACGAGCCGGTTCCAGATACCGGGGTGACTCTTCCAGCCATGAACGAGGACCACCGGGATATGTTGCATATTTACCGGTACCATATGCGAGCCGAACAACGATAGAGATTTGGCATAACAGGTCCGACCGACCCTTGTTCTATCATAAGACAATTCTCCTTCAATGTGCACTGCATTTCCGGGCAGACCAGCTCATTCGACCCTGTACCCATGCTCCTCCAGCACCTGCTGGAACCGCACCTCTGCATCAGCAGACAGGTGTGAGATCGTCCGTTCCGCTTCTTCCCAGCAATCACGGAGCTCGCGGTTGTCCGAATGGAGCGAAAGGTTGCCAGTCACCGTCCCGACAAGCGTTCCCGCACGGTTGAAAACCCGCATGACCACGCACCGGTAGTATTTGCATTGTGCAGGGCTTGTCTCGTGGATGGTGCACCGGATACGATTTCCATCCGGTCGAAGGAACCGGCAGGCCGTTGGGTGCTCGTCTGACCAGATCGTGTCTCGAAATATCGCTCTCTTATCCTCATCGATACAGGCAAGAAACGGTGTGCCGGTCGAAACTGACGAGCATTCAAATTCAAACTCGCTGAGTTGGCATTCGATCTCGATATAGTCGCCCATATACATGCAACATGTGCCACACTGCCGGCAGTTGAAAACCATAGCGTCAACTCATTATTCTGGATTGCGTGATGGATGGAATGATAACCAGCACCACCAGCAAACTGTATTTGTTATCTCTAAAACGGGGTGCATCACGGGAGCATTCATCCCCCTGTTCAGCACCCCGGAGTTATTGTGTCTCTTCCCCCAGCGATTCCCTGCTCCGCATCTGGTAAAGAACCATCGGGTCCATCTCGCGATATGCGTCCTTTGCCGTCCGCATGATGACGTTTGAGATCCCGCTGTTTACAATCATCTTTGAGCACAGAAAGCACGGCCAGATCTGCGTCAGATCTTCAGTCTCGACATCAAACCCCGCGAGGTAGAGTGTACACCCCCGCGCCTGCTTGCCTGCCTGGAGGAGCGCGTTCATCTCCGCGTGGACGCTCCGGCACCGCTCGTAGTTCGAGCCTGACGGGATATTGTGATCTTTTCTCCAGCACCGGTTCAGTTCCGTGCAGTCCATCTGTTTCCGGGGGGCGCCGGTGTAGCCGGTCGAGACAATCGTATTGTATTCATCGACGATGATCGCACCGAAGTTGCGCCGGAGGCAGGTGCCCTGGTGGGCGCACCGCAGTGCAAGGTCAAGGAAGTAGTGGTGCCTGTTGGTTCTCATTGAAAGGAACTATATCCGGGCATCGTAATAAAGAACGATGATCATGTAGATTGCCAGAGTTGTTGTCCTAAACCAGTGACAGTATTTTTGTCCGCTTTCAAGAGCACCAAGTAGGTGCATTAAGGGTGAAAGGGAAAATGGAGATCAGGATAAAAACTCTGGCACTCTGCACACCCCTGCAGAAGAAACCTGCCTCAATGCCTGATAAAAAAGAACCAGAGGATCACCCCAATCTGCAGGATTAAAAAGACGGGCACGAGATAAAATTTGATCTTGTGTGTCTTATGCCGGAGGATCTTTATCGCAGCGTAGGCGCCGAACGGTCCCAGAAATGCAATAACGAGCAGGGTGTTTTCCGGTGTCCTCCATGCGTTGTGCTGTGCCTTATACTTGTCATAGGCAAAGGTCACAAATGCAAACCCGTTCACCACCATCCAGCACGCGAAAAGAAGTTCCAGACCAGTAATAATACTCACCTCTCTGTAATTGTGAAGGGACTAAGGTGTTTCATACCATTCATTACTCGTGTATGTAAAACCGCCACTGGCAGAACATTTCCCTGGGATGGGGATCCGGGGGCGCAAAGAGACATTCGACAACTATCCGGGGATCGATTTCCTGTGCGAAACTGGTGAACTCAGCCCGGTGCATCTCCCGGCAGACATATTCCCCGAGTCCCCGCTTCAACCGGGCTTCCTGCGTCGGGCAGGAGGGCACCGAAATAATTACCTCGTCTGCCCGTTCATCGATATCGTACCCGACGATCATTGCCCACGGGAAATGCCGAAGGGCACGGACAAATCCCTTTAAGCCTTTTTCTGTGATCCGGAACCGTGCAATGATGTCTTTTGCCGCCATCCCGGCAACTCGTCCCCAGACCTGCTCGTTCAGTGTTTCAGCAGTGGGTTGACCGAACTGCTCTGTAATATAAATAAACCAGAACGCATCAACCACCCGGTAATGCCAGAGAAGAAATTCAAGGTACTGCTTTTTATCGGCCTCATTCATCGCATCAAAGACTGCAAGGTTCATTTCGCCCATGCTGGATCACCGAAAACCTATGATACAACAGTCACTCCGGGCTCATAAGAACATGATGGCGAAGCCCCATTGTGGTCTGGCGGGGTAAAAAATCAGTTCACGCTGTATGAGAGACCGATACCCATTACTCTGTCAGACACACATTTCACGTGTACCAGAAATTCCACACCTCAACGTATGTGAGCGAAAAGTACACCATTATGAATACATCCGGGCATATGGTACATCTGCACTATGCTATGAGTGAAATCCTCATGATGATAACGGGATTTCCCGCCATCCTTATACTGCCATGACCTCACTTACCGTTGATCAGATTATCGAAATCCATGCGGGCGTCATCGCACAGGATGGCGGGGATGAACGCGTACTATCCGAAGCCGCCTTGAACCAGATGGTCTTTCTCGCAAACAGAATACCCGATGTGTACCACCGGGCTGCATTCGCGCTCTACTCGCTCTGTGCGTACCCTCCGTTCTGTGATGGAAACGAACGGACAGCACAATCTGTTGCTGAACTGGTACTCGGGCAGGAAAACCTGCACATTACACCGGGAGATGACTGCACTCTCCCCCTTATCGCCGGTATTGCTGCATTCACGGTAGAACCTGAAGATATCGAACGTGTGCTCCGGGACCATGCACACTAAATATCTGCAAGAGATTCAATGCACGTTTTGTAATGGTTTCCGGAACTCTTTTTCACATCCCTATCCCCATAATACAGTATGACTAAGTCCGTTGTCCCCACCACTTCATCGCAGGGCACCCTCTTACGGATTATCACCGGGATTTTCTGGGCGATCCTCGGCATATCCATAGTGCTAGCCTTTGCGATCGTCTTTTTGTCCTCAGGTGCGTTTCTTGCGGTCAGCAACTATCTCCAGATTATCACCGCAATCGCAGGCGCGCTTGTTTTTATGTACCTGTATTACCGCTACGGACTACAGGACTACCTGCTTTATGCCGCAGGCGCATTCGGGCTCTGGGGAGCATCGAACATCGCATGGTACGTGAACATTATTCTTGGACTGAGAAACGAAGTCTTTCCGGGACTTATCGATATCGGGATGATCGCATCCATCTTCCTTCTTTCCATCGCGTACCAGCATGCATTCCCGCGAAAGAAGGTTGCAGGAAAGATTCTCCTTTCAATCCTTGCTGTCACCATCGTTGTGCCGGTTGCCATCATTATCACCCACGGATTCACCCTCCAGACTGCAATGACGTTTCTTTACTTCTTTGCCTGCGGTTCACTCCTCATCATCGGGCTCATTCACTCGCTTGGGGAGTACCCGTTCATCCTCACTGGAACGTTCCTCTTTGCCGTTGCCTTCATGATCTACCCTGTACGCGAGACATTCTTCCTCTCAAACCCGTACCTCAACCTTATTGGCGTGATGGTCTTTGCGGGTTTTTCCCTGATCGTTCTCGGTTTTATACCCGTGAGCCGGAAGACCGTCACTTCCTGATCGCCCTCTCATGAAGGCGCCGGATATCAGGAAACAATTCTTAATTTTCACGGGGAAATTTGATAAAAAAAGAGATTATGCGAGGGGCACCGGCTCCGCCGGGCTGTTGATGAGGGCGTTGTAATATTCTGGGGTAATGTATACCGGGGTGTACGTTGCGCCGAATGCAGTGATCCACTGGGAGAGTGCCCGTAAGTTGTTCCGCGAGAACGCACGTTCCTGCCGGTAGATGAACTTCAGGTCGTTGTTGTCAGTGCGCCCGATTGCACCATTAAGATCGGCGATATGCATGTCCTCGCTCGTAGATGCCGCTTTGAGAGCGGCAATTGCCGATAGGCTCCCATCATTTGCCCACGTAGTATAGAGATTCTGTAGTTTCGGGCTCGTGAATGATCCCAAAGCCGCCTGTTCAGGGTTCGGGATGCCATACCGCTGGAGGATGACATTGTCCGCTTTTACATACACCGCTGATGCCTGTTCAAGGCTTGCAAAGAGCGGAATGGACGTGTACCGCTGGGCGAATTTCGCATACAGGTCGTGTTCGAGTTTCTCTGACTCCTGCAGGTACAGGATGTCCTGCCGCTCGGATTCATTCACCGGTGCCTGCGGGATCAGAAGGAACGCCTGTTGTGTTGCATTTGCATCGGGACCGGGGATCGTCACCGTTGGGGTTACCAGCGTCTGTGTCGTTTGCTGCGCTGGCTGGCTGACGCACCCTGCGGCAAGAACCAGACAAAGGGTAAGCAGTATGCCGGAGTATATCATTTTTGACATATCATAGACTTGCCGGAACTCGTAATAAGAGTTCTCATCTGCACTTTGTCTTCTCCTGCTATACAACGACATAGGGGGTTTTAGCAGAGTTCATCAAGCAGAAAACAGTGCAAGGTTCCCTGAGGCAGGGACTGTACATAAATGCCAATCGAAAAATCGTATGTGCCGGTTTGACCGGCATCCCGTTATCACTCCGCGTTTATTTTATCGTAGAACACTGCCGCAAGTATCGCACCGACGATGGGTCCGATGATGTAGATGGGGAAATATATCCAGAGGTTCGGTCCACCCATGACAAAGTCTATCAGGTACGGTCCGAACGTCCGTGCAGTGTTGAGCGAAGCCCCGGCAATATTTCCCGTCGCTGTGATCATCCCCCCCACAGTGAGACCTATAATAAGCCCGGCAAACCCCGGAGGGGCACGCTTATCCACTGCGACGCCCATGATCACGAGCATCAATACGAAGGTCGCGATTGCTTCCGCAAGGATTGCCTGCCCGTACCCGATCCCCGGAAACGGCGCAGTCGCCCCTAACCCGCCCACCGTAACCGCGTTCATCCCGACGGTCAGGGCAAAGAGCAGACTTCCGCATGCAGCACCAATACACTGGGCAACCACATACCCGGCAGTCTCGTGTGCCGGGAACCGTTTTGTGACCCAGAGTGCAATCGTCACCGCCGGGTTAAGATGGGCACCCGATACCCGCCCCAGCGCGTAAATGACTGCTGCAATAGTAATAGCAAACGCCATCCCGATTGCAAGCCAGTCCGCAAGCCCGCCGAGTTGCCCGATACCGATATTAAACGGGGTGGCAGGTTTCGTTCCTGCGGCAAGCATGAACGTGATCGCCGCTGCCCCGGCACCGAAATAAACGAGAAGCAGCGTCCCGACACCTTCGGCAATGCAACGGGAGGAGAATGATGCCATTATTTCCCCTCACCGTATGCAGCGCTGCAATCCGGGCATAACATCCTCGGCATCTTCTTTGGCAGCTTTTTGGACGGGAAGGGATAGCCACCTTCCCAGATATCGACATCCTTTCGAACGGTATGTTTCATGCAGGTTCCCATACCGCAGACCGTGCAGACGGCAACCGCATCCGCATCCTTCCCTTCTTTTGCACAGATGTAGCACTTCATCTTGCTTACCTCACAGGTGCCCGAAATCCGGGATCAGACTGACTCCTTCTACGGATAGTTCCTGTGCCAGAAGTGTGGCAGGATAACTGATGAACATCTCCGGCAGATCTGCCCGGGTGTTTTAGGCACTTCAGGGTAACATAAGATGAAGTCGGTCTTAAGGTTACCGACACCGGCTCTCCCGTCAGCAGGCACTGGATATCAGGTTTTCATTACTGTTTGTACTTGCCGGTCGGGTTTGATAACCTAAAACAGGGGCGTCTGCCGGGAGTCCCGTTTCTCAAAGAACGAGAGCCGTAACCCTAAGAGGCGAATCTTCCTCCCGTCGAACAGGGACCGGAGCAGTGCCTGGGCCCCGGTCCGCACTGCCTCCTCGTCATCGACATAATGGGTAAACGTCTTTGCCTTAGTTTTTGTGATGAACCCCTGGTATCGCACCTTCACGGTCAGGGTTTTGAACCGGAGCCCGTCATCCACGAGTATCCGGTGCACGTCAGCTGCAAGGGTGTTCATGGTCATGGCAAGCTCCTGCGGGTTATTCGTATCTTCGGCAAACGTCGTCTCCCGGGACACAGACTTTACCCCGTCCCGTTCCTCCACTTCACTTTCGTCGATCCCGGATGCAGCGTCGTGCATGGCAAACCCCCACCTGCCGAAGTGTGCGATTAATACCTGGATATCATACCTGCGGAGATCCCCGATGGTCTTGATCCCCATGTCATGGAGCTCTTTTTCGGTCTTTGCCCCAATCCCCGGAATCTTTCTCACCGGCATTGGAGTGAGAAATGCCTGCACGTCTGCGGGCTTCACAACCGTGAGTCCATCTGGTTTCTTATAATCCGATGCGATCTTGGCGACCAGTTTTGACGGTGCGACTCCTACCGAGCAGGTAATCCCGAGGTTCTTTTTGATCTCCTCCTTGATCTCGATCGCACATACCTGCGCCGCAGCAAAACTCCCCACAGGACTCGCATCAAGGAACGCTTCATCGATACTCACCTGCTGGAACCGGAAGCCATGCGCACGGATGATCGCCATGATCTCGCCGGACACCCGTGAGTAAAGCGGGAAATCCGGCGGGAGAAAAATTGCATTCGGACAGAGCGTGTAAGCCTGCGAAATGGGCATCGCAGACCGTACACCGAATGCCCGTGCCTCGTAAGAACAGGTGGAGACAACACCTCGCCCGGCCCCGTGTTTCGGGTCAGCACCGATTATTACGGGCTTTCCGGCAAGTTCCGGATGCTCGTGCATCTCAACAGAGGCGTAAAAACTGTCCATGTCAAGGTGCAGGATGATCCGCTGCCCCGGTGCCTGTCGTTCCACGTCACTCATGGGCACCTCAACACCAGCCTGCCCCCCAATTGCGTGTCGCGTTGAATGTATGCTGAAATTCGTTCCCGATTAACATGGTGCCGCTAACATCGTTTATATTCAGTTTGTTCCCGGGAGAAGAAAATCCCGGAGTGTGGACTGGCGCTCGCACAGGTTCTGCCTGAGCAGTGTTCCTTCGTCAATGAACCTCTTCACCGGCAGCACGAACTTCCCTGACAGGTGGGCAAGTGCAGATTTGAGATCTTCAAACTCCTGTGCCGGCTGCTGCATTGCGCTTCGCACATTCTCCCGTACATTGAACACCCCCATTGGTACATAGCCCGGCAACGCCTCCCGCAGGATGATGGCACCTGCCTGTTTCTGTTGTTGTGCCAGCGCTTCCAGGACTGCCATCTTGCAGGAGTAATAACAGCCGCCAACCGAAGAATATTCAGTCTTTTTTGCATGCCCTTCGTAGTCGGAGAAAACATACTCTTCATTTCCGAGAACGTGGAGGAACGCTTCCGACCATTCGTACTGCCAACCGGTCGGCATTAACATGACAGCGTAGTTGTTGTGCAGGCTCGAAAATTCATGGAGCCGTACCGAATCGATCACCGGGCATTTCTTCACCTCCTTCAGGAGCCGGTCTGCAATCATCGTGTCGCACGCGGTGATCGACCACCGGGTGGGGACAAGGTGCCGGCGGGTACCCCTCCCCATCGTGCCGACAGAGAACGCTTTCTGGATGCTGGAGAACGGGATACCCTCCCGGTGCAGGTCGAGCACTGCATCAGTGGCTAAAAGGTCCGTGTCATAGTACACTTTTTCGAGATCATGGTTCCATGTCCCGGAATCAATCTCAAAGCTTTCGAGCGGGGCACTTGGTCCAAATGGCGTGTGTTCTTCCGACACCGAGAACCCTTTTGGTTCGCTCGTAAACGCAGCTTCGCTCTCAATTGATCCATCTGCAAGGGCAATGTCCTGGAGCTTTTCGACAAAACGGGTGTCCAGATCGGCAGCGTTGACCTGGTGCTTGCCACGGACGAGATTGAGCCGGTATCCGATGATCTCTTCCTGCGTTTTGTTGTTTGTGATCCATGATTCCGGCTGGTCCATGATCGTCGTGTCTCCGTGCACCGGAGCAATCATCGGACCGGCATACACATCCGGGTAGTTCCAGCTGCCGATAAACACAGATGGGGGTGAACTGCCCGCCATCTCTTTTCCTACCGTCACTGATTTCATCTGCATTGTTGCAGTAGTCAGCTGTTTGAGGTATGCCCCTTTCCCGATGATCATGGTATAGGGAAGAGTCAGTCCGGGGGTTATAAAGAAGTACGGCGTGCGGGGCGAAAGTGAAAACCAGAATCTCCCCGGATTAGTTTCTTTTGACGGTAATTTACCGGGGGGGTTTATTCTGCGGGAATGGCACAGAACCCGGGTGGTAGGAGGGACCAAAAACCCGGCTCCGGGTGTTCTGGTGTCCGTCCTGATCCGGTGCATACGTTAATAGTTTCAGACAACATTGATATACAGGTACGGAGTTGTTTGGATTACTAATAATAATCAGAAAAAGGGCGGTAGTAACGATTTTGATCCCAATGCGGTGAACCCGGACGGTACACCATTCGTCCGCGTCCGGTTGCCAAAGAAGTGGGCGAACGAGATGTTTGCCTCCGCTGACCTGATGATGGGCGCAAATCATATCCGCGTGCGGTGTTTTGACGGGGTAACCCGCATGGGAAGGATCAAGGGGAAGATCAAAAAGCGGGTCTGGATCCGGGAAGGCGATACGCTGATTGTCACGCCGTGGAGTTTCCAGGACGATAAGTGTGATATTATCTACCGGTACTTACCGCCACAGGTGGACTGGCTGCGG
Source organism: uncultured Methanoregula sp. (assembly GCA_963676405.2). GTDB lineage: Archaea > Halobacteriota > Methanomicrobia > Methanomicrobiales > Methanospirillaceae > Methanoregula. The sequence continues at coordinate 32,909 of CAXXQB010000005.1, forward strand.
AAGAACCGGTATCTCTGACCGATCTTTTTTTTAACCTGAAAATGGCTTCGCCATTTTCATCCTGTAAGCGTCTATCCTAAGGGTAAGCAGATCCATTTTTTCATTTTTTTAAGAGAGATCATCTCGCTCGCGTTCGATTCCTTGCTGATGCATTCCACGCGCAGGTGCAGGGAAACGTGATCCTTATCTCCCGAGGGTCTGGGACTCTGTTATGATCATCCGGCACAACGGTTCCCGCGTCGGGGTACTGGCCCTTATAAGTGCCTTGACAAACCGGTTCATTTCCCTGATCCAGAGTGCTGGCAGTCTCGATCCGCACACATTTTCATGTAAACATCTCTTCATCTCCTCACACAACAGAGTTACAGTCAACACCATGCAACCAACAGAGAAAAAGATCAAGATCATTCGTGACAAGTTGAGCCGGATTGGGATTGGCGAGAGAAAACTGGATGACGAAACAATCCTCGCATTATACAGCATCAACGCATGTGGTCAGTTATGCGGTTTGGAAAAACCCGCTATACCCACAGGCAGCCTTGCGAAATAATTATGGGTGCGGGTAAACCCCGAACGGTTCCGTAGCGGATTTATCCCGGCCAATAACGACCGCTTCATGGGTGTATTCCGCACCGCTTCGAGCAGACGTTCCATTATAAACAGGTAGTGGTGACCCGGATTTATATTTCACCAGCGCCTATCAACGATGGAGAGGCGTGCATGAGTAATTCTGTATTTTCCATTGCAATGGTGGTCCTTATCGGGCTCTTGTCCGGGATTGTAGTCGGACTTCTCATCGGGTTTCTTGCGAAAAAGCAGAAACCTTTGTGGTCTGACATGACCCGCACAGAGAAATGGATCAATATCCTGCTTGTGGGCATATTTTCTGCGATATTCATTGCCGCGCTGGCGTGGCGTTTTCTATTACAGTAAGGGAGGGATTTTTTATCCGGAACTGGTATTGTCTGTCACAATGGATGCCCGGAACGGATACCGTTTCCCAAGAGTACCGGAATTTACAAAGCAAACTGGAAAACGTGAAGCACGCCATCATTACACGCAATACTGCACCCGGACAGTATTTTTCAGGACAGTCAAAGAGGGAAAACAACAAACATATCGTTTGAAATGCCAGACTCCCGGTTACTGGGGATGACATGCAAAGTTGATGAGAGCAGACAATCAAGATATACAGGAACGATAATTTTCTGGCATAAACGCCGGATACATGAGGTGAAAGATTCGTGACGACAACGATCTTCTGTTTTACGGGAACCGGCAATTCCCTGATGGTGGCAAAGAATATCGCTGCGGGATTGCCAGATGCACACATTGTCCAGATCTCACGTGCGAATATGGCAAAAACCGGGACGGTTTACGCGGGAAATGTGGGGATTGTCTTTCCGGTGTATTATTTCGGGCTGCCACACATGGTCAGAACATTTGTCGAGGGGTTGCAGGTTGAAAAAGACAGCTATGTTTTTGGCGTTGCCACGTGTGGAGGCATGGCTGGTGAGGCACTCAATCTTCTCGGCAAAGATCTGGCAAAAAAAGGAATAAAACTATCAGCGGCATTTTCGGTTCTCATGCCCGGTAACTGCCAGGTGCTGTATCCCCCGCAACCCGAGGCACAACAACAGGAACGGTTCAGGGATGCACAGGAAAAAACCGCCGAAATCGCCCGCCGTGTCAATACCCGCGAAGAAATTCCTATAAAGAAGGTAAATATCCTTGCACGGGGCATTATGGGTATTTTTTATTCCCGGTTAAAACCACAAACGCGTGCCCGCAATTTCCATACAGACGAAAAATGCACCGGTTGCGGTACGTGCGCCCGCATTTGCCCGGCGGGAAACATCACCCTACAGGACAAAAAGCCGCACTGGGGCGACCAGTGTGAGTTCTGCCTTGCCTGTATGCAATGGTGCCCAAGTGAAGCGATCCAGTACGGGAACAAGACCCAGAAACGGGGCAGGTACCACAATCCCGCCATCACCGTGAAAGAATTGTTCCAGTATTAAATCCTGCCAGCTGGTATTAGTAATATACACCGGACCCTCATGGAACCCACGCTCTTTGTACAGGGAATGCTCGTCGGGATTACTCTCGCAGCACCTGTAGGTCCGATTGCCCTTGTCTGCATCCAGCGTGCACTTACCGGAGGGCGATGGCACGGCATTGCATCCGGGCTTGGGGTGGCGACGGCAGATGCGTTCTATGCCGCCATCACGGTATTCTGGATCACCCTCCTTTCAGGATTCCTCCTTGAATGGCAGTGGATCTTCAGGGTCGCAGGCGGGATTGTCCTTCTCGGGGTGGGGTTCTGGATCTTCAGGACCGTCCCTCCCGAAGTCCCCGGTAGTGCAGATAGCAACACATATACGAAGGATTTTGCCGCAACACTGGTCCTGACACTCGCGAACCTGCTTACGATTGTCTTTTTTGTGGCACTGCTCCCCGGGTTCGGTGTCGTCTTCTCCGGGGGATCGTTTGTTCCTGCCGCTGTTTTTGTCCTTGGGTTATTTGCAGGTGAAGTGGTGTGGTGGGTGGCGATCTCGTGGCTCCTCGGTTCCCTGCACATGAGTCTCACGCGGGCGCGACTTACCCTCATCAACCGGTTTGCCGGGCTGCTCATCATCGCTTTCGGGATTGCGCTCATACTCTCGGCAGTTATCCGGTGAACCTGAGTATATTCGGTTGCATACCTTTACCGGTGGTTCGATGGTGCGAATAAGTGCCTGAACCTTTGATCAGGAACACGTGAAGCAGGTGTAGCAGGAAACCACAACCTGACCAAATCCCGTAAAACCATCCTGTCATACCAGTAAAACAAGGATATATACAATAACACAACAAAATTTGAGAAGATGGGCGACACAAAGCCTGCCGGCGGTCCGACGCAGGACGAAATAATGGCTATCTCCCTTTTTAAACTGGGACTTTCAAAAAAAGATATTGTGCTCGACCTTGGGTGCGGTACCGGAAAAGTTTCCCTCGCTCTTGCACAACTGGCACAGAAAGTTTACGCGGTTGATCGGCGCCCCGAAGCAATCCAGTATGCACAAGGGGAAGCACACAAAGCCGGCATAACAAATATCGAATTCTTCTCTGGTGATGCAATGGATTTTCTGGACACCGACATGACCTTTGACTGTGCATTTGTCGGCGGCTCAAAACAGATTGGCGATGTACTCCCCCGCCTTGCCCAAAAAGTAAGACGGACGATCGTTGTCAATGCTGTCCTTACAAGCACGCTCTCAACCGTCGTCGAAACCATGCAGCGTCTCGGCATATTCCGGGAAGTCATCCATGTGCAGGTCTCACGTTCGTACGGGATCGGAACGAGCATCATGTTCAAGCCGATCGATCCGGTGTATGTGATCGTCGGGATGGGTGTCGCATGCTGATCGGGCTGGGACTGGGCCCGGGAAATCCTGAACTGCTGACGTTGCGAGCCGTACGACTACTCAGGGAGGCGGATGCGGTCTTTGTCCCGGGCAGGATTGCCGCCGAGCTCGTCGCGCCTTACCGGGATGCAATTGTCCTGAATTTTCCCATGACTGATGATGAAGCACGGATCCGCGAGTGCCTTAAGGAGAATGCAGACACGATCGCACCTGCTGCACGGAACGGGTGTGTGGTGTTCGGTATCCTTGGCGATCCGAACTTCTTCTCCACGTTCTCGCGGCTCTGCGAAATCATCGCGGAAAAATATCCTGATATCGAATACAGGACAGAGCCGGGCATCAGTTCCATTACGGCATTTGCAGCTGCCGCCGGGCTCTCCCTCTCCGGGGGGTTTACGGTCTCGGACGGGGCGGAACCGGATGCACGGATTATCCTCAAAGTCCGGAGACCGAAGGAGAAGGTTGCAGAACTGCGAAAGGCAGGGTACCGGGAGTTTGTTCTTGTCGAGCGGATGTTCTTTTCCGATATGAAGGTCTATCATGGCGATGACCTGCCGGAGAAGAGCGATTATCTCAGCGTGATGTATGCGAGGCGCTAAACGATGACCTCTCGCATGACTCCCGGTTCTCTTTCCAACGGAAAACCAACCGTCTGGTTTGTCGGTGCCGGTCCGGGCAACCCGGAACTTATCACGGTCAAAGGACTTCGGCTCTTGAAAGAGGCAGATGTCCTGATCTACGCGGGATCGCTTGTCAACCCTGAACTTGTCGCACAGTCTGGTGCCGGAACCAAGCTCGACAGCTGGGGCATGCACCTGCCCGAGCTCGTGGCGGCAATGGAAACGCATGTAAAAACCGGAAAGAAAGTAGTCCGGCTCCATTCCGGTGATCCCTCGCTCTACGGTGCCATTGTCGAGCAGATTGCAGAACTGGAGAAACGCGGGATCGCGGTTGAGGTTGTACCCGGTGTTTCATCGCTCTTTGCTGCCGCTGCCGCATTGAAAACACAGCTGACCCTCCGGGGGGTCTCGGATTCCCTCATCGTCACCCGCCCGGCGGGAAAGACGCTCGAATCCGACCAGATCACGGAGTTTTCGCGCCTTGGCACAACGATGGTCATCTTTCTTGGCACCGAAAAACTTGAAGCGATCACCCGGAAACTTGACTGCCCTCCCGACACACCCGCAGCGGTGGTATACCATGCCTCGTGGCCGGATGAGAAGGTGGTGAAGGGGACCGTCGCGACAATTGCAGAGAAGGCACGGGCGGCGGGAATTGAACACACAGCGCTCCTTCTGATCGGCGGGGTTGTCGAGCCTGAAATATCAGGCTACACCCAATCGCACCTCTACTCATGACCGCCACCGTGGTGATCGCACTTTCCCGTTTTTCCCGTGAGGCAGAACGGATTGCCACCTTCCTGAACGCAGAATACCGGGAATACAGCCCGGATATCTTTGCCGAAGTTTTTCCCAGTGCACGCCGGATTGTTGCCGTTATGTCCATGGGGATCGTGATGCGCCGGATCGCCCCGCTCCTCCGGGACAAGTGGAACGATCCGGCAGTTGTTGTCGTGAGCCCGGATCTCGCGTATGCGATACCGCTTGTCGGGGGACATCACGGTGCAAATGCTCTTGCACAGGAATTATCAGCGCTTGGCATTGTGCCGGTGATTACCACCGCCACCGAGACTATGGGCAGACCGTCTGTCGAATCGATCGCACAACAGCATGGCTGTGATATCGTGAACCGGGATTCAACCCGGGCGGTCAATGCCGCGATGCTCGACGGGGATGTGAAGGTACATGCGGTATCCGGTCCGGCAATCGTGATTGCCGGTCCTGCAGTTTCCCTGTTGGTGCGATCGGGCGAATATACAGTTGGAATCGGGTGCCGGAAAGGTGTAGAGAGGGATGAAGTGATTGCGGCGATCCGGTCCGCGTGTGCTGATGCCGGTATTGATCCCGGCGACGTGCAGATCTATGCCACCACCATAAAAAAGTGCAACGAGGCCGGGCTTGTTGATGCGATTGCTGCCCTCTCTGCCAATTTAATATTCCTTGACGATGACACTATTAACACACAAGCGACAGTCTCCCCCTCGAAGGCAAAAAGGATTGGGCTTTTGGGTGTTGCCGAACCGTGTGCGCTTGCGGTTGCACAACGAAAGGAACTCGTCATGAAAAAGACTGTATACGGGAGGGTTACTGTTGCCATCGCCCGCTAACCATTCACAGGGAAGTCTTGCCATTGTCGGCATCGGACCAGGACGACGGGAACATATGACCGCACGGGCACTCAAAGTGATTGCCGGTGCAGAGTATGTCATAGGCAACGATTCGTACCTCGGACCGTTACAGCCGCTCCTTACCGGGAAAAATGTGATCCGGAGCTCCATGGGAAAGGAAGTGGAGCGGGCAAAAAAAGCGATCGAACTTGCCCGCACCCATACTGTCGCTATCGTCTCCGGAGGGGATGCGGGAGTGTACGGGATGGCAGGCATCGTCCTTGAGGTGCTTGAACATGAAGGTGCAGAGATCGCGGTGGAAGTAGTCCCGGGCGTGACTGCGGCAAACGCAGCCGCATCCGTTGTCGGGTCACCGCTCTCCGGGGATTTTGCCGCAATCAGCCTCTCCGATCTCCTCACCCCCCTTGAAGAGATTGAACGACGGCTCGACGCGGTCTTTTCCGTCGGTATCCCGGTCGTTCTCTACAACCCTAAGAGCCGGGGCAGACCGCATAATTTTGCCATAGCAATTGCTCATGCGAGAAAACACCTCGCCCCCACGACACCCATTGCGATCGTGAAAAATGCGCTCCGTGATGACGGGGGAGCGGTCATCATCACCACACTGGGCGACGTGGAGAAAGACGAAGATGCCGTGGATATGCACACAACGGTCATCATCGGCGGGAGTGAGTCGAGGATATGGAGGATGGGTGAACATGTCAAAGGAATCATCACGCCACGGGGATACCACCACAAGTACGTATATTGATCCGGGCGCCACAACACAGGAGGCGTACGAGATATCGAAGATGTCCCGGGCGCTCGCCCGGAAGATGGTGGGGAACAACAGTCCTGAGGACCGGGTACGGCAGCGTTGTTCGGTTGCCGTCGGCGATTTTGCGATGGCAGACCTGATGCGCTTTCTTCACGACCCCGTCCCTGCCATTATCCATGCACTTGCCGACGGTGCACCAATCATCACGGATATCCGGATGGTGCAGGTAGGCATCCAGAAGAAAGGACATGCAGGAGATGTGATCTGTGCGCTGGATTATGGGGGAGAGATTGCACGCGAACGACAAATCACCCGTAGCTCAGCTGGGTTTGTCGCCCTGCGGGATCGCATCCCCGGATCCGTTGTCGTGATTGGGAACGCCCCGTCTGCCCTCCTGACCGTCTGTGCCATGATACAGGAAGGGATCCACCCGGCAGCAGTCATCGGAGCGCCTGTGGGTTTTGTCAACGCTGCGGAGTCAAAAGCCCTCCTGCGCACCCTTGATATCCCCTCGATCTCGACGGAAGGGACACGGGGTGGGACTCCCGTTGCTGTCGCAGCGGTAAACGAATGCATCACAATCCTTATCGAAGGTTCGGGAACATGAGGGACCCGGTCACCGGTTTTCTGTATCCCGGTGCGTGGAGAGAGAAATGCAAAGACCCCGCACTGCTTGAACCAGTCGAGCAGGGGCTTGCCATCCTCACCTCTTCAGGTACCGTTCTCCATCGCGGATTTACGACCGGGACGACTGCTGCTGCTGCGACAAAAGCTGTTATTCTCTCGCTCAAATCGGACGTTGTATCGGTCACCATCCGGATCCCCTGCGGGCTGTGTGTCGATATTCCCGTGGAAGCGCATGCCGGCAGGGCATCGTGCAGGAAATATGCCGGGGATTATCCTGCTGATGTTACCGCGGGACTGGAGTTTGTCGCAGAAGCCGTTCCCGCACCGGAAGGGATCCAGCTCGTGCCGGGTGCAGGCATCGGGCGTTTTGTGCGTGATACGCCCCGGTACCCGAAAGGGACACCAGCGATCAGCCTCGCACCGCTGGAATGCATCCTTGCTGCGATGCAGGAAGCGCTTGATGAAACCGGCTTTTCCGGAGTCGTAATTACACTCACGGTTCCGGAAGGAGAACGGGTTGCCAAAAAGACCCTCAACTCCCGTGTCGGCGTGGAAGGCGGCATCTCCATTCTCGGCACCACCGGGCTTGTCGAACCGTGGGACGATCATCTCGCGGAGTCGGTGATAGAACGGGTTGTCAAAGCCCGTAACCCCGTGCTTACCACCGGGCGGATCGGGCTGCGGTACGCGAGGCTGCTCTTCCCTGAACGTGAGGTGATCCTTGTCGGGGGAAAGATTGGTGAAGCGCTCGACGCTGCAAAAGGCGATGTTGTCCTGTGCGGGCTTCCGGCGCTTGTTCTCCGGTACATCCACCCCCGCATCCTTGAGGGTACCGCGTATGCTACCGTGGAAGAACTTGCGGCGTCCCCGTCATTTGACCGGATCGTACCCCCGCTCCTTGCCGCATGGAAAATGACGCACCCACACGTCCGCGTCCTGCTCGTGAACCGTGAGGGTGCAGTAATCGCGGAGAGTCCATGAAGATCGTTGGCGTTGGCTGCGGGCCTGGCATGCTCACGGAAGAAGCGATACGGGTGATCGCATCTGCAACATCCGTGTATGGTTCCGATCGGGCAATCGAGCTTGCACGGGAACATATCCCGAAAAACTGCGACGTGAGATCGATTGACGATTTTAAAAATCTCTCGCACCTTCCCGAAGATGCCGTAATCCTCTCAACCGGTGACCCGATGCTTGCCGGGCTCGGTTACCTGAGTGGAGACGTGGTCCCCGGGATATCATCCCTGCAGGTTGCGGCTGCACGGCTCCGGATCCCGCTCGCCCGTGTTGCCGTGGTTGTGGCGCATGGGAAGGGGCATGAAAAGGGAATGCAGGAGACCCTTCTCGAGGTGAAACGCAATAAGATCGTGTTTTTACTTGCTGACCCGAAGTTTGACGTTCCCGGATTGTACCGGCGACTGTCAGCAGCGGAGATCCCGGCACCCTTGCGGATTGCCGTCTGCGAAAACCTTGGGTACCCGGATGAGCAGATTATTACCGGAGATCTTCAGGCACCTCCGATGCCGAAAGCGGATTTATATTCACTCGTGATCGGGCACTTTTAATCACAAATGGCGGGAAATGGTGGGGTTCTCTCACCACAACCCTGTGTATTATCCTTACATCATCCTCAACGCGAGTTAAAATGCTGGTAACATGAAAGGGAAAGATTTTTCTTCGGGATGTATCATGTTAGCATTGAGGTTTGTGTGCGTATGCCCATCTGCCCTAACTGTGGAAAAAATACCCCGGAGGGAAAATTCTGTGAGAACTGCGGTGCATCACTTGAAATTGTGCGAATACCTCCGCCGGTAATATTAAAGCCCCCGGAGGAGAAGAAGCGCTCTGTTCTCTCTACAATCCTGATGATCATCGGCGCAATAGTCCTGTTATTCATCGTATTCGGTATTATCGGCGCAGTTATCATGTACTCCACATTATCTTCCGATCCGACGAAAATCACATATCCTACATATTCTACAATTTCTCCAACTGCGTATCCCGGTTCAACAACAGCCCCGGTTTTTCCAGGTCATGGTTCAATCTCCGTCAGGACAAACCCCGGGGGAGCCCAGGTATTCCTGAATGGACAATACCGTGGATCTACACCTTCCGATTCGAGCACACCGTTAATCATTGATGGTGTAGACACGGGCGTTCCATGTACTATAGAATTGAAAAAAACAGGATATATTTTTGAAGATCAGACTTTTCAATTAAGTGATGGTCAAATCTTTACCATAAATAAGGTCTTAACCCATGTCCCTGTCTGGACAAATTAACGAGAATTTCGAATAACCTCAACGCCGGAAGTACTTTATCTTAGAACTCCGAATAAAAGGTATGGAATCTCTTGTTGACTTTGCGTTACAGGAGCGGTACAAGCAGGTAAAAGATCTCGGCGATCGATTAGGAGAACTTGCACCCCTCATTGAATGGGAATCATTCCGGGAAATTGTTGGAGAAATTTATACCAATACAACAGAACAGGGTGGGCGGCCAAATATTGACATCGTTCTCATGATCAAAATGCTGGTCCTTCAATCGATGTACGGGTTATCCGATCCGGAACTTGAACGGCAGGCAAATGACAAGATTTCATTTCTGAGTTTTCTCGGGTTTCCTGAGAAGATTCCCGATCACACGACGGTCTGGTATTTCCGGGAACGGTTATCTCAAACCGGGAAAGACAAGGCGATCTGGAACGAACTTCAAAGACAGCTGGACGAAAAAGGATTGAAGATCCGGAAAGGTGTGATCCAGGATGCAACATTCATCACGGCAGATCCGGGACATGCCTCTGCTGACACTCCCCGGGGAGACGATGCAAAAACCCGGAGAAATAAAGAAGGTACCTGGACAAAAAAGGGGAAACATTCGTATTTTGGATTCAAGCTTCATACGAAAGAAGACTGCGACTTCGGATTAATCCGGGCACTTCAGACCACAACTGCATCTGTGCATGATAGCCAGATCGATCTTTCAGAAGAAGGTGAAGTTGTCTACCGGGACCGGGGGTATTTCGGTGCTGAACCAAAGGGTTTTGACGCAACCATGCAGCGCGGAGTTCGAGGACATCCGATTGGTATCTGGGATATCCTCAGGAATAAACGGATCTCAAGAATTCGATCTCCCGGTGAAAGACCTTACGCAGTCATCAAGAACGTCTTCCATGACGCTCATACCCATGTGACTACGGTTCTTCGAGCTCACGTGAAAATGACGTTTGCTACGTTTAGCTTTAACCTGTACCAACTGGCAACCCTGAAAAAACAGGCTATCGTTTAGCGTACGCTTTCCAAAAATCTGTGAAAAATCAGGAAAAGTGACAAGAAAATCGGGGAATATACGTCCTCTTGTTATCTAATTTGGATCAATTCCTTTCATTTTTGAAATTATCCGGGGTTTATCGGAATTCTCTAACGCTTTTTTACCTGTGTAATGCGGAGTATGCTGACAACAAAACTTTTTTGTCGGAGATTAAATATTCCTACACAAGAGAGTATTATCATGGATAACGCAACAAAAAAACAGTTTCTTAATGAATAAGTGCAACAAACAAAATTCATATACTCTCGCAGCATAGACTATTGCATGGCAACCAAGACTCCAAAAGAAATCCCTGATACACCTATTGGGGAATTTATGAAGGGATGCCGCACCAAAGGGACTGGTTATTCATATCGGTCCGGTATTCTTCTTTTCCTTGATGTGACATATGGAGGGAAACGCAGCGGAATAGGCGCAAAGGGGCAACCGATAAAAGGGAACCGCGCCACAAAAGAGGAGTTCCAAGAGTACGAGAAATTGGCATCCCGATATATCAAAGAGAAACGAAACCACTCTGCGGATATGATCGCGTTCATCCAGCACATGAACGAGAAAAAAACACCCACAAAAACGATCAGCGTCAAGGTGCAAGGCGTTCGGGAGTTTTTCATCAAGAATAGGATAGCACTTGATGATTTTGAAAAGCGCGAAATTAAAAAGGTTCTTCCAAGAAAGGCACGTCGGGAAACCAATTTTGATTTTATGACAGTGGATAAGATCCAGGCAATCCTTCCGCATCTGGATATACGAATGCAGGCGTTGATGTTGTGTCTCACTGCCTGCGGCGCACGCATCGGGGAGGTTCTCGGAGCAGACCTGGGGGATCTACATCTTGATGAAACCCCCGCCAGCTTGTTTGTTAGGGATACCAAGACGACAGAATCCCGAAAAGTGTACTTGACAAAAGAAGCAAGTATTGCAATAAAGCGGTGGTTATCCGTGCGGGATAAATACATAATTCGGGCAACAAATCAAACAACCACATTGGGACATCACAAAGAGCGGAATCCAACGAGGGAAAGAAGGATATTTCCGTTTGAACGAACGGCAGTATATCGTGCATGGGATCGTGCATTGATAAAATCCGGGTTATTCCAGAAAGACCCCCGGACAGATAGACAGACATTGAGCATTCACCGATTACGGGCATTCTTCAGGTCAACTATAGCGCCAAAGATCGGAGTAGACGCTGCCGAACTTTTACTAGGGCATTCCGACGAGTATGATAACACATATCGGGATTTACACGAAGAAGAACTTGCCCGGAAATATCTACAGTGTGAAGAAATCCTTACCGTATCCGACAACCAACGGATCAAGCACGACCTAGAGGCACAATCAGAAGTCTTGGTGAAACAAAGTGCCGAGGTTGATACATTACGGCAAGAAAATAAAGAGCTCCATGAACGATTGAACCATATTGAAACTATGCAGGCAACCCTCGGAGCAACCAAAGCTAGGGCACACGCAGACCCCCGATATGCAGAACTTAATACCAGACTTGAACGGATGGAAGCGGAACTTAAGAAGAAATAATTTTATTCAATTTTCTTTTGCCGGTGCAGAGCAACACGGCAGGCAGTAGAACAGCAGATTCCAGTTATTCTTTTTGGGGTAAATTCCTTACCACAACCAGGGCATACTCTCATTAAGTTACGACCAGAGGATTTTTCACGACGTCTTTTCGTGTACGCAGCGAGTTTGCATTCGTCTGAGCAATATCTACTGTGTGGAACATTATTTGGTTGTTCATAATGCCATCCACAAAAAGCACAAATGTAGATTTTACCTTCAACAAGAGTCCACCCATTTAATAATTCTTTTTCCTCTCGTATCTTCTTAAAAGATGGTCTGCCGATTTCTCGAATTTTATCTTCAACTTTCCTTATGAACTCATTTTCCGGCTCGGGGTGTTTTTGCTGTAGTCTTTCAAGCTCAACCAAGAAACACTCGTGTTGATATTTATTGCCGTTTTCAATTGCTTTTAGGAAATAATCGCTAATTTCAGATTCGATTTTCGAAAATTGTGATGAGAGTGTCTGTTCTATATTCTTTCTTCCGTGGAAGTTTTTTATATTCTTCAAAATATCTTTCTGTAATTTCCTTATGATATCTTTTGGTGGCGATATCCCATAAATTTTGGAAATTAAATCAATTGTCTCATAACTAAGATTTTCCATTTTCTTAGTGTTCAACAAATATTTTGTTGGTTTCATTGTTACGATAACTTGTTACAGTTTGAATGTATTTATACTTTACCTTTAAGGTAATTACCGCAGATGTTAATCCATGCAATCAAATGTTGCAGAATCCCGAGACAGCCAGCTTCTCTACACAATAGAAGAAGTGGCATATATCCTATCAACGAGCGGGACATCCGTCCGTCGATGGATTAAAAATGGAAGTCTGAATACAGTACGCCCGAGTATTGGAACCGTGAGGGTAACTCGCGCGGAACTGGAGCGGTTTGTAAACGAAGCCCCGGGCACATCTTACCAGACATCCCGGGACTGCCCACCTTGCGGAGGACGGGTATGAGCTCTACCCATGAGGTATTTACTGTTCCTTTTGAAGTGTACCAGCTCCTTGATCCGATTGAAAAAATCGTTATCCGGGCACAGGCGGAAAGAGGGGAGGTTGTTATCACCGATGCACCGGGAACGGTGAAACCATGACAGTGTTCCGTTGTGATGCTGCGCCCGAAGATTGCTATTATAAATTCACCCGAAAATGCCGAGTCATAAGCGATTTTTTCCCGGTGCCATTGTTTTGCCCGGTTAACGGCGCGCCAGCGAATTTCAAACCGATTTCCGGGAGTGACAAACCATGAACCCCGGCACTTGGCTTATAAATAAGTTGCGCCAGGCACCGGCAGTGCCAGCGCCTGAAGCAAAACCTAAACAGGTTTATGTGAGGTGCGCGACGGTATCAGAATCGTTGATCGCGGCGCTATCAGAAGTATCAAGTGTGCCTCCCGATGTCGTGCGCCGGGACTTTCTCGGAAAATTTATCAGGATCGAGATCCGGGACATGGCACGAACCCCGGAGCAGCGCCAACGAAAAGCGGAGTATGAGCGAAGATACCGCCAGCGACTCCGAGAGAAAAAGGCGGCGAAGGAGATGGTGGGATGACGGAAAAGAGTTGTGCCTCGCCAGCCACGGCGAAGCAGGGTGAAGAAACTCCCGATCTATTCCTCAATCGGGATAATATTAAAGTTTCCGTTGCCAAGCGCCGAAAAAGGTTCGGGCGAGATCGCCGGTATCACAACGAGAGGTATGTTATTTGTCCATTCTGTGAGACACATTTAGCGCCCGGCGATTCGGTTGAGCACCACATATTTTTCTGCGATAGGCGGGGGGTGCGGATATGAACGCAGCACAAACCGAACGCTGGCACGGTTCATATACTTGGGATCGTGTGTGGCGTGTTATCGATAAAATAAAAAGTAAAGGCACATGGACACCCGGTCAAATACGGGTGCTCTACTCCGAACTTGAACAAATGTCAGACGCACAGATATTGAGAGTTAAAGATGAGTGCGGCGAAAAACTCATTTTTATTCTCACTGATGGGATGGAAATTGAGACCACGGCGATCAACGCATACGGGAGAGATGATCTATGAGCAGTCTATCAAAATCCCAGCTCAATAATATCGCCCATGCGTTTCAACCCATCCTTGATAAACGGTGCTGGACACTCAGCAACGGGAAACGCCCGTGGAACTTTGATCGAGGATTTGGGCTTTCATGGTCAGACGCCGATCTTCTTGTGTCGTTCTGGGAAGCTTCCGATCAACTGTATGACACATCAAGGCATGGCGCGGGGCTCGGTCTATTCCTCGGTATTGAAAACCAGATCGCATGTTTCGACCTCGACAAGTCATTGAACAATAAACATTTACCTGTCAGCGAACCCGTGCAGAGGATTGTTACCGGGTCATGTACCTTTACTGAAAAATCTGTGAGCGGTACAGGACTTCATCTGTTCTTTAAAGTACCGGAAAAAACCGAACCATTCCATCTACGATCCGGTATCACAAGTAAAGACGGTGATTTTTACACACAAAAACGATTCGTGCGTCTGACTGGTGATGTTTACGGAGGGGAATACCCAATTCGGTATCTCCCGGTGAAACATATAGAATATTTCCGGGAGCAGTTCGGGAAAGTACCGGCGGCACTCCTGGAGATCAAACCGTTCAATGGACAGATATCTGATCGGTCTTTATCATCACGGTTAACTCAGGCGGGTATCCCGTTTGAAAATGGCAAAATGACGGCTCAACCGTGGCATTCGGCTCATGGTGGAATTGTTGAAGCTGTTATAACTGAGTGTCCTAATATTGCGGAACACACGAGCGACCGGGAACCTTACGCGACTTTTGTCCGGTGTGTCGATGGATTGATCGCCGGTAGATGTTTTCATTCTCATTGCGATCCAGGAACCTTACGAGCTTCCGGTAAATCTTTAGCCGGGTTATTGAGTGAAAAAATACGGGCAGCCGGTGATCCGAATATTGTTTTTACACTCCTTGAAAAGTGTGAGGCAATGGGGATGAAACCGATAAGCGGGAATGAAGTACACCGTTTAGGATATCCGGCAACGGTAGAACTCTGTAAGAATTTCCTGCGGGGTGTATCGTGCCCAAACTAACACCAGAACAAAAGGAAGCTGCTAAACTGCTTGAAGAAATTAAAACCAAAGAACGGGCGATCCCTCCAGCCCCGGAAGCGATAATGAAGGCAGCAAAGGAAATTTACGAGAGTGGGAATTTTTTAAAATACTGTAAAGAGAGCTTCGCAAAGGTGTGGTTAGGTGATCAGCATATCCTCGAAGGGATTTTATACACAACTGCCAACGCACGAGTTCTTAATGCGAAGGATGGTATCCATCTGCACATAAGCGGGCAGACACAAACGGGTAAAAGTGATGGTGTAAAGGCAGCGATGCAGTTCATCCACCCATCCGACCGGCTCATAAAAACATTCAGTATGAAATACCTGTTCTATGCGGATGAAGAACTACATCCTAACACAGTCATATTCAGTGACGATACAACTTTTGAGCCCGAAACCGCCTCTCTATATCGGAATATGCTTACCTCGTGGTTCACTGGTGTAGTTCGCGGGACTGTAGTTAACCATGCT
Source organism: uncultured Methanoregula sp. (assembly GCA_963676405.2). Taxonomy (GTDB): domain Archaea; phylum Halobacteriota; class Methanomicrobia; order Methanomicrobiales; family Methanospirillaceae; genus Methanoregula. The sequence goes on from CAXXQB010000005.1 coordinate 48,428, forward strand.
AAAAAGGATCTTCGCATCCCTCCCAGAGTGAGTCTGATATTAACCAGTCTTGAAAGCGTGGTTCTTGAAAGTGACGATGGACAGGATGAAAGCCGGTTCTTGACCCTCGAAGTGCGCCGGTCCGCGGAACAGATGAAGGCAATTCGTGCGTTCATCCAAGAAGATCACGCGGATATTAAACCATCTCTTGATATGATATACGCCGTCTGGGACTTGATACCTTCACAGAATATTAAGATCCATAAAGCCATGGATAGGGATATTCCAATTCGGGAGTTCAAACGGTTTTTAACTCTCATCCAAGCGCACGCTCTCTTGTGTAACAGGCCCACAACTAATGATGATGATATCGATGCGATTGAAAAATTCCTGAGTTATTCACGACCGATGATCAACAGCACGACAGCAGCATTCACCCGTAAAGAAGCTGCGGTCAAATCGGTTTTAACAAACGAGTGGAAAACAGTGGCGGATATTGTTACAGCAACAAAAATGCCTTTATTGGATGTGTACCGGGCGCTGCGTGGTAATAAGGGGACGTTCCAAAACCCAAGCGGTGGACTGATGCAAAAAGAGATCCGATTGGTACATGAAGAAGAAAGATCGGAATTCCAAAACAACATTCATTCATTCAAACTAAGGTTGTGATGATAATAGGAATGATACCCTATTATCACCTATTATCACTACCTATTATCACTTCCTCTCCGACGTGAATATCACGATTATCACCATTATCACAAAAGTATGCACAAGCAACCAAAAATAGTGTTTTATCATTATCATTTATCATTCACTCAGATGATGATAATGATGATAATGATGATAATAACCTCGGATGATATTTGATAACAGGTTGATAATGGTGTGATAATGCACAAACAAAATGACCAACGCGGGTTTATTTTTTGTTTCATGCTAAAACGAATCATATTATTCCATGCGGACCGCTGCGATGACCAATGAGTTTATACAAAAACTCCCGGACTTTTCGATCAAACAGGGGCTTGCAGAACTGAGTGATACCTATGTGATCACCCACCCACTCGCGTTTCATTAATTGCATTGCGGATGGATGGCGGGCAGTTTGTGGTAATAAATATCAGAAACTTAAATAGGGATAGAATAGTTTTTTTAATTTTTACGTAATATAATTACGCATACAATGCATACATACTATACATATTATATGTACTATACATTGTATGCATTGACAGCAAGCGCATAGTATTTATACATTGTATGCATTATAATGATTATATCGGTGTTACCTATCATGAGACCACGAAAGCAAAGCACTTATACAACCATTCGCGTGCGGGATGAAACACATAAAAAGTTAGCTCAGGAACGGCGAGGGGCAGAGACTATTGATGATGTTCTTCGCAGATGGATGTTTGGGGGAAATCGTAATGTTTGAGCGCGATCTTCATTCCTTCAGACGGTCAGACAGGCACGATGCATCAGCCGCATACATCAGTCGTAAAGAATCGCGACCATTAAGATCACCGCACGGTTCATTACCGAAGCATTGTTTTTGTTTTAACGGATGTGAATTCCCACACGAGCACACACACACCCTCGCCAGGGGGATGGATCTTTTTGATGATCCTTATAGGCTCATAAGATGGGGGAGGAGGTTCTGAATGACCCGCAGAATGAACCCAACAATGCAACTATGGAACCTTAACCGTATGGTATCAGGATCAAGGCACTCGACGGATACTGTTGATGTGGTTGCATTGATGGATAGGAAACTAACCCTATCAGAGAATAGACGAAACATCTCAAATCAAATCGGTATCAGCACCCGGCATCAGGGCAGGGAACAGCACGAGCTCAGGCTGGTGGAAGCCACACGGGAACGCGCACGACGGGCTAATAAGAGCTATCAGGTAGGAGTGAGCAACGAGGCGATTGACCGAACAAGGAAGGCACTCCCACCCGGACGTAGGGTAAGTAGTACCGGACACATTTATTATGAGCACCGTGCCAATCGCAGCGATAAGCCGCCGGGGTGGATTTGAATGTCCAAACTTGAACAACCAAGCCACACGGTGATAAGCCGAAAGCAAAGGTTAGTTGTCACCAGCTCTTCGCACAAGAAGGTGACCGTCGTTATCAGCGAGGAGCGCAAGCCATTCAGTCTGACTATCTCATTACAATCGGGAATGACGGTGAGGATTGATAAACGCGGGAATGCTGAGGTATTTGTTCCAAAAACGGCGGAGTTGTTTTAAATGTCCGATTCACTACCCATACAATCACAACCGATCCCCCCAGTACAACCGATATACTTTTCTGGGAGCACTTTTTACCAACCGCCACCGGTAATGAATCCCGCCCAGAGGAAACGCCGCCCGCCAGTAAGGAGAACAAACAGAGCAATGCCATGGGAGAGGTGACTTAATTATGCCAGCATCACCCGGAGGCCTTTATGTTCCTGCACCAACAACCGTAACCCGTGACGTATTCTTACCGGACGTAGGTGCTGATGTAAGACTAGCAAATCTTAGCGCACAAGAAGATGCCACAAAACAAGCACAACAGCAAGCACTTGATATAGAGAGATCAAACAGTTTAGCGGTTGATTATGCACTCCAACATAATTTAGTATTGGGGATTGTTGGGGCTAATAGCGGTATCGATACACAAGGTAACAAGATCGACACAAGCGGTAAATATGTATCGTCTGCGGGAGAAGCCGCACCGCCATTAGCAGCAGTGAGCGGAGGACTCGGTGCACCTGTGGGGAGAGTGGAAACGCTCGGTCAGCAGGCGTATTCCGGTATCGGTCAGTATCAGGGAATGATAATCGCTCCTACCGGGTTAATGGATATTGTTTCACCGGCATCGACAAAAGCAGGGCAAGCTACACAAAATCTTCTTGCGGGAATTTATAACAAACAAATTCAGGCAGAAAAGAATACCCAGACAATGCCCTTCTATGACAGTACTAAATACGAAAGCATTGGAACAACCAACCCGGTAACCGGGGCAATAACTTACACGCCGACAATAATAGCAACTCCAAAAACATTAGCGGAGATCAACGCGGGATTACCGGATACGCAGAAGTACCCAACGGAAGGGCTGGTAACTGTCTTACCAACACCAACGGGAAAATTATCATCAAGTGGCGATCTATCCAGCGCAGCCGAAATCGCAACATACTACGCGAAGCAAGGACAAACAAATATAGATCAGGCAACCGCGCAGATCGCCGCGAAAGAACTAGGAATAACACTCACCCCAGAAAAACTATCCCAATTCCCTACAGGGATCAGCACAGAGCCGGTACACCCATTATCGGATTCCTTAACCCTAAATCCAAAACCATTTGTCCCGGCAGTATATGAGGCAAACCCGGCGAATACATACGAGCTTCTTGGCCCCGGGGGAATGGACATTCAGCAGGGGAAGTATGGAGTTGATCCACTCACCGGCGAGCTTGCCATTTTCACGCAGGACTATCACGGTCATTGGGGATTAGCGGGCGGAGCTGGACGGTATGGTGCTCAAAGTGGCGAGTTCATCCTCAAAGTACCGGATAAGAATATGGCGATGAATCTGGATCTCATCTCGCCGTTCTGGACAGAGAATGTTCCGAAAGCAGAAGCACCAGGCGCAAGCATCCCGTGGTCAATTAACCGGAAGTATCCGGGACTGTTCTCGATGAATGAGTTGGGGATTGGCAATGAGATATCGTTTGATACAGGGACGGTAAAAACATCACCGATAAACTTTGGATCACTGACAACACCAAAAATCACCGGATCCTCACCATCAATAGCGGCAACGGGTACACTGGTAGGAACCGGGAAGCAGCTGGGAGATACCGGATTATACTTCACTCCATTACCAGGAGCAGCTCCGATGAATGTAGGTGCGTCCGGGTTATCGATGGTTCCCGGTTCGTTCTCAATGGAAACAAAAACAACGCCATCACAACCATCCATAGAGAATTTTCTATCAAATTTTATAGGGGAAAGTGTAAATCATCTCTCATTCGGACTTGTTACCCTGCCAACGAAAGCAGGATTTGGAGAGACAACCACCACCACTAAATATCAGGTTCAAATACCCTCTGCGTTTGTTGCTAATGCACCAGAGGAGTATACACCCGGATTTAAAACCAATGTGCCTGCTGGATACAACCCAGAAAGTAATATATATAATATATCGACGAAACAAACGACAAAGGAACCCTCCATTTACCAGAATGTGAATGCAGAATTATCCGGGATGATGCCATCAATGGATATGGGTGCAAAGCCATCCCAGACCAGCGACAAATCATTTATGGGGAATCTTTACAACCAAGGATCAGCTCTTACATTCGGTGGATATAACACACTCCAGCAGCGCCCGTTAGACGCAATTATGAACATCGCCGTAGGGGGAATTTATATGGGCGGTGGAATGGCTATTGGCGGAGTAGCAACCACACTTGCCGCAGGATCGCGCATCGCTCCTGCATTACCCGTTATTGGTGAAGGCATACAGTACGCTCTCGGGGGGTTTTATGCGGGTTCTGTTATCGGAAGAAGCACTGAGGGGCTTTCTGACTTCTCACCAAAAGCATCAGAGAGATTAGGCGGGATTTTATCCACAGAGACCGCACCACTTCTTATCGGAGGATATGCGGGTGCGAACGCGGGACGGATACCAACCGGATTTAATGATCTTCGCCAAGGCGTTTCTGATAATGCCTTTTCGCTCAGGCAAAGGATGAGCGGAATAGAAAATATAGGAGCAGGATCGGGTCTAAACTACGATTTCACGGTCACCGGAAGACCAGTAGTTCGAGCACCTTACGATACAGAATTTACAGTAAATTCCATGTACGGGAACAATCCACTGGATAACCTTTTCGGGAATAAACGTGCGGGAACACCCCAAGAAACAATACAAACATTCGATTTAAGACCGACATATGATCTCCGTGAAACATTCGATTTAACTACAATAACCCGTCCGTATAATGTGGCAACACCGGCAGAACAAGCGATGGTAATGGCACAGTACCAGCTCTCACCACAGGAGATAAAATTAGCAAAGATGCAGGGATTATCCTTAAATGACATTCTCGGATTACGGGAACTTGAAATACCAATAGTAACCACAAAACCCGCAAATCCCTTACAGGATTTATTTAACGAGGCATACCAGGCAAATATGATGAAATTATATGCAGCACCGATGACTCTTGAAGCCCCGCAGATGTCGATACAATCACAGAGAATACTTGCAGTGAATCGGATGCAGGATACAAAAACCATCTCGTTATTCGGTTCAAAGCAGATTATCGGTAATAATGTAATTTCAAAACTATACCCGGCAACAGCAGCAGCATCCACAACGGATTTATCGTCAAGAATGTTTGCCGATACAATGATCAATTACGATCAGGATACACGACTTATCACGGGCTCTATAACGGGGAGGGGGACAGTACAAACCCCGCAGCAGAAACAGGATATTCTCTCTCTATCAGATACTTTGCTAATCCCCACACAGACAACCACGACCAAACCGGAAACAACTACGACCACAACCCCGTGGTTAATAAAAATACCGCAGGGAACATGGAGCCCAGAACCAACAACAAAACCAAAACCGATATTCCCTGATATACCAGTGATCCCAATCCCCGGATTACCGAATCTCCCAAGTAGTACAGGATCAAGTCCATTCCATCAGACTAGTACGCGAACCTACACCGAGTTACTTGGCTGGACAAAAGCAAAAAAATTTAAAGAGATACGTATGCCGTCAACAAAGGAACCCGCACGAACTCCGGCACCTATAGATAAAGCAGGTGTTAAGTTTTTCCGCGCCGGCGGTAAGGGAACTATTGCGGCGATCACATCATCTCAACCACCCTCTATAATTTATGGGAAAATCCCCCAGTCAAAGACCATGAGCAGGGTTCCAACGAGAGCACCCACACCACAGCGATCCGCCCCGGCACCCAAAGGCGGTCAACCACAGCGCCGTAAAAAGAAAGGCAACCCGTGGGAGAATTTCTAATGTCCTCAGATTATTGGAATCAGGATGTAAAATTATCAGCGCGGCACGTCGTATTTATGGTAATAGGCGGTATCTTACTATTTAAAATCATTCAGAATTTAAACGATATGGAAACTCTCGGAGGATTGCTCACAACAACTGTTATTCCGGTAGTCGTTGGTATGTTACTTGTTAATTATCTACTCCCGAAAAAAGACTCGAAACAACCAGATGAGGTAAAACAATGACCACATATTCTTTTTCCGATATTGATCTCACAATTCAACTGCTACTCCGGTTCGCAAAGGCAAAATTACCAATTCCCGAAGGACTTTATAACGTCGTTAATAATATGTGCGCCGAAGATCAGAGGTTGACAATTTATTTTTATCATCGGCTTCTCAGGTATCCAAGTCTTAAACGATATTGTTTACAGCAACCACACATGGGAGAGGACGCCAGCGACGATCCACAACCCGACACCCAGGCACTGCTCGCAATACAACCTCCGCAGGTAACACAATTCGAGATGATGTACCGTTGATTGAGCGCCTTCCGACAACCAACGGTCACGTAACCAATGAATTTTTAGTATTTCGTTGTCCTGTATGCGGGCATCGGCACAGAAATTATGTCAGCGAAATATGCAGGAATACAATGGCGATTATCCGAGTTGAGACAAGGTGCGGCACTCTACTTTTGGTACGGGTTAAAGAGGTTCGACACCCGCAAAGATCGGCTCGTGATAAAATGATTTGTTCTTGTGCGCGACAGTACGTTCAAGACCTCTCAGCCGGGCGGGCGACCTCGTTTTAACGAGTGTGACGTTATGTCACAGGGATGAAAATTAGTATTTTAAACGACCAGTTTTTTAATGTTTTTACGACCCGATATATAACCATTAAAAACGGTATTTAATACGTGCGGAAAATATACCTTTTTACGTGCGGAACAACAATCTTAAAAACGGTATTTAATATGTACCCAAATTTACTATTTTTATGTACCCGTAGATAATAGTTAAATACAGTCCTATGGATTACCACAGGGTTTGACTTAAAGTCAAATCATAAGGTGCACAAGGAAAAGATAGGGGCTTCACTTTAAATGAATCCCTTAGGGTTTGGTAAATTTTACCGTCCCTTTTACACCGTCCTTTTTTGAATTGCTCGAAAAATACTCCCAAACGTGTATGATAACCGGATGGGATGAAGCCATGAGGACTCAAGAATGTCGAAGAAAAATAGTAGAAGCCGGGAGAAGTTGTCACGTTAATGAGGACGACTATGATGAAATAGAGAAGGCATATTATTTCTGTGAAGAACCTCAACATTCGGCGTTCGCCGATTTACCCACTCGCCCCATACGCGCTCTAATTCGGATAAAGGACGAGCAGGTGAGAGATAGAGCCATATCGTCCGTGAAAAAATTGTTAGAATTACCAAAGAGCCAAGATACGGGCAGGTTTGTTAAATCTATCACCGAGAAAGAAGTAAAGAAGATAGCCGAGCAAGCTGAGCTAGAGATCCGGAAGGAACTGATGGAAAAAATGAAAAAGGAACGGGAGGATTCACCCATCAAAGAGATCACCCAAGAAGAAGCAGACGCGATATTGGCGAGGGATACAACTCAAAGCCAGGTATCACAATCCGATCCAGACGATCCACCCACCTCACCAAAACCAAAAGAGCCAAGAAAGAACTCATCGGGGGATGTTATCTATACTGATGATGAGGTTGATGCAATACAAGTATCCGCGCCAACAATGAACCCCCGTACCAAAACAGGGCTTCTTTTCATTACCAACGTCCGAACACACCACCACCACTCTTAACCTCAAAATAAAGTGCCATGGCGTTCGTCATTTTCAATTATCGGCGTGATGTAAACAGTCAAATTGGGGTTATTCCGCTCCATGTCAAAAAGAGAGGGTTTGATTGTATCTTTTTAGATCCTTCCAGTTCGTTTATTGCCGAAATGTGAGATCATGCAGTATTGGTTGTTGTTGTGATCGCGTCCGATCAGTTTGGAAGCTGAAAAGTAATTATAAGACATTTTTATATTTCATTGTGATAAAACAATCGGACAAAGAATAGAGCGCGGATTAACTTTTTCCATTCCCAAGACATACACTAAAAATAGAGGAAAATAATATGAGTTCTAATTCTTCCGCATTTCCGTTTACAAAAAAACAGTTCAGTCTCGGATTTTTTGCGATCGGATTTGTGATGCTATTTATACCGGACCTGAAACATCTCGATGCAATCCCCCTCGGCATCTCCCAGTACTTTGGCATCATGTTCTATCTCGGTCTGGTCTTCATGGTCATCGGGTACTATCTCAAATAAAAATCTCACAAAAAAAAGTGCAGGGCCGTGATACGCTGGCCCTGTTGTTATTTTTTCGCCCGGCTTCTTTTCCGCTGCCTGCTTCTGAACTTCAATCTTTATTTCGCAGTGGCCGGTCTCCGGTGCACATCGTCCTCACGAATCGTGCGGTATAATTTTTATTCAGGAGCGGGATGGTGGGGAGCGTGAGTGCCATGCACCGGGAAAAGAACCCCTGCGGTGCGGCGGATGAGATATTCCCGTGAGTGAGGAACGGGCAGCGTTTGATCAGGATCACGGCACCGTCCCCGGAGACCTCAAACGTTTCGGTGCGGTAATCAGGACCAAACAGGATCGCGAGCACGATCTGCAGGCTTGTGGCAAGATCTCTCGCGTTCCGGACCGGCAGGGCAAGATCCTGCACGATGTCACGCACCATCCGGGACAACGCGATCCAGCATTCCTGTTCGAGTTCGTCGTATTGTTTTCCGACAACGCTGCGAAACGCCGCATCGTACATGGCAGGCAGTGACGCGGCGCACTGTGCGGCAAGACGCCACTTCACATCGTCAGGGATGTCTTTTAAATCCGGCATTGGACTCCCTCATAAAACCGTGTCAGCCTGTGATCATATCAATTCATTGATCAGGGCAGAGGTCCGGACGCCCCCTCTTCGAATCCCACACGCCCGGGCGCCTCATTGCCGGCACCGGTGCGGGGCCGACCCTTGGGTTTGATGTTGGAGATTGTGGTTGTTGTGTGGGAAGGTCCGGGGGATGTGAATCTGGTTTTTTTCGGGATGCGGGGAGCAGCTCCGGGAGAGTGGGGAGAATGAGGCGTTGTCCCGGGCGATGGAAGGGGGCGATGCAAAGCGAATATTAAAAAAACGAAGAGACCTGCCATTCATTACGGGATCTGACTACCGGGAAAATTGGATCAACAGGTGACGAAAAAGTTGACGGTTCAAGATAGAATCATTTATTGATGCAGGAAGAGAATAGAGAATCAGGAGGCTCAAATGAAAGTCTATTTTGACGTTTGCTGCCTGTGCCGACCGTTTGATGACCAGACCTCATATCGCATCAGGATGGAAACCGAAGCGGTGATCGCAATCCTCAAGCGATGCATGACAGATTGGGATCTCGTAGGGAGTGAAGTGATCGAATACGAGATAAATGGGATTGCGGAAGAAGAGAGGATGCAAAATGCCAGGAGCCTTTTACAATTCGCACACGAGCGGGTTATGATCGATAAGGAAATCGTGGCTCGTGCCCGGATGTTTCATTTGAGTGGAATGGATCCATTTGACGCCCTGCATCTTGCATGCGCTGAACGGTCGGGTGCTGTTTTTCTGACGACCGATGATGCTCTCGTCAAAATTATTAAGAAGCACGCAGATAAGATCACTATTAAAGTGAATAATCCTGTGCAGTGGTTTATGGAGGTGATAGCCAATGGAAGCGAAGACGCTCAATGAGATCCGGATTCGGGGGTTTGAAGTTCTTGTGAAAAATCTTGGACCTGCTGATGCGGTACGTTTCATCCAGAGCTATACCCACGGGAGTGGGGATTATACCAAAGATCGCAAAGCCTGGCTCGAAAAGGATTTCGATAAGGTTATTGCAGGGATCATGGAACGCAGAAAAGAAAAAATCCCATGAGCAAATTTTTTTTATATAATTTCCGGTGAGCCAACATTCGGCTTGGGGCAGTGTCCCGATAGCGTGTAACAATTTCGTTAATTTTCCTCATTGCAGATGAGTGAAATACAACGGCAGACGACAATCATTGAGTGACCTGAAGTGACGGAAGTGGCGTTGTCGCGAGTCCGGGCTTTGTCCCTTTGCCGGAAGAGGGGCGATATCACCACTCGGCAAACAGATTGCAAAACAATAGCGTGACGCACGTTACGTAAAAAATTCGCATGCCGGACCTTACCCTCTTCGAATCCCACACGCCCGGGCGCCTCATTGCCGGCACCGGTGCGGGGCTGACCCTTGGGTTTGATGGTGGAGATTGTGGTTGTTGTGTGGGCGTGTTCATCCGCGGAACACCGCCAACGGAGCGCCCGGAGTTTGTCGGGTCGGACGTGATGCCGGACTTTGTGGAGCCGGTGCCGACACGGTAGGGATATTTTTTTTTTTGAAAATGGGAATCTCTTATCGAAGTATGGGGGTTACGCTCAACGGGGCTTGCACCCGCAGCCAGCGTGTGCTTGCCCAATTCCCATTGATCTGGTTTAAGAGCACTATGATATGATTGGATCACCATGTCATTGGATTATTCTAAAAAAAGAGAAAATTAAAAAAGGTACGGTAATTGCGTAACGTAACAGTCAGCGCATACTGTCTTACTATGTGAGGTGCGTGCTTTTTTAAAAACCAAAAAAAAATAGAGCCGGGTTCTTGTGTTAATAATCTCCCATTCCCGGGGGCATCCCGCCCGGTGGCATACCACCGGCAGGCCCTGCTGCCTTTGACGATGCAATGACATCGTCTATGCGCAGGATCATGACCGCAGCCTCGGCAGCGCTCATTATCGCCTGCGTCTTCACCCGCAGGGGTTCAACGACGCCAGCCTTGAGCATGTCTACCGGTTTCCCCTCAAAAACATTGAGCCCGAATGTCCTGTGGCCTGCTTCATGCTCGGCACGGATCGCGACAAGCATGTCGATGGAATCGAGCCCGGCATTCTCGGCAATGGTCCGCGGGATGATCTCGAGGCTGGATGCAAACGCTTCTATTGCCAGCTGGATACGACCCCCGATGGTTGATGCATATTGTCTTAGCTGGAGCGAGAGCTCGGTCTCCGGCGCACCGCCTCCTGCGACAATTTTTTTGTCCTTGACGACAACGCCGACAACCATAAGGGCGTCGTGAATACCGCGTTCAAGTTCGTCGATAACGTGCTCGGTCCCGCCCCGGATAATAATCGAGACAGCTTTCGGGTTTTTGCATCCCGAGACATAGGTCATCTCTTCACCGGAAAGCTTCTTCTCCTCCACAAGACCGGCAGTCCCGAGATCGCCGGGAGTGATGACATCGATGCTGTTGACAACCGTCGCACCGGTGGCTCGTGCAAGGTTTTCGATATCGCTCTTCTTTACCCGGCGAACGGCAAAAATGCCGGCTTTTGTGAGATAGTGCTGGGCGGTATCGTCAATTCCTTTCTGGCAGAACACGGCCGTTGCGCCGCTTGCCACGATCTTGTTTGCCATGGTATGGACCATCGCCTCATCCTCATCAAGGAATGCCTGCACCTGCCCGGGATTGGTAATATTGATCTTCGCGTTGACCTCCGTCTTTTTGTACTCAAGTGCCGCATTGAGGAGGAGGACTTTTGCGTTTTTGACTATTTTGGGCATTCCCGGGTGGGCTCGTTCCTTGTCGATGACCATGCCTTCGATGATCGCGGTATCCTCAACTTTACCGCCAACTTTCTTCTGTACGTTCACGTGCCCGATATCCACGGTCCCGTCCGGATCTGCGACCATCGTTACCGCTTTTACAACGATATCGCAGAGCAGGTCCTTGTATGCCTCCGCACCCTTGCCGCTGATCGCCGTTTCTGCGATGTGTTTTAGCATTGCGTGATCGGTTGGTTTCACGGTTATGGCAATTTTAGAGAGGATCTCCAGCGCTTTTGCCGCAGCCTGCTGGTATCCTTCGGCAATGACGGTCGGGTGGACCTTTTGGCCGAGCAAGTCCTCCGCGTTCTTTAAGAGTTCTCCTGCAATGACGACCGCTGTGGTCGTGCCGTCGCCAACTTCATCGTCCTGCGTCTTTGCGACCTCGACTATCATCTTTGCGGCCGGGTGCTCGATGTCCATCTCTTTTAAAATGGTGGCGCCGTCATTGGTGATGACGATATCGCCCACGCCATCGATGAGCATCTTGTCCATTCCTTTTGGCCCGAGAGTCGACCGGACTGCATTTGCCACCGCTTTTGCAGCGGCAATGTTGCTGTTCTGGGCTTCCTGCCCGCGGTTCCGTGTCGTTCCCTGCCTGAGAATTATAATAGGCTGTCCGCCAAGTTGTTGTGACATATCATTCCTGTTTTTTATTTTCGTTGTTCATATTCCGGCAAAGCCGTTCATACGTTTTGTCTCTTCCGCATCACATATCCACGGGTCCGGATACTCCGGATTCACATGCAGACCTTAGGTATCGTGCAATCCCTCGCTCGTGATTACACGCTCCAGGTTTCATGCCCGGTTGGTGAGAAGGTCATCAGCCCGACCGGGCTGCCAGGGGAGAATTCATCATCATGTCGTGATGGGCTACAATTGCTTCGTGACCTCATATGGTTATCTATGGTGCGGGATGATGTCTGACCATCAGGGCACAGATTGGAAAGGACAGATCCGAATGGTCTCTCCGGATTACCGGGATCATGACCCGACGCACGAAAGAATCAAGCCAGTACCATCCGGCGACCGTTTCACGATGGGGCGGGATCTCCCCTCAAACGACTGTGGACGTGAAAAACTCCCATTACTTTATAAAAACGTTCTTCTCGTGGAATACACTCTGTCACGCCGTTGTTTCACCGACGGCCGCATACATACCTTCATCGGGTCAGATACCGTATATATTTATATAGAGAAAGTTGGTTGAATGAGTGGATTTCAGAAAAAAAACCACGATGCACCAGATCCGAACGCGGTGAATGCTGACGGCACTCCAACCGTCCGTGTACGGTTACCGAAGAAATGGAATAAAGAGCAGTTCGCCCTTGCCGAGCTGATGATGGGGGCAAACCACATCCGTGTCCTGTGTATTGATGGTGTCAGGCGCATGGGCAGGATCAAGGGAACGATGAAGAAACGGACATGGATACGGGAAGGCGACACCCTGATTGTCACACCGTGGAGTTTCCAGGATGCAAAGTGTGATATTATGTACCGGTACCTCAAGCCGCAGACGGACTGGCTGCGGAGAAACCAGTATATTTAACCGGCATTTTCTCTCTTTAAAAAAAAGGAATCAGATATGGGACACAAGCGGACGGATTCTAAACGGCGATATAATTGTGCTCATCTTATTTGTGCATATTTACTTCAAAAACATATCACCAATGCTGACGTAACTGCACGGGATATTGCCATATTTCATCACTTGTCCGAAACATCCAGCCGGTCGGTCAGTGCACTTCTGAATTTTCTGTACACGAACCGTATCAGGGAAACCCGTTTTGGATTTTACATCCTGGGAACGCTGGCATTTAAAAAAAGTGATTATCCCCACCGGTACACTATCGAATTGATTGACGGTGCCAGGGGATTATTATAAAGAATTTTGATTGCCTGCATTCACTGTGGATTCGCTCACTTATTCACGACGAATTTTTAATTTTAACTTCACCTGATAACGAGGTTTTTTAAAAAACCTCCTATACTTTTGTTTATCCGGTACACGGGTATGGGGGAGAATAGCTTCGGGGATGATTCACGGAAGGTGTCAGTATCGTGGAACGGACCTTGCAGTGTTTACAGGTCGCGACATGGGTCTCTTTGAAATGGTCCTGCGGGGTTCTTGTTATAATGACATTCTTCGCTGCACATGCGGGACAGGAGAACTGGATAGCACATCCGGTTCTCGTGCCTTGTGTTTCGGGTTTTACGTCATATTGTTTTTTCATAGGAACATTCTGTCTCATGGTTTTTTTCACAATCGGCGCAACCACGAAAAACCGGCGGGTAATCGCAAGCATCTGTGCAAAAAAGGTTTCGCAGATTGTGGAAGGGACAGTTCTTGTGCAGTGTCCTGATGGGAGCAGATCTGTTGTCAAAACCGTTTAAGATGTATATCTATACGCTGCCATTGCGTATAGAACGATGGGAAAAAATCCCCCGGTTTTGCTATCCCATCGCTCATGAGAATTGGCATTTTACCTGAACTGATCCCGCCTTGATCAGAGGGTTACATTCGTGATTTTTTCGCGAGACAGACAGGATTATATCACACGGGAGGAGAATCAGTATTGATAAGAACCAGATATGAGCGCCGTTATTACTGTTAATAAAGTGCTGGAAGAGATCGATCAGCTTGATATCGATGACCGTACCTATATCCACCAGATTTTATCCCGCCGGCTTATTGAGACAGAACGTTTGCGGATCGCAAAACGTGCCAGGGAAGCTGAGAAGAATTATTCACGGGGTCATGTGAGATCGGGTTCTGTATCCGATCTAATGAGTGAACTCGATGATTGAGCTTCCGGTCATTTCAGAACGGGATCTGAACATTCAACACTTCGGGCATTATGCCGGGGAGGTCTGCGACCGGTCTGGGGATTTGGGAAAATGGGATTCTGAAGGAAGGGTACTGGTTGCCGGAAGAACACCTACGAGCATGAACAGGGTTATGTTCGTTCTTTGGAATTCATTTTTCTTGTTATATAACCGGCGACGCGGTTCCTGACTCGTTTGCTCCCAATGACCGCTGATATGCCAAGCTGCTGCTTGTTTGCTTCGAAATCCTTCGAGAAGTATCCCCGCTGCTTTTTTAGGAGTTCGGTACCGAGATTTTTAATATATGATGGTTTGATTCCCATGTAAAATTCCTCGTGGTTCTATTCTTTACATGCGATTCGAGGTGATAATGATATTGTGATCTTCCCCTCTTCCCACCGTGCGTTTCTGTTGGCGTTTCTCATGATGAGGGTACCAACGCTTATATTGTCATTAGTAAATGTAGTCAATCAAGGAAGGTCCTACCAAGGTTGATCTTCGGAACAAAAAATCCTACACTGGATCTTCCAATCCTCCTTTTTAAGGGCTCTGATTTTGATTGAGAACGTAACCCATTGACACTTTGCTATTATTGAGAATGAACGAAAAAAGGCGATCATATTCGCGTTCTGTTGGCGTTTCTCTGCGCTGATGCCCGGTCCACGGTCATGCGATGCCGGGCAGCGTTTCCTCGCCCCGAACAGTTCGTGGGACGACATCTGGGATGCCGGGCATTATATGGTTGTCATCGGGTTGGACGACCGGAATGTATATCTCGAAGACCCGTTCCTTCCTGGTTCACGCCTCGCCATGACCCGCGAGGATTTTGTCGCCAGCTGGCATGACTATGAGTCAGAGCTGGATAGTCCCGCCCGGTGCACAGAAGTACTATCATCTTGGGGTTTTCATTCGCGGTACACCGCCAACGGAGCGACCGGAGTTTGTGGGGCCGGACGTGATGCCGGCGTTTGTGCAACTTGTGTCGACACGGTAGGGATATTTTTTGATGAAATTTGGTTTTCTCATTGAGGTTAACGGGGGTTTACGCTCATCGGGGCTTCCGCCCCTCGCCGCGTGGGCTAGCCCCAAAGTTGTTTAGCTGCAAATAGAAAAGACGAATATCAGTGGCGGACATTTGTTATCATTATGGAATCGGTTGATCTCCAGAATTTCAAAACGATCAATACGATAATCGAACGGGACAGCAAGGATGCGACCTACAAGTTTGCATTAATCCGGGGATCTATCGAAGTTTTCCAATACTCTGATCATTACAAAAAAGAAAAACCTGATGGAGTAACCTTTCCCTTGGGATTGCTCATCGAGCGCTGGTTTCTCTATTATTATCCTATTTTCGAGAGTGAGATTTTTATTCCCCAAATGGGAGCAGACACGCGGTACAATAACCAAAAATCTTCAAAACCGAAATTCAGGGCAGCATTCGATCCAATAATCGAATATTACCGGGAGAACGGCGGAGGTTTCTCAAAGTGTTACAGTGACTACCAGAACAGCCGGATTCATTCTGATATCAGGAACGATTTTCTGGCAATGTGCGTGCAGATCAGGGATACTATCGTTGATATGCCCATGAAGCACCTGGGCTATTCCCTCAGGCAAAAATACAATGAGATTTTTGAAGCACGGAAAGGAAAGCCCGGTCGCGGTGTGAAAACCCCGGTCGATCCCACATTCCTGATAGATAACTACGGGGAATTCACGATAAAAAAGGAATATTATGAAGCCCTCAAAAATGTGGGTCCATTTCTTATCGGGGATAATAGTCTCCTTTTCCGGTGGGCGCAATTCAGTGAGAGAAGAATTGAGAATGAACGGATCAAATTCGGGGAAATCCTGAAAACGATTGCAGATTATCCGGTTGAAGAGCGCGATATTCAGGATTCAAAACGGTTTTATGATTATCTGAAGGGTAAGCATGTAACCCTGCGATCTGTCTGGTCAAACAGAAAGATCTCTTCTGTGGATGAACGGGTATTGGATCATCTCATTCCATTCTCGGTCTGGAAAAATAATGATCTCTGGAATATCCTCCCGGCATTACAAACAGAAAATTCCCAGAAGAGTGACAAGATTCCCGATCCTGCTTTTCTCGTTTCACAAAAAGAGATCATCCTTGAGTATTGGTCATACATGATGGCGTTTGATCCCAATACATTCACCCGCCAGATCAGGTATTCTCTTATTGGCAACAATTTTGATCCCGCGTGTTGGCAGGAACAGGCATTCGCCAGTCTGGAGAAAAAGTGCAGGCACATGACAGAAGTGCTGGGATACGCATCATGGACAAAACCCCGGTGACCTGCCCGTTCTGCAATCCTGTCGCGGATGAGATCGTGGTGAAGAATGATCTCTGTTATGCCCGCTGGGACCGCTACCCGGTCAGCAAGGGGCACCTGCTCGTGATCCCGTTCCGGCATGTGCCCGATTATTTTTCCCTGACGGTTGAGGAGAAACAAGCTGTGCTTGCACTGGTCGATGAGTGCAAAGAAGTGATTG
This sequence comes from uncultured Methanoregula sp., assembly GCA_963676405.2. Classification (GTDB taxonomy): domain Archaea; phylum Halobacteriota; class Methanomicrobia; order Methanomicrobiales; family Methanospirillaceae; genus Methanoregula. The sequence continues at coordinate 65,516 of CAXXQB010000005.1, forward strand.
AGGAAAATCTCAAGCCAGCCGGGTATAACATCGGGTTCAATGTCGGAACGGCTGCCGGGCAGACGGTGATGCATTGCCATTGTCATGTGATCCCGCGATATGTCGGGGATGTTCGGGATGCACGAGGTGGAGTAAGAGGAGTTGTGCCGGGGAAGAGGGGATATTGAGGAGGGAAATGCTAATTTGGTGATCAACCATCACCGCTTGCCTCCGGTTCCTGATATCCGATGCATTTTAACAATTAACCTTTAAACAATTATGATTTTATTCGAAAAATCTTAAAAGGATAATTATATCGGCACTTACAGGAAAGGGGATCAATAATAATGTCCCTCACTTATCTCGAATGGAATGATCTCCTAATACAGAAATATTTCAATGACGATATGGCTGGAAAAGAAGTCATAATTTTTGCAGATAGGGAAGTGATTGATTCAATAGGATCTGAGTTTAATGAAGGGTTTGATGAATTCTGTCGGACTGTAAAAGGGGGGCCACCATGGGCTTTTCAAAGTGGGATTTGTCAAAAAGCCATATCAACTGCAAAAAATTGGAGGGCTAAACATCTCGAATATCCTCCCTATTTTGCATTTCTTGTTCTTTTCGTTACGGCAGCAACGATAGAGAGTGAATTTGATTCTAAAGCTTATTATCCGCTCCTTAGAAGAATTCTTGGTGATGTGGAAGATTATGGCCAATATCCGTCATTTGATAAAATGGACAATTTATGGGCGGATCTCCAAAAGTGGAGTATTGATGAAAAACATGAATCTTTGGGCAGGTTTACTTTACGGATTCATGGTGGCAAGATCCATGTTGGTATACCATACTCACAGGCAATTTTTTCGAAAAATGAACGAAAATTATTACCTTATTTTTTTTGGGAGGAGGGATTTGATCCCGTTGATCCCCCCTCGGAAAACACATTGTTGAATAAACTCGTTTTTTGGGGTAAAAAACGGTTTACTCACAGGACAATGGCCCTTCTTACATCCAAAGAGGAGTCGCATATTGGATTCCAATCGGCAATTGCTGAACTGGTCATAGGTGATCTACATGAATGGGACGGATCCTACTTCTCTGATTGGGATCCTACAACAAAAAAATCTGGTGAGCCCCAAAAGAAAATGGCTTTAGCAGGGGCAAGAATTTGTCTGGTGCCAGAATTTTTCGGAGGTACTATTCAATCATACCTTCGGATAAAAGCCAGCAGACCTTTCCCTGATGGGGGGCTTGTGTTCGATTTTAATGGAATAAATCTAACTTGTCATGGGATAGGAGTTGAGGGATGGTCCACTCAATTGGAGTTTGAGAACAAGGGGTCTTCACAAATATTTAATCCAGCAACTCTCGATTGGAAAAAGAACTATTCATTTTCAGATAATGAGGATGCTTGGACATCTCGTCTGAAAGGTTCACTAATAAGAGTATTCCTCCCCGGAATTACTGAAGGGGTACCAGACTGGATCGAAGTCCAAAGGGTCGTTCTAGGTTCGAAATATCTTATTTGTTGCCATAAAAGCTTGTCTGGGAGTATATTATCATGGGGTAAAGAATCCAATAATTCATTTACTCAACATTCTTTAGCCGGCCTACCCCTTGACTGGGTACTCTTCACCGCTGATGGGATCAATAAATCATTTCCAGGTTCGGATGCTCTAACACTTCCACGGACATCAATGTTTCATATCAAGGGTGGGATCCGAATTGGTAGAGGTAATCAATATCTCTCTATTGCACCTCCAACAATAATTGTTGAGAGAGGCCCCGACGCAGGTTCATTATTATTAAATAAACAACCTCTCATGCCGAGCATCGCCCAAAATATTTATCCGTTATCTGGAGATTTCCCAAAAGATATTCCGCTAATTATTGAATTACAAAAGAATGATGGTACTATTATTCAATATAGAACCATCTATTATGCGTTACCCGAATCCCCAGTTCTGTCATCGAAAGTAATTGTCCGAAATAAATTTGGAAAGCCTATTGAAAGTCCCGAGGAAAAAGTTTCTGAAGATGGATTTTCCGGAGTTTTTGGTGTAATTTTATCGGGAATTAAACCAAGTCTTCAAAAAACAAATTTTATCCCGACCTACTTATCTCATCGGATAATTTTTATTGGGAAAAAATCAGGCCAGATTGTCGATTGGCCCAATGAAAATTTGCCTGTAGATTGGGTACCGGTATGGGCAATTTCAAAGATACATAGAGATAAATGGCAAGTCAATTTTTGTGGTACAAAAGATGAAAAAGATCTTTGTTGTCAAAAAAGTGACAAAAATATGGCATCGAGAGCCATCAAACACTGGAAAGATGTCGTCTATCGTATGAGGGGTCAAATCTTACCACCAAAGTTTAAAAAATATGAGATTCTCTGGCGAGAGTACGTGAGGTTCGCAAAAAATGTCTGAAAAAGTACTCCAAGCAATAAGTTCAGTGGGAACAATGAGGATGGACACATATAATTCTTCTTTTTCTACACTTTCTCAATGTAGTTCAAATGATTTTGATACTTTTGATATCAAAGACGTTCGTTATAGAACCCTAAGGATAATGAGCGCTCTTGGACACTGTGAAGTAGATTTTGATCGACGTTTCATTTCGGTTTGTTCCCCCTCCCTTGTTGCACTTCCTAGAGCAGGCCCTCCACGAGCGGTTTGGGCGGGAGCAAGGACTGAATCTTTAGTGAAAAAGATATCTCAACTTGAAAAAGTGAAACATGATGAGTTATCAATTACCATAATCAACCAGATATTATGTGTGGGTTTTTCTCATAACCCGAAGAGGCCTTCTTACCCGTTGCCGTACGCAATAATATTTGAAGCTTCATCGGAAGATGTCTTAAATCAAATAATGCAGGACTTAAAAATAAAAATTTTCTTGCCAGATTCCCCAGTTCTTTCATTAATTGACTACTCTACTGATATTAATGAATTAATAAACTCAATTCCTGCAAGCCAGCTTTCCGAACCTAACTGGATTTCATGGACATTTGATAAATCACAACTAAAATTTATGAAAGGTAAACCTTCAGAAAGTGGAGCTACACTCTCCAGTTATGTTTGTCCGATAAGTCAGCAGAGGACACATATTTTTTGGAAAAATGGGAAAGGACATGAAATTGATCGGGACTGGGGGCGGTGGCTTGTCTTATCAGAATATAAAAAAAATGTCATTATTTACGATAAGCGATTACAAATTTTAGCAATTCCCGCGACCTTACCTTTACCAATATTATTAGCGCGAGCTATTACTCTTTGTTCAGGTCGTTCTTCATTAGCATTGATGGAAAGCGAAAAAATCGGTGACATTCCTCCAAATCACCCGTTAGATGGATATCTTTCTGTCCCCCTCCCAGTTGCAGAAGCGATGGCAAAAAAGCTCAACCAAAATTTGCTTTTCCACAGGGTATTACATCATAATTTAGGCGAGTGAAGTATGCAAGACCCAATCGGATCATACGAAGAAATCAGGGATAATTATATCCTGTATGTTAAGACAGCTTTCGGCACACGGTTTCCATCCTTTGAAACCGCACGAGAAATACTTTTAACAAATCCCGGAGTTTTATCACAAGAGCCATGGTATGAGCCGATTGCAAATTATTTGTCTTCACGAAAGCGAATTCAAGACCTTGATGCAGATGACCTTCCAGGGATGAATCCAGACCAGATCGATCTTTTTAAAAGATTTGTGTCTTGTGGCTTATTTGGCGATAGACCTATTTACAGACATCAACTTGAAATGCTCCGTTCTGTACTAAACGGACAAAGTTGTATTATTACAGCGGGGACTGGGTCCGGAAAAACAGAATCCTTTTTACTACCTTTGTTTGCTTCGCTCGTTAAAGAAATGAGAGATTGGCCTCATACAAATCCTGTCTGTCCTCATCAAAACGATTGGTGGAGAGATTTCGATTGGCAAACATCTCGCAAACAAGATCGTCAAATATCTCAGTCATACCGAGTGCCTCAAAGGGCGAATGAAACCCGACAAGCTGCTGTAAGAGGGATCATCGTATATCCGATGAATGCTCTCGTTGAGGACCAGCTCACAAGATTGAGAAAATCTCTCGATTCAGATGAGGCCCGAAATTTTTATCGAGAACATCTTTCCGGAAACAAAGTTTTTTTTGGGAGATATAATAGCTCAACTCAGGTCCCAGGTCCTGAATACAAAAGGGGGAACATTGGTCGACAGGGACGGCCTGACTGGGACAGACTTGATCGACTTTCTGAAGCACTCTCTGAAATTGAAGAATCAACACGGAGAGTTGATGTAAAAATTCAGCAAGAACGAGCCGAAAATCCCGATATAGGTGACTTAAGGTATTATTTTAACAGACTTGATGGTTCTGAGATGTGTTCACGGTGGGACATGCAGGACGCCCCTCCGGATCTCCTAATCACTAACTTTTCAATGTTGAGCATCATGTTGATGCGGGACGCGGATTCGCAAATATTTGAGAGGACTCGACGGTGGCTGCAAGAAGACAGAAATAATGTATTCCATTTGATTATTGATGAACTCCATCTTTATCGGGGGACTTCAGGTGCTGAAGTTGCATACCTTATCAAACTCCTCCTCAACCGGATTGGCCTTCACCCGGGACACCAGCAACTTCGCATATTAGGTTCAAGTGCGTCCCTTGACCCCAATAATGTGGAGAGTGAAAATTTTATCAGTGACTTTTTTGGAGTGCCAGCGAGATCTATCCGAATTATCCCTGGAGAAAGAGAACTTACCCCAGCATTGACAGGCCCGGAATACCTGCCCACTCAACCATTTTCCCGATTTGGAGAGCTCAACCAGGAAGAAGCGATCATACAGGCTATTGCCACATTAACGAGTGATCTTGGATATCGAGACAATCTCACTACGGGGCCATCAGCACTCTGTCATATCCTCTCTCACATTAACCTTGATTCACGAATTGACCATGCTTGCAGTGTAAATGGCGATGTAAGGCCAATCTCAATAACTACACTAGCTGAACGATTATTCGGGCCAGCAGTAGTACAACAAGACAGTCAAAGGACTTCTCTCACAATTGAGGGGAGGAACGCAATTAAAGGACTTATGTTTGCTAGGAGCTTGTGCGATCAAGCGCCTGACAATCTTTCAATCAACCTCAAACTTCCTAGAGGAAGGTTCCACTTGTTTTTCAGAAATATAGAAGGGTTATGGGGAACCGCTCAACCTAGGACCGGAGAAAGGGATCTATGTCCGGTAAATATCAACAATATCCATACCAAAGCAAGGATTTTATCCGGGGGAGACCGAGTTTTTGAACTTCTTTATTGTGAGCAATGCGGAGCGCTTTTCTTCGGAGGGAAGCGACATGTCTTAGGAAATGGGGAAGTTGAACTCCTCATAAATGATCCTGATCTTGAAGGGATCCCCGACCGCAGAACAACAAATATTGTAGACTTTCAGGATTATTCGGGCTACGCAGTTTTTTGGCCGAATTGCAATACTCCGTTACACCCTGATGCAAACCAATGGCGGCAACCCAAAAAAACGGGAGCTGGAAACTCATTGAGAGCCACTTGGTGGGCCGCTGCCATAAACAAAACAACGGGTATTATTCGGATGGGACATGACAGACATAATGAAGTTCCACCTCAATGGGTCAATGGCTACATCTTTCAAATAACAGAAAACTCTCCCAATTTGGAAAATTACTCTGCCCTTCCATCTACTTGCCCCTCTTGTGGTACGAATAAATCACGGAGTACACGTCTTCGGAAGTCTCCTGTGCGAGGGTTTAGAACTGGTCTTGGCCAATTGACCCAAGTATTGACTAAGGAACTGTTTCATCAACTTCCTGAAAACAGTAAAAAACTTGTGGTTTTTTCGGATAGTAGAGAAGACGCGGCTGAGCTTGCGGCAAGTGTTGAACGGAGTCATTATCCGGATTTATTCCGTGAAGCGCTGCATCATGAAATTCAGGCCTTGATTTCTGGCGAGCCTCAACTTCTGATAGACTTAGAAGCCGGGGCTGCAGTTCTATCATCGTTATCACAAGAATATCTCCAGAGAGATCCTGGCGGAAGAGAACGACTTGTCAGACTTCTTGAAAGAGAAAGACTCGTTGCAGCAGATCCAGGGCAAGCACAGGTAATCGAGACAATTAGAGATGAAGCTCATGCTGAGCTTGAAGTAATTCGAAGAAGGGGCATTGACAGGATAATTCCAGTTAACGACCTTATCCAAGAGAGGAGGGGGACAAACAATCTGGACTGTGGAGCAATGATCCAACGGTTCTTACAAATAGGAGTTAACCCAGCTGGTGTTGATTTAAGAGATCAAGCTTTTCATTGGGCGGGTCAAGAACACCACTGGACGGAGCTTTTTGATTTTAATAGATTTCACTGGAAAGACCGTTTACCCCAAGACGCTGATTCAGCAAAGGATAATATAAGGACTCGAATAAGACAAAAATTGTGTGACGTTTTTTTTAGTCGCCTGTATTATCAATATGAATCATCGGGACTGGGATATGTTAGACTCGTAATTGACACTCATGATCTTACAGAACTCGCTCAAAACGTAGGTATAGAACCCGAAACGTTTCGTCAGATTTGCGACTCTTCGGTCCGAGTACTTGGCGATCTTTACCGTCATGAAGGATCCGGCTGGCCTCACGATCAATGGGTTCAATATCAAAATGCAACTGCTCGTAGGTTTAAAGATTATATTCGCGCTGTAGCCAATTTCAACAATATTCGACATGACAGGACTCTGGGAGATGCAATTTTTCAGGCAGTAAATAATGGGGGTCACCCATTCTGTATTCTAAATGTACAAGCATTGGACGTTACCTTAGCACTTCCAGCAGACGAGGTATACACATGTCCAAACTGCCAAAGACCTCACCTGCACCCCTCAGGAGGAATCTGTACAAACTGTTCCACACCCTTAGCCCATATCCCGGATAAGACCTGTGAGAACCTCTGGCAAGTCAATTACTACACAAGACCTGCTTCCAGTGGCTATACTCCAGTTCGTTTACATTCCGAAGAACTAACCGGCCAAACTGACGACCAGGCTGATCGCCAGCGTCGTTTTAGAGATGTAATTATTGATCTTCCTGGGCAGGAAAGACTACATTATATTAATGAAGTCGACAAGATCGACGTACTAAGTGTAACTACAACGATGGAGGTCGGTGTGGATATCGGATCCTTAAATGCGGTTATGCTCGCGAATATGCCACCGACACGGTTTAATTATCAACAACGAGCAGGGAGAGCAGGGCGTCGCCAAGGACAAGCATTCTCTTCAGTTTTAATTCTTTGCAGAGGTGGGAGGGGCCATGACGATTATTTTTACCAGCACCCAAATGTTATTACGGGAGACACTCCACCTGTGCCGTTTATCAATCCTGAACCCGACAGGGTTATTGAAAGGTTGATCGCAAAAGAATGTCTACGCAGATCATTTATCTCGGCTGGTGCGACATACTGGGATAACCCCATAAAAACCGATAGCCATGGTGAATTTGGTTTAGCTCAACCCGATAATAATGTTAGGGTGAGGCGCAGAAGTTGGCAAGATTTCCGAAATGACGTGAGAAATTGGCTAACAAGTCAAGACACATCTACACAAAGAGATGATGTCGTCCATGCACTTCTAGGCACAACTAATCCGGATACTATCAGGTTATGGAACAATTTTATTTCGCAGAGATTGCCTCCTCTCATCGATGACGTTGCCAACAGCACTCAGTTTGTTGCAGATGGCATGGCAGAGAGATTAGCTGAAGCAGGAGTTCTCCCGATGTTTGGAATGCCCTCGCGTACGCGTAATCTCTATCACGGACTGGGTGCTTACTCACCCCGCACAATTGACCGTGACCTTGATATTGCTATAACGGACTTTGCCCCGGGAGCTGAAAAAACTAAAGATAAGGCAGTCCATACGTGTATCGGTTTTACAGCTCCATTGAGGTTAACTCAAAACCACTGGGCTCCTCACTCCGCTAATCCATTCGCCGACAGGTTTGGAATGGCCCGATGCCTACGTTGCGGATTTCTCGTGAGAGATGATATCAATACAATTAGAGCACTCAACAATTGTCCAGAATGTAATGAACCTAGTAACGGGCAATATTTCAAAATATTTGAAGCGGTTATACCATCGGCATTCAGGACCGATTTTTCCGGTGGCACAACTGCAAGAGAAGGACTTAGAAAGACATTCGGTTCGGCCTCCACTGCAGAAAATTTAGCTCACGGATTTAATCAGATTGAAAACTTAAATTCTGATGTAGCATTCATTCAAAACCATCGTGTCTGGAAAGTGAACGACAATTATGGGGATCTTTTTTCTGGTTCATTAATTACAACTAATGGATTTACAGACAGGGATGGAAGGTTTCAACAGCGAAATACGCTACAAAATCAATGGATAGAAGAGTCATTTATTAACAACGTTGCACCCCGTGTAGGGCAAATTGTTCATGACCGAATTGCTATTTGTTCGGGGAAGAATACTTCTGTATTGCGATTCAGGCCACACTCAATTCCTCTAGGGATTTCATTATCTCAAGTAAACCGGTGGAATAAACTGAGATCAGGAGTTAAATCTGCGGTCTATTCAGCAGGGTTTATCCTAAGGGGTGTTTTGTCCGAGCCCGATTTCTTAGACATCGACCCAGATGAAATTGAAATCTGTAACTACAGTCAATCGACTGTTGGGGACATTGATGTAGCTGATATTACATTATCAGACAGTTTACCAAATGGTTCCGGTTTCGTCGAATGGCTTTACCGGCATTGGTCACAAGTCTTACAGAGTGCGACCTCAACTGATGACGGTCTGGGGACAGAATATATGCAGATGCTGACGTCTTTTGAACACCGTGCTTCCTGTGACTCCGCTTGTTATGAATGTCTGAAATCTTACCGAAATATGGGACACCATGGGATCTTAGACTGGAGGCTGGGCCTTTCTTATCTAAGGATCCTCGTGGATCAAAATTATCAATGTGGCCTCGACGGGAATTTTACTCAACCCGAATTACATGATTGGCCACAACTCTCCCTGCATGTAAGAGACTGCTTTGCCAATATTTTTGGATATGAAAGAGGCACTTGGGCAGGACTTCCTGGATTTCACGAGGGAATAAGAGGATAATTATAGTCCATCCGCTCTGGGATACGGAAAGAGCTCCAGCAGATTTAATCGAAAGAGCAATTGCTGAGGCTGGGAGCAGAAGAGAAGATACATATTTCCTTGATACATTCGACCTCCTCCGCCGACCTAGTTGGTGCAAGAAAGAATTGGAAGACCGGGTATTACAAAATCCCTAAATGATATTTTTTTACAAATACTAGAGATTAATTCGTTGGTAATCTCAATCAAATGATAGTCTAAAATAATCACAAATATTAGATAAAGGACAATCCACTCCATTGCAGCCCCGATAAGAACATACTAATGCACCAAAATCTATCAGACCATAATTGAAAAGAACATGTCTCTTTTTGGGAAAAATCTTACATGCAAATGAAAAAACCTTATTATATGAGGGGTTTTGACCTAAATTATTTTGAAAAACACATGTGAGGACTCTGATCCCATTTGAATCAATAGCTGGTACAGGTATATCCATACCGAACGAAAGGATGCAAGCGGCACTATAAGGCCCAATTGAAGGAATTTTTATTAACTCATCGAATGTGTCAGGAAATTCACCGTTTAACGTGTTAACAAGATATCTTGTTGATTCTTTTACCAACCTTGACCTTTGTTTATAGAGTCCTATGGGCTTAAAAAAATTTTCAAGTTCCCCCACCCGAGATTTCTCAAGAGATCTAAGAGAGGAATACTCTTCAATAAACCGGTTAAATAGTTCAGCTGCAGCTTTACTTGTAGTCCGTTTTAAAAGTACCTCGGCTACAAATATTTTATACGGAGTCCTGTTATGCCGCCAGACAAAATCGCGTTTAAATTGCGTAGCCCATTTCAACAAACGTTTATTAAAAATTTCTTCTTTATTTTCTTTTTTTAATTTTCGTCTTAATACAGTCGTCATAATTTCTACTGGTCAAGAATTCTTAAGGTTGCTTTCGCAATTGCATCAGATAAATAAACCGGTACTGCATTACCGATAAGGTTGTATTTTATTGATGTTGAACCAGGAATTTCCCAATCATCTGGGAAACCTTGAATCCGTTTATATTCTTCAACACTTAAAGGCCTTAATTCTTCAGGATGACACAACATAGAGCTCATACGGTGTGGGGACGTGGTCACGGTTGGGGTAGGTGTGTCCCATGACAACCTCCTGAAAAAACCCATTTTACCACCTGTGGCAAAAAACGCTCCACCCATAGCGTCTTGTATCATCGGTTTCGGTAAATGTTTCCAATATCCTCCCGGGGGAACATTTTTCATTAAATTTGCAATTTTTTGTGGCAATTGTGGATATTCCATTTTTTTACCTTGGAGGTCACAAGTTGCATCCCAAAATGTTGACCATGGTAAAAGATTTTCTTTTTTACCTATACCTGAATGCGTTTCAAGAGGGAATACGGGATTTTTTTCTCGGCACCCGATAATAATTAATCTGTCTCGGACTTGTGGAGTTCCATAATCTGCTGCATTTAATACATTATTACAGGAAAATTGATATCCAAATTTTTTCAGCACATTTAGCATTTTATTGACCTTTGAAAATGCAGACCCAGGTAATTCATCAGAGGACAAGATATGTTTACCGCGTTCAATAATCGGGACATGCTTGATGCGGGCAGATAACAGGCCTTTGACCTCTTCCATTACGAAAATTTTTGGTTTAGCTTCTTCAATAAAACGGATATACTCTTTTAAGGGTGAGGCCCGAGGGTCTTGCAAGGATGCCCTTCTTCCGGCAGTCGAGAACGGCTGACAAGGAGGACCTCCCGTGAGGACATCAATTTCACCGACATCAAGACCCATTTCATTTAAGAGACAACTTGTTTTTTTATTTTCGATATTTTCATTGATGAATAACAAATCAGGCAAATTCCGATGAATTGTTTCATATGAGGCCGGATTATTATCAAGTGCCATCAATGGTTTAAAACCATTCGCCATAAACCCTAAGTCTAAACCAAAAGCTCCAGAGAATAGGAGAGACAAGGTTGTACCCATTTTTTTTCCATTTTTTTATTTTTTTTATAGGAGGGTTGACTAAAGAGAGATTAGGAGATCTTCTCTCAATACTACCACCATCCTTTAACCAAATTTTTAGAGATCTATCATATTCTTTGTCAAAATCTGTCCTAGACTTCAGTCTAGCAAAAAAATCGACGGATGAATTTAATGCATCATAATGATCTGCTTTAGAAGTTTGACCATAGTTCTGGAATTCGGTGACCCACGTTCGAAGACCGATAAAAGATCGAATATCTCCCTTATCAGCAATTTTTTGGTTGGTCCAAATAGGAGTAAAATTTCCACTTTGTCTTTATGACCTTGGAATTTTTACTTCGTTTCATTTAAAGACCTTCAATTACAGATAGAAATCGGGTTTATCCGTTACAAGAGTATCGATATCATTTCCTGATTATCTTTTTTACAATTCATTATTATCATTTGAACCAGAAATGAT
>CAXXQB010000006.1:0-51137 GCA_963676405.2 uncultured Methanoregula sp.
CGGTGTCGGGTTGTTCGCCATCGCACGCCCGACAACCCGGGGAGATGTCCCAACCATTGCAGCAACCTGTCCGTAGGTGACTGTGCTGCCGTACGGCACCTGTTGAACCGCACGGTAAATCCGGGCGGAGAGTGACTCCCCCTCAGTTGCTATCGTTCTTAAAAGAGAGAGATCGGTAACCTGTCCCCCGCAATATTTTCGGACATGTGCGGGAACATCTCCCGGTATCCCGGTTGTCGAGAAACGGATCCGGTGGATAACATTACCATTCCACCAGACATGGACATGCCAGAGGCCTAACCGGCACGAACCGCCACTCACTTCCATTGTGCGATCACCTCGCGGAACCGCCCGATGTCGCATTCGCATAGTTCCTCCTGTATCCATGTGGGAAGTGCCGATCGCACCCGCTTGTCAAGAAACCGGCGTTCCCCAAACACCAGCACCCCGCGATCTTCCGGTGTGCGCAGTACACGCCCGAGCGCCTGGAGCGCACGGTTGATGGCCGGAAGCGTATAACAAAGAAATTCTCCCTCATCACCGTACTTGTGCCGGAAGTATTCGATGACCGTTTTTCGTACCCGGGTAAATGGCGCAAGCGGGAGCCCGATCACCATCGCCCCGTTCAGCATCTCGCCACGGTAATCGAGCCCCTCGCTCCATTTTCCGCCGCAGACTGCGAACATAACGCCGGATTCACCACGCAAGGGCAAACTGAGAAACTCGGCAAGGGCTTCACCGGCATTTGCAGCATCCCTCGGTTCAACAAAAACTTTTCTTTTACGGAGGTGGGGGGTTGATTGTGCGGCATATGATTCGAGGATCTGGTAGCTCGGGAAATATATGGCGCGGTTTCCGTTGAGTGCGGCAAACGCGGTGATGTACCGCACGATCCGGTTCGTGTTCTCGGCGTCCTGCCTGAGCGAAAATGCGGTGGTGATATCCTCCGCACAGCAGATCAGACGGTTCTTTTTGGGAAAGGAATTTGGCAATGCAAGGGTTGATACCGCTGCATCGTTAAAGTAGAGGCGCCGGTAACTCTCGACCGGTGAGAGCGTGCCGGAGATCAGGATACAGCAGGCATGAGCAGCACAGATCTCTGTGAGCGATGTGGCGGGATCGATGTTTCGCACGACAAGCGTTGTCCCGCTCTCATCTTTTCGGTAGATTGTAAGATATGCGGGGTCACGTGCGGACTGCGAGAGCCGGAACATAAATGCAGTCAGGCGCTCGATCGCGGTCTCGCGATACTCTCCAGCCTTCTGGTTCCTGTCACGGATCGCTTCTGCAAGCCCCATCAGTTCATCGACGATCTCTTCCATGTTCTTCCACAAAGACCCTTTAACGATTATCCGGTCGAAGATCGCGGGATCAAACCAGTCTTCAGTCTCTGTTGAGTTCCCGATCCCCCGGATAAAATCAGTCAAGCGGGGGAGCACATGCTGAACTGCTTCCGCTCCCTTGTGGCGTTTCTTCATGCCCGAAAGTTCGCGCGATGCTTGTTCAAGGTCGCGTTCGGCTAGCTCGATGCTCTCAATCGATTGTATGGCATACCCCACAATTGTGCGCTTCATCGATGAGCAGGAGCACGTCCTGGGGTTCGACATTCAGGTTGCCGTAGAGTTGATCCCGAATGTCACGGTTGAAGAGATGGTGGTAGTTTAAAATGATGACATCCGCGCTCTTTGCTGCATGCATCGAGAGTTCGTACGGGCAAATGTCACCAGAGAAACCGGTGAGATCCCGGGGCAGAACCGGATCCGCAAGCACGCGATTGGATTTCGTGCGAAGAGTCGTTGAAGGTACCATCTTTACGCCGCCAACATCTGACGGGATGAACTGCCTGCTGTGGATGTAATATGGGCAGATGATCGGGTGCTCCCGGTCCATGCGCCCGGATCTGCTGGATGATGAATGGATCTTTTGCCGGGACGAGAGCCCCTTTCTCCGCCCGGTCACGCATGAGTGATGATGAGAATGCCTTCACTCCTTCGCACCTGCGGTACACATCCCCTTCACCACCGAGCGGGCACATGCTCTTTTTGCCAACAAGGTACACGGTTTTCAGTTTCGGCTGTTTCTTCTTGACAAGTGCCAGCTCCCGGATAAATGTTGTGAGCTGGCTCACCGTCCGGACGGCAATCACCACTTTTCTGCCATTACGTTCCGCAAGGAGCGAGGCAACAACGCTCGATTTCCCACTTCCCGTCGGGGGCGTCAATCATCGCGATGCCGCCACTACGGGCTACCTGCGAGACGAATTGGAGCATACTCCGCTGGTTCGGGCGGTATTCCGCATACGGGAAGTAGGCATCGAACGTGTCCATTGGGATATTGTGTGGTGCTAAAGGGTTTTATGGGCGTCGGAACCGGTTGCATACAATTTGCTTCTGACTTGGTTACTTGTTGAGAACAGGTTAAGGTCCAGCAGCACCTCACTGAAATTGACACGATAGTTGCGTGCCGGTTCTGCATTGGCTTTTTCGATCATCAAACACTATATTCACCAACAACCCATCTTTTCTCATGGCAGTGCACCCCATCGAGTACCGGTACGGAACAAAAGAGATGCGTGCCGTCTGGAGCGAGGAGAACCGGTTCTCCTGCATCGTCCGTGCAGAAGTTGCGCTGGCAAAAGCACAAGCAGCGCATGGCATGATCCCGGCAATCGCAGCGGAAGAGATTGAAAAAAATGCAAAGAACGCATCGCTTGCCCGGGCAAAAGAGATCGAGGCGGAGATCAGCCACGACATGATGGCAATTGTAAAATCCGTTTCAGAAGCCTGCGGCGAATCCGGGCGGTGGATCCACTACGGTGCGACCTCGAACGATATCCTCGATACGGCAAACCGGGCTCCAGATTGTGCAGGCGCTTGACCTGGTTGATGCGAAGCTGCGCACCCTTCTCGGTGTCCTTCTCCAGCGATCGGGGGAGACAAAGACGCTTGTCTGTGTCGGGCGAACGCACGGGCAGCATGGGGGTGCCGACAACCTACGGGCTTAGGTTTGCCCATCTGGGCGAGCGAGATAGGCAGGCACATCGAACGCCTCGAACAGATGCGCCCCCGGGTGTGTGTCGGGCAAGATGGACTGGTGCGGTAGGGACAACAGGCTGCGATGGGACCAAAAGCCATGGAAGTGCAGGCAACGATGATGCAGGACCTTCGTCTTGTCCCGGTTGATGTATCAAACCAGGTAATCTCCCGCGACCGGTACGCGGAATATTTCATGTTCCTCGCGAATGTTGCCACCACGCTCGACAAGATAGGAATTGAAATCCGATACTCTCCAGCGAACAGAGATCGGGGAAGTCGAAGAGGCGTTCGGTGCAAAACAGGTGGGTTCGTCCACAATGCCGCACAAGCGCAACCCGATAAACAGCGAGCAGGTCTGCGGGCTCGCACGAATCATCCGCTCCGCAGTTGAACCAGCGCTTGCAAACAACACGCTCTGGGATGAGCGGGACCTCACGAACTCTTCCTGCGAGCGGGTGCTCTTTCCCGAAGCGTCGATCCTTACAGACCACTGTATACGACTCATGACGACCGTCCTCTCCGGGCTTGTGATCAACCGGGCGGCAATCCGCCGGAACCTCGCGTTCCTCCATGGGATCAACATGGCGGAGTCCTGTCATGATAGAACTGACAAAACGCGGGATGAACCGGCAGGATGCCCATGAACGGGTTCGGCTTGCGAGTATGCAGGCGCTTGCCGAAGCACGGTCGCTCGCTGCTCTGCTGGGAACAGACAACGAAGTGATGCGATACTGCTCAAAAAGTGAGATCGCTGCTCTCCTCTCTCCCGATGCGTATATCGGGACGTCAGTAACACAGGTCGAACGGGTGATTGGGAAACTTACGCCGCTCGCGCTTTGATTCAGATAATTTTCTTAAAGATGGGCCCAATAGTGCAAAGAGAGAACTGTATTTTATCGATACGAAAAAAAGGATTGTATCAGATATACCGCGCCTTCTTCGAGAGAAGGCGGGGAGTATAGAGTGGACGGAACGGCTTGCCAAGAATTTCTGTTTTCACCGCAAGAGCGAGAGCTTCAACGTTCATCTGCTCCTTGTACGGCTTGTTGGGCTGCGACTTTTTCCTGATAGTGACCGTGAGTTTTTTGTTTGCAATCTCTTCATTGCCAACTACAATCACGTAGGGAACCCAGTCCATACCGGCTTCGCGCACCTTCTTCCCCACGCTCTCTTCGCGGTCATCGAGATCGCACCGGACCTGTGCAGCGTTCAACTGAGTGCAGACCTCTTGTGCAAATGCCGTGTGGCGTTCAGCAACCGGAATGACTCGTGGCCTGGACCGGTGAGAGCCACGTGGGAAGAGCGGGGACTTTCTGCATGGAGATATTCTCGAGGATTGCGCAGATCACCCGCTCGACACTTCCCGTGGGCGAACAGTGGAGAATGGGTGGGTGGACTACGGTCCCGTCATCCTTGTGGTACTTGATGTTGAACCGGGTCGAGCTCTCGACGTCGATCTGCACGGTCGGGTTCTCAATCGGGCGGTTCTGACCGTCAATCGCGGCGAGATCGATCTTTGCCTCCCAGTAATGGACACGCTCTGAGAGGATTTCGATAAGCATTGGGCAGTCCGAGTCCTTCACGATCTTTCTGACCCATGCCTCATTTGCATCGTAGAAGTCTTTCGTGCACCGGAATGCGGCGACAAGTTTCGTTTCAAAGTCCTTGCCAGTCTGCCAGCCCATCGCCAGCTGCTCCTCAAAACATTTCATTGCTTCGGGCATATCCGTGCAGAGCGAGTGCATATCCGGCATGGTAAAGGCACGCAAGCGCTTCAACCCGATCACTTCTCCCTTCTGTTCGTGCCGGAAGGAGTACGTGGAGAGCTCGTACATCTTCATGGGGAGAGTGTTTGGCGAGATATGCATATCCCGCATGATCGAGAACATGCCAAAGCAGGCTGCGAACCTGAGCATCATGTCCCGGTTGTTGGATTTGAACCGGTATTGCCGCTCGCCGAACTTCTCCGCGTGTTCGTATATTGCCCGGTCGCCAAGGTCGTACATCACCGGGGTCTCAACCGGTGTCCCGCCATAATCAAGCACCATCCGGAGAACGTAGTCGGCAAGGAGATCGCGGACAAGTTTTTCCCTTGGGCAGCCAGCGCAGACAACCGACATCGCTCGCCGGCTCGTAGTCCACGAGTTCCTTTGCCCGCATCAGTTCAACGTGTGCCGGGTCACCACCGGTCGGTTCCGCAACGCCCAGTTCCTTTTTCACGAGGCAGCCGAACGGTGTGTTATCTGCGTACTTCTTCCAGTCGTGGGTTTTGCCATCAGGAGTCATCACGAACCAGTCGTGGGTAACCTCCTTTTTGGATTTCTTGATTTCGCCCTCTTCGCCGCCGGGAACAATAGTCTTTGAGAGTTCCGAAAGCGGGTGACCCTTACAGGAAAGTTTGAATGACTTGTACCAGCCAAACGGTGCACGTTTGACGGCAAACCCTTCCGCGACCAGTCCTTCCCTGAGGGATTTTAATGCGGTCACGGCAATGTCCGGGCGGGCGAGGTCGCTCGAGAGGTGCGCATAGGGATAGATAACAATCTTTTCCACATGCACCAGCCCGGCGGTTTTCTTGATTTCCTGTACTGCCTGTTCGATGACGCCCGTAAGATCCTCTTCGTCAACAGACTCTACCGCACAGAAAACGGTAAGCGCCTCGTCCTCCCGGTCCGAGAGAACGGAACATTCTTCCGCCATCTTTGTCTTCTTTTTTGCTTCGTATTCGATATAATCTGAATGAATCAGAAGAAGTCGCATTATTTCATCTCCATTCCGTAACGATTATCCTTATAAAATGAGTTCTTTGGGTATATACCCTCATTGCCCCGGGACACCGGGTTGTTTTCTGTTTGCATGGTACCGTGAAAGGGTTGCCTGCCGCTGGTCGAGATACTTTGCGTCGCTCTTTTTGTAATACGGGTTCTCTGCACGTTCAGTTGTGTAAAAGACCAGCTGCCCGATGGGCATTCCTGCATACACCTTCACCGGGCGGGAGTTCACATTGCACATCTCAAGGGTTATTGTGCCCCGGAACCCGGCATCGATCCAGCCCCCGGTCTGGTGAAGGGTGACACCAAGCCGTGCGATGCTTGATTTGCCTTCAATGGTCGCAACGATATTGTCCGGGAGTTCAATGCACTCGAACGTTTCCGCGAGTACGAACTGACCGGGATGGAGGACGAAAAAGTCTGCGTGCGTCTCGTCCACATCCGCAGTAACGCTCTCTTTATTAAACGGATCGATGACGTCACTCCCTGCGTTGTACCAGACGAAGTGGTTGCCAAGCCGGATATCGACCGAGTTGGGCTGTACAAGTGACGGGTCGAACGGATCAATTTTGATGGAGCCCCGCCGGATACGGTCGAGGAGCTGCCAGTCCACAAGAATCATTGGGATAGAGATGGGTGCTTATTCCTCATTATCGCTCTCATCCTTCTGGATCTGCGATTGCTTTTCCCGGTCCAGGAGTGCCGGATCGATATGCCACTCGGTCCGGCGCAACAGTCCGTGCAGTGTGCTCGCTTCCCGTGTTGTCAGGTTTACCCGCCCGAGGATCCGCCGGATCATGATTATCGTATTCTCGCGCTTGAACTTCGGATGTTCCACCGCGTCAAGGAACCGGTCGATGTGCCGGTACAGGTATCCCATCTCGTACGGTGAGGCGAGTGCGTACCTGCTCCGGGGCAGGTTTGCCAGTTCGTAGCAGACGATGCCGACCGCGTGAGAGAGGTTGAGGATCGGGTAGTTCGCGTCCGTCGGGATCGTGCAGATGATGTCGCTTCGTTTCACCTCGTCGTTGGAGAGACCCCAGTTCTCGCGCCCGAACAATATCGAGATTCGCCCATCTACATCCCCGATCCGTTCCCGTAACTCTTTCGGGGAATAAAAGGGCATCCGCATCGGCGTGCAGACCGATTTTGACACTTCCCCGGTTGTTGCAATCACAATATTTGACCGGGCGAAGACATCCTCGATTGTGCAGTACTCCGCTCCCTTAAGTACGTCCTGTGCGTGGGAAGCGCGGGCATTTGCCTCATCACCGAGCGGGCAGGGATCGACAAGGACGAGCCGGGTGAACCCGAAGTTCTTCATCACGCGTGCGGCAAATCCTACGTTGCCCTCGTAGAGTGGCGCAACAAGAACAATATCGATCTCTGGCATAAAAAATTACTGGACCGCATCCACCGTCGCTTTCAGGACTGCGGCACCTTGGTCGTAGACTGCGTTCCCGACAACAATAGTATCAGCGTATGCTGACATCTCTCTCGCTTTCTCCGCCGAATTTATCCCCCCGCCGTAATAGAGGATTGCCTTATCGAGTACTTTTGATGCGGACTTCACAATTGTCGAGTCACCGTAGATGCCGCTGTATTCAAGGTATACGATCGGGAAATGGAAGTAGTGGTCAGCGACGGTCGTGTAGGCAGCGACTTCTTCTGCGGAAAGTGAGCAGATAGATTTTGTCACCATCCCTACAGAAGAGTTGGGATTTAAGACGATGTACGCCTCAGGAACGATCCGGTCCCATGCGATCTTCGGGCTTTCTTTCTGCACCCAGATCCGATGCTTGCCGACAATCCACTGGACATCGGTTGTGTTCATCACGCTTGGCACAAAGACATAATCAATCCCATCCGTGAGGACTGCTTCCGGCCCGGCGGGTTCCATAACAAGCGGCAAATCATACGCTTTCACCTGTTTTTGCAGGGCTGAAAGGTTCTCCCGAGTCACGTTCAGGGTACCAGACAGCATCAGCGCATCAGTCCCGCTTGCGGCGATTGCATCGATGTCGCCGGGACGAAGCTGCTTGTCAGGATCGAGTTTTGTCACATGCACCCAGTCTTTCCACTTCATCAGTATCACCAGTACGTGTGTTCTTGATACCAATAAACTGGTGACATCAGAAAACAGCAGGATCACAAAGGAGACAAAAACATAAAAAAAGAGGACAAAGAACTGGGTCAAAAAGAGTTTAATCAGATCCTAATAACCGCATTCTCCCGTTTTTTCTTTATCAGCGCCTGGTACCCCCGGATCTTTTCCGGGGAGATTCCAGTCTGATCTGCGAGTTTCTGCGTATCAGCATGAAGAAGGTTGTCTGCATCAATAATTCCTGCGGCAAAGAGTTTCGCGACGACCGTTGCACCCAGTCCGTTTATCGCAAGAAGTTCCTTTTTACCTTTTTCAATCTGGGGTTTTGAGATCTTCTTTGGAGCGGGTCTGTCGAGGTAGGTGCAGACCATCCCGACATGGCGATGAACGGTATCAATCCCCATACCAGTAAGTTTGCTTAAGGTTTCTGGCGGTGTCGAGCAGAACGCTTCGGGACTGATTATTCCCGCAGTAATGTATTTTTTCAGGCTGACTGCAGGGATGCCGATCTCTTTTAGCACCTGCCCGTTATACGATATCTGCGCATCATTCAGTAACTGTTGTGCTTCGTTCTCGCTGATACCGGCTTTGTGTAATGTCACAGGATTCGCGTGTGCGAGTGTGGCAAGATCGGTTACCCCGGCATCTTTTAAGGTCGTCATGATCTTCGCATAGCTGCGCCCCTTTCGCGGGATCAGGTGGTTACGCATAAACTTCCGGCACTCTGAACGGCGGCGAAGTTTTTCGAGCATCTCTTCTGCATCATGCCGGAGCCGGAGTGCTGCGTCCGGAGCCAGTTCAAGGGTTTTAGCTAGTGCATCCGGATCACTGCGCACAATCTCTGCAACCGTGTAGAGATGACGGGCCCGGGCAGTTTTTAATAATTCCGGCGTCATCGAAGGCATCTCTGACAGTGACTCGGTATTGGAGTTGATGTGATGACAGAGCGGGCAGCCGATATCCCATGGACGGGCGCCTTTTCGAACGAGCCGTACGAAATGGAGGTGATGTTTCTCACACAGTTCATCGGTCCGCACCGCCCATCCCCACTGGGTCACCGGGAGCCCGATGTTGAAGTTGCAGTCCGGGTACCGGGAGCAGCCGATGAACTGGGTCGAGCCCCGCAGGTGTTTGATCGCAAGTGTCCCACCGCAGACCGGGCATACGCCAAGGTTCAGCTCCTCTGCGGTTCTTCCCCGGATATCGTCACCGATCTCCTGCTCGTGCGCCTCGAGCTGGTTAAATGCCGAGTGAAGCATCTCTCGGGATTCTTTCACGACATCCTCCCGCGTCCGTGTGCTTTCCTTGATCTGCTGCATATGGGCTTCGATGGTCTGCGTCATGTCGGGTTTTGTGATCGTATCCGCATGCAGCTCAAGAGACTCGGTGACCACACGGCCGACAAGTGTGGGTCGCAGCGGATTTCCCTCAACATATTTCCGGGAGACGAGCTTTGCGATCACTTCGTGACGGGTACTCTTTGTCCCAAGACCCAGTTCTTCCATCCGCTGGATTAACTTGCTCTGGGTATACCGCGCCGGGGGTTGTGTCTCCTTTTCTTCGAATGTGACTTTTTTGATCGGGAGTTTCTCGCCAACAGAAAATTGCGGCAGGATCGTTTCTTTTGCTTCGGAAAACGGGTAGATGGTATGCCAGCCCGGCTCGAGAAGGTGCCCACCCGTCGTTGTGTATCCTTCACCATTGGCGTCAAAGTTGACTTTCAGGGTCTCCCACAGCGCATCCGGTGAGAGTGTGGCAAGGAACCGGCGGAGCACGAGCTCGTAGACCCGGAACGCATCATCGCCAATCGCTTCCTTAGTCGCCGGACCAGTCGGGTGGATGGGGGGATGATCGGTTGAGGATTTTTTGCCCCGCGTCGGAACGGCACGCCGGTTCTTCAGCACCCACTCCACGTCTTTTTTAAACGGTGAGTTCTGAATCGTCCGGAGCACGTCATCGAGGTCGAGCGATCCGGGATAGACGGTATTGTCAGTCCTCGGGTACGAGATAAACCCGTTCATGTACAGGTCTTCAGCAATCCGCATCGCGTTTGCCGCAGAGAACCCCAACCGGGCTGCAGCGACAATGAACGTGGTCGTGTCGAATGGGGAGGGGGCATGGTCCTGCTTTGTCCCGACTTTTACCTCAGTGACTGTAAGCGGTTCCTGTGTACGGTCGCGGGCAAGAAGTGCTGCAGCCTTGTCTTTGAAGCGCCCGTTTGTATGCCGGGCTTCAATCTTTTCGCCGGTTTTTATCGTATCAAGTGAGAGCTGCCAGTACTTCTCCGGAACGAACGCCTCGATCTCTTTCTCCCGGTCAACGATCATCGTGAGTGTCGGGCTCTGCACCCTCCCAACCGAGAGGATGTTCTGTCCCCCGCGCCGTGCAGAGAGCGAGATGAACCGGGTGAGGGATGCACCCCACATCAGGTCGATTGCCTGCCGGGCTTCACCAGCTGCCGCGAGCGCGAAATCGAGTTCGGTCGTCTTTGAAAACGCAGTTTGTATCTCGTGCGGGGTAATGGCGGAGAACCGTGACCGGTCTATCGGCACAGTCCGGTTCACTGCCCGTATGAGGTCAAACGCCTCTTTTCCGATCAACTCCCCTTCGGTATCAAAATCTGTTGCAATCGTGATACGGTCAGCGCGCCGCGCCAGTTTTTGGAGTAGGGTTACAATCTTTCGTTCAGACGGGACTTTTATGGTCTTCGCATCGATCAGGCTCCGGGGAGTTGAGTCTTCGCTGCGCCAGTTCTCGTATCCGGGCTCGAAATCTACCTCAACAACGTGCCCCCGGAGCCCGACTACAACGGTATCCCCGAAACTATAGGTCGAGACACCGGCATCCTTCTGTTCGGAAACCCTTTTTTTATCTGCAAGGATCTGCGCAATGCGTCGCGCCGAGATGTTCTTTTCTGCAACGATTAAGTGCACAGCAGGTCACACATCCTTCTGTCCGAGAGCTTTTACGATCTCGCGATTCAGTTCTCCGGGATCTGATCTGCCCCGTGTCTTCTTCATAGCACAACCGACGAGGAAGTTCAGCGCCCCGTTCTTTCCGACACGGTAGTCTTCCACCGCTTTTGACTGTTCGGCTAAAACTTCGGCAATGACAGCACCAAGTGCACCCGAATCCCCGGCAGTCTTTGCAAGGTTCAGCCGTTTGACAATTACCTCCGGTGTCTCCGTTGGCTGTACATCTTTACGCTCGTCAAGCATTACCCGTAGTACCTCGATACCGCTCTTGTCCGTGATCGTGCCCGCTTTAATGAGCAGGACAAGAGCGGTCATACTTTCTGGATCGAGGGTATCAATACTCATGCTGCGGTAGTTCAGCTCCCCGATCAGCGTATCCGCAATCCATGTTGCCGCAAGTGTGGAGAGCCCTTTCGCGTCCGGTGCGACGACGCGCTCAAAGAAGTTTGCAAGCCGGAGTTCACCCGTCAGCGTTCTGGCGTGGTTCAGTGAACAGCCATACTGTGTGATAAACCGCTCCCGCCGCGCATCCGGTAGTTCCGGGAGGACGATTTCCTGAACCCATGACTGGACATGGAGCGGGCGCAGGTCCGGCTCCGGGAAGTACCGGTAGTCGTGCTCCTGCTCCTTTGAGCGGGCAGACTGGGTGATGCCCCGGGCTTCCAGGTAGTGCCGGGTCTCGCGGTCTATTTTAAGTCCGCGACGGAGCAGGTTCTTCTGCCGCGTCACCTCAAAGTTCAATGCCTTCTCCACACCTTTGTAGGAGGTGATATTTTTTATCTCAACACGTTCGCTCCCTTTAAGAGAAATGTTGGCATCGACACGGAGCGATCCCTCCTTTTCCGAATCAAAGACACCGAGATATTCGAGCGTTGCGCGGAGTTTGTTTAAAAACTTCCGTGCCTCTTTTGGCGAGCGCATATCCGGCTCGCTCACGATCTCGATAAGCGGGATTCCCGCACGGTTATAATCGACAAGCGAGTACTTACCCCGCTCCGGGTTGCCCATGTGCACGAGTCGCCCGGGGTCTTCTTCGACATGGATGCGGGTGAGTTGCACGCGTTTCTCGCGCCCTTCATCCGCTTCAATCTCCAGGTATCCGCCTTCCGCAAGCGGCTTGTCGTACTGGGTGATCTGGTACGCCTTGTCGAGGTCGGGGTAGAAGTAGTTCTTCCGCGAGAACTCGGATTCGCGGATCACCGTGCAGTTGAGCGCCTTTGCCACCCGCATCGCGTACTCGATTGCCTTTTTGTTGAGGACCGGCATCGAACCGGGCAGGCCGAGACAGACAGGGCAGGTATGGGTATTAGCTCCGTCATTCCGGTAATCGGTCGAGCACCCGCAGAAGAGCTTCGATTTTGTATCCAGCTGGCAGTGGACTTCAAGCCCGACGATGACTTGTGTTTCCGTCATGGTTTTGCCGCCTGTTCATACGCATAAGCCACATCCACCACACGTTCATCCTCGAAGGGTCTGCCCATTACCTGGAGCCCAACGGGCATACCGGCGGATTTCCCGCAGGGAACTGAGATGGCAGGAATACCGGCGAGATTTGCCGGAACCGTCAGGATATCGGAAAGGTACATGGAGAGCGGATCACTCTTCTCGCCCAGTCTGAACGCGATTGTTGGCATTGTGGGACCGACGATGACATCCACTTCGGATAAGATGCGGGCAAAATCCTTTTTCACATTCTCCCGTGCGATCTGCGCCTTTGCATAATATTTCCCGTAATACCCGCTGGAGAGCGCGAACGTACCGAGCATGATCCGTCGCCTTACTTCAGTGCCAAATCCCGCCCGGCGCACTTCCCGGTACGCATCGTGCCATGACTTCTTTGTATCCGCGGCGGGACCGTACCGGACGCCGTCAAACCGGGCGAGGTTGGAACTTGCCTCGCTTGTGCAGATGACATAGTACGCAGCAAGCGCATATTCCATCGACGGAATGCTGCACGGGACAGAGACTGCACCCATTTCTTCGAGCCGTCCAATCGCACGCTTTACGACCGCCGCAACTTCAGGATTCACTCCCTCCCCAAAATATTCTTGGGGAATACCCATCTTCAACCCGGTAATATCGCTTTTGGGCGTGTGGGTGTAGGGGCGGTCATAGGAAGTGGTATCCCGGCGATCGTAACCGGCGATAACCTGCATGAGACGGGACACATCGGACACGTTTGTTGCCATCGGCCCAATCTGTTCGAGCGAATTTGCATACGCGATAAGCCCGTACCGGGATACGCGCCCATAGGTCGGTTTCAACCCGACAATCCCGCAGAACGCTGCCGGGCACCGGATGGAACCCCCGGTGTCTGTGCCAAGCGCCATCGGCACCATACCTGCGGCAACTGCTGCGGCGCTGCCACCCGATGAACCGCCGGGGACACGGGTGGGATCGCAGGGATTCGTCGTTGGTCCGAACGCCGAGTTCTCGGTCGTCGTTCCCATACCGAACTCATCCATGTTTGTCTTGCCCGCAATTGCGGTACCCGCCAGTTTTAACCGTTCAACGACATGGGCATCATAGGGGGGAACATAGCCTTTCAGGATCTTTGACGCGCAGGTGGTCTTGATTCCTTTCGTGGATATATTGTCTTTGACTGCAACAGGGATCCCGGCCAGAGCCCCGCTGCCGTGCGTGGGTTTATTGCAGACCGTAAGAAACGCCTGATACCGGTCTTCCGGTTCAAATACAATGCAGTGCTCTGCCACTACATCACCCGTGGCGCTTTAATGAAACCGTCTTCGTGTGCACCGGCATTTTTCAGGACGTCATCACGCGGAAGCGATGGCAAAATTTCATCCTCACGCATGATATTTGAGAGATCGCGGGTGATGACGCCTTCGCCTTTGACCCGGTCAAGTACATCAAAATAGTCCAGTATTGCGTTAAACTGCCCGGTAAACGTACCAAGCTCATCGGTATTGATGCCGATATCGGCAAGTCCTGCGATATTTTCCACGTCTTTTTCAGTGACCATGTTCCACCTGTTGTATCTGGTCTATGTAATCTTGCACGGACGTTTTATATCCATTTTTACGGGCAAGCTTCTTCAATACTCCCCAGACCCCGCTCCCGTACTGCATCGCTTTTTTCTCGTACCATGCGAGTTCTTTTGGCATATAACGTTCAGCAACCGTTCGTAATGGAATTTTCCGCTTCCCGTCACACACCTTCTCTTCTGCCGGGATTGCAGACGCGGCGCGCACTACCCGTACATCCATGTACGGCATCGAAAGGTAGGTATCGTGCAACCCGGCAACCGACTGGTCCCGTATGACCTGTGCACCAAGACTGACGACGTCCTTTTCCAGGTCTTGTGCAAGTGTTTGTGTCATGAGGTACCGCGAATACCCGCCGAACAGTTCGTCCGCGCCCTGACCGGTGAGGATACGTCGGTATCCCAGTTCATGCGCTGAGCGCGCAACAAAATACTGGGTGAGGGCAATACTCGTGTTTACGGGATCTTTTACTGGTATCGTGGCAATAACTTCCGGGAGTGCTGATTCGATTTCCTGTTGTGTGAGTGTAATTAATGTGCAGGAAAGATGGAGGGTTTCGGCGGCATAGCGTGCCTGTGCCAGATCGTGCGATCCCAATATGCCAACCGCGAGGCAATCCCGTTGTGCAAGTACCGCGACAAGCGATGAGTCCACACCTCCGGATAATGCGGTTACCCCTTCATTGCTGCGCAATCGTACCGCTGTCAAGATCGCACTGTCAAGTTCCTCTGGTACAGGGTCAGGCTCGATGAGGAAGCGTGCCTCGCCGTTGCACACGAGTGTCCCTGCCAGACCCGGTCCCGGATAAATGCCAAAATGATCCCGCGCGTGACACTCGCCATACGAGAGAGAGAACTCCCCCCCAAACCTGCGGATCGATTCCGGAGATTTTCGCACGATCTCTTCTATTTCCGCACCGGAGAGTTGTCTGCCGGAGAGCTCGATCCAGCCATCATAATGAAATGCGGTCATGAACTGCCGGATAGTGTTAGCACCACCCATGCATAAAATACATGGGAGTGACCATCGTTCAACTGGCACGACACAGTGCATGGCATCCACGCGAGGAACGATTCTTTTTATTGTCCACGACAAATACTATAGAGCGCGAGGTACCTGTACTGGAAACGGCACCAGATACAAGTGATCAGACCGCGATATTATATTCCTGTGCGAGGGTAGGAAAGCCCGGCCAACTCCGACGGACTTAAGATCCGTTCCTGCAGAGGTTCATGCGTTCGAATCGCATCCCTCGCATCCAATTATTTACGCCCGATCATAGGGCACTTTTTTACATACCATTCCTGTCCCGATACGCTCGATACAGAATGTATGTACAGTGACGTGATGTGTGCGCTTTACCGCTCGATTAGCCGGATATGCTCATCAGTTTTTTTGGCGAGCTCGGTTCGCCCCTGCAGCCGTGAGACATCGGAGATCGCTTCGAGCACATGCACGGATTCTTCAAGGAATGAAAGCACATCAGCAGGGAAGATCTCAATCCCATACTCGTCAGATAAGTAAACGGAAATCTGCCGGTGATCAAGCCCGTTCTCGCGCAGCTCGATCACTTTTTTTGCAAATTTCTTTTCAGGACACCCGCAGAGCGGCGAATTTTTACATTTACACCTGAGAAAATCGTTAAAAAAATCAAGGAGCTGCTGGCGGATGGCAAAATCCAGCATATCAAAATTAAAACGGGTGGTGAGGGCTTCCAGCATTGACGGGTGGAAGGCGTGATCGGGAACACGGTATCCGGCAAGCCGTTCGACCTTTTTTGCGTGACGGAACCGTGCCCGATCGGCGATCAATCCTCGTCTCCTACAGACTCGTCAAAGTTCTTGAGGGATGCCATTCCTTCGTACATCCGCTCGCACTCAAAAAGCCACTCGTCAAACGGAGTTGGTTCCTCAATATCGTCTTTTATGTACTTGCCACAGCACGAAGCACCGGCGATCGCACTGGCACCGATATGTGCGGCAGCTTCGAGCGCCTGTTCCATATCTTTTTCAGATAGTGTCCTTCCTTTTTTTATCAGGATCTTGATATCTTTTTCAAACTCTCCTGTCAGGAACTTCCGGGAGCCAGCAAAAAGAACAAGTTTGGGGAGCTGGATTGTCTCGACGATACCAGCAATTTCTTCATCCGGGGCAGGAGCCATGACAATCGCTTCAACCTGTGCAATCTTGTCCAGCGACTCTTCCTTTGAGAACCGTTTGTTCTGGAACAGTTTGATGATCTTCATGACAGAGAGTGTGACATCCTCGGTAAAACCGTCAAGCAGGCGTAATCCTTCCGGCATCTGATCGCTTTTTGGATCTCCTTCAAAATCCGCCTCTCTCAATGTCTTTAACCAGTTATCCCAGCGTTCCTGGTTATAAAAGATATAAAACAACTTGAGCGGTTCGGATTCGGTAGATTTACTCGCCTTTTTCGCCATTTCAGTACACTATTCCTTTGTCTGATTAAAGTATTTCGTTCACAGGCAGGAGGAATCACGTAACCTCATCCCGGTAAAAAAACCATTGTTATGTCGCGTCCACGAATGGTTATCTGCCATGACCCGCAATTATCTGAATACAAAATACACAATCATACAACAGGGTGCTCTATGAAACTCGTGATGGTGCGGTACGGCGAATTGTTCCTGAAAAGCGAACCGGTGAAGCACCATTTTATCGGGTTACTCATACGAAACATCGGAAAAGCACTCTCCACTGCCGGACTCCTCTACCATTTCGAAACCCCACGCGGGCGCATTCTCATCCACGGACCTGAGCCTGAAAAGATCGCGGCAATAGCATCAAGGATTTTTGGGGTTGTGGATGTGAGTGTCTGCACCCTTACGACAACGGACATCGATGCACTCTGTACAGAAGCGGTTGCCCTTGCCACCCCGAATCTCAAAGCGCCGATGAGTTTTGCGGTGCGGGGAAAACGCCAGAACAAGGTGGGCCTGAACAGCCAGGAACTGGGAACGCTTGTCGGTTCCGCAATCTACGATACTATCCCGGGTCTCCGGGTCGATCTCACGCACCCGGATTACGAACTCTTTGTTGAGGTCCGTGATTTCGGCGGGCTCATCTACGATTCCCGGATTGTGGCTCCCGGGGGGTTGCCGTGGGGCACACAGGGGAAGGTGCTATCTCTGCTCTCATCCGGGATTGATTCCCCGGTTGCATCATGGCTCATGATGAAACGGGGATGTGAAGTCACCCACCTGCACATGGATGGAGGCACATGGGCAGGAAAGGATGTGCGGGCGGCAGCAATCGAGAACCACCGCCGGCTATCGCTCTGGTGCCCGGGAAATCCTATGCCAATGATCATTGCCGACAGCGAACCGCTCTATGACCAGATGAGCCGGTTCCGTATCCCCCCCCGGTACCGGTGCGTCATTTGCAAGCGGTTCATGATGCGCGTGGGAAGTGCACTTCTTCTCCGGGAGGGTGCAGCCGCACTTGTCACCGGGGAGAACCTCGGGCAGGTAGCATCCCAGACGCTCGCAAACCTTGCAGTTATTTCTGAAGCAGTAAGTGCACCAGTCATCCGCCCGCTCATCACATACGACAAGGAAGAAACGATCATTATTGCCCGGAAGATTGGGACATTTGATACCCATCCCGGGGATCTTGCCTGCCGCGCGGTGCCGAAAATGCCCACGACTGCAGCTGTACTTGATGCGGTGAAAGAGTGTGAGGCTAAACTGGATATTGGGGAACTTGTGGCACACGCATTGGCATCAGTGCAGTATGTTACCGCGCAGAACGGCGAGATCACGGAACAGACCTGATAACCGGTGACCAGCTCCCTGTTCCCCGGAAGAACTATTAAACCCTCTTGCAAACTCTATACACAAAATCCTTTTAATAATTATCACGGCTTGGGACCTTGACTAAATTCGCGTTTATTGAAGTGGTACTACCCGCATTAATGAGGATATTGTAAGTTTGGAATATATATCCGGATAATTTCAGTTCAATTTGATATTCATTGGGTTCTAATTGAGGAATTACCATGGGCGTGAAACCTTTCCATCGTCCATTAATAAAAACCTGTGCCCCACCCGGAGAAGATGTAATAGAGAGATTCCCATAGCCTTTGGAAATCGGTACGGTAGTTGTTTCTATAGTTATTTCATTTGTTGTTTCGATATCAGAGTTCCCGGTTCCAAACGTCTTTTCCACTGTGATGCCCGGTTGGGGCGTTACCTGTACCACTGGGTTCACCTGCGGTTTTGCGTAGGTGGTTTGGGGGGTTCCCACCCACATGATGACAACGAGGATGAGAAGGAAAATAAGTAGCCCTGTTGCAAACGACATCCACTGCGGTTGTGGCTGTTGTCTCTGTCGAGGTACTGGATCGGGAGATGGTTCATACCGGGGCTGTTTGTTATGCTGCTCGGGCCTGTCCGGTCGGATCGGGGGCGGTTCTTTAATTACCTGCTTCTGGTCGAATTGCCGGCGTTTTTCAGGATCGCTCAGGACTTCATATGCCGCATTAATATCCTTCATTCGCTCCTCGGCATCAGGAGCCTTCTTGACATCAGGATGGTGTGTAAGTGCGAGCCGGTGGTATGCTTTTTGGATCTCCTCTGGCGTTGCATCAGCAGGAACACCCAGTATTTCATAAAAATTACCTGTATTCATGATATGAACCGGCTCTTCATGGGATAAAATGAGAACGAAAATGGAACAGACGTATAGCGCATGCGGACCATTATCTTTGTGCACCCTTTACAACATCATTACGTGCCAATCTTATTAGGGAGTTTGGTGTTTTTACTTCAGCATCCCGAAGAATTTCGCACTCGCCTAAGTGGAACATCAGGTATCCTAGGTGCTGCACCGTTCCATTACTGCACAGGAATACCGCTCCGCATGCCGGATCACTCTTGACTCAGGTCTTCACCGGGGTTTTTATCTTGATGAATAAATCGGATGGTGGAGAATCTTATGCTTTGGCAGGATCTGAAATTATTAGTGTATCCTGATTTGGCCATACTTCAATGGTGCAGACCGGAAAAATAAGGTTACAGGAGTTTTTCGCAATACTGTGTCACCGTCTCCAGAGTTTTGAGCCGGGCATACCACTTGTCATCAGACTCGATGGTCGTCCACGGTGCAGTTTTCGTACTCGTCCGTGTCAGCATCTCGTCGGTTGCAGATTCATAAAGATCCCATTTCTCACGGTTTCGCCAGTCTTCTTGCGTAATCTTCCACAATTTGAGCGGGTCTGTCTCGCGCTGGTTAAACCGTTTCAGCTGTTCATCCTTACTTACCTCAAGCCAGCACTTCACAATCCCCCCGCCATTTTCGACAAACTCCTCTTCCATGTCGTTGATCTCGTTGTAGGCGCGTTGCCATTCATGCTCTTTTGCGAGCCCCTCGACACGTTCGACAAGCACCCTCCCGTACCAGCTGCGATCGAAGATGGTAACGTGCCCGGCTTTGGGGAAGCGACGGATAAAACGCCAGAGATAATGGTGATCGAGTTCCACGTCGTTTGGGTTTGAAACCGGGGTCACATCGTACCCGCGAGGATTTAATTCCCGGACGAGGCGCATGATCGTGCCCCCTTTCCCTGCAGCATCCCAGCCCTCAAAGACGACGATGAGCGGAATCTTTCGTTTGAAAAGGACATACTGGAGATCCCTTATTCGTGCCTGTGCAGCCACAATCTGCGTCTGGTACTCCTCTTTTAGCAATGAGACTGGGGGATGTGCCCGTCTTTTAACCTCAACCCGCCGTGGTTTTTTAATTGTATCCTCTGCCTTTTTCTTCTTCGTGTTCCCGGAGATTTCGGCACTTCGTTTTTCCAGCAGTTTGATGAGCGTCTGGTAACATTTGAGTACCGTGTAGTTGGTATCGGTTGCTTCAACGATCGTCCAAGGAGCGTTTGTGGAGTTCGTTTCATTGAGAACTTCCTCAACGACTGGCAGGAGACTGTCATAGTAGCGGTGGAAGTCCCAGTCACCTTTTGTAATCAGCCATGATGTAAGCGGGTTTTTGTCCCGTTCGTTGAGGCGTTTTTTTTGTTCTTCAGGACTGATGTGGAGGAAGAATTTTATGATGATCGTGCCGTTGTCGGTCAGCTGGCGCTCAAAATTGTTGATGGCAGTGATCGTTTGTTTGACATTCTTCTTCCATTCAATTCCTGACACACTCTCAGCAAGCCCCCGGCTGTACCAACTGCGGGCAAAGATCGCAATCCTCCCTTTTACCGGGGTATTCACCCAGAACCGCCACATAAGTGAGTGCGCCCGTTCCTCTTCAGTAGGCGAACCTGTGGAGTAGAGATTGAACCCACGGGGGTCTAAAAACCGGATGATCTCCTGGATGGTGTTGGTGATACCGGAGGCGTTCCAGCCTTCAACGACGATAATCACCGGGATCTTCTTCTCACGGAGTTCCCGCTGGAGCACCCCCAGCCGTTCCTGGAGTGGTGTAATCTCTTTTGCAAACGTCCGGTCATCCATCTTTTTTGTCAGGTCGTATTTGTCCAGCATGGCGCTCCCTCAACACAGGGTCATTACAATTCTTCCCAGACATTCAATCCTTGGCTGGACTTTCTGATAAAACCCATGCAGGGACCGGAAGCACGAAACATCTGCCAGAGGATTTTTTAAAAAAAGGGCTCTGTTGAAACCCTTCCAAATACTCGCTTACGTTGCCCCGATTAAGGCAAGGAACCGTGTATAGGAGTTTAAACTGAGGGTTTCAACAGAGCCAAAAAAAGGATTATTTTCTGGTGGAAAGCCCGTTTTCGGCAGCAATCGCAAGGAATGCATGGACAAGATAATCAGCCTGCCGGTCGGTTGTACCATAGGTATTGAATTTCCAGACTTTTGTTGCACCGGGAATGACCCCCGTCACACCATGGTCTGCAAGTGCACTCGCGAGATAAAATCCCCGTTTTTTATGCATCTCTGCCACGCGGTCAAAGGACCCGGTCGTATCGACGCGGGTCAGGGTATGTCTTCTGGGGTATTCCGACAGGCATCTGGTTCCATCAATTGCGAGCAGTGCTTCAACAATTTTTTTATTGTTTGCCAGTTCCCGGTCAAAACGCAACACCCGCTCCTTCACGTGCGGGAACGATGCCATCATACCGACGAGTGTTGCACCCATGAGCGTGCAACCCATCATTTCCGGTTCCTTGATCCCGAAACGCCGTTTAGTTATATCTCCTTCGATGGTGGTTGTGCGAAAGAGTTTTTGTGCATGTTCGGCTGTTGTGGCAAGGACACCGGATGGTGCCGGTGCCGCCATGCTCTTGTGCCCGGATCCCACAACAAAATCCACACCAAGACTTTTTCCATCAACCGGCAGGATACCAACCGTATATGCACCGTTGTACAGGAGGGGAATATCATACTGGTGGGCAACTTTTGCGATCCCGGCAACGTCATGCATGTTGCCATACTGGTAATCCACGTGGTCAATGAAGGCGAGTACCGGCACCCTGCCGGTTTCTCGTTTCACCTCTTCGATCTTTGTCGCAGTTGCATCTGGTGTAATGATATGGTTTTTGTCTGCCTTAATTTCCCGCGCAACACCGCCGGCTTCTTCAACCGCGAGAAATTCTGTGTAATGGGAAAGTGCTGTGAGAAGGACCGGATCCCCCTTCTGTACGTACGTATGGGCAACTGCCTGGAACCCGCGCCGTGCCCCCGGCACCATCCTTGCTGTATCCATGTTAAGCCATGCGGCGACATCCTTATGGAACTCCGCAATAGGGGGTTTTGAGATATAATCGAGTCGGTTGGGTTTCCGGCAGTTGTCACATACGGAATAGCCATCTCCGTACGCGATAATTGCCTTCATCGCATCCGCAGTAAGCCGCCCACCGGCCTGTATTGGATCAATATTGATGAAAAGCTCGTTTACCTGCCGTGCATCGATCCCAGCCCCGCACCTCATTTGAGCATCTCCTGTTTCAAGGAACCGACCTGCCGTTCAAGATTGTCCAGCAGGCGCTCCACCTGCACTCTCTGGTCGGCATCCAGCTCGTGGGAGGGCGCGGTCTCCCTGAGAATCATCCGGAGATCGGTAAGGGTATAGGTTGCCTGGAAAACCATATCAACAGCCCGTTTGGACACGACAATCACTATACTACTATTGAACGGGTATCCATTAAGTCACCGCTTCTGGGAAAGGGTGATTCAAAAAAGAGAGGAAAATAACAGGAACTTTTCAGGTAACATTACTTCTTTTCAAAACAGTTTTTGCATATTTTTTTCTTTTTGATGAGGCCTACCGTCCTGATACAATTTTTACAGCCCATGATGCCACACCGGTCACATTTTTGCAGTTCATCAATTCGTACAGTCCCAGAACAAAGAGGGCATGTTGTATACTCGGAAGTATCATTGTCAGCAGTGACTGGCTGGTTATATGTGATGAGCGTGTTGTCAATGGAGACAAGGGACTTATTCATCGAAAACATAACGACAAAAAATTCACACATCATGCGCCAGACCAGATTTCCTAAAATAAGGACGGCAATCCAGAATACAGGTGTGTTCATTGTGGGGATTTGTGCAGGTATAGTGGGGAGCATGGCTGGCTTTACAATGCCGAGCACAAGATACAGCACTGATACCAGCGTCAGGACAACCGCTCCGACACAATAGATCACAGAGATTGCAGTCTTTGTAATAAATATATCAAATGCGAAAAATCTTCCAAAATTTCCGCGTTTTCGCGGTGCTTTTTTCACTGTCCTATCATCAGGTGCCGTATCACCACCTGCCGGTATGGACTGAGAGCCATGATCTGCGGTTGGACGTGTAGCACTCTTTTTTTCCGGGGGATTTAGGGGAAACCGATTGCCACATGTGCGACAGAAAATGGACTGATCGTCAGGTTCCTCGCTTCCACAGGTTGAACAGAATTTTGACATAATCTCGTTAAGAACATTGTGAGATATACGATGCTATGAATCTATTGAAATAATTTTTAAATTAACTGATGATACACAGCCATGAGACACAGGTTCAGAAATTATTATGGAGGAAAATACCATCAGGAGTTTCAGGATATTTTCAATGTGTCAGGATCACAGCATCCATTCTTCCGCTGATTTGTTACCGATCCATCGTCTGTATTACGATATGGTGCTCATTATTTTATACGTTACAGGAACAAAACTAGACACAAATCCAGCGTAAGGGCGTTAATTCAGGAGGTGTGGCATGGAGTTCAAAAACAAGGTTTTGATATTCGGGTATGGTGCGGTGTCCAAGTGCACGCTCCCCATCCTGCTCAGACATGTGAGTATCCCGCTTGAAAATATCACTATCATCGATTTTAAGGACAAATCACAGGACTTAAAAGCGTGGACACCAAGGGGTTTGCGCTTTTTCAAACGAAAGGTCACGCACGAAAATCTTACCCAGATCCTTGCCGAGTACCTCCCCGAGGGGGGCCTCCTGATTGATCTTGCCTGGAATATTGACTGCTGTGAGATTGTACAATGGTGTCATGATAACAACGTCATGTACGTTAATACATCAGTTGAAGCCTGGGACCCGGATGCAGATGTCTTCACGGCCAGCCCGTACGAAAAGACCCTTTACTACAGGCAGATGAAGCTCCATGACCTGACAAAAGACCTCGATAACGCTGCGACGTGTGTTGTTGACCACGGTGCAAACCCGGGACTCATCTCCCACTTTGCCCGTCAGGGACTCTTTGATATCGCACGCCGGATGATTGCTGATGACATCGCACCTGACCCAAAGGGGATGGAGACGCTGATCCGGGATCATATGTTTGCCGAACTTGCGATGGAGACCGGGGTTAAGGTTATCCACTGTGCTGAACGGGATACGCAGATTACCAGATCTCCAAAAAAAGTTGACGAGTTTGTTGGCACCTGGTGTATTGAAGGTTTAAAAGAAGAAGGGACGGCACCTGCAGAAATCGGGTGGGGAACGCATGAGAAAGAACTTCCCGACCAGGCGTATGTGCCCCCTGCCGGACCAAAGAACGAGATATTACTTGCCAAGATGGGAATCAATACCTGGGTTCGGTCCTGGATCCCGAACCAGGAGATCGTTGGGATGGTCATCAGGCACGGGGAAGCATTCGGCATATCCGACCGTTGGACGGTCTGGAATGACGGTACGGCAATCTACCGCCCGACCGTGCACTACGCGTACATGCCCTGTGATGCAACCATTGCCTCTCTCCATGAACTGCGGGGAAGGAACTACGAGCTGCAACCCAAGCTGCGGATTATGAATGACCGGGAGATTGTATCCGGGGCGGACTTTTTAGGTGCGCTCCTGATGGGACACCCGTATAATTCCTGGTGGACCGGAAGCATCCTCTCGATTGAGGAGGCAAAAACTCTTGCACCCGGGCAGAATGCAACAACCGTGCAAGTGGCACTCGGTGTGGTAACCGCGGTGATGTGGATGATCGAGAATCCAAAGAAGGGGTTCTGTCTTCCCGATGATCTGCCGCATGAGTTTGTCCTGAACATCGCAAAACCCTATCTTGGGACATTCTCGTCAGAATCCTCTGACTGGACACCGTTAAAAAACAGGGCGGTGTATTTCAAAGAGAACCCGGCAAACAATTATGACCGTGAAGATGTGTGGCAATTCAAAAACTTCTTATTTGTGCAATGAATCAATCATGTAATGATATACGGGGCCGGGAACGTGAAAAAGAAAGATAGTAAAAAGGGTCGTGTTGAGAAGGTTCACCATATTGGCGAAACAAAAAAGAAACTGTTGCAGGCACTTGCACAGGAACACGGGACACCAATTTTTGTAATCGATCACGAGAAAATCCGCCGTAATTACCTGGAGTTTAAAAAACACCTGCCCATGATCCAGGTGTACTATGCGGTCAAGGCAAATTCAAATCCCGAGATCGTGAAGACGCTCTTTGAAATGGGTGCAAGTTTTGATGTTGCGTCGATGCCCGAATTCATGATCGTCTATGAATTTATCCGAGATATGCCGGACAAAGAACGGCAGGACTGGATCTGGGACAAGATCATCTATGCAAATACGATAAAACCGATAGAGACATTAGAAGACCTCGACAAGTACAAACCTCTCGTTACGTTCGACAACCGCGAAGAGATTAAAAAAATCCAGCAACATGCACCTCACGCAGGTGTCGTGTTACGGATTCGCGTCCCGAACACCGGTTCGGTGGTTGAACTCTCCTCAAAGTTTGGCGCTGACCCCGGCGAAGCGGTCGATCTCATCACCGAGGCGTTTGACCGGGGGCTTGTTGTTGAAGGGCTGAGTTTCCACGTCGGCAGCCAGTGCACCAATTTTGAGAACTATGTCAAAGCCCTGCAGCTCGCAGCGGATATTATCAACGAGGCCGAGACACGAACCGGAAAAAAGATCCGTATTCTCGATATCGGCGGGGGTTTCCCGGTGAAATATCATCCCGAAGTGAAATCTTTTACCGTCCTTGCAAAAAAACTGGATGCCGAGATCCAGCGGTTGTTCCCCCCTGATATGCAGATTCTCGCAGAGCCCGGGCGGTTCCTTGTTGCCAAT
The DNA here is from genome assembly GCA_963676405.2 of uncultured Methanoregula sp. Lineage (GTDB taxonomy): Archaea > Halobacteriota > Methanomicrobia > Methanomicrobiales > Methanospirillaceae > Methanoregula. The sequence continues at coordinate 25,424 of CAXXQB010000006.1, forward strand.
GCCTGTACTGTCGTTGCAAAAGTGGTTGGTAAAGCGTTTCGCGACGATAAACCCTGCTACTATATCAATGACGGGGTGTACCACACGTATTCCGGGCAGGTTTTTGACCACGTGACGTACCCGGTGCTCGCATTTAAAGAGGGCGAGACAAATATTTCTGCCGTGTTCGGACCAACCTGCGACGCGTTTGATACGATCACGCTCTCGGCAGAACTGCCGGAACTGGAGATCGGGGATCTGGTGTATTCAGAAAATATAGGCGCATATTCCCATGCCTCATCCACATACTTCAACGGTTTTCCCCCGGCAAAAGTTGTACATATCAACCGGTGAAGTGCGAAAAAACCGGTTGTGTGAAATGAGCAAAATATCCATTCTTTTGGCGTAATCCTTTACGCCAACATGAAAAATCACACACCATGCCCAGATTTTGTTTTAAAAACCGTGTTCTGACATTATGCTGACATTTGATGAACTATTGAATTTGACAGGCAATACCGGACTTAGTACATCCCGTGTCACTGAACTTCGCCAGAAATTCGGCACCAACGCAATGACACCCCCCGTCCGGGAGCCGCTCTGGAAACAATACCTGCAAAAGTTCGATGACCCAATCATCAGGATCCTTTTACTCGCTGTTGGCATCTCGATAATCGTTTCGCTTTTCAAGGGAAGCGGACTCCTTGACACTCTCGGGATTATTATTGCCGTCCTCCTTGCTACCGGCATTGCGTTCTTCAACGAATACCGGAGCAGCAGGGAATTTGACGTCTTAAATGCACACCGGGACGATGTCGCAATAAAAGTGATCAGGGACGGTCACCCGGTATCAGTTCCCTCCCGCGATATCGTTGTCGGGGATCTCATTCTTTTGGAAGCCGGAGATGCCATACCTGCTGACGGGTTGTTGGTTTCATCCGATGACCTGTTTGCCGATGAATCCGCATTCACGGGAGAGACCGAACCGGCGAACAAAGGGGTGCAGGATAAAGTCCTGAAAGGAACGTTTGTCACCGCGGGTAAGGGACAGATGGTTGCCGGGGCGGTTGGAGATGCAGCACAGATGGGTGTCATTGCCGCATCGCTCGGTATCGACCATGCCACCCGGACACCTCTCGAACAGAAACTGGACGCACTTGCCCATGTCATCAGCAAATTCGGGTATGCGATGGCCATCCTCATCTGTAGCACGCTTATTATCAGGGGCCTTCTTGTCGGGGAAGTCACGCGCCTGGACCTTGATACGGCAAACAATATCCTCCATTACTTCATGCTTGCCGTTGTGGTTGTCGTTGCTGCGGTTCCCGAAGGACTGCCAATGAGTGTCACACTCTCGCTCTCGCTTGCTATGCGCAAGATGACCCGGGCAAACTGTCTTGTCCGCCGGCTCATTGCCTGCGAGACGATTGGATCTGCCACCACTATATGCACCGACAAGACCGGAACGCTCACAAAAAACCAGATGGAGGTAGTCGAATCACCGGCAGGCAACCCGGTGCATACGATGAACCTGCCGCAGTCTTCCGGCGAGTGGATCACGCTCAATGCCGCAGTGAACGGGACGGCGCACCTTGAAGACCGGGAGGGGAGGATTGTGGTCATCGGGAACTCAACAGAAGGCGCCCTGCTCCGCTGGCTCCGCGAGTATAATCTCGATTACATGAATATCCGGGCTGAAACGCATGTGACCCGGCAATATCTCTTCGATGGCAACCGCAAACGGATGTCAACGGTTGTATATATGGACGGGAAATTCTGGCTGCTTGTCAAGGGCGCGCCGGAGATCCTTGCTTCGCTCTGTGAAGAGAAACCATCACTTGATGGGGTCAGTGCCCTTGCATCCCGTGCGATGCGAACCCTTGCGTTTGCCCACAAGGAAATAGTAAATGGCGATGAGAGCGAGTCCGGGCTTACGTGGGACGGCTTTGTCGGTATTCGTGACCACCTCCGGGACAATATCCCCGAATCCGTCGCAACCTGCCAGCGTGCAGGGATCCGGATCCGTATGGTCACCGGCGACAATCCCGAAACTGCCCGTGCGATTGCTCAGGAATCCGGCATCCTGAAGGGCGGAACGGTCATGAGTGGTGGGGAGTTTAGGGCGCTCACAAAAGATGAACAGGTAAATGCTGCACGTACCCTCGACGTGATGGCGCGTGCAGAACCGATGGACAAACTCCTGCTCGTGGAGGCACTCCAGAAGACTGGGGCGGTTGTATCGGTGACCGGTGATGGGACAAATGATGCACCGGCGCTTAAGCATGCAGATGTGGGACTTGCGATGGGAATTGCCGGAACTGAAGTCGCCCGTGAGGCGAGCGACATCATTATTCTCGATGACTCGTTTGCGTCGATTACAAGCGCGGTATGGTGGGGCAGATCGCTGTACGAAAATATCCAGCGTTTCGTCCTCTTCCAGCTGACCATCAATTTCTGTGCCTGTATTCTCGTCTTTATTGCACCACTCCTTGGCTTCCCCGAACCCTTCACCATCATCCAGATCCTCTGGATCAATATCATCATGGACACGCTCGCCGCGTTTGCCCTCTGTTCGGAAGCCCCGCATCACGGGCTGATGAACCGTCCCCCGGTTTCGCGTGATGCACAGATCGTCACCCCGTTCATGTGGCTCTCCATCACGGTCACCGCGACGTTTTTGATTGTTGCAGGAATTCTCCAGATTGCGACCGGGTTTTTAGGTGGTTCGACTTCTGCCGAGGTAAGCACAGTTTTCTTTGCGGCATTTATCCTTGCAGCGGTCTGGAATGGGATTAACTGCCGTGCACTGGACGGAAAAATGCCGGCATTCTTCCGGGGTAACCCGATGTTTTTTGCAGTGATGGGCCTGATTGTTGTGACTCAGGTACTCATTGTCCAGTGCGGCGGAACGGTGTTTAGCACAGTGCCTTTGTCACTTGCACAATGGGTAAAGATCATTGTGCTGTCGGCATCCGTCCTGGTTGTCGGTTTCGCGCTTCGGGGATTATATCCCCATATAAGAAAAAGAAATATCCCGGCCACACCATAACCCGGCCTAACTTTTTCATCAATTACCAATCGGTCCGGGTAGACGGTCCCGGAAATGCCAGAAGACAAGCGCAAGAAGGATGTTTATGACTAACACAAACCATCCAAATTCACCGAGCATCATATTACCTTCTGCGGTCGTCACAGTGAGTGACGGGTAGAACTGCTGGATGAAAAAGTTCCAGAACCCATGGAAGAGCACCGCTGGCCAGAGACTTCCCGATTTCAGACGAAGCCACGCAAGGATAAGCCCGGCACCCATGACCGCAGGAATGAACATGACAAGTGAATACCAAAGCGGACCTGAGCCGTGGTACGTGCCAAAGAACATCAACGGGAGATGCCAGACCATCCAGATTGCTCCCGAAAGGAGTGCGAGCCCGGTAAAACCCATGAACCGGGAGAGTTCCGGCACGAGAAAACCCCGCCAGCCCAGCTCTTCACCGAATGCGGCAAAACAGCTAAAAACAATGAGGTAAAGGAACGTAGGGATAAAGGACAGCGATAAAATTAATCCCGCTTTTTCGGAATTGAAGGGTGCGATGCCAGAAATCCAGGCAAGTCCAAACATCAGGAGCCCGATCGCAACCGGCAGGAAGATCCCGGTAAGGAGCCAGGCTGCTTTTCCCGGGCGAAATCCAAACCCATCAAGGTTCCGCTGGAACCAGAGGCGCGTGACAATTGCCGCCACAGCTGGGCACCACATAACGGCGATAGAATAAATTGTTAGCGAGGTTGCATTTTCCGGAAGCGGTGGTACGATAGCGGTCAAGTACCAGAACACCGATGAGAAAAGAAAGGTGATGATGACAAAGGTAAGGACAGTGATGCGTGGGTTTGTCACGAGTCCAGATTGCACATGTTCATTAGGAGCAGCCGGATTATCCATACTATACTTTCGTGTCCCTCAAAGTGCATAAAAGAAATGCATTCATCGGTCATCAATTGCGGAATAATAGTGCATGCTGCTTTTTTACTTGGCAGGGATAAGATTATCGTGAGTCCACAAAGGTAGAAGGAAATGATCTTCCATATATACCATTGATAAAAAAGTCAGTAGTATTCATTAAGGTTTGATTGATGATGACTGAAACGACCAGTAGCAAGAATTCTATTGTTGAGATCAAGGATATAACCGCTGGCGCCGGGGCACTCGGACTTCTTGGATACGGCATGCCCGGGGTTCTTTTAAGCCTGGCAAATGCCGGTATCATCCAGGCAGGATCGATGATCCTCGGTATGGTGATCTTTTTTGGCGGGTTTGCCATGTTCACTGCCGGTTTGATGGAGTGGAAGAAAGGGAACACCTATGGCATGGCAGCCTATGCGTCGTATGGTCTGTTCTGGTTTTCGTTTGCCACACTTCTCCTCCTGCCGGCGCTCGGGCTCACAAAGGATACCGGAGGAGCCGGTGCAATGGCAGCATATCTCGCGCTCTGGGGAATATTCACCGTCATTCTCTTCATCGGATCTCTGAAGATGTCCAAAGCGCTCCAGTTTGTTCTCGGCACGCTTGCGCTCGTCTTCTTCCTGGAAGCCATTGGCGCAGCGACAGGCAATGGTTCGTTCACGATCTATGCCGGATATGTAGGGATCATCAGCGGTTTCGCTGCAATCTATACCGCTCTCGCTCCGGTACTGAATGATATCTATGGGAAGACCATTGCTCCACTGGGATGAGAGACCGGGTGTAGGTTAAAAAAACATATACCGTGGACAGTGTCCCAGTCCAACCATTTTTTAAAGATTTTCGTTACATACCTTGGCAATAACCGGCTTAAGGTGAATATATTGATTAGGATTGATGCGCCCATAAACGACCGAGAAGATGCAGGTATTTTTAATGCCAATGAGCGACGGATATCTTTACCGGTATACCGGGAACAAGTATTTATGACGGGAGTAACGCAAAATAATTTTGAATAATACACTTTGGAAATGTGTTACATGAATCTTTACGCAGAGTCAAACACGTTTAAGTTTTAAAAAGTCCGAACTGCGGAACTCCTATATGAGATTAAATCAGACGGGAATAGTATGATGGAAAAACAAAAATGTGAGTACTGCGAGAGGGATGCCATCGGGTACCAGGGATTCGGGTGCTGCTCAGCATACGTCTGTCTGGATCATGCCGATGATTTTGTTCTCGCCCTCAAACCCGGGGAAAAACAGATCTCCGGGGAATGTTACTTCGAGCGGTTCAGTTCTCCGGAATAAAACTGCCTTGAGAGAAAAGATACCCATAGAAGATCTCTTCCGGATAAAAAATCGATATTCTCTCATTTTTTACCGTTTGACGTTTGAGTTTACCGGAAAAATTAGGGCTCTCTGGAACCTCCCCCTGTTTTCGTGGTACAGAAATTCAACAGGAATGCCATAGTCAATGTGATAATCGATCATTACGACACCGGGATGTCGCTGTCGTATTTTACCCATTGAAGTTGTGAAAGTCGTAGCAGTTCCGGATAAACTCCTGTTTCCGGTGTTCGCTTGCGTTTACCGGTGGTTTGAGATACCCGATCTCGGGAGTCTGGAGAGCGGGGCAGAATGGGCAGAGGGCAGCATCGACATCGTTTGCTTTCGTCCGGACCGGGCAGTAATAAATCCCATCGATGATTGCTACTTTGTCCCCGCCGGGAAACGGCATGCCGACAGGATGACCGGGGATACCCTGCACAAACATACAGAACGCGGGTAACAGGAACTTTAAGAACCTGAGTCGGTCTTCTTCCTCATTCCTCGTTGCGCACTGTGCATCAACCATCTTCCAGTATGCCGGGGCACCAGCTGGCAGCGCTTCATGCATGGATACAAACGATCCCTGCTGGTTCATAAGTCTCAAGTTCTGGTATGTGCCGTGCAGGTACCCGGTAATCGTCTCTTCAAGACGTTTCCTGTACTCGGGATTAATGTCACTGATTTTCTCTGAAAAATTCCATTTCATCTGTTGCAGATCCCGTGGGGAGTACGTGAGGACAATGGTGGCAATTGCCAGGCCAAGTTCGCCCCGTGTTTTTTTGGTCGCAAGCAGATTACATTCGCTATGGATCTTTTTTTCAGTGAGTGATCGTTCTTTTATGCCTGATGATGAATTGCCGAACATACTCCTCTAAACATTCCGGAAGAAAACCGCCGATCTGACGGAGTTCTCTCCCGTTTATCGGATAATCATCTGGTCTTGATCCCATTAATTCTTCTGGTACCGGTCAAAAAACCGGTTCACAGGATGTATTCTGTATAAGATGTGTCATCGCCCATATGCAAATGACAATGCATATGACGGCGCTACAAACCGTGGATCAGGAAACATAACCATTACACATTATCGTGAAAATTTTGAAATCTGCCGTATATAGATCAAAAAATGGAAGTTGATTTTGAAGTATTTAATTTTTCTTGCTCATGTGAGCGGCAGTATATCTTTACGAGATTTTTTTACAGGGTACTGAACTAGGATCAAAAACGGTATCCAGACCCCGGAATAGCCGGAAAAATTATACGGAAAACGTGTTCTGTATCAATACGCGGCCGGAAATGTTGGCTGATGCTGGCTCATCGCAACAATCTCCCCGGCATTTTTTAAAAGGCCGGCAAGATATTCTTTTGCCCATGCCACATTCACATATTCCTCAAACGGGCGGTACGATCCCTGAAGGTCAGTTCCTTCCTGATCAAACCGGAGCAACCCGATAGGAGATCCACCGCTTTTTATGAGGTTATTCAGTTCTTCAAGAGGGTACCGTGTCGAGCTGAAAACAAATTTTGTGTCGGACTCGAACCCGACTGCAATCGCAACCATCCATGCATTTTTTGCCTCATTACGCATCTCATTGACCAAATCGGAAGTTTTTCTCATGTTCAATCAATAGTGGAATTGCATTTCATCACATAAATTATCCACGACTTAATCCACTCACCATCCGGATTCTGTTTACCGATGATCCCTTCAGGTTGGCCGGGTTCGATGTAATACTGTATTCACAAGATAATTTTAATAGTAAAACATCTGATCAACTTTCACCATTGGTGTGATCTCGCTTATGGTTTCAAAAACCTCCCGTATTGTTTCGATTATGCTGATAGTCGTAATCCTTCTCACCACCATCATTACGGTCTATTCAATTTCTGCTGAAACCCAGAGATCACTCAAAGGAGCGGTACAGGAAAAACTGATTGCAGTCGCAAGTGCTACAGCATCCCAGATTGATGGGGATGCATTTGCCCGGCTCCAGACCGGGGAAGAGAGATCCCCGGGTTTTATTCATATAAGAGATCAGATCCGTGGGGTAAAACAGTCAATCCCCGATATCCATTATATCTATACACTCCGGAAAAACGGGAATATCGTAGTGTTTGTCGTTGACGCGGATTACGGATATGCTGCTGATGCAGCAACGATCGGGCAACCATATCCTGAAGCAGAGCCTGAACTTTTTCTGGGGTTTATTGCCCCTTCAGCGGATAATGAATTCACTACAGACAAATGGGGTTCCGTCCTTTCAGGATTTGCCCCAATTAAAGACAGCACTGGAAATGTTGTGGGCATTGTCGGCGTTGATATGGACAGTTCGGTTGTGACGGCAGAGATGAACACCCTGAACCTGGCCCTCTATTTCATCGGAATCATCGTCATGATCTCAGCGGTTATCGGGTTTATTGTGATTGAACATCGCCGCGTACGTGACGAACAAAAAATCAGAGAAAGTGAGAGAAAATACCGGCTCCTGTTCGAACAGGCTGGCGATGGTATCCTTATCCTGGAGGCTGAAGGGGAGTACCAGGGAAAAATAATCTCTGCGAATACTGCTGCAGCGATGATGCATGGGTATACAATCGATGAAATACTTACAAAAAACATCGCTGATCTTGACAATGAATCTTCACGAAAACCGAATCCTGAACGATTTGCCAATCTTATAAAAACCCATTCACTCAAAGATGAAGCCATCCATGTACGAAAAGACGGGACTGAATTCCCCATTGAAATCAATGCTGCACTGCTTGATCTCGGTATAAAAAAATTTATTCTCACTATAGACCGGGATATTAGTGAACGGAAAAAGGCCGATGATGCAATACGACAGGTGACAAAGAAACTTACCTTGCTGAACGCTGTGACCTTCAACGATATCCAGAATGCGATGTTCACGCTTGATGCGTACATCGATCTCGGAAAATCCTTTTCAGATAATGAGAAAGTAAACCAGATGCTGGATAAAGCCGAAGAATCGGCGAGAATAATAAACCGTTCCCTGAACTTTGCGAAAAATTACCAATACCTCGGGGTGCAACCTCCCCGGTGGCAAAATGTGAACGATACGTTCATTCTTGGGATATCACACATTGACTTCTCATCAATAAAGCGCACGGTCGAACTCAATAATTTAGAGGTCTATGCAGATTCCCTTTTCGAACAGGTATTTTTATCGCTTGCAGACAATGTCCTGCGTCATGCAAAAACCGCGACCCGGGTTGCCCTCGGCTATCAACTAGTCGGGGGTGGCCTGCTGCTGTTTTTCGAAGACAATGGTGAAGGTATTCCGGATGCTCTCAAGGAAAAAATATTTGAACGGGGTTTTGGAATCCAGAAAGGAATGGATCTATTTCTGGTCCGGGAGATCCTCGGCATTACCGGAATTACTATACGGGAAACCGGATCATCTGGTTCCGGCGCCCGATTTGAGATGATTGTTCCAAAAGGCGGATACCGGTTCGGTGAAAAAACATAAAAACAAAGGTAATTGTGTAAGATCCACTCCTAACCTTTAGTTGGGGTGGATAAATGGATCAAATGGTTTTCGAGAGATCGGCAAGCTCGTTTCTGAACATCGACTATTCCTTGAGTATCTTTGGAAGAAACGTGGAAAGAGCATCTGTCCAACCTGTTCGTTCTCTGAATTTTGTTATCACCTAAAATGGAGAGTACGGTGTAATGGGTGTAAGAGAGATTACTGGCAACTTCAGGGAACCAGATTTTCCCTCCTCCGGAGTTCTCCTTCACGGTTGTTACCCGGAGAAAAGGTATTATTATACCCCGATATATTACTTCGTAGGGAATATCTGAATGAAAACACTGGCTAATGTAATAACTGTGGAGGATACTGAAGAGAACGAGGAGATTTGTAAAAAGTATTGTGGATCTTGTCCAACATTTAAACGGAACAATCTTGTACAATCTTCCCCTCATCTCCTATTCTGCGCACGAGGGAAAACATCGAATCCATCAAATGTAAAAACAGTCAATTGCTTTTGTCCGGCGTGCGAATTATTCACAAAAAACAAGCTCGCCATCGGTTACTTCTGCACCAAGGAATGAAGTCAAATTAAAAAAAGTCCGCGCCGGTATACAAGTGATACCCCAATTCTTCACCTTTTTATTGTACCAATGGGATGTAAAGCCGGCAGTCGTTCGATTCAGGCAGTGATAATAACAACGTGTGCCGGATAAGGATTTTTTTATTCTGGTTCCATTCAGCATGTCAGGACCCCAATCAATACATTTATCAGAAATATTCTCCGATTTCCATCCAACAGGAGTGATCATGCATGAAAGTAATCGGATTGAACACGAGTCCTAAAGGAAAAGAGAGTAATACGCTCAAGCTGGTGGAAGCGGTCTTAGCCGGCGCGAAGGAAGAGGGAGCGGAAACCGAACTTGTGGATATCTATAAACTACACATCGAGTACTGCACAGCCTGCGGTACCTGCTATGCAAAAGGGGAGTGCACCCTCCTGGACGACTTCCCTGATCTCTTTGACCGGATGATGGATGCCGATGGGATTGTGCTTGGCGCTCCCAACTACGTTGATTCCGTTCCGGCTCCCTTAAAAGCGGTCTTTGACCGTATGGCGGATGCCATTCACTGCCAGATGCTGACGGGCAAGTACGGCTGTTCAGTCTGCACAGCCGGGGGAAGTGGCGAGCAGGAAGTTGTGGGATATATGAACAAAGTACTCACAACCCTTGGCGCGACCGTAGTGGGAGGAATAGGAGTAGCGATTGGCAGGGATCCCGCAGCTTTAAAAAAAGCGGTGACAGAAGCCCGTGAGCTCGGGAAAAAACTGGCACAATCAGTCCGTGGCGAGCATACCTATCCCGAGCAGGACAAGATTCACCAACAGAGACGGGAGTATTTCTGCCAGCTGGTGAAGTACAATAAGGACCGGTTTGCTCACGAGTACGACTGGTATGTCCAGATGGGCTGGATGAAATGATGGGGTGAACATCCATGAAAAGTATCACCGCAGACAAACTCAGGCTTGATCATGAACCCGTGGCAATTCTCTGGAGCAATACAAAACCCGAAGGGGCTTTGCAGATAAAACCGCACGGGCAGACTTGTATCATGCCCTTCTTTGCTCAGGTAGCAATGAAGGGGAAGACCGCCGTGTTCGACCGGGAGAGTTATGGATGTCCTGGTGCCCGGGCCGGTCTCGGGTTCGGCAACGGGTACTATGATGCTTTCGGCGGGGCAGGTGTCGAATTCATGTCTGCATTTTTCGTGAAAGGGAAAAAAAGCAGTAAAAACCCGGAGGCCTACTGTGCACTCGTGCAGCATATCCCCGAGCGGGAGCGGGCCAAGTTCCTGTACGGCGAACGCCTCCATACGAACACGGAAAAGGCAAAGCGGTTTATGACCTCAGACCTGCCTATTACGGACATTGCCGAGAAGTACGTGATCTTTACCCCTTTGAGCAAGGTAAAACCCGGCGAGCACCCGGTCGTCGTGGTGTTTGTTGCAGACCCGTTGCAGATCACCGGGCTCGTAACACTGGTCGGGGCAGTCCGCGAGGGTACCGATCCGGTGCGGGTTCCTCCCATGGCCGCCTGCCAGCAGATTGGTGCGTTCGTGTATGACGAGGCAAAGAAAGAGCACCCCCGGGCCGTGCTCGGGTACACAGATCTTTCCGCACGGGAGAGTGTAGGAAAGACAATCCCGTCAAACATGTTCACGTTTGCTGTGCCATACACGCTATTCCTTGAGATGGAGGATGAGGCCAAAGACGGTGTATTCGACGGTCCGATCTGGAAAGGACTGGCAGGAGCAGGGTGATGTGACGATAATAGCAGACGGAAATTTCAGGAAAATTGGGGAAGAATCTGGCATGGGCATTCCGGCAGGGCTACATTTCTTCTTGCTCAAAACACGTGAAATTTTGTCGAGATTCTATACGCAAACACCGGGACTCTGTGAGTCGCAGGAAAAGATATACAACCGGACAATCCAATGATGTAGGTTTAACAAGTTTAATCGCAATAAAATCCTGAATATGTCGGGAGACGACCCGATTCAATGGAACAAAACAATAATACCAGTACCGGTATCTCACCCGTAAAAAAAGGCATCGATTACAAATGGATTGTGCTCTCGATAACGACCATCGAGATGTTCATGGTATCAGTGAACGGGAGCATAACCCTTATCTCGCTACCTGCGATCTTCAACGGCATCAATATCGATCCGCTCACCTCATTTCAGTACCTGATCTGGGTGCTGATGGGGTACAGCCTTGTCACCGCAACCCTGCTCCTCAGTTTCGGCCGGCTTTCGGATATTTACGGGAGGGTGAAGCTCTATAATATCGGGTTTGCCATCTTTACCGTCGGATCTATCCTGCTTTTTCTCACGCCGGATAAGGGTGATGCAGGAGCCCTCGAGCTGATAATCTTCCGTCTCGTCCAGGCAGTGGGTGCGTCATTTACCTTCTCCAACAGCGCAGCAATCCTTACCGATGCGTTCCCCCGAATGAACGAGGCAAGGCGCTGGGACTGAACATGATGGCATTTTTATCCGGTCAGTTCATGGGTCTCATCCTCGGTGGCATTCTTGCGTTTTATAACTGGCGGTACGTGTTTCTCGTCAGCGTACCGGTCGGCATCCTGGGCACGATCTGGGCATTTTTAAAACTCAGGGAAACCACGGTGCCGCAACGGGCCCGAAAGATCGATGTGTGGGGCAACCTCACTTTTGTCGGCGGCTTGACCATCTTTTTGATCGGCATCACGTATGCACTGCTCCCGTACGGGAACGACCCGATGGGATGGGGCAATCCGTGGGTTCTTGCTTCGATGTTTATCGGTATCATCCTCTTGGTTGCATTCCCGTTCATCGAAAACCGGGTCGAGGATCCAATGTTCCGGCTGAGCCTTTTTCGTAGCCGGATATTCTCGCTGGCAAACACTGCCGGTTTTCTCGGCGCACTTGCCCGTGGTGGCATGATGTTCCTTTTGATCATGCTGCTGCAGGGTATCTGGCTGCCGCTCCACGGTTATAGTTACGAATCAACACCGTTCTGGGCGGGGGTATTCATGCTGCCGCTCACTGCCGGGTTTGTAATCATGGGTCCCCTGTCTGGCTGGCTCTCTGACAAATACGGTCCCCGTTTGTTCGTTACGTCCGGGATGCTCCTCATCGCCTTGTCGTTCCTGATCCTTGCCATGCTGCCCTATACCTTTGATTATCCGATCTTTGCAGTTGCACTCCTGATCATGGGTCTCGGGAACGGCATGTTTGGTGCACCAAATATTGCGGCCATTATGAATTCCGTGCCGCCGGAAGAACGGGGTGTCGCATCCGGCATGAGGTCGATGCTGCAGAACAGCGGGATGGTCGTCTCCATGGCACTGTTTTTTACCATCGTTATCGTAAGCCTGACACACATGTTTCCCCCGGAACTCGCGATATCGCTCGCAAATGCCGGCGCCCCGGACCTAATCGGTCCCATGAGCGCAATTCCGCCAACAGGGGCATTATTTGCCGCGTTTTTGGGATATAACCCGGTCCATGCGATCCTTGTCTCATTACCCCAGTCGGTTGTTGCCGCGATCAGCCCGGCGACCATATCGACCCTGACCGGCACGACCTGGTTCCCGACTACGCTTGCGAAAGCCTTCATGCCATCGCTTCGGATCTCATTCTACATTGGCGCCCTGCTTTCCATCGTCGCCGCGATATTGTCCGCGATGATCGGGTCACGGTTCGTTCACGAGATCCACGGGAAATCTCCAAAACCTCCTGCACAAATAGAGGAAACGCTGGATGATTCCGGTTGGGACATCATTGAATGAGAAGCGTCCAGGGAAATTCATACATGAGCGACAATTATTGAGGTGTTCGAAAAACCTCTGTTTTTCAAAATTTTGTATTATTGTCACTGTCGTAAGAGGTTGAGTTGTTTCTCCATTAATGCCAGTTATTCGAAATCCTCTATTATTTATTAGTGCTTTACTGGTTCTGTTGATTGTCGGAATGCATACTCATTCAGATGGCTAAGTACCAAAAAGAAAATTCCGTTCAGATCTGCCACAAACTCAACAATGTTTGTATCTAAAAGTTTTTCAACGAGAGTGACGGGAGACAACCTCTTTTTCTTGGTGGAAGTAGGTGATTTGTTCAAGGTAAATCATGGAAAGGTACCCCACAAAGATGCCAATGATAATCCCGGCCAAATGCAGTGATATACTCACTACCCGTGTCGAATTTGTAAGATGTTCCGGAAAGATATTCCAGATGAAGTACAAGAAAATGACGATAATTGCGATGGTGAGCAGCCGGGAAGACCAGTCAAACCCTTTTAGTGCATGGTACACATCTACAAACTGGTACCGGTAGATAAAAATGGCAACCACCAGCATTCCTGTTATCACCACCAGCCCGTAGACAAGTGTGGTGTTTTTTGTCGTGTGATACAGGAACATGTACCGGGCGATAATGCCTGTGAATAAGGCGAGGATAAAAACCAGTATTACACCAAAATAACTGTGCATACTCCTGTTGGATTTTTGTTCCAGATACATCAGCCAGAAAAGAAGCAATAGCCCCGCGAGTGCGGCATCAATACCCGAAAGACCTGCATAATAAATTGTTGTCATATTAAAGAGTGTAAAGAGTGCGCCAAAGAGAAGGAATACGACGACAATCACTTTAGTGAGCACAAGGTACAATCGTTTCTTGTTCAGGATGGTCGCAAGAAGGAGACCGTAGATAATGATCAACAGATATATGGTAACATTCCCCAGAAAATGATCGAAATTCACATGCACAAAAGACGAGGTGAAGAGCTGGTAGACATGGAAATTTTGTAAGTTAACCTGAAGGTTAGTCCGGAACGACGGGTTGTATGTTATAAGATACTCAATAATGATAGTGATAACCGGGATGATAAGCGTGAAGGCAAGATACACCGAAAAGAGCCTAACATTGATGGTCGAACAGAAATCCTTACACGTTTCAAAAAATTTCATTCCAATCGACCGGTGTTCTTCGTTCTTGTATTCAGATCATCAGGATACTGTGAAATAAATGTAAAGATAGGTATCAGCCCAGATATAAAACATGATCTTTTTAGTATGTGAAGAGTGTCAGAATCGAATGGGATCGATGAGGAGGGACATGAAGGGCCGTTATAAAATTCGGACATGAGAGTTCTCTGGTTCAATTCTGATGTGAAATTGCAAGAAAGCAGGATATTCACTTTTTCATACGTCTAAAGAGAATACATAATTGGATTTAACCGAGTTGTTGACGCATACAATCTCATTGTTATACCATTTAAGATACAACGATGAATTGGTTATCTCTTCATTTCCGTCCAATGGATACAGGTGCATATCAATTTTTACGGGCTTTTTATTCTGGTCAGGATCATTTCCGGAAAAAGTCCAGTAAATGTCCCGTGAATTCTCGTCATACACGGGATTTCCCAATATGGTAACTTCAGTGGTTGAGGGAATTACCCTTATGAAATATCCATAATCTGCAGACCAGGTCTGCCTGCTTCGCAACAATTCACGACCAGACAGGTTCGTGATCTCCAGCCGCAATCCTTTTGCGGATGAAATATGGGGGGAGAAATACGGTTGGTCAGCCCGGATTTTCACATTTCCGGAAAAAGTGTCTGTATTATTAAAAAACTGGGGAATCGTATAGGGAAGGAGGATCAGGAGTCCTATCACAAAGATGGTAATTACAACCACACTCAGCCGGGGGAATTTTCCCATTACCGGGATTTTTCTGCTCACCATTTTCCCGATTTTCCAGCCCAGAAATGCGTAGATGACGAGTGGAACACAGGTAAGCCCGACAATTGCCGCAAAGATCCATGAATATTGATTCGGGATCAACGGCATTAACAGGACAAAAAACATCAGTAAGCCAAACCACATCGGCACTAAACAGAAGAGCAGTATAAAGCGTTGAAAATCGCCCTCATACAAAGTAATGAGCGTTCTGGACCGGATGGCAATTCTTTTTGTGACATTTTCAGTATTCCTGCCCTGAATAACAAGGGAAAATATCATTAAAAAACAGATGGTTAAAAAAATCGCCCCGAAAAAAATGATGACGGAAAGGAACAGGGGGAGGAGACTTTCCGTATCGGTAATCCATAATGCCCCGAGAACCCGGGTCCCCATATTGGGTATAAGCGAGATCATGGTTCCGGTTATACCGATCATAGTGAAAAGACGAAAATTTTCCCATAAAAATGCCAGAATGGTAAATGATTTTTTTACCTTTGTTTTACAGGACGGACACTCCCTGTCAAGAGCGGATATTTCCATTCCGCAATGGGAACAATTTTTCATTATACGTTGTGTAACACGTTAAATTTTATAAATGATTTTACAACAACAGAAATTTTATGTCGGGTTTTTTTATGCCTGAACTCGCTCCCTTATCCCGGTAAGGCATATCGAGATATTGTCCCGCCTCTGTGTAATCATGGCAGGATTATGAAGATCATCTCATATCTTGATGGTCAGAAAACCGATCGTGAATGGGCTGGGTTGGGGGAGAATTACCAATTGGGATATAGACTTTTCAATCTGTCAGGGATTATCGGATAGCTGAAAATTTTCTCATCAAAGCATACCGGAAAACTTTGGGAGAATGACACCTCTGCAAAAATAAGGGAATTAAATCTTTTTTACCGCCATCAGGTCATCAACCTGATCTATCGTCTCTCCATAGATGTTGACAACACGTGCCGATACTTTGTCCGGCGTTGTAGTGATGAGGATATAATGCTCCTGCAGTGAGAGCTTGAATCCCTGGTCAGGATCCGGCTGGTTTCTCCAGTAATCAGTCCACGGTGTCAAACCTCCCGGGGAATACGTCGGCCCACCGGCACACCCGGCAACGAAGTACCAGGTTGCGTACTTCAGGGGCAGGGGGGACATCGGTTCATTCTTGTCAAGCCTGCCATTCTTGTCAATATCATCCGTTCCCGGAATTCCCGCCGGTACCTTATTTGAGATAAGCATCCGGGAGTACAGGTGCTCATGGGAATTGATCACCGCAGCAAGCTTGGACGAGTTGCCGATAGCGAGTGCAAGCCGGTTCCGTGCCTCGATCATTCCACTCTGTTCGGGAACGAGAGTCCCGTTCTCATTCGTATATGCCCTGAGGTTGTTGTTCCCAAATGCCCACATGGGCGCATCGTCAAATGTGGGGAAGAGACCACAATGGGCAAAAAGGAAGACGTATTTGACCGAGGGATCAGCTTCTGCCTTAAGAAGCTCGTTCTCAGTCCACTGCATCTGGTCATCCATGATATACCCCATCGGGGAACCGCCATACCGCTTTGAGTCTGGATCATTCGTATTTGTCTTGTCGATTGTCATCCAGTAATCGTTGTTCACCATGATGAGGCGGACTGCCCCATACTGGACAGTGTATACGGATTCATTATACGTCGGCCTTCGCGGGTCGGACGGGGCAGGTCCATCAAGAGGGTTCGTAAACGCCACTGCGTACAACGCTTCTGAACTATTGGTGGCGTACGGCATCTTGTCGGTCTTGACGAGGACCTTAGTTATGTTTCCGTCAATCTCTTTCGGCGTCTGGTAAACATCAAAGATTAGTTCATGGTTTCCCATTGTTGAATAGACCGGCCGGGAACTCCAGAACCCTCCCATGCTCTGTTTGAACGCATTGAGCTCGGTGGTGTAATCATCATTCACCATAGTATACCCGTTCACAAGGTCCCCGGTGATAACAAAGAAGCGGGCTTTGTTTTCAAAGGCGGATGCCGAGATTGTCTCCAAAGTTCCGTAATTCATTCCCATGAAATTGTTAAGCCCGCCCCCGTACCCCTCCCGGGAGTCCCCGGCCGCAGCAAATACGATACGGGCATCCGTAACCGGAGGGGCAGCGCTGAACCGGTATTCGGGGGTGCTGATACCGCTCATGACAACCCGGTACGTATATTCTTTTCCCGGGGTGAGATTATTGATGACAACTTCATGGTTGAGCTGGGCAGGGCTGGAAAAAACACGGCCGTCACTCAGGATCAGGTCTGCCGGGGCCTCGTTTCCTGCGGCAAACGAGATGGTTACCTGGTCCGGCTTCCTGCTGTCGATCCTGTTCACCATCGGGCCCTCGATAAGCCAGGGAACATTGTGGAAACCCGAATCATCTTTCTTGAACCCGATTATAGTATCATACCCCCCGATGGGGACGCCATCATAGGCCAGCCAGATCCGGAGCGATGCCGAACCATTGTTCGTCCAACCCTCGGTATTGTGCTGGTTGTTGAGCAGGACCTGGACAGGTATCTGCCCGGTTCCCGCAGTAATCTTTTCACCTTTGATGAACCGTTTGTACCGGTAATCGGTCTCCGCTGACCGGAACGGGTACGGGCCGACATGCACCATGCCATTCAGCTTCGCTGGATCGAGACGGCGCCCGTCAAGGAGATGATCGACGGCAGAGATATTGAAGATCAGGCTGTCTTTTCCGTCAGTTACGCATTTCTGCAAATCATCCGCAGAGAGGGAGATCTGAAACGCCGGATAATCGAGTGCCGGGTCAAGAGGATCGGTAACTTTCACACCGTTGCTGAGGAGGTCAAGGCGGATAGGTGCCGCTGTATCCGGAACTGGTATGTCCTGAGGGATCTGATTTGCCGGTGCTGACACGTGAAGAACGGCAACAACTAGCAGGGCAAAAACAAAAACCGTGAGGCAGATTAGAATGACAAAATATGGCTTCCGGTATTCGGAGAAAGAAGAGTCACTCATACCTGCTATTTTCCGATGGGCGGGTTAATTAAGGTTATTAAAAGATACGATCTGACAATTTCGCCTTCACACTATTGGTATTCCCGCCGGAAACACCAAAGCCCGTTCTCACGCGGTCGCGGTGAGCACCGGAGCCTGGTACTGCATGGGACTTCTTGCACCCACGTAATCCAAGACCGTGTCAAGAATCCGGATGTCAGTGTTATTGACATTTTCCGCTGGTTCATTTTGAAAGATTTTGTACCCCTCATCGAATTGTCCGATCCTTGTATTGATGACGACCCTGTACTCACGGTCATTATCGATTGGTTCATACACTGTCCCGTTCAGGACTTTCACATCACTGATCCTCTTCCCTGTTTCGCAAGAGAGATTCACTGTCATCGATAGACCGGAGTACTGGAGATTCAGTGGGCTGATCGTCGTCAGGATGAGGGTGCCGTTTCTGTCCACCGGTTTGAGAAAGGAGACACCAGTTTCCAGTGCCTTGACGATGTCCCGGCCCGGCATCCGGATGAATGAGAGCCGGTTGTTGTGATCGATTAAGAGCCCGAGTTCCCCCCGCGTGACTGGTCCTTTGAGGTGCACCGCGCTCCGGTTCAGAGATCCGGTCGGGCAGAGCGCGATATCAGATCCATTCCCATAGAGTCTCATGGCGGTCGTAACGAAGGTGCCGGTCTCCGATTCTCCGGTTGCAGGATCAAAGTTCCGGGCATCCAGCGGAGTGTCAATGGGACCGGCGACAGTATCCGACCAAGAACGGTACTGTTCGGTATAGGGATCGAGAATTCGAGAGATCGTTGTGTTTGTCCCTTGAGATCCGTCAACAGGAATAACCGTCCATTTCGGTTGATCTATCCCGGTTCCATTATACCGGAACGACAGCACACTGACACTATCCCCGTATACACCACCGTCGGTCATAATTGTTTTTTTTCCCGATGGAGAGGTTGCCGTGTCCCAGTAATAGATATGGTCGTGCCCCCCGATGATGAGATCAATTCCATCCACAGACTCTGCAAGCTGACGGTCTTTATTCTTGCCGAGATGGGTCAATGCAATAACGAGATCCGCTTTCTGGCTTCTCAGTTCCTTCACCATATCGGCGGCAATGGCACTCACGTTTTTGTCGATTGTAATACCCTTAAGGTCAGTGGCATATTCTTCGGTATCGGGATAGGAAAGCCCGAATATTCCAATCCTTACGCCAGCAATATCCCGGATAATATATGGCTGGACCTTGTCCTGAATACTTTTGTTATCAAACCTGACGTTGGCAGAAACAATCGGGAACGATGTCACGCCAAGGGCTTCGGAAAATGCGGCAGGCCCTTCGTCAAAGTCATGGTTGCCGATAGTACCGGCATCAAATCCCATTGCAGACATTGCGCTCCTCTCGGGAACACCCCTGAACAACCGGAAGTACATGCCGCTCTCGTCATTTCCCAGATCATCTCCCGCTGAGAGGAGGAGACTCCCCTCGTAATTCTTCCGGATTTCCCTTACTACTTCTTCCGAACGGGCGAGACCGCCAACAATAGTCCCGTTTTTGTTGACATGCGGAAGCACTGCGCTGTGAATATCCGGTATAGAAATAATTGCAATATGTTTTATCCCGACGCTCCCTTGTGCCCCTGGAGCGTACGAAAGCCAGAGCAAGGAAATCCCGGCAATGACGACAACAACGATCACTATTGTTGCTGCAACAGGAATTACCGTGCTTTTTCTGGTACTGGTCATTGTCACATACCCCGGGAGGGTTTAATCCTGAATAGTCCTGAAAGGCGATACATCCGGGGGAAGTTTTCCAAATATACGAAGTGCCGAAGCATTTTTTGTCCTTTATCCAATAATTGCCATGGCAGCAGGCATGGGATGGACCCGATAGTGAAGCCAGGTCCAGACGTCCTGGGTTGTTCTTACCTGATCCCATAATGAAGGGACAACGGTGACAGAGAATGTTTGTGCGGTTCCGGCAACGGGTTGTCCCCGCTCATCGGTTCCGACCAGCTGGAACTGGTATGTTCCCGGTTCGTCAAGACCCCGGAACACATGGCCAAACTCAAACAGGGAATTGAAACGTTCCTTTGAACCCTGCACAAAGAGCCTCGACAGGTTAACATCACGGCTCGTCCGGTTAATTACAATCCCTCTGGCATCAGTGATCGTATACGAAACGCCAGAGATCCGGTTATCCAGCATAAACCGGTACGGTATGGAGGTGTTCGTGACCGTGGACCGGATTGGCTTTGTGACCCCGTAAACAATCAGCTCTTCGCCTGAAGTCAATGTCAGTCCATCGTCAAACACGGTATTGACTCGGCGGGGGGTACTTGTATCATAGGGATCATACAGATTTTCACTATCCTGCGAAGAGTTCCTGTATATCTCTGCTCTCGTAAGAACCAGCCGTCTCTCTCCCTGGAACGGGACCAGTGTGCCTGAAATATTTACCTGCTGTCCGGTTCCGGCATCAGTATAGGCTAAAAACGGCTCACCGATATCATAATACGTAAAGGTTGAACCCCAGCTGTCTTCAAGGCCGTAACGGACGATAGCTGCAATCTCGACCGCATAGGTCGTGCTCTTTTCGTTGATATTATACTGGATCATGGTATTGTTAGCTTGAGACGGAGTATCAACAAGGGTTCCATTTAAGTCATTCACAATCTCGATGCCATTGTTCGGGTTGAACCGCTTGGGAACCGAATATCCTTTGTCCCCATATCCTGCAAACCGGAAATACCCCGGGAACCAGTCCCGGTATATCCGGAGATTGCGGGACCACCCGTACTCAAACCGGTTCTTCAGATTTATGGGAGGTCGGTCTGTACTCAGGGACGTGTTGGTAAGTCCGAAGGTCAGGGTCTTCTGGGCGACATTACCGGAAAGGTTGCCGGAAAGACCGGTAACCCGGACCGTATAATTTCCTGCGGTCAGGTCTTTGAGCGGCCGGCCGTCCTTGTCCGCATAGGTTGTGTCTATGCCTTTTGTTACCCCGCCAAGGACCAGCCCGAGATAGTAATCGTTGGTTACGACCAGTTTGTTCGTGGGATTATAGAGTCCTCCCGGCTCTTTGACGAGGTCCGGCACCATTTTGTTCCCCCAGTCGAGTCCGTCAGTATAATTCATTTCGATGGCGCTCCGGGGAGTAATACCGGAAACCGGATCTACGTGACTTTCGATGAGCCGGATACGCTCTCCCGTAGTATTATCGCCCCGGAAAAGCTCTATTCTGAGATCGCCGGGTCTCTCCAGTCGCCCGGGAAAGATGCCGTACACGTAGAAATCCCGCATCTCCGCAAAGACAGACTCGTTTCTGCTTGGCTGGGTGATTACGAGAACCCCACCTCCCCCACCCGGATCATTCGGGGATACAAGGGTGCCAGATACCGGGACCAGAACGAGAAGAAGAATAAGGAAAAAGACAGGATTCGGCAATCTCATAATGATACATAATCAGGAAAAGGTGTTATTATTTTTCATTCGCTAATGCCAGATTGCCTGAAAGCAGGGCTGTTATTCCAGCTCACTCGCCGTGTAATTTTCATGCAGTTAGCATCGATAATAGTCCCATGCTCCTCGCCACAACGAGATATTTTCAAAAAACTCCCCGGGGAACCCGGGAATTTACCGCCATCGTCAATATGATCTCCTGATTATAACTCTGCAAAAAACATGTTCTATCATTTCCGAATCACAAAACTGTCAATGGTATTCCCTTCGGTATCGAAAACTATCCCGGAAAGGGTTGTGTTTTTTAGCTCAATCCTGGCGAAATGATAGACCGTCTCCATTTTCTCGGGATTGATCTGTATCTCCGGGGTCCAGCTTGTGGCAAGGGGTGCTCCACCCCCGCCAAGGGTCACGTACTCAATTCCTTCCCTGGAGACGCGGGCATAATCATGGACATGCCCCTGGATGACCAGACTGACATTGTATTTCTCAAAGAGTGGGACAAGGTACTGCACTGCGACCGGATCTTCAACATACGGGTGGTAGACCGGCGTATGGATCGCGACCACTTTCCACGGCTGATCTGTACCGGCGAGATCCTTTTTGAGCCACTGGTATTGGGTGGTTGTCGGCTGATAGTTCAGGGAATATCCGCTGCTGTTCTGGGGATAGGAGTCCAGTACCGTCAGGTGGAGAGGTCCATAATCAACAGAATAGTAATACTCGCTTTCAACTGGACTCGGCGCCGGGTAACCCGGGTAGGGGAAATATTCCCCGAACGGTACCGTGGCATTTGCCGGGGCGTCCCCGCCAGTCTCGATATAATACTCGTGGTTGCCGAGCACGCCTAAAAGCGGCACGGATGCGACAAGTTCCCTGACCGCCGGGCAGTTCCGGTTGAAGAACTCGTTGTCCCAGTACTGCTCGTCCGCACCCTCCTCAACAAAATCCCCTCCGTGGACAATGAACGTCTGCCTTGTACCCGGATCTTTTTTCATATCGGCAAGGATCCGGCTTACGACAACTTCGTGGACTTCCGGGTGGGACCGGCTGTCGCCATATGCGTAGAATGTCAGGTTATCCGAAACATGTGTTGGGGCGGCCACAAAGGAGTCATTATAGATCTCCCCATCAACTATCACCCGGTAATATGTTCTCGTACCGGGCGTGAGGTTGGTGATCGTGGCAGAAAGCAGATGGTCATTTATTCCAGTGAACCGGGCCGGGCCGTTCCCGTACATGAGATCCGGTCCCCATTCGAGCGTTGCAACCCGGGGGGCCGACCATGCCTGGAAGAGAACGTTCATGCGAGTCGGATCTCCCGGGTACAGGATATATGGAGTTTTTCTGAAGACTGTGTGCGGACCGGTCACGGCACAGATATCAGGGCTGGTGTTGATGACGGTGCCGGCAGCGTCAAGACCGTAGACCCGGTAACAGTACCGGGTATCCGGGCTGAGGCCGGTGTCGCTCCAGGACATCAGGTAGGGATTATTCCCGGGGGATCCGCCAAAAATCCCGTCCCGCACGACGATATACCGGCTCATCGGAAGCGCGGTTTTTAGTGTGTGCCACTGCACGTTCACCTGCTCACCGGAAATTCCCCAGGCTCGTGTGCGGAACGGATCGTCTTTTACTCCTCCTCCCGCGGGGTCAACGAGAACTGACTGGGCAGATGGTTTCTCCAGTTGGGGTTTGACCAGTGCCGGGAACGACGATTGCCCGTTCGGGAAGATTGCCATAAACGCCACAAGACAGAACAGGGCTACCAGAAGCAGGATAACGAGGGTACGGGTATTCATGGGTACAGTAAAACTGCCAACCGGGCAATTAAATGTATTGAAATTATCAGATCTACCTGAAACGACATGTCATATGGGCTACAACCGGTTAGAAGGCACCGGATAAATCAACCGGTGTGTTCTGCCTCAGGACTGCCCGTTTCGGTACACGTCGTCGATCTCCGTATCCCTGCAGGGCAGGAAACAGAGATTGTTCAGACAGAAAGATTGTCTTTCACCAGCTTGAATTGATCCCCATAATTGAACCTTTTGCTGTACATCATGCTGATTGCGATCCAATCCATGGTGCTGATATTTTTGGTTGTGCCACGATAGTAGAAGAAACTGCTTGGATCTCCAGAATATCCTTCGAAACCAAGTTCGTACAGAAGACTCCGCAGGATCAGGTATTTTCGTTCCTCACCGGTAAACCGGGAATTGATAGACAATGTATCCTGGGGTTCATTCTGGTATCTGAGTGTTCGATCAATGAACAAGATCTCCCCCGTATCCCAATCCCGGAATATCTTGTTTGACTCATCGTCCTGGATTGTATTGAGATACCAGAGTGGCACAAGGCGAATAGTGATGTCCTGGTCTCCTCCTTCCATAACCTGGGTAAGCTTTGAAGTGGCGGAAATGTTGTTAAACCGGGTGATGAAAGCGTTCAGGTTAACCATATCTTCCGTGGTATAGTCTTCCGAAATACTTACTTTAACGAGCCGATCGCTCCACCTGTTGAGAAAAGAATTTTCGTTCCCGAATGCAATATCCAAAAAACGCTGGTTGATCTCCGATCTCTTGAAAGAAACAGCTGGTGCAGGTGTTGATGTTGGCGGGACAGAGAACACAGTGGGTGCGGGTGTGGATGCGGCAGGAATTACCGCAAAGGTCGATACCGGGGAGGTCATAGGGGAGACTCCTGTAGTCGTTGGCGTTACAGAAGTGTTCGCGTTCACGTTTGAGGTGACACAACCGGCAGCGGTGATGAAGAGCAGTATTAAAAAAATGACACCAATGCCATATAACCGGGACGCCATACAAAAAGATTGTTCACCTACTACTTGAGGATTGGCATTTCTAAAAACACAAATCTGGTGAGGAGGAGACCCCCACTATACCGTATGAAGTGACGTCTTCAGACACTGGCAGATACAAAGCGTTAATGTGTTATAGTATCATATTTCCAAAAAGTGCTCTGGTGTACAGTTGGATGACAGGAGTAGCAGGGTTCCCAAAAAGTGCTGCCCCCCTCCCGGAAATCCGGCTCTTTTATCGGGAAGCAAAGACGGAGGCAATGGTATGCAAAAGTATAAGGTAACAATGTATGTTCTGGTAATCTGCCTGTTCCTCACTGGATTTTCTTTTCTGGCAGGATGTACCCAGAAGGGACCGGAGTCCGGGGTTGTGAAGACTGACGCCGGGTATGTTTCAGGAATAAACCAGGATGGGATCCGGGTTTATCTCGGCATCCCGTTCGCAGCTCCTCCGACCGGAGACCTGCGATGGAGACCGCCCGCGCCGGTCCAGCCCTGGGATGGTGTTAAGGAAGCAAAAGCGTTTTCAGCGGAACCTCCCCAGCCAGTCACAAGATCCTATGTTCCTAACATGAGTGAGGACTGCTTGTACCTCAATGTATGGACCCCGGCCCAAAGTGCTAATGAAAAACTACCGGTCATGGTCTTTTTCTATGGCGGGGCATTTGGAACGGTAGCTCCGCTTGATACGATTGCACTCTATAACGGGACGACCCTTGCAAAGAAAGGTGTTATCGTTGTCACATCCAATTATCGGCTTGGTGCTCTCGGGTTTCTTGCACATCCGGAGCTGGATGCCGAGTCCCCGAATAACAGCTCGGGCAATTATGGGCTTATGGACCAGCAGGCAGCTCTCGCGTGGGTCCAGCGAAACATCGGGGCTTTCGGTGGCGACCCGTCACGGGTGACCATATTCGGGCAGTCGGCTGGAGGAGAGAGTGTTCTTATTCACCTGGTCAGCCCCCAGAGCAAAGGACTTTATCAGCAGGCGATTGTCGAAAGCGGTCCCTTCTGGGCGAACGGTCCCACTATTGATAATGTTCATTCAAAATCTGACGCCGAGCAGTTTGGAGTTGAATACGCAAAAAGCCTCGGATATTCGGGGTCGGGTGCGATTGCCCGGATGAGAACATTAAGTACCAACCAGTTGATCAATGCAACCCCCTGGCCATCAACCTCTTGGGAGCTTACTCATACCCTGCATTTCGAGCCAACAATTGACGGGTGGTTGCTCCCCGATTCCGTCGATTCGCTCTTCAGTCTCCACAAGGAGAACCCGGTCCCCTCATGGTCGGGAGCAATGCCAATGACGGGACAACGCTCTCCGCGAATGCCAACATGACCGTTCCAGAGTACATAACATTCATCCGGGGCTATTTCGGTAAGGATGC
>CAXXQB010000007.1:0-53131 GCA_963676405.2 uncultured Methanoregula sp.
ACCCTTCATTCTGGTACCACTTATGCATGGCGCTGGTCTAGTTCACGGTTTGTGGTTATCCATCCGGAATGAGGGGATGACAGTAGGAAGTGATATCACGACTGATACCGGATCAGTCGGGCTCAGGCTGATGTATAATGCATATATCTGCATTGTCGAGGACAGATCCCACGCCATGACCTCATTTCAGATACGGTTTGATACAATGAATAATGAAATTGCCCTCAATCCGGAATAGGAAAATTTTCTGGATTCATTTTAATTTCTCCTCTAAAAACTAAGGTAATGGATAGTTGTAAATCCATGGTGTATATATTCCTGTAGAGCAACCGTTAAAGGATAAAACAGTCCTCTTCAAAAGGATTTTTTTAATAAAATACTGGTGAACGGTTTCACCAGTTCGGATGGTTTCTGCTTGAAAATAGAGGTCAATAATTCACCAGATTTTTTAAGTACGCTCGTTAAAAAAATCGGCGGGAAAAAAAAGAAGGATGAGTCATCACATACCAGAACAACACAGGCAGACCAAATAACCAACCCTAAAGATACCGGAAAGACCGTTTCTGGTGATTTTTCTGCACTCAAAAAAGGGCTGGGAAGAGTAGAGGCAGATGAATCTTCCCGGATACCATCAGCACTAAAACGCAACTCTGCACTGGATGTCCGTGATTTCCATCCTTATCAGGCATCATATGATTTTTATAACCTGCTTGAGGATATCCACCTACCAGTAAAGGCGTTGCAAACCCGGGCTTTGCCATCTGCCTACGATGAACAAACCCCAGATCCCCCTGCCGAACAACAAACTGTATCGAAACCAGGTAACGGAATTATCAATAAAGAACCCATGGAGTCCCCGGCTTCTGGCAGTGTAAAGAAAAACTGTCGAGCCCGTATAGAAGAGGTACCAGATGAGTCCGAATCTGATGCCCGGATCGTCACTGTTGACCAGATATCCGACACGTCAGGTCTCAACTTATCTGCAGGTATTAGGTTTGAAATCGAGGAGATCACTCTTCCCGGACACACCGTTCCCGAACGGTCAGGCACCAGTGTCATGCCTCCGGATATTGAGAAAATTCTCGACAATGCACCTGCCCTTTACAGGTTGGATGATCTTGAAGAACTATTCGAGGATATTAAACCAAAAATCCAAAAAGTAAAACCAGAAACTACAAAAAAATTTAGATTTATCTCGCTTTTTACAGCGCAAAAACCGGAAATCGTAGAGTATGACCCAAAAATTCACGGACCGCTCGTAGATCTCTCGTTCCATCCCGCACCCGGTATTGAAGAGGTGGAGATATACCCGGTCAACGAACCGTTTGCATACATTCGGATCATCTACGATTTATCCACGCATGAATACACGTACCAGGTCATTGAACCGGTTCTTCTCGATCCGGAAAAAGATCTTTTAGAAGAGCTCAAAGAGCGCCTCTTTGAAACACTCGATATTAATACAAGGGGGATCTCAAAAGAGGAGGCTCACCATCAGCTCCGGGCGGCAGCTGACCATATCCTCAACGATTACGGGCTGAATCTCAATCCTGTCCAGCGGGAGAAGATCCTGTACAATATGCACAAGGATTTTCTCGGCAACGGTTTAATCGACGCGATCATGCATGACAAATATATCGAGGATATCTCGTGCGATGGCGTCAACACCCAAATTTTTGTATTCCACGCGGGCTACGAATCGATGCAGACGACGCTCATGTACCAGAATGCCGATTACCTGGACTCGTTTGTCACAAAACTCGCACAGCGGGCTGGCAAGTACATCTCTATCGCGGAACCAATTCTCGATGCGACCATGACTGATGGATCCCGTATCCAGATGACACTCGGTCAAGCGATAACCGCTCATGGGTCAACGTTCACCATCCGGAAGTTCAAGGCTGAACCCATCACCCCAACTGATCTCATCGAATGGCACACGTTCGTCCCGCTCTCGATTGCGTATATCTGGCTCGCGATTGAGAACGGCAAATCCGCGATCTTTGCCGGGGGAACAGCTTCCGGGAAAACCACAACCTTAAACGCAGTCTCGCTTTTTATCCCGCCGATGGCAAAGATTGTCAGTCTTGAGGACACCCGGGAGCTGAAGCTCCCCCACCCAAACTGGATCCCGAGTGTCACCCGCGACTCGTTTGATACAGGTGGGAGGGGGGAGATCTCCATGTACGAGCTCCTGCGGGCTGCGATGCGGCAGCGCCCTGAGTATTTAATCGTAGGCGAAGTCCGTGGCAAGGAATGCCTGACACTGTTCCAGGCAATGAGTACCGGGCATGTCACCTACTCCACGATCCACGCGGATTCGGTATCGAGTATCGTGCACCGTATTGAGAACCCGCCCATGGATGTCCCGCGGAACATGCTCTCGGCACTTGACATTGTCTGCATCCAAGTACAGTCGCGGGTCGGGGGCAAGCGGATCCGGAGGAACAAGCAGATTGTCGAGATCCTTGAAATCGATCCAAGGACAAACGAACTGATCACAAACGAGGTCTTCAAGTGGAGTTCGGCAACGGATGAGATCACATATTCCGGAAAATCCTACATCCTTGAAGAGATAATGGAAGCCCGTGGCTGGAACGAGGATCGGATGCGTGAGGAACTCAAGCGCCGGCAGGAAGTACTTAAATGGATGCGTATGAGGAAGATCCGGCACTACAAAGACGTGTCATCAATCCTGATTTCGTATTACCGTAATCCCGAAGAGGTCATCCTGCGGGTGAGGAAAGACCTCTATGAATAGTTTCGAACGACTCTCATTCAATCTCCTGTGCATGCGGATGAAGGCAAAGCGGAACCAGTATACGCAATTGCGAAACGATCTTGCCTCCGCACGGTTGAAAAAGCCGTTTGAAATGTACCTCGCGACCGCGTATACCAGTTCGCTTTCTGTGGGGTTGTTCGCCTCTCTCCTGCTCGGTCTGTTCTCATGGCTTTTCAGGCTGCCCCAGATGATAGTAGACAAAACAGGGATCAACGACTCCCTTCTCTCTATCTTACCTCTTGCAAATATCCTCGGCACCATCGCGGTTGTGATCCTCTCTTTCTGTGTGTTCTGGTGGATTACCTATGAAGTTTTTGTAATATACCCGGGTATAGTTGCAGGAAGCCGGCGCCGAAATATTGATGCTAACCTGCCGTATGCAATCAATTACATCACCTCCATGTCAACAGCCGGGATCACTCCGGATGAGGTCTTCTGCCTTCTTGGTGACAGCCCTATTTATGGAGAGTGTGCAGTCGAGGCGCGGTATATTGCCCGGGAGGTCGATATTTTCGGGAGGGACTTGATCGAAGCGATCAGAATAGTTTCGGTAACTACGCCGAGCCAGCGGATGAAGGAGTTTTTACAGGGTGCGATGGCGAGCATCACCAGTGGGGGGAACCTGACAGAATATTTCCGAGCAAAATCCGACCAGTATGCACTGGAGAACCAGCAGAAACAGAAACAATTCCTGGACACCCTCGCAATGATTGCGGAATCGTATGTTACTGTCATGGTGGCAGGAGTATTGTTTTTAATCATCCTCCAGGCTATCATGTCGGTAATGGGTGGTGATAACAAACCGATGTTTTTGTACCTGGTCATCTACCTGATGATCCCGTTCGGATCTATAATGTTTGTGATTATGGTTGATATATTGACACCGGAGTCATAAAAAATGGGATTTTTTGATACGCTTTCAGGTGCGACAGGCAAAAAGAAAGATCTTATGACCTCCCGGGATCAGGCAGGTTCCCAACCAGGAAAGGATGAGATTTTACAGAAAATCAGTAAGGAGCATAAAAGCAGGGTCGGGTTCCGAAGGTTTCTGAAGCACCCACTCAAAGTACTTACAGAAAAACCGGTTAATATACTCATCGTTTGTGCCCCTGTCTCTCTTGTGGTCTTTTTCTGGGGTTTTTATTCGGCGATTCGATCACTGGGGATGCGAGCGCTTTTTAACTCTACTGTTGTTGATGACTACATTGTCGTTGCCGTTCTTATCGCCATTATCCCAGTTGCAATTCTCGATTTCCGTGAAGACCGGCGGATTATCAGTATCGAGAATGCGTTGCCGAATTTCTTCCGGGACCTTGCCGGGATGAACGATTCCGGGATGACGGTCCCGAATGCCGTGCATCTTGTTGCCGGTTCAGAGTACGGGAGGCTGACACCTCATGTTCATGCACTTGACAACATGATGTCATGGGGTGTCGGATTCCTGGAAGGGATGTATAGTTTTGGCAAAAAACTGGGGACTCCACTTGCAGACCGGAGCGTTGACCTGATCGCGAAAGCGAGTAAAGCCGGGGGTGATATCAGCCAGGTACTTCATGCGGCGGCACGGGATACGTTTCAAGTCGTCAACCTTGCATCCGAGCGGAGGAACAATATGATAATCTATGTTATCATCGTTCTCGTTTCATCGGCGGTTTTTTTGTTTATAATTGCAATTCTTGTAAGTTCATTCTTCGCAACTATGGCAACTGCAGGTGCCGCGGCGCAGGCCGCCGGAGCCGGGAGCGCGTTCATGGGAAGATTCGATCTCGCGGCGTACAAACGGTTGTTCTCCCATGCAGCGATGATACAGGCATTCTTCTCCGGTCTGGTTGCCGGTCAGATGGGTGACGGGCGGTTACTTGCCGGATTAAAATATTCTGCCATCATGCTTTTCCTTTCATGGGTAATCTTCAGGGTCTTCATCTGACCGGAACGAAAATGGAATCTCAAAAGAGAAGAAGAGATCACTGGAACCTCAAAAATCAATAGAATGGGTGAAAGGAAATGCGCAAGAAAAACAAAAATTAAACCGTAAGGAAAAAACAAAAAAGGGTAATTTTTCCGGCACTACCGGAAAGGATCAGGAAATATTCTCAGTGCTGTAACCCTTCAAAGAAAGCAGTTCTTTTACCCGGTCCCGGTGATTTCCCTGCAGTTCGATGGAGTTACCTTTCACCGTTCCGCCACAGGCAAGTTTTCCTTTCATGAATTTTGAAAGGTCATCTAAATCAATATCAGTTGGATCAAGTCCTTCGATAACAGTAACTTCTTTTCCGTATCGGCGTTTGTTGACTTTGACATTGATCCTCTGCTGTTCCTTTGCTACTTCCTCACAGATACATAGTTCCTTTGGAAGTCCACACGTCGGGCAAATCCCACCAATCATTACAACTATTTTTAGGTTCTCGTTATTTATTACTTGGCATTACACGGGTTTTTTCTCGCCTTTTTCCTGAGTTTTCTTCTGGGTTTCCCCAAAAACCAAGGGATACCAGTTTTAAGGCAGGGGTTTTAATGTACGTACGATATGTCCCTTCTTGTGGTGGGAACATCATCCCATGTGGGAAAAAGTGTGACCGTTGCTGCACTCTGCCGCTGTCTTGTAAGGCGCGGGATTTCGGTTGCGCCGTTCAAATCCCAGAATATGAGCCTGAACTCTTTTGTTACCGGCGATGGTGGGGAGATCGGCATGGCGCAGGCAATGCAGGCATTTGCCGCACGACTTTCCCCGGCTACCGATATGAACCCGGTCCTCTTAAAGCCCAAGGGGGACTGTGTCTCGCAGGTGGTACTCCACGGGCGCCCATACAAGGATGTTCCCATAGCAGAATATTATCGGGAAACGCCCGAACTACTCAAAGAAGCGCTGTGTGCGTTCCGGCGACTTCAGAAGACATACGGACAGGTAGTAATCGAGGGTGCCGGAGGTGCTGCTGAGGTCAACCTCTACGACCGGGACATCGCAAATACACAGCTAGCGCTGGCGCTCCGGTTGCCAATCATTCTTGTCGCAGACATTGAGCGGGGGGGGGTGTTTGCACAGGTTTATGGTACGATTAAACTCCTACCCCCCGAGCTACAACCGCTCGTCAAGGGTATTGTTATCAATAAGTTCCGGGGTGACCCGGCAATTTTTTTGCCGGGTGTGAAGATTATAGAAGACCTGACCGGTGTTCCGGTACTCGGCATTGTCCCGTATTTTTCCATCCCACTCCCGAGCGAGGACTCGCTCTCCATTGGTGACAAAAAAAGCACGGACTCTCCGGTCCGGATTGCCGTGATCCGGTTCCCCCATATTGCCAACTTCACGGACTTTGAACTTCTTGAACAGTACGCGGCGGTGGAGTACGTAGCTCCCGGAACACCGCTCGACGGGTATGATTGCGTGATACTTCCCGGTACAAAGAACACGGTCGATGATCTTGCCGTTCTCCGGAATAGCGGCACGGATGCCGGATTGCATAAAGCTCACGCAAACGGGGTCCCGGTTATAGGCATCTGCGGCGGGTTCCAGATGCTTGGTCGCGAGCTCGTGGATGATGGTTTTGAGTCCGTGAAAGGAACCTATGCCGGGTTGGGACTGCTCGATGGCGTTACCCGGTTTGCTTCGTATAACAAGAACACGGTACAGGTTCACCGGATTGCATGCCCGGTTCCGCCTATCCTTTCCGGGATTGGAAACGTAACCGGGTACGAGATCCACATGGGAGTGACCGTGACAGGGACGGATCACGAAGCATTTTCCGGGGACGGTGCAGTAAGTAAAGACGGACTGGTCTTTGGCACCTATATGCACGGGCTTTTTTTAAATCCGTCAGCAGTAAATGCGCTGCTCTCGTACCTGTATAAAAAGAGAGGACTGCCGTTCACGCCAATGCCAGACTCTACATCTGATCCCTATGATACGCTTGCCGACGTGTTTGAAGCGCATGTCGATATGGATCGGATAATTGCGTTACTCTGTGACAGTAACGGTGACAAATGAAGCGATAGGAATGCAGTTATTCTCAAAGGCAGTTTCTGCACGTAAAAAAAATGACCACCGGGGATCTGATTACCCGATGATGCTTGCGATACTATGGAACCCCTCACCCTGCCGGTCTGCACATTTCACACCCTCGATCTTTTTTAAGTCAACATCATCTGTGACCCGGCATTTCGTGCAATAGGCAAGAGAAGGGGATTTCACCCATGCGCCCTCCACGCGGAACTCCCGGCAGTGGATGCAGAACCGGCAGTGGTCAAGGTCTTCGCGCTTATCCGGAAGGCATTGCACCGTGCCTCTCTCCACGACAAGTTCCCGGTAGGTGTCCTGTCCCATAATCAAACTCCTGATATCCATCTCATTCCTATCATAAAATGCCTTTTGTGCCTCTTTTGGTATGCTGGCGAGAGATCCATTCGTCCAGGCATATGAGATGGTGACGAAAATGTTTCCGGCATCACCATTCTTTTTACTTTTGACACTCCCCGGAAATATGCCTGCATCGATTACATCAGGATTAAAACACTTCAGCACCAAAACTGGAGTATGAAGGTGTGTATCATGTGCGGGGGAGAAGGCACCCGTCTCCGCCCTCTCACGTTCGAGCGACCGAAACCCTGCATCCCGATCGTCAACCGCCCCTCAATCCAGCACCTTGTCTCACACCTCTCGAACATGGGATTCCGGGAAGTCGTGATGACGCTCGGGTACATGGGAAAAGATATCGAAGAAGCGCTTGGCGATGGATCGCTTTTTGGTGTCGATATCACCTATGTCCACGAAAAGACAAAACTCGGGACCGCTGGTAGTGTCAGGAACGCGAAACGGCACCTTGACGGACATGACTTCCTTGTTGTCGGCGGCGATCATGTCACCGACTTGAATGTGCTTGAGTTTTTCCGCACCCACCAGAAGGAGAAGGCAGTTGCCACCATCGGGCTGATCTCCATTGACGACCCTTCTGAATATGGTATTGCCGAGATCGATGTTAGTTACGAGATAAAACGGTTCAAGGAGAAACCGGCACCGGGGGAGATCTTCTCTAACCTTGCAAGCACCGGGATGTATGTTTGTAGCCCGGAGATCTTCGATCATATCCCGGCAGGGAAAAAGTTTGATTTTGCCCGGGACCTCTTCCCGCACCTGATGGAGGAGGGGCACGCGCTTAAGGGCTGGCTCGCCCGGGGGAACTGGACGGATGTGGGGAGCCCGCACTCGCTCAGGCAGGCAGAGCGGTGGAAGTTACAGGACATTGCCATCACTGACATTATCGGGGATCTCTCCATGCACGGGGCGCACGTTCAGGGCCCGGTGCAGCTCGGCGATTCGATCACGCTGGGTAAAAATACCCGGGTGATCGGTCCGGTTGCCATCGGCCCGGGGACGACCATCGGGAACAATGTGCTCGTGGGACCGTATACCAGCATCGGCGAGAAGTGCATTATCCGGAACAATGCGAAGATATTCTCTTCATCGCTTTACAACCGGGTGATTATCGGTGGCAACACCTCAATTTCGGGGAGCATCATCGACAATGACACGCATATCGGGGAAAAGTGCAGCATCGAGAACGATACGGTGATCGGCCCCCGCGTCGTGCTCCGCGATCACGTGGTGGTCCATTCCAAGACACGGCTCTGGCCTGAAGTGGTAATCAGTGACGGGACAATCGTAAAAGAGCACGTGTTAAACGATAAATTCGATCTGCGGTGTGAGGGATCTTAAATTATACCCGCCGGACCAGCCGGTGCGTAATTGCTACGAGAGGGTGACGGGCATAGTCCAGTACCTGGACATCGTCAAGAGTTTTTAAGTTCATCGCGTGGGCGGTCCGCTCCATTCCCAGCTCGATGTCTTCATTGATCTCGATAATGTATGCGTCGAGCGCCGTGATGCCGAGCCGTTTTGCAGCGATCGCCCGGTGGTGACCGTCAACAAGGATCGTCCTCCCGGGGCGTTTCACGACAATGATGGGTTCGGCGAGCCCTTTTTTGATCTCGTAAATCCTTCCCTCAAGTTCGTCTTCATAAATTTTGGACTGGGTGGGCAGCAGGTCTTTTGTCGGGACAATCCCCCGGTTGAGTGTGGGATCAACCCCATACAATTTTTTCAGGGTGGTGATAAAATTGAAGACTTTTTCTGGTGAAACATGCTCGATCTGCGAACGGATCACATCAGAATTGGATATGATGCCCAAAAGCTGGTTCTTCTCATCGACCACGGGAAGTTTCTGAATACCTGATCTAAAAATCACCCGTGCCGCATCATTTATATCCATCTCCGGATCGGCAACGATCAACTGACCGCTCATTACCTGCTCAATGGTTGCATCCGGCTGAACAAACAACAGGTCGCGGGCGGCAATGTACCCGACCACCTGTGTCCCCTCAACGACAGGAAAACCATCGTGATTGGTCTTTTTTATCTGTTCGATGACGTCTTGTGCTGTACCGTGTATGTCCACGCTGACGACATCGTAGGTCATATAGTCCTTGACCTTTTTCTTGTCCATCTGTACCACGTTTGGTGCTGAGGTCTAAAAGGTAATTGGTAAAAAAACAGGAATAGGAGAGGACAGTGCCCCTCATTCGATCTCGATGCGGGATGTGGGGGAGATCGTTGTCTTTTTTAAGTGGACTTCCAGTAATCCGTTTTTGAAACTTGCCTTTGCTGCATCCCCGGTTACTTCGGCAGGCAACGTCACGACGCGCTGCATCGACCCGGAGACTCTCTCCCGCATGTAGTAGCCCTCTTCTTTCTCTTCTCTCTCGTTTTTGCGTTCGCATGAGATTTCGAGCGCACGCGGGTTGATCAGCTGAAGGGACACCGCGTCTTTCTCTATGCCCGGAAGATCGGCCACGATAATCACTTCATCTGCATGTTCACGGACATCGACCCGGAACTCGCCGCGGATTGCCGGGAGCATCCGGTCCGCAACTCCTCCCGCGGGAAGAAGCCTGCCGCCGGTCTGTACCTGGTGGAACAGGGTGTCCATCTCGCGCCGCATGTCCTCCATCTCACGCCACATCGATTCAAACGGATACCTTCTCCATGCCATATTGTTCCCTCCTTTACCGGTTTTGCCCGACCTTTGTTAAGTTTGGCTAACCAATGGTAATCGTTAATTATACATAAATGTTTCTGCAGTTCTGGTTTTTCATGCCCGGGCATTATGCGGAATAGTTTATGACCGTTGGACTATGACTTAATAAGGAGGATTCTAACAATGGGCGAAAAGAAACGAAAGGAAGCATCGACAAAAAACTGGACAAAAATTTTTATTGGCATTTTTGTCGCATTTTTTTGTGTCGTGTTTGCGGTGGGTATGATTATCTCATCCACGGGAACCGGTTGGATCTCCGGGATTGTCGGGGTAAAACCCGGTGATGTCGTTGTACTCGATTATACCTTAAAAGATGCACAGGGCAATCCGCTAGTCACATCAGATCAGACCCTCTACAATAGGATCAAGGCAGCCGGTTACGATATATATGGTTCCAAGCAGATGACAATTACCGCAAACCAGTCACTGACCACCCCAGTCTTTCCCATGCAGGTATATACACCCCAATCCGGCTGGGGAGACAAGTATAGCATCTTTGCCAGTGAATACAACGCGATCAGTTCTGGAATCATCGGGATGAAAAAGAACGAGAAGAAGACGATCAATGTTGTATCAGGTATACCCTTGACCCAGTACTGGACTGCCGACCAACTACGCGAGCGCAAACTGAACCTCTCGGATGTACAGGTCGGTACCGTGATCCCCCTCGGGGTGTCTGAAAATCCAGTGGCAACAACCGACAATTCAACCGCGACGTATTACATCCGTTTGGGTGAGGTTACCTACAAGGACGCTGATGGTGTGACAATAGATTTCGCCCAGCCAATCATTGACGTAAGCATCGTATCGATAAATGGGCGTTAAAAAGCGCCACCCATACCCTTTTTATCAACCCCACCCATTTTTGTGCATGGCAATTCGTGTAATTTGTTTTTTTCAACCGGGGTGTATGGGTTGTATGGAGCAGACCCCGATCAATACAGAAGTGGGAAAGGCGCTCAACGTTGAGATCGAAGAGATCAATGCAGTCAAAAACCCGCAGTACATCAAGGAGTACCAGTTGAAAGTGACACCGACCATTGTCGTAGTAACGGATGGAGAGGTAAAAGAGCGTCTCGAAGGAGTTGTCCATCGCGAACAACTGGAGAGTACGCTTAAAAAATATTTATGAACGGTACCCGTAGATCCGCTTGATCCGGTGGGCGGCCGTCTTCCAGCCCTCTTTTCTCATCAATGGACCGTCGCGCAATTTGAGGTGGGAGATTTTGAACCGTTTTGCATCGACGACATATTTTTCACCGACAACAAACTCGGTTTCGCCTTCGCATTCCATATAGAGCGGGATGGTCTTTCGCCCGTCATGGACTGATATCTTTACGACCACCTGATCAATCGTCCGGGTCCAGAGTGTCGTTATCAGTTTTGCCTTTGCCCGCTGTACCCTTTTTTCCCCAACCTCGATTGCGCTGACTTCGACACCATACGCTTCATCGCCAACCTCTGCGACAAGATGGTCATCGACAAAACACTCGTCATCTTCGGCAAACTCGATGCTGCCGACCATGGATGTACCCTCACGGGAGACAATCGTTTTTACGGTCAAAAGTTCCGGTTCTTTCTCTTTGGGGATATGCTGATGGTGCCCGCATGCGGTGCACCGGACGAGGCGGTCCCGGGAATCGGCGACGACCTCGTGTTCAGTCTCGTCTTTGCACTCCGGGCAGTGAACGGTGATAAACATTGAATATGAATGGCAACCCTCACATGATAAAGCATGAAGGCACAGGAACAGGTACAGTGCAGGGGGCATCCCCTCGTCCTCGGCACGCACCCGACAACATTTGAGGTAACCTGTGAGTCGCATCTCACTGCAAACGGCAACTGTATCATCGGCATTGCAGCGGACAAAGGGTGTGCCGGGCTATCAGAGTCGTTCAAAAAGACACTCACACACGATGATGCAATCCTTGTGACCCGGCTCTTATGTGCCGGCATTACTGTAGAAGTGCGATCGCACGGTTCTGCACAATTTACGCTCGATCACCCGACCGATATGGTCTGGCGGAAGAGCCGGTTTATCTGCGGCAGGACAATCGGGATCCTGTCGGATCATGTGGCAGCGACGCTGCCGGATGAACTCATTGCCGCGTTGCAAGCCGGAGAAGAGATGGTTGTAACCCTCGTCGCTACGCGTCCCGGCTGAGCGTGGAAATTTTCACTTCCGCTTCGGCTAAGAGCGTCTCGCACTGTTTGACTAACACGGTACCCTGTTCATAGAGCCGCATGCTCTCCTCAAGACTCGTATTGCCGTCTTCGATCTTTCCGATGATCTCTTTTAACTGTCCGATCTTCTGTTCGTATGTATCAGTCATGTTCCACACGCTCCACGCATACGGTACTCCTGCCGTCATAAAACCGGATGGCAAGGCGGTCGTCTTTTGTAATAGAACCCACGGATTTTATGATGGTCCCCCTCTTCTCCGCGACGCAGTACCCCCGGGCAAGGACCGCACGCGGGCTCCTGCCTTCAAGGCATGTTCTCATTTCCGCGAGGACAAGGTTATTGTGTTCGATCTTTGTTGTTACAGCACGGAGCAGCCGGTCCGCGAGATCAACCGTATTCTGTGTCTTCTCTTCGAGTCTCCGGTTGAACCGCTGAGGGCGGAGCCGGTCCCGGAGACCAGAAATTTCCTCCTGTGCCCGTTCGATCCGTGACAACAGTGCCGCACTCATCTGGCACCGGAGTTCCCGCACCCATTCCCGGAGTTCCTTTCTGTCCGGCACGACCAGTTCGGCAGCAGCAGACGGGGTTGCAGCCCTCATGTCTGCGGCAAGATCGGCAAGGGTTACATCGACTTCATGCCCGATCGCAGAAACGACCGGCACCGGGCAGGAAACAATCGCCCGGACCACATCAGGATGGTTAAAGGGGAATAAGTCCTCGAAACTGCCCCCGCCCCGGGCAACGATCACGACATCCACACGCCCGCGAAGGCTTTCGATCGCCTGTGCAATCTCACAGTGGGCGTTCTCCCCCTGCACCGCAGTCGGAGAGATGAGGATCTCCACAGGGTACCGGCGTGCAATGACCGTATGAATATCATGGATGACCGCGCCGGTCTCTGACGTAACGACTCCCACCCGGACAGGAAACGCCGGTAGTTCACGTTTCCGCTCTGCGGCAAAACACCCCTCAAGAGCGAGTTCTTTTTTCCATTTCTCGAGGAGCAGGTACTTCTCCCCAAGTCCTGCCGCCTGCATGGCTTTTACCTGTAACTGGTAGGCGCCATGCGGGGCGTAGAGCCGTACAGAGCCCGTGACAATGACTGCCTGCCCGTCTTCCGGGATAAATGCAAGCCGTTCTGCATCAGACCGCCACATCACGCACTTGATGACTGCTGTGGTGTTACCATCGCCTTTTTCCGAGAGCGAGAAATACCGGTGACCCCGGGTGTGATGGGTATAATTAGTCACTTCTCCTGTCACCTGTATGTCCTGCAGTCGCTCATCTTCAAAGAGCCCGGCAATAATTTTTGAAACTGCACTGACCGAGAGGGGCGCGGTTGGGACAACTGACGGCGTTTCAGGAGAGTAAAACCAGTCCATCAAGAAGTATTATGACAAAAGCGCATATCAATTAGTACTACCATGGTCTCATTCGGTGTCTCCAGTATGTTCTTTCATGAGTACACCAGCGCCGAGATATTTTCGTTTGCAGAACGGGCAGGACTTGACGCACTTGAATTCTGGCTGGAGACGCCCCACTTCTGGCTCCGGGGACTTCCGGTGGACGAAGTTATCGCGTGCCGGCGGGCACATCCTCGCATCGCAATCCTGACTGTTCATGCCCCAATCCTCGATCTCAACCCCTGCTCGCTCAACCCCGAAGTGGCAGATGTCTCCATCGGGTACGCGGTGCGGTCGATCGCAATCGCCGAAACGCTCGGGGCACGGGTACTCACGGTACATCCCGGGAGACGGACAGCGAAACGTTCCCCGGGCTCTGCGGATTTTGCACGGTTTGCCCGTTACATCGCCGCACTCCGCGACGCGGCACAGAAAAACGATCTCCGGATCGCGATGGAGAACATGGAGCCCAAAGTGAATTCGCTCCTTTGCACGCCGGAACGGATGCGGACTGTCCTCGATGAAGAACCCTGGCTTTTTTTCACGCTTGACACGTCACATGCACTTGCACAATCTGAAGACGTGGCGATCCAGTATGTCGAACTCTGCGCTGACCGGCTGGTGAACGTGCACATAAGCCGGATTGATGGGGCAAAACTTCACCGTCCGCTGGACCGGAGCCCGGTTATCGCTCGAATACTCACCGCGTTACAGGATCACCATTTCACGGGCAGTCTTACTCTCGAAATTGAAGACCTGACCTTCGACCGGACGCTTTCGGCTGAGGAAAAGATTGCAATCCTTGCAAGGGACTGCACGTTCATGCACGAATGCATTGGATAAGCGCTGGTTTTATAAAATTTCCTCCCGAATATGTTAGTGAATCAAGTCTTTATGAATAATACCAGTATACGTGCACATGCACGGGTTGAATTGCGATGATCCAGGATATTATTGAACTCCTGCTCTTCATCATCTGCGTCATTCTGTCTGCATTTTTTTCGAGCTCGGAAGTTGCGCTCATCTCGATCACCCGGGCAAAAGCCCGGACACTCACAAACGAAGGAAAACCGGGGTGCCACGGCAGTTGCCGCACTGAAAGAATCACCCGAACATCTTCTCATCACGATCCTTATCGGGAACACGGTTGTCAATATTGCCGCCGCTGCCATCGCCACCGCAATCGCAATCCAGATGTTCGGGAGCATCGGTGTCGGGATCGCAACCGGAGTTGTTGTCATCGTCCTCCTCGTCTTTGGGGAGATCGGTCCGAAGATCTACGCAGCACGGGCATCGGATTCCTACGCGCTCACGGTTGCCCCGATCATTCTCTTCCTCTCCCGCATTTTCACTCCTGTCATATGGCTTGTGGAATGGGTCAGCCCGACGTTTGGTATTGGGGAAAGAGAAACGCCGAACCGGCGGTAACCGAAGAAGAGATCAAGGAATGGATTGACGTCGGTAAAGAGGATGGGACGATCGAGCAGAATGAGCAGGACATGCTCTACTCCGTCTTAGAATTCGGCGATACCCCTGCACGGGAGATCATGACGCCCCGGGTGGATGTGGTACTCATGGAAGACACGACAACGATCGATGAAGCAATCCGGATCTTCAACAACACCGGGTTCTCGCGGATCCCGGTCTTTCATGAACAGATCGATAACATCACCGGCGTCCTGAATGTCAAGGATGTCTTTTCCGCCATGGTCTCGCAACGCAAAGTCGCATCCATCAAAGAG
This sequence comes from uncultured Methanoregula sp., assembly GCA_963676405.2. GTDB lineage: Archaea > Halobacteriota > Methanomicrobia > Methanomicrobiales > Methanospirillaceae > Methanoregula. The sequence goes on from CAXXQB010000007.1 coordinate 15,201, forward strand.
ATCATGTACGACCCCACCTTTGTTCCCGAGACAAAAAAGATTGACGATCTCCTAAAGGAACTCCAGGTGCACCGTGTCCAGATCGCGATTGTCATTGATGAGTACAGCAGCTTCGTCGGGATCGTCACGGTTGAGGATATCCTTGAAGAACTCGTCGGGGACATCATGGACGAATACGACACGGAAGAACCGGATATCCAGCAGATTTCCGATGGAGTCTATGTCGTTGACGCCCAAATGTGGGTGGACGATCTCAACGAAAAAATTTCCATTGATCTTCCGCCCGATGAATCGTACGAGACCGTTGGGGGACTCCTTATCGATCGGCTCGGGCACATCCCGCAGCACCCTGGCGAGAAAGTAGAAATTGAAGGAGGACGGGTTACGCTTGTCGTCGTCCAGATGCACGGGCGCCGGATCGTGAAGGTAAAATGCGTCATTCACCAAAAGAACGGCAATGAGCACACTTAAACGACCAAGGCTCAACAATTCCGGAGGAGATTAACGTGACAAAACGCATCGCGGTTATTGCATCGGGCAGGGGGTCAAACTTCCAGGCGGTCATTGACGCGATAAAGGCAGGTGCAGTGCCAGCAACCTGTGTTGCTCTTATCACCGACAACCCAAAAGCATACGCGATCGAACGGGCAGAACAGGCAAAGATTCCGGTGATCATCGTTGACTATGCTGCATATTCTTCACGACAGGAGTACGAGCAGGCACTCCTCGCGGTAATGCAGCGTGTCAATCCCGACCTCTTCGTGCTCGCCGGATACATGCGTATTGTGGGAAAAGAGATCGTGCAGGCGTTCTCAGGCAGGATGATCAATATCCACCCTGCGCTTTTACCCTCATTTACCGGGCTGCATGCCCAGCAGCAGGCAGTCGCGTATGGTGTCAAAGTATCCGGGTGCACCGTGCATTTCGTCGATGAGAGCCTCGATGGCGGGCCGGTGATCGTCCAACAGGCTGTCCAGGTTATGGAAGGCGATGATGAAGACACCCTTGCCGAGCGCATCCTTGCGCATGAACACGAGTGCCTGCCGTATGCGATCCGGCTTTTCTGTGAAGAACGGCTGGTGATCGAGGGGAGAATCGTCCGGATCAAATAACCGGTGGGACAGAGTACGCCCCCGCTTCATTTTTTATCTGGTACGGCAATAGTATTGGCAACCGGGAGCCGGAGGCAGGCATTGAAAGATAAATCCAAAAAACCGTCGACAAAACTGATTGCACGGGAGCGCATCGCGATATTGTTCGCGCAGGCACGACGCGTGTACGCAGAAAGTCCTGAAGCTTGCCAACCGGTACGTGGAACTGGCACGCCGGATCTCGATGCGCCAGCGGGTGCCGGATTGACCGCGAGTTCCGCCGCCAGTTCTGCCACCACTGTTACGCGTACCTTGTTCCGGGCAGGAATATGCGGGTACGGGTGCACCGGGGCAATGTTGTTGTCACCTGCCACGAATGCAACAGAAGAACACGATACCGGATAGAGAGAACTCATGACCGAGAAGAATGATCCATCGATGCAGGCCTTAAAACCGACAGTTTGGATCGGCAAACAGGGATGCACCGCAACCATGATCGAAGAGATCGTGGCGCAGTTGAAGAAGCGAAAGACGATTAAAGTAAAATGGCTCCAGAACACCGAAGTCGATCCGGAGTCCGTTGCCACACAGGCTGGCGCCAAACTTGTATCGGTCCGGGGTCGGACAATGGTGCTTGCGGAAAAGAAAAAAACCCAGAAAAAATAAGTCCTTTTTTATTGGGAGCAGACGAAGACCGGCTCCTCGAAATGTATAAAAACCCTATCCACTAATATGTAAAGACTGTTATTTTATATTGCAACAGTGAGGACTATAGATGACTACAGTATACGATGTCCCGGCTGACCACCTTATCAGGCAGGTCGCCGAGGAGCTCAAATCGAAAAAGGAGATTACTCCACCGGTCTGGGCTGCCTTTGCAAAGACCGGGGCCCATAAAGAGATGCCGCCTGAAGACCCGGACTGGTGGTTTATCCGGGCAGCGGCAGTGTTGAGACGCGTCTATGTCGACGGTCCTTTGGGCGTCGAACGGATGCGAAGTTTCTACGGCGGGAAGAAGAACCGCGGCTCAAAGCCGAATGCATTCCGGAAGGGCAGCGGATCGATTCTCAGAAAAGCACTCCAGCAGCTCGAAGCAGCCGGACTTATTGTTCACGATCTCAAGGTCGGGCGTAAAGTTTCCCCGGCTGGTATGGCATTCCTTGACAGCGTTGCAAGGGAAGTCTCGGTGAACCCACCGGCGCCTGTCCCGAAGAGAGCAAAACCGGTCGTTGAAGAGCCCAAGAAGGCTGAAGGCAAAAAGTCTGAAGGCAAGAAGGGCAAAGTTGCCGAGAAGACGGACGATGCGAAAGGTGAGAAGAAGCCCGCCGCAAAGAAGTCTGAAGGCAAGAAACCCGAAAAGGCCGCAGAGCCCAAAGCTGAAGGCAAGAAACCGGAAGCAAAGTAAGAGGTGAATCCATGGGAGACGATGAGCTTAGTGAAATCCGCAGGAGAAGGATGGCGCAACTGCAGCAACAGGCTGGTGACCAGCAGGGGATGCAGGAAGAGCTCGAACGCCAGCAGCGTGCAAAGTCTCAGATGCAGATGGTGCTCATGCAGATTCTTGAGCCCGACGCGAGAGAACGCTTAAACACCATCAAGCTGACCAAACCGGATTTTGCCGGAGCCGTGGAACAACAGCTGGTCGCCCTCGCCCAGAGCGGGAGGCTTAACCAGAAGATCACCGATGCACAGCTAAAAGACCTTCTCCGGAAGCTTGCGCCTGCAAAGCGGGATTACTCAATCACACGAAAGTGATGAAAGTCGGAGTGCTCTATAGCGGTGGGAAGGACAGTTCCCTTGCAGCCATCATGCTGGGTACGTATTATGAAGTCGAGCTCAACACGTTTGTGTTCGACCGAACCCGCCTAATCCCGACAATAGAACATGCGGCACAAGCGCTGGGGTTTCCGTTAAAAAAACGCGTATTCCCGGAAGGATTGAAAAACGAAATGGCTGACCTCGTGATTGCGTGCGGGTACCCGAATGATGCGATCAACCGGGTGCACCAGTCAGCCGTCGAAATCCTTTCACGTGAATACAAAGTCGTCGGAGACGGGACCCGGTTCAATGACCGTGTCCCGATGTTGACACGCGAAGAAGTGCAGAGTCTTGGCAACCGGACCGGGTGTTCGTATGTACGCCCGCTTCTCGGGTATGTCAAGGCAGAAGTCGATCGTCTGGTCGACCGGTTCCTCGTCGTTTCGTACGGGGAAACGGGAACGATACCAAACGGGGACTATGAAGCCGAGCTCAGGGACACGATCCGTGCACGCGGGATCGATACAGCGTCCCTGTTCCCGGCACACCATGACCAGTCACTGGTCGTGGGGAGAAAATAAATCAGGTGAGTGAAGATGAGCAAATTAAGTAAAGGCAGAAAGGTACGGCTGGCAAAGGCATGTGACCAGAACCGCCGCGTGCCCCAGTGGGTAACGATCAGGACAAAGCGAAACGTGGTTTCGCACCCGTGCCGGCGCAACTGGCGGAGAAGCACACTGAAGGTGTAAAGTCATGGCAGAAAATCTGGCAGAGCACGTTTACATCATCCCTCTCCGGGATGCACGCAGGATGCCACGCTGGAAGCGGGCAAACGGCGCAATCAAGGATATCAGGAAATATCTCGCAAAGCACATGAAGAGCGAGGACGTGAAGCTCGACAAGAGCATCAACGAACTGGTGTGGAGCCGGGGGAGCCAGAAGCCGCCCTCAAAGATCCGGGTCCGCGCCATGAAGATGGAGGACGGGCAGGTTCAGGCAGAACTTGCACCGGAATCGTAGATGGAACGTACGATCACGTTTGACGGCGACCCGAACATCGGGGTCTTTGCCCGGGTTATTGGCGATATTGCGATCATTCCCCCGGAATCACCGCAAGAGTTCCGGGATGCGGTACAGCAGGCGCTCGATGTCGAGATCATCCCGACCCTGATACAGGGAAGCGCGATCATCGGCTCTCTTATGTGCGGTAACAGCCGGGGGATTATTGTCTCTGGGCTTGCGACTGACGATGAGATTGCGCGTTTCTCCGAGTACCGGGAAGTGATGCGGCTGTCCGAGACAATGAATGCCGCCGGTAACGTGATCATGGTAAATGACACCTTCGCAGCTGTCCACCCGGACATGCCAGTCGATATCGCGGCGGAAATCGGGGAATTTCTCAAGGTAGAGATAATTCACCTGACGCTTGGCGGTGTCAGGACGGTTGGCATGGCCGGTGTTGCGACGAACAAGGGTGTTATTATACACCCGCGTGCAACCGCTCATGAGATCGCACGACTTGAGGAAGTCGCAAAGGTGCCGGTCGGTACCGGGACGATCAACATGGGCAGCGGGCTTATCGGCACCGGCCTCTTAGTGAACGAGCGGGGATATATTGCCGGCAGCGCGACGAGCGGGTTTGAGCTTGGCAGGATCGAAGATGTATTTGGTTTTCTGGAGTGAGGTAGATGGAGCAGAAGTTTGAAGTCAAGGGAACATTTCTGATGGGCGAAGACTGGATGCCGTACACGAAAGTGATTGAGGCACCGAATGCGAACCAGGCAAAGGAGCGCACATTCGCCGTTATCGGCAGCAAGCACAACTTAAAGAGACGTTACATCAAGGTTGATGGCGTCAGCCCGGTAAAGACTGAATAATCTTTTTTCTTTTCCTGTTGTCTGATCGGGATTTTTTATTTTGGCAGATTTGCAGGATTTTTTTTATCCCCTGGTTCCACAGACAGAAATCATTCATGAGGATTGAACCGAATATCCGGAGTTCCGTTTCTCCCCGGTTAAAATGTTATATATAGTTATATAACAAAAATCGTTCTATGATATCAGAGGCCAAAGCGGTTCACTCTCCCCAGCTTGATACCGTACTTATGGTCGAGTCCTTCATCCGGGAACATAGCGGAGAATACAGAAAAAGGGCATTGTGGGAGAACCTGCCCAAGAAGATGATGTACCAGACATTCTCCACTATTATCAACTATCTTCAGGATTCCGGAAAGATCGCAACCGACGCCGAAAAAAAGATCTGCTGGATCTATAATCCAGAGCTTGTAAACCGATATATTAGTAACAATAACCTGAAGATCCGATGAAGTCTGCCCTCTACTTTGCTGACGACCAGGTCAGACACGCTTTTTTTACGCTCCCGTCTGGAAGGGCAGAAGAAAAAGAAATTTTTAATCAGCTGAATACAGCGTTCGATACGATTGTCAAGGATCCCTTTTGCGGGATTCAGGTACCGAAACGGTTAATCCCAAAAGTCTATGTCACGAAATATGATATTGACAACCTGTGGAAATTTAATTTCCATAAGAACTGGCGCCTCTTGTATTCGATTGCCGGTGACGGAACGCAGGTGGTTACCGTGGTACTGGAATGGCTGTCGCATAAGGAATACGAGCGAAGATTCGGGTACTGATCAGCGGCACCAGAATCCCCCGCGAATTATTTTAAAAAAAAATTCTCGTCTCCCGTGATATCGATCGCTTGACCGGCTCACGAATCTTTTCCGGTGGAGAATAATTTCATGTTCTCATTTTTTTGCTCGTGATAATCGATCAGCCGTTTCACTTCATCGTATATTTTTCCCTTGTCCCGCATGCCGGTGAAGAGGATACGGACGCCGTCAATGTCGTCCTTGAGGTATGCAGCATCGTCATAGAGAATAAGCATGATCTGGTTGTCGGGTCCGAAAAGGTGTTCCTCGCTCTCCCCTTTCATGTACCGTTCTCGCTGCTCCTTTGTCGGTGCTGCGTATTTGTTCTCGTATCTGAAGACTCCCATACTCTGTTCTCATGATTTGTTTCTCCTATCAGAGTAAATAGGATCATGTGCGGGTGTACAAGAGAGATTGTGATTTTCATTTCGGGAGGTTTGAGAGTATCAATGAATCTCCGGAAAAAAGATTTTATGAAAAATTTTTCCGCGTAAAACAAAATTCCGGGAAAAATTTTTTGGCGTGATAGAAAATTTCCGGAAAAAGTTTCCGGAAATCACAACTCTGGGATCTGATCAGCGATAACATAATACTTCTAATATTGTCAGATATCGGTACACGTATGTGACCGGGCACTAATTGCCGGAAAGCCGGAGGGCAGGTGATACAAAAGATTTTTCTCTATTGATGTTGTTTCTCTGGTACTCGCATGAAGTTGCCTGCTGTGCGTTCCTGGGTATTGCTGATCGTGTGTGTCGCTATTCCGATTGCGGTCGGCATAATCGGGTCTGTATTTACGATTACGGAGATCCCTGGATGGTATTCCGGGCTCCAGAAACCTTTCTTCACTCCTCCCGGCTGGGTATTCGGACCTGCCTGGACGATCCTCTACATCCTGATGGGGCTTTCCCTGTACCTGATAGTCAAAGATGGTCTTCGCACAGCGCCGGTACGACAGGGAGTGATCCTGTTTGCCGCACAACTCCTTTTGAACTTTGCATGGTCATGGATCTTTTTTGGCAGGCACGCGATCCTGTTGGGACTTATCGACGTCCTCCTGCTCTTTGTTCTTGTTGCGGCAACCATCTGGGTATTCCTGCGAATATCCCGGCCTGCCGCATTGCTGCTCGTTCCGTACCTGTGCTGGGTTGGCTTTGCATCGCTGTTAAACGCAATGATCTGGGTGCTCAACTGATCTCATTTGGGGATTCACAGCAGTAAAAAAAATCTGAAAAATATTTTTTGCGTTCGAAAAATTTCCGGAAAATGTTTTTAGGAAAATCCGTACACGTAATCTTCTCACAAAACAGAATAATCTCCGACTGCCCAAAAACCCTAAAAACCTCGTCAAAACCTAAATTCTCTGACGTGATCGCAATAGCAGGCTGCCAAGGGCATTTGCAGGGTGATTTTCCCAAAAAACATCCCAATGTGGTTGAGCTAAAAAAAGTGGCCCGTAAAAGCCCGCTAAATTGCACGGTAAAATCACGATTAAAATCGTTATTTTGGTTAAATAACCGTTTAAAACGGGATTTTCTGTCGGCGTGGACACCGGTTCCACTGGAACCCGGAAACTTGATCCGGAAATGGGGAATTGGAGCCCGAATTGAGCCCGGAACAGTGTCTCTTTCTGGTGTCCCGGATCTGCCCGTATAATCCCCGGATTCTGGATATGCATTATTGGACACCGATAGATGGCGAGAGAAGATTCTCTGATAGGACGAACAAGGAATTGAATGTAAGGTGAACGTTTGCGATGGATTTCGTGGTCTTGGGAAAAAAAATTCGGTGAGACCAGCGTGTGTAATGAAAAAGTTTTCAAAAAAGATTTCCACACATTCATGATTCAAGTCAAACGAACATCTCGCCAATTTGTGTTAACTTCACGACAACATTTTTCCCGCTTTTGTTTTTTTTCACAAGCCCCATACTCTTGTTTGTTACCCAAATCCGCCACAATGATGTATTTATGGGGATGCAGTACATACATATCAGGAGTCAGAAATTAAGAAATCTTACAGATCGAGGAGGGGGATTGTGGCAAATACCAACGGACAAATGGACCAACGTGAACTTGAGACGCTCCAGTACTACCTGAAGGAATATGGGCAGCAGGCAGAGGTCTTTGCCGGTCAGCTGGAACTCATGGAGAATGGGAGAATGGAGGCAATCGCGGCAATCGAAACACTCGGAGAACTGGCCGCATCAGAAGATGGCACGGTCCTCCTCCAGGTAGGAGCCGGGGCAAGCCTCCGGGTAAAAGTTCTCGAACCGGAAAAAGTTCTCCTGAATATCGGCGCCGAAGTGATTATGGAGAGATCGAACGCGGACTCTATCGAATATCTCAAAGACCGGATCACGGAGATGGAAGCCTCGGAAAAGAAAGTTGCCGAAACGCTCAACCGGCTCCAGAGCCAGATTAACGATATCGGAAAACGGATTGAACAGGGATACCAGCAGGCGATGGCAGCAGAGCAGGCATCAAATCCCCTCGGTCTGAGACAGGATTAAGCGGAGCATTTTCTTTCATGTTCGGGGGGCTCAAAGAACGGCTGCAGGCCGCGAGGAACCGGCTGGGCACGAGCATCGGGGCAGCAGCTACACAACCGGCGGAAGCAACAACGCCAGTACCTGCCGGTTCAACGCCCGCTATCCCTGCCACCCCCACACTCGTTGACAAAGTCAAAATTTTAATCATCGACCGGGAACTGGTCGTTTCAGAAAAGGATCTCTCCGAAGCGCTCTCTGAACTTGAGATGACCCTTCTGGAAAGCGATGTCGCCCTTCCCGTCACTGACGCGATCATCGCCCATGTGAAAAAAAGCCTTATCGGCAAACACCGGAAGATTGGAGAATCTGTCGATGCCCTTGTAGTATCTTCGTTAAAATCTGCACTTCTCACCGTGCTCGGCAACGGATTCGATCTCACGGAATATATCAAAACCCATCCCCACCCGGTCAAGATCCTCTTTACCGGTGTGAACGGGACCGGGAAGACCACCACGATCGCAAAAGTCGGTGCATACTTAAAAAAGCAGGGATTCTCTGTGGTCATCGGCGCCGGTGACACCTTCCGTGCGGGAGCGATCGAACAGATTGACGTACATGCACAACGCATCGGGATCAAAATCATCCAGCACCAGGCAGGCGCTGACCCATCGGCGGTACTCTTTGACGCCGTGCAATACGCACAGTCGCACAAGATCGATGTCGTGCTTGCCGATACCGCGGGCAGGTTCCACACAAAAGCGAACCTGATGAGCCAGCTCGAAAAGATCAAACGCGTAATGAAACCGGACCTCGTGATCTACGTGGACGAAGCAGTGGCAGGCAACGATGCGGTGGTACGGGCAGCGGAATTTGAACGGACAATTGGTGCTGATGCAGTCGTACTCACCAAAGCCGACATGGACTCACGCGGCGGGGCGGCGATTTCGATTGCCCACACGATAGGAAAACCGCTCATGTTTCTCGGTACCGGACAATCATATGACGACATCATGCCGTTCTCACCTGAACAGGTTGTGGACGAGCTGCTCGGGGGCGGTGCCTGATGCTTGACAGTCTTTCCTCTTCGCTCAAGGACGCATTAAAAAAACTTGCCGGTAAAACGGTTGTCGACCGTGCCGCAGTCGACGAACTGGTAAAAGACCTCCAGCGGGCGCTGATATCGTCCGATGTGAACGTAAAGCTCGTGATGGATCTCTCAAAAGCGGTCCGCACCCGTTCACTGGACGAGCAACCGCCTAAAGGGACCAATGTCCGGGAGCACGTGCTCCGTATCGTATACCAGGAGCTAGTCCGGCTTGTCTGGGCTTCCACGGATGTGAAACTTGAGCCCCAGGTAATCCTCATGGCAGGTTTGCAGGGCAGCGGCAAGACCACGACCACGGCAAAGATCGCCCGGTACTTCCAGAAGAAGGGCATGAAAGTCGGCGTGATCTGTGCGGATACATTCCGCCCCGGCGCGTACGACCAGCTGCAAACGCTCTGCCAGAAAATCAACGTGCCTTGTGTTGGCGATCCGAAAGCACAGGACGCGAGGAAGATCGTAACAGAAGGGCTTGTCGCGTCAGAAGATCTCGAAGTGATCATTGTCGATACCCAGGGCAGGCACGCGCTGGAAGCAGACCTTATCCAGGAGATCATCGACCTCAATAAGATCACAAAAGCGACGCACCGCTGGCTCGTGATCGATGCAGCGCTCGGGCAACAGGCAAGCGAACAGGCACGCCGGTTCCACGAAGCGATCGGGATCGATGGCGTCATCATCACGAAGATGGACGGCACGGCAAAAGGCGGCGGTGCCATGTCAGCAGTTGCCGAGACCAAAAGCGGGATTGTCTTTATCGGCGCCGGTGAAACGATAGAGGACCTCGAGCGGTTCGATCCTGACGGGTTCATCTCCCGGCTTCTCGGCATGGGTGACCTGCGGGCGCTCGTGGAAAAAGCCGAAGAGGCGATGAATGCGGACGAGCTGGACGTCAACGCGATGATGAAAGGGAAGTTTTCCCTCCGCGATATGTACAAACAGCTCGAAGCGTTGAACAAGATGGGTCCGATCAAACAGATCATGAGTATGCTGCCGATGGGCAACATGCAGCTCCCGGAAGGCGTTTACGATGTAACGAGCACAAAAATGGTGCGGTACCGGATCATCATGGACTCGATGACAGGTGCAGAACTTGATGAACCCAGTCTCATCACCAGTTCCCGGCTGCAGCGGATTGCCCGGGGCGCCGGGGCATCGCCCGACGAAGTACGGGAACTTTTGAAATATTACAAGATGATGCAGCGGACGTTAAAGGGGCTGCGGGGTGCGAGCGGCGGGAAATTCAACATGCAGCGGTTGATGAAGCGCTTCTCCGGAATGCAGTGAGATGACCTCGTTTGTGATTATCGGGCACCATGCCCGGACTGATGGTGGGTTCTCCTTAAACGATCTGCCCGGTGCGGGAAGGATGGATGTGCTCTGCCGTGCCGTGAATGCATCATTCTTTCTTTCGCATGACCTGCGCAGGGATGTTACCTGCTATCTTGTCCTCTGCGGTGAACCGGCGCCGCCAAAGACCATAAAATTTGACGGCAGCGCTATCCGGTCTCTCTCCCCGGACGAACGGAGTGCCGGTTCGCTCATCAAAAAAGCACTTTCCACGATCTGCGGGAGCGAGTTCCGCGAGGCGGGTGACGGCATCTGGGTGCGTAAAGGCTGGCTTGACCGACTCATCGCCGAACTTCCGGTTGCCGTGCTTGATGAGACAGGCACGGATATCAGGGTTGCACAAACGCTCCCGGATGTGTTTCTTCTTTCAGACCATGAGAATTTTACCGTTGATGAAGAGGAACTTATCAGAAAAAGTCCACGGTATTCGGTGGGACCAAAGTGCCTGCATGCTGATCATACGATCACCGTGCTTGCAAACGAACTGGACCGGAGGAGTGCCGGATGGAAATAAACGAAATTGTGGATAAAATCCTCGCGTACGGGGAGTGCTGTGATCACTGCCTCGGGCGGTTCTTTGGCAAACGCTCGCACGGGCTTACAAACGATGACCGAGGGCGGTCGCTCCGTATTGCAGGGCTGATTGCACAGAACCAGCCATACCGGGACTTTACCGGCACCTGCTGGGTCTGCGGTAATTTTTTTACTGGGATTCCGGAGTGGGCAAAAAAAGTTGTCGCGGCGATGGAAGGGATTGAATATACGACATTTCTTGTCGGGTGCCGGGTCCCCCCGCTCATTGCCGAGAACGAGGAGATGGTCTGGAGCGATCTTGGGCTTGCCGAACCGGAGCCGTTCAAGTCAGAAGTGAACCGGGAAGTGGGTAAAGCGGTATCCGCCATTACGGGAAAGACCGTGGACTTCAAGAAGCCGGATATTGTTGCACTCCTTGATGTTGCATCCGGAACTGTCGAGATCCAGATAAATTCCGTCTTCTTCTATGGCAGGTACCAGAAATTCGAGCGCGGTATCCCCCAGACGCACTGGAACTGCCGTGCGTGTCAGGGTGCCGGGTGCGAGAAGTGCAACTTCACCGGAAAGCAGTACGCAGACTCGGTGGAAGAACTGATCGGGCGTCCCGTGATCCGCGCATTTGGGGGAAAGACGGCGGTCCTGCACGGCGCAGGAAGAGAAGATATCGACGCCCGGATGATAGGAACGGGAAGACCGTTTATTCTTGAAGTCGTCGAGCCACGTACCCGAACAGTTGACCTCGCGTCACTTGAAAAAGAGATCAACCGGAGCGCTGATGGAAGGGTTTCTGTTACTTTACAGCACTGGTGCGATCGCGCTGATGTGGAAACTCTTAAATCAAGTAAAGCGCATAAAAAATACAGGATCCTGGTCGAGGTTGAAGGTGCATTACCTGCGGAAGAACTCGCAAATGCCCTAATAACCTTAAAGGGCGTCACAATACAGCAGCGCACGCCCATACGGGTCGCTCACCGGAGAGCAGACAAAATCCGTGAGCGCAGAGTCCTTGATATTGAGTTTGTAGAAGAACAGGACGGCAAATTTGTTGTCGAAGTTCTCGGCGAAGCCGGTCTCTACATCAAAGAACTCATATCGGGCGATCAGGGAAGGACACACCCAAGTCTTGCCGAGATCCTGAATCGATCGGCGCACGTCATCAGTCTTGATGTCGTGCATGTAGATGGAACACAGGAGGGAGATTAAGTATGGCACATCACAATGGACCCAGAAAAAAGACACGATATAAATTCAAAAAGGAATTGAGAAAGCGCGGACTGCCGCCGGTCACCTCCGTAATCCAGACGTTCGAGATCGGCGCGAAGGTTCACATTGACGTTAACCCGAGTATCCAGAAAGGCATGCCCCACCGCCGGTTCCACGGCCTTACGGGAACCGTTATCGGTCAGCGCGGACGAGCGTGGATGCTCACCATCAAGGACGGCAATGCAGAAAAGACAGTCATTGCACGACCACAACATCTAAAAGCACAAAAGTAAAGTCAATGTCAGGTGATTGGCATGAAAGTTAAAGGTATTACTAGCGAAGAGAAGGTTACGCTCCCCGAACTGCGTGGAGTTCTTTTAGGCGTGGAATCTGAACGGATTGCAGCCGAGAAAGAGATGACATACGAGTTCCGGCGCAGTATGGAGCATGCCAATCAGCTTGCAAAGACCGCCCCGGAGAAATCCCGCGATCTTGTGAATCAACTCCTGAAACTGGAGAAGATGAAACCCGAGATCGCATACCGGATCGCAAACCTCATGCCAAAATCCCGTGATGAAGTCCGGGCGATTTTTGCGAAAGAGCGGTTCACGCTCGCTCCCGAAGAACTCGATACCATAATCGAACTCGTGATGGCACACTTCTGAGGTGTGACGATGAAGGCGGATAAAAAAGAGGTCAATGCGGTTGTACTGGATGTGCTCATGAAAGGGCACCCTGAGGATCCACGCCCACCTTTTAAGAGAGAACCGATTGTTCAGGCTATGGGGCTCGAACAGTTCAAACTCCTCGAACTTGTACCGAAACCTGCCGTCCCTATCAATCTCTATGACAGGGTTTACATTGGCGACTCCGAGCGGGACAAGATTGAGCGCGTGAAGCGCAGGATCAGTTACGACGACCTGACGCAGACGGCCCGGGGGGAACTCCCGTTCATCATCGAGCAGGTGGTAACTGAGCGCGAGCAGGATTTTGTTGCATTCTTCAACAAATCGATCTCCATTACACCCCGGCTCCACATGCTTCACCTGCTGCCGGGCATTGGGAAGAAACTAATGTGGGAGATCCTTGAAGCCCGGAACAAAAAGCCGTTTGAGAACTTTGCAGATATCTCCACCCGGATTAAGGCAATCCCGCACCCGCAGAAGATGATTCAGGCACGGATAATGGAAGAGCTCCAAGACCCGAACGTCAAATACCACGTCTTTACATCGAAATGAAAGCACACCACGACCAGCACTTTCTTATTGATGCGCATGCGGTAAACCGCATCGCGGATCTCGCGGAAGTGAAGGGAAAGCAGGTGCTTGAAGTCGGACCGGGAAACGGGGTACTTACCCGTGCCCTTTTAGACCGGGGCGCGATTGTCCATGCGGTGGAACTGGACGGGGCGCTCTGCGAAGAACTTAACGACCGTTTTTTTGAGGATATTGTACAAGGCCGACTCACCGTGCAGCAGGGCGACGCAACCCGGAGCGAACTCCCGGCGTTCGAAATGGTGGTTGCAAACCTTCCCTATTCGGTCAGCTCGAAGATCATGTTCCGGCTGCTCGACATCGGGTTTGAGGTTGGGGTGCTGATGTTCCAGAGCGAGTTTGCGGAACGGATGGTCGCACCTGCCGGTACAAAGGATTGCGGCAGGCTTTCGATCATGGTGCAGACCTATGCGGCGGTACAGCGATGCTTTGAGCTGCCGCCGCACTGCTTCTCACCGAAACCGCAGGTACGTTCGATGGTTGTGAAGATCTTTCCGCGTCCGCCAATTTTCCCGATCAACGACCGGAAACTGTATGCTAATGTTGTGCGGGCGCTCTTCTCCCACCGGCGAAAGACCGTGAAGAACGGGCTCCGGGGCTCCTCGGGTATGATTGATTCAGCGTGGGCACAGAGAGTGATCGCTGCATTACCCGCCGAGATTTTACAGAGCCGTCCCGAGGCGCTGTATCTTGAAGACTTTGCAACGATTGCAAATATGGTGTGAAAAGCCGGGTTGAAATCCGGGATTTTAGAACTCCCGCATAATTTTTATCGCACAGAACTCCCCGCACATCGTGCATTCTGCATCACCGTCAGCCAGTTCCCGGGCGCGTTCCGGGTCCATGGCGCACCGGATCTGTCCTTCGCGATCGAGTGCGGCTCTCATCAGCGCTATTTTTTTATCCTGTGCATCTTTGCCGTACTTCACGGTGTCCCCGATATGGGCTGCGATCCGAAACGCGATGAGTCCCTCTTTTACTGCTTGGGGGCCCGGAAGACCCAAGTGTTCGGCAGGGGTGATGTAGCAGAGGTAATCTGCCCCGGCAGCACTCGCGAGACTCCCCCCGGCACATCCTGCAATGTGATCATAGCCGACAGCGATGTCAGTTGGCAAGGGACCGGCAACAAAGAGCGGAAAGTCGGATTGCTTTTTGTGATATCTGATATAGCGGGGAATCCGATCGCTTCTGATGTGTCCGCCAGCGCCTTCGATAATTACCTGAACGCCGGCGTCATGGGCTTCGCTGGCACGAGCAACATTCTCGCGAATTTCTTCACGCTGCATCCGGTCTCTTCGATCATTGATGCACCCGCTCCGTGCAGTATTACCTAAAGAAAGGACAAGATCATAATCCCTGCAGATTGACAGAACTCCACGAAAGCGTTCAATGAACGGGTTCTCGCACTGGTTCATGAGCATGAATGCACTGGTGATCGAACCGCCTTTAGATACCATGCCGAGTATCCTCTTTTTCTTTTTAAACCCGTCGAGCATCGTGCGGTTCACGCAGTGGATGACACAGGAACTGATCCCCTGCTCAGCCTGCATCCGGAGCGTTGCGATGATGTCATCAGTGGTCATTTCCTTTAATCCGTTCTCAACCACTGCCTGGTAGATGGGGACGGTCGTAACAGGGAGGGTGGAGTTTGAAAAAATCTCTTTCCTGATCGCGTTGATATCTCCCCCCATAGAGAGATCGCTGATCGTGTCAGCGCCAAATTCTTCAGCAATGCGTACTTTTTGTATCTCGTCCGCCACTGAAACTTTCCCGGTTGATGTGCCGAGATTGACATTTATCTTGGTGGACAGGCCTTTGCCGATGCCGGTCATATGGTTGCCGCGTTGCATAATGACGACACTGCCGGTGGCAATTCGTTGCCGTAATACATCGACATCGATTCCCTCGGCTTGTGCAACCGTCTGCATCTGCACTGTGATGGTTCCTTTTCGCGCGTATTCGATCAATGTAGGCATTATCTTCCCATCCGCCGGCTCGCATTATTCTTGGCTCGTATTCCAATAAGGATGCCTACATTGAGTACCGTTTGCGCCGAAATGTAACTGTTACTGCTTTGTGGGGGGAGAGTCGTATACCTGATAAATCCTGAACTCTGACTATACATACATCGATCACAACAAGGTGCCTGATGCCATTCGATGCCGGACAAGTGTATTCTCCCGAAGCCGATACGTTTCTTTTACTCGATGCAGCACGGGCTGAGGTGAAGCCGGGCGATCGGGTGCTTGAAGTCGGGACGGGATCCGGTTACATCGCGGCAGAACTGGTACGAATATGCAATATTGTTGCAACTGATATCAATCCGCACGCGGCATGCTGCGCGAGGGAACGCGGCGTAGACGTTGTACGAGGGGATCTGTTCTCCGGGATCCGGAGCACGTTTGATCTTATTCTTTTCAACCCTCCATATCTCCCCACGCAGCCGGATGAGCGAATTGATGACTGGCTCGAGTTCGCTCTCGATGGCGGCGCGTCCGGGCGTGCGGTGATCGAGCGGTTTGCGGCAGAGGTTGATCGCGTGCTTGCACCGGGCGGGAGAATCCTGTTACTGATTTCATCGCTTACCGGTTTCGATGAGGTGTGCGAGCTGTTTGTCCGGAACGGATTTTCTGTTGAACGAGAGTTACAACAGACTGTCGAAGATGAAGAGTTGTATGTCCTGCGGATACAACGAACCTAAAAAAAGCAGAGTCCGGTAACTTTACGCTCACAATCCGTGCGATCACACGATCAACCGGCGCCTCATCAAATTGATCGACAGTATGCAGAAAATTATCGTCACAACAACAATCCATGCAATGTGCCATCCCAGCGTCCATGTGACAGCAGGGAGCGTAAACATACGGGTGATTGCAACAAGGTGAGTGAGGGGAAGTACAGCCACGGCAATATACTGGAAGAAGACGGGGAGAAGCGTGAGTGGGAAAAACGTTCCCGAGAAGAGCATCATCGGGGTGATGAATAAAAACGAAGGGTAGTTGAGCGTATCGATCCCCGGGGTGATCGCGGTAAAACACATCGCAATCCCGGCAAACATGAGCCCACCGATGAATGCAACCGGAATCACAAGGAGCGATGCGGGGAAAGAGATGACGCCGAATGCGGCAAAGACCGGCAGCATCACGGTGACCGAGATAACGCTCCGGGTTGCTCCCCATAACAGTTCGCCCGCGATCACGTCTTCAATCGAGAGCGGTGTCGCAATGATCGCATCAAAACTCTTCTGGTAATACATCCGGACATACGAGCCGTACGTGCACTCGAAAAAGGCAGAGTTCATAATCGAGATCGCAAGGATTGCCGGTGCGATGAAGGTCACGTACGGGATACCTTCGATGACCCCCACGTACGTCCCGATGCCAAGACCGATGGCGAACAGGTACAGGAACGCCTCGACAAAGGGCGGGAAAAAATTCACTTTCCAGGTCTTCACAAAGACATCGAGATTACGGCGCCAGACTTTTACCGCACGACGGGTAATCCGGGGTTTTGACCAGAGTGTTGTCATGATCACTCCCGCAGGGTCCTCCCGGTCAGTTTCAGGAATACATCTTCCAGTGTTGCCGGGCGGGTGATCACTTTTTTTATTTCACAGGAATCAAGAAGCGTCTTTGCCACGTCGTGCGCCGATTCGGTGGCAACCTGTATCATGTCGCCAGTGACCTCGTACGGGATTTTCTGTCCGGCAAGACACGCCAGCACAACATCCGTCTTCTCCACCTCCACGATCTCGCTCCCCACGTACTGTTTCACGAGATCCGCAGGTGACCCGAGGACGAGGATCTTGCCATGGTCCATGATCACGAGCCGGTCACAGAGCCGGGCTGCTTCGTCGAGGTAGTGGGTGGTGAGAACGATCGTGTTGCCCTGGGCCTGCAACAGTCTCAGCCGCTCCCAGATCAGGTGGCGTGCCTGCGGGTCAAGCCCGATGGTCGGCTCGTCGAGGATGAGGAGTGACGGGTTGTTGATGAGTGCACGGGCGAGTATGAGCCGGCGTTTCATCCCTCCGGAGAGTTTGTCGATGAGCACATCGCTTTTTTCCTCCAGCTGGACAAATGCGAGCAGGTCACGAGCCCGCTTCCGTGCTTCGGCAACCGGTATATCGAAATACCGGGCATAAGTTGTGAGGTTGCCGGAACAGGTGAAGTCCGGGTCGAGGTTTGTCTCCTGCGGGACAACGCCAAGATTCTGCTTGATTTCGGTTGGTTGTCGCTCCGGGTCCATATCAAAAACGGAGAGGGCACCTGCTGTCCGCGGTGAGACGCAGGCGATCATCTTCATTGTCGTTGTCTTGCCTGCACCGTTGGGTCCGAGAAATCCAAACACTTCGCCAGTCCTGACCGTGAAACTGATCCCGTCAACTGCGACTACGCCGTTGTAGGTCTTCGTCAGTTTCCGGGCTTCGATGATCTCCTTCGTCATACATCCCTATGTTTTTTACATTCGGCGGGTTCGTATAAAACTCCCACGTTTCATAAAAATGGGATTGATGTGAAGTGCTGATAGCCGAAATGCTCACGGCAAATTATCGTACCTGTTCGGGTTTCACAAGTACGATTCCCGTAATCAGGACAGCGAGGAGTGCCACCGTGGCAAACATCTGGACGGGATCGCCACCACCGACATTGTAGATAAGTACATGGCGGACGGTCCCAGTGAGTCCAGCGACCAATAGCGCTCGTACCTCTACATGTTTGGTTTTGAAATAGACGGTTACAGTCTCAAACAATACAATGATCGTGATCGTGAGGAGCAATGCGGTGATGACATTGGTCAGCCCATTCGCGAAGTCCCGTGAGATGATCATCGTGGCAATTAACTGCATGGCATCATAGACCGAGAAGATGGCGATGATCGTGAGGAGTGCAGCGACGATCATATACAGCGCCATCGGTACCTTCGCAAAGAATGCAACAATGAGATCTGAGGGCGAACGATTTTCTGGCATCATGTTTTCTCCGGTTCTGATCCTAGTTCTGGCGTTGGCACAGTATATATTGTTGGGTGGAAGGGAGGAGTAAGATATGACTGTTCGCATGCCGATAATCGGTATTCCATCTTGTCAGGTTTTACCAAAAGTCACAGCATATCAAAAAGAGTGCCTGTGGTGATGACAACCAAAGCTATGTGCCTGTTCATGTGCGAAAATAATCTTCCTAAAGATGGATCTTTGTACTTACCGGCAGAGGATTACCGATACTGCTGATGATTGCGTCGCCACGACCGAGCACTTGGATCTCCGTGTTCACGTGCGAAAGGGTCTGTTTCGCACTGGAATTGTGGGTTTTCAGGTCTTTCAGGTCAGCAAGCCCCATGATGACGAGCGTATTGATCTGGGTGATGATCCGGTTGTCGATACTCTTTGGTTGCTGGGTGATGTATTGCGAGAATTTGCAGTCCTGCAGGATGTTCATTTCTTCGACAGTTTTTTTATTGCTAGAAGAGCAAACTGCCGGACATCAGAGAATGGATCTTTTGTCAATTGCTTGAGTGGTTCAATAGCCCGGCTGTCCCCCAGTTTTCCCAGCACTTCAGCAGCACCAATCCGGATATTCTCTTTGTGGTCATTCAGGCACCGGCAGACTGGTTCGACAGCCCGCCGATCTTTCAGTCTTCCGAGTGCGGCAAGAACTGCCGCTTTTACTTCCGGATCGGGATCCGTGAGTGCAGTTATCAATCCGGGTACTGCCTCACTGTCATCTAGTCGTGCGAGTGCGATTGCTGCTTCGGTACGAACATTTTGGTTAGGATCTGAGAGTGCCTGCACGAGCGGGCGAACGGCAGACAGATTACCTGATCTTCCGAGCGCTCGCGCCGCAGCGAGACGCTTTTTTATTGTGGGATCCTGCAATGCGCTAACAAGTGGCGTGATATCGGTCATGAAAATTTTAACAACATACAAGATTCCCTTTGGGATACAGGCAAACAATACAGGAAAGCCGTGTGAGCGGATTTCATGTTGCAATCAATGCTCACATTCATACCCGGATTCGTAAGCGGCGATCACTTTTTGAGCAACCTCTTCCGACAGCCGGTCATGGATCAGTTTGACAACTGAATCAACATCCTCTACCGGCAGACATCCCATGCTTTCCTCCCCCTTCTGGATCATATCCGCAATATACGAGAGGTCATCATCGGTGAGCAGGTTCAGCCTCTCGGCAAAATCGTTGCCGTCCTCGGCAAAATGATTGGAGACCGGGGGAAGGATTGAATGAAACATGTGCCCGGAACCCGAACAGGTGAGATCCCCGCATTCCGGCGCGAGTTTTTTTAAGATTGTAATATCCTTTTCAGACAGTTCCCGTGGCATGGCGATACCAAATCCTGGTACACTATTGGAAAAGACCGTATTTGTACATTGAGATCAGGATCGGGTTTATGGAGTATCGCATGTCCGCTCATCAGGTGCGAAAGGAGCTCCTGTCGGGATTGTAGTGTACAGGTTTGTGATAGTCTGGGGCGCAGCACAAAAATGTGACTGTGCAATATCAGTGCACACACCCGATCACTTCGCCGGTTTCGGGATGAACGTTCGGGAGGGACACCGTTCAATCTCCCGGTCCGGTGGAGTCGGTCCATTGATCCGGCACTCTCCCATATCCGCTGACCGTGGCTGGTAACTGATACAGTTCTCGCAGGTTGGCATACCCGGATTTCGGTTACCTGACAGAATAATTGTTGCGGTAAAAAAGAGGATTAGAAATATTTGTTGAACCAGTTTTTGATTCCGGCAATGATGCCCCCGGAACTCCCGGAAGATTTTTTCGTCTGTTTGTTCTGTGGTGGCGGTGGGCGGGCGATGGTCCGTTTGGGTGCCGGAGGTTCGCGGACCGGAACGTCACGAATCATACTGGACGGTTCTTCAGCATCTGGTTCAAAACCCCACGAGAACCCGACTTTGTATGCTTTCTCGTTCTGGCGGATCCAGTTCGCTGCTGCCATATAGCCCCGGTCTTCTGCCCGCTTGATCGTGTCCTGGTGATCAAGCGTGAAATGGATCTCGCGTTTGAGGGCTTCCAGCTCCTCATATACCTTTACGGGGACTTTGATCTTCTCCCTGCTCATAGTAATTCATATAGGGTTATGCTGGGATACGATATTTAATGCTTCCCTAAAAAACGGCTGATATACGGGTTAATTGGAGTCCGGATTGAGGACAACGGTCAAAAACCGTATCGCGCTTTTCTGGATGGTCTTCCGGTTTATGGTGTGCCAAGGGAGGTAACTTCATGGCAGTCAATAACCGGCTTGACGCACACCCGGGATCTGATTAGAAAAAGAAAAACAAAAGGAATGTATGTGATTGTGTGAACAGTCCCATCAGATCTCTTTTTTGTAATCTGACTGGATCTGCTGGAATCTTTTTTTCTGCGCTTTCTGGACTTTTTTTATCGCGTCCTGTTGTGCTAATATTGCTTTTTCGGCAGTAGATATCGGGAGCCCGGGCTCTGCGGTTTGTGTCGTTGCGGATACAGCATTCAGGTATGCTTCCCGTGTGATGCCGATCTTTTTCAGTTCAGCGTTCGTGAAATACCCTTGGCTATATTTGAGGTGGTGAGCCGGGCACATCGGGACGCTGTGAGTTCCGGCACCGGAGTCGTCTGTTATCTGTACTTCCACCAGCCTGCCGGTCACTTTTTCCGGTTGGCGGCAGATAATGCACCGGTAATGGTGCGTGCGCTTGATCGTTTCCCAGAGAGAAGTTTCTGCCATATCAATCCACAACCCGATATTGTTTATTGCACTGCTATATTAACTCTCCAATGGCGAGTCAATGTGAGATCCTGTGTAATCTGCCATGTTATGGAAGACCGGACCCGGATGTGGGGAGCATCGAAAGAACTCACAGAAATTATGGGGAAACCTGTTAAAGACTCTGATGTCATGTGGGAAACAGTTGAATTACTCATGCCTGGATTGCAATTAACAGTCTGGTCACGTGACGATGAAAACTCGTTCTTGAACCTTAATGCGGAGTTAAATCCCGATGATATTTGTCCCGAGGGCGATGTTATTAAACAATTTTGGAGAATTTTATATGAAGGGATTGAACGTATAACGATTCATGAAAATATAGATTAATCTTATAATGAGACCCTCATATAATATTTTACGAGGGTCTTCGTTGGATAATAATTTACGAGAAGGATTAAAAATTTTAATCTGGATTTTATTTGTAGTTTTTATTCTTTTAATCCTGTACCTATCATATATTTTTATTCCAAAGATTATCTCGGATGAGGTATACACTCAATATTTTGTAACAATGGACAATACTGTCATTAATAAATCCGGAGCTAATGAGATAAATTTCATTGTTAATGAGTCAATTACAAGCGGGAATAGTTCTCAACGTTTAAACAAAATTGCTGATTTGATTACAGATAATTACGATGATAAAGTTGTAGCGGCTACTCCTCCCTCACTTCCAAACTCATTAAGATATTTGTACGATGAAAATGGTCATATTTGGGTAATACCTGTGGATTTTGAATTAGATCCTTTTGTTGGGTCAATCGCTCATAAATTTTCAACAGATCCAAATTGGTTAATTTACCAAAAATTTGGTGCCTGTAGAGAAGTATCTATGATTTTTTATCATATCGCAAATCAATCTGGTTTTAATTCAAGAATTGTCAGTACTGGTGATGGGCAAGATTCATTCGGAAGAGGGGCGACCCATTGGTGGAATGAAGTTGAGATAGATGGTATCAACAAAACCTTTGACGTTCAATGGTATTTACAAATTAAAAATAATATTAGTCACGGGTCAAGTTGGTCTGGAAATCGAAGTGATTATGTAAACAATTCAGATAGTTTCTCTCCAGATTGGTTGTGTTCTAAAAGAGGCGTCTGGATTACTGATGATCAAGGACGAGAAATTGAAGACGTCACAAAAGATTATTTGGGTTCGTATAATTGCTCATGGGGTAGTGCTCCGACTTTCGTTAAGACAACTACGGTTAAACTACCAAACAACAACAATTTCAGAATAGAAAATCTCACCCTCGGTAATAAAGTGCTGCAATGGAGAATGTTTCTGGCTCGCGCTGTTTGAGAAATGCTTCAGAGAATAGAACCATCGGGGTAAAAGTGCTGCTATGGGGATTCGAACCCCAGTCGCGGGCGTGAAAGGCCCGCATGATTGGCCGGACTACACTATAGCAGCGCGTGTCTTAACTAATTTTACTCCACGTCATAAATAGATATTGGAGAAGGAAATCGGGATGCGGATTTCCTTGCTTTTTATTGCAATTACAGGTCTTGTGTGACTCCGGAAAAATAGGCAAAAGAGACAACCGGGAAAAAATTATTTTTTCTTGTAGATGGGATGACCCTCTTTCTCGGTTACTCCCTTGAACGCTTCCATCAGCTGCCGGGTGACCGGGCCGGGCTTCCCTGTCCCGATAACCCTGCCGTCAATCCACGTAATCGGCGCAACTTCCGCTGCGGTGCCGGAGCAGATCATCTCGTCTGCTGTGTAGAGATCGAAGTAGCCGAGGTTCGCTTCCTTCACCGTGAGGCCGAGCGACCGGGCGAGTTCGAGAATCACCAGCCGGGTAACACCCCGGAGATTGTTCAGCGTCGGGGGAGTCAGGATCTCGCCGTTCTTCACGATATACAGGTTGTCGCCCGAACCTTCCGAGACGTAGCCGTTCGTGTCAAAGAAGATCGCTTCGTCGCCGCCCTTGTAGTTCGCCTCGATCTTCGCGAGGATATTGTTCAGGTAGTTCAGGCTCTTGACGTTCGGCGGGAGCGATGCAGCGTCGTTTCTCCGGATCGAGACCGTGATTGCCTTCAGGCCCTTCTCGTACAGGTCGCCGTACATCGCGCCCCACGTCACCGCGATGATGATGACCGACGCCTTCGGGCACTTTCGCGGGTCGAGCCCGAGGTCGCCGACCCCACGCGTGATGATCGGCCGGATGTATGCGTCCGTTAAATTATTCCGGCGCAGCGTCTCGCAGATCGCTTCGGTCATCTCTTCCTTTGTGATTGGGGGAGCGAGATCGATCGTCTTCGCCCCGTCGTAAAGCCGGTCAAGGTGTTCTTTTAACCGGAACACCCTGCCATTATAGGCGCGGATCCCTTCAAACACGCCGTCGCCATATAACAGTCCGTGATCAAACACCGAGACTTTTGCCTGATCATCGGGCAGAAATTTCCCATCTATGTAAATGATCATAACATGAAATTGGGTGCCGGGGGTTTTGTAGTTTATTCTTTGATCTGGACGGAAAACTAGAGCCTGTTTGCAGTCGATTGCCGGCAGTCACTCACCGTATTACCGGACATCTCTGTGACTGCACGTTTTTTAATGGACGTCGGCCAATTCTTTTAACCAATGCCGTTCAATAATATCAGAGCGGGCTGGTAGATCAGTGGTAGATCGCTCCCTTGGCATGGGAGAGGCCGCGGGTTCAATTCCCGCCTAGTCCATCCTGTTTTCTAACCGCTCTTTGATCCTGCACCGGTATGCGCATGGTATTTATGGTTACAGGCTGACGTTCTGTCAGGACGACCATGCGCATCCGCGACCTTATCCTCCCCCAGGACCGGGTATTTTTCACGCTTTTTGCCCAGATGACGGAAAAGATCGGTGAAGCCGCGACTATCTTAAATGAGATCACCCGTGAACTGCCTGAAGGTACGGAAAAAGCCCACAAGGTCCGGCAACTCGAGCACCTTGGCGATGAGATCACCCGGCACATCTACGAACAGCTCAACGAGTCGCTCATCACCCCTCTTGAACCGGATGAGATTGCATGGCTTACCCCGGCATTTGATGACGTGCTGGACAAGATCGACTGGGTGACGCACCAGTTATGCAATTATGGGATACCTCAGACAAACGATGTCTTAAAGGAATACTCGTATCTCATCCTGCTCACCAGTAACGAGATCTCTTCCGGGATGGAAGCCTTGTCATCCCTGAACCGCCCGGATGAAGTGAAAACCCACGTAATCGAGATCAGCCGGCTGTATAACCTTTCGACTGAACTTCTTTCGCGTGCAGTCCTTGAGCTCTTTAAGACACAGGATCTCCTGATGATCATCAAGCTCAAGGATATCTACGAAGGGATGGCAAAAGTGATGGAGAAGTGCAACGATGTCGGGCATGCCCTCCATGATATTTCGCTGAGCCATATATGACCGGCTTTCTCCCCATCGTCCTGTTCGGGATCGTCCTTGCCCTTCTTCTGAACTTTGTGAACGGGATGAACGATGCTTCCCATTCCATTGCCACAGTCATCGCAACAAAAGCGACTTCACCGTTAAAGGCGGTTGTCCTCACGGCCATTGCGAACATGATCGGTCCATTCATCTTCACGACAGCGGTTGCTGTCACTATCGGTACCGAAATCGTCGAGCCCGATGCCCTCACCCCCTTGTCCATTATCGTTGCCATGGGTGCGGCGATCGTGCTTGTCTATGTCGCTACAAAGGGAGGTCTCCCCATCTCAAGCAGTCATGCACTTGTGGGAGGGCTTCTTGGCGCTGGTATCGGTGCCGCCGGCCTTGCTGCTGTTATCCTTCCCGGATGGGAGAATGTCATTCCCATAATCGTGTACGCATGTGCCGGGGGGATCATCGGAGCTATCGCACTCGTACTTGTGACTGCAGAACTTGAAGGAGACCGTCGTTCAGGCGCAATCATCGGTGCAATCTGTGGGGCTTCGGTCACGATACCTGTTCTCATGATCGCGGGAGTACTTCACGTGACCGGCCTGTTTGGGATTGTGCTTTTCATCTTTATCGGACCGATCCTTGGCATTACAACCGCGTTCCTGTTCGACGTCTTCATTTCCCATCTCTTTCGCAGGTCCCGCCAGAACCGGATGAAACGGATCTTCCAGCCACTCCAGGTCATTGCCTGCGTCTTCCAGGCTGCCGGTCATGGTGCTAATGACGGGCAGCACGCAGTCGGTGTCATCACCGCGCTCCTTCTCTCTGCCGGGATTCTCTCAACCTTTGCCGTGCCTTTATGGGTGATCGTCTCATCTGCAATCACCATAGGCATCGGTACCTGTTTTGGCGGCTGGCGGGTGGTGGACAAGATGGCAAAAAAAATCACGAAAATCCGCCCCTACCAGGGATTCTGTGCAGCCACAGCCGGCAGCACGACCCTCGCGATGGTCACTGCATACGGGGTCCCGGTCTCCTCCACGCAGGTGATCAGCGGTGCGATTATTGGTGTCGGGGCCACACGTGGGGAAAAAGCAGTCCAGTGGAAGGTGGTACGGGAGATGATGACCGCGTGGGTGATCACGATCCCTCTTGCAATGGTTGTTTCGTGGCTGGCATTCCTTCTGGTCAGTTCGGCAATCCGGTTTTTTTTATAATGTGATTGGATCGCCATATTTTTTACGTATCCAACCTGATTACCAGTAGGTTTGTTATGGGCATTCGTGAGTTGTTGATCCCGCAGGACAAGGTCTTTTTTGATCTTTTTGAACAGCAGGCGGCGATAGTGAAAGAGGCAGCATACCTACTGGTTGATCTGACCGAGAATTTTTCAAATGTTAAAGAAAAACGCCACGCGATCGAACTGCTCGAACACAAAGGAGACCAGGTCACCCATGACATTTACCAGCAACTGAACCGGACGTTCATCACCCCCCTTGATCCGGAAGAGATCTCACGCCTGGCATCCACGCTTGACGAAGTGCTGGACTACATCGATGGATCTGCAGAGAAAATGTTCTACTATGGTATTAACAACACCGACTCGCATATGATCGAACTTGCAAAAATCATCCACATGTCCGCGGTTGAACTTGAAGGCGCGGTCAAGGGCATCCGTTCGATCAAAGATCCGCGATATATTGAGGAGCGCTGCATTGAAGTAAACCGGCTGGAGAATCTTGCTGATGACGTGCTTGCGAATGCCGTGACCGATCTCTTCAAAACGACCGATGCAATCCAGATCATCAAACTCAAGGATATCTACGAAAATCTGGAAACGGCAACCGATGACTGCGAGGATGTGGCAAACGTACTTTCAGATATTGCAATCCGTCACTCATGAACACGATATTTTTTTCCCGTAAGAGGATTGCATGATTGAAGCAACGTGGGGATTTATCATCTTCATCATCGGAGTCGCGCTTGTCTTCGATTTCACGAACGGGTTCCACGACTCGGCAAATTCAATCTCAACAGTAGTATCTACAAAAGTTCTCTCCCCCCGGAATGCCGTCGCGTTTGCGGCATTTTTCAATTTTGTTGCCGCGTTCGGGTTCGGGGTTCTTGTCGCAAGCACGATCTCAAAGATAATCCAGCTGGATTATGTCGATACTGCTGTCGTTCCCTATATTATTTTATGCGCCCTTATTGGTGCAATCAGCTGGAACCTGATCACATGGCGTTTTGGGCTCCCCACGTCCTCATCACATGCGCTCATCGGGGGAATGACCGGTGCCGGCATCGCAGCAGCCGGGTTTGCCGCGATCAAATGGACAACGGTTGGGGAGGTTGCGGCATTTATGATTATCTCGCCCATCATTGGTCTTGTCTGCGGGTTTTTGCTGATGGCAGTAATTCTCTGGCTTACCCGGAGAGCAAACCGGGAGATCGCGGATACATATTTCAAACGGTTGCAGCTCTGCTCAGCCGCAGCATACAGTTTCAGCCACGGCTCAAATGATGCCCAGAAAACAATGGGAATTATCCTGCCACTTCTCTTCTCCATCGGGTACTTTGGCGCAAGCGTTGATCCGAACCATCTCCCCATGCCCATCTGGGTGATCCTTATCGCCCATACAGCAATTGCACTAGGGACTCTTTCCGGGGGATGGCGGATCGTCAAGACCATGGGCTACAAGATCACCCGGCTCCGCCCGGTGCACGGGTTTGCCGCAGAGACTGCCGGGGCGGCAACCATTCTCGGCGCCTCGGCTGTGGGTATTCCGGTCAGCACGACTCATATCATCTGTACGTCAATCATGGGTGTGGGAACGACAATGGGAGCAAGTACGGTAAAGTGGGGTGTCGCCCGGAGCATCATGGGCGCATGGATCCTCACCATTCCCATTAGTGCGCTGATCGGTTTTGTTTCGTTTGCTGTTGTACGGGTGATCATCGGGTACTAGAAAAGAAAAACCAGTATTTTTCATCAGTTCTTTTTTCCGTCGTTCTGAAAATACCGGCAGTATATTGAGATCGGGCACCGTTCACACTGTGGCTTCTTTGCCGTGCAGCACGCCCTCCCGTGTGCGATGAGCACATCTGTCATATCGCCCCAGATATCCTTTGGGAAAAGTGCCATGAGATCGCGTTCTATCACAGCGACGTTGTCGGTTTCGGAAAACCCGATCCGCTGGGCGAGCCGGCGTACATGGGTATCGACGGCGATCCCCTCATTTCTGCCATGGCCGTGATACAGGACTATGTTTGCCGTTTTTCGTCCGACGCCGGGAATGGTGAGGAGTTCGTCCATCGTTTTCGGGACTACACCCCCGAAATCCGCGACAACTTTTTGTGCTGCTGCGATGATGTGCCGGGCTTTGGCATGATAATACCCAAGACTGTGGATGATAGGTTCCACATCGTCAGTCTTTGCTGTTGCGAGTGCAGCGGGTGTTGGGTACCTGGCAAAAAGCGGTTTTTTCACCAGCAGTACTGCCCGATCGGTAGTCTGCGCGGAAAGGATGGTAAGGATGAGCACCTCAAAGGGGGAACCTCGTCCCACCGTGACCGGGGATTCACAAGCGTTGGGATAATTTTGTAAAAGAAGCGAATAGATCCTCGCAGCAGTCTTTTTCTGCATATTTTCATGGGGTAGGGCGGATTCGAACCGCCGTCAAAGCGTCCCAAACGCTCTAGGATGGACCAGGCTACCCTACTACCCCGCGCCTTACAGTATTGTTGCGGGTCTCTAAAAATACCTGTTGTTTGTATGTAAAAAAGATCAGAGGGGAAGGATTTTCTTCTTCTTCTCGCTGACGATTGTTCCGGTAAATTTTCCGGAGAGAATCGCCCGCGAAAGGTTTTTTGGAACCGTGCCGTCCAGAACGACAAGCGGTATGTGGCTCCGTTCAACAATACGGGCAGCCACAACGTCAAGGACATTATTAGAACCGGCAGTGAGTGCGATCTTCCCGACAATCTCAAGGAGCTGTTGTGGCGTGAGCGTTTCATAACGAGTTGCATTTTTTATTTTTTTCGGATCGGCCGAATAAATTCCATCGACTGAAGTCACGTTGATGAATACGTCAGCCTGCACGCGCTCTGCAAGCACAGCAGCGACTGCATCAGTGGTCTGTCCCGGCGTGATCCCGCCCATGACCACAATTTTTCCGGACTCGGCAAATTTTTTTGCGTCTGCATGGCTCTCCGCTACTTTCGGGTATGCGGCTTTGCGAAGAGCAGCGATCAGGAGGGTGGCGTTCAACCGGGTGATCAGGATACCAATCTCGTCAGAAGTGCCTTCATCAATGCCAAGAGCCCGGGCAACGTCGATGTAGTCCCGGGCTGCGCCACCTCCGCCAACGACAATATAGAGCCGGTGTTTCGCTGCAATCTTCTGCAAGACCGGAACGTATTCTTTTATTTTATTCTCTTTGAGTTTCGGGATCAGAATCGAGCCGCCGAGCGAGATGACAACCGTCTTCATTGCACTAGTTTTTGTACCGGTTAATCATATAGAGTTGCTTAACTATGCTGTGTTGTCCTGCATGTAAGAGCCGTGATATCTTTCCGGTTGGCGGAGGATACCTCGGCCAGGTGTATCTCTGTAAGACCTGCAGGTACCGGGGATCGTTTGTGCTTGAAGTTGATGATGACGAAACCCCGGTGGGAAAAGAAGATAAAAAGTAACCAAAATCCATTACCTGACTGCCGGAACCGCCATGCACGAAGCGCGCCAGTATACAAAGATGGAAAATGCAGCGGTAAAATGCTCGCTCTGTAACCACCGGTGCCAGATTGGTGAGGGGAAGCACGGGATCTGTGGTGTGCGGGAAAATATTGGGGGGACACTGTATGCCGCGACATACGGGAAAGTAAGCGCTGAAGCGGTTGATCCGATCGAAAAAAAGCCGCTCTTTCATTATCTGCCAGGAACTCTTTCATATTCGCTCGGCGGGATAGGGTGCAATTTTCACTGCCGGCACTGCCAGAACTGGCATATCTCCCGCGCGAAATTACATGAGGCACATCTTGTTGCGCTTCCTCCTGAAGAAGGAGTGGCACGGGCGATCGGGAGCCAGAGCGCGAGTATCTCATGGACATACAACGAGCCGACGATCTGGCATGAGTACACCCTCGACATGGGCACACTCGCCCGCGCACAGGGACTTGGCACAATCTACGTCACAAACGGGTACATCACGGAAGAGGCGTTGCGGGAACTCGCCCCTATGCTTGGGGCTTTCCGGGTGGACCTCAAAGCCTTCACCGATGACTTTTACAAAAAAATCAGTGGGGCACATCTCCAGCCGGTTCTCGATTCCGCCGCTCTGGCGCGGGAACTGGGTATGCACGTTGAGACGGTTACGCTTGTGATCCCGGACTTAAATGACCGGATGGAGGAGATTGAGGCTCTGATCCGCTGGGTCATCGAAAACCTTGGCCCGGAAACACCGATGCATTTCTCCCGGTTCCACCCGGATTACCAGATGACTGATCGGGCGGCAACACCGGTTGCAACTCTTGAAAAAATATACACCCGTGCAAAGGAGCTCGGGCTCCGGTTCCCGTATCTCGGGAACGTATACAACCACCAATACGAGCACACGTACTGCCCGGTATGTGGCACAGTTCTCATCGAGCGGCAGGGATTTACGAGCCGGTTTGTAGCACTTGACGGGCAGCAATGCGGGAAGTGCGGGGAACGGATCGAGATTGTACGCCATGTCTCCTGAAACATCTCACAGCCCTGAACCTGCTTTTGTCGCTGACCGGATGTTGGGGACACTTACCCGGTACCTCCGGTTCATGGGCTACGACACGGTGAGTGCAAACGGACTTCTCCCGGGGAATGCAAAGGAGGATACCCTGCTTCTCGAAATGGCAGAACGGGAGCACCGCATCCTTCTCACCCGTGATCATGAACTTGCCCGGCGGGGAAGGGAACGTGCAATTCTCATCGGTTCTGATGACGTAATGGTTCAGGTGCAGCAACTTGTTGATCGTGGTCTTATAGAGCGTCGTGTGATGATGAGCCGGTGCTCGCTCTGCAACACGATGCTCCGGGCAGCACATCCTCGCGAGATTGAAACCGCTGACTATGCGCCGAAAGATAAGGCCGGATTGTCATTCCTCTGGTGCGATCAATGCGGGAAACTGTACTGGAACGGTTCGCACGGAAGGATGTTGTATGAGCGGATTGGGAATGGGCGAATGGATGGGTAATATATCGCTTATGTAAACCCTGCCGTGTGTTTTCTTTTTTTTATCCGGAGAGACCGAAAAGCATTCTCCGGGAAATGTACCCGATACAAAACCATTATTATAGAACAAACTGCATTGTCGTTTAAAAGGAGATCATATGATGTTGTCAAAATCCATGGAAGACGCATTGAACCGTCAGATCAACCGTGAACTCTATTCCGCATACCTCTATACCAGTATGTCGGCATACTTTTCGTCCGTAAACCTCGCAGGATTTGCCAAATGGATGCGGGTCCAGGCAAAGGAAGAACGGGCTCACGCAGCAAAGATTTACGATTATGTCCTGGCACGGGGTGGAAAAATCACCCTTCTCGATATTGAAGCGCCCAAAGCAAAGTGGGCATCTGCAGGGAAAGTGTTCGAAGATGTTTATACCCATGAACAGAAAGTCACCGGCATGATCCATGCACTGGTCGAACTTGCAACGAAAGAGAAAGATCACGCAACCTTTGAGATGCTCCAGTGGTTCGTTAAAGAGCAGGTAGAAGAAGAGGAGAACGCAAGCGAGATCTTGGCAAAAATCAAAAGTATCGGCGATGTACCAGGTCACCTGTTCCATCTCGACCACGAGCTCGCGAAGCGGGAGTAATCTCTTATCATATCTCTTTTATTTTAACCGGTTTGCGCCGTTATCAGGTGCTATGTGCATATGTTTTAACGAGAGATATACATGTTTTTTACCGGGAGGATGTGTTAAATAGTGCGCAGGAATGCTCGTTACACCCGACATCAGCAATAAGGATGCAAAGGATAGCGCATGCATCCGCACAGTTGCCATACCGGACAGGTACAAGCGTTCAACAACCGGCACAGGAACTACACATTAACCGATCCGCCCGGATCGAGCGATGGGATATACATACTTCCTGTGATAATTATCGATTGGAAAGGAGATTCGTATGAAAAGTCCGGTCTATTTTGCGAGCCTCGTGGCACGCTCGGATCAGGAGAGCACGGTTGCAAAGGTGCAGCGGCTCTTTGATGCTGCGGGATTCTTGTCATGCATACAAAAACGCGATCGCACCGCCATCAAACTACACTTCGGCGAGTTGGGTAATGACTCGTACATCAGCCCGGTCTTTGTCCGGCAGGTTGTTGAGAAAGTGAAAGCGGCGGGAGCGTTGCCATTTATCACTGACACGAACACGTTGTATCACGGCAGCCGGTCGAACGCGGTCGATCATATCACGACCGCGGTGCTGCATGGGTTTGATTACGCGGTGGTGGGGGCGCCTGTAATTATAGCCGACGGTTTGTGCGGAAAGAATGTGGCGCAGGTAAAGATAGACAAGAAACATTTTGACACTGTGTCTATCGCGGGAGATATTGTAGCAGCTGACAGCATGATCGTGATGAGCCATTTCAAAGGGCATGAGGTCGCCGGTTTTGGTGGCGCAATAAAAAACCTCGCGATGGGTTGTGCCCCTCCTGAAGGGAAGCGTGCACAGCATAAGGCACGCCCGTACTCCATCAAAGACCGGTGTATCGGCTGTGGGAAATGCGTGAAGGTCTGCCCGAAGAACGCAATCTCGCTTGTAATGAAAAAATCGACAATCGATCATGATCTCTGCATCGGCTGCTTTGAGTGCATGACGGTCTGTCCCGAACATGCGATTGACATTGATTGGGAGACTGAGATCCCGCTCTTTGTCGAGCGGCTGGTCGAGTACGCGTACGGGGCATGGCATGGCAAGCAGGACAAGATCGGGTTCATCAATTTCCTCACCCGGATCACACCGGATTGCGACTGTGTCCCGTGGAGTGATGCATCGATTGTGCCCGACATCGGCATTCTTGCATCTACCGATCCGGTCGCGATTGATGCAGCTGCTTACGATCTTGTTAACCAGCAAACGGGTTTTGCCGACACACGGCTCAACGCCCACCATCATCGCGGGGAGGACAAGTTCACCGGCATGCGGGCAAATACGGATGGGTACGCACAGATCCGGTACGCGGAAGAGCTGGGGATGGGGAACCCCAAGTACGAATTGATCCGCATTTGATCCCGTTTTTTTTATTTTGACTTTTTCAATTTTTTTGCATTTTTTGCATTTTTGACCTATGTTTTTACAAAAAATTGGGTGGAAATGCATTGCCACCCGCACTAAAAACCGTAACGTTTAAAAGAGGATGGAAAGCAAGCGCTTATTAATGAATGAATATTAACTTAACTGAGTTTGAGATGAATTCCGCTCAAACGGTTCTTCCGGAGATTGAAGGGGAACTTTCAATATCACGGGAGTAGACCATCGCAGTCACCGGAAGATTGTCTTCCGTCGATCGAGGGTCATAGGATTATGGAAGTGTACTTATGAATCTTAGACAGCCAAATGCAAACGAGGCAACTGGCACGGTAAACCGGTCACGGAGTGTCGCTCCGTGTTCCGGTATCTGTACCCGGTGCATGGACGGATGCAAAGGCAGCTGTGAGATCTGGTTATCATCGTTCCGGGGCAGGGAAGTCCTGTATCCCGGCCCGTTCGGTGAGATCACCGCAGGTGCCGACAAGAATTACCCGATTGACTATTCGCATCTCAACATCCAGGGATATGCAGTAGGTGCAAAGGGACTTCCCGATGGAACCGAAGCCGGTCCGGATACAGCGGTCTTCTCAACCGTGGATACCGAGACCGAGTACGGCTGGGACAAGAAGGTTAAGATGCGCCTCCCGATCTTTACGGGAGCACTCGGCTCAACCGATATTGCACGGATCAACTGGGAACACTTCGCAGTTGGTGCAGCGATCTCCGGGATCACGTGCGTCTGCGGTGAGAACGTCTGCGGTATCGACCCAGGCTTAAAGCTCGACAACAAGGGCAAAGTCAGCGCATCTCCCGAGATGGACCGGCGCATCAACGTCTTTAAGAAATTCCATGATGGCTATGGTGAGATACTTGTCCAGATGAATGTTGAAGACACCCGGCTTGGAACCGCGGAGTATGTCGCAAGCAAACACAACCTGGACACGATCGAGCTCAAGTGGGGTCAGGGTGCCAAGTGCATCGGCGGCGAGATCAAGGTCAAGTCGCTCGAACGCGCGATCGAGCTGAAGCGGCGCGGATACATCGTCCTCCCGGATCCAACCTTAAAAGAGAACCAGGCAGCCTTCAAGGCAGGCGCGATCAAGGAATTTGAACGCCACTCACGCCTTGGGTTTGTAACAAAGGAAGGATTCATGGAAGAGATCGACCGGTTGCGCGACATCGGTTTCAAGCGTGTTACGCTAAAGACCGGTGCATACTCCATGGTTGAACTCGCCATGGCGCTCCGCTACTGTTCTGAAGCCAAGATTGACCTCTTGACGATTGACGGAGCACCCGGCGGCACTGGCATGAGCCCGTGGCCGATGATGAATGAGTGGGGCGTCCCGTCATTCTACCTTCATTCACTGTCATACGAGTTTGCCGAAAAACTTTCAAAGAAAGGCATGCGGGTTCCCGATCTTGCATTTGCTGGTGGTTTCTCTGATGAGCCCGGCGTCTTTAAGGCGCTCGCGATGGGCAGTCCGTACGTTAAAGCAGTCTGCATGGGTCGCGGTCTGATGATCCCCGGCTTTGTCGGCAAGAACATTGAGAAGTGGATCAAGGACGGAGATCTACCGAAGTCCGTCTCCAAGTACGGAAACAACATCGAAGAGATCTTCGTCTGCTATGAAGAACTCAAGGAGAAATTCGGCTCGCGGATGAAAGAGATCCCGATGGGTGCGGTCGGTATCTACACGTACACGCAGAAGTTTAAGACCGGTCTCCAGCAGCTCATGGCAGGCTCAAGGAACTTCCGGCTCTCAACAATGTCACGCGATGACCTGATGGCACTCACTGAGGATTCAGCGAAGGTTTCTGGTATCAAGTACGTCATGGAAGCACGGCGCGATGAAGCGATGGGCACACTGCTCGACTGAACGAACGTTTGAGAGTGTTACATCTGCTTTCGGGATTTTCTCCCGAATCTTTTTTTTAGGTGAAAAAGAAAAACGTGCAGGATACCAGAAGGTTGCTGTGCGTGCACAAAAAAGGTCATCTGCATATTCTCATACTATTGGCCATTTAACTGGAGACAGGCTCCAGAGAAAATGAACATGCAACCGGCATTTTTTACACAGTAAATCCCGGTTATTTCTGTAATGGCTTTTTTAACGTAAATGTATCGAGAACCTGAAGGGTGACTCCGACGCCGAGCGTGGGTTGGAGCACCTCGAGCCAGAGAAAGAATCCGACCTTGGGTGGTGTCGGGCGTTCGAACCTGAAATGCCCGTCTTTTACCTGCACCATCTTGAGGTATTCCCTTTTTTGCTTGGACCTGAGGTAGATAATTAGTTCGAATCCGGGGAGATCGGTTGCGATAATCGCTTTTGAGAAATACTGCCAAAATTCTTTATATTCTATTTTTTCCCCCTTCACCGAGAACCCGTACTTGTCGCACACAGCTTTGACCGCATGTGGATAGAGAGCACCGTAGAGCACTTTTTTCACGAGCGATTCGGTCTCGCTCGTGGGATTTAAGTTTTTTACTCCGGATGTCCGGGAGATCTCGGTGAAAATATGGGTCTTCATTTCCTCATGGTATTTTTTGTAGTCGAACGGTCGTTTCACCGGGATATCGGTCGCACGGATTAACTTGGTGTGGTTGTCCGGGTTGTTGTACAGGATTCGTGACCGGTAGTGTTTGACGAGCGATTTGATCTGCTCGCACGAACTCGTATGGATAATCGCGTTGTCCGGATCCTTTGCGAGTCGTTTTACGACCGAATAATTTGAGATGTCGATCGAGGAGATGAGCAGGAATGGGACATGCTTCTGATTGTACAGGTAGCTTAAAAGCCTTTTTTTAAATGCAATTTCCTGTTCGAATTCTTTTAAGTCCGAAGGGGAGGTAACTACTTCGCCAAACACAACAAGGTTATGGGAATCAACGAGCAGCAGGTCGAACTCAGCAAGGTCCTGTCCATTACCCCGGATCGTGATATCCCCGGACCGCGAATAAAAGATCCCATTTTGTCCCAGTTGCACCGGCTTGTAATCATTCGGTGCATCGGCACCTTTTCTCGCGAGAAATTTTATCTGTGCCTGCTTTTGTGCAATATCGAGAAACATTTCATAGACAATCGACTCGAACCATCGCCCCTCTGCGGTTCGCATCGGTTCAATGTCCTCGGAAAATATACGCTTTCGTTCAATCTTGTTCAT
The DNA here is from genome assembly GCA_963676405.2 of uncultured Methanoregula sp. GTDB lineage: Archaea > Halobacteriota > Methanomicrobia > Methanomicrobiales > Methanospirillaceae > Methanoregula. The sequence goes on from CAXXQB010000007.1 coordinate 51,280, forward strand.
ATGCCGCGTGGCGTTGATAGCGATCGCTGCTGTCGGTTTAAAATTTTTAAAATTGGAGTTGAGCCACGAGATCATGTTCGCCGGTAAAATTCTGTTGGCAAAGTAAATAACAATCTGCTTTTCCGAACCGGCATTTACAGCTATGAAGCCAATTAAGTGAGTAATAGGAAAGTATATAAACATAAGAAAGATAGTTCCTTCGTACCCTTGCAGTGTGCTTCCCATCAGCACCAGTGAGGGCAGTGCCAAAGGGGGATGAAACAATGCCAAGTGCAGAGAGAATAATGAGCACCTATACGGTGCCGCGGTACATTATGCCGGATGCATCGGAACCGGAATATGAAGCTATCCTGGAACAGATCCAGAACTATCGCAAATCACAGATCGGATCCTCGTTTTACTATATCCGGGCTGGTGAGGAAAGTACATTATTGTGCAGGATTATTCCGGGCGGAGGAAAAATATTCTTCCATGAAGTGATCGACCACGAGAACCACGGGATATCTGATGAGGATATCGCTGAAGCAATCAAGGGTGATCCGGGAACATTCACGTTGCCCGGGCATCACCACATCTCACCACTCATCGAAAAAAAAACTGCGTGCTCTTCTTGAATTTGAATAATTTTTTTTTGCTCCTACAACAGGACCTGAAGAGTGGCATAGGTGTGGGGATACATCATACTGATGAAAAATGAGGGGATTTTCCATGAAACTGATTCGTGCAATTATCAGACCTGAATCCACACAACGGGTGATTGAGGCGCTGGAAGAAAACGGGATCTGCGCGATGACCCGTATAAATGTTACCGGCCGGGGTAAAAATATGGGAATTACGCAGGGAACCGCCCGGTCCTCTGAAATGCCCAAAGAAATGCTGATGATCGTACTTCCCGATAATGCCGTGTCCAAGGCAGTAATTGTGATTGAAATTGCAGCAAGGACCGGTAAGACTAAATTTGCAACGGGAAATATCGGAGATGGCAGGATCTTTGTGACAGATGTCGACGAATCATATAGTATCAGAACGGGAGAAAAACAGTAAGAGGCCGAACCGGCATGAAAGAAATTTTTGCAATTATTCGGAATGAACGTGCAGAACCGACAAAAGATGCCCTTGACTCCATCGGTGTCAAAGGAGTCACCTTTATTAACGTTACAGGACGGGGAAGGCAGGGGGGCACGATCCATACTCCCGATCCGGAAGGTACATTGGGTCGGGAAGGGGGCATTCATCCCCTGCATCAGCATGGATTGATCGATAATCCGGAAGATCCCAGATACCATGTTCCTGTTGAGAAGGAATTCGAGATGCGATTTCTTCCAAAAAAGATGCTTATGATTGTAACAGACGATGATCAAGTCCCGATGATTGTCCACACCATTACTCAAATCAATCGGAGCGGACACCAAGGCGACGGGCGGATCTTTGTCTGTCCTATAATCGATGCCATCCGTATACGAACAGGAGAACGGGGACACAGAGCGTTACTTTAACATTTTTCCCGTTTCTCTTACAGACCTAGCGCAGGCAGGTTGTTCAAGAAAAAAAATCTGATATGAAGGTGGATTACAAAATGCAGAAAATCCGTGTGGGATTTGACGTTTTTTTTCCTGAAAAAAAGATCGAAAAAAAAATATGTACGCTTTGTTGGGGTACGGGCAGTATAGCACAACCAAATGGGGTAAAAGTACCCTGTCCAAAAGGGTGTCCGGGTTACTATCCCCCGCATTGAAAAGAGGCGTGTCAAACAAAATCCGGAGGTGATGTATGGGACAGGAAAATACGATGTACCTTGCGGAAAAAGAGGAGGAGTTGGCAAATCTTCTCTCCGGATTAGGGCTAAAAAGAA
>CAXXQB010000008.1:0-9441 GCA_963676405.2 uncultured Methanoregula sp.
ATCGACTACAGGGAAGAAAGGCAGCAGCAGTACGGCGGGAGTTCATACCTGCTCGAGCCCCACGTGAAGGAAGGGGTGGGCGGCATGAGAGACATACATCTCATCCGCTGGGCCGGAATGGTTTTCCTGCAGGACCCTTCCCAGGATGCCATGGTTCAGAAAGAATGGCTTACGAACCAGGAAAAGCTCTGGCTCGAGCAGGCCTATGATTTTCTGTGGCGCGTGCGGTTGCAGCTCCACCAGTTGAACGGACGACGGCAGGATCAGCTCCTGTTCATGGAACAGGAACAGATCGCGTCCCGCCTGGGCTGCATGGCGAGCCAGCAGGGCTCGGCGGTGGAAGTTTTTATGCGACTCTACTACCGGCATACGTCACGCATACGGCGCACCACATCGTTTTTCCTGGAACGGATCGGAGAAACTCAGAAGCGGTTCCCCAGCCTGAAGCTGCGCAAGAAAATCCTCCCCGGGCCGTTTCTCCTCGAAGGCAAACACCTGCATTTCATGGAGCCCGAATGGGTCAAGAAAGACCCCAGGCTCATCATGCAGTTTTTCTGGCAGACGGCCGAATCCGGCGCTCACTTTCATCATCAGGCCGGGCAGGTCATCCGGGAAAACCTCTCGGCATTCACGGATGCAGCACGAAAAGACCCGGAAGTGGTGAGGCATTTCTTCGATATCCTGCTCAACCCCGCCCAGGCCTTCGCAGTGCTGAACGTAATGCTGGAAACCGGCTTTCTCGAAGTTTTCATGCCGGAATTTTCCCCCGTCAGATACCGCGTCCAAAACGACGTCTACCACCTGTACACCGTCGACGAGCATCTGCTGAGAACCGTGCGGCAAATGCATCAGATGGAACAGGGCATCGATGAATACGCGGGAGAATTCAAGACGAGTGACATTTTTGTGCACGTCCAGCATCGGCGCGTCCTGTTCCTCGCCGCCCTCATCCATGACATCGGCAAAGGGGAGGGCAAGAACCATGCGCTGCGCGGCGCGGTCATGACCACGGAGTTGGCCGGACGACTGGGACTGGACGACGAGGAAACCAAACTCCTCAGGTTCCTGGTCGAGTATCACCTCATCCTTGCCGATACCGCACTGAAACGCGACCTTATGGATGAGAAGCCGATTGCCCAATGTGCGATCCAGATCCGCAACAGAGAACGCCTTCTCATGCTGTATCTGCTCACCATCGCGGATTCGCGCGCCACCGGCCCCGGGGCCTGGAGCACCTGGAAGGCCTCGCTGGTTCGGGAGCTCTTCGTAAAGGTGGATCGGATACTGGTTCGGGGAGAATTCGAGACGGAAGACCTTCAGCGACGCTCCGAGCAGATTCAGAACAACGTGACGGACCTGGTGGAAGATCAGGCCGAAAAGGAAAAACTCCAGGGCTGGCTCGAAAAGGTTTCCTTCCGCTACCTCTTGTCCCAGCCTCCGAAAACCATCCTGCAGCACTATATGATGGGAAAGGAGCTTGCGAAGGGGCCGGTCGTGCTCTCGACGCAGAAGTCCGAAGGCGAGATGTGGCAAATCACCGTGGCGACAACCGACAGGGCCGGATTGTTCTCCATTATATCCGGTGTGTTGTTTGCCCGCGGGTTGAATATTCTGTCCGCCGACATTTTCACCTGGGAGGCCGGCACGGTCCTGGACATCATCATTGTCGAACGTCTGCCGGACCCGTTGCATCCCAAGGAATTGTGGGACCGGGTGGAATACGATCTTCGAGAGGCGCTGGAACGGAGGCCGTACCTGGAAGAAATTCTGGACACCAGGCGCAAGCCTTCGATCCTGCAACAAAAAGTCATCCCACGCCAGACCGACAGGGTCATGATTGATGAGGAGGCTTCCGACTTCTACACGATCATCGAAGTTTACACGTGGGACCGTCCCGGTATTCTACACGCCATAGCCGAAACCCTCTACAAACTGGATATCACTATCCAGGTCGCTAAAATTTCCACACCTGGCGCTCAAGTTGCAGATGTCTTCTACGTGACGGACCTCAGTGGGAACAAACTGATGGACTATGAGGTACACGAAAGAGTGAAGGAGGGCCTGCTGAACTGTCTTTCGTCGGTGGGCTGACCCGCTTGAATCGAGCGATATAACGGATCGGCGACAAGGCAGGAAGCCTTCACGCGCTGTGTTTGGAGCGCCGCCGCCGCGGCGTTTTTTCCCCCGCGGCGACCGATTGCATGGGTGGAAATCCTGTTAGTTAAACCAAAAGACTACGTTTTTGTGCCAGTGGCCGCTTGATCGGAGAAATCGGCCTTTAACTTAAACTTATCAAACCGTTATCGGAGTGACTTCTGGGCTGTGCGGTCGGCTCGGATGAGGTGTGCTCATTTTTTGGCACGATTTTGTTCTCATTGTTGAGACCCGTACTTGCATTTGAAGTGCACCGGGGGGATGTGCGGCACGAAAAACACCGGTCTGCGGTTTTTTTTTTGACCCGCGCCGGAAAATCGCGCGGATGGAAAAGAAATGAGAGGCTGCCGTTTTTTCGCTGCTATCTTTCATGGTTCCAAAAGAGAGAGGAGGGAATCGGGCTTTCTCGATGATCAACTGAATCTGCCGGTTTGGGAATCGAGCTTTTCAATTGGCAAGCAATTTGCCAAGGCTTGTTGTGACTATTTCGAAAACACTTTGAACGAACAGGAGGAATAGGTATGACCCCGAAAGAAGTGCTTGCCTTTGCCAAGGAGCAGGGCGCAAAAATTGTGGATTTCAAGTTCATGGATTTCATAGGTACGTGGCAGCATTTTTCGACCCCTATCCAGGAACTGGGTGAGTCCGATTTCGAAAACGGCTATGGGTTTGATGGATCGAGCATCAGGGGCTGGCAGCCCATTAATGCCAGCGACATGCTGATCATTCCCGATCCCGGGACCGCGGTCATGGATCCGTTCACCGCGGCTCCCACCCTGACCATGATCTGCAATATCGTGGATCCCGTTACCAAGGAAAGATACACCAGGGACCCGCGTTACATCGCCCAGAAGGCCGAAGAATATCTCAAGTTCACCGGGATCGGCGATGCGGCATGGTTCGGCCCCGAGGCGGAATTCTTCATTTTTGACGACATCCGCTACGATGATGCGTGTCAGCACGCTTTTTACTACATAGACTCCGCCGAAGGCATCTGGAACAGCGGACGGGAGGAAGGTCCGAACCTGGGCTACAAACCGCGTCACAAGGAAGGGTATTTCCCCGTGCCTCCCACGGATTCACAGCAGGATATCCGGACCGAAATGGTCCTGCAGATGATGAAGGTTGGAGTTCCGGTTGAATGCCAGCACCACGAAGTCGCAACCGCCGGACAGGCGGAAATCGACATGAAGGCCACGACCCTCGTCAAAATGGCCGACAATCTGCAGTGGTACAAATACGTGGTGAAGAATGTGGCCCGGCGTTTCTGCAAGACGGTGACGTTCATGCCGAAGCCCCTGTTCGGTGACAACGGTTCCGGTATGCATATCCACATGAGCATCTGGAAGGAAGGCAAGGCGCTGTTTGCCGGCGACAAGTATGCCGGTCTGAGCCAGATGGCCCTGTTCGCGGCCGGTGGAGTACTGAAACACGCCGCGGCCCTTTGCGCCATCACCAATCCGACCACCAACTCCTACAAGCGGCTCGTGCCGGGATATGAAGCCCCCGTAAACCTCGCATATTCCAGCCGGAACCGCAGCGCTTCGGTCCGTATCCCCATGTATTCGCCTTCGCCGAAGCTGAAAAGGTTTGAGGTGCGTTTCCCCGACCCATCCTGCAACGGGTACTTGGCTTTCAGTGCCATCCTGATGGCAGCCATCGACGGAATAGAAAACCGGATCGACCCCGGTGAGCCCCTCGATCGAGACATCTATTCCATGACTCCCGAGGAACTTTCAAGCGTACCGTCCACGCCGGGTTCCCTCGAAGCGGCTTTGAGCGCCCTGGAAAAAGACCATGAATTCCTGCTCAAGGGCGATGTGTTCACCGAGGATGTCGTTGACACCTGGATCGAGTACAAACGCGTGAACGAGGTCGACGCGATTCGAATGAGGCCGCATCCTCACGAGTTTAAACTGTATTTTGACATATGAAAAATGATCGGCGGCGGTGAATCCGCCGCCGATGCGGGGAAAATGCGACAGGGGCGGGTTTGGGATTCCGGGCCGTTGATATTGGCCGGGGCCAGCCCCCGCCTCTTTCTTTGCAGTCTGCCGGCCGGTTCTCAATAGAAAACGGCAAGCCAGACGGTTTGCGTGCCGGGCTCAGTCCATTCCACGCGATGCCTGCGGTGAGCGGGAATGCTGATCCAGTCGCCGGTGCGCATCACGACCGTCTCGTACGGCCCATCGAACAGCAGCCTCGCGCTCCCCTGGAGGACCATTACCCACTCGTTCTCTTCCTGATCGTACCACCAGCCGTCGGGGCTCGCCTGCCCCCGGGAAACGATCCTCTCGATGCGGATGCGGTCCTTTGAGACCAGCGCGTCGGTGACCTCTGCGGCAACGGCGTCGGGCAGCGATGAAAGAATATTCCCCACCATGTCTGCGTTCATTTTCCATCATCCGCGGGAACGAAGACCATATGCCGATACTCAGGCCGGATCATCTCTTGTGATAGAATTTTTTCCACGGACGCCGCTCGGTGTCGTGCAGGTCCTTCAGTGCAAGCCGCAGTGTGCTGACCGCTTGTTCCGCACAGTGTACTTCTTCGGGAGGGAGCGTCTCGAGGAGATCGACGATGTGCTGTGGCGTAATCCCCCATGCCTGTTCGGGAGTCAAGTCGGTTGCGAGGTGAGCGACGGCGTTTGCGCAAACCACGGAATAGAGGCAGCCGTCCGATTCAAAAGTAGCGGACCAGATTCTTTCATCCCTCAGAGTGAGGAAGATTTCGACCGTGTCCCCGCATTCCCTGGATAGTTTGCCGTAGCCGTCCGGGTTTTTCACGATCTGCCGATTGTTTCCGTTCAACGCCATTTCAAGAAAATTCGGAGAATACTCCCGCAAGAATTCAGCGTTTCTGTCGTTCATAGATTGCCCTCTTCCTTCGCAAATCATCAGAGCGCATAATCGATATTATTATGGGCGGTCCGCTGACACGCGGGCAAATACGGAAAGCCACTCCCCCAATTTAACCCAATCGAGACCGCTCAGGAAGTCCGTTTCATCTTTTCCCGGGTTTTTTTTCACAAGAGAAAAGAAGCGTTGATGCCTTCTTTCCGGGATGAGCCACGGGTCTACGCGCGAAAGGGTAACCGGCCGCTGCTGGCGGAAGTACTCTCAACTCGTGGAAATCCCGCTCAAAAACCTTCCGAACGGATCGGATGCGAAATAAGGGCATGCGGATCGGGATCGCCCCGATTATGCCTATCGAGATGGCTTCATCGTGTTCGACGCTTCCAGACCATAGCTGTTTTTCGTATGATATCAATATCAAAAACTTATGCTTTAATTCACAAGGATGCGGTTCATGCCTTGACACGCAGAATCGATTGGGCTAGGGTGAAAAGAAAGCAGCGGGGGGAGCCGTGGGATGGCTATTATGGGGCCTTCGCCAAAGCGGTCGCGAGTTTATCCGGAAAGATACATCGGGTGCTCTCGAAACGATGCACCAGCGAAACTCGAACACAGCAACAAAGAAAGGACTCAGAAATGCCGGAAGGCCGAGTAAAGTGGTTCAATGACAAAAAGGGATACGGTTTCATCGAAACCAAGGACCAAGGCGACGTCTTTGTCCACCACAGCGCTATTTTGTCCGAAGGCTTCCGCTCATTGAGTGAAGGGGAGAAGGTGAGCTTCGAAGTGGAGCGTGGGCCCAAAGGCCCTCAGGCGGTGAGAGTAAAAAAAATAGCGTGAGCACCCGTCACACCCGGGGCGATTTGCATCAGGCCAGGGGAATCCCTCTGGCCTTTTTTGTCTTTGCCGGACGGCGACCTTGCCCCCCCGCATGCCCTCACAAGTATCGTTTAATCCACGCTCTTTTACCCCTTTCGCTCATGGGCTTGATTAGGCATTCATTTCCGCATACAATCAAAGCTCTTAATGCGATACATTGAGTCCTTGCCGGTTGTGTCATCAAGGTTCTGTATGGTTATTCGGTATCGATTTGCTTTCCCGCATGCGATGGACCTGATCGCCTCATGCCTTGAGAAAAATCGCGATTGAGTTTATTGCATGGTCCGATGTTTCCGCCGACCGAATTCAGCCGCACATGCGGCTGGACCGATTTCGACGATGACGTCCGGAGTGGCGCCGGGGATGGAGGGCTGTGCAGGGGACAGCCCGGAAGAACCGTTTGAGCAGGGAGAAGGGGAATGGCCTATATTGAGGATCTGCTGGAACGAATCTGCAGGAACATGATCAATGCCCTTCTCACCTGCCTGGAAAACGCCACCAAAGCCACCATTTACAACATTGGCCCGATGCCGACGCTCCAGGCCGTTCGGAAGACGTCCGGGGTTCGCATCGAAGGTACTGACGAGATCATATGGGGACTCCCCGCCGTTTCGGATTACAATTATCCTGGAAAGTCATGGGAGGAATATAAAGACCGTCCCGACCGAGCGCTTGAGGCCATGGGTTGGTGCGTGGAGAAGCAAAAGAGCTGGACTGCCGAAAATCCCTACGAAGATGTGCGCAGTGTTCGAAAGCAACTGCGGGGGGAAGTGGAGGACTTTCCACCACATGGAACCGGTTCTGGTGAAGAAAGCGGACCTGTACGCCGACTCACCGGAATGCCAGGAATTCCCCGTGGACTGGCAGGGCAATCCCATTTGGCAGGACACCGAATTCGTCGTCGCCGCGGTGATCAAGATTCACTTCACGCCCAACGCCATCCGGCGGGACGACAAGTCCACGAAGATCATCCGCGAGTTTTCCATGAGCCTCGGTACGGAACTTCTTTCGGTTCATTTGCGGGAAAATCTGATGCGGGCACAGAGGGAATTCGCTCGACAGCGCCTTGAAAGCTGCAAGGAACTGGCACACGAACTCCGCAATACATTCATAAAGTTCGGGTTCGTTTTTTCCGCCATAAACGCTCAGATCGGCTTGCTGAGGCAGGTATGGGAAGAGCGGTTGCGGGCCGCTTTTCCCGAACTGGAATGGAAGGGGACTATCCTTGAAGAGCTTTCCCGCCTGGTACGGGCCAGACTCCCGCTGCTCGAGCTCAAACGACGGGTTGCTCAGGGTCTGTGAATCGCTTTTGTCCGACCACGCGGAACTGGCTCAGATCAGCCTCATACCGGAGCAGGAAGAAGCCTGGTTCCTGAACAGGATCCGGCCCGAGTGGGAACGGCTTCTCAATGAATCCCATCACTGGGACGGGGACAGGGACCAGGTGATGCGCCTTTTGGAGAAACTGACGAATTCGTTCCGCCTGGGCGCGGACCCGGAGCTGGCGGCGCGACTTGAACCCATTCCCGGAGGGGTGGCCATGGAATGGGCGCGGCTGGCTTACACCCAGTTCACGCCCGACAAACGGGCCGTTCTGGACGATATCATCCGCCTCCTGGAAAACCCTCTGCTGCCGCTTCCCCACAGGCTGCAGATCAGCAAGAACCTCAAGTCGCTCAAGGTCCTCGTGGAAGTCATTCCGGAGATGGAAGAAAAGGCCAACCGCATCATCCAGTCGTTGCGCTATGGGAACCATCTCGGCCGTGGAGGAGCCGGGGAAGGAGCTGCCGAAGTAAAGCGAAGCCTCGGCCTTGCCGGGCGTTGAGGCCCCGCTTCACTTTTACGGATTGAAGTCCGTTACCGTTCGGTATCGAGTCGGGGTTCGGCGGCACACGCAGGGATGGTCACGTTCCTTTAAGACCCTGGGATGTGTGCAGACTTTCGGACGTGCTTTCCATCGTCACTGTGATCCCGTCCGTTACAGGAAAGCAGGGTTCATGAAAAACAACGAGGGAAAAAGCGGAGTACCGCTCAGCGAAATCAGAAATGCGGCGAAGGTCCTGCGGGGGAGAGTGGTCCGGACTCCGCTCATGTATTCTCCGGCGTTCAGCCGGATGGCTGGCGCGCACGTCTACCTGAAGCTTGAAAACCTGCAGGAAACCGGTTCCTTCAAACTCAGAGGTGCGACTTACAAGATCCAGTCCATCCTCGGGGACATAGGCCCCGAAGGCGTCGTTGCCGCATCGGCGGGGAATCATGCACAGGGGGTGGCGCTTGCCGCTTCACGGGCTCATCTGACGTCCACCATCGTCATGCCCGTGTGGGCGTCCATATCCAAGCAGGAAGCGACGCGTGCCTACGGCGGCGAAGTGGTCATCGAAGGCGAGAACCTGACGGAGTGTATCCGCAAGGCAGAGCAGTTGGTGGAAACGGGAAAGACTTTCATACACCCTTATGATGATGCGGAAGTCATCACCGGACAGGGGACCATTGCGCTCGAGATCCTGGAAGACCTGCCCGATGCGGACATCATCGCGGTACCCGTCGGAGGCGGGGGGCTCATAAGCGGAATAGCCAGCGCCGCCCGGGCCATACGGCCCGAAACGAAAATCGTGGGTGTTCAGGCTTCATCCTGCCCCTCGGCCCTGAAATCTTTCCAGTCCGGAAAACGGACCGGCGTGAAGGCCGGAAAATCCATCGCCGACGGGATCACGGTCAAGCAGGTAGGGGCGCTCCCTTTTTCGATCATCAGGGAACTGGTGGACGAAATAGTGGCTGTTGATGAAGATTCGATCGCGATGGCGATCGTGATGCTTCTCGAACGGAGGAAAATTCTGGCGGAAGGAGCCGGTGCCGTCCCCCTTGCCGCGCTGCTCAGGAAGTCATTCAGGTTTTCCGGGGAAAGTAAAATCGTACTCGTGATCAGCGGGGGCAATGTGGACAGCCCGCTGGTCGATCGCATCATCAGAAAGGGCCTTTCCCGGAATGGACGGATCATGCGTTTCTCCGTCCGTATCGACGATTCCCCCGGATCGTTGGCGCGGCTCCTTGGAATTATCGCCCGGCACGGCGCCAATGTATTGCATATTTATCACAATCGCACGGGCAGAGACCTTCCGGTCTTCCTGACGATGGTCGACCTCGAGCTTGAGACCCGGAGCCGCGAACACATTGACGAAATCGCGTGCGCACTCCGGACGGGGGGCTACGAAATCCAGCAGGAAGACCAGTAGCTGCTTTCGTGTCTTACGAGCCCGGAGAACTTTTGATTAGTCCTTATCAGGAATGCGGCCTGCGGGTCGTTGCGGGTAACGCAGTCCGATATGGAGGTTCTAACGATGTTTAAACATATTCTCGTTCCTACCGATCTGACCGAGAGAAGTCTGACCGCGCTGGAAGTCGCGGTAAAGTTGGCTCGACATGATTCCAGCGCCATAACCTTGTTGCACGTGGTCGAAACGCTTGATGACGCGGGCATCGAGGACTTGAGCAATTTTTACAGCAAGCTCGGCAAACGGGCGACAAAGGTGATGGACAGAATCATCGCTCAGTA
>CAXXQB010000009.1:0-9454 GCA_963676405.2 uncultured Methanoregula sp.
GCAGTAAATACCGGTGTAAGAGCGTAGACATCGTCGCTCGTGGGAGGACCGATCACGATGCGGATAGAGTCGTCCGCGAGAAGTTCCTGTGCCAGCTGCGTGGTATTTCCTGCCCCGGTGTCCTTGTATACCAGTTCCAGCGGTCTGCCGCCAATCCCACCCTGCCGGTTGATGTTCTCTTGTGCCCATTCGAGCGGTTCCCTGATCTCGACATAGCCCGTAAGCGGGAGGAGGACACCAACCCGCACCGGGGTGTTTGCATGGATGATTGTATACCCTGCCCAGGCTCCGAACGCGATAATGATGATTACAGCGATAAACCCGAATTTCCGTTTATCGATTCCCACCACTCCTTGTAGACTTCTTAAAATATATCCTATCTCATGTCGGCTTAAAAAAATGCCGCCGTTGGGTCATAAGGATTGATAGGGAAACCGATATGATAAGGATATGTATCGGTAAAGGAAAGGTGAGGGAGAATATTTCCAAGAGGGTGATGTACCCTCGACCCGAGCACAACTCGCCGTGACTGTATACCGGTTTTTAGGAATGGGTTTCACCCGGTAAATTCCCATAAAAACCAGTAGAGTATCCATGATACCATTTGAAACAGATAGGGACACTTTCGCACCATCCCCGTCATAACAAACTTTATTAGATATACTACAGAATGGATAATTGTATGACCGAATCTCAGCAATCCGATGCATTAAAAAACCTCGTGATATTCATCATAGTGGTGGCAATAATTGCCACGATATTCATACTTATTGGGTATTTCACCAAAGCACTCCCGATTCAACAGGCTGCGCTCCCCGTACCCGTGAACGGAATCGATGGGAATATATAAATAAACGGAGTGAACGTTCTGTTGCATCTACGGGACGTTTAAATAGTCATCATTGATAGATTACGACGATATCATATTCGTTAAGTCCCGTTAACGCAACAGCACCACATCACCCAACCTTCAAATACTCTCCACTCACAAAAGGGATTATCTCTTGTGGAAGAGGGAGGGTGTTGTATGTCCGAATCTCAACAATCTGATGCATTAAAAAACCTCGTGATCTTCATAATCGTGCTTGCCGTCGCGGCGACAATTGTTGCGCTGGCGTGGTATTTTACCGTCGAACTCCCGGCAAAGCAGGCTATGCTCCTGACGCCCGTGTCGAACAGTGAGCCAGGGGCTATTACAGGTGGTAACGGTGGTGCAGGTGGTAACGGCGGTAACGCAGGAGGTAACGGCGGTAACGCAGGTGGTAACGGTGGTAACGCAGGAGGTAACGGCGGTAACGCAGGAGGTAACGGCGGTAACGCAGGAGGTAACGGCGGTGCAGGTGGTAACGGTGGCGACGCAGGAGGTAACGGCGGTGCAGGTGGAAATGGAGGTACTGGTTGAAACGGCGGCGAAAGGTGGTAACGATGGGGTTAGGCCATTGTTAAGGACGGATTGGATAAAATAAGGTTATTCCCACAAGCTGCACGGTATATGCCTACTAGGTTACGCTCCTTTTTTCCCTGCTGACTAGCGTTAGTCGCAGTCAACCCCAACAAGGGAAACCGATTACATATCGCAATCAATTGCCTTGTTGTAAATAATTTGTACCATTTATCAATTCCATATTGAACACACCACATGCTATCTTCCGGTAAACGAGCCACCGCATCTCGATCGGTGACTCGACGACGACGTCGAAAACGTCGAGACCGCTCACCCAGTCGGCGTACCAGCCCGTGGGCGGCCACGCCCTGTCCGGCAGGTTTTGCTTGTCGTCGTGGACCGCGTTGTCGGGGATCACGTTCTGAGCCCCATCGCCAGGAAGTCGCGCTGCCACAGCGACTGAAAGAGCGTGCGGCCGAAGTCCTCGAGGTCGACCGGGCTCCGCTGAGATAGAGGGCCCGTTCTTGCCGTCACGGCGACGATCTCGCGGATTGTGTGGCGGCCGTCCACTTTTTGCACGAGGGCGATTTGGGCGGGATCGAGGCTCATGCGCCAGTCCGGCCGGAAGACCGCGCTAGCGTCGAGGCCGCAGCGGTAACGAAATGCGGGCACGGCATCGAGGACCTCCGGCGACGCGAAATCGATCCGGTACGTTTTGTGCGGGCGATCGACGTGGCAGGCCGTGAAGAAGTGGCAGGCGTTGCGGGTGTTGATCCGCTCCATCACCGTCCATTGCCGCTCCTGGGGCAGCGCCGCGACGGCCGCGTACAACCCGCTGCCTGACGGCTCGGGCGGGTAGTAGGGCGACTTCAGGAACCACTCCTGGAAGATGAGCCCGGCGGAGGCGACCAGTTCGAGGCAGTCATCGACCGTGTAGCTGCGGTCGCGGCCGTGCAGGAACGTGTCCACGAGCCCCGCGTCGAACCGCAGGTCCGGGGCTATCGCGAGGTACCCCCTGAGCGGGTGATCCTCAGGTAGCGAGGCGATTGCATCCTTGACAACGACGAGCGAGGCCTCGTCCTGCGTGAGCCCCAGGTCGCGGAACACCGACTGCAGGATCTCGACGCCGATCCGCCCGTACCGGGCGTAGAGCATGATCGCGGCCACACCGTCGGGTCGTAGGCAGCCGGCAAGAGCCTGCATTCCCTGCTTGGGTTCGGCCATGTGGTGAAGGACGCCGGTGGAGACGACAAGGTCGAAGTCGCGGTTGAGTGTGCCCACGTCCTCGATCGGGAGCAGGTGCAGATCCAGGTTCCGCATCCCGTACTTGTCCTTGAGGTGCCGGTGATGGTCGAGCGAGGGCTGGCTGATATCGATCGCCACGACGCTCGCGCCCGGGTTCGTGTACGCGAACACCGCTGCCTGGTTGGTGCCGCACCCGGCGATGAGGATGTCCATGTCGGGCTTGTAGCCCCGGTCGGGCCAGAACATGCGGTGGGCGTGGGCGGGGTCGAACCACTGCCAGTTGCCCGCCAGCCACGCTGGCAGGTCGACGATTGGCTCGGGATACACCCACTTCCGGTACTGGCCGGAGACGACGTCGTCGAGCGGGTCGGTGGTCATATCAGGCAGCATCCTTTAGTATCCAAGACAATGTCCTCAAATGGTAAACCAAAGGGAATTGAGTTGAAAATATCGTTATTTAGTCCTTTTAATTTATGTAAGTGTTCAGGATTATATGAAGATTCTTCAGAACACCGGGGTCTGTTCGAACACCTTCATACTGCACACGATAGTGAATGGGAAAAATCAATTTCAGATGAAAAACCATACCCGGCAATTGAATCGCCGGGAACCTCCATTAGGAAGGAATCAGACAGGACGGTTCCTTCCTTTTACCGGTTCGGCAAATCACAATACTTCCTGATAATGAGGGAATAAGCATGCAATGGTCACGGTATAACCATCTGCTCCGCCTTCAGGAGACAGGAGGATTTCTCTATAATAGTCTGTCGAATACGCTCTTTGAACTTGATGACACCCATTATTCACTCATTGATGACCGCATCAACGGGTGGTAGTGGCGCAAGTGAGTTACTGAGCGTTGGACATGAGTACGATCAACAGCGACGAACATTCCGCGAAGCGGTATGTGAGGAGTGGACAAATAGCAGCCTACGGCGCCGGAGCATCGCGACAAGCCATGGGCGTCATCATCTTCCCGGCATAAACAACAGCGCAAAGCGTGCTGCGTTTTGCAATCCGGGGCTTTGGGAAAAACACCGGACTCAGGCTCTTTTTATTACGGGAGATCCTTGCGATCACGGGTATCACGATCACGGAAAACGGTACTCCGGGCAAAGGCGCACGGTTCGAGATTACCGTGCCGAAAGGGGTGTACCGGTTCACAGTTAGCAGGGAAAATAAACCGAAAAAATAACGAGTACCGTGATTAATCCGGCACCGTATCTTCCGCCGGCACAAACAGCGGCGCTCTTTCTCGGTGATTCCCGTTCGAGCACCTGTATGAGGGATCCCAGGGGCACTATGTACAACTGCTCATTGTCGTTTCTTCCGGGCATTATGAAAATGTCAATGAAGGCTCAAAAAAGGGGGTTTTTCCTATGAAAACGGCTTATGCCATATTCATGTGCTGTATGCATATATCCCAAAGGGAATTCTTGTACGTTTTTCCAGGATAGACTGCTGTTACGGACCGGACGAATGCTGGAATCCGATTGTAAATGCCATATGAAGATATGAAAACCATTCACCTGAACAGGTGCTGTAAAAGGATCCGGATACCAATGAGAATAAGGATAACCCCACCAGCAATCTCTGTTTTATTGCCGAGGAGATCCTCCAGCCGTTCGCCCAGCATCACACCGGCAAATGAGACGATGAACGCGACAGCGCCGATGATTATCGCGGGAATGAGCACCGCAGATTGTAGCACGCCAAAGGAGACGCCCACCGCAAGAGCATCGATACTTGTCGCAACAGAAAGGATGATCACCGGAACGAATTGGATCGCTTCGATATGGGGTTTGTCCTCTTCACCCCGGATACCCTCCCCGATCATCTTGACACCGATGATGGCAAGAAGCAGGAACGCAATCCAGTGGTCGTATGCCAAGATAAGCCCAACAAGTGTTGACCCTGCCACCCACCCAGCAAGTGTCATACCCGTCTGGAAGATACCAAAACATGCGGCGATGATGGCGGCGGCATAGACAAGCCGGGTCTTTGTCGTCGTGCCGATAGCAAGCGAGACGGCAAAACAGTCCATCGAGAGCCCGATGCCAAGAAGAACGGGAGTCAGGTAATCCATGTGTGCCTACAACATGGGAATACAAACCAGATAAGTTTACAGTGTGTTCCGGGTGCAGGTAACCAACCGGGGATCGGTGCCAGCGATCTGTAGCGCTTCCAGCGCACTTTTTTCCTTGTCTTTAATTTCCAGCATGACATCCATGTCACAAGTGCCGGTCATCGCGAGGAACCGGCGGAAGTCCCCGGGATCAAGCGTCTCTGCATGGGCTCCCGGTCGTTTTTTCGGTTGCTGCGAACTGTAATCGACCATCGGGATACCATCTGCCTTCTGCCACGTAGCACTGACCATATCCATAATGTCAGGGATTTTCTCACCATTGTTATGCACGGAATGGTGGAAGGCATCAAAGAGGACTGACACACCAGTCCTGTCATGTATGGCGCAACAATCGGCAACCGTGTATAACCGCTCATCGTTTTCGATCACAAGCCGCCTCCGGATAGCAGTATCGAGCGTGAGGTAATTTTCCACGAACCGGTCCATACTCTTGTTCTTATCACCATAGACACCCCCTACATGGATCTGGATTTTTGCGGATGTGTCCAGCCCCAAGAGGTCGAGCACCTGTACCTGGTACCGCAGGTCAGCGATGCTTCGCTGGAGGACATCATCTTTCGGGGTATTCAGGAGCACGAACTGGTCCGGGTGCATGGAGATCCGCAGGGTGTTGTCACGGATATACGTCCCGATCTTCTGAAACACACCGGAGAAATATTCCTGCCACGGGAACCGGCATACCGGGTGCGAAGCGAACGGGACAATGTCTGATGTGATACGGAAGAAGAGGATCCCATTCCGTACGTTATAATCAAGGATTGCCCGAAGACAGGTAAGGTTCTCATTCACGGTTTCCTGCACCCGTTCTTCGGAATATGATGCGAGCCGGAACGTGCGTGCAGGGCTGCAGCCAATGGTCCGGTTTATACAGGGATAGCCAATACGCATGGTATTTCACTGCATGCTGATTCGCATGCTTTTAAGGATCAGTGCCTGAACAGTGTCACCACATCTTTCAGGTACGCCCGGATTGGGATCTGCTGCGGGCATAGGCTCTCGCAGACACCACAGTCCTGGCATTCGGATGCCGAACCCCCGTTTTCCATATCCGCATTGTACGAGTCCTTTGCACTCGTGGCGTCTTCATAGATGAAAGCATCATTGTATGCGGCAAAACACTCCGGGATTTTGATGCCCCCCGGACAGGGCTGACAATACCGGCACTGGGTACAGGGTACTTTCATACGCTCCCGGTACACCGCTTTGACCGAGTCATATGCTGCGAGTTCCGGCGCGGTGAGTGCCCCTGGCGTGCCATCCTGTGCGTATTTCAGGTTCTCCTTTACCTGTGTCATAGTACTCATACCCGACAGCACCACGGTAATCTCCGGTTTGTTCCAGAGCCAGCGCAAGCCCCATTCTGCTGGAGTGCGGGAGACACCTGAAGATGCCCAGGCTTTTTTTATCTCAGTGGACTCACGGGTGAGCAGACCGCCCCTGAGCGGTTCCATGATCACGATACCGAGCCCTTTTCCCGCAGCATAGGTAAGCCCTTCGGTACCTGCCTGGATCTCCTCCCCCATGAAATTATACTGGATCTGGCAGAGCGTCCAGTCGTATGCATCGACAATCTCCTTAAAGATCCCGAACTCATCATGGAACGAAAAACCCGCGTGGGAAATCCTGCCATCAGACAATGCCCCATCGAGGAATTCTGTGACATTGAGATCGAGCGCCCGGTTCCACGTCGAACTTTTAAGCCCGTGGAGGAGGTAGAAATCGATATGATCGGTCTGGAGGCGCGTAAGCTGGTCGTTTAAAATACGGTCCATGTCGTCACGTTTCTCCACCATCCATACCGGGAGTTTCGTCGCAAGGTTCACTTTCCCGCGGTAATCCCCGGATAGTGCCCGACCAAGAAACGGCTCACTCTCCCCGTTGTGATACACGTATGCGGTATCGAGATAGTTGACACCCCGGTCAATCGCGTACCATATCATCTCCGTTGCTTTCGGTTCATCAATGTGAAGGTCAGGCGTTTGCGGTAATCGCATGCACCCAAAACCAAGAATTGAAAGTTTCCGGTCCGCCTTGTTCATGTGCCGGTAGAGCATGAGATTCCCTTATTTACCTTGATCAAGTGTTAGATAAATGGCGTTCTTTCGTATGAAAACCGGCAAGCCGATTTTCATTTTGTTGAGTTAGAACTATTACGGATCATTAGTGTTTTTTTAGGATATAATCAACTATTGACAATTAATAAAAGTAAAAATTGCTTATTAATTATTTTTTTTAAGAAACACACCATGTTTAGCATGTATTTTTGACGGAATAATTTCAAAAATATTATTTACTGCCAGTAAATCGATACGCTCCTTTCGGCACGGTAATCTCGAATCGGGCGCCTTTACCCGGAGTACCGTTTTCGGTGATTGTGATACCAGTGATCGACAGGATCTCCCGGGACAGGAAGAGACCAAGACCGGTATGCTTCCCGAACCCTTTCGTAAATAGGCGTTTTTTATCTTCTTCGGTAATTCCCACGCCGTCATCTTCGTAGGTGATAATTAGCCCTGCATCGGATTCCTGTGCAGAGACCCGGATCGTCTTCATGTGATCACCCCCGTAATGGAGTGCGTTGTCGATCAGGTTGTAGAACACTTTTTCAAACAACGAGTCGGCAAATACGTCGAGATCGGGACAATTAACCTCAACGCGGATGTCACTCATGAGGAACTGTTTTTGTGCCTTTTCGATGCTCGCGTTCACGTTCTGCCATGCAGGAGCCGAAACTCCCATCTCCTGGTATTGTTTTGTGAACGTGATCTGTTCCTCAATGGTCACCACTGCCCTCTCTTCTTTTTCCAGAAATTCCCGGAGTTTTCCGGGATCGTTTAAGAAATCATGGGAGATATCGAGATATCCCCGGAGGGCATACAACTGGTTCTGGATATCGTGCCTTGTAATGCTTGACAGAAGGTTGAGTTTTTTACTCGCGAGGGCAAGAGCCTCTTCAGTCCGCTTGTTCTCAGTAAAATCCCTGCCCACAGACTGGTACTCGACTATGTTTCCTGCGGTATCAAAAATCGCCCGGTCACTCCACCGCTGCCAGTGGACTGACCCATCAGGCATGATGATGCGGTGGACGACGGTTGCAACCGGGTTTTCGGGTGTCAGTGACCGGAAATGCTCACGGACAATTTCCTGGTCTTCTTTAGGGATATTTGGAACAAAACGGTGTCCGATGATCTCATCATGGGTCTTCCCGAAGTACCGGCAATAAGCATCGTTCACAAAGACATGCGTGCCATCCGGAAGGAAGCGCGAAATAAACTCGGTCTGGTCTTCCACCACGTTCCTATACCGCTCTTCACTCTCCCGCAGCGCTTCTTCCATCCGTTTGCGCTCGGTTACATTCAGGGCAATCCCACTTAATCCCCGTATCTTCCCATTATCGTCAAGAAGTGGTGATGGTCGAATCTCCACAATGCGCCGATGCCCATCACGATATTCTACCGGCATCTCAAAGTAACGTGATATATCTTTCCCCGCGATACAAGCCATAAATAAATCCCGGACCCGGGACCGGTGTTCTTCCGGGATGAGCGAGAGCATGGGTTTTCCGATAAGGTCAGCGGGGGAATAGCCCATCCGCTCAGTGCACTGCGGGCTGACATAGGTAAAATTTCCCTGTACATCCATCTCCCAGATTACATCCGGGGACGTTTCCACGAGATTCCGGTACCGTGCCTCACTCTGCCGCAACGCATCTTCTGCATTCTTGCGGTCCGTAATGTCCTCCATGTGAACCATGATGAAGTTCGGGGGGACGCACGTCGCAGTTGTACTGATGAGCCTTCCCGGAAGGAAGTGTTCAGATATAAGTTCTTTTGAAATCCCAGTCTGTTGAGAGAAAGCATGCCTGATTACTGACAAGATTTCCGGGCGCGTCGCATACATCTCAGACGCGGTCTTTCCGATGAAGTCATTCGCTCGCCCAATGGTGATCGTTTTTGCTGCCTTGTTGCAATCGACAAGGATAAAATCGCCGTCCCGGTGCTGCCACATGAAGATGGCAAGCGGAGTGTTCTGGTACTGTTCACGGAACCGCTCCTCGCTCTCCCGCAGTAATTCCTCTGCCTGCTTGCGCTCGGTGATATCCGAATACATGGCAAACGAGCCCAAGAAGTTTCCGACCGCATCTTTGACCGGGGTAACGGAAACGGCGGTGTACAAAATGCTGCCATTTTTACGCATAAACTGCCGCTCAAAATGAGCATGTGCACCCTCCCGTTGTTGTTTTGTACGAAGACCGTGATCCGCCAACTCTTCCGTCGGCATAAAGATACGGATCTCTTTCCCGATCATCTCATCAGGGGAATATCCCATCATCTCCGCCATGCGCCGGTTAGTGTACGTGATGCGGAAGTGATCATCCAAAAGCCAGATGCCTTCTTCCGCAGTATCGACGATCCGGCGGTATTTTTCCTCGCTCACCCGCAGCAATTCCTCTGCCTGCTTGCGTTCAGTGATATCGGTTAAGAAATTCAGCGTGGCAGGGCGACCTTCCCAGTCAATCACGACGGCACTGATCTCAACCCATCGGGTGCTCGCCTCCTTTGGACTTATCCGGAAGGTGTAGTGGGAGGGAAGTTCCCCTCCCTTCAACCGCTTCTGGTACCGCTCCACCAACATGGCACGGTCATCAGGATGGATAATCGCAGAAAATGGCATGGACA
>CAXXQB010000010.1:0-57612 GCA_963676405.2 uncultured Methanoregula sp.
GCCCTGCATTGGTTTTTTCCGTCAGATATCAGAGGGGGAAAGTTCCGTCAGTATCCCGTTGCATAATACCATCCATCCCTCTCAACTACATGCACCGGTACAGAAAACAACCCCCCGATATTTTCGTCCGTAAGTATTGCCGCTTTCCCTCCATCGCGACAGAACATTCCGTCTCTCATCAAAATGACCCGGGAAATTTCCGGAATGATATCGTGGAGGTTGTGCGTCACGAGAATAATACCGGTTCCCTCCCGTGCGATCTTCTGGAGGCATTGCCGGAAGGTATGAAGTGCATGCAGGTCGAGGCTGTTTGTCGGTTCATCGAGAATAAGTGTCCGGGGATTGTTGACGAGCGCTCTCCCGATAAGAAACCGCCGGGCTTCCCCGGATGACATTGCGTTCATCTGCCGGTCTTTGAGATGCGCAATTCCCAGGAATGCACATATATCGTCGGCCTTCGTCTGCATCTCGCGTGTCACCACTCGGTTATAGAGCCCGATGCTGGAGAAGAACCCGGACAGCACCACCTCCCAGCCGGTCATGTCCCGGGTGAACGCATACTGCAGATCGTTCGAGACAATGCCAAAGACTGACCGCATGAGAAAGACATCCCACACCTCTTTACCCCGGCACCGGAACACCGTATGATCTTCAGAGATCACCGGATAAATTTCCCGGGTGATCGTTTGTATGAACGAGGATTTCCCGGCGCCGTTCGGTCCAAGGATGGCAATATTCTCCCCTTCCCGGATGGTGACTGACAACGAGTCAAGAACTTTTTTATCGCCTTTGATGACAGTGATATTCTCAAACTCTAATAGAGGGGTTTGCTCTCTTTTGGAGAGAGATCGCTTCAAACGTTTCTTTTGTTTTGCCGGGGAAGTGGAATAATTTTTTCTCGTGATTGGCATGATGTGTGTATCCAGTACCTAAAGAAACGAATATCCCATTTAACCTTGTGCTGTGCTACGCCTACCCACTCAATTTCATTCGCAGAGGTTAGAAGTGCCTGTAAATTTCCTAAAAAACTAAAAAAAAGAAATTTAATCGGATCAGAGCCGTCCTTTTTTCACACAGAGAATCCCGGCAATGCCGATACCAATGATGATGAGAGCTGCCGGTAATGGCGATTTTGTCGTTGGGACAGGTGTCGGCTGGGGATTCAGGGTTGCATAAAGCTGGGTTGTCTCTCCAGCTGCCGGGTATGTGGTAACGGGAGATGTGAAGGTGACATACCCCGGCATTGAGACGGAATATGTCTTGTAGGGAGTACCGGTAACATAGACCGGGACGGTAAGGGAGCCCTGTGCGATGGTGCCTACAACCGTGTTGTCAAATGTCACTTGGGCGCCGTTCACGTTGCAGTTCACCTGATACCAGCCCTGGCTGCCTCCAATAACTGCCGGAGTTGTCGGGACAACCGGGTTCAGGGTTGCATACAGATCAAGGGTTTCACCTATAGCCGGGACCGCGTTGATTTTTCCCTCATAGGTCGTGTACCCGTCTTTCTGGACGGTATAGGTCTTGAACGGGGTTCCCGTGGTATACACCGGGACTGTCAGGCTGCCTGCGGTGATTACTCCTTCGTAGGTATTGTCAAAGAACACTGTGGCGCCATCAACATTGCAGATAACCTTGTACCATCCCTGATTCCCCCCAATGGGTGCAGCGGAAGCGATCGCGGGCATGCAGGCAAGTACAAATGATACGGCAAAGAGTGCCGGAATGATTCGGTTGGATCTCATCTTGTTACTCCTGTATAGAGTACAATGCATAATAAAAGTAAAAAAGGATTCTCCACTACCGAATCCATGAACCGGTTATTTGCCCTTCACCCGCCCAAACGGTACGACCCCGGTGCGCACCGGTCGAAATACTCCTCATAGACCTGCGCAAGATCAACGGAGTTCGGTGCACAATACGGTGCTGGTTTGTACCCGAGCACCCGGCGCAGGTCCCTCCGGATATAAAACCCGCGTTTCTCTACAATCACCCGCTGTTTTTTCACCGGCACCGGAAGGGTATGGATATCCTCATGACAGAGGTTACAGACAACAAGGATCCGTGCCGACGGATCGCGTACCATCTCACGGTAGATGCGGCGCG
Source organism: uncultured Methanoregula sp. (assembly GCA_963676405.2). Taxonomy (GTDB): domain Archaea; phylum Halobacteriota; class Methanomicrobia; order Methanomicrobiales; family Methanospirillaceae; genus Methanoregula. Next base: position 2,107 of record CAXXQB010000010.1, read on the forward strand.
AGATGAGATGTAATTCAAGGCGTGATGCAGGAAAATAATCATGACACCGTTCGCAGGTATTTTCCACGGCGATCTTGCACTTCTTTTCCTGCACGGGAGTGATCGCCATGCAGTCGGTTTCCGCCATGATGGACACGACTCCCCTTTATGCGACCATTGTGAACGCAAGATAAAATAGGTTTCGCCGGGAAACAACGAGCATGTGACAAGCATGTGACAAGAGGGGATCAAGCATTACAAAAGTTGCCGGGTCAAAAAAGAGCCTGTTCCACCACTCACGACTTCGGGTCGAGCGTGATCACGAACCGGTGCGTTTCTCCGCAACAATTACAGGCAAGAGACCCCCCGGCGCTACGGCACGCGTTGTGCATGAACCCCGCGTCCCGCTCGTTCACCGATTGGATACACCCGGTTCCTGCAAGGGTGACAACAACAGATTCACCGGTTTTGTTCACCGTGATGTGGATTTTTTCTGCACCGGTGCCCACCAGATCTTCCAGTATATCCGTGACGAGATCAACGAACCTGTCATAGTCAATGGCAGCGCGAAGTCCGGGAGAAGAACACTCGAATGTAACATCCATGTCCTTTAACAGCGGCTGCGTGCCGATACGGGAAAGGAGCGCCTGCACGAATACTTCGCTGTCATCAGATGACGACAGGAGTTCCTCATCAGAGCAGGCGGGGATCGAGAGTCCCATAATAAGAGATTCAAGTATGGGCGGGATTTCGACAAGAGTGCGCTCAGTAGGCGGGGTGAAACCCCGGAGTGTGGTCGTGTAATCCGAGAGAAGCCGCCCGGCACGGGTCACGAGTGTCGGGTCGATAATCCGGCCAAGAGCGGCACCGTCAAACAGCCGTTCGAGTTTTGTCATCACCTGCACTGCCTTGAGCGCAAGATGGATCGGTTGCTGTTTTCCCGACCGGTACTCCACAGAAAATGCAGAGAAACTACTGAGCAACTCATCGATGGTATCGCTCTTGATGAGTGTCGCAAGCTGCTCTGCCATATCAGTCTCTCCAAGCTCATCGATTACGTACGACACATAATACAGCCGCCCTGCCATTATTGTGAAAAGTTCACTTACGCGTTCCAGGCACTCTTCGGCATATACTGCGGTTTCTTTACTCCGTTCCCGGTTCAGCTCGCTGATTCCCGACAGGGCAAGTGCATCTTTTCTTATCGAATCAATCATTGTTCTTACTGTTGCCGCTGACATTACGTGACCGTGACCGGGGCAGACAACAGCGATCTCGTCACCGGAAACAAACGGGGTGATCGCCTCAATGGACTCGACAAGTTCGTCCCGGTTCCACCCGCATACGCCGGCAATACCCGGGTTTGCGGCAAACAGCAGGTCTCCGATGAACAACATCCGACCGAACCGGATGCAGATACTGTCCGGGCTGTGACCCGGTGTATAATAAATATCAAATGGCATTCCTGCCCCGAACGTAATCCGTTCCCACTGGACAGGAGCACCAGACCCGGTGGAGATCTCATACCGTATGCTCGATAGGGTTGCTCCGTTTGCAAACGTGAATGTCGCAGGCACCCCGGGACTCCGGGTACTTTCGCGGGAGAGCAACCGGAGTCCGGTCCCGATACAAGGAATGTCCATATCAAAGAGTGCTGCCTGTGTCACGTTCCGGTCACCGGTCACCAGTGCGATAGCACCGTTTTCCTGCACAGCAATGACACTCATTTTTGGATTGGAAAACAGGGGTATCGGGAAAATTGACAGGAAATGATCGATATGTGCATGTGTCAAAAATACAAAGAGCGGAAGAAAATGCTCCTTCCGGCACTCTTCAATTACAGAAACGAGATGGTCTGCCTGTTCACGAAGCCCGCCGGGATCGATTAAGATAAGGGCCTCGGTGGTCCGGATAAGGTATGAATTAGAGGAAACGGTATCGATCTTTCTGATTACCGGGTAGCACTCTGCCCCGTCAACTCCCGGCACCGGTTGCCAGGCGTGGGACACGAGGATCTGTTTACCACTTGGCAAGCGCCTCTCCCTCAGATGGATATATGGAAAATATTGATGTGAACCCGGCGAGTTTTAAGACTTTGTGGACTTCGGCAGAGAGGCAGCAGAGCGCATACCGGTCATCGCCATTGCGCAGTTTTTTTGCAGTGGCGAGGAGCACGCGAAGCCCCCCGCTGGAAATGTAAGTGACACCGGAAAAATTGATGAGTATCTTCCGGTTTCCTTTGTCAATCTGCTGGTTGATTGCAGCTTCAAGATCTGCTGATGTCGTAGTATCAACCCTGCCGGTAAGCGTAAGCACGGTTGCTCCGTCATGAGTTGCAGTTATTATTTCCATGGTGATCCTCTCACTTCGGGCATGATGCCGCGAGATGAAATTTTTGCTTTATGAAGATCGTGTTTCTGTCGTGATAATCCTATCCCTATTGTTCCCGAACCGGTTCTTTAAGTGCGTTTATATCCAAAATGTACCATACGTGATCTGATGGCAACCACAATTTTTGCGTCGTTTCTGGTCCTCGTCCAGATGATGTGTGTCATTGTGGTGGTTGCATATCTTTTAACCCGGAGCCGGTTCTTTTCCGATGTGCTGGATGGTCATGCCGCGTTGAAAATCCAGATTGTCCTGATTGTCATCTTCGGCGCCCTGTCGGTATATGGTACAATCAGCGGGGTTGACATCATGGGCGCGATCGTCAATGTCCGGGACCTTGGTCCGATGGTGGGAGGACTTATCGGCGGCCCGGTTGTCGGGCTTGGTGCCGGTCTCATTGGTGCAGCGTACCGTTCAACTCTTGGCGGCGTGACCGTCGTTCCCTGTACCATCGCAACCATCCTTGCCGGCTTGTTCGGCGGGCTTATCTGGCTTGCAAACCACCGGCGATTTGTCAGGATAAAGATCGCAGTCCTGTTTGCAGTCCTGATGGAATCGCTCCACATGGGGCTCACGCTTCTGTTAGTCCAGCCGTTTTCGGTGGCACTTGAAATCGTGACCAATGTCGGGTTGCCAATGATTCTCGCCAATGCCATCGGTGTTTTTGTCTTTGCATTTATCATCACCAATCTCCAGAACGAACGGCGGATGCAGAACGAACGCGATAATCTCATGCGGGAGATTGAACGCAAGAACACGGAACTGGCGATCGCGGCTGAGATCCAGCAGAGTTTTCTTCCCGAGACTATCACGCAGGTTGAAGGATTTGACGTGGCAGGAAAGAGCATCATGGCAAAAGAAGTGGGTGGAGACTTTTTTGACGTGATCCCGTTTGAAGTCATCCCGATACAACCCGGGCGGATGGGCGTTTTGATTGCCGATGTGTCCGGAAAAGGTATTCCTGCTGCCCTGTTCATGGCATTATCCCGGATCGTCGTCCGGGTCAATGCCACGTGGTACTGTGAGAAACCGGCACAGGCAATCCATGACGCAAACAATCTTATCGCCGCTGACTCAAAAGCGGGAATGTTTGTCACGCTCTTTTACGGGATCCTCGACCATCCCCGTCATACATTCACCTATGTGAATGCCGGTCATAACCCCCCCATTGTCTTTCACAGCCATGACAGTACGTTCTCTGAACTTGCAGCAACCGGCATCGCGATGGGTGTGATCACGGATGCGGAATACACAGCTCAGGAGATCCCGCTTGTATTGGGTGACGTTGTCGTGTTGTATACGGACGGAATTACCGAGGCGATGAATGTCCGTGAGGAAATGTTTGGGGAAGAACGGTTGTATGATGTGATACGGCAATCAGGAGGGCTCAGCGCTGAGGAGATCCTTGCAAAGATTCTTACCACCGTAAAAGAATTTACCGGTGATTACCCGCAATCGGATGATATCACGCTCATGATAGCACGGGTGGTGTAACAGTATGGGCGGTCATGTCAGTTTTGAAATCCCGGCAGAACTCGAACAGATACAGAAAGTGTCAGAGAAGATCGAGCAGTGCATGAAGTCCCATGGATGGGCTGAGGACGCAGTCCTTGATGTGCAGCTTGCCGTTGAGGAAGCGGTGACAAATGCCATCCTGCACGGGTACGATGGTACTTCCGGTACGATCGCGATACGTATCGAGACCTCCCCTCATCATATTGCTGTTGAGATTGCTGATGACGCGCCGGCGTTTGACCCGCTGTCCGTCCCTGACCCGGATATTGATGCCGACCTTGAAGACCGGCAGATTGGCGGGCTGGGGATATTTTTAATCCGGCGGGTCATGGACGAAGTTTCGTACCGGTACGAAAAGAACAAAAATATTCTGGTGATGGAAAAAAAGATCGGGTTGTGATTCAGGAATCTGTCACAATATCCTGAATATATGCGACGCCGATCTTTGCTTTCTTGAGCCGGGTGGAGTCGAGCATGTGGCGCATATCAACAAACTTCGCCTCGTTTGTGATCTTTTTGACCTGCGAGTTCAGGTCAAGGGATGCATCGTAGGGAACTCCCCGGAAGACAACGCCGTGGTTGTGAAGGTACATCTCTTTTGATGCCCCGCGATTTGCCGGGTTTGCGTAATACAGGGCATCAAGGACTTTCGGGTTATATTTCGAAAGGTCGGCAGTGAGGTCGACACCAATACCGAAGCTGACAAGCGTGTCTCCCTTGTACGACATGCCGGTATCAGATGCCATCCATTCTGCCCGGTAATTTTGGTCCATTATTGATGCGCCTTTGGGAAGAGCCGCACTAGCGAGCGGGGACTTCTTGATGCCGGAACTTGCGAGCCCGGAAAGAATACCCCAGATGGTGACGGCAACCACGCCGCGGAACCCGGGGATACGGTCATGGGCACTGGAGAAAATGGTCCGGTAAATGTCGGTGATGCTTATGCCGTTTGGATCTTTTGTGTCAAGTGTCAGGTATTCGTTAAACGGGCCGTCCAGCGTGATGTTGAAGCCGGTGTAGACCGGTATATCGCCGCCGGTGTCCTGCGGAGTGAGGAAGTCGGGCGTGTTGTTACCATCCGTGGGGAGCCAGACCATCGAGCCGTAGAGTGTGATCATCTCGCCAAGGAGGGGCATTGCTTCTTTTACATCAGCGCCGAGCGCGCCAAGACCGAGCGAATAATTGATCTCTGAGAATTTCTTTGCCCTGATGTCAGCTTCAGTTATTTTTGCAAAGAGGATCTTGTTGAGGTCCCCGATGACCCGGAGGACGGGAGGGGAAGTCATCCAGCCGGGTTCGATGGTGAGGCTGACTCCCTCGCCTTCAATTTTTTTGTAGAAGATTTCGTTGAAGAGCGTCGGGTTCTTGCGCTTTTTTGCGATGTCTGTGACGGCATCGTCAGCGGTGGGGTACATGTCGAAGATCGAGGAAAAACCTGCCATGTCGAGCACCTTTTTCGGGTACTCGCCAACACCCGCAAGGGCAAAACGACCGTTTCTTCGTTTCATCTCCTTTTTCAAAACGTTAAACGTCCTGAGCCCGCCACTGGAGAGGTAGGTTGATCCGGTGAGGTCAAGTACGAGTTCCTTGTCATCGTCATGGAGTGCTCCCCGTATCCAGTCGTCCAGCTGCTGTGCGCCGAATGCGTCCAGCCTTCCCGAAATAAAAAAGATCAAAACCCCGTCTTTGCGCTCGCTCTTTGCTTCCATGGTTGTTCGTCTCCCTGTGATGTAGTATTGAAGCCCCGGTTTTTTTAAATGTTGGTATTATCGTGAAGGGGGGTGCAGGTAACCATTAAGACCGGATCGCAGAGATGGTGTTATCGATATCCGTGAGGGAGAGTTTCGCTTTGAAGAACGCATATCTTTTAAGGATTCTTTGATACTCTCGGCACTATTCCTGCACGATCCTGACCTTCGCCTGTTTAAAATGCCGGTCGAAGGTATAGATCTCACGAATCTCCTGCCGTTCCATGATAAGTACGGCAAGAGCATCGTTAATGCTAATGGCGCTCTTCTGGGCGAACCGGGTACTTTCCCGGTAATCATCGGCTGATACCGGCTCAACATTGATGGTGGGTTTTGTGAGGATCGCTGAAATGAGGTCACCTGCAAACGATATTCCCGCAGCATCTTCCAGCACGTTCGCCACTTCGCTTAAGTGTACGGTTGTTGTGGTGACGGGCTCACCGGCATTCACCCGCAGGAAGATCTCTTTTGCCGCAGTCTTCTTGTGCAGGACTGCTTCCGGCAGTGCTATCTTTGGTTTCAGGACTGCATAGATGAAGACATTGGCATCAATGAACCGCATCTTTTCTCAGACCCTTGCGAAGCTTATGATAATCGTCAAAATGTTCCCCATCGATTTCCACGGCATCCACAAACCGCGAAAGATCGGCATCTGCTTGTCGGATCTCCAGCCGGTCATCTTCGTCAATTATGACAACGGCATTGGTCTTGAGCCGGCTCCGCCAGGATTTCGGCAGGATGATTCGCCCCTGGGTATCGACCGGTCTAATCTCCACTTTTGACATATTTCACCAGAAATACATCTCATCACCAGATATTAAATCTTCCTCCAATTACCGGAAGATCTCTTTGAGGTAAATGGTGGGTGACCTGGTAACGGAAGTGTTTTGGAGAACCGAGCGGTTCACGTAGCCTCGCGTGAATTCATTTCCCGGATTCCTCTGGTGATCCATCATCTGGATCGCACCATGCGAAATGGATGCATTCGATGCACGAGGACCTGACAGAACGTTTACAGTCAGCAGGATAAGGATCCGGTTCCATTGTTGGATTATACCGGTCATTTTTAACCCGTGAGAACGTGCTATCCGGATTGAGTTGATAATTATACCGGTCCTTACAACCGCGGTATTCCATATTGAGCATACAATATCCTTCGATACTGATGTAATTCCATGAGTCAACCGCCGGGTAGTCCTTGATACATTGAGATTTTCTCATTTCTTAGAGTATCGTGTTCTCTTCATTTCTCCAAGGTGTTTGTGGTTGAATTGACAGGTTTATGGACAGATAAGAATCACCGGGCATGATGGCGGAATACTCGTGCCCAAATCCTTTTACCTCCTGCGATTCCCGGAGCGAGAAGGTACGAAGTTGTTTGTCGTGAACCTTTGCTTTGCCGCTGGAGCAGGAAGAGCGGCGCTGCCACAACTCTGCAAAACAGGATCCAAAATCCATTAGCTTGACACGTTAAGATACAACCATGCCGGACCTTTTCCTCTTCAAAGCCAGCACTCCCGAGTGCCTCATTTTCGGTATCAGTGCGGGGGTGATGAAAAGGGAGGGAACGCCCCGCTGTATTTTAAAAAGGTATTATGATTTTCGTGCAACCACTTCGATCTCTACCTTTGCTCCCTTCGGTAATCCTGTGGCCTGGACTGTCGCCCGTGCAGGATACTGGTTTTCGAAATATCTTCCATATATCCCGTTTACCGTATCCCAGTCTGACATATTGGTAAGGTATATCCGCGTCTGGACAACATCTGAAAAGCCAAGTCCTGCTTCCTGAAGAATTGATTTTATATTTTCCATTACCTGAACTGTCTGCCCGTCAACAGTTCCTGAAAGATTGCCGGTCACCGGATCCAGACCGATCTGTCCTGAAATAAATACAAAATCCCCGGAATGCACAGCCTGGCTGTATGGTCCGATGGGTCTAGGTGCATTGCTGGTGACAATAACATGTTTGACCGGGTTCTGGTTCTGGGGGAATACCAAAGAGTGTATTCCAAATCCTGCGAGGATACCGCATACAAAAATCATAATCAAAATCAGAATCCGGGCTTTATCAGAATCTGCCATCTAAACCCCCATCATTATCAGAATTGATTTTTTATTAAAGAGAGATTGGACTCGATGATAATGTATCTTTGCTTCCCCGGTGATTTGAACAGAATATTCAATCCACAATGAATTTTAATCCAGATCCGGACTGGAAAGATACCCTTTTCCGGGCCCATTTTGGGCTCCGATTCCCTATTTTCAGATCCGAACCCTATGATTCCATGAGGGGGGTGTCAACATCTTTGAAAAATATCGATTAAAACGGTTATTTTCAAAAAATAAGCGATTTAAACGAAATAAAACCTGTTTAATTAGCGGGCTTCTGTTGGCATCTTTTTTTGACACGTAGTTTATGAGGTTTGCCGGGGGGATTGGTCAGCAAATGCCCTTGGCAGCCCGTTATTACGATCACGTCGAAGATTTTTGGTATGATACTGACTCTGGGAGAGAGCTGGATAGATACCCTTTTCCGGGTTCAATTCTGGCTCCAATTCCTCATTTCCGGATCGCATTTCCGGGTTCCAGTAGAAGTGGTGTCCACGCCCACAGAAAATATCGTTTTAAATGGTTATTTTCCAAAAATACTCGATTTAATTGAATTTTGACCCTGCAATATAGCGGGCTTCTGTTGGCATCTTTTTTTAGCGTTTATCATAGCAGGATTTTTGGGAGAATCGGCCTGCAAATGCCCTTGGCAGCCCGCGATTGAGATCACGTCGGAGAATTTGTTTTTTTAGGGCATTTGAGGGTTTTGGGTAGTTGCAGATAATTCTGTTTCGCTGGTGAGTGCGTGTACAGATTTTGTCGCAAATGTTTTTTGGGATTTTTCTCGCACGCAAAAAAATATTTCCGGATTTTGCCAAAAAATTTTGAAATCTCTCGACAACAGATCCGATAAACGATAATTGATAATTGAATGCACACGTTTCATTGCTCATGTGCAAAGCCCGGCGAATTCATACGAGTGTATTACGAATTTGGCAGAGCCCGGGAAAAGTTCGCGAAAAAAGTATTGAAAAAAATTGATTGACTAAATAATTTAGTGGGATTTCCCACCTTTTGCGGGTTTTGCACCTTTCGCTGCATCCGCACCCTTTGCGGGTTCCGCACCCTTTGCTGCGGGTTCTGCACCCTTTGCCCCTTTAGGCTCGGCACCCTTGTGGTCGGCTCCCTTGTGAGCGCCTTTTCCGGTTTCAGCTCCCTTTGCGGCGGGTTCGGCTGCGACCTCTGCTTCAGCGACCGGCTTTACCACTTCTTCAATCTTATCGCCGGCAAACTTTGGCGCGGCGATGATCCTGCCGCTCACCTTGATCGTGTGAACCTTCAGGTGTGAGGGTGACGGGATCTTGTGGGCGCCGTTCCGCATCGCAACCTTGACCTTGTCAAGGAACTGAGGGGTGGTGAAAACCGATAAGATTGCCTGACCTGACTCAACCCGTGCGGCAGTACCGACGGCCTTGCCAAATGAAAGACGCATACCTTCAGAAACACGGTCTGCACCGGCGCCGGTAGCCTGCTTGTTCTCACGGAGGACATGGTGCGGGAAGACCCGGACCTTGAAGTGGAAGTTCATCCTGCCGACATCTTTTAACAGCTTACGGTTGATCGAGATACGGCACGCTTCAAGCGCACTGTGCCGGATCTGGCATGCCTCTTCAACGATCAGGTCGATTTCAGTCGGGAACTCTTGGGAAAGATTTCCCATCTCGAACTGCACAATCTTGCTTCCAGGAACCCCGCCCATATACTCACGCCGTGTATAGGCTTTCTTTGAAATGTTCCTGTACATCTTTCCCGGTTTTCTTACCATCGCGTCCTACTCCTGTGAAATACAAGTAAAAGCGGGCACGAAAATCCTTAAATGCGGAAATTATCGTGCCGGTACGCTTCACAAACTGCTTTAATAAAATGGCAATGTGGCGTATTAAACCTTACTGGAGGACACACTTCTGGTTGATAAGGTCGAGGACATGTCTCCGTATTTTTGCAAATTCCACACTGGTACGGTCACGGGGACGCTCCTCTTTTACCGGGATGATCTCGCAGATACGACCGGGCCGTTGAGTGAGGACCACAATCCGGTCTGCAAGGAAGACCGCTTCGTCAACGCTATGAGTGACAAACAGGATCGTCTTTTTCGTTTTCTGCCAGATGTCGAGGAGTTCGTTCTGCAACATGTTGCGCGTCTGGGCATCGAGCGCCCCGAAGGGTTCATCCATTAAAAGCACCGTGGGTTCAACCGCAAGGGCCCGGACGACCGCGACACGTTGCCGCATACCTCCCGAGAGTTCATGGGGATAACTGTTCCCAAACTCGGCAAGCCCGGCAAGCGTGATATATTTTTTCACGATCAGATCCTGTCTCTCTTTTGGCACGCCATGCAGCTCCAGCCCGAACGCGATGTTCTTGTTTACCGTGCGCCACGGGTACAGGGAATAGTCCTGGAAGATCATCCCAAGTTTCTGGTTGGGGCGATCGATGACCGTATCATCGATCTTCACCGCGCCGGCATCCGGGTGCTCGAGCCCGGCGATAATACGTAAGAGCGTCGTCTTCCCGCACCCGCTCGGCCCGAGAATACAGATGAATTCCTCGTCTTTGACCTCAATATTGATATCGCAGAGGGATTCGACTATCTCAGTTGTGTCTTTTACGAACCGTTTGGTGATGTGCTCCACCGTAAGAGTCATCGCTCCAGCTCCCTCCATGCAAATGAATGCCGGTCAACCAGCTTGAACAGGTAATCAAACCCGATGCCGATAACGCCGATCACGATCATACCGGCAATGATCACCGGTACCTGCCCCCAGTTGTACGATGCCATGATCAGGTACCCGAGCCCGGAGTTGGTGCCCGGCATCATCTCAGCGGCAACCACGCACATCCACGCGATGCCAAAACCGACCCGGAGACCGGTCCAGATGGTCGGTGCAGCACCAGGAAGGATAACCCGAGACAGGATCTGGTGCTCTTTTGCCCCTAAGATCTCGGCTGTTTCGATCCATGTCTTCTTGACTCCTTTCACACCATCGAGCGTGTTCAAGAGGATAGGGAAGAATGCACCCATGCCGATAATAAAGATCATGGACACAAGACCGATCTTGAACCACGCAAGGGCAAGCGGCACCCAGGCAAGCGGGGGGATGGGACGCAGCATCTGCATCAGCGAATCAAAGAGGTCATGAACCGTTTCCGATCGCCCCATCCCGATACCGAGAGGGATGGCGATTGCGGCTGCGACAAGAAAACCTGCGATCACCCGCTCAAGGCTGATCAACGCATTATCGATCAGGTTGCCGTTCCCGAGAATGTCTGCGGTGGGGTGGAGGAGAACTGCAAGAACGGAGCCGAGCCGGGGCAGGATGAACTGGTTATTAAGGATAATGGCAAGGACTTCCCACGCAACAATGATTGCAATGGGGAGCAGGATCTTCAGGAATGTTCGCCGCTTGACTGATGAGAGTGCCGTAAGGATGCGGTTCATGGAGCAATTATCCTGTATTACTGTACCCATGAAGGGTGAAAAAGGTGTATGGAGAGGGGGAGAGACCCGGCTCACGACGTTTCTTTGAACGTAATTCCGCTGTCTTTTAAGGCATACTGGAGCATGACATCTTGGATCGATCCCTTGCCCGGAGCAGCAATCTTCAACGGGTTGCCCGCAGCTGACCGCTGTTGTGCCCAGGTAACAAAACTCTTCCAGTCAGTAACCGGCGCATTCACATCGACCACAAGCCCGGATCCTTCGGTATTGACCGGGTGGATAATCTTCACCGGGGTTCCCTTATCGATCGCGGCTATGGTTGGCGGTACACCGACATAACCCATCTGGACGACATTCGTCGCTGCCATCTGCATTACCTGTGGGCCGGCATCGCCGCCGACAAGCTTGATCTCCGCCACCGGGACACCGTTGACGATCAGGTCAGCCGTATCCGGGCGCGTCTGGGTTGCGTCACGCGGTTTTAACGCGACACCGTAGGTATCATTGAAGTACTGCCATTTTTTGAGCGCAATTGCAAGTGCGGCAGAATGCATATCCCCGTTCAGGTACCCGATGGTGATTGGTGTTGAGATCTTTTTCGGAGTCTTGAGCGTCCCGCTTGCAAGCTGCTGTTTTGCATCCTGGTACGGACCGAACGCAAAGAGCTTTGCATCCAGCTGGTCACCAGTCACGTTCTTCAGGTCGCTTGTCACGTACCCGAGCTGGATCTGGGTATTGACAAATGTCTTTGTCCCGTTAATCCATACCGGGGACGGATCGTTCGTGTACCTCACGGTGGGGAATGCATCGTTTAAAACATCCACGGACGAAACGGTCACGTTGCCATACGTGAAGTTACCTTTCCCGACAAGGAAGTCAGCTTCGAGTGCCGCAGCGTCGGCAGGATGATCATTGATATACGTGCTCGACGCCTGCGTGAGTGCACTCACTGCTGTCACAAGGTCTGGGTTTGATGCGAGAAGAGCATCGGTGGCAAAGAGGACACAGCAGGGATGGTTCACGTTGCTTGCGTCAGGAGGGAGCTGTCCGGAGTACGCGACAACCTTCCCGATCCCGCTCTTGCTCCCGATGGAGACGAACGGCTGCCACGCGATATAGCCGTCGATCTGTTTTGTCGCAAGGAGCATCGGCATGGGTCCGACGCCTTTGCTGTACAGGATTCCTACGGTGGAGTTTGTTGTCTGTGCAGGCTGGGTGCAGCCGGCCGTGATCAGTACAAGGGCGATCGCAATGAGTGCGATCGCCATAAGCCTCATCGTTTTCATGCCGGAAATGTTGTGCCGGCACTATAAAAAAATATACATTCGGGACACTTTTACTTTATTTTTGTCCACAATATTGCCAAAAAATTTTACTTTTGGGGTAGTAATAAAATAGTATTGGCCATATATTGCGATATAAGTTTAACATTTTACGTACATATGGGAAAAATTTTTTAAAAAATAAACCCAATTGTATCTATTATATGACACAGATCGATCCAATCGATCGGATCATGCGCGCCGCGCTCATCTCAGATGAGGAGTTTGTCGCAACCCTCAATACCCTCCTAAAAGATGACCTGCGGATCAGCGTGCGGGAACTCTCGGAGAAATGCGGGATCGCCCAGAGCTCGCTCTACAAGATCCTTCACGGCAAACGCTCTCCCAACCTTTCGACGCTACGTGCAATCATCCGTGCCCTGCGCCAGTTCTACCATGTAGGGGAGGAGAATTTTATCGGGCTGATTGCCGCACGCCCGGTGCTTGAAAGCGTGGAGGAACGCGTGGCCGATATCGACGGTCACCGGATGCGGGTGCGGGAGTATCCGGTTCACACGATGGAGGATGCAATTGTTGCCGCAGTACGGGCGGAACGCGAAGGCGCGATTGCAATCGTATGTGCCCCGATCGTATCGAGCATCATCGAGCAGCTCGTGCACGTGCCGGTGGCAACGATCATTCCCCGTGAATCCGTCCAGCGGGCGATCGAACTCGCCGCGAAAAAGGCGTGGATTTAATCATGGCACAACCAATAGATTACCGATATAACCGGATGGTGAACGTATGCGAACTGACGTTGTAAGGCTGGGTCGCCTTTCTGGTGAGAGGACCGGGGACATGATGCATTTTCTCTCATCGATGCGTGCAGACCGCTGTATTGCCGATGCAGACATCCTTGTCGATATCGCCCACGTGCTGATGCTCGACAAGCAGCGGATAATCGACCATGATATCACAAAGCAGCTCCTGCCCGCTCTCCTTGAGCTGCATGACGAAGGGATCCCGGAAGAATTGTTTGATGACGAGTTAGAGGATGTCCATGCCGGGATCGAGGCGCTCCTGATCGAAGCATTGGGACCCGAAGCCGGCGGGCGTATGCACATGGGACGATCCAGGAACGACGAAGTTGCAACATGCATCCGGATCAAACTTCGCGAAGACCTCCTTAAACAGATGGCAGCCGTCATAAAAGTGCGCGAAGTCCTCATCGCTCTCGCAGAACTGCACAAAGAAACGGTGATGCCCGGGTTCACCCATATGCAGCATGCCCAGCCAACCACCCTTGCCCACCACCTTCTTGCGTATGAACAGGCATTCTGCCGGGACTTTGACCGGCTCCGCGATGCATATCCCCGGGTAAACCAGTCCCCGCTTGGTGCAGCTGCGTTCGCATCCACCGGTTACCCCATCAACCGCGAACTCACGGCACGCCTGCTCGGGTTTGACGGGCTTGTCACAAATACCATGGATGCAGTGGCAACCCGCGACTTTGCACTCGAAACTCTTGGCGCACTTACCATCCTCATGGCAAACGTGAGCAGGCTCTGCGAAGAACTGATCATCTGGAGCTCCTCGTTTGTAAAATTTGTCACGCTTGACGATGCGTTCTGCTCGACTTCTTCGATCATGCCGCAGAAGAAGAACCCGGACACGGCAGAGATCATGCGGGCAAAGACAGGGTCGGTCTTTGGCGCCTATACCGGCGCTCTCATGACGGTCAAAGGACTGCCCATGAGTTATAACCGTGACCTGCAGGAACTTACCCCTCACCTGTGGCGAGGGGTGAGGGATGCAAAGGAGAGCCTGCGGCTCCTTATCGATATGCTCTCCAGTGCAACATTTGATATCGGGCGGATGAAAGAGGAGGCGGGTAAAGGGTTCTCCACCGCAACCGAACTCGCAGATACACTCGTCAGGAATTACGGGCTCCCGTTCCGGACTGCTCACAATATTGTGGGACGGGCAGTACAGAAAGAGAGCCTCTCTCTTGCTACGCTCGAAGAAGCGGCAAAAGATCTTGATACCGGAATCTCGCTCGTCGCCAAAGGACTCACCCAGGAGCACGTCGATGAAGTGCTTGAGGTGAATTACTCAATTGCCGCGAGGAAAGCCCCGGGCGGACCGGCACCATTTGCGACAAAGATTGCGATCGAAGACCAGAAGAAACGGCTCGATACTGACTCATCAATTGTTGATGAGCGTCTCTTAAAACTCTCGAAAGCAAAAGAAGACCTGATTTCCGATGCACGGAGGCTGGTAGCATAACTTCAGAGTTTTTATCCGGTGATGTGGTCACCTGCACCTATGGGGGAAGTACCCGGAACGGCACATACATCACAAAACGTGATGGCATGGCGGTAATAAAACTCGACAGCGGGTACAACATCGGGGTGACTCCTGAGTGCTGCACCTTTGTTTCTCATGCTACAGCCACGCCCCCCCGGTCAGTCCCCGTTCACCAGGACCCCGCACTTCCCGAACTCTCCATCATCTCAACCGGCGGCACGATCGCAAGCCGGATCGATTACCGGACCGGTGCGGTCACCAGCCAGTTCGATGCAAACGACATCCTTGTTGCCATCCCGGCTCTTGCCGGAATCGCCCGTTACCGCACGAAACAGTTGTACACGATTCTTTCCGAGAACATGACTCCTGCAATCTGGCAGGAACTCGCCCGTGCAGTGTACGAGGAGATACAAGGCGGGGTGACCGGCATCATCGTCACGCACGGCACTGACACGATGGCATACAGTTCAGCAGCCCTGAGTTTTATGATCGATACACCGGTGCCGATCGTTTTTGTCGGTTCACAGCGGTCTGCCGATCGCCCTTCAAGCGACAACGCGATGAATGCAGTCTGCGCCGCAAGCGCAGCGCGGAGCGATCTTGGTGAAGTGGTAGTCGTCATGCACGAAACGACCAACGACGATTGCTGTGCGATCCATCGCGGAACACGGGTACGGAAGATGCACACGTCCCGCAGGGATGCATTCCGGAGTATCGGGCTGGCACCGGTTGGTACTGTTGATTATGCCAGCCGGAATGTAACACTGGGGAAGCATGCAGTCCGGCGCGGGACGAACAAACCCGCTCTTCACGAAGCCATTGAGGAGCATTGTGGTCTTGTCCAGTTCTACCCGGGGATGCCTCCCGGGGTTCTTGCTAATTACGAGGGTTACAAAGGGCTCGTCCTCTCGGGCACCGGCCTTGGGCATATCAGCACAGCCCTGATCCCGCAGGTGAAACAACTCATCGATGGCGGAACGCTCGTTGTCATGACCTCGCAGTGCATGCACGGCAGAGTCTGCGATCGCGTATATGATACCGGGAGAGACCTGCTCGCAGCCGGCGTTATCGAGGGCGGCGACATGCTCCCCGAAGTGGCACTCGTGAAGATGATGTGGGTGCTGGGGAACGAGAATATCCCGGAAAAAGCAGCGGCACTGATGGCAGCGGATCTCAAAGGGGAATGCATGCGGAGGAGCGCACATGGACTATAAAGCAGTCGGACTTACTGCTGGTATCGAAATCCACCAGCAGCTGGACACGCGCGAAAAACTGTTCTGCCACTGCCCGACATTGCTCCGCGAATCAAGAGAACACTCGGGAGAATTCTCCCGCTACCTCCGGGCAACCGAGAGCGAGATGGGTGAGATCGACCGGGCTGCACAGGAGGAGATGAAACGCGACCGGCGGTTCTGTTACTACACCTACGATACCACGTGCCTTGTCGAGAATGATGAGGAACCCCCGGCCCCGTTAAACACAGAGGCGCTCGAAACCTGTCTTGTGATCGCTAAGATGTTCTCGATGACCGCAGTCCCCCAGGTGCATGTGATGAGGAAGCTCGTCATTGACGGCTCGAACACGAGCGGTTTCCAGCGCACTGCTCTTGTGGCGATGAATGGTGCGCTCCCCAATGGGGGACAGATCGAGACTATCTGTCTTGAGGAAGAGGCGGCTCAACGGATAAAAGATGAGACCTTCTCACTTGACCGGCTCGGCATCCCACTTATTGAGATCACCACCTCGCCCTGCATGCACACACCGGAAGAGGTGCAGCAGGTTGCGGAATATATCGGGATGGTGCTCCGTTCAACCGGCTGCGTGAAGCGGGGTATCGGGACGATCCGGCAGGATGTCAACATCTCGATTGCCGGGGGCGCACGGGTGGAGATAAAAGGCGTCCAGGAACTGGACCTCATCGCCGAAGTTGTGCGGCGCGAGATCCAGCGGCAGCAGAACCTGCTCGCTATCCGAAATGAACTGAAAACGCGGGGTGCATCTGTTGATACCACCGCACGACAGGACGTTACAAGCCTCTTTAAAGAAACAAAATCCGCAGTCCTTAAAAAAGCAAAAAAGATCTATGCACTTGTCCTTCCGGGTTTTGCCGGACTCGTAGGCAAGGAAATTCAGCCGGACCGTCGTCTCGGGAGCGAGATGTCGGACTATGCAAAGAAATGCGGAGTTGGGGGGATCTTCCACACGGATGAACTCCCGGCATATGGCATTACCGCAGAGGAGGTGGCGTCGCTTCGCAGGCACATACATGCGGGAGAGCCAGACTGTGTCATCATCGTTGCCGGTGCAAACGAGAAGCAAGCTGCCTGTGCAAGTAACCAGGTCATCCTCCGGGCAAAACTTGCACTCGCGGACAAACCGGTTCCGGAAGAGACACGGAAAATGCTTGAGAGCGGCAGTACTGCCTACATGCGCCCGCTTCCCGGCGCAGCGCGCATGTACCCCGAAACTGATGTGCTCCCGGTCTGTATTTCCGAATCACGGTGGACTGCCATCGCTGTCCCGGAACTTTTAACCGTAAAAGCGGACAGGTTTGTGCAGGAATATGCGATCGACCGTCCTTATGCGCTGCAACTCGCCGCATCGGAAAAATTACCCTTGTTCCAGCGCGCAGTTGCGGGAGGGATCAAACCCAAACTCGCCGCTTTCACCATCCTTTCCACTGCAACAGAATTGAGACGTGAAGGTGTGGAAATAAAAAATATTTCAGATGATGATTATCTCGAGGTCTGGCATGCCGTAGAGAACGGGCAGGCAGCAAAAGAAGCAATTCCGGATATATTCCGGACTATTGCATCGGGCATCCCCTGCAAAAAAGCGATCGAGAAACTCGCACCCGCTGTCTCAAAAGAAGAACTCGAATCGATCGTAAAGAAGATCATTAAAGACCGGGCAGAGTTTGTCCACGAGAAAAAAATGGCAGCACTCGGACCGCTCATGGGTGTCGTGATGGCAGAGGTCCGGGGCTCGGTCGATGGGAAAGTGGTGAGCGAGATCTTAAAACGGGAAATCAGCCGGGCGATTGCCGGAAAATAGCAGCCCTTTTTAAAACGCCGTGATTGAACCGGTGACAGGCGCGAACATTTATGAGTGGTGGGGCAGAATTAGATAAGGAGTTTCATTATGGGCAATAACAGGCACAACCATCTGGGCACAGATAAAAGGCGTGAAGGGACAGATCCGTCTCGTCCCGAAAAAAAGAGGGAGAACTCAAGTCCCCCGGTCCGAACCAGCGGTTCAGGTCAACGATGAGCTTAAAGAAAATGGACCAGGCAAACGATGAGATGAAAGGGCGCGGGGGCAAGGGTGGAGCCCGTCGCGGGGGACGCGGAGGCAGGCGCGGGGGAGATCGGTCCGGAGGATCGGGCTTAAACGAGTCCACAGCAAGCCCGCTCATCCGCAGGCGCATGCGCCGTGCAAAAGTGTCGGCGCTCGGTACAAAGGCAAAGTCCGCCAGGTAACGTAAACCAGCCGGTTGAATCGCCCGGGATGGCAGAGATGCCGGGGTTTCCCGGAACCCTGGCTCATTTTCCATTACAAAAATTTCGGCAGTGCAGGGATCGTTTTTCCCTCAATCATAACTATCTTTTATTGATAACGACTATGGTGAGTATGGATCTTCCAACCGCAGTGAAGAGTTACCAGTTTGGCGAACGCGCAAAGGTCCGAACTGATCGTCACTTCCCAGTTGTGCCTCGCGCTTTCCGGATTTCCGGAACAGGAGCGTGCCGGTGGGAAACGGATGCTCCTCATGATGATGGAGTCAATACGAGGGGAAATCCAGTTTGCCGCACGGAGCACCGGACAACAGGAATTCCAACGGGCGATAAATGCCCTGAACGAAGCGATCTCGCTTGTCGAGAGCAACCAGCCGGATCAGGCAACTGAGAAGATCGCTTTTGCCATCAGCGCATCCACAACATCCGCACAAGAAGCCTGGCAGGTCCTGTCAGAACATGGACTCCTCTGAATTCCTGGGATTTTTAACCAGCCGTTCTTCGGTGCGCGAATACGGAAGTACACCGATCACCGAGGATGAGATCGGCTACATCCTCTCGTGTGCACGTACGCGCCAAGCGCCGGTAACCTCGAAGCGTGGGATGTAATTGTCCGTAACTGATGACGAGGTACGGCAGCAACTTGCGGATGCAGCGTTCGGGCAGGAGCATGTCGGAAGCGCACCGGTGATCTTTGTGGTCTGTGCAAATTACGTGCGCTCGATGTCACGATATGGTGAGCGGGGGATTCTCTACGCGGTGCAGGATGCAACAATCGCGGGCACGTACATGATGCTTGCCCTCCATGCCCGCGATCTCCATTCCTGCTGGACAGGCGCATTTGACGAGGACGAGGTGCGGTCAGTCCTCGAACTGCCCCAGCACATCCGCCCCATCATACTGCTTGCGGCAGGACATGGACATCCACCGACAGAGCTCACCGGGCGGATGCCGGAAGGGGAGCATGTTCACAGGGAAAAATGGTAAGAGGAGGATAATACAATGCCCGATTACGTAGTAACACTGGAATCTGCATGGTTTTTAAAAGATGTAAAATCGCTTGACGATGCAATAGGGATTGCGATCAGCGAGGCAGGCAAACGGCTCAACCCGTCAGCAAAGTTTGTAGAAGTCGAGGCGGGCATGACTCCCTGCCCGTTCTGTGAAGAAACCCTGTCGAGCGCGATAGTTGTTGCAGATACCGCACTTGTCGGGCTGGTACTTGAGATGAGAGTTTTCAAGGCTGAGTCAAAGGAGCACGCCGAACGGATTGCAAAGTCAGTGATCGGAAAAGCGCTCCGCGAGATCCCCCTCAAATTGCTGGACGTGCAGGAATTATGATCCATGTTGTCGGGCATACAGCAATTGACCATATCTCCCATGTCCATCATCTTCCCGAGCGAAATTGTTCGACACATATCACGGACAGGCAGATCTTTTTTGGCGGTGGGGCGGCGAATATCGCTGCGGGGATAGCAACGCTCGGGGAAGAAGTCACGCTCATCTCTTGTATTGGCGGGGATTTTATAGGCAGCGATTACGATCGCTGGATGCGGAAACTCGGCGTCCACCAGCAGTTCTTCCACGTTCCCGGCACGCATACACCGACTGCGTTCATGTTTACGGATGATGCCGGCGACCAGATGACATTTTTCGAATGGGGCGCTTCAAAAGCCTTTGCAGAAGCTGATGCACCAACCCTCCCGCTGGTACATATGGCAACCGCAGACCCGGAGTTTAACTGCCGGGTGGCAGAACGAAGCGAGTTTGCCTCGTTTGATCCCGGGCAGGATGTGTTCTGGTACACAAAAGAGCAGCTCGAAACGATCCTCCCCAACACAAACATCCTCTTCGCAAACCAGCATGAAGTGCAGCACATGTGCCGGACGCTGGGTGTAACTAAAGAGGTATTGATACAACAGGTCGACATGGCAATATTTACCATGAGCGGAGACGGGAGCATGTTATACACGGGGGGTACCGAACATTTCATTCCGGTTGTCCCGGTCACGCTTGCCGATCCGACCGGGGCAGGAGACGCCTACCGTGCCGGGTTTCTCACCGCGTACGTGCGGGGCTACTCCCCGCTCACCAGTTGTCGTATCGGGACAGTCACCGCATCCTATGTGGTGGAGCACCCCGGCTGCCAGACTCATCTTCCGACATGGGACCAGATGTGTTCACGGTATCGCACGCATTTCGGGACGCTCGAAGATCCCAAGAAAGGACGGTAGACCGCATGAGTTGGGCAGCGCTCACTTCGGGGGGAAAAGACTCCATTTTGGCCTGCCAGAAAGCGATCGATTCCGGAAAAGATGTCAGGTATCTCGTCACAGTCCGCCCACAGAACCGGGACTCCTTCATGTTCCACTCGGCAAACCTCGATGCAGTGCCGGTCATTGCACAGGTTTCCGGAAAAAAGTATGTAGAGATTACGACTCACGGCAGGAAAGAGGAAGAACTTCTTGATCTTGAAGCGGGACTCTCCACGCTTGATGTTGATGGCATTACTGCCGGGGCGGTTGCCTCGGAATACCAGGCTGAGCGGGTGAAGGCAATTTCTAATCGTCTTGGCATCGAGCTGTTCACCCCGCTCTGGCATATGGACACCGACCTGTTGCTATGGGAAGTAGCAAAGCGTCTGGATGCGATGATTGTTGTCACCGCGGCAGAGGGTCTTGACACAAGTTTTCTTGGCGCTCACTTCAATGATCAGCTGATTACAAGGCTCAAAAAAGTTGCTGCCCGGCACCGGATCAACATTGCCGGGGAAGGTGGGGAGTACGAAAGCTTGACGCTCAACGCACCATTTTACTCTCGCCCGATCACATATACAACAACAGAGATCCGGTCCAGCGCTGACCGGCACGAATTAGTCCTTGGAGGATTCAGCTAATGGCGCTTGCTAGTGATGTGAAACTTGGACAACTCACAAAATACGTGTTTACCGCGCCGTCCTGGCAGCGATCGCTCGTCCTCATCATCATTCTCGGGCTCGTAATTGACGGTGCAAGCGCCCGTGCATGGGTGCGTATCCCGTTCTCCGGCACTCTTGCGTTCACCATCCCGGCGATCTTTTCGTTTGTCCTGACAAAACCGCTCATCGGGTATACCGGAAAGACAATGACATGGAACCGCTCGGCGCTCCTTGCACTCAGCTGCACGGTCTTTGCGGTTATCATCACTCTTGCATCGCTCTTGGTCAATATCACGCTCATCCCCCTCTTCTACGCAATTGCACTCGGGTTTATTTTTGGTCTGCGCCTTCTCGTGCTTGTCGCAATCGCCGACTATCGCGTCCCGAGAATGATCCTGCCGGCATTCACCCAGAGCGGAGCCGGGATCCTCGCCGGGATTTTCCTTTTTTCCCCGGGGTTTTTTGTCTTTGCGCTTGTGCTCCAGATAGTCTTCGGGCTCGGTTTTGCGATCCTGATCTGGCTGATCGAGCGCCCGCTCTACCGTGCGTTTCACATTCATGGACTCGCGTTCATCAATGCGTTTATCGCTCACATGACTGATGGGTCAAAAGGGATGGAAGAGTTCTTCCGCGAAATCGGAGAGGAGATCTACGTCCCCCAGGTGAACCTCTTCTTCCGCCGCAAAACCGGAACACCCGTACTTTTCACCGTGCCGAACCTTCACCCGGGCCCGATGGGAGAGATCGGCGGGGGCAACCTCCCGAAGGTCCTGCACGACAGCCTTTCCGGCGAGACGCTGGTTTCACATGGATGCGCCACGCACGATTTTAACCTTGTATCAGAAAGTGAGATCACAAAAGTGATCGATGCCATCGAGCGCTCAAAAAAGGATCTCGGGTACTCTGCAATGGCGAGCCGGTCTGGTAGACTCGTGGTAGGCACAGTCCAGTTAATCTATCAGCGTTTCGGGGATTCGGTATTGCTGGTCACCACCCGTTCACCGCAGAAGACCGAAGACCTCGATTTCTCCATCGGCATGACGATAATGGCAGAAGGACACCGCTGGTTCCCCCATGTTGCATTTGTTGATGCCCATAACTGCATGACCGATCTCACGTCCCCGGTGCTCCAGGCAACACTCACTGCCACCGAATATCAGCGGGCTGCAATGATGGCGATGGATGCATGCCGGACCGTGCAACTCCACCCGTTTGCGATTGGCGTTGCGCACCGGACACTTCCCTTTACCCGTGAACAGGGATTCGGGGACCTCGGCGTGCAGGCGCTCGTTATTGAAGCGGATGGCCAGCGCACTGCGTATATCCTTATCGATGGCAACAATATGACAGCAGGTGTCCGCGAGGTGCTCCTTGAGCAGGTTCTCACGCTCGTTGACGCTGCTGAAGTGATGACGACGGACTCCCATGTGGTCAATACGATCACCGGGAAAAACCCGGTCGGCATGGCAACACCAGTCGGGACATTTCTCCCCGATGTGATGCAGGCAGTGCGGTCAGCGATCGATGACCTTTCCCCCGCCGAGTGTGGTGCAACAACGGCATCCTGCGAGAAGATCGTAGTCTTTGGCTCAAACCGGATCTCGCAGCTGGCGAGCACGGTAAACGCAATGCTGATCTTTGTCGCACCGCTCTCGCTTGCGATGCTCCTTTTGGCATTCCTGCTCTCGCTTGTCGCGTATACCGTGATGCAATAAGACGGAACTCATACCGTTTATACGGTCCCCGTTCTCGTCCCAAGTCCATTACCGGACGATCGGGGATGCATTTTTGTCGAACGGGTTAGTCCGCATGGCAAGCGAGAAGAGGTAGGGATAATTTATTTTCAGGTGCTGCATGTACGTGAGCCATTCGGTGATGAGTAATCCGTACACCCGGTTGATGTCTCCGGACAAGTGATTGTAATCCGGTTGGGGGAGATCCGTGAGATGTTCACGGGCGATCAGTTCTTCGGACAAGTGAAAGACAGCGTGCAGCAGGTTCGTGAACGTATCGTGTTCGAACAGCTGGGGGTTTTCAAGGAGGGCGAGCATGAACCCTTTGTGATGCGCGAGGAATCCATGGAGTTCTAAAAGAGGAATTGATCTGCTGTCGAGCCGTGATTCGTGATGGTTGAGGATATCCTGCGCCCGGGTAAAATCCGTTTCTGACCAGTTGTTGGACACAATCAGCGCTGACCGGATCCGGTCGATCTCCGGGTCGTGTACACTCAGTTTTTTAATCAGGTGCGTACCGACTTCGGAAAAAAATACACCGATAATCATGTTCAGTTTCCGGAGTCGTTGTGCACGTTCCCGTTCACTGACAACATGTTCGATGGCATTTGCCACGACGCCCACAAAACAGCCGACACCGGTGAGAATAATCAGGATTACCAGTATTTTTCCCGCTGGCGTAATGGGATGAATATCCCCATACCCGACAGTCGCTATCGTAACAATAATAAAATATACACTGTCGAGCGGCGTGAACCCTTCAATGGCAATCAACCCGAGCACACCAACGATCACGACAGCAACAAGAATGGTGAGATAGATCCGCAGGCGGAAGCTGATTGGGTTCACAATAGACTGGTTTTTGGCGTAAGGATATAAAATGGATGGTGCTTTTAGGAAAAAGTACCCCCGACCAGATTCGAACTGGTGTCGCCGGATCCAAAGTCCTGCATGATTGACCGCTACACTACGGGGGTTCTGTGCCAATAATATTGGAAAGGGTGCGTATTAAATCGATGGTGAGCACCAACAAAAATATTCGATGATCGATCGCAAGACACCAGATGATATGCCAGAATGCTGTTTTGGGAATTTGGCTTTCACTATTAGTGGGGGCACGGTTTGACAAAGATTCAAATTTTTTCAATCCGGATTCCTGCACAGATTTTTTTAAACAATTCGCGGTGCGTCATGTTGTTTTCTGGCGAGCCTGCATAGATGAAGAAGTTCGACAACATACTCGCAAATCCCTTTTTCATGATCCGGCATTTGTAGATGTTTCCTGAAACGGCGTGATGCCCCGGATCCGAATGTTACAATCGGCATTTTACAAAAATCTCAGAAAATTGCGGAATTTTTGCAGAGAAAAATTTGAATTTAGTATATAGCATCATACGGTTTATTACAGGGTACAAATCGTATGATTTCACAATCCAGGGAATAAGATAATGATCCATTTGACGCTATATTTATGGCGTAAATAAAAAATGGACGCGATATTGCTAATTTTTTGGTCATACTATGCGATCGGCTACAATCTCATAATGTGCAGTAGTATTACACTATCCGGGCGAGAGTTGTCCACTAGAATGATGATGAGCTAGATCATTTTAGCAGGTTCCGTTATGTGCTCAGGTATGTCAAAGCAGGATCACAAAAAAAATTCGTGTAAACTGTGTGGATATTGGATTGGCATTTCATCGTGCCCGAAACAGCGGATTGAGAATAGTGTAACAGTATTGATTACCCGAGATCAGAACTCTTTTCATCGTTGTTGTTTCCCAACGGGAAGAACTGCTGGTAAACCTGCCGTCGCTCATCGATATCAGTATGCAGGTAGATCTCGGTCGTTTTTATGGATGTGTGTCCCAGGTTTTCCTGTACCACCCGGAGATTCTTTGATCTCCGGTATAGTTCACTCGCATAACTGTGGCGGATCTTGTGGGGAGTAATACCCGACGGTGCGTAATGCTTGAAAATGTGCTGAATTGCACGGGGAGAGATGTGTTTGCCTTGCTGTCCGATTAATAGCGGACCCTCAATGGTATTTCCGATAAACGTTCTGATATCGACAAGCGTATCATCGTCAATAAAGACCATACGGATTTTCCCGCCCTTCCCCAGAATCCGAATCGTATGTTCTTCAAAATCAATATCCTCAATATTCATATTGCAGAGCTCTGAAACCCGGACACCGGTTGCATAGATGATCCGCACGATAAGTTTGTCCCGGCGATCTTCAATTGAATCGATAAGGCGAAGCACCTGGCTGTGCTTGAGATACCTTACCTCCTGCTGCTTGATCCGTGGACGCTCGATACCGGTCAGCGGGTTCGCAACTACCGCACCTTGCGTATAGAGAAACCGGTAAAAGGAACTGAGTGTTGAGATAATCCGGTGAAATGTCTTGGGTTTGTAGGTCTGCATCGTTGAAACAAACGAGAGAAAATCGGTGATCATCACCGGGGTAACATCGACACTGGTATCAAGACGGGCGTTCGCGAAATCCTTCCAGAAAAAAACGAGTTTCGTCACCTCAGTGTTCCTGCGCAGCCAGACATAGTACGCGAAATGCCTGATTACCTGCTCGTAACTTTCGAGTGTATGGGGCGAGTAATTGCGCATCCGGAGATAGTTTCGGTAACTTTTGACCCACTCCGAAAAATACCCGCTTTCCATGCTCTATTCTATCTTTGCTCAAATAAATAAAGGTTTTCGCAGAACACCTATTCTGCGAAGTTTCCGATTCGGGTTCTTCCGATGGACGATTATACAAATTTTTTCGTGAAAATGCAGATAGGTTGAGGATTTGTTACATAATTATATTTACTATGCGATAAAGGCCTTTTTTTGATTTGTAACATACTTTATGTGGATCAGCGAGACTTTTGGCCCGTAATGGTGCTCTATTGCCATGTTTTTTCCCGGGTTGGTTTGGAAAGTTTTCTTTGAGAATATTGCGTGATGGGCGCAATGACAGATATTGTGCTGTATAATTCCGGAAAATATCTCATTGATCTTTAAATCAGAGAACATAAACGGTTCATCAACCCACCAAACTCACTCCCATGATCCATAATCAGTTCACGAAGTGGATATATCGATACATATTCCTGAATTGCTCGTTCTGCAACAGTGATCATATTTTCCGTGCTGATGGTTGCAGATTCATTAATTGCCAGGATCTTTCGTGAAGAGTCATCCAATATCGCACAGATCTTAAGTTCGCTGATTACATCTTCACACCAGTTGATGTATCCGGCCGATATGCTATGAGCTCGTTCATACCGACCACTACCGCTGTTTTCGTTTTGAGACTTCAGCTCTCGCAAGGCTCCGCCATCAGATATTCATGAATCCTGTTTATACGGAACGAATATTCCGTATTCCTTCCGGAAAAGGATTTCCAGCATTTGGGCGCCATATCTGTATTGCTGGTATGCTTGATCTATCGTTATGGATTCTTCGATTGTGATCGATTTTTTCGGTTGTCCGATCGTTTGCCCGATTATCGGAATTGTTCCAGTATCCCGATATTGTTGCCAGAGCTGAACCCTGCGTCTCCGTGTTATGTTTTGAATCTTCGCTATCACTTCGGATGATTCTGTCTTTTCCTTCTGAAGGATTATCAACTCAATCTTCTTCTTGGTCAACTTTATCGTTGAGTTTGGTTGGAACTCAACTTTTGATATAGGAAATAATTTCGGACACTTCGCTATTCTGCGTGGGTAAATCTGTTCTCTGGTAAACAAAGGCATAAAGGCTACTGCCCCCAAACCCATGAATTGCAAGGAAGCCGTCCCCCCCTGATTGGGGTCGGCACGGAGCCGCATCGGGTCGCGGCGGATAATGGGGGTTTATTGCTGGCACTCGGGATATCATGTCATTTACCCACATGATTTAGTGAAGAGGCTAATTTCGGGACCACACAGATGGTCCTTCGCTCGTATCCTGTTTCACGAGACGGTTCACTGATGTTGGTGTGTTCAGTGGTTATCTCCTGTTCTTGTGCTAAATCTCGTATCCTGAGATATTCCTCCCCGCGGA
Source organism: uncultured Methanoregula sp. (assembly GCA_963676405.2). Taxonomy (GTDB): domain Archaea; phylum Halobacteriota; class Methanomicrobia; order Methanomicrobiales; family Methanospirillaceae; genus Methanoregula. The sequence goes on from CAXXQB010000010.1 coordinate 29,066, forward strand.
TCATCATCCCCGTCTCCCCTTAACATGTGAACATATTCATGAGGGCGGGGGTTTTTATTCCGCCTTAGGGGAGAATTATTAGACCGCCATTGACATCTGTCAACTTCATCATTGAGTTTTGGTGAAACTCACCATTTTGTAGAGAGAATAATTTAAGAATGTTCACCAACCCTCATGAAACTATAATTGATACTAAAATGTCTAAAAAGACCACCAGATTGTAGCGTTTTGTCCTGTTATAAACCATATAATGCTATATGTTAAGTGGTCAAAAAGATCTTGTACAACTTCAAATAATCGCAATTCCTGATAAACCTAAAAATAATTCCAGAGGTTATCCCATGGATGAATCAATCGTTCAACAGGAGATCAATAAATACAAAAAGTTCAGGAAAGTGGATGGAGCAACATACCGGAAAGTGAACTATTTTTTACGGAAGCGAACGTACATCACCGCCCGTGAGTGGGCACTTGCCCGGCTATGTACAGATTTTCGCACCGCGAGTGGCGCTGAGATGACATTTATCGGGAAACATCTCCCGGAACTGGTCCCCTTCATGGAGGAACCATACTCGCCCCAGGCAGTCAACCAGGCACGGCATTCATTCAAAAAGAAAGTGCGAAAAGCAAGTGCTACGTTTTTCTATGGCGCTATGTGCGGTTTTTTTACGACGGATGAACTGGATGATCTCCTGTTTGAGGCAAGTGAAGTTTCACGATTTCTTTTAGAAGTTGAAGGAACAACGCTCGACATTGATGAGGAGATCGACATCGAAGACCGTATCACAAAAGTGATGCGGAGCGTTGGGGAAACGGCAAAGACGATCTTAAAGACGCGAAATACAGATGACACGGAGTTCCCGGAAGAAAACTCTCCCCCGGTGCAACCTCTTCCAATAGTGAACGTCCATGACCGCACACACAAACCCGTACCTCTTGTGGTTCAAAAGAGCGCTCCCCTCAATCCAGATAGCGAACCCCTGGCCGCCCTAAGTAGTGATCGCTCATCACCGGAAACAAAAACAATTACGGAAATGGATCGCGGCGCAGTGCCCCTAGTTAACGACGTACTCCCAAAAGGGTCGCCTTTCCCACAATCCACAGGTCTAACTGAAACCCGAAACAATCCACTCATCTCAGATTCAGTAGATGATGACAATAATTCTTCAACAGACCCTGCCAATATCCACATCCCGCCCAAGACGGAGGACACCCCCCCATGAAAATTATCCAGATTGTGGGTCGATCAAACACGGGAAAGACCACATTTATCAAAAAACTCATTCCCGTACTCAAAGAACTAGGTAGCGTCGCTGTAATAAAACATCTCGGAGATCATGACTACCGGTTGGAGGAGGGGAAAGACACAACCGGTTTTTTTGATCAGGGGGCTGATATCTCTGTTGGAATCGACGGCCATAAATCAGTAGTTGCTATACGTAACAAGAGCCTTGATGCAATGCTTTTGATCGTCTATACCCAAAACATCGATTTTGTGATCATTGAAGGTTTCAAAACCCGGACGTTCCCGAAGATTGTGATAGGCGACCTCGCGAGTGAGACCTGCATTCTCAGGGATCCCACAACTGCACAGGTTATTGCCTCGCTCCCATTGTTCGAAGACTATTATAATAAAAAAGTCTGATGGATCTAAACGATCATGCCACCAGAAAAGAAGCAGAAACGATTGTTCGGCACGAATGGTGTCCGGGGTATCATCGGAAAAGACATGACCCCGGAACTGGTGCTTCACATTGGTGAAGCCCTTGGCACCATGAGAGAGGGGTGCATTGCCATCGGGCGGGACACACGCACCTCAGGAGACACACTCGCCGGGGCAATAAAAGCCGGGCTTCTTGCTACCGGGTGCGATGTGGTCGATTGCGGCATACTCCCGACGCCGGCGCTCCAGTATATTGTCCGGGAGCATTATGACGGAGGTGCAATGATTACCGCATCTCATAACCCGCCGGAATATAATGGCGTGAAGATTATCGAACCGGATGGCACAGAGATGGGGGATGAAGAGACCATCCATCTCGAAGAGTTGATCGCACAACACACATTCCCGGTGCGATCATGGGACAAGGTTGGCAGGGAATTTGCCAATCCTCACTTGGTTAATGAATATACCCAGGCGATTATCAGTAAATTTCCGGAAGAACCGGGTCATGGGATGACAGTCGTTGTGGATCCGGGTTCCGGACCTGCATGCGCAACTACGCCCGTGATTCTCCGGGCGCTGGGGTGCAGGGTCCTCACCATCAACGGCATTATGGACGGGACATTTCCCGGGCGGCTTCCTGAACCATCCCCGGATGGTCTTTTTGGTCTTTCAGCACTTGTCACCGCGAGCGGGGCTGCATTTGGCGTTGCGCACGATGGCGATGCAGACCGGGCGGTGTTTGTTGATGAGGCAGGACATTTTATTGACGAGAACCAAGAGTTTGCTCTCGTAGCGCAGTACATCTGCCAGAAGTTGAAGGGAACACTGGTGACTCCGGTGAGCACATCGCAGATGGTCGAGATGGTGGCAAACAAGGCAGGCTGTGATGTGATATACACGCCGGTGGGAAGCATCTATGTTGCCCGTACTATGCGGAAACTGATCAATGAAGGGAAACCGGTTGTATTTGGGGGAGAAGGGAATGGGGGACTCATCTTTCCTGACCACCAGTTCTGCCGCGACGGGGGAATGACCGCTGCAATGATGGTGGCGATCCTTGCAAGTGCCCGCATGCCTCTCTCAGAACTTATCCGTACTTTGCCCGAACGCTCGATAATAAAAGAGAAAATTGCAACCCGTAACGGATTGCAGGTGATAGAAAAATTGTCCGGGATATATGTGCATGAACAGGTTGATCAGACAGATGGTCTGAAGATCCGAAGGGGAAATACATGGGCACTTGTCAGGGCATCAGGTACCGAACCCTTGATCCGCATCATGGTTGACGCTGATGACACACAGCAGGGAGATGCATTTTTCAGGGAACTGAAAGGTCACATCTCACATGCACTTCTCTCAATGGGGTAATTTTTGTTCCGGGGTGAAAAAACCGTGGTGGAAGCACTGCGATCACCTAACCAGTTCCCCATGAGACCAAACATTCACAAACACGATATGATGGATTTAATGAACATGAAACTACAACCAGAAGTGTAGGGGATCTGCGAGTGAAGACCGTTGAAATTCTTATTACAGGCAGGGTCCAGAGAGTGGGGTTCCGTGCCTGTGTGCGAAGGATCGCAACAGATCTGCATGTTGCCGGAACCGTAATGAATCTCTCAGACGGGCGCGTGCAGATATTTGCCACATCAGATCCGATGATCCTCGAAAAGTTCATCTCGATGCTGTATGGGTGTCCCCGTGCAATTATCCGTGACCTTCGGACAACTGATACTCCCCTCAGAACTTTTGATGAATTTTCCATCATCAGGCACGAGGGTCGTATCAGTACATCACTGTGAACTCTTCGTGTGCAGTCAGCGCCCGGTAAAAATTATCAACCTGTTTGTTAATTTTTGCATTATCGATTGTGACCCTGAAGACGGCAGTCAGGCTCTTTATCAGATTATCTGACAGGATACACCGGTCCGTTATCAATTCAAAATCATCAGGAGTAAGTGACTCACTCGCGATTTTGCATACGGGAGCATCGATCATCTCTGCCTTAAAGGTCTCAATGAGATCGTACACGAGCCCGTACGTCCCTTCATTCAAAAGACCGATGTCAGGATCGAGCCTCGCGCCAATGATCGAAACTGAACAGTTCCCGGAGAGCATCGCATACCCAAACGAGAGCATCGCATTTACCGGATCGCATTGCGGTCGTATGGTCCGTCGCCGGAAACCGAATTCTTTCGGCATATCCCGGGAGATGATCTCATAATACATGTCGGTATTCAGCTTGGACAATCGCCGGATTTCATCCAGCTTGATTAGGTATGCAAGTTCATCGAAAGACTTATGAAGGAAATCTGATTCGCCTTCATAGAACAACTGGATACCCCGGCTTTCCTGGAGTCGTTCAATCGCGAGGAGCCGGGACCTGATCGCTGCCTGTGCAATGAGAGTTGCAAAGCGGTGCCGGGGGAGATCCTGTTGCATCGTGCGGAGAATTTCATCACTGCGATCACCATAGGGTCGGATAGTACCGGTTGGAGTACCATCCGGTTCAAAAAAAGAGATATAGGCACCATTCTTCATCAGGTGGGAGATGGTGGATGAATTCAGCGTGTGCCCGCCAACAATAAGGAGATTTTTCACTTCGGTAAGAGGATATTCCTCAACCACACTGTTTTTAGAGATGACCAGTTTTTTCTGTGTGGATTTGATATGGGCACCAAACCCATATACCGACAACCAAGACGCATCTCCTGACATAAACCCCGGAACAAACCGTTAAATCAATCTAAATACTGCCATTTTCCTCCTGATTAAAGCATCGATTTACTATGAAAACGTCTTCGCTCTTTTCAATTCTGTCTGATAAGACCATACTGTTTATCGATAGATTGCATGAAACGGTTCGATAGCATTTTCATTCCCGAAATCAGGTAACCACAAGTTTCATGACACTTTTTCGTAGACCCTAACCGCATTAATCCCGGATAAAAACCGTGCCCGGAAGTACCAGTCTGCAATAAAAATCATGGCCTATAAACGATATGAAGTGCCATAAATACAATGTCATGCAATAGCATAACAGAGGATGCGATGTTCTGGGATAAGAAGATTGAAACCCTGAAACCTGCGGAACTGCAGGCCCTCCAGCTGAAACGCCTGAAAAAGACCCTGCATCTGGTGAACAATGTCGGATTTTACCGGGCCCGTTTTTCAGATGCCGGCATCAAAATTGCTGATATCAAAACATTAAATGACATTGAGAAGCTTCCGTTCACGAAAAAGCAGGATCTGCGGGACGGATACCCGTTCGGTTTTTTTGCCGTGCCGATGAGAGAGATCGTCCGGATCCATACCACATCGGGGACTACCGGAAAACCTACAGTCGTCGGGTATACCCAAAACGATCTTGACAGCTGGGCAGGGCTCATCGCCCGCAACATGACCATGATTGGAGTAGGGAAAGACGATGTCTTCCAGAACATGGTGAACTATGGGATGTTTACAGGAGGGCTTGGCTTTCATTATGGTGCAGAAAAGATCGGCATGGCGGTTATACCCAGTGCGACGGGAAATACCAAACGCCAAATTGAGATGATAAACGATTTTGGCGTGACCACGATCCACTGCACACCGAGTTATGCGATGCATCTCTCGGAAGTTGCGGAAGAGATGAGAGTCACGTTCGACACGTTAAAGACCGGGATATTCGGTGCTGAACCATGGTCAGAAACCATGCGAAGTACACTTGAATCGGGACTTGGCGTTACCGCGTACGATTCATACGGCCTGAGCGAACTGTATGGTCCGGGTGTCGCATTCGAGTGCCCGGAACGTGACGGACTGCACATCTGGCATGACAGCTACCTTGTTGAGATCATTAACCCTGTTACCGGTGAGCGATTATCTGATGGCGAACGGGGCGAACTTGTTGTCACTCCTCTCGTCAAAGAAGCGATGCCCCTCATCCGGTACCGCACGGGGGATATCACCATGCAGATGGAAGACGGGTGTCTTTGTTCACGGGGCAAGAAGATTGCACGGATCACGGGAAGAAGCGATGACATGCTGGTCATACGGGGCATCAATGTCTTTCCTTCACAGATCGAGCACGTGCTATTGAAAATTCCGGAAGTGGGCAATCAATTTATGGTATATATTGACAGAATCAATCATCTGGATGAGATGACTGTTGATGTTGAGATCAACCGGGAGTATTTCAGCGGCGAACTTGCTGATCTGGCGAAGATTCAGAGAAAAGTCGTCAAAGAACTTCGCGATGTACTGGAATTGCGAACAACAGTAAAACTCGTCGAACCGGGTTCTCTGCCCCGGTTTGAGGGAAAATCTAAACGCGTTGTTGACCGGAGAGGTGCGATGTAATGAAGTGCTGGGACCCGCGAATGGAGGAGATGCCAAAAGAGGATCTCCAGACGATGCAGTATAAATTGTTGAAAAGTCTGGTATACCGACTGTACAGTTTTTCACCCTTTTATCATGAGCGGATGAAGGAACAGAAGGTTCACCCGGATGACATCCGTGAGCTCGCTGATGTGAAAAAACTCCCATTCATGTTCAAACGGGATCTGCGCGACAATTATCCGAACAAAATTTTTACCGCGACCCAAGACGATCTGGTGCGATATCACGTATCAAGCGGCACAACAGGGAAACCTACGGTCGTTGGATATACCCAGAATGATCTGGATCTCTGGACTGCATCACTTGCCCGGGCGCTTACGTCAATAGGTCTCGGAAGGGGCGATGTTATACAGGTAAGTTACGGGTACGGGTTATTCACTGGTGGACTGGGCATGCATTACGGCGCCGAACGGATCGGTGCAACCGTGCTCCCAACAAGCGTCGGCAACACCGAGCGCCAGATCGAACTGATGCAGGACCTCGGTGCAACCGCGATTGCCTGCACGCCGTCATACCTGCTCCATATAGGTGAAGTTGCAGAAAAAATGGGAGTGGATATTAAAAAAGATACAAAACTCCGGGTGGGAATCCTCGGCGCTGAGCCATGGACAGACGGGATGCGCACCCGCATTGAGAACTGGCTCGGGATCAAAGCTTACGACATCTACGGGACGAGCGAGCTCTCTGGACCAATGTTCACGGAGTGCGCTGAGCAGAAAGGTTTCCATATCTGGTCAGATATTGCCCTTGTTGAAGTTATTGATCCAAAGACCGGTGAGCAACTTGAAGCGGGTGAGAAAGGAGAACTGACAATCACCATGCTCCAGAAAGAAGCGCTTCCTATGATCCGGTTCCGTATCGGGGATATTTCAGTGGTTGAGGATGCAATGTGCCCGTGCGGCAGGACGCACCCGAGAGTCCAGCGGATCCAGGGCAGGGTTGATGATATGCTGATCATCCGGGGCATCAACGTGTTCCCATCGCAGGTAGAATATGCCCTGATGGCGATCCCCGAAGTGGGTCAGCATTTCCAGATCATTGTCGAGCGGAAAGGGGCACTCGATGATATGCTTGTCCGTGTTGAACTGAACCGGGAGTCGTTCAGCGATAGGATCCCCGCTCTTATGCAGGTCCAGCAGAAAGTAGAACACCGGCTGAGAAACTCATTAAACGTGAACGCTACCGTCGAACTGGTCGAGCCGGGATCGTTACCGAGATTTGAAGGAAAGTCAAAGAAAGTCATTGATAAGAGGTCGTTGTAATGGACTCAAAAAAATTCGTCATCAAACAGATTTCGATCTTCTCCGAGAACCGCCCAGGTAGGCTCGCGTCGATTGCTCACGCGCTGGGGGAGGAGAAAATCAACATCCTCGCGTTCAGCATCGCGGAAGCAAACGGGTTTGGAGTGGTGCGGGCACTTGTCGATCATCCGGAGGAAGCGTTTGAGAAATTATCCGCGCTCGGATTTAATGTCGCATTCACGGATGTTATTGCCGTGCAGATGAAAGACAAGCCGGGCGGGCTCTATGAGATCGCAAAGGTACTCGGGGACGCCGGGGTCAACATTGAATACTCGTATGCATATTCGGGAAAGGACGCGGCTGTCCTGATCTTACGGGTTGACCAGGTGGATGATGCGATAGATAAAATCCTGAAATCCGGTGCCACCCTGATCGAACGTTCGGTCTTTCATTAATCCTTTTACTTCTTTTCCCACTTTACCAGTTCAGTGACTGCTGACAGCGTACTGCCCCTGCGTATCTCCTCGCGGATTCGTGCCTCGGTCTTCTTCACTTCAAGTGCCCTTCTCGCAATCTCGTATGCACGTTCCCGGGGGATTACCACAACCCCGCTCTCGTCACCAACGATCCAGTCCCCCGGGCAAACCTGCTGGCCCCCGCACACTATCTCTGCATTGATCTCTCCAAACCCTTTAGGTTCTCCGGCATTTGGAACGACCGCCCGGGCAAATAGGGGGAATTTCATCGCACGGATATCATCGACATCCCGTACCGCACCATCTATCACGACGCCGGCGATGCCTTTCTGCACGCAGCTCATCGTCGCGAGTTCTCCCCACGGTGCGACATGGATGCCGCCATCATTGTTGATGACAAGAACGTCCCCCTTGTGTGCGACATCAATCGCTTCGACGGGTTTTGCCCAGTCACCGGCAAAGGTCTGGACGGTGACGGCTTTTCCTGCCATCTTCACGTTACCACAGATTGAGACAATACCGGGCATCGCGCCTTTCCTGTGCATCGCGTCAGAGATATTTGGTGCTGAAACCTGCATCAGGATCTGGTGGATCTCTTCATCGAGCCCTTTCTTTTCCGTGATCTGAACCGTTGGACTGTCCATGGCATCCCGTATTTTTTTTGTTGAACTCGTAACATCGGCAGAGCGGGCAATCCATCCCCCGACAATGACAATATCCGCACCAAGCCGGACCGCTTCTCCTGCGGTTGCTGCATCAAGTCCCCCGGCAACCGCAACCGGTATATGCACTTTGCCCGCAAGGCTCGCAAGAAGATCGATGGAACTTTTTCCAAGCATCTGTTCGTCAATACCCACATGAGCACAGATGATATCAACACCAAGGGCTTCAAGTTCGGCAGCACGGGCGACCGGATCGCGGACATTGATGAGATCCGCCATCAGCCGGATGCCATAGAGTCGAGACGCCCGCACGGCTTCGGCAATGACTGAATCATCCGCATCGGCAAGAAGGCAGACAATGTTTGATCCGGCTTTTGCCGCCATCTCTACTTCTATTGCGCCGGTGTCTGCGATTTTCATATCTGCAACGATCGTCGCATTTGAGAAGGTATCCCGCAACGTCCGGATCACCTGCATGCCCTCACTCTTGATGAGAGGGGTGCCTGCTTCAATCCAGTCAGCGCCACCATCGATGGCTTCCTGTGCGATCTGCACCGCCCGTTTTGTTTCAAGAAGATCGAGTGCAACCTGCAGGACTGCCTTTTTCATAGATAATGATGGGCGGTATTGGATGTTTAAGGATTGCGCGAATCGGGAGCGGGTCTTTTTGGGAGCCACGATTTGTTAATTGTAGAGTGCCACAATTAATGTCCGTTTCGTTGCACACATTTTCACTGATCTTGTAAAACGAAAAAAATGAATTCCCCTTTCACAATTCTTTGAAGCTCTCGAAGAATACGATCTTCTTTGTTTCTTTTTTCTGGGCGATGGAAATATCGGCAGGTAAGCCCGCAGGAACAAGCGAGACAAGCGTATATTTATCCGGCACAGAGAGAAGTTTCCGGACCGGTTCTGCATACGGCTTTTTGTCTCCGGCAACCCAGCATGATCCCACGCCATGCGCATGTAACCCAAGGATCAGGTTCTCAGTTGCCGCACAGCAATCTTCGAGATAATACATTGCCGTACGTTCCCCGAAAATGGCAAAACAGACCTGAGCATCCGCAATGAACCTGCCGTTCTCCGCCATCTCTGCAATCTTGATCAGCACATCTTTTTTCCGGACGACCCCGATCAGCCACGGTTGCAGGTTCCTTGCAGTGGGTGCATGGACGGCACACTCAATCGCATCATGAATTACTGTGTCTTCGACAGGAGTTGGTTTGTATTTCCGCACAGAATGACGCCCTTTTATGACGGTAGTTATAACATTCATACACCGGATATGGAGACCTGAATCTAAAAAATGTTACGCATCCGGCTAAAAAAATTGTAGTTATGAGGATTTTTTAAGGATCAGTACGGCAACGAGGCAAAGAGAGATCGCAGTGACGACAATCCCGAATCCCGGGGATTTTTTCGGTGTTGTTGTTTCAGGTGCCGGAATAGTAGTTACGGTGGTTTGGGGGATGGAGGTTGTCGGAGCAGGTGGTACTGTAGTTATTACGGCAGTAGTCCGGGCAGTCGTTGGTTTGGTCGTTGGCGATGTCGTGATCACCGTTGTTGGAACAAATGTAGCTTGGGTTGTGGGGTTCGTCGTGGGTACATTCACTCCTATCAGGGGGTTGAACTCTGTGTTGAGCATACTCGTCTTAATGGTCTCCGTTTTTCCCGTCACGTCATAATTATCCTTCATTCGGTTCACATTGCACTCCGCCCAGATAGTATAGGTGCCCGGGGCGTAAGCAGAGTTCCCGGTGTCCCAAAGAGCTCCGGTATCATACGGGCTCGTGGACACCGGGATGTTTTCAATCGGGTGCGCCCCTGCATTGTTCACAAGCGCCGAGTAAATTCCGCCATCCGGAGCCTGAACTTTGATCGTGATGGGGGCTGAAGTTCCCCGTTGTGAGGACATAACATTCAGGTTTGTCTCGATTCGGAACCCTATTTCATCCCCGCGGTACACCCATTTGTTCGGGGTCACATCCACACCGACACTTATGTCTTCTACCCGGAGGTTCAGGTATGGGTCGGCAACGATGAATGCAGTGCCAGCTGCTTTTCCTGATGCATCGAGACGATACCATGCACCAAGGTGCGAACTAAATGTTGACGGTGTAACCGCAAAGGATGCTTTCAATGAATCTGAGAGAGGGTACGTTGCATCAGGGGAACTTGTAGCAATTGATGCTCCCGAAGCCCACCAGCCAATCTGGGGATATGCTCCCACCGCACCATTGATATTCAAACCTTCTTCTCCCAAAAAAACTGTGTTGCCCTGCGAAATATCCGTAATCGCCGCCATAGCAGGAATGAGCAGAAGAGAAATCGCAAGAATTACCGTAAGAAATATCGCTGTCGTTCTTTTCATCATAATCATCCATTCTGTTTTTCCGGTATAAAATCCGGTGGGATCAAAGAAAAGAAGCGCGTAAAAAAAATGCCGCAACAGTAATTTATGTACAATGGTCGAGTGTAACCGCATTGAAATTAAGAAAGACCCGCCTTCCCTCAAAAGTATGGCTCACTTCCGGGTGCCACTGGAGACCGTAGATCTGCGTTGCCTCGCACGCGATTGCTTCAGCCTCACAGATATTTGACCGGGCGAGACGGACAAATCCATCAGGTATGCGGCACACTTCGTCCGCATGGGACGCCCAGACGGGGATGGTGCCGGGATACCCGCGAAGAACAGTATCCTCTTCAAGGATTTCCACCTCAACAGACCCATACCCGCCGCTCTTCCCGGCATGTACATCTCCCCCAAATTTTTTTGCGATGATGTGGAGACCAAGACATATTCCAAGGACGGGCAAACCAAGATCGAGATATTGGGCGCAGTTTCCCGCACGATCGATCGTCGGTCCACCTCCAAGGATAATGCCCCGGCACCCGTTTGCCACATCAGCGGGAGGCGTGGTATTGGGTATCATCGATACTTCAATATCCAGATCGCGCAATGCCCGGTGAATCAGATGGTTGAACTGCCCATAATTATTGACAACGAAGATGGGGAGCATTAAAAGAATATTGGTTCCGGAATGCAATAAGCCTGATCAGCTGAATGCAGTTGCGGTATCAAAAATCTTCTTCTGTATCTGTGCGGGAGAATACCCCATAAGGTATGCAAGGAACATTGCCCCTCCGGCGCCCATCCCTTCCTTGACTTCCCCGATGCAGTACCGTGCAAGTCCGGAATGCCCCAAAGTCTCAAACCCAGGATCGACAAAATTCATCGTTACGCCAATCTCTCCTGCGACGGTAACCACGTTTGCCGTTGGATCATCACGCACGTATGCTGTCGTCACTACAAGAGGGAGCGGAGATTTCATCGCTTTTATCACCGCACACACGGCAAGCATCTGCGTCCCACCTGCAAGGACCAGCGTCCCGCGATACGTATGGGCGATCCCTGCCGCCACGGGTATCATGGGATCCCCGGTAGCCCGGACCACATCCAGTGGATCCCGGATGTCACAAGTCCCCGTTCGCACCAATGCCTGTTCACATATCTTTTCTTTCAGGCTCAGGGCGCGGTCAGGGGGGTGTTTTTACAAAACTGCTGCTGACCGCCGCATCGTATCCAAGCGCCCGAAGGACGCAAAGTGCTGTGGTTGTTCCCCCGGGAATACATTCTCCCAGAACGAGCAGGTCGCTGTACGCGGACAGGAACCTGCCGATCATCTCCCCACGGCGATATAGATCGTGTGCAGAAGGAACTGCATCCCGATACCGGGGATCTTCGCCAACACTTCCCAACGCATCGATACAGGGAACCGTTGGTGGATGGCGGAGCCCGGCATTGACAAAGAGCGGGGAGATCCCCGTAAGTTCCATCATTGCCCGGGTTATTACCGCCGGTGTCGGGCAACCCGTTGGCGTGTTGGGCTTGATGGAGGGGCTTGTAATTGCGCCATTTGCGATCAGTTCCGCGTCCAGGACCGGGGTGAGAAGCGTATGCTCAGCGGTCGGACCTGCGCCAGAGAGACCGGGGACAGTCGAGAGCAGGGTATTTGCGAGAATGCTGCAGAAGATGGGTTTTTTTATTACAATATCAGGAACTTCTGAGAGAAATGCCATACACACCGTGGTAGAATCATCTTTTGTCCATCTCGTTTGAAGATATCGATGCGCACATACTTCACAATCCTATAATAGAGGGATAACCTCATAGCTCTTTGAATGTTCGAAATTGAGGAGAGGCTGGAAGCGCATTGGGATCACGCTTGACGCTGTTGTCGATGCTGCCATGGGTTTATATGTCTCACACGGGATGCCCGAACAAGAGGCTGCAATAGAGATCAAAAAGAAGATACAGAAATATTTACGCGATCCGAATGTGTCCTCACTCCTGCTTGGCGCGATCCTGCTCGAAGACGAGTTGTATATCAAACGCAAGGATTCCGAGATTGCTGATGATCCTGTTTTTTTGCTAAGCGACGAGATCATCGGGATGGCGATTGCAGAATGTATAGGTGGCACGTATGCCCGGTTTGAATTTACACGATACGACCAGAAAAAACCCGGGATCCTTTCCACGCTCGGCCCCTTCCTTGACGATGCCGTCGCAGGACTGATCGCCGGTTGCACTTCACGATTGTACAGCGAATGTGTATGAGATCCCTTGTATCCCTCCTGCAGTTTGCGACTGTCCTTCCGCTTGGGAAAGTGCAGGATCTGGAACTGTTTGCCCATCGGTCATACCTGTACCCGGTAGCAGGATATGTCATCGGTCTTCTTGCGGCAATCCCGGTCTATTTTATCGCTGACCGGATAGTGGCCGCAGCAGTTGCCATCGCCATCGTGATCATCCTTTCCGGCGCACACCATTTTGACGGTCTCCTAGATTTTGGGGATGGGCTGATGGCTCACGGTGACCGGGAGAACCGCATCCATGCCCTCACTGACCGGCAGGTGGGTGCCGGGGGTATCGCGGCAGGACTGGTCACGACACTCCTCTTGTTTGCCGGGTTGCAGGCATCCACTTCAATTGTCTCTGCAATCATCATCGGGGAAGTCTGTGCGAAATTTTCGATGGCGTTTCTCACGACGTATGGCACACCGTTCAAGGATGGCATGCACAGTTATCTCCACCAGTTTGCCCACCCGTACTTTCCGTTTATCTCAATCCTCCTCTGCATCCCACTCATCCTCCTGCCGGTACGCACGGTTCAGCTTGCCATCGCAGCAGTGATGATGATCCTCTGCCCGGTCATCCTGCTGTTACTATCGGAAAAACTCTTTGGGGGCGTGAATGGCGATGTCGTAGGGGCATCAAATGAAATCACCCGGGCTGTCGTGATCGTTGCAATGGTCCTTATCTGATCTTTTTCGTGCAGAATACCAGATTTAATAATTACTCTTGTCGCAGTACTGATTGATGAAAGTGGATTTTGGCGTGCATATGAAAGGTGGCGTCATCACGGAACGTGATGCAAACCTGTGCACCATCCGGATACGTCTTCCCGCCGGCATATTATCGGTCGATAAGATGCGGGGCATCGCAACTATCGCAAAACGGTATGGACAGGGATTCGTTCATTGCACTGCACGGCAGACGGTGGAGATCCCCCACGTCGACCCATCCAAGCTCCGGGCAATTGAGAGGGCGCTCGCAAAGAACGGAACACCGATCGGCTCAGAGCGCGATGAGATTGTCAACGTAATCGCGTGCCCGGGTACTGAACGGTGCAAGTTCGCAAATATTGATACGAAAAGCCTTGCAGAAAAAATTGACGCCCATTTGTTCGGGAAGAATATGCCGGTCAAGATCCGGATCGCCATCTCCGGGTGCCCGAATGCCTGCACGAGTCCCATGTTGAACGAGATCGGCATCATGGGCAGGATTCGCCCACTACGCATTCCCGGGCAATGCACTGGGTGCGGAACCTGTGTCGAGTATTGCAAAGAAAAAGCAATTGTTGTAAAAGGTGGGATCTCGGTTCTTGATCCCGACAAATGTGTCCAGTGCGGCGTGTGTGTCCAGTCATGCCCGTTCGACCTGCTAAAAGCTGAACACCGCCATTACCGGATCCTTGTCGGTGGAAGAAGGGGACGACATCCCCACATTGCACGGGATCTTATCACGATCGATGATGAAGAGACAGTCGTGTTCGTGGTCGAAAAGATTGTGAACTGGGTGTACCGGCGTGCCTGGAGTGGCAGGCTGCTCTCTGACCAGATGGACAATCTTGAATTTGAAAAATTCAAAAAAGAGATTGAACACGAGATTGCATTAAAAGATCAAAAATCCTGAAAAATTATTTTTTAAAACAATTTCCGGAATCCTTCATTTGCGTCATCGTCGCATTCAACTGCAGATCCATCGCGCACCAACGTGTTGAACATCATCGCTGCATTCATCAGGGTTTCATCACCTGCGGAGCCCAGTCGTAAATCCGCAAGTGCCTTCACTTGTGGTGCCGGTGCCAGTCGTTTTCCTACCCAGATGCCCTTGCAGTGCCAGCAGTATGCACACTGGCTGTACACAGAAACATTCCCGTCTGCGCACCCGACAGTGACACGATTTTTCTTCTCGTCCCTTGCGAACTGGAGTGTCTTCATACCAAGAAGATATTCAAACATCAGATATGATAATATCGATACGAAATTTTCACCTGAAAAAACCCTTTTGTCAATCGAAATAATTTAAATAGATGCGTCTCATATATGTAATACTCGCATAAACAGACTGTAAGCGGACAGTCATGCTGATATGGAGGAAGATTAATGGCATCTGAAAAGCCCCACATGAACCTGGCTGTTATCGGACACATCGACCACGGAAAGTCAACCTGCGTCGGAAGAATGATGTTCGAAACAGGTGCAGTACCTGCACACATTATCGAAGGCTACCGCAAGGAGGCGGAGCAAAAGGGTAAGGCGACCTTTGAGTTTGCATGGGTCATGGACAACTTGAAAGAAGAACGTGAGAGAGGTATCACGATCGATATCGCGCACAAGCGGTTCGACACTCCCAAGTACTACTTCACCGTTGTGGACTGTCCCGGACACAGAGACTTCGTCAAGAACATGATTACCGGTGCATCACAGGCAGATGCCGCAATCCTTGTTGTTGCAGCACCTGATGGTGTAATGGAACAGACGAAGGAACACGTCTTCCTCGCACGAACACTCGGTATCACGCAGATCATCATCGCCATCAACAAGATGGATGCAGTCAAGTTCGATGAGAAGCGGTTCAATGAGGTCAAAAAGGATCTCTCGGATCTTATCAAAATGGTCGGTTACAAACCAGAAGAGACTCTTTTCATCCCGATCAGCGCATTAGGTGGCCAGAACATCAAGGTAAACAGCCCTGAAATGCCATGGTACAAAGGACTGCCCCTTATTTCGGCACTTGACACCTTCAAGATGCCCGAAAAACCGACCGAGAAACCCCTCCGCCTGCCAATCCAGGATGTATACAGCATCAGCGGTATCGGCACTGTGCCGGTAGGGCGTGTTGAGACCGGCATCATGAAGAAGGGAATGAAAGTTTCGTTCATGCCCGCAAACAAGGATGGAGAAATCAAGTCCATCGAGATGCACCACGAAGAGATCCCGCAGGCTGTGCCCGGCGACAACGTCGGGTTCAACGTCCGTGGTATCGGAAAAGGAGATATCCGCCGTGGAGATGTCTGTGGTCCGGCAGAAGCACCACCCA
This sequence comes from uncultured Methanoregula sp., assembly GCA_963676405.2. Lineage (GTDB taxonomy): Archaea > Halobacteriota > Methanomicrobia > Methanomicrobiales > Methanospirillaceae > Methanoregula. The sequence goes on from CAXXQB010000010.1 coordinate 45,157, forward strand.
GTGTTGCGGATGAGTTCACCGCACAGATCGTCGTGCTCCAGCACCCCAGTGCAATCACTGTCGGGTACACCCCGGTCTTCCACTGCCACACAACCCAGACTGCCTGCACGTTCATTGAGTTAAAGAAGAAACTCGATCCGCGCACAGGTCAGACAAAAGAGGAGAACCCGACCTTCTTAAAGACCGGTGATGCGGCAATTGTCGAGATCAAACCGACAAAACCGATGGTCATCGAGAATGTCAAGGAGCTTCCCCAGCTTGGTCGATTTGCAGTCCGTGATATGGGTCAGACAATCGCCGCAGGTATGTGTATCGCCATCAAGACTAAACAGATGAGATAACATATTTTTTTGGTGTGAAAATTATGCAAAAAGCCAGAATTCGCCTGACAGGAACAGACTTTGACAAAGTAGAGATGGTCTGTGACAGGATCCGAGAGATTGCAGAACGCACAGGCGTGAACCTGGCTGGTCCGATACCGCTCCCGACCAAACGACTTATCGTCCCGATTCGTAAGAGTCCTGATGGAGAAGGGACTGCTACATGGGATCGCTGGCAGATGCGTATCCACAAACGACTTATTGATATGGATGCCGATGAACGTGCATTGCGCCAGCTGATGCGTATTCAGGTGCCAAAAGATATCGGCATTGAGATTGTTTTAGAGAGTTGAAGGTGCGGCGTGCAGCAAGCCGCTTCATTTTCCAATAAAGTAAGAAAATTTTTTTCTTTTGAACGGGTTTTCCTTTTAATCGTAATTATCGCATTTCTCGTACGCTTCTGGCAACTTGACCTCAAGCTGTTCCATCACGATGAAGCGATTCACGCGTGGTTCTCGTTCGATCTCCTCACAAAAGGGTGGGTGTACGATCCGAGTTATCACGGACCGTTCCTGTATTACGTGACCGCCGGGATGTTCTCGATCTTTGGCGCTTCCGATCTGGTCGGGCGCCTGTTGCCGGCACTCTTCGGCTTTGCGATAATCCCGCTGGTCTACGCGATCTACCGGCTTGGATACATCAATAAGATCCAGACACTCGTTGCCGCGTTGTTCCTCGCGATATCCCCGGATATGGTGTACTTCTCCCGGTTTCTCCGGCATGATATCTTCATGCTCTTTTTTACCATGCTCCTCCTTGTCGCATTACTCTATTATTTCGAACGGGGAAAGACCCGGTTTGCAATCATTGCCGCCATTGCGACAGCAGGAGCGTTGTGCTGCAAGGAAGAGATGCCGGTCATTATTATTATCTTCGCCTCATTCTTCATCTATGCGGTATGGAAAGGAAAATTTGTCCTTCCCTCCCAGTGGAAAAAAGATCTGGTATTATTCATTATTATTGTCCTTGGGCTGATGGGCATCCTGTACTCGGCATTCGGGGCTCACCTAGAGACTCTCCAGTATGGCTGGCTTGATGCGATCAGGCACTGGATGGATATGCACAACCAGCAGCGGCTTGGTGGACCATGGTACTACTACTCCCCCCTGTACCTCTTGTACGAGCTCCCGATATTTCTCCTTGCCCTGTTTGCAACCCTCCAGTTCATCGTATCGGGATTCACCCTGCCGCCGGTATTCACCCGGGTGAAAAACTGGATTTTACACCGGCGTTTTGAGCTTTCCTGCAAAGAACTGGCAGAAACAAGCATCCGGCAGATGAAGGCTGCACAAGCCGGGTTCTCGAAATCCGATGAATTTTTCCGGTTCTGTATCTACTGGATGATCCTCTCCATGGCGTTTTATGCCTATGTCGGGGAGAAAGTGCCGTGGTTGCTCATCCACCAGTTGCTCCCGATGTGTTTTGTCGCGGTGTACAAACTGAACTGGCAGAAAGTCGCATTTGCCCTCATCGGGTGTCTTTTCCTCGCAATGATGACATGGCATGTGGCATTTGTCCCTGTCGACATCAACGAACCGATCATTCAGGTGCAGAACTCTGAAGATATGCGGGACGTGATGCAGCTTATGGACAACACGGATCGTGTGGTCGTTGCATCAAAGAATTACTGGCCGCTTCCCTGGTATTACCGGGGTGACCGGTGGAACAAGATTACCTTTTATGGGGATATATCAGACATAAAAACACTCACCAAAGATAAACCGGGTGTGATCATGCTCCATGATGCGTCAAGCTATCCGTCAATTGAGGGATATAACAAGACGACCTATAAACTGAGTTACTGGTTCTCGTTCTATGATAACGAAGACCGGTTATTCAATTATTATTTCCACAGGGACGGAAAGATGGGGAGTATAAACCTCGATATCTTTACCCCTGCCTGAAAAGGATCATATTTTTTTCTCGCATTACCCGGTCGCACGTTGTGCCGTACGGTTACGATTGTGATACACCTGAGCTACTGATGAGAATTACGAACCGGTTGAACCCGTCATTAAAGTAGGAGTTACGCAAAATGACTTTGAATATTAATTTTGGAAATGTTCGAATATGAACCATTCAGCAGAGTCAAACAAGTTCAGTTATCGAAAAGATTGAACTGCGTAAGTCCTATACTGATAAGACGCTTCCTTACCGGGAAGAGTAAATAAATAGTTTTTTAATTTCGGGATACGTAAAGACTGTTGAGATATTATGGGTGGAAATCAGGATGTAATGCGTGGATTTGTCAGCCAGGAGATCAACCGTTTTTTTTCCAGTTTTGACGGCTGGAGAATCCTCCCGGGGACCAATTTGAAAGGTTATGATCAGGTCTTTTCTGCGGAGCGATTCAAACATGGCGAGAAAGAGTCCGTCTCAATCCTCGTGACGTTTGAACCAAAGGTTTCCGCAGATATGCTCGGCACGGCAGCGATTTCCGGCACCGGCGCATACGGACAGAGTAAGAAAAGTGGGGTTGCCTATATTGTACCCCGGAATTCAGACACTTCAAGCCTACCGTCTGGAGCCACGATATTGTATATGAAATCATTCTCATACCAGAATGGGATCCTCGCATGGGAGAAAAATCCGGTGCGAAGACCTGTTGCGGGAAAAGAGACACCGGTTGCCGCGTAACCTGGCGGTCACCATTTTTTTCATCTGCTATATTGGAATCGGACTATTTAAGGAAATTTGGTCCAGCGACTTTCCTGTACAAATGATGGCAGATGATGTGATAACACACCATCGAGCAAAAATACACCCCTGCATCCCCGGTAAGCCTTTGCTACCATCTCAATGCAGGCACAGGTATGGGTTGAGCGGTAGATGCTGCTATACCCATTGCAATCTTTAATAAAAATAGTCAGCCTATCAGACTAACATAGCAGAGGGTAGTATGATCAGGTCCGGTAAAAATTTTCGTTCGTCGTTCTGGAGAATCACCTTTGTCCTCCTTTTTGGCATAGGGGTTTGTGCCTGTGCGACTGGTGCAGTCACAATTCCGCCACAAAATTCTCAGTCGTCCACTACCACGATCGCAAACGGGGATCCGGTTTATATTCACGGGATTGCCACGGGTCATCCGCAAAACGGGTTGCAGGTCTGGCTCATCGGGAACAATTACCTGAAAGTCTCGACAATATCAGTTGATGCGGATAACACCTATACTTATGAACTCGCAAGCGCTGACACCCGTAACCTCGCGAGCGGGCAATATTTTGTAGTTATCCAACATCCTATGATGAACGGACAGTTTGATATTGTATACGACGCTGCAACCGGTAAGGTGACAAACCGTATACTCGGCGGGGGAACAACCATATTCCAGATGTCAGGTGCGGGCAGCCTCCAGAGCCCCAACTCGGCTTCGGCTCTTGTAGAGGCAATCAGCAGCCAGAATATCGATGATACATTTGTAACGTATGCATTTTTTATCAACAGCCCCACGGCACTGATCAATCCGGTCGGCAATCACGCAGTGAGCGACAAATTCACCATCTCCGGCTCGACCAACCTTGCCGTTGGTGATAACCTGATGGTGGAAATCTCCTCAGCTTCGTTCAAGCCTACATCAAAAACCCAGGATAATGCATTTTCCGGTGCCGCTGGCATGGTAAAAGTGGTGCCCGGCTCCGGGGGATACAACCGCTGGTCGTTTGATGTAGATACTTCCGCTTTCATCCCGGATGAGTATATCGTAACCGTAAAGGGCATTGACGCGCGTGCATCCGGTTCGACCACGTTCAATGTACTTCCGGCAACTGTGATAACAGCCAACACCTCTCAAGTACCGACGGTTATCACAACGCCGGTTACTTCCGTACCTTCCATGACACCCGTTCCCCCCGCTACCACCCCGACGCAGAAATCCCCGTTCCCGATTATCATTGGTATTGTGGCGCTCGTCATTATTTTCGTTATCCGTAAACGGTGACACAGACTTTACAGTAATAAACGGTTCACTCCGTTTTTTGCGCTGCATGCATGTATTCACCGGAGAATCAGGTACGTTTCTCAAAAAAGATCCTATATGAATGCCCGTTGTTTCAGCTGGTCGCGTGAATCATCTCATCGCGAAAAAAACGTGTTATGAGGTGGAGGAGCTATTGGATATCGCCGTGTTCAGGCTGAATTGCTGTTCGATTGATCCCATGGGAACGGACGTCGTGAAGATTTTGATAAGTTCCCCATTATTATACACTTTGATAGTGAGCGGTTCCCCATAGCCGCTCTGCTTCTGCACAGAGATAACCATGAAAGCAGTCGGTGGCGCCGGGATCTGGTAGAACATCACACCCGTTGCATTCACCTGCGTCATCCGCCCCGCAGTACCCACGGTTCCAACATAATTCACCGGAGACTCTACCTGTACCCAGATACCGGTCTGGGGGATCTGGCTCTGTTGTATGGGGGTGGTGGCATTTGTCACGACTGTTGTAGGGGTCGGCTGAATGGTGACCGTGGGAACAGGTGTTGTTACCAGAGTCTGGACTGGGAGTGTAGTTGGAAGCGTAGTTGGTGCCATCGTTCCCGCGGCACTTCCCTTTTGGGGCAGTGAATTAACATACGCTCCCACAACAAGCGCTATGACAAAGATAATGATCGCAGCGATCGCAAGGGTTGTTACTTTTGCCGATGATGTTTTGGGAAACTGACGCCGGCATGCTCCAGATGATGATTTTTGGGAGGGGGGGGTGGCAGAACTATCACCCGGTGCACCATCAGGCAATGCAGCAGCAGATGCCTCTTCAGCCTCCATCGCCGCAACCAGAAGAGCGATTGAGATTCCCGTACGGGCGGCCTCTTCGCGTGCCGCTGCCGCAAGCTCGCCAAGTTTTTTTACCCACTCGTCACACTCCTGGCTCCGTTGTTTGCGGGGTATTTGGGCGAAGACAAGTTCACGGGGTTGCGTAGCGCTATCCTGCGTAGCTAATGAGAGCGTTATTTCCGGGTCTCCGGTGGCGGTCTCGGCTTTGATGACCGTCATGATGACAGCAAGCGGGATCGATTGGGGTCGGAACTGGGGGTGACTGCTGTCCGAGAGGATTAAGCGCTGGTTGGTCAGGATCACATCAGACCGGACGGTTCGCGAAATAACGTTGTGCGTTGCAAGAATAATGGACTCATCGTTATTCAGGTACGGGTTGCCCATTGGTTACCACATTCTCAATTCTTTCTTTTCGCTCTCTATAGCAATATGCTTTTATGGTGATATCGCTGTTCGATCGCACATTCCCTGTTCCAGTACCGTTACCGGTCTCTTCACCACAACAAACTATATGAGCTGCATCCCCCTATTCACTGCTTAAGGGGTGTGCCACATGGAACCGGCGACAAATGAGATGCCCGTCAGTGTCGTTGAAGCAACCGATCTCAACTGGGAGAAACTGGTGGAACATGGGAACATGCCAGTCGCGGTCATGTTTTATTCTCCCACATGTGCATTCTGCCACCAGATGGAGCCGCACTTCAGGAATTACGCAACCGAGTTCCGGGGCAGGTGCCTGTTTGCCCGGACGAATATCCTCGCGAACCAGTGGACAGCGGAACGGTATGGCGTGCGGAGCACACCCACGTTCAAGTTCTTCTGTGAAGGCAAACCCGTGCAGGAGATGGTGGGAGCTGTCTATCCTGCCCTCCTCAAAAAGATGATTGAAGAGGTGCTGCTCCACGGGAAAGAGTGTATAAAAAACTCGACTGTCATCGATTACGAGATCACCGGATATGGATGAAACTGGGTATTGGACAGAGTCACAATATGGATGCACTTGAACAATGGCTCAGCATATTCTGGCAGAGCAGCATTAAACAGCGCACTCTCCTGACCCGTGAGATGCAGTCCGTATGCGTATGCTCTTCCTGCACTTCCTATAACCGGTGTGCAGGAGAGATCCACGAATCGGTCTACTGCATTACCGGAAAAAGCCATCTCTGTATCACCGAAGATCGTGGCTGTACCTGCACCAGTTGTCCGCTTGTCGTTGAACTCGGTTTGAAATATTCCGGGTTCTGCCGGGATGGCGGAGAAGCTGCCCAGCGGTACGAGCACGAACTCCACTGATCACTAGCTCAGTTGAGTGTCGATCATGCAATTTTTCTCATGCACCCGCACGTCTCAGCCGCTGCCGCAACTGCTTTTGCCACCGCACGGGTCACGCCCTTATCAAGAATGTTCGGGAGGATCCGCTCCCGGTGAGGTTTCGCCACGTACCCGGCAATTGCATGTGCTGCTGCAATCTTCATCTCATCCGAGATCTTTGTGGCACAGGCATCCAGTGCCCCCCGGAAGATACCGGGGAACGCGAGCACATTGTTGATCTGGTTCGGGAAATCACTCCTGCCCGTTCCGACAACGGCTGCACCCGCATGTTTTGCGGCTTCGGGCCAGATCTCCGCTACCGGGTTTGCCATCGCAAAAACAATCGGATCCCTGTTCATTGAGCGGATCATATCTTCGGTAACAATATTCGGCGCGGAAACACCGATAAAGACATCCGCCCCTTTCATTGCGTCGGCAAGGGTGCCGGATTTCCCGTTGCAGTTAGTCTCCTGACCAAGAATGAACTTGTACTTGTTGCTATAGAGGCCTTCGCGGCGCCGGTAGATGGCCCCTTTTTTATCGCATACCACAATATCCTGCACCATCGTGCAGACATTTGGATCATACCCGATGCACTTTAACAGGCGGGCAATCGAGAAACCGGCTGCACCGGCACCGGAGATGACAATATTGAGGTCTTCAAATTTCCTTTTGGTCACTTTACACGCATTGAGCACTGCGGCAAGGACGACAACCGCAGTCCCGTGCTGGTCATCGTGCATCACCGGTATCCCGATGTCCTGCAACGCATCTTCCACCTCGAAACATTTCGGTGCCGCGATGTCCTCAAGGTTGATGCCACCAAAGACAGGCGCTATGTTCCTGACCTGATCGACAAAATCCGTTTCGTAACTCTCAAAGCAGATCGGGAACGCATCGATCCCGGCAAACTCCTTAAAGAGGATTGCCTTCCCCTCCATCACCGGAATTCCTGCATACCCGCCGATATTACCCAGACCCAGCACCGCAGACCCGTCAGTGACAATCGCGATCGTGTTCCTTTTTAAGGTATACTTGTAGGCAAGGTTCCGGTCTTTCATGATCTGGCGGCAGACTTCGGCTACACCCGGTGTATACGCAAGGGAAAGATCATACGGGGTTTTAAGCGGAACCTTTGAACGGATCTCCAGTTTTCCGTGATGCTTTGCATGCAGTGCCAGAGAGTCCTTGTAGATATCATCGCTTCCCGGTGAAAACAGCATTCAGGGTACTTCCTGTACGAAAAGAGCGCGGGGATAGGCAATGAATCTTATGCAGGCAGTGTGCCCCGGGATATGCCCGCGAGCGCCGGTGCAGATCTTTTGTTCTTTTTCGGTAGTTTGCCAAATACAAATTCAATCTCACCCCATGCTTTTTCGAGCAGGTCCCGGTAATAGGCACAATCAAACGTCGTTGCATTCCATTCCGGATCGACCCGGTAATGCCGGGCATCCCGCACGACATACCCGATCTTCATACTGGGCGAGATCTCCCTGTCCTCATCAAGGTATGCCTGTACCGCTGCACCTTCAAGACAGCGGTGCGCATAGGTAAGCCGGCTGATCCGTTTGTGGATCACCATGTCTTCCGCTTTTGCTGTCGCAAGTCCCTGCATATATGCACGGTGGACGGTTGAGACGTGTTCTTCGGTTCCTGCCAGTGCTTTGAGATCCGCAGCACCGGCCATCACGGTCAGCATTTCCTGTTGCATCCGTCTGAGGTATTCCGGCGTGTCGTGCCGTCGTGCAGCGATCCCCCGGACCTTGATACTTCCGTCATCAAGCCTGCCGTAATACCGGGTGTACGCACCGGAACCATCGGCAAGCGGGAGAAATACGAGCCAGTCGTACTGCTCGAGTTCGGTAGAGAAACGGGTCTCTCTTTCAACGAGCGTTTTCAGTGCTGCCGGATCACCGCCTTTCACCCAGAGGCAGTCCACGATCCCGTGGATAACGGAAAACCCGGTAGTCTCGGCAAGATGCTTGACCTGGAGCAGGATCTCACGGGAACGTGCCGTGATCGCTTCGTGCACTTCGATGCGCCCGAACTTTGCGTTCTTGTAGCCGGTATACCCAAAACAGGTGACAAGCATCCATTTGAGCACCGAGTCGATACCTTTGTACCTGCCTTCGTCTTGTTTCATCTGTTTAGTCCGGATGCGCAGCTGGAGAAGTGGCTCGAGCACGCCCGGTAAAAACCCTTGTTTTTCCGGATTCCCGATCGTTTCCGGTGACAGGTTGAACTGCACGATGATTGACGGGTACAGCGACGTGAAATCGATCTGGCAGACCTGTTCATAGAGCCCGGCAACCGGCTGGAACATCATACCGCCGCGATCGGCCGCTTTGAGCGCGGCAACCTTCCGCACGCATTCGGGTTCGCTTTTCCGGAACGGGATGGCAATTCCCTGCATGAGCGCCCCGTACACTTCGTAACCGGAGACAAGTGTCCCGGGGGTGAACCGGGAGGTGAGATTTGGGGGAAGCCCGGTAAGCCGGGCGGTGAGAAGCACGCCAGGAAATCCTCCTTCCCGGAAGACAAAACTGTGTTCCGTATCTATCAAGAGCCGCCCATCAGGGATCATCGCTCCATTCCGGTGCTCCACCCGGCCGTAACTCCAGTACGAGCGTGAGTCGAGGGTCCGGAATTTTCCGCTCCGGGAAAAAGGTGCGTTGAGCCCGTAGTCCCGGGCTTTCCGTACAAGATGTGCCATCCAGGTATCGGCATGGGGAAAGAGGATCACATCTGGATCGGTGACGTCGATACAACCGATGAGATCTGCAAGAACATCACGCTCTGTACCAGTGAAATGTTCTTCGCGTTCGAAAGTCACATGTACCGAGGATATCTGTGAGGTCTTTCCGGGCAGGCCCGGTATGCGTACACGTATCTCGCGGAGATCATGCACAATATCTGGAGAAAACCGTGATTCGTGCGGGTACCCACAGGGAAAGAGCCCGTGCTCTGCAAGGTATTTCTGGTCGAGCCGGACATCGACATTATAGAGCTGAGCGCTCTGTAGGCTCTGGCGCTCGATCGCTTCTGCTACATCCCTGCCGGCCGTGATCCGGTACCCTGCCAGTTCGCCGAACACCGTCCGGAATGTGCATTCCCGGAACGGGTAGCTGCTCTCAAGCGCCTCAAGCATCTCACGGTGCATATGGGAATCGGGCAGGTGCAGGTAAAACTGCGGTTCGGCCGGGATGCACTCGCACCGTGTGCCACGGTCACGATCCCAGATTTCGATACCGCTCCGTGTACAGGTGTCAAGGATCCACATAGCGTCACTGGTCCTCTTTTTCTTTAAGCAGTTCAATGAGCGTTGAGAATACTGCAGCTTCCAGCGGGTCATCGAAGAGGTAAAACTCCTCGCTTGCATGTTTCTTTGCCATCGCCACAACTCGTCTGGCATATGCCCGGTCATCTTCGCGAATACTCTGCGCAGCCCTGCCCCACCGATCGGTGATATCCTTTACTCCCTGCCGGACGCTGGTAAAACTCCTTCCCATCAGATCCCCTCCAGCGTGTGCTGCCGGGGGATGCAGGTTGCTGATTTACCAGCACCCGGTACCCGGTAATCGCGCCGGGTGGCATGTCGTGCCGGTTCCCGGGGAAAGTCAAAGAAAAAGACATGGTGTGCTTTCCGGCACAGGACCATAAAGGCCCGGTCAGGTTCACGGGTATAAAGGATCACGAGCGCGTTCTCTGCCTGTTTTCCAAGTTCGTGGCTGATGACCGGGAGCAGCTCTTCATGGTGGTCGTACCATGCCGGATCGTGTTCCACAAAAATGATAGTGTGACAAGCAGTCTCAAGGATTTTTTTTAGATCGACGGCGGTTCGTGCGGTCCGTGCATCAAAGGTGGGAGATAAGGGACGGATTGCCAAGAGAAGACGTGAAGATGCGCCACCGACGCAGAGGAACGGGAAACGCCGGAGTTTTTGGTGCCCGGCAAGTACTCTAGCGGCAAGTTCTTCGGGTGCGATAAGGGCATTGAACGTGCCGGATCTGATCATGATGCCGGAACACAGGTCAAACTCCATTGCACACCGGAATGGGTACAAACCGCGTATAACCCTGAGGCAGGCGCGGGACGAAAGTGATGAGGCTGGTGTCACTAAACGCGGGGACACGAACAGCGATCAAAATGTATCGGGCGTGGTTCATGGGATCCCATGACGTGCCGGACTGCTAACCGTCACAGGAATTTCCTGCGTTTAGTTGAAACCCGGGGGGATGCCGTCCGGTAATTTCCCATTGTCATGCAAGTTACTTTTTAATACATAGATGCACAAAATTATACATCAAAGCATAAATTAGTCGGACAACACGGTCACGGGGGTTCCAGAACCAGCGATTGTCCGGTTGTTCAATGAAAAAATGATGTGATACACCATGAAGTCAAAAGATATTGCTATTGTCGGAATTCTGCTTGCTATCGGTGCGATCCTGCGATATTTCCTTGCGATGCTCCACACGCCGCTCACGCCGAACATGATCATCGCGTTCTACTGTCTTGCGATCATCCTCATCCAGCCAAAGGTCTACGAAGCCCTCGGCATCGGTATCGTTGCCGGGCTGTTATCCATGCTGATATCCAGTTCCATGTTCCCGCCGGCTAATCTTATCAGTGAGCCGATCGGTGCACTGATCTGCTTCGGGCTGTATGCAGTCCTGAAAAACCGGACAAAACTTGCACCAACGATTACCACGTTCCTTACGACTCTTGCCAGTGGATTCTCGTTTGCTGCGATAGCGATCATCTTTGTCGGCGCAACGATCCTCACGAAGTATAACGGGAATCTGTTTAACTTCGTCATCGTCTTCGTACCGATCGTTGTCATCACTGCAGTCTTCAATGCAGTCATCGTCCAGATCCTCTACGTCCCCTCGAGCCGGGTGTTGGTGAGAGGGCAGGAATGATAGAACTCGAAAACGTCAGTTACACCTACCCCCACACGGCGCAGCCGGCACTGGACCATCTCTCCTTTTCCCTCCCCAAAGGCCGGTGCATTATGGTCACCGGACCTTCGGGTGCCGGCAAGACCACGCTCTGCCTTGCCGCGTGCGGAATAATCCATCACGAATATGGCGGAAAAAAAGAAGGCCGGGTCACGCTGGACGGAAAAGACGTTGCAAAGTACGGCAGCCTATCCGAGATCGCCCGGAACATCGGGATCGTCTTTGACGATCCTGAGGCCCAGATGATCTTCACAACAGTCGAGGAAGAGATCCTCTCTGCCCTGGAACATCGGGGGCTCGAAGCCGCAGTCATAGAGGAACGTCTCGCCGCAATAATGGATACCTGCTATCTCTCTGAACTCAGGAACCGTTCCCCGCACAACCTCTCCGGGGGGCAGAAGCAGCGCGTTGCACTTGCAGCAACTCTTGCGCTCGGTAACGACATCCTGATCCTTGACGAGCCGACGGCAGAACTGGACGAACACGCAACCCGGCGGATCGTCGGGATTATAAAAAATCTCAAAGAGCAGGGGAAGACGATCCTGCTGGTCGAGCACAAGTATGCGCATTTCCGGGACGTAATAGATACCCTCGTGATCATGGAACACGGGAAGATCATGGCGGCCGGTGATCCTGCCGGGATCCTGGAGGACGAGCATTTCCGGCGAATCGTGATCCCGGACTTTTCAAAGATCAAATCCTGTGCACCGGCCGAGATCAGGCCGGCAGCTGGCGGCCCCACGGTCCCGATCGTTTCCGTGCAGCACCTCTCGCACTCCTACGGTGATATCCCGGCGCTGAGGGATGTGACGCTTGAGATCCAGACCGGGGAATTTGTGGCAATCGTTGGTGAGAACGGTTCGGGCAAGACCACGCTTGTCAAGCATTTCAACCGGCTCCTCTCGCCAACCGGGGGCGACGTGATCGTCAACGGGAAGAATACCAAATCCTGTACGATCACCGAACTCGCACGTGACGTGGGTCTCGTTTTCCAGAACCCGGACCACATGTTCTTCGCGGATACCGTGAAGGA
>CAXXQB010000011.1:0-127825 GCA_963676405.2 uncultured Methanoregula sp.
AAGCGCCTCCCGGTATGCAGCGGGGATCTCCTTGTGCGGGATCCCGAATTTGCTCGTCGCAAGACCTGTGGCAATCTTCGGGTGCGTCGGGACTTCGAGTGCCGGGTTCACCCGGAACGCAATCTTCGTGACTTTTCCGCGAGCTCCTGATACTGCATCAAGCTGGTGGAGTTCATCGAGCGAGTCCACCGAGACCTTCACCCCTTTCTCCACGGCAAGCCGGAGGTCGGCGGGAGTTTTTGAGCTGCCGTTAAAAAGCAGTCGTTCCGGGAGCATCCCGGCGTCAAGAGCAAGGTGAAGTTCCCCGGATGAGAAGATATCTGCCCCTGCGCCCAGCCGGGCAAGCGCCCGCATCAGCGCGAGGTTCCCGTTTGCCTTTGCCGCAAAGAGCACCTGCACCTTCGGGTACCGGCTGGAAAGTGCTTTTTTGTAACTGGCAAATTGCTCACAAACCCGGTCTTCGCTTGTGACATACAAGGGGGGTGCCATACTGTTCCGCGAGCGCGACACAGTCCTGTCCTCCGATATGCAGGTGATTGTTTTTAATCGTAAGGTGGGAAGGGAGTTTCACAGGTCAAGCCTCCGCATGCGTTCGATCGCCTCTTTGATCCGTGCAACCGGGCGCGTGATTGCAAACCTGACATACCCTTCCCCGCTTGCACCGAACCCGACACCCGGGGTGGCGACGATGCCTGCTTCGTTTAAGAGCTTCGCTGCAAACGACATGCAGTCATCGACAGGGAGCCAGACATAGAAGGTTGCCTTTGGTGACGGCACGTCAAAACCGAGATCCCGCAACCCGGCAATGAGCACATCGCGGCGCTCCTCGTAGATTGCACATGCCTCCTTCACGCAATCCTGTGGTCCGGATAGTGCGGTGATGGCAGCCTTCTGGACTGCGTTGAATACCCCGGAGTCCACGTTCGTCTTTACCCTCCCAAGGCCGGCAAGGATCTCCGCGTTTCCTACCGCCATGCCAATGCGCCAGCCGGTCATGTTGTAGGTTTTCGAGAGCGAGTGCATCTCGATACCGACGTCCATTGCACCTTCAGTCTCTAAAAACGACGGAGCGCTATACCCGTCATACGCGATCTCGGAGTAGGCCGTTATCGGAGACCACCACAAGATTGTGCTCGCGGGCGAAATCCACCACCTCGCGGTAAAACCCGTCAGGAGCGACTGCAGCGGTCGGGTTATTCGGGTAGTTGATGTACAGGAGTTTTGCTTTTTTTACCACTTTTTTGGGGATATCATCCAGCACCGGAACAAACCCGTTCTTTCGGGTCAGCGGCATCTCGTGGACTTTTCCCTCGGCAAAGAGCGTGCCGGTGCGGTAGACGGGGTAGCCGGGACTCGGGGCGAGCACATAGTACACCCGGGTTAACAAATGCCTCGGCAATATGGGCGATGCCATCCTTTGAGCCCATGAGTGCAAGGACTTCTTTTCCGGGATTGAGTGCAACACCGAACCGTTTTTTGTACCAGCCGGCAACCGCGTCTCGGTACGCGGGCATCCCTGCATACGAGGGATAATGGTGGTTTTCCGGGTCCTTTGCTGCAGTGCAGAGGGAACGGACGATATGTTCTGGAGTGGGAAGGTCCGGGTCTCCCACGCCAAGGTCAATGATATCCACGCCTTTCTGCTGCTGCTCTGCTTTCATCTCGTCAATCCGTGCAAAAAGGTACGGGGGGAGATTACTCATTCGGCTCGCGTACATAATTATTACCTGTTGGCTTCCTGATCTATAGTATTTAACGATCTACCTGCCGTCGTAAGTCCCGTGACATGGGAGTGCTGCAGGAAGGATATTTTGTATCATGTGAGAGAAAGATATGAACCGGGGAGAACATGGATGAGAAGGAGGGAAAGATGATGGAGCCATTGCCAGAGATTGTGGTCATCCTGTGCACGGCGCCACACGCTGAATCGGAGCCGCTCGCATGCATGCTGGTCGATCGCCGGCTTGTTGCCTGCGTGAACCTGATGCCGGTGCAATCCTGCTACCGGTGGAAGGGGGAATTCTGTAAAGATGAGGAAGACCTGCTTATTGCGAAAACCACACAGGAAAAAGCCAGTGAAGTGATCGCGGCAATCAAAGCGATGCACAGTTATGATATTCCGGAGATCATCGCCCTGCCGGTTATCGCCGGGCATGCACCGTACCTCCAATGGGTGGTGAATGAGACACGGATTGATCCGTAACCACTACGGTTTTTAAGGCTAAAATGTGTCAATGCACAAGGTTATTGCCTGCGGCTGATGAATGAAATTATATCAAAAAGGAATTGATCAATTTGCCTGACGACACTCCGGTTCAACCGGCAACTGCACTCTTAGTACTCGGGTGTCCCCAGGTGCCGGTGCAGACGAGCATTGCGCTGTACCTGATCTCGCGGTTGAAAAAAGCCGGACTTGTCCCGGTTGTCGCCGGGAACAAAGCGGCAAATACGCTCCTTGTCATCGCAGATCCGGACCGGCATTACCTTGGCGAAGTGATGGACCTCGACCGGGCGATTGCCCTGATCTCCGAGAAGAAGCGGGATTTTGACCGGTGCTTTGTCTTCATCCACAACGATGCCGGTATCAGCTATGCAGCCACAATGAGCGCAATCTCGAAGGCAAAACTGTTCACTCTCGTGTACGGGGAACACTCTGACGATCTCGTACAACAAATTGAGTTCCCCTGCACGACCATTGCAGCAAAAGCAGTCCACAACCCCCTGCCCTTGAAAAAAGCGCTCGATGAGGTGAAACCATGGGCTGCGTAGAGGAGATGAACTACGAGATCCTGCTCCGGGATGCCACGTTCAAGGAAAGCCGGGCGTATATCAAAGAGCATTTCCCGGAATACATCGATGTCCAGCCGGGATTCAAGGTCTTCGATATTCATGTCATCGGAATTCCCCCCATCGCGATCGGTCTTGACCATGATTTTGTCATATTCCCGTACACAAAGCCCTGCCATGGGACGTTTTTGCTTCGGGTTGAGGACACCGAGGAAGCAGCACGGTTGAGAGCGACGAAATCGGGAAAGTCCGCGAAATAAAACCGGTATGCAACCGGTCCAACCCTGTATACTTTTTCCATGCAGGGTACGAAAGCGTGGGATTTCTTTAATCTCAGAGAATTCCGATAAACCCCGGATAATTTCAAAAATGAAAGGAATTGATCCAAATTAGATAACAAGAGGACGTATATTCCCCGATTTTCTTGTCACTTTTCCTGATTTTTCACAGATTTTTGGAAAGCGTACGCTAAACGATAGCCTGTTTTTTCAGGGTTGCCAGTTGGTACAGGTTAAAGCTAAACGTAGCAAACGTCATTTTCACGTGAGCTCGAAGAACCGTAGTCACATGGGTATGAGCGTCATGGAAGACGTTCTTGATGACTGCGTAAGGTCTTTCACCGGGAGATCGAATTCTTGAGATCCGTTTATTCCTGAGGATATCCCAGATACCAATCGGATGTCCTCGAACTCCGCGCTGCATGGTTGCGTCAAAACCCTTTGGTTCAGCACCGAAATACCCCCGGTCCCGGTAGACAACTTCACCTTCTTCTGAAAGATCGATCTGGCTATCATGCACAGATGCAGTTGTGGTCTGAAGTGCCCGGATTAATCCGAAGTCGCAGTCTTCTTTCGTATGAAGCTTGAATCCAAAATACGAATGTTTCCCCTTTTTTGTCCAGGTACCTTCTTTATTTCTCCGGGTTTTTGCATCGTCTCCCCGGGGAGTGTCAGCAGAGGCATGTCCCGGATCTGCCGTGATGAATGTTGCATCCTGGATCACACCTTTCCGGATCTTCAATCCTTTTTCGTCCAGCTGTCTTTGAAGTTCGTTCCAGATCGCCTTGTCTTTCCCGGTTTGAGATAACCGTTCCCGGAAATACCAGACCGTCGTGTGATCGGGAATCTTCTCAGGAAACCCGAGAAAACTCAGAAATGAAATCTTGTCATTTGCCTGCCGTTCAAGTTCCGGATCGGATAACCCGTACATCGATTGAAGGACCAGCATTTTGATCATGAGAACGATGTCAATATTTGGCCGCCCACCCTGTTCTGTTGTATTGGTATAAATTTCTCCAACAATTTCCCGGAATGATTCCCATTCAATGAGGGGTGCAAGTTCTCCTAATCGATCGCCGAGATCTTTTACCTGCTTGTACCGCTCCTGTAACGCAAAGTCAACAAGAGATTCCATACCTTTTATTCGGAGTTCTAAGATAAAGTACTTCCGGCGTTGAGGTTATTCGAAATTCTCCTCAGAAAATACTGGTTTTCCCATCGAGACGTAGATGAGGGTTTGAGGGCAGGCTTTTTTTCGGGTAACCGTTTTTAAGGATACGCGGGATTTCATGCGTGCAAAACCATCCGCGTTTATGAAATATATATAGTGTTTGGGAATACAATAATGATGGATAATCCGGGAATCATATGGCAAGCAAAGGCAAGATACTTCTGATGGATGACGAACAGATCATCCTTGATGTCACGCGCGAAGTGCTTGCATTCCTCGGGTACACGGTCGTCTTTGCGAAAGAAGGCGCGACAGCGGTTGAGTTGTACAAAAAGGAAAAGGCTGCGGGACACCCGTTCGATCTTGTCATCCTTGACCTTTCCATCCCGGAAGGGATGAACGGGCGGGAAGCCATTGAAAAACTCCGTGAGTTCGACCCGCATGTCAAAGCAATTGTATCAAGCGGGTACTCTAACGACCCGGTAATGCAGGATTACGCCACCTATGGTTTTTCCGGGCAGCTGACAAAACCCTACCGAATCAATGAGATTAAAAAAATCCTCGAAGAGATGATCAAAACAAAGTAGGCCAAATCATCTCCTCCCAAATACGTCATTTCTCCTGAGATCCAATGTAACCGTTTTCATCATATTGTTCCGTGTCCCCCTTCACCAGTGTCTCCATTTCTTCACAACGCATCCCAACATATATCTGATCCCCGCAAGTATCAGTCAATGAGGGGGAACTGCAGTGAACGAAATATCAGTCCTTGTGGGGGGGAAAGCGGGAGACGGGATCACTAATGCCGGCGCACTGATAGCACAGATCCTCAACCATTGTGGTTATTACGTATACCTGTACAACGACTATCCCTCCCTCATACGGGGGGGGCATAACTTTGCGATCATCCGTGCCGCTGACGAGCAGGTTGCGGTGCACCGGAACCGGGTCGATTTTATCCTTGCGCTGGATCAACGAACCGTTGACCAGCACCGGGATGCCAGCCCGGATTGCGTGCTGATTGTGAATGCAGATCTCGTCAAATCTCCCCACAACGGGCAGGGAATCTCCCTGCGTGCAATCCTTGCTGCAGAGACTGCCCCGGCAATCATGGGGAATTCGGCGATGATCGGTGCATTCGCAAAAACCGCCGGTATCTCTTGGGACACGGTCGATCAGGTATTCCGTGCTCATGTGCCTAAAGGGCTCGACCAGAACCTGCGGGTTGCCCGACGGGCATATGATCAGGTGCAGACCGTGCGCGTTATCGAACCGCACAGTCGGCCCGCGCTCGCGGTCGTATCCGGAAACGAGGCTATCGGTCTGGGACTCGTAAAAGCCGGGTTGTCTGCCTATATCTCTTACCCGATGACTCCTTCGTCCGGTATCCTGCATTTCCTCGCGGAACAGGCTGGCCGTTTCGGTCTTACGGTAATCCATCCGGAAAACGAGATCGCCGTCATCCTCATGGCACTCGGGTTTTCATACGCGGGAAAACGGGTGGCGGTGGGAACGTCAGGGGGCGGGTTCTGCCTGATGACGGAAGGGCTCTCGCTTGCCGGTATGGCTGAACTCCCTGTGGTCATCGTTGTATCGCAGCGGATGGGGCCGTCTACCGGTCTTCCAACGTATACCGGGCAGTCGGACCTTCGGTTTGTGATCCATGCCGGGCAGGGTGAGTTCCCCCGGCTGGTGGTTGCACCGGCTGATGCACAGGAGGCATACCACTGGTCAGCGGTTGCGATGAACCTTGCGTGGAAATACCAGATCCCTGCGATTATCCTGTCCGACAAAACGCTCTCTGAAGGGATGTACAGTTTCGATCCGGGAAAAGCAGGTGATGCCGGGACTGACGCACAGGAATCGCTTTCCTGGAACAAAATTCCACCCTACTTCCGCTATCAGGACATGCCCTCGGGAATCTCACCGCTTGCGTTCCCCGGCGAAAAGGACGCTATCGTGAAAGTGGACGGTTATGCGCATGACGAGGCGGGGATTACGACTGAGACTGCTGGTACTGTAAGCCTGATGGCAAAAAAACGCATGAGTAAAAAAGTGGGTCTTGCCTCTGAACTCATGGAGTATCCTGCGGTCAATGTCGGCGGTGTTCCCAATGCACCGGTTGCGCTCCTGTGCTGGGGGTCGGTCAGGGGCGCCTGCGAGGAGGTGGCATCCACGCTTGGGTTGCGGGTTGTGCAGCCGATTGTCCTCGAACCATTTCCCACAGTACAGGTTACCATGGCATGCTCCGGCATCAGCCGGCTTATCGGTGTTGAGGAAAATGCCCACGGTCAACTGGCAGCTCTTGCCCGGGAACACGGGATCGATGTTTATGCGGATGTCCTAAAATTCGACGGGCGACCGTTGATTCCCGATGAACTGCTCGCACGGGTCCAGGCGGTGATGACACGATGACGCGCCCTCTTGTCACTGGTGCAGAGAATACATGGTGCCCGGGTTGCGGGAACTTCACCATCCAGCACACATTAAAGTCAGTGCTTGAGAACTTGGAAAAAGAGGGAAAGTCACTTGATGATGTCGTTTTAGTCTCGGGGATCGGCTGCCACGCGAAGATCGCCGACTATTTAAACATCAACAGTTTCTACGCACTGCACGGGCGGGCAATTCCTGTGGCAACCGGTATCAAGCTCGCAAACCCGCGACTGACCGTGATCTGTTGTGCCGGGGACGGGGACACCTACGCGGAAGGGCTCGATCACCTGATCTTTGCGGCAAAACGCAACATCGACATTACCCTTGTCGTCCACAACAACCGGGTGTACGGGCTCACTACCGGGCAGTACACCCCTACATCCCCATTGGGTTTTGCAGGGAAGTCAACCCCGCAGGGGACAGTCGAGTACCCGCTCAACCCGGTGGAACTCGTGCTTGCGATCGGTGCAACCTACGTCGCCCGCGGGTATACAAAAAAGATGGCACTCCTGCACCAGTTGATTGCCGGGGGTATTGCACACAAAGGATTTGCGTTTATTGATGTGCTCCAGATCTGTGCGACGTTCTTTAACATGACCGACCTGTACAACCAACGAGTATACGAATTATCCGGGCATGATCCCACAAGTTTTGAAGCGGCATGTGCAAAGGTACGGGAATGGGACTATAACAGTGATGCGCCGATCGCTCTCGGAACATTGTACAAACGGGATCTCCCGACATTTGATGAACGGTTCCCGGTCCGGGCGATGACGCAAAGGGATCGCGACGCGGGCATCCGGGACGTGCTCGATTCACGCAGGTAAGATATTTCCCCTTTTTTATGCAGGTGCGCAGAGCCGGCACATTCCCTTTGCCATAGGACGTGCAGGAAGATCTTTCCAAATGAATAACGTTCACGGATATATATCAGGCTCTTCACTGGCATTCTTAGGGGGTTCCCATGAGACTTCTCTACCATCTTAGTATCGAGTTTCATCACTGTCCGTTTCCCGCACAAAAATCTTATACACCCATGAACCGAACGATAGAACTATGATGGAAAGATCAAGGTATGTGATCATCCTTGGAGTGATCCTTGTTCTGGGTGTATTCATAGCCGGTTGTTCGAGTCAGCCTTCGGTGAATACCACAGCTGCCAATACAACAACTACCAACATTACAGCTACGTCCACAACAGCCTTTTCCGGGATACAGTTCGTCGCCGGGGATATTGCAGCGAAGACGTCAACATCAACTGATACATTTTGGCTGATACTGGATTATGACAAAGCTACCGATCAGTACGTCCGCGCCCTGATCTACAAGAATACCGATGGTTCATGGGGTCATCGAACCGATAACAGAACTGATAAATCTCCGCGGGCAACGATGCAAAAAGTATACCCCGTGAAGATCGCCCATGTCACCATCTCTTCGATCCCGGTGGTGACACCAACTGTGCCAACTACCATCCCGACCACACGCTACGGCAGTGGTCCCTCAGTCTCGAATATCACCCCGACGAACGGCGCGGTGGGTGGTACCGTGACTATGACTATCTCGGGAAGCAACTTTGTAAACGGAGCGACGGCCAAAATGATCCAAGCTGGATATCCCCCGGTCAGCGGAACCGGCGTATCTGTCTCCCCCACGAGTATTTCCTGCACATTCAGCCTTGGCAGCCTGCAAAAGGGGATGGCAACAGTTCGGGTTACCAACCCTGATGGGCAATCCGGCGACATTGAAAACGTGTTCAATATCGGCGAGGCGGGACCGATAGTTTCCAGTGTTCTTCCCACAACCGGGGGATTAAACCTAACCTATGCATTGACCATTACAGGTACTAACTTCAAGGATGCAGTGAGTGTTAAATTAACAAAGGATTCATCCGTGATTGACTGCCTTAATCCTACGGTTACCGGTACAGCTACAATCAAGTGCAACATTGATCTCAAAACCGCAACGCTCGGTGACTGGACGGTGACCATAAGGAACCTTGATGGTCAGTTGTCCGGTGACTGGCCCCAGAAATTTAAAGTGACGAACAGTACCGCATAAACCCAAATCACTCTCTTTTTTTTCGTTTGTATATTTCTCACATTCCGCATGTTCTGATTCTGGATTGGTTGATGCACCCGGGAGACTATCGAAATGATTATTCACTTCCTTATGCCACACACTACCAGTAATACACGAAAGAAGTTGTCATCCGATGGACAATCCCGTGCGCTCAACCGGGGGATATATCAATGACCCGTTCTTGGCGTGGCGCCCCAAGGCAACAAGCCGGGGGCCGGTTGTGTATCGTTTCCCTTTGAACGGGCGCGTTGTGTCTGTCGTGCGGGAAAAGATCAACTCATGAAGGTGTGACGAGGAATATTATGGTTTCACGGGAAGTTGTAAAGGGGATCTTCTGGGTCGGAGCACTTGATTTCGACAGGAGGATCTTTGATGAATTGATCCCGCTGCCGGAAGGTACCAGCTACAATGCATACCTGATCCGGGGCAGTGAAAAGACTGCGCTTATCGACACGGTCGATCCCTCCAAAGAATACGAGCTGATCTCAAATCTCGTAAAACTGGGGGTAGACCGGATCGATTATATCATAATCAACCACGCCGAGCAGGACCACTCCGGCACGTTGCCAATGGTCCTCGAATTCTATCCGGATGCGGTCATCGTCACGAACGAGAAGTGCCGGGACTTCCTTATTGCTCTGCTCCATATCCCCCCGGAGACATTCAGGCTCGTAAAAGATGGCGAGACCCTGTCATTGGGAGATCGGACGCTGGAATTTTTCATCACGCCGTGGACGCACTGGCCTGAGACCCAGCTTACCTATCTCCGGGAAGACCGGATCCTTTTCTCCTGCGATCTCTTCGGGTTCCACATTGCAACAAGCGACCTCTTCATCACGGATGAAGCTGCCGCATACCAGTCTGCCAAGCGGTACTATGCAGAGATCATGATGCCATTCAGGGGGAGTATCCGGGGTTATGTGGAGCGCGTGAAAGCACTGAACCTCTCAATGATCGCACCCAGTCACGGTCCGGTCAACCGAAACCCTGCATTTATCCTTGATGCGTATGCGGACTGGGTCTCGGATACGGTCAAAAACGAGGTGATCATTCCCTACGTCTCGATGCACGGCAGTACGGTAAAGATGGTTGAACACTTAACAGAAGCCCTGATAATCCGGGGGATCACCGTCAAGCCGTTCAACCTCTCACAGACCGATATCGGCGAATTGGCAAAAGCGCTCGTCGATCCGGCAACCATCGTGATCGGGACTCCTACCGTGCTGTTCGGCCCGCACCCGCAGGTGGTGTACGCGACATATCTTGCGAACCTGCTCAAACCCAAAGTGCGGTTTGCGTCGGTCATCGGGTCGTATGGCTGGGGCGGGAAGGCAGTTGAAGTGATCGCAAAGATGCTCGATCATGTTAAAGTCGAGATATTAGAGCCGGTGATGGTCAAAGGCCTTCCGGACGAAGCGACGGTAAAGGCGCTTGACCGGCTCGCTGACGATATCTTAAAGAAGCACAAGGAACTCAACATCACATAGACATGGAGGATCGGGTATGACAAAACTGTTTGAAGTATACAAGTGCGGAGTGTGTGGGAACATAACAAAAGTTGTTCATGCATCCGTGGGAACACTCGTTTGCTGCGGGCAGCCGATGGTGCTGCAGCAGGAAAAGACCGCTGATGCGGGTAAGGAAAAACATGTCCCTGTGATCGAAAAAACAGCAGCAGGGATCATCGTGAAGATAGGATCTGTTCCTCATCCGATGGAAGAGAAGCATTACATCGAATGGGTTGAAGTGCGGACCGGTGAGAATGTGTATATCCGGGGCTTTAAACCGAACGAGAAGCCGGAAGCAGAGTTCCCTGTCACCAGCACAAATGTGAAAGTGCGGGCGTTCTGCAATGTCCACGGGCTCTGGACAAACAAAGCGTAAACACAGGAGAGCCAATCTTTTTTTGCGCCGTCCCTGCTTTAGCAAACACTAATAGAGCACGAGCGGTAACCTCCTAGTGATGCACCGGCTCGAGTATATCACCACCATAATCGCCGATATTGGGGATATATTCTCTTTTGTCGCCCCGATTACCTGCATCCCGCTCATCGTCTCAGTGATCTTTTCAGAGTGGAATATGCTCGTGCCAATGGCAACAGTCCCACTCGTTTTTTTCCTTGTCGGGACTCTCCTCAAACGGCTCCCGCGGAACAAGCGCGAGATGCATCTCTCGACTGCATTCTGTTCGGTTGCCCTCTTCTGGTTCCTGTCCGCGATGATCTGCGGCATCCCGTTCATCCTCGGGCTCAATATGGGATTCACTGACGCCCTCTTTGAGGGAATGGCGGGGTGGACCGGAACTGCCTTTACAATGATGCGTTCTCTCGATACTGTCCCTCACACCCTTCTTTTCTGGCGGTCCTACATGCAGTGGATTAGTGGTATCGGGATCATCGCATTTGCACTCGCGATGACAAGCAGCACCGGCTTGTTCAGGTCAAAAATATTCCGTACCGATACACGGGATGAACCGCTGATGCCCGGGGTTATCTCGACAGGCCGGGCTCTCTGGAAGATTTACGGGCTGCTTACGTTCTTTGCGATTGGGCTGATCCTCTTTGCCGGGCTCTCATTGTGGGATGCCATCAATCTTGCACTCAGTACCGTCTCAACCGGTGGGTTTACTATCCACAGTGGAGGGATTCTCTATTACAACAATATTGCCCTCGAACTGATCCTCATCCCTGTTATGATTGCGAGTGCACTACCCTTCAAACTATATTACCTGATAAAGGAGAACCGGCGCCTGAGCCTGTTCTGGGGGGAGCAGGTAAAACTGTTTTTCATTCTTACTGCCATTGGTGTAGCGGTGCTCTCCTATGACCTTGTCTTCTTGAATGGAATGGAGATCCTGCCCGCAATAAATCAGGGGCTCTTTATGACCGTGAGTGCTCTCACGACCACCGGGTTCCAGATTTCAAACCTCCATATGTGGGCAAGCGTGACCCTGCTTTTTCTGACGATGCTCGTCTTTATCGGCGGGGCATCGGGTAGTACTGCCGGCGGGATAAAACTCAAACGCGTGGCACTTGCCTACCGGGCGCTTGTCTGGTGGTTCCGCAGGCTCTTTGTAAGCGGGAAAGTGCTCGTCCCATTTAAGATTGAGGGCAGGGTGATCCCTCGTGCAACTGCGGAGCTCGAGACGGCAAAGAATATGCTCGTGATCATTCTTTCCGTCATTGTTATCTTCGTTGCCACCCTCGCAGTCCTCCAGTTCCATCTTACCACATTTTCCATCACAGAGATCCTCTTTGAAGTCGTTTCGGCGTTCTCCACGTGCGGGATGAGTACCGGTTATGTCTCACCCATGATGCCCGTCATCTCCAAGTGGATCTTCATTATTGTCATGTGGCTTGGCCGGCTGGAGGTTATTCCAGTCGTGATGCTCTTCATTGCCCTGTTCCGTGGCTCCGACCGGATAGTATGACCTTCGAGTTCACGCACAATAACACAACCCCACTTTCGTTAACTTCAGAAGATCT
Organism: uncultured Methanoregula sp.; assembly: GCA_963676405.2. Taxonomy (GTDB): domain Archaea; phylum Halobacteriota; class Methanomicrobia; order Methanomicrobiales; family Methanospirillaceae; genus Methanoregula. The sequence continues at coordinate 12,237 of CAXXQB010000011.1, forward strand.
AATATAAATTGCCGCACCATATGTGGTGATGAAACAGATCGCCCTCTACGGCAAGGGAGGGATAGGGAAATCCACCACCTCAGCAAACCTCTCCGCTGCCCTTTCCTTACAAGGGCTCGATATTTTGCAGATAGGGTGCGATCCCAAGCGTGATAGTACCCGCATGCTGATGCACGGGAATTTTATTCCGACGGTAATGGATCTCGTCCGCGAGCGGGGCGATGCACCGATCTCCCTTTCCGAGATCGTGTACTCCGGTTTCAACGGGGTCCGCTGCGTGGAAGCCGGGGGGCCTGAACCCGGTGTCGGGTGTGCCGGGAGGGGGATTATTGCCACGTTCCAGCTCCTGGAGAAGTTCGGGGCGCTGACCGGGGATGTCATCGTGTACGATGTGCTGGGCGATGTTGTCTGCGGCGGGTTTGCCATGCCGATGCGGGAGGGATATGCACAGGAGATCTATCTCGTCACATCCGGGGAACTCATGTCCCTGTACGCGGCAAACAACATCTGCAAGGCAATCCAACGGCTCTCGTCCCGGGTAAAGAGCAGGTGCAGGCTTGCCGGGGTGATCTGCAACGCGAAGAACCAGCTTCACGAAGAGGAACTGGTAGCTGAATTCGCCCGGCGGGTGAACAGTACACTCGTCCAGTTTATCCCCCGTGACCGTGTTGTCCAGCTTGCTGAACTGAACAGGAAAACCGTGATCGAATACGAACCGGGTTCAGCGCAAGCTGAGCATTACCGTGTCCTTGCCAAGCGCATCATGGAGAATACACGTCTTACCATCCCCACGCCACTCGAGATCGATGACCTTGAAGCCCTCGCAGTCGAATTTATGTAGGTCCGGAGGGTGCACGCTTACCGGGGCGCTCTCGGTGACCACCCATGTGCGGAACGCGGTGAGTGTCGTACATGGTCCGAATGGCTGCACCCACCACAATTTTTCCCTCTTACATGCGACAAGCCTCGACAATGACGATATCATTGTTCCGTCACTGGTATCGAGCGGGCTTACTGAAACTGATATCATTTTCGGCGGCGAGCAGGCGCTCGAACGTACCCTTGAAGCGGTGATGGGGAGCGATCCCGCTGCGATCTTTGTGCTTTCAACCTGTATTGTCGATACCATTGGCGATGATATCGGAATGGTCTGCCGTAAAGAGAGGGGGGTTCCGGTCATCCCTGTCCCGACAGCGGGATTTCTCGGGGGCAGCTTCCAGAATGGGGTGAATAATGCACTCATTGCCCTTGCCGGGATTGCAGCACCCGGTAAAAAAACCGGTGATCGAAACACCGGTTGTGATAGGGATACGACACTATCCGTAAATATCATCGGTGAGAAGAACCTCGAATATGAGGTGGACGGGAATTATGCAGAAGTGAGCCGCCTGCTCTCTGCTATCGGTGTTCCGGTGAATATACGGTTTGTACATAATCTCCCCATGGAACAGATCGCGCTTCTCGGGGCTGCACGGTTGAACATCCTCCGTGACCCGGCACTCGTCCCGGTGGGAGACTACTTAAAAAAACGTTTTGGGACGCCATATCTTCCGTCGTTCCCTTCCGGCATATCCTCGACAACGGCATTCCTCGAAACCGTGGCGGGTGCCTGTGGCGTTGAGTGCCGAAATGCTGTTGCCGATGAGCAGGCGTTGCAGGATGCTACGCTTGCCGAGTTTGCTGACTTGTCAGGATCAACTGTCTCGTTTGAGAACATCCATGCTGATCAGGACTGCATCAAGACCGTGCAAACGGTGGCACAGGCACTCAAGGTGAAAATAAAAAAGACTGGCTGCCAGGTGCCGCTGCCCACGACACCCCCTGTAGGTGTTTCTGGTGTGCGACGGATGCTCCACCGTTGGAGGTGCACGATCCATGCCTGAATGTGCAGATCCACTCTGGCCGTGTGCAATGACCGGCGCCGCTGCGTGCCTTGCCGGTTTTCGTGGTCTCTCTGTAATTATTCACGGTTCAAGCGGATGTTATTATTATCCTGCCACACTGCTCCATGCCCCGCTCCACGGGACATTTATGCTCGAAAACGAAGTGATCTTCGGGTCGGAAGAGCGGCTTAACGAAGTCATCGGGGAACTCGCGGGAAACAGCACCCGGATCGCGGTGATCACGACCTGTGTTCCAGCTGTCCTTGGCGAGGATATCAGGTCGATGTTATCCGCCCACGACGTCATCCTTGTTGACAGCCCCGGTTTTGCCGGTGATGTGGAAAAAGGGTACCAGACTGCGCTCTCCACGCTTGCCCCCCGGGTGGATACCGGATTACCCGGCATAAATATAGATGGGGCGAGCCTCTTTGATCCCTTCTCCCGGGGAAATGTGCAGGAGATCACCCGGTTGCTGGGCATGGCCGGTGTTCCTGTAGGAACCGTCTTCTCGCAGGACCAGCTGGAAAAGGTCTGGCAGGCTGCACCCCATACTATCGGGACAAATGAGGATTTCCCCAGCGGTGCCGGGACATATGTCGGTGGGACTCTGGGTTTTCACGCGACGATGAAAACATTCGAGCTTATTGCCGATGTGTATGATAGTGCGAATATTGCACCCGTGTGCAACGAGATTCGCGGGCAGGAAGAGCGGGTCATTTATGCCTGCGACAAGTACCTGCGCCGGTTTGATCCCCCGTCGGTTGCGATCTTTGCCGGGGCTTCATACGCGCAGTTTGCAGCACACCTTCTCGAACGGTATCTTGACTCAGATATACTCATTGTAGGAACACGAAACGAACCCCCGGCATCTTCACAATATCCGGTTGCACAGATGCAAGGCCTCCATCAGGTACGAGAATGCATCGAACATCATGCACCGGATCTGGTGATTGGTTCATCCTTCGAGCGATCGGTTAGCACCGGCAGGGCATTTGTGGGGATGATTCCCCCTCTCAGGGGAAAAGTCCGGCTCGCTCACCCGCCACTTGCCGGTGTTGCCGGCACACTCCATTTTACCGAGGACGTGCTGAACGCGTGCATGGAGCACAAGCCTGCCGGGCGTTAGGCTGTTTACTGCGATATGCCAACGGCATTCCATGTCGGGCGCTGGACAACGATCGAATCCGGGCATTGTCCTGCCAAAACCCATTTTGTACCGTAGAATCCTTTTTTTAATTCACTTTCGCACCGCGCACGGTCAGTGGTTATATACCGATCCGATCAACGACTGATCACGACTGAAGGTGGTCGTGTATGATGCAAAAAGCAGGTTATATCCAGCGGTCCGGGTGCAGCGCAATCGATTGCGATGGGATTGTGCATGAAGTTATTGAGCTGCACATCCTCGGTACCCGGTATGCGATCCAGCTGGCAGATTTGGTAAGAGGGATTTCCGGGCATGTATGCATTCAGGTTGAGGCAATCAACCGGGAATGGAACAATTACCTTGGGGCAACCTGCGGGCTTGCACAGGTTTCGGTATCCGGTAAAGCCTTAAACATCGAACTCTTCGAAGCCGGGAACTTTACCGTCTCGCTTGCGACCCTCCGGGCAGTAATATACAAAAAGCAGCGTTTTGCGGTGATCGTGAAGATACCGGAACAGCCCGCGCAAGCGGCATGGAAACCCCACCGGCTCGGCGATGACCAACAGCGGATCAGTGCTGTTGTATAAAAGTATACGGGAATCATCCCTGCATCAGCCCAATCCTTTTTTGTTGGAATGAACAAGTTGGGTGAATCAAAATAGTGAGAGATTTATTGGGTGTTGCACAAGTCCGGTGAAGGTTACCCGTGCCTGACACACTCGGCAATATACGATCCCGCCTTCTGTGTGCTTGCCGCCCCACCCATGTCCTTTGTGACCACACCATCGCGGATGCTCTTTTCTATTGCAGTAACAACCGCTTTTGCCGCATCGTGCTCTCCAAGATGATCGAGTAAGAGCGAACCTGCCCAGATGGTGGCGATTGGATTAGCAACACCCATCCCTTTGTATTTCGGTGCTGAACCATGGATGGGCTCAAACATCGAGGTTCCCTTTGGGTTGATGTTGCCGCCGGGTGCAAGTCCCATACCCCCCTGTATCATGGCGCCGAGATCGGTGATGATATCGCCGAACATGTTGGGGGTGACCACGACATCGAACGATTCAGGATTTTTCACAAACCACATCGTGACCGCATCGACGAAATCGAACTCTGTCGCCACCCTGGGATACTGTGCTGCCGTTTCGGTAAAGACATCGCGCCACAACCCGTAGATATCGGAGAGCACGTTTGCCTTGTCGACAGATGTAAGTTTTTTCCTCCGCTCATCCGCACGATCAAATGCATAGGTGATGACGCGGCGTGCCCCTTCGCGGGTGATGACCCCGATCTGGTAGGCTATCTCCTCTGCATCGCTCTCCACGTCCAGCCCAAACTTCACGTTGTAGAGTTCGCGGGCAACGGATAGTTCGAGCTTCTGGTGCTTTTTAAACCGGGAACCAATCCCGACGTAGAAATCCTCGGTGTTCTCCCGGACGACGAGGAAATCAATGTCAGCCGGTGTCTTTCCCGCGAGCGGGGTGCCGACACCTTCGAGCAGTTTGATCGGGCGGAGGTTCACGTACTGGTCAAAGGAGAACCGGATCGCGAGGAGTATCCCCTTTTCGAGCACTCCCGGTTTTATCCGGGGATCGCCAATGGCGCCGAAGTAGATCGCTTTAAACTTTTTGAGTTCGCGAGTATCCTCTTCGGTCAGGAGGTCTCCCGTGGCAAGGTACCGGTCCGCACCGATGTCAAAATCTGTCCAGTTAATGCCAAAGTTGAACCGGTCCCCTGCTGCTTCCAGTACCTTCTTTCCCTCGGTTACGATCTCCGGTCCGATACCGTCCCCGCCTATTGATGCGATTTTGTACATACCGGCACCTCTTTTAAATTTTTAGCATATGCTACAAGCCCGCCGGCATCAATAATCCCTTGCATAAACTCCGGCACCGGCTCAATCTTTAACTGTTTCCCGTCTGCCTCAAGAAAGCCTCTCCTGATGTTTAAGGTGATCTTTGCCCCGTCGGCGATTTTGTCAGCCTCCGGGCAGATCACAGGGAGCACCCCTACATTGATCGAGTTCCGGAAGAAGATCCGTGCAAAGGAGCGGGCTACCACAACCCGCACCCCGGCTCCGAGCAGGGCAAGCGGGGCATGTTCACGGGAAGACCCACAGCCAAAGTTCCGGCCGCCGACAATAGCGTCCCCATCCTTGACTCTCTTGACAAACTCGTCCCGGATACCCTCAAAGGCATGCTTTGCGAGCTCGTCCGGGTTGTTGAGCGTGAGGAACCTGCCCGGAATGATTGCATCCGTATCAATATCGTCCCCGAACTTCCAGACCCGCATGTTCTGTGTTGCCAGTGGCAGGTTCATAACGACTTTTTTTACCGGTACTGACTTTTTCGCTGTCATGATCACACCTCCCTCGGATCGGTGATAACACCGGTGATCGCGCTTGCCGCAGCCGTTGCCGGCGAGCAGAGGTAGACTTTCCCTTCTGTACTCCCCTGCCGGCCTTTAAAATTCCTGTTCGAGGTCGAAAGTGAGACTTCGCCGGGGGCAAGAAGCCCGAATGCCCCGCCCATGCATGGCCCGCAACAGGGCGCCTCCACAAGTGCACCAGCCTTGACGAATTTTCCGATGAGCCCTGCTTTCAGGGTCTTCAAGTACTCGTCACGGGAAGCCGGGATGATGATGACCCGGATCTTGGGGCTGAATTTCTTTTTGCCCAGCACTTCTGCAACCTCTGCGAGGTCTTCGAAGCGCCCGTTCGTGCAGGAGCCGATAAAGACCTGGTCGACATGTGTTCCTGCAACCTTGCTGACCGGGACACCTGTATCCACGTTGTGCGGAACTGCGACCTGCGGTTCGAGACCGGAGACATCGTAGGACCGCTTCGCCGAAAACTCTGCGTCCTTGTCGCTGTCCAGTGCGAACGGCTTCATCTTCCGGCGGCCCTTCATGTACTCCCACGTTACCTTATCCGGCGCGACAATGCCTGCCTTACCGCCCATCTCGATTGCCATGTTGCAGAGGGTCATCCTCCCCGACATGTCGAGTTTCCGGATGGTTCTTCCTGTGAACTCGATTGCCTTGTACGTCGCACCATCTGCCCCGATGTCTGCTGCGATGGCGAGGATCAGGTCTTTTGCCCCGACCCGCTTCTGGAACTTACCGGATACTTCTGCCTGGATCGTCTCCGGCACCTTGAAATAAAGGGCACCGAATCTCAGGGCAAACCCCATGTCTGTGGATCCGATACCGGTTGCGAATGCACCGGTAGCGCCATACATGCACGTATGGGAGTCCGCCCCGACAATGATCTCGCCGGGTGCCGCTCTGCCCTTCTCGACCGTCACCTGGTGGCAAACCCCCTCTTTGATATCGTAGTTGAGGATATCCTGCTCATCGGCAAATTTCCGCATGTAGACATGGTTGCTTGCCGCCTCAATTGAGTCTGCAGGAATCTGGTGGTCAAAGAGCATGATGACACGTTCCGGGTCAAATACCTTTGATCCGCCCATCTCGTAGAACTTCTGGATGGCGATCGGACCGGTGATATCGTGAATCATCGCCCCATCAACCGGCGTCATCACAACTTCGCCTGCCCGTATGTCCCTGCCACATTTCCGTGAAAATATCTTTTCTACGATTGTCTGTCCCATGCGCTATCAAGGGTACTATACGCATTTCCGGCACATTTAGTTTGGGGAAATCCTGTTCTTGGGGATAATTACGAAAAATTTCGCAGTCAAAGTAATCTTTAATCCCACCCGTGTCCAAATATCAGTCGGAATTATGATGAGAAAAATGAGATTTTTTATGGTCGCACTTGTCCTTGCGATGCTGGCATTCACTGGCTGTGCAGCGGCAGCGGTAACCGACACTTCATTGACAGAAAATGTCATTCATGCGAGTGGAAGCGGAACTGTGACGGGAACACCTGACCGGGTACAGCTGGCTTTTGCGGTGGAAACCGAAAGCCCGGACATAAAGGCGGCGCAGGCTGACAACGCTGCCCGAATGAGCGCAGTAATTGATGCACTGGTAGCCGCTGGTGTGCCAAAAGACCAGATGAAAACGACCGGGTACTCAATATATCCGGTCTACGAGAGTACAACAAATGGAATTCTAGACCAGAAGATCAAGACCTACCAGGTAACAAACACCCTCCAGGTAACGCTCAAAGATGTGAACCAGACCGGGAAGATCATTGATACCGCAGTGTCTGCCGGGGCAAACAAGGTCAACTCCATCCAGTTCATGCTCTCTGATGAACAAGCATTGGCACTCCGGAGTGAGGCTTTGAGAAAGGCGGTTCTGGGGGCACGGGCAGATGCGGATGTAGTTGCCGCGTCACTTGGCGTTGTCATCACCGGGCCAAAAAATGCCGAGATAAGCCAGGGGTATACCCCGGTTGCCTATGACAATTCTCTCGTGACCCTGTCAGCGATGGCAAAGTCGTCTGCGGTCCCGACACCGATCCAGCCCGGGGATGTCACGGTCACCGCACAGGTATCCATCACGTACGCGTTCCGGTAATTGTCAGGATCTATTCACAACTTTTTTACATTAGCAGTGTGTGATCATTTCTTAAATCACAGTACAGGGTCCGGCATACCCGGACACAATACACAGTAAGTATCGAATATCCCGGAAACTGCGGATACAATAGGATTGATTTTGATATGGAGCGCAATATCGGCTTTAAAGAGCGAAGGTACATTGAGGAGTTGAGAATCCTGACCAGGGCAACCGCGTTTGATTGCGTGATCGATGACCGGTTCGACCGAGTGATCTACGTGATCCGACAGGGAGACATGGGGCTTGCCATCGGGAAGAAAGGCGAGAACATCAAGAGGCTCCAGAACGTACTTGGCAAACGGATCGAGATGGTGGAGTTTGCAGAAATACCCGATGCCTTCGTCGCGAATATCTTCAAACCGGCGGAAGTGACGGGCATTGAGCGGACGACAGAGAACGGACCGGTGAACGTGCTCGTGAACAAAAAAAGTGATCTCGGTATCGCAATCGGAAAAGCCGGTTGTAATATCGAAAAAGCGCGAATCCTCTGCCGGCGGTTCCACGGGCTTGAGATCGGGGAAGTACTTCTCACGCAGGAGGCCACATGAAAGAGACAATCGATCCGGCGATAGTAACAGAGCTCTGGGAGATCATTTGCGAGCGGGCGGCACATCCCACAGACAGCTCGTACACCAGCCGGCTCCTCCGGGATGAGAAAGGAATCGACAAAGTGCTCGAGAAGGTGGGCGAGGAGTCCACAGAATTTATCCTTGCCGTGAAGAATGGAGTGCCGGAACGCACCACGGAAGAAGCAGCGGATCTCCTGTTTCACATTCTCGTTGCGCTCCGCGCGGCGGATGTTGATCTCGCTGGTGTTATCGCAGAACTCGAAAAACGGCGCAAGTGACCGCCCCCACTTTTTTTCGGGATATTGCAATAGCTAACTTCTCTCATAATCCCGGGCACAATCTCCATTAGGTGTAGAGTGCCAGAGTTTCTGTCCTAAAATAGTGACAGTATTTATGTCCGCTTTCAAGAGCACCGAACAGGTGCTTGCGGGTGAAAGCGACCATGGAAATCCGGACCAAAGCAGTTGTATTCTATGAAGAAGGAATACGAAGTGCAAAGGAGATCGGAGAGACATATAACATCTCCGAAAGGACTGTGAGACGGTGGGCAAAGGCTCACAGTCATGACCAAGAGAACGGATTACAGCCAAAAAAGACCGGGCCGAAACGGTCTCCTTATGCACTATCCCTGGCGTTGGAACGCCGAATTATCCGACTCAAAGAGAAATATCCTGCATGGGGTGCCCGTCGTATAAAGCACCAGTTTAACCTCCCATGTTCCTGGCGAACCGTTCATCGAATCCTCAAACGACACGGCCTTCTCATTCGTGTTAAAGCTAAACCCCAACCAGCCGGGAAGCGATTCCAACGTCGACACGTTGACAGCATGTGGCAGGGCGATACTTTTCAGTTTCGTATCCGGGGAGTTGGCAAGATTTATGTCACCGGTTTTACTGATGACTGCTCACGTTATCGAGTGAAGAGCAAGGTCTATCTTCACAAAGATGCTGCCTCAGCGGTCAATGCTCTTCGCTGGGCACCCCGCACCGGACGAATCCCGCGTGAAATTTATCTCGATAATGGAAAACAATTTGTCGCCAAAGTTTTCAAAGCTGAAGCACAGAAACACGGAATCAAATTGATCTTCGGCCGACCATACAACCCAAAAGGTCGCGGGAAGATCGAACGCTATCACAAGACGCTCTACCAGGAACTCATCGCTCTCAAAGAGTTCCGTTCACTCAGTCATTTCAGAAGAGAACTCTGGAACTTTGACCACCAGTACAACCACTGGCGCAAGCAGGAGATCTTGGGATGGATGACTCCGGCTTCAGTCTATCACAACGAAATCAATTTCAACAAAGACCGAAAACATATCCAAAGCGGACATAAACTCTGTCAACAAATCGGACATTAATTGTGGCACTCTACACTTACCATTAATTTTTTTTTGCACACTACCAAAAAACGATACCCATATTTTGTCGTCATTCCCAGTCTGTCATATTTGTGAGGATTTTCCCAACAATCTGCCGGCATGGTTCCCCGTCATTTTGTTGTAAACTCCCCTAGGCGGTCACTTGGATTTTTGAAATTCTTGTGTCGTTCCTGTAAGGCAAAGTCCACAAGAGATTACACACTTGTTTTGGAATTTCTTAAATAAAGTACAATGGGTCATGGATGACTATTCGAAATTCTCTACAACCTATATGGGAAAAAAACAGATACGATACCAGATAAAAAGTAATTATTAGTACGAAGCGTGATGACGTGATGATGAAAACTGGTGCCCTTCCGATAATCTGTATGGTATGTGTCTTTTGTGCACTGTGCATCCTTTCCGCCCCGGTGCATGCATTCACCTCTGACTCCCTTGACATTACCATCGACAAGAATGGCGATGCTGTGGCAAACTTCCAGTTCACGCTCGAAGGGATTGTCGAGAATTCCATCCCCCAATCGATGCTGGAGACAGAACTCAAAAAAGGTCTCACTACCAGCTCCGATCCGCCGGTTGTTCTCTCATTTGACCGGACAAGCGCCTCGCTCATGTTGAAAAATTTTGCAGTGAAAAATGACGTGCCGACAGGAACCGAATACGCAACCGCATCGATGGACTTCAAAAAAGCAGAACTTGCCCTGAAGAACTCCGCGCTCAGCTATGTTGTTTCGGCCGATTTCTCCCCCAAGCGGCTGACTGTCAGGTTCCCCGATGGTTACACCCGTGAATTTTTGGATTCATCCGTTTTACCGTCACTCAAACATACGGTCATTGATGCATCAAAAACGGTCGCCGTTGGGAATACCTCTCCGACGGGTGCGATCTCGGTTAATTCCACTCCTCCCCATGTGCGTGTGTATATCGATACTGCGTATGTGGGCGATAGTCCCTCCACCTTTTCCGCAATTTCACCGGGACAATATGAAATTTCATATGAGATGGATGGTTTTCTCCCCTTTACAAAAACAATCAATGTAACGGCAGGACAGACCACGACTGTCAATGCGGTGCTCTCATATATCACTCCCACACCGACAAAGAGCGCCCCGGGGTTTGAGGGGTTGTGCGCCTTCCTTGCAGTGATTGGGTGTGGCATCGCATGCTCGCGTAGAAGATAATCCCGGTTATCACTTTTAGCGTTTGTGCAACGTCTGAGCTGGTCAAAAATCTATTTAAAAAAAAGAACGTAAAGATTAATCCCGCTTGCGTACCGCAAGCAGCCCGATGATAACGAGCGCCATACCGGCAGCAACCGGGAGAGATCCGGTCTTCTTTGTGGGTGTCGTGGCAGGGGCGAGGACGGTTGCAACCGTATTTGTGGCACCCTTATTGACTTGCACCGTGGCAACATAGTCCTGGTACCCAGTCATCTGGAGGAGCAGCGTGTGACTCCCTGATGTGATGTCGTTTAACGTGAGCGGAGTGACGCCCCGGAATGCATTATCGACATAGACGTTCGCACCTGATGGCGTGGATGAGACCGAGAGCCCGCCAACCGTGGGGGCATTTCCCGCCGGCGTGAGAATTGCATCCACCTGCGACACGGTAGCCGGGACGACATTCACACCAGTAGTATACGCTTGGTATCCATTCAGCTGGAGATTTACCGTGTGACTGCCCGCAGCGATATTGTTTAATTTAAGTGCGCCGGAAGTTGGGGTCTGTCCTACATTGGCCCCGTCCAAAAAGACCGTTGCACCGCCGGGACTGGATGAGACATAGATCCAGCCGGTATTACTTGTCGGAATCTTTGACAGGGTCGCGGATACAGTCCGTGTCCCACCTGCTGGGACAGTCACGGTGGACTTCCAGTCATAATATCCCGAAAGATCCATTTCGACAACATGCTCGCCGGTGGCGACATTGTTTAACGAGAGCGGCGTCTTGCCCCTGTATGAAGCGTCAAGATAGACCATTGCACCCGATGGATCAGAAGTGATATACAACCCGCCCGTGGACACCATTTGTGTCAGGGGGCAGTACACGTTTGACATGCTCCCCGCATACACGTTGGTCGTTGTACTGTAGGTGTAGTACCCGGACATCTCTGCGGAAATCGAATAACTCCCAGACCTGACCGGATTGATCGTCACCGGTGCAGTACCCCGGTAATTTCCGTTCAGGTATATTGCTGCACCGGAGGGCGATGAATCCACGGAGATGGAGCCGTATTCAGGTACGGGTGTCGGTGTCGGGACAGGCTGCAGTGTAGCCGTATATGTCCGCGTCTGCCCGGGTTCCGGCATGACAATATCGCCACTTGCCGGGTAATAACCGGATTTCTCTACCGAGTAGGAACTAAATGGAGTACCAGTCGTATAGACCGGGACGGTCAGTTGGTTTGCACTGATGACTCCCTGGTACTGCCCGTTAAAGTATACGGATGCCCCGTTGATATTGCACTGGATTGTAATCCAGCCTTCGCCACCGCCGATCTGGGGTCCGGGACCCAGATCAAGACCGGAGCATGGCACAACACACACGAGGATCGCAATAACCAAAAAGAAACTCTTCATCATCTTTCTCCTTTCTTCCAGACTCTGTTCGGGTGCTATAAAATATTTCCGAACCTCTATCAGGAAATATCTCGTAAAAAACCATGACTTACTGTAATTTCAGGTTGAAAAATGTATGATTGATTTGCACAGGAATACGGTCACAGGAAAGCATCCGATGGGTGCCAGTCTCTGGTAATGTGGCACGCTCTTTTTCAGGGATTTCCCTACACAAGTTTCCATTAACGTGTTTGTGAGAAAACCGCAATGATCCGCTGCACATAGCGAAAAGCTAAAAAAAGAGAAGATTATCGTCTGGACCTGAGCGAAAGGATGCCAATCAACCCAAACGCTGCACATGCGACAACCGGCAGGCTCCCTGCCTTTGTGGGTGTGGGCGATGGAGTTGTAGCCGCTGCGGTGGTGACTACGGTCGTGACTTCAGTTGCCGGTGCAGTTGCATTTGCCTTGATCACCGCGGGTGCGGTCCCCGTCGCAGCTGTAGTGGTTGCAGCGGGAGTCTGCACGAGCTTAACGAGGGTCACATTCATAACGACGGTCTCGCCCTTTCCGGGATAGTTCGTGATGTTGACCTTTGTGACACCATAGCCTGCCTTCTCAACAGTAACGACACGGTACGGGGTACCGGTGGTATATACATCGACCTTCAGTTGTCCGCCGGTGATGACACCTTTATAATCGTTGTCGAAGGTGACGTTTGCCCCGTCGACATTCGCATTGACAAAGTATGCGCCCTTGTCGCCACCGATGAGCTGCGGTGCGGTTGTCGTAGCTGCCGCGGTTGTCGTGGTAGCATTTGAGTCTGCAACCGCTGCCGAGGCACAGCCAATAATCGCGATACAGAGAATAAGGGAAATAAGAATCAGTTTCTTCATGTGATAACCTGAAATTACGAGAAAAGAGAATGAAGCCCATTCATTTAAAAATTACCAATTGATATTGCAGGTGTTTTCCGGTTAGGGAGATTTTCAGCGCTCTTTTTGAAGATTCCCGTGATCTCCGCCCGGATATTATCTGTTCCGCGCACCCGCATCATCCAGCGTTCGGTTGTGACATTTATTGGCGCAAGTTCGTAAAACAATTCCTGCACTTCCTTTTCAGAAAAGTAATGGGTGACCGTCCCGTTTGCACGTTCGAACGTCTGCGGTTCTCCCAGCCTACCCTTTCCGAAACGGAGATCCTCGCAGGCGAACCCGGAGAACCAGAGCATCCCATCTTCCTTCAGCACCCGCATGGATTCCTTCGCGATGCGTTCACGGTCATTTTCGCACATGTGCCCGATGATATGAATAGCGATCACTGTATCAAAGGTACCAGCCGAAAACGGTAACTGCCGTGCATCAGCGATTGCAATTGCCCCGGTACCAGCGTGCAGCGCCACGCGATGGCTCATCAGTGCTGCACGGGGGGAAAAGTCGATTGCAGTGACCGTGAGCCCCCGGCTCATCAGAGCGGAAAAGGATTTTCCGTTCCCACACCCGAGTTCGAGGACCCGGGAGCCCAAACCAATGGTGGGAAGATTGTGCATTGCCCCACCCCATAGTTTTCCCCGTCGCCCGTAATCTTTGTCCCAGCAACTGGCATCGGAGTTCATGTAAAAAGATCTCGGTTATTCCTGTACCAGTGATTGAGGATCAAGGGATAATAATGTCATGGGCAGATGCATCCGGGTAAAACAATATGGGTTACTGGTCAACAAATTATTCGAGGAAATGATGGGTCAGGTTCATCACGTCACGGTACGGGATGACCCCCACAAGACGGTGCTCTCCATCGGTGACCGGAAGCGCTCGGAAATCGTATCTTGCAAACTGCTGTGATGCCTCTTTTAATGTGCTATCAGTTGAGAGGGTGATCACGTTCTCGACCATAATGTCGCGTAAGTGCATCCGGTCATCCGCCTTGAGGAGTTCTTTTAAATCGATCACGCCCAACAGCGTCTCTTGTTCATCGACGACATAGATATACATGATCACGTCCTTGTCCCGGGCATAGCGGGGGAAGTCATTCTGGACCCGTTCAACGATTGTATCCGGTAAAAATTTCAGGATCTTTTGCGTCGTAAGGTTGATCACCCGCTCCTCCTGTTTTCCGATGATCGACTGGATCTTTCGTACATTGTCCGGGTTCAGTGCCGCGATGATGACCCGGGCATCGGTCGAGGGCAGCACTGAAAGAATATCAGCTGCCTGCCCCGGTGTCATCTCGTTTAAGAGCTGGACGACTTTCTCCTTGGTGAGCGAAGCGATAATATCCCGCTGCACGTTCGGCTCAATCTCTTCCAGTGTGTCGGACGCCTGCTCGGTATCTAATGAGGAGAAGACCATAACCCGCTGTTCGTGGTCGAGCTCCTCGATGATATCTGCAAGGTCCACCGGGTGCATATCGGCAAGCTTCTCTTTTAAGACGTTCAGCTTGACGTTCCCGGCAAAACTCCCAATGTTCGTTGGCAGGGGCTGAATATACGTCCACGAGATCATAGGATCATCGCGCTCATCGGTTGACGAATAGAGAAGCTTTGCAAGTGGTTTTAGCCCAAGCCGCCGGAGCCGGGCGATCCTCCCGGTATCCACATCGGTCACGTACAGTTTTTTGTTCCTCTGCACGAGCCGGATATCATAGACCACCTCCACCTCGTTCTCTTCAAGATCAAGGACTTTCTTGTCGAGTACATAATCCCGGAGGAGGATCGCGTCCTCCGCTGGTTGGGCTTCATACCGTTTAATATCGTCAATATCAGCGATTATCCGGCGGCTGGAGATCTCCGTGATCTTCTCCAACGGAATAACGAGACTCGGATTCCCGAACGGGCGACGGACAAATATCGATCGTACTTCAGGTATCTTTGTAGTCTCGATGATTACGAGATCCGCGAGCGACCCTATCTTCTTTCCCTTTATTATCACCACGACGTTCAGGAGATCCGAAAGGAAGATCTCCCGGTCTGCAGCCTTTGTCCCACCCCGCACTGGTTCGTTTGGCATCGTTTCATCCCTCACTGCAATAACGTATAAAATTTGTAGCCCAAGAGGAGCACGAGAAACACAAGATACAACCTGAGGAAGAGTAGTGCAATCTTCACGCCCCGCGACATTTCGATCCTCGGCACTGCGTACTTCCGGTTGATTCCGTCAATCTTGTCTATCCATCCGCGGATCACGCTCCCGATCCGTTCCCCAAGAACACGTTCAATCGTCACCATACCCTCACCCTATCCCCCTATGTGAGCAACCCCGGAAAGAGCGTCGTGATCCCGAACAGGGTCGAGAGCACGATTATCGCCATCACAATCACAATCGCTGCGATGTTCTGGAGCCGCGAGTTCCGGTACTTCCCCATGATCCCCTCGTTATTTAAAAGAAGGATCAAAAACACGAGCGCCGCAGGGAGCAGGGTAACTGCAATCACCTGTACAAAAAGTGTAATCAGGACGAGCGGTGCGTTCGGGATCAGGACAACCGCTCCGGCGCTGATGAGCGCAAAGAAGTAGCATGCGTAGAACCACGGTGCTTCCCGTATCTTTAAATTGAGCGAATGGGCCCACCCGAACACTTCCCCGAATGCCCACGAGCTGGCAAGCGAGATGCATATGGCGCCTAAAAAGCCTGCATCAAAGAGACCGATGGCGATAAACGTGCCAAGCCAGGGATTGGTCGTAATCAGGATGCTTGCCGCCTGTGCAGCGCTCTCGACTTCTGAACCATAGAGAACGGTACCGGTGACGATGACAAGGAATATGGCAATGATGACCGTGAACGCGGAACCGATCAGGGTGTCCATCTGTCCCCAGGGGATATCCTTCTCCTTCATTCCTTTATCGACAACCGCGCTCTGCTGGAAGAAGATCATCCACGGCGCGATGGTTGTGCCGATATTTGCCATCAAAAAGAAGAAGAGCGTGGCATTGAACCCCCCGGGGAAGTGCGGGATGAGACCGACCGACAGCACTTCGCCAACCGATGGGTGGACCATGAATGCAGCTGGGATGTAGATCAGATTCAGTGCCGCAAACAAGAGTGCAATCTTCTCCCATGTCCAGTAGCGTCCCTGCAGCACCATAAGCATCATGATTACCGAGACGATGGTGACCGTAACAAACGCGGCGGGATATGGAAGATCATGAGTGCTGCCGTCATCCCGATAAACTCAGTGATCAGCGTCAGCCAGTTTACGAGTGCCAGGTCAAGAAACGAGAACCAGCCCCAGAACGAACCGAACGCGTCAAAGATCGCTTCGGCATGCCCCCGTTTTGTAACCGCACCGAGGCGTACTGTCATTTCCTGTACAACATATGCGACTGGCAGGAGCAACAGTAAAAACCAGATGAGCCCGTAGCCGAACTTTGCCCCGGTCACTGTATACGTGGTGATGCCGCCGGCGTCATTGTCTGCGAGCATGACAATAAGCCCGGGCCCGGACAGGAGTAAATAGATCTGGAGCGTTTTAACAAAACGCCGGTATTTATAAAAAAAGGTCGATCCGAGATCCATTCGTCGCCTGCCCGCATCTTGTTACATGTTGTGAATCAAATCCCCCATGTAAGTCCAGATGAAAAACGATAAGTCTCCGGACCAGATACTATTCTTTTCAGCTAAACCATGGACACCGGGTCTTTATAATAATTTCGTACTGGTGGGCGTATTTTGGATTTTTAAGGATCATTTGGTCAGAAAATGCATTCATCGGCAAGGATTTGCCGTATTTTCGCAACCGGAATCCAGATTGGGCAATTTTAATGTGGATTTCTCTTTTTCCGGAAGAATTTTTCATATACCCGGTGACTGCACTATACCCTGAAAATATCCGGCACGGCAAAAAAGAAACGTGTGTTATGAGTCATCAATATTGTCTGCGATGAGCCCTTTCTGGTAATACAATTTTGCGAGCCACCAGAAAACGACTGCAATCAGGAGCCATGAGAGCTTGGCGGCAAGAGTGCTGAACAGTGCGATGACAATGGAGATAAAGAAGGTGACACTGGCAAGGAGCGTTCGTGCCGTGAAATACTCAATAATTACTGGTGTCACATCGGGTGAAGTGAGGAGACGGTTGGCACTCGCGTGATGCCAGCACCCGGCAAGCAGAAACCCTGCAATAGCCTGTGATAATGCATAAAGGGAAAAGGTTAACACTGAGTTCGGGTATGCAATGATCAGGCTCGTCAGGAAGGGAACAAGCGTGATGCAGAATAAAAAGAACAGGTTCATCCAGAGCAGATACTTGTCCGAACGGATGATATACTGGAAGATACGGTGATGCGCGATCCACCAGCTGCCGATGATCGTGAAACTGATAAAGTAGGTTAAGAAGGCAGATCCTTCAGCAATGAGTTTATCGGGAAGCAATGCAGCAGTTTCTCCCGGGGCAAGTATCGGGACTGCAAGCGAGAGCACCATGAGCGTGAGCGCAATGGAAAAAACACCATCCGAGAAACTGATCACACGTTCAAAATTCCGGAAGAAATAATGCCGTGACTGGGAGGGCGCCGGATCTGGCATGGGTATTCACTGTATAGTGAGATGTCCCCGGCATTAAAAGGTCACTTATATGTACTGGCTCTTCGTTACTCTATATCGTTACAAAATCCCAATATGTATCTTCAAATAATCCGTTACCGACTAATCTATCGTATCTGCTGCCAGCGGTTGGCTACCCACGGTGCATATCATATATATGTCCCTTGACAAGGTGTATCATGCTCTTAAAAGACCCTGTCATTTCAGTTACCAATGTTGTACTGCGATCGTTATCGCTCCGGAACCTCACGCTTGATGTCACGCTGTGTGTTGATAACCCCAACCCGGTCGGGATCTCGCTCAAGTCACTCTCTTTTGACATCTATTACCAGAACCGGAACGAGTGGGTGTTCCTCTCGGACGGACACAGGGATAAGTTCAAGATAAAGAGCGGTGGTAACGAAATCATCATGCCAGCGATGGTCAGTAATGCATCCCTCCTCACCGCGATTATCGGCATGATCGCACAAGGCGCGATCACCATCCGGATTTCGGGCATCGCCCAGCCGGACTTTCTCGTGTTCGCGCCGAAAATGCCGTTCTCCCGTGAAATGACGATCCCGCTCAAACTTGGGGATCTCGCAACGGGTAAATGAGAGCGCCGGAGCACAATTAAGCGTACCGGAATAACGACAGAAAACCGAATACAGTGCCAACAGCACGCATAGTATCGCACCCATAATGAAGAGTAGGAAACTTTGATTGTTCAATGGATTATGGACCAGATCAGTTTTCTGCCCCATAATCCACCAGCTGCATGACCCGGATACCAAATCGGTAACAGGATTATCTACCGTTTTTTGTCGGCAAATATCGTGACCGGATGGCGTTTCCACACTAATATAAACATTGATTCTCAAATACAATGCAGATAAGCCAGTTTTGTTGGTGACGAAAAGTGTTTCCCCAGCGACGTATGAGACGGACACGATCGAAAAATATCCAACCGCTCCTTAGTGAGGTAACCCTCACAAAAAATGACCTGATCGCACCCCTTTTTGTCGATGAAACCACGACGAAATCTCACCCAATCACCTCCATGCCGGGGCAGTTTCGTTATCCGGTGGACGGGATTAGTGCTGTTGCCGAGAAATTGTGGAAACGGGGATGCCGAGCGATACTCCTCTTCGGGGTGCCGAACGAAAAGGATGCTGAAGCAAAAAGTGCCTATGACACGGATGGTGTCGTACAGCAGGCAGTCCGCAGGGTAAAGGCTGCACTCCCTGAAATGGTCGTCATCACGGATGTCTGCGCCTGCGAATACACGACGCACGGGCACTGTGGCATCATCGGTGAAACACGGTGGGGGGAAAAAGACCTGTTGAATGATCCCTCGCTCGAACTCATGAATGCGATCGCCACAAGCCATGCAGAGGCTGGTGCGGATATCGTTGCCCCGTCATGCATGCTTGACGGGATGGTGGGTTCCATCCGGGCAGCGCTCGATGATGAGGGCTACGAAGAAGTACTGATTATGTCGTACTCGACCAAGTTTGCATCGGCACTCTACGGGCCCTTCCGCGAGGCAGCAGAGTCCGGGTTTGCATTCGGTGACCGGACAACATACCAGCTCAACCCGTCGAACAGCCGGGAAGCATGTCTTGAATCCCAAATGGACATGGATGAAGGTGCGGATATCCTGATGGTGAAACCTGCGGGTTTCTACCTGGATGTCCTTGCCGAAATTGCGACGCTCGGGCTTCCCGTGGCGGCATACCAGGTGAGCGGCGAATATTCCATGATAAAAGCTGCGGCAGCCAATGGCTGGATCAAAGAGAAAGAGACCGTGCTCGAAAGCCTGACCTGTATCAAACGCGCCGGGGCGGATCTCATCATCACCTATTTTGCATACGACGTATGCGGGTGGCTCGATGAAAAGTGAAGACCTCTTCCGGGAAGCAGAGCAACTGATGCCCGGGGGGGTCAGCAGTCCTGTGCGGGCAATAAAACCCTATCCATTCTACACCGCTCATGCAAGTGGGTCGCACCTCGTTACAGTAGATGGGAAGACCCTGATTGACTGCTGCATGGCGTACGGTCCGCTTCTCCTTGGGCATGCTGCTCCGGTTGTCAAAGACGCAATTCATGCACAGCTCGAAAAGGGCTGGCTGTATGGGACGCCATCCCCGCTTGAACCCGAGTTCGCACAGCTCATCACCGGTGACCATCCCGGTATGGACATGGTACGGTTTGTGTCGAGCGGTTCCGAAGCGACGATGGCAGCGATCCGTCTTGCACGGGGATTTACCGGAAAGAAGGATATCGTGAAGATCGAAGGAGGGTTCCACGGCGCTCATGACGCCGTTCTCGTCAAGGCAGGATCGGGTGCGACAACTCTGGGTGTCCCGGATTCTGCCGGGGTGCTTGCCGACCTCGTCGCCCACACCCGGCAGGTCGCGTTCAATGACCCGGAGGCACTCGAAGTGCTCCTCGAAAAGAAACGGGATGTCGCAGCCCTCATTATCGAACCGGTGATGGGCAATATCGGGCCCGTAATCCCTTCTGATAACTACCTGCGTGATGTGCGGGAGATCACAAAAGCCCATGACGTGCTCCTGATCTTTGATGAAGTGATCACCGGATACCGGCTCGGTATTGGCGGAGCGCAGATTAAATATGGGGTAAAACCGGATATTACCACGTTGGGGAAGATCATCGGCGGCGGGCTTCCCATCGGTGCATTCGGAGGTAAGCGGGAGATCATGGCACAGGTCGCACCCTCCGGGCCAGTGTACCAGGCAGGGACATTTTCCGGTAACCCGCTTTCGCTCACGGCAGGGATTGCGACGATCCGGTGGCTGCACGAACACCGGACCATATACACGGAGCTGGAAAAGAAAACACGGGCGATTGAGGAATCAATCGGCAACACGCCCGTAGGCACATTCGTGCGGCTGGGTTCGATGTTCAAGTATTTCTTCCGTAGTAGCGCGCCGAAAAATTATCATGAGGTTAAAGAGTGTGACACCGTATCGTTTGGCAGGTTCTGGACGAAGGTACTCGCACGCGGCATCTTTTTCCCTTCATCACAGTTTGAAACGAATTTTATCTCGGTGAGCCATAGTGATGCTGATATTGCATCCATTGCGCAGGCGTATACACAATGCCGATAAGAATCGGGACCCGGGGGAGCAGGCTTGCGCTTGCGCAGACAAAGATAGTATGCAATCAGCTTACCTCACTTGGTATCGAAGTGGAACAAAAGATCATCACTACGCAGGGGGACACGGTGACAAACGTCCCGCTCCACGAGATAGGGAAACAGGGTGTCTTCGTACGGGCATTGGATGATGCCATCCTTGCCAGGCAGATCGATTGTGCGGTGCACAGCATGAAGGACATTCCCGCCCGCCGTCCTTCCGGGCTCTTTACTGCTGCGATACTGAAACGGGATTCACCGGCGGACTTTATCGCACACCCTGGTAGTCTCGATACTGTGAAGACCATCGGTACCTCAAGCACCCGGAGGAGGGCACAGCTCCTGCGCCATGATCCGGGTATTGTGGTAAAAGACCTGCGGGGAAACGTAGACACCCGGATACGGAAGTTGAATGCCGGCGAGTACGATGCGATCATCCTTGCCGAAGCCGGGCTGACCCGGCTGGGGATCACGCTTCCGGGGAAACAACTCCCCCCGGAAACGTTCATCCCGTCCCCCAACCAGGGTACGATTGCGGTTGTCAGCCGGGCTGACCCTTCACTGATGGAAATACTTGCCTCGGTCGATCACCCGGAGACCCGGATAGATGTGGCAATTGAACGAGCCGTGATGGAACAGGTAGGTGCCGGGTGTTTTACGCCTATGGGTATCTATTGCCGTGCGGGACACCTGATCGCTGAAGTCCTGTCACTTGACGGCAAGCGGGGCGAACGGGTAGAGACTGATATCTGCACGATTGACGAGGCCCGGATGCAAGGGACAGCGCTGCGAGCCCGTGCACAGCCATTAATCGACGAAGCGTATGCAAAACTGGGGATCACGTATGAACAGTAAGGTATATCTGGTAGGATCTGGCCCGGGAGGCGTGGGGTTTTTGACCCTGCGGGCACAGGAGGTCATCGATAGTGCCGAGGTTGTGCTTTATGACCAGTTGCCCGGGGATGAGATCCTCGCTGCTCTCCCGGCAGCGGCAGAGAAGATCGACTGCGGGAAATACGGTGGAAAGCACACGCTGGAACAGGCGGAGATCGAAGCTCTGATGGTCGACCGGGCACGCAGGGGCAAGCGTGTGGTCCGGCTAAAAGGCGGCGATCCGATCCTCTTTGGCAGGGGTGGCGAAGAGATCGAGACGCTGCACCGTGCGGGTGTCGAAGTGGTGATGGTGCCGGGGGTCACAAGCGCCCTTGCGGTGCCGGCGTCGGTCGGCATCCCGGTGACGCACCGGAAATATGCGTCGCAGGTGACAATCCTGACCGGGCACGAAGACCCAACAAAACCGGCGCCCGCACTTGACTGGAAACTCTTAGCACAGAGCCGGGGTACGATCGTGATCCTGATGGGTGTTGCAAACCTTCCAAAGATTGCAGCAGCTCTTCTCGCAAACGGGAAACCCGAAAAGACGAAGGTAGCGATTATCGAACGCGGGCTCCGGACAGACCGGCGGGTGACTGTGGGCCCCCTCTCCGGTATCGGCGAGATAGCACAGAGTGCAGGAGTTAAGCCGCCTGCGGTGATTGTGATTGGGGATGTAGTGAACCTGTATGATCCGGACAGACCGGATCTCATTCCTGTGGACTGGTGACGATGAAGGTTCTTGATGCTGTTACTAAATTTGAACGTATTGTGTATGGCGCATTGATAGCGATGCTCATGGTAGTGCTTGTCTTTGCTGTCGGAGAAATGGCATGGGAGCTTATCTCAAGCCTGACAAATCCCCACTACCACTACTTTTAGACAATCATGAGCTCACGGATGTACTTGGCGTCTTTCTGCTGGTGCTGATCGGAGTTGAACTCCTAGATACAATGCTTGAGTATTTCCGGGAGAATACTATCCATGTTGAAATCGTGGTGCTTCTCTCGATCATAGCGATCGCACGGAAGGTTATCCTGCTCGATCCCGGTTAAAACGGATGGGGTGGAACTAATTGGTATTGGTATCATTATTATCGGGCTTTCCGTTGCCTATTTCATGATCAGGAAAGCGGGGATCACCATCGGGCATGGGAAACAGCCTCAGGAATAACTTTTTTGCGGTATATGGTGATGCACAGATCCACCACCACTTACAGGACTAAGAGACCGGTTCACTACGAGGTTCATTTGCCGGTTTTCGGATAAACCATCCGATGTCTCCCACCATTCGGGTGATCACCACCATCATGAGGTTTCCAAAGGACTCCATTGATAGCGGAATGCCAGTGGGGATGATTCCGGCGTGTCCTCGTGTCTTTCGAAATGTTTATCTGTTCTACCCATAATCTAACCACGGGAAAAAATATTTACAAGAGTTGATTGCTCACGATCTCCGTTCTCTATATTGATGATGAAGAAACTCTTCTCGAAATTGCCAAAGTGTATCTCGAACGGACACATGAATTTACCATTACGACAGCACTATCAGGCAGTGAGGGCCTTGAACTGTTAAAGACGCAGAAATTCCAGGCGATAGTCTCTGATTACCAGATGCCGGAGATGAACGGCATCGAATTTTTAAAACAGGTCAGGGCAAACCGACAAACGCATCCCTTTCATCATCTTCACTGGCAAAGGGCGGGAAGATATTGCGGTTGAAGCATTCGAGAACGGCGCAGACTTCTATGTACAGAAAGGAGGACCCGCCACGTCTCAGTTCACGGATCTTACCCAGAAGATTCGTGTATCGGTCGAGCGGAGGAATGCCGAGAACCAGCTCCGTGAACAGAGGGAAGAACACGACCGGTTCTTCACGATATCCCGTGACCTGTTCTGCATCATGACACCGTCCGGGCAATTCGTGCAATTGAATCCGGAATGGGAACGGGTGTTCGGCTACCCGGTACAGGAGAGCTCGAAGGAAAACAATTACTCGATTACCTCCACCCCGACGATGTTGAAAACTCAAAAGCTGTATTAGCCAGGCTCGCACATAAAAGTCCGTTAACTGACTTTATCAACCGCTTCCGGGCCAAGGACGGCTCATACCGGTCGATAGAATGGCGATCCTTCCCCTATGATGGTAAACTCCTGTATGCATCAGCACGAGATGTTACCGAACGCCTTCAGGCGGAGGCAGCAGCCCGGGAAAGTGCTGAGTTTTACAGCACACTCTTTATCAACAATCACGCAGCGATGCTCCTTTTAGACCCGGCTACCGGTCAGATTGTTGATACGAACAAGGCTGCCTGCACGTTTTTCAAATACAGGCACGAAGATCTGACGAAAAAATACATTTACGACCTGAATAAACAACCAAAAAGCGAGGTATTAAAAGAACTGGCAGAGGCAAAACGTAAAAAGGAGATACATTTTTTTACCCAGTATTCTCTCTCTGACGGGGAAATCCGGGACGTGGAAGTCTACAGCGGGTACATTACCGTAAAGGGAAAATCCCTCCTGTATTCCATCAACCACGATGTGACCAAACAGAAAAAAGCAGAGCGCGAGCTCAAAACATTGTATGGCAATCTCGAAAAACGAGTGCAGGAACGGACTCTCCAGATAGCAAAAATCAATAAGGTACTTGAAGCAGAAGTTGGCCAGCGCACACGGGCAGAAGAGACCCTCAGGCAGACACTATCCCTCCTGAATGCCGCCATTGAATCAACTGCCGATGCAATCCTTGTGGAAAATACGAGCGGGAACATAACCCGGTTCAACCAGAAATTTGTGTCAATGTGGAATATACCGCCCGCTCCCCTGGACCCGGTTGATGACAAGGCTATATATGATTTTATGGTCAGCCAGGTGAAAAATCCCGACGACTTTATTGCAAAAATGCATACGTTATCTCAAAATCCTGATGAGGAGAGCTTTGATGAAGTGGTGTTTCCCGATGGCAGGATCTTCGAACGCTACTCAAAGCCCCAGAAGATTGGCGAATCTATCGTTGGGAGAGTCTGGAGCTTCCGGGACATTACCGAACGCACCCAGATGGAGCAGAAGGTTGCCCGTTCATTAAAAGACAAGGAGATACTCTTAAAAGAGATCCACCACCGGGTCAAGAACAATATGCAGGTGATCTCCAGTCTTCTCTTCATGCAGGCGGAGACGTTGAAAGATGAAAAGGTAAAAGATATTTTACGGGAGAGCCAGAACCGGGTTAAATCGATCGCGCTCGTCCACGAAAAACTGTACCAGTCCACGGATCTCGATCGGATTGATTACATCGATTACCTCCGGAGGATTACCTCGCATTTATTTGAATCATTTAGGGTAAATTCCTCGCTTATCACCCTCAAAATTGACTCGGAACCGGTGTATCTGAATATTGATAAAGCCGTTCCCTGTAGTCTTATCGTGAATGAGATGCTCTCGAATTCCTTAAAGCATGCATTTCCCGGTGGCAGGAAAGGAGTGATAATGATCGATTTAAGGTCTGAGGGGGGAAATTTTATCCTCACTTACAGCGATGATGGGGTAGGAATACCGGAAGCAATCACCCTCGACCGCACTGAGTCGATGGGAATGCAGCTCATCATGGGTCTGACCGAACAGATCAACGGAACGATTGTTCTGGACCGGCATGGGGGAACGAAATATACCATTACGTTCCCGGCATCAAATGGGGGAAGTGGGTAACTATGGACAAAAGAACAATCCTTGTGGTTGAAGATGAGTTCATCACCGGCGTTGAGATAAAAAAGCGGTTACAGAATATGGGCTATGATGTCCCGAAAGTGGTCGCAACCGGTGAAGATGCCATCCGTGTGGCAGGGGAATTTCACCCGGATATCGTTGTCATGGACATCACCCTGAAAGGGGAGATGAATGGTATAACCGCCGCTGAAGTAATACGGGAACGGTATGACATCCCGGTCGTGTTTCTTACCGCTCATTCGGATGATGCAACGGTCGAAAAGGCGGTGATGTCCGAACCGTTCGGCTATCTCATCAAACCACTGGACGAACGGGCATTGCGGACCACCATCCAGATGGCGCTTTATAAGCACGCGATAGATGAGAAACTCAAAGAACGTGACAGGACCATTTCTGCACTCCTGAATACAACGGCTGATGCGATGCTCCTTTTAGACAGTGAAGGAAAAATCCTTGGCGTGAACCTTCCGATGGCAGAGCGGCTGAACCAGAAGCCTGAGGATGTGCGCCAGATGACAATAAATGATCTTCTGTCCGCAGGTGCGATCACACTCCGCATGGCTGAAGAAGAACGAGCTGTCCATGCGAATGTCCCGGCACATTTTGTTGAGGAATTCCGAAACCGCTGGTATGAAAACAGCCTGTATCCGATTACAAATCTTCAGGGAACGGTGGCGAAGATCGCGATTTACAGCCACGATATTACGGACATCAAGGCAGCAGAGAAAAGGCTCACCGAACTGATAGCACAATTGTCGAATAAAAATGCAGAACTCAGCCGGTTTACTGCTGCATTGAATCAGATGGATGACCTGGTGATTATCACCAATCATTCCGGAATCATCGATTATGTCAATGCGACGTTTGAGAAGAAGTTTGGGTACACGGCGGCCGAAGTGAAAGGTACGCATATCAGTGATCTTGCGGCACCCGGCAACCAGTTTGCAATCACGAAAGCCCGGTTTATTGATGACCTGAAACAGAAAGCCGTCTGGACGGGCAATTTTTATGTGAAGAATAAGTTTGGGGTCCGGTTCTATATGGCGTTAAAAAGCAATTTCCTCGAAATCGACAGCCATACATTCTATCGCGTGTTTGTGTTGCGGGAACAGATGTGACACGGGAGAACATCGTAATAAAAATAGTGAGAGATGGGCCCGGCCGGATTCGAACCGGCGACCTCCGCCGTGTAAGGGCGACGTCATACCGCTAGACCACGAGCCCGATAACTTACTAATGTCAGACTGTTTACTATTAAAATTGTCGTGGGTAATCCAATAAAAGCGTCGTATACATGTAAGTGGGGTCCCCTGGATACAAGCCCCGGGAAAAAAAGAGATTATTCTTTTTTCAGCTTGATATCGATGCCATATTTCTCGGCGTTCTTGTCGGCAATTGCCTGTATCGCCGCGATCTCCGCGTCCTGCCGCTTCGGTTTGAACAGGTGGCGGAACCTCTTCTGGGTCTTTAAGTATTCCTCGACGGGCTTGCGTACGACTTTTTTCACTTTGGCGACCTTGCCATCGATCATCTCATAGTTCACCCAGAGCCCGGTCTCGATCGCGAGCTTCGCAATTGCAACCGTCTGCTCCCCTTCAAACCCCCAGCCGGTGCAGCAGGGTGCATGGAGCTGTATGTAACAGGGACCCGGCATATTGATCGCCTTTTCCACTTTCTGCATCAGGTCTGCCGGGTAGGCAACGGACGCAGTCGCCACGTAGGGGGCGCCATGCGCCGCAAGGATCTGCGGCATATCCTTTTTCGGGCGCTTGTTCCCGAACGAACAGGAGCCTGCCGGACTCGTCGTGGTGCTCGCATCATAGGGTGTCGCACCGGAGCGCTGGATGCCTGTGTTCATGTACGCTTCGTTGTCATAGCAGATGTACGTGAAGTCATGACCGCGTTCGAATGCGCCGCTGATACAGAGCATCCCGATATCAAAGGTCGCACCGTCTCCTGCCATCACGACTACCTTCTCGGTCCGGCCCTGCTTTTTTAACGATGCCTCGACACCCGAAGCAACCGCAGATGCATTCTCAAACAGCGAATGGATCCACGGGACTTTCCATGAGGTCTCCGGGTAGGGGGTGGAGAACACCTCCATGCACCCGGTGGCTGAGACGACGATGGTGTTCGTACCGGCTCCTTTTAAGACCAACCGTGCCGCAAGTGCCGCACCGCAGCCACCGCAGGCACGGTGCCCGCAGTCAAAGAGTTCCAGGTTTTTGTCCACCATGTCAGAGCACCTCCGTGCGCAACCCGTAGAACCCGTCGCCCTTCCCCTTCTCTGCAAGACCGACGATCTCCTTTATGTCCTTCTTTCTCACGTCCCTCCCGCCAAGACCGAGAATATACCCATAGACCGGAATGCCCGAACCATAGAGTGCATCTTTTACTTCGAGAGCAACCGCTCCTTTTGACCCGAGCGAGATGTTTTTGTCCAACACCGCGATCCTTTTTGCACCGGCTAACGCCTTTGCCAGTTCTTCGGTTGGGAACGGGCGGAAGACCCGTATCTTTAACAGCCCGACTTTCTTCCCCGCAGCCCGCATCTCGTCGATTGCATCCTTGGTGGTACCGCAGATGGAACCCATCGCAACGAGCACCGTCTCCGCATCCGAAAGATGGTACCCTTCGACCATCGCGCTGTAATCCCGGCCGAACAACTTCGCGAACTCTTTTCCTGCCTTCTCGATTATGGACTGTGAATCCTTGAGCGCCTTGTCGTGCGCATACCGGAACTCGTGATAGTATTCCGGCGTTGCATACATACCGAAACTGATCGGATCTGCTGCATCGAGCCGTTCCTTTGGTGCAAATGCTGGCAGGTACTTATCCACATCTGCCTGCGTGAGCTGCTCCACCGGTTCGTAGGTGTGCGAGAGGATGAACCCGTCAAAGCAGACAAATGCCGGAAGGAGGACCGAGGGGTCTTCACAGACCCGGTACGCGATGTAATGGAGATCGGTCGCTTCCTGGTTGTCCTCGGCATAGAACTGGAGCCAACCGGAGTCCCGGAGGGAGATCGAGTCCTGCTGGTCGTTCCAGATCGAGAGCGGGGCGCCGAGCGCCCGGTTTGCAATCGTCATGACAATGGGCAGGCGCATCCCGGCAACATTGAAGCAGACCTCGAACATCAGGGCAAGTCCCTGCGAAGTTGTCGCGGAGTAGGTGCGGGAACCCGCTGCACTCGCTCCAAGGCAGGCAGAGAGTGCGGAGAACTCGCTCTCGACTGTGATATAATCCGCATCCAGCTTGCAATTCGCCACCATGTCAGCCAGTGCTTCGACAATATGCGTCTGGGGAGTGATCGGGTATGCGGCGATGACCTGCGGACGGCAGAGCCTGACCGCTTCAGCCACCGCAAGCGAGCCTTCGATAAGTTCGGGCATTTATTTCTCCTCCTGTTTCATTTCAATGGCTTCACCGGGGCATTCCTGTGCGCATAACCCGCACCCTTTGCAGTACGTATAATCCGGGGTGAATACTTCATCGGCACTTTCACTGATACACCCTTCAGGACAGATCGTTTTGCACGTCCCGCACTGGGAACATTTTTCAGGGTCAAAGACCGGTTTGAACACCCGCCAGGAACCGGTCTTGTTGTCCCGGGCTTTGCCGGGCCTCGCACGGCAGCCTATTGCAAGCGCCATTATGCCGCCCCCTTAACGGACTGGAACGCCTGTCGTGCCGCCTCGATGTTCTTCTCCGCCAGTTCCTTTGGGAACCGGTGCCTGAGCGCGTTTTCCAGTGCCGAGAACTTGATCTCTCCGGTTGCAGCTGCAAAGGCGCCCATGAGCGAGGTGTTTGTGATGGGCAGACCGATTACCTTGAGCGCGATGGATGTCGCGTCAATCGTGATCAGTTTCACCCCATCGGGCACCTTGTAGTCCGGCGCCTTTTCGGTGTTGACGATTACAATGCCGCCTTTTTTTACGCCCAGAAAAACATTCACGTCTTTAATCAGCGTGCTGTCCTGCACGATGATGTAATCCGGTTCATAGACCTGGCTCCTTTTCCGGATCGTCTTGTCATCAAACCGCACAAATGCCTGGACCGGTGCGCCGCGCCGCTCAACCCCGAATGCCGGGAACGCCTGCGAAAAAGCGCCCCCTTCAAATGCAGCAACAGCAATCAGTTCCGCAGCGGTGACCGATCCCTGACCACCCCTGCCGTGGATGCGTAGTTCTCTCAATGAAAAATCCCCTGGTAATTTTTTTATGAGGCACACCGTGTTCACAGTGTGTTTTCATTATGCCTTGCCGACAATTTTACCGTCAAAAGGTTGGGATTCATCACTATTAATAATGTTGATTTGACCGGTTTTATTAAAAGGTACGGGGATCTGCCGGATTTCAAACAATATCGTTGACGTAGTGATTATCTTTTGTTTTTCTTCCGATACGCATTATTTCATAAGATCCGTTTCGAACCCGAGAATAGTCGGTGTTCCCGAAAAGACATCGCGGGCAATCTTTGCCAATCCCCTCGAAGCGCACCATTCATCATACACGGTCACGTCCTGATGCAGGAGTGCCTTCACTTCAGGTGCAATAAGCGGTGCCAGTGTTCCGGCAAGTGCAACGTTTGCCCGGTCGTTCAGGAGGAGGAGCGATGCGCATTCCATCGCCGAGAACATCGCAATCGCCCGCAACCGTTCCGGCTCCGGGAGGGTGAAGTCCACCCCGGCATGCTGGAAAGCATCGTTTGCCGTGCATTCTCCGGCATCCACTCGCCGGATTGCATCGACATCCAGCGCACCGTGCAGGGAGCCGGGAGCAAAGATACAGGCATCAAATGCACCCACAAGTTTTCCATCTGCGACAAGAAGTGTCACCGTGTTGGAACTCACATCCGAGACCACCACATCACCTCCAAGGGTAGCGTAGACTTCGTACGCAATTCCGATCTTCTCCGGGCTTGCCTGGTGCGAATAGACTTTGAACCGGGGATCTATCGGCGAACCACGGTGCACGCCAGGGATCACAACCGTGGGGATGCCGCTTTTTGCTACCTCGTCGAAGACCCGGGTGCCGCCACCGATATGTTTCCCCGCACCTTCGCGGCTCACAATCCCCCGGTTCCGGACTTTCCTGATATCCGTGATAGCGGAAATATTGTCACCCATCGAGTAGCAGAGAGCGATCCCCTCGATCTCATGAAGCGGGCAGAGCTGCGATAGGTCGGATATCTCAAACCCTTTCGCCTCTTCGCGTGTGACCTTGAATTCCCCGGTCTCCCCAGAGAAGCGCATCGCGGTCGTGCCGTGATCGATCCCGATGAACATAACAGTAATCCTATAGCATGGATCACATAATAGGTATAGATGTTTGTTGTCGTAACGGGCGGTGCCGGGTTTATCGGCTCGCATCTGGTAGACGCCCTTGTGGCACAGGGCGACGAGGTTCTGGTCATCGATATGCTTGCAGCCGGGGGCACAGAACCGATACAGCGTCACCTGGATTCAGGAAAAGTGCGGTTACAAAAAATTGATCTGCTTTCCGATGGGTGGCAGGACGCAATAACGGGAGCCCATCGGGTCTATCACCTTGCGGCAGACCCGGATGTTCAAAAGAGCGCGATGAGTCCTGATCCGACTATACAGAACAATATCCTCGCGACATACCGGGTGCTCGAAGCGATACGCACCCGTGGTGTGTCCGAGATCGTCTTCACATCCACCTCAACGATTTACGGGGAGGCAACCGCTATCCCGACACCAGAGGATTACACCCCTCTCGAACCGATCTCGGTGTACGGGGCATCGAAACTTGCCTGCGAGGCGCTGATTTCTGCCTACTGCCATTCCTTTGGTATGCGGTCATGGGTCTTCAGGTTCGCGAACATCATCGGCGAGCGGAGCGGTCATGGCGTCATCACGGATTTTATCCGGAAGCTCACTGAAAATCCGCACGAACTGGAGATCCTTGGTGACGGGAGGCAGACTAAGTCCTACCTTGAGGTGCACGAGTGCGTGGAGGCGATGCTCTATGCAGTCGGGCGTGCGAAAGATCCTGTCAACATGTTTAATATCGGTTCCGAGGACTGGATCGATGTGAAGACGATTGGGGATATTGTCGCAGGTGAGATGCACCTCCCGTCAGTCCGGCAGCGGTTCACTGGCGGGGCGCGGGGTTGGATCGGTGATGTCCCAAAGATGCAGCTGGCGATCGGGAAGTTAAAAGCGCTCGGGTGGAAACCCCGGCTCGGTTCCCACGAGAGTGTGCGTATCGCCACCCGGGCGATGCTTGGCAACCGGTGATTACGGGCAGTGAGGTGGATTCCATGAAGTATATCGTGATTCTCGGGGATGGTATGGCGGATGAGCCGATCCCGGAACTCGCGGGGAAAACACCACTTGAATATGCCCGGACCCCCCACATGGACCGGCTCGCAACCGAAGGCGCATGCGGGATGCTCAAGACAATCCCTGACGGTTACGAAGCAGGCAGTGATATTGCCAATATGTCTATTCTCGGGTACGCACCCCAGCAATACTACACTGGCAGGGGGCCTCTAGAAGCGATGAGCATGGGTGTTGACCTTGCACCAACAGACGTCGCGTACCGCTGCAACCTTGTGACGGTCAGAAACGAAATCATGGTGGATTTCTCAGCAGGGCATATCTCCAGTGATGAGGGAGCAGCATTGTTCTCATCGCTCGCCCCGGCACTTCTTGAAGTGATGGTGAAAGCTGGCGTGAGTTACCGGAACCTGCTTGTTGTTCCCAATGGAAAGGGTGCCACCTCCACCCCCCCGCATGATATCGTGGGACTGGATATCGCCGGGTATGTACCGAAAAACGGGGATGCTCCAATCCTTCATGCATGCATGGCGAAGAGCCGGGACGTGTTCGCTCGACACCCGGTCAACGTTGCACGGATGAACGCAGGAAAACCTCCCGCAACCCAGATCTGGCCATGGAGCGGGGGAAGGAGACCTGCGTTTCCCCTATTCGTCAATAAATACAATAAGACCGGTGGCATAATCTCGGCAGTCGATCTCTTAAACGGGATCGCCCGGTGTGCCGGTATGGAAGTGATTACCGTCCCCGGTGCTACGGGATATCTCGATACTGATTACAATGCAAAGGCAACGTATGCACTGGATGCGATACGCCATCTCGATTTCCTGTATCTCCATATTGAAGCCCCGGATGAAGCTGGGCACCTTGGTAGTATTGATGAGAAAGTGCGTGCGATCGAACGTGTTGACGGGATGGTGGGAACAATTGCAGAAGAATTCGATGGGGTGCTTGCAGTGCTTCCTGATCATCCCACACCCATACGGATCAAGACCCATTCCCGGGAACCGGTGCCCTTTGTGGTGAGAGGAAAAGGGAAGGATGCAACCACGCGGTTCTCAGAGCAGGAATCTCAAAAAGGACAGTTCGGGCTGATAGATGCGACAGCGTTTCTCCCGCTATTATTCAGTTGAGCGGTGCGGCATCAGTCCCCTGCATCATCACTGTTTCAGTGGGGGTAACTTTCATCATTTGCCAAGAAATATTTAAATATAATTCATCACTTTACTATATAAACATATTGTAAAACTTCTGTCATAGCATCCGTGCAGCAAATACACACACCATGACTGCAGGAGCACGGGCGATCAGTTCCTGTATGGTGCAATTCTGTGGCGATATCCCGGAGCAGGAGCCGCCCCCCGGCTATTGGGAGACCCACTTGCCTCATGCTACCGGTTTTCACGATTGGGCCGGATCCGGAAAGGGCGGGCACCGGAACGTGCACTTACCGGAGCTTTTGGGAGAGTGGGCGTCGGAAAAGACTGAGAAATAACAGAAAGGAAGGGTGGCCGGGAAAATGGCAGATACATAGCGTTAAAAATATTGTAGCGTAATATTCACAAAAGTTCTCTGGTCTTATCCAGATGACAAAGAGATGGTGGGTCCCTTAACAATCTGCCATTCAGCGGAACCCTAGCACTTTTTGTCTGAAGGCAAAGGGGGATAATATCGTATGCAATCGTGTAAAGTAACAAGTTGTGTTCTGGTAATCTGCCTAATCCTTATTGGATTTTCTTTCCTGGCAGGATGTACCCAGAATGGACCGGATGCCGGTCTTGTGAAAACAGATGCCGGAGTTGTCAAGACGGACGCCGGCTCGGTTTCAGGATTACAGCAGGGTGTGCTTTGGGTTTACACCGGCATCCCGTTCGCAGCTCCCCCGACCGGAGACCTGCGGTGGAGATCTCCTGCACCGGTACAGCCTTGGGACGGGATTAAGGAAACGAAGATGTATTCACCAGCCTGCCCCCAGCCGGCCGCTGCAAGTCCCGGCACTCCTGTGAATATGAGCGAAGACTGCCTGTATCTCAATGTCTGGACGCCAGCAAAGAGTTCTGACGAGAAACTGCCGGTCATGGTCTTTTTCTATGGCGGGGCATTTGGAAAGATAGCCGGAACTATGCCGCTGTATAACGGCACAGCTCTCGCACAGAAAGGAGTCATTGTCGTCACGACCAATTACCGGGTGGGTGCTCTCGGGTTCCTCGCCCATCCCCAGCTCGATAACGAGTCCCCGCATAACAGCTCGGGAAATTACGGGCTTCTCGATCAGATTGCTGCTATGCAGTGGGTCCAGCGTAATATCGGACAGTTCGGCGGTGACCCGTCCCGGGTGACCATATTCGGGCAATCGGCAGGAGGGGAGAGCATCCTCATCCACCTGATCAGTCCGCAGAGCAAGGGGCTGTACCAGCAGGCAATTGTCGAGAGCGGCACGTTCTGGACGAACGATGCGGAAATCGATGCCCTCAATTCCCGGGTCGATGCCGAACAGCTCGGTGAATCGTTTGCAGGGAGCCTCGGGTACTCCGGCCCGAATGCGATTATGCAGATGCGAAAACTGGATGCCCGCACGATTGCCAATGCCACACCCTGGCCGGCCTCCCCGTTCCAGATGGTAACCCTGCGGCATTTCGAGCCTACGATTGACGGATGGCTCATCCTCGATTCCCCGGACAACCTGTACCGTCTCCACCGTGAGAACCCGGTCCCCCTTATCATCGGACACAACACCGATGACGGGACCACGCTTGCTGCGGATGCGAACATGACCGTTCCGGAATACAAAACATTCGTCCAGAACCGGTTCGGGAAGGATGCAGATGCGGTTCTCGCAAAGTATCCTGCTAATTCAACCGCAGAGGTCCAGATCCGCCTCGAACAGATCATGACGGACTACGACTTTAATGACGCTGCGAAATTTGTAGCGGGATCGATGGCAGATCTGAATGCAAGCACGTACCTGTACAAGTATTCCTATGTCTTGCCCGGTCAACCTTATAGGGCGTTCCACGGGAGCGAAACTATCTTACTGTTTAAGGTACCGATACGACCGGATCCGGTGACGGACTCGGTCTCTGACAATCTCGTGGATCTCTGGACCCGGTTTGCAAAGACCGGGGATCCCAACGGAGGGATGAATATTACCTGGCCGCAATATACCAAAGAGAAGGGCCAGTATCTCGATATAGGGGCTGTCCCGGAGGTAAAGAGCCGGGATTAGATCTCCTTTTTCGCATTCAAAAACAACAACACCGAAAATCACAGCCTTTTTCATATCAGAATTGTAACACAGCCTTCATGCGATGGCTTTCCTTGTTACTGTCCCTGATCCTGATACTTGCAGTAAGTTTTTCCGGATGCACCGGCCCGTCTCCGTCCCCGGTCCCCGGTACCGCAGCACCTGCAGGATCCACAACATCCACCGCGTCCGGAACCTGGACATTCGTTGTCTACGGGGATACCCGTGACGACATGAATACGACAACCGGGATCAGCCTGGCCCTCCGCCCGATTGCCTTGGCGATTGCTGCAGAAAAGCCGGACTTTATCCTCTTTGACGGTGATCTGATCACCGGGAGGGTCATGAACAATAATTCTCCGATGGTAAACAATTTCACAGGCCAGTTCGGGAACTGGATGGAGGCGGTATCACCCATCCACAATTATTCTACCGGCACCGGGATCCCGATATATGTTATACGTGGAAATCACGAGGATGGTTATGCAGACCACCCATTACCTGCCATACTCGAAGCCTATCTCGCCACCGTGGCGTCTGGTATGCCGACTAACGGCCCTCCGGGAGAAGAGAAACTGACGTATTCTTTCACCCACAAGGGTGCAAAATTCATTGCCATCGATGAATATATTCCACACAACGGTATCAAGAATACCGTGAACCAGAGCTGGGTCGATGGGCAGCTCACGCAGGACACCCGGCCGTTCATGTTTGTCATGGGGCATTCTCCCGCATACTACGTGAGCAAAGATACTCATGATATTCCCACCAGCCTCCAGGCGCAGCCCGCACAGCGCGACATTTTCTGGAAAAGCCTGGCAGACAACCACGTCCTCATCTATTTCTGCGGGCATCTCCACATGTATGTCCGGGGAGAATCCCAGGGAGTCCAGCAGGTGATTGGCGGGAATGGCGGGGCTCCACTTTTAGAGTTCGATCCGGCAACCGTCCCTCCGGCACTTACGCTGGAATACCCGCTCAGGGCCGTGGTCCAGAGTGATCAGAAATTTGGCTACCTCGTCATTACGGTTCATGAAGACAGCGGAACCTTCGAAGGAGTGCAGAAAGTATTGAATCCGGTGACCGGTGCGTGGGAAACCGGGGATAGATTCACCATCAAAGCCCGGTGAAACAGCTGGGATACTTGACCGGCCCCAGGTGCTGGCCGGTGCCGGCGTAGCGATGCAGCCGTAGGCCGGTCAGGAGAGACTCCTCCCGCGGGTACCGGATGAGCGGGGCTTATGTTTGAGCGATCGCTCACCGGCAAAATGAAATGATTACCGTTTAATAACCCATGATGAGTACAATGTCAGAGTGAATGGATAATGACGGTTAAACCCTGCTGCATTGTTTGGGCACTCATCCTTCTTGTCATGCTCTGCATCGTCCCGGTGCTTGCGGAAACCTGGGAGAACAACTGGACCCCGTGGGTAACAAAAACCACGACCACAGATGCGACTATCAACTGGCGGCAGGAGACGAACGGGACGGCTACGGTTGCGTATGCCACAACGGAATCCTATACCCTGAACCACCGGTTGGATTCCACGGTATCGGATACATCGGTCACCCCGTATCACCATGTCCAGCTTGAGGGGCTTACGCCGGATACATCCTACACCTACCTTGTGCAACCCGCCGGCAATCCCGGGGTCTTTTCCTATCGGACTTTCCGTACCATGCCCGAAAGCGGCCCGTATACCTTCATCGTGATCAGCGATCCGCAGGACGGGACCAAATTCACCGAGGACAAGCGGTTCCATTACGTGGCGGCTGCAATCGCAAAGGAACCGGATGTGCGCTTCATCCTCGCTGGCGGGGACTACGCCCGGTTGGACGACTTCGGCCGCTGGGGTATTTTTTTCCATAACGCTGACGGGATGCTTTCCCAATACCACCATCTTCCGACGATCGGCAACCACGAATACCATAATATCACGGGTAGCAGCGTGCCTTCCCCTGCAATAAATTACCATCAGGCATTTGCGGTACCGCTGAACTACAGCTTCGACGTTGCCGGGGTCCGGTATATCAGCCTGAACACCCAGGACCCGACCCAGCCGGACCCAAACCCGGCTATCGGCCCGCCATTCTCAGATGCTATTGTGGCAGGAGAGGAGTCCTGGCTCCGGCAACAACTGGACAACCAGTTATACGGGACATTCACGATCCAGCACCAGCCCAACTGGTGGGATAACTCTACAACGGTCGTTCCTTCTACTGCACCGTGGGAGAAACTGTACCATGCGTACAATCTCAGTGCATCGTTCGCGGGGCATATCCATAACTACGAGCGGTTTTCCATCGGGGGGACACCCTATTTCATTGTCGGCACTGCCGGGGGCTTTTCCATGCCACTCAATGCCACCCCGCCGGCCGAGTACCAGACGGGTTCAACACGACGGCTCGGGTACCTTAAGGTGAAGGTGGATCCGGCCGGTAATTCGGCGACTGCAGAGGAAGTCATCGTGGGCTATGTCAATCACGATAATGACAACGAGACGCCGGTCATCTACCCGGCACCGGTCATTGATGACACGATCACGTTCCCCCTGAACGTGAGACGGGCGGATTCCGAGGGACACCGTGCAGCACCGGCAATGACCGGCAACGGGAACGGCCCGACGGGATCCCCGGAGGGATTTCCTCCGATAATTCTTGCGGCCGGGGTTATGGTCATACTGGTGGCAGTTCTCGGGGGCTTCATGTATATGAGGAACCGACGCAGCGGGGATCCGCCGACAAAAAAAACCATGATATCGCACGAAAATTGAAAATATCCATCTGGGCGACAAGGGAGAACTTTACTTTTTTTAGCTCAACACGTCAGAAGGGTGAAACGCGCAGATAATACGGGCTCAAATTGAGCCCGAAAATACATAGTTACTCCCATTAAAAGTATATGGGGTAACTTTCATCATTTGCCGTACCCTGCTCCCGGTTCGTTTCGTCTGCTGGAAGGATATATTTTTTTCATCAGAAGTTCACCGCCACTCAATCACTCACTGGATATGGATGAGCAAAAAAGGGGATGCACCATGCGTGTGCAAAAAAACCTTGTGATATACACATGTAATGGACTTCCCATGGTGCAATGCAGATGCTGTTATAATGGATCGCGTAGAGAGGAGTAATAAGATGACAAAGAATCTGCTGATGTGGGATGAATCGCTCTTCCGGGACCAGGAAGTCTTTGAGATCGATTATGTCCCGGATCAGTTCGAGTTCCGCGATACCCAGATGCGCGAGCTCGCTTTTCAGATCCGTCCCGGGCTGCGAGGTGGCAGACCTTTAAACACCATCTGCAAGGGGTTGCCCGGAACTGGTAAAACCACCAGTATACGAAAACTCTTCACTGAGATCGAGAACACGACAAAAAAACTGGTGCCGGTCCATATCAACTGCCAGATCGACAACACAAAATATGCCATTCTCTCCCAGATCTATCAAAAACTCTCCGGGCACAACCCACCGGCTTCAGGCACCTCGTTCAAACAGGTCTTTGATGCTGTCTCCCGTATGCTCGTAAAAGATGAGATTGTGCTTCTTGTCGCACTTGACGATGCAAACTACCTGCTTGCAGAGGGTGAGATAAACCGGGTGCTCTATACGCTTCTCCGGTCCCACGAAACCCATGAAGGAACCCGCATCGGAGTAATCGTGATCATAAGCGATATGGACGTTGAAATTGCCAATAGCGTCGACGCTCGGGTGGCTTCGGTATTCCGTCCCACAGAACTGTATTTCCCCCCATATGGGGAAGCAGAGGTGCACGAGATCCTTAAAGCGCGGGTAATGCAGGGATTCTTCCCGGGAGTAATCAGTGAAGAACAGATCGACCGTGTCGTTCAACAGGCGCTAAAAGCCGGGGACCTTCGCGTCGGTCTTGATATCCTCAAGCGGGCAGCGCTAAACGCAGAACGTGACGCCCGGCGCCAGATCACTAACGATGACATTGACATGGCATATGAAGTGTCCCAGTACCTCCACCTCACCCAGACGATACGGACGCTCAATAAAGAGGAAAGAAAGATCCTTCATGCATTTGCAGAGTTCAACCTTGAAGGAAAAGAGATGCACGCGGGTGGGGTATACAATATTGTTCACGACACCATCGGCATTGGGTACACCCGTTTCTATGAGATTTTAAAGAAGATGGAGGCAGTGCGTTTAATCGACCTCTTTTACCGCGAAGGAAGAGGCAAGACGACAGTTATTACCCTCAGATACGAGCCGGTGAAGGTACTGGAGCACCTCGCTGAGCTCCGATCAGTTTGAAAAATATTATCTGTTGGGCAACCCTCTTTTATGATACAGGGGTTTTCTATGTTAAGTGTTAACGAACTGGCACTTGAGATATTTGATAATTTAGCCGAACTTGCCGAGGAATTCAACGCTGCATATCATGAGCTTGACAATGGCGCACGTATAGTTGACTGTGGTGTGAGCACCCGCGGGGGATACGCGGCGGGAAGGGCATTTACCGAGATCTGCATGGGTGGACTGGGAGAGGTCAACTTCCGGATGGGGCACATCCGTGAGTTCCCGATGCCCTTTATTGATGTGAACACGGACTTCCCGTCGATCTCCTGTCTTGGAGCGCAAAAGGCAGGGTGGACCGTCAAGGTGGGGAACTACTTTGCGATGGGGAGCGGTCCTGCACGGGCACTCTCCCTCAAGCCAAAGCACACCTATGAAGTGATCGATTACGAGGATGATTACGACTGTGCCGTAATGTGTCTTGAGAGCGACCATCTCCCGAATGGGGAGGTCATGGAGAAGATCGCAGAGGAGTGTCACATCGATGTGGCAAACGTCTGTGCAGTGGTCGCCCCCACATCATCGATTGTCGGTTCGATCCAGGTGTCGGGACGCTGTGTTGAAACGGCGATTTACAAGTTGAACGAACTTGGTTTTGACACCCGGAAGATCATCTCCGCGATGGGAACTGCGCCAGTGCCACCTGTACGGGGAGCAAAGCTTGCGATGGGTGTCACAAAACGATGCCACCATCTACCACGGGCAGATCACTCTTACGATGAAAGCCCCGGAGATCAAGGATTATCTCGAAAAGATCCCCAGCAACAAGTCAAAGGGTTACGGCAAGCCGTTCAACGATATATTCAAGGAAGCAGGATACGACTTTTACAAGATCGACACCTCGCTCTTCTCACCGGCAGAAGTGACCATCAACGAGCTCTCGGAAGGTGCGGTGTATCATGTTGGTGCGGTCAATGCTGACGTCACGCTCAAGTCGTTCGGGTTGATGAAGTAACCCTTTTTTGAGTGACTCCCTTTTTTACGCATCAAATCCTTGAGAGTTGGAACCGAACAATACCTGGCCTTTGATTGCACTGGTACCAGGAGATGCACGATTCGGGGATATCCCCCCGGTATAGAACTGTTATAAACATACAGTCCTATACTCTGTTATTTCGGATGCCATCACGATGGTGTCCGGGCTGGTCATACGTGACCGGCAAAAAGGAGGCACCACAAGATGAAAATGAAAGGCAGCCAGACAGAAAAGAATCTCCTTGGGGCATTTGCCGGGGAGTCACAGGCACGGACACGGTACAGCTTCTTTGCGAGCGCTGCAAAGAAAGAAGGGTACGAGCAGATATCTGCGCTCTTCCAGGAAACTTCAGACAATGAAAAAGAGCATGCAAAGCTATTTTTCAAATACTTACAGGGTGGGACAGCGACAATCACTGCAACATACCCGACGGGAGTCATCGGGACGACCGCGGAGAACCTGAAAGAGGCAGCTGACGGCGAGAAGCTGGAGTGGGGCACACTCTATCCCCAGTTTGAAAAGATTGCAGAAAAAGAGGGGTTTGCCGACATTGCAAAGACATTCCGGGAGGTTGCTGAAGTTGAAGCATACCATGAGCGCCGGTACCGGAAATTGCTGGAGAGCCTCGAGAGCGGGACGACATTTAAAAAGGATACAACAATACTCTGGAAGTGCCGGAACTGCGGCTACGTGCACAAAGGCAAGGTTGCACCCTTGAAGTGCCCAGCGTGCAGTCACCCGAGGGCATATTTTGAAGTGTTTATCGAGAATTATTAGATCTCTTTTTTTTACGATTTCTGTAAATCCCGTTTATCGTGTGTGTAATCCGTAACCATCCATACATCCTGCAAAAGATCAATTCGGCTTCTTTCTCATCATAAAGAACGGCAGTAGCAGCACAATCGCGATTATGATCATGAAATTCCCGAACGTGTAGAGGAGCGATTCCCTGCCTTGATCATAAAACCGGAGATCGAATGCTGCGGTTTTGTTCCAGATCAGTTGCGTTGTATTGTCCGCGTGGCGGATGACATTCGCACCCGGACTGATACCTGCAAGCAGCGGGTTTCTGACGTCAAACTCTTGTGGGATTGTGACATTGACCTGATATGTTTTGCCATAATTTGCCTGCATGTGGTTGTCCCGGAGCGGTGCCAAGTATGCCACGGTATAGTTGCCGCGCGGGAATGTGATGAACGGGGGCTACCCCACTGTCTGCTCCAGTTGAATTCGCACGGCGAACAGTTGCCGGATAACTGCACGTTACCTGCGGTTATGGGAACATTCTCACCCAGTATCCCGACATCAGAAAATTCATAGCGTGAGACATCGGTAACCTGCACCGATGCAAGGTACGCAGTACCGTTGGGATATACCCAATAATCCGCCGACAGTGCCCCTACCGTGGGGATCACCGCGAGTGCGATTATAAGTGCAGCGCAGATAAGAGTGAGGGAAGATCTGCGTCGATCTCTGTCGGGGGTTCGCATTGTTTGATCACCGTATCCGGGTCCTTCAACAGGTGCCCGGTAACAACGCAGACGATACGTTCGTCGCGGTCAATCGCACCCATTTCTACAAGTTTTCGTATGCCTGCAACTGATGCCGCAGATGCGGGTTCCACACCGATCCCCTCTTTCCTCGCAAGGTCACGCTGCATCCGCAGGATCTCGTCATCGGTCACCGATTCGGCACACCCGCCGGTCGTCCGGATGGCAATGAGTGCTTTCTCGCCATTGACGGGCGCACCGATACGGATCGCAGTGGCGACGGTCTCGGGATGATCTTCGGGAATCACTGAAGGAAGGTTCTCACGGATCGCCCTGACAACCGGGGCCGATCCAGCTGCCTGTATACCGGTCATCATCGGCAGGCGGTCGATCAGGCCAAGGTCGCGGAGTTCCAAAAGCCCTTTGTGGACAGCGGAGATGTTCCCTGCATTGCCCACCGGGAGGACAAACCGGTCGGGAACAAACCCGAGCTGGTCAACGGCTTCAAACCCGATCGTTTTCTGCCCTTCGAGGCGGTAAGGATTCATGGAGTTTAAGAGATAAAGACCGTGGGTGAGACAGAGCTCGTGGACCATCTCAAGGGCACGGTCAAAATTGCCCCGGATCGATATGACCTTTGCACCGTGCATCAGTGCCTGTGCAATCTTCCCCACCGCCACCTTGCCGGCGGGCAGCAGGACGACTGCCGGGATACCGGCTTTTGCGGCGTAGACCGCAAGGCTCGCCGAGGTGTTTCCGGTGCTTGCGCAGGCGACACTCTTCTTTCCCAGCTGAAGCGCCATGGAAACGCCGATGGTCATGCCCCGGTCCTTGAAAGAACCGGAGGGGTTCATCCCCTCGTGTTTTGCGTACAGGTGGCGAAGCCCCATCTCGTCACCGAGGCGTTTGAGGTGATAAAGCGGCGTGCCGCCTTCCTGGAGCGTCACGGGTTCGATGTGCACCGGGAGC
Source organism: uncultured Methanoregula sp. (assembly GCA_963676405.2). Taxonomy (GTDB): domain Archaea; phylum Halobacteriota; class Methanomicrobia; order Methanomicrobiales; family Methanospirillaceae; genus Methanoregula. The sequence continues at coordinate 54,879 of CAXXQB010000011.1, forward strand.
AGTTCGCGGTAACGCCAGACAGAGAGGGGGCGCTTGTCCCATATTTCCTTATTGATGGTTATTTTGTCAAGAGGGTATTTTACAGCGAGCAGGTGCCCGCACTTTTTACAATTATAGATGATCTCGTCAGCGGGATATGTGGCTCCGCAATGAATGCACACGAGATGGTACATGGGAACGTATTGGTTTTCCGGGTACATATAGGCGTGCGTCTGGATAACCAAGGAAACGTTCGTGCAGTTAAAACACCAGTAAATCTACTAACGACTCTGGTAATTTCAGCCCCGTTCGTTGAGGAGGGCATGATATAGAGCATCTTTCCGGTCATTCTCGACCGGGAAATCTTTTCGTAACGTATCAACAAGGGAGGGATCCAGTTCAGAGAAGAGCAGCTCTTCCTGGCTGCCGGCGCGGTTCATGATGACACCATACGGATCTGCGGTCATGGATGCTCCGGAATACTGGTCAACAGGATTTGTTCCTGTAGTATTGATGCCGATGATGTACATCTGGTTCTCTGCCGCCCGTGCAGACAGGAAGAGTTCCCAGTGACGGATCCGGCTTTCTGGCCATGCAGAAGGGACAAAAACTGCCTGTACACCCTGCCGTGCGTAAATCCGGAAGAGGGATGGGAACCGGAGGTCATAACAGATTGCCATACCGCATTTCACTCCTTCAAGGGAAAACGTAGGAAGGGTAGTTCCCGGGGTGTATGCGGTATCTTCCCGTGCCGGGGAAAAGAGATGCATCTTTGCATACATGGCAAGAATTTCCCCGTCTTTTCCGATCGCCACTGCCGTGTTCCTCGGCGAGGGGATGAAGTACTCACGAAATGATCCGATGATAGCGATGGAGTACCTGCTGGCAAGATTTTGTAAATTGCTGACCGTCATGCCCGTGCACTCCTCAACATTGTGATGGGATAATGGATCCCAGCCGGTAGCAAATTGTTCGGGAAATGCAATGAGAGATGCACCCGCACACGATGCATTCATTATGAACGGTTCTGCCTTTACGAGAGTCTTTTCCGGATCTTCCCAGACACTTGCCACCTGTGCGCTGCAACAGATCATTGAGGACAATTCCCGGTAAAAGTTCAGTGTAGGGGTTATTTCTGTGCTTCGGCATGCCGCGAGTGCCGATACCCGCTCTGCCAGTATCGCGCAGTACCTTTTGGATGATGAGCGGAATGTTACCCTACCGGGAAAGTAAAAAACATACCCTCTTCCCCGGAGGATACATGCATACAACACATAAAAACGGCAGGAGCCTTTGCCTATTAACCGCCGATGAGCAAAAAGACGTCACAGGCATACGTGATGAAAATGCCGCACGGCATTTTCATATTTAAAAAATTGGTTAATATTCGTAGAGCACGGATTCGTCAATCCGCGTATATACGAATAATTCAGCAGGTTTGAAATGAATCGCGATCTCGCGGCTCGCGCTCTCCGGTGAATCGGAAGCGTGAATAACATTTCTCCCAATATCGATCCCGAGATCTCCCCGGATGGTACCGGGCACCGCTTCCTGAGGGTTCGTTGCGCCAATTACCTTCCGGACAATCGCGACGACGTTTCTCCCTTCCCACACCATGAGGAAACAGGGTCCTCCCATAATGTACTTTTTGAGGGACGGGAAGAATGGCTTTGAGAGATGTTCCCGGTACTGCTCGGTCACCCGTGCGTCCGGGAGCACTTCAAACCGGGCGGCAACGAGTTTCAACCCTTTGGATTCGAGCCGGGTGACAATCTCTCCCACAAGCCCGCGCTGTACCCCGTCGGGTTTGACCATCACGAAGGTGCGGTCCACGAATGACTCACTCCTTCTTTGCAGATTTCTTTTCCGCCGCTTTTCCGGCGGCCGTCCACTCTACCCGGCGGGGAACCCTGCCAAGTTTGTGGTTGTTCTGGCACTTCGTGCTGCAGAAATAGTAGATCGTTCCGTCTTTGCGGACGAACATCTTGCCGGTACCCGGCTCAAGCTGTGACCCGCAAAAACTACAGTTGTGCTGTTCGACCATCGGGCTCACCGCCTCGACATCTTCTTTGCTTCGCGTTCGGTCTCGAGAAGCATGACAATATCGCCTTCACGGATCGGCCCGACCGTGTTTCTTGTGATGATGCGCCCCTTGTTGTTGCCATCGAGGATACGGCATTTGACCTGCATCGCTTCACCATGCATGCCGGTGGAGCCGACAACCTCGATCACTTCAGCGGGCGTTGCGTCGTCTGCCATGATTGCACCTTCACGCCTTTAGGGCGACCAGCTGCTTTGCAAGATCATCGATAACTTCTTTTGCCTTGCCGGGCTTTACGATTGCTGCCGCGGCAGAACCGACATCAAGTCCGCTTGCGGCGCCAATATCATTTTGTTTGTTGATGAAGATGTACGGGATCTTCTTCTCATCGCACAAGGGTGCCAGGTGCATAACGATCTCTTCGGGTTCTACATCCGCACCGATTAAAACAAGTGATGCAATGCTTCGTTCGATGGCTTTTGTTGCCTCGTTCGAACCTTTCTTGATCTTTCCGGTGTCCTCTTGCAACTTCAAGGGCTTCAAGTGCCTTGTTCTGGAGCTCCTCTGGAGCCTGGGTCTTAACGTAACTTTTTGCCATAACTCACCTCATTCAGGAGTCTAATGCTCCTTCATTACTCATCAGTCAGCAATAAGCAGTGATGCGCCATATCATTTCATCAGGAGGAGAAATAAAGGTTTGTGAACACCCCGTTGTGTGTGCCTGTTCCGATCGTTATCCGGTCAGGATTGCCGGACGGCAGTTTTATTCAAAGAGCCGGTAAATATCGGTTCCATCTTGGGAATACACGCGGAGAAGACCTGTTGCTGATATATTTACCTTATATCGTGTCCTCTCCATGTCTCCCACGTAGAGCAGGGTCGCATTGTACTTTCTCATAAGTGCGAGAGTCTGGTCCGGTTGTTCATACAGGGTTCTGATATCTCCTGTCCGCGTGCTGTACCAGCCATTCTCATCGCCCCGCCACATGAACTCATGGAACGGCATACCGATGACCGCAGGAATACCTGTGAACGAAGAGACACGGGAATAGTAAGTATAGTCGCCCCCCTCTGCCTCAACGATGCGTTCATTCCCGGATAACGTCCGCAGCCAGGCAACAGCCTCAGCATCAGAAGGGTGGGCTGTATCGAGGTATGCCAGCCCATCAAGCGATCGGCTACCATAATTAAGATCGAGCGGGACGAAGAACGGGATGACGAAGAGCATACCGATGACGAGCGCCGCAGCAACGATAGTTCTCCGGAACGGGAGTACTGGAATCCTTCCCGGCACGGCAAGCCATTGTGCAGCCATTGCGAATGCAGCAGTACCAAGAATGATCCATGCAGGAAGATAACACTTAAACACCGTGTTCATCCGGAAATACGTCTCTCCCATGCTATCCTTGAGATATAAAAATTCCACGATGATAAGGATTAAAAGACCGATAATGGCGAGTATGTCGGGCAGGTCCCGGTGCTTTTTTGAAATAAAATAGACGAGGGGGATAATTGCAATCGCCGCGGCAATATAGCCAGCGAGGGCAAAGGGGACAGCAACGAGCAGGAGATAAGGGCGGCGTCCAATCTCACGAAGCAACAGCAGGATAAAGATCGCAAGAAAGATCCCGTTCACAAACAGGAACTGGACAGGATCTGAAGGAGTGTAAACGATCGCAACACTCCCGGTGTTTGCTTTCAGCGCAAGGTAAAAAGGCACATAGCAGAAAATTGCAAGGATGGGAACCATGATCAGTAACTGCCAGGAAAAGAACTCTTGTATCCTTGCCCGGTTCCGCCACGCAATAAGAAGACCGAAGATGAGGGTGACTGGGGCATAGAGGAGCACATCCCACGTGTTGATAAGGGGCATGGAACCGAGGCTGAGTGCAGCGAGAATGCAGATGAGCCATCGCCCACGGACTTCCAGTGTTTCCCAGCGTTTATATGCAAAACATAAGATGAAAATGAGGAAGATCTGGTTGAATATTGATACGACATGCGCATGCACATCTCCCCAGATGAAAGAAAACAAGGGGTATTCGTTTATCGTGTTCGTTATGGTGCGTGTGCTGTCCCAGAGGATGGCGTTCAGTCCCTTCCCTTGGAGTGCCAGGTAAAAAAATGAGGGGTTGGGGATAAAAAAGACTAACAGGGGTAGCCAGCGGAACCGTTCAAGGATGAGCGTGCCGATGGCATAGAGTGTCACCGCCGCAATACCAAACACCGTGGGCAGTGCAAGGTTGAATGCAATAGTGGACGGAACCCCGCTCACAATGCCGAGGCAGCCAAAGATCCAGTACCCGAGATAATAATAGACATTGAGAGTCCCTCCGGCAAACCAGGGATCAAGCGGGGGGATAATAGGGGCTCTCATGACGGACGCGAGGAACGCATGATCCATGAACTTTTCTGCATAGGAAATAGTCGGGTTGACGAACCTGACGTCAAGCATGAGGAAAAAGAAGATCAAAAAGACGAGTTCCCACCGCCATTCTTTCCTGAGTTCGGTGAGGGAATACTCGCGCCGGTACAAGTAGTAGATAAAAAGTCCCGCAAAAGGAATGAGCGCGAGCTGCACCGGAAGGAGAAAGAGTCCGCAGTACCATGAGATGAGGGAGAATAAGAGCAGCGATGCGGCAAAAGACGACGGGAACGCAAAAGTCCCGAACGTCTTTTTGAGGGCCGGGTAGAGTGAGATCTGCAGGAATGAGAGGAGAATAAGCCAGCAAATAACCGAAAAAACCTGCGACTCAGGGCTCAGGGTTTTTCCCTCCTTCCAGTTTTGAGTGAATCGCTTTTCGTATGGTGGGGATTACCCAGTCTCCAAGATAGTAGATAGAGATGATCCCACCGACAAGGGTAATCATGTTCTTGATAAGATGGTCGATCACAGCAATTAAAAATGCAATTGCCGGGGAAACACTGGCAATCTGTTCGAAAGTTATTGCAACGGAAAGCTCATAGGTGCCGACACCCCCGGGGGTGATTGGCACCGCCTTTACAAGGTTGCCAATTACTATTGCAAGCACTACGACGGCAAACGGAATCTGCTGCTGGAACATCATGACGACTGCGACACAAACAAGCACATCTAAAAGCCAGATCACAATCGATGACGCACTGAGAATAATGATGGACTGGAGCGAAAGAGATGCACGCCGGATCTCATCCAGGAGTGTCAGGATCATCCCGATGTACCGGTTCTTTGTCGTCACTTTCCCAATAACCAGAAGAAAAACAAAGAAAATCACAACGGCAACGATGGGGATAACAATGACTGTGTAGAACCATGACGGGACGTTTAAAACGAACATGAGCGCCACCGCACCGAGAATGGCAACAGTCAGGATATCAAAGACCCGCTCGACAACAATCGAGGAGATGCCTTCCGAATACGAGGTATTATACTCATGTTTCAATATGAAGATCCGGACAAAATCACCCAGCCGTGCCGGAACAACAAGATTTACCGTCTGACTTACGAAGACACAAGCAGTAGCAATGAGCACGGGCACCCGGTAATTGAGGCTCAGGAGAATACGGTGGTACCGCCAGCCCCGCAACCACCATGCGGTAAGGCAAATGGCAATTGCGATGCCAAGAAAGACCGGCACGATGTTCTGGAGAGCGACCAGCAGGTCCCCCCAGACACGGTAGAGCATATACGCGATAATCCCGACTGCAATGAGGGTCGGAACGACAATCGCGCTAATTTTTTTGTACATGAATCTGCCACCACAGGCGCAGGATAGAAGATCCCATCTCAAAAACGTCTTTTGCCCGGACTGTCGTACCTTTTCCCGCACGCCAGCGGACTGCAAATTCCATCACAGTGTATCCCTTACGCTGTGCCCGCACAAGCATCTCGGTATCCCAAAACCAGTGATCTGATCGAATATGCGGGAGGATGGGAAGAATCCGGCTTTTATTGAATGATTTAAAACCGCACTGGTGATCATACACCCGGCTGGCGAGGAAACAGCGGACAAGAAAATTATATGTCCGGCTCGCCACTTCGCGCCCCCCGGTGCGCTGGATATCGCTATCCCGGAGGAGACGTGACCCGGTTGCAATATCAGCACCGTCCCGTATGACACTGATCAGGTGGGGCAGGTGCTGCATGTCAGTAGCGAGATCGACATCGTAATAGCAGACGATTTTTCCTTTTGCCCGGAGAAATGCATGGTTGAGCGCTCTCCCACGTCCCAGCCGTTCATCGCTGTGCAGAAGGTTAATGCGTGTATCAGATCGTTCATATTCCTTCACGAAGTCGGGACTGCCATCAGTGCTCCCGTCTTCCGCAATGATCAGTTCGAACCCATCGGTACAGCCGGACAATATTTCGATGGATCGCAGGATTGCACTTTCGAGTGCAATCCGGTCATTGTAGACAGGTATGATGGCAGTCACTTCAGGTTCGGTCATTATTCATCCTTTTTCTTCCTTTCATTGAGGCACGACGCCACCCTATATCCGGCACGGATGGATCCTTCCATGCTCCTCTCCGGGTAATTCTCATGAGAGAACATCCCGGCGATAAATATCCCGTGCTTTTCATATGCGGGGACTAACGAGCGGTAACCGGTCATGTATACCGGTCCTGCCCATGGGTCCACCGCCATCCGGTGCCAGTGGATTTCGGCATCGGAAACACTAAACCGTGCCTGAAAATCTGCAACCATTCTCGCATCAAGGCGTGCAGGCATTTCCCGGGTAAAATACGAGGCGAGATAAACAATATGCTCACCATATTGCTCCTGCGGAATAAAATTTGTATGGGCAACCACTGCCCCGTACGGCGCCTCATCCTTCATATTCAGCCAGTATATTCCGTGACAGACGTCATTTTCGAGACCGAGCGTCATGCATGCAGCCCCTTGGTAAGGGACAACAGGCATCGCAATTTCGCAGAGCCGCTCGAGTTCCTGCGGGGGAATGGTCGAGATGAGCGCATCAAAGTGGGTTCCGTTCACTTTCCACCCGCCATTTTCTCTAGTGATGGCAGTCACCGGGCAATGAGGGTGCATCTTCCCGCCCTTTGCAACGATAGACCGCTCCAGCCCTTCGATAAGCAAATGAAAACCGCCATTGATATATCCAAGAGACTCCCCGGAAGTCCCCCGGTTTGACCGTATCGCGATTCGGCTGATAAGCCATGCAGCCGAAACCTCGTTCCGCCGTTCCCCGAATTTGCTCTTCAGCAGGGGTTCAAAGAACGAATGATATACCCGGTCTCCAAGCCTCACCCTGATATATTCCTCTGCCGGGATATCATCAAGCGGGGCGAGATCGATCTTTTTTGCGTACAGCGTGAGCCAGCCAAGCCGTGCCTTGTCAAAAAGGGAGAGTTCAGGGTATCGGAGGATCTGCGCAGGCGTGCTAAGCGGGTAGATGGTATCCCGGCTGTAATAGCCGGTGGTGCCATTGTGCCAGTGGAGCCGGTCAGAGAGCCCCATTTCATTAAGAAGGGCAAATAGAGATTGATCGCTGGAAAAGCAATGATGATAGTAGCGTTCGATCCAGTAATCATTTATCCGGTATGAGGAGAGGCAGCCGCCAAAAAATGGCAGTTTTTCAAAGAGTTCTACTTCGTATTCATCAGCCAGTGCATGAGCTGCCACAAGCCCGGTTAACCCTCCACCGATAATGGCGATTTTCATGGTACGTTGTCTGTACTATTATTGGGGATGAAATGAAAAAGGCTCCGGAAAATGTATTTGCCCAAATGCGACGAAATATCGGAGTGTTTTATGACAAAGTTTTTGTACTGTAGGAATGTAAGTTCTTAAAAGCAAAAGGACTTAAAAGAATTAAAAGGATATAGTATCTGTTAACCCATTGGATGGTGTCACCGGATGCGGGTATTTTTTATTGGGTTTGGTCAGGCGGGCGGCAAAATAGTTGATATGTTCATCGAGCAGGACAAAAAGCTCGGAACTAACAGCTTTCGTGGAATTGCAGTCAACACTGCACGCACAGACCTTATGGGATTAAAAAATATCGAGATGAAAGACCGCATCCTCATCGGGCAGACACTGGTCAAAGGTCATGGGGTCGGAACCGATAACGTCACCGGGGCACGGGTTACCGCTGACGAAATCGACAGCATCATAAATGCCGTGGACACCCGGGGCACACATGACGTGGATGCGTTTGTGATCGTTGCAGGACTTGGCGGGGGAACCGGTTCAGGTGGTTCGCCGGTTCTCGCACGACACCTGAAACGTATTTACCGCGAGCCGGTGTACGCCCTTGGCATTATCCCGGCTCCGGAAGAAGGACGGCTGTACTCGTATAATGCAGCCCGCAGTCTCACGACTCTTGTCAACGAAGCTGATAACACTTTTATTTTTGATAACAGTGCCTGGAAAAACGAGGGGGAGAGCGTGAAGAGTGCATTCACACGCCTGAACAATGAAGTGGTCAGGCGCTTCGCAATCCTGTTCCGTGCCGGGGAAGTGGGTAAGTTTGGCGTCGGGGAGATGGTGGTTGATTCCAGTGAGATCATCAACACACTCCGAGGTGGTGGTATCACATCAGTTGGCTATGCCGTGACAGAAGTGATGAGCAAACGTACCAAGCAGAAACAGGGTATCATCGGGGGACTGAAGACCCGGTTCGGGGCTAAACGCGAAGCAAATGAGGAAGTCCTCATGGGGGAAGACAAAGCCGCAAAAGTCGTCGCCCTTGTGCGGAGGGCGATGCTCGGCAGGCTTACGCTTCCCTGCGATTACTCAACTGCCGAACGAGCTCTTGTCCTTATTGCCGGACCACCGGATGAGATGGATAGGAAAGGTGTCGAGAAAGCCAAGAGCTGGGTGGAAGAGAATATTGCAGGTGTCGAGGTCCGGGGCGGCGATTATCCGGTGGACAGTGAATATGTCGCTGCCGTGGTTATGCTTGCCACCGTAGGGAATGCACCAAGGATTAAAGAACTGCTCGATATCGCCAAGGAGACAAAGGAAGATGTTATTAAGTCCAAGGAGAAAAAATCCAATATGTTCGAGGAAGGTATTGAGCCTTTGTTTGAGTGAGGTTGATGATGAAGTGGTTTACTAAATGCATAATTCTCATGATAGTTCTTGCCTTGAGTATTCAGGTGGTCTCGGCATTTTCTATCTCAACCGTAACGATTGATCCATCAGGGGATTTAATACCGGGCACTCCTGTCACCGTGTCATTCAAGGCCGATTTTTCAGGATCCGGTGGGGAGACCTTCCCCTCTGAAGACGCATTACAGATGATCACGGACCTAGAAAAACCCAAATGGACATGGACATTGTTGATAAATGGTGTCGAAAATCCCCGCCCGCAAGCTGGGGGCAGGATGCTGGAACTGGGCGGGTGGGATCTCTCGTATCCGACGAAAAATGTTGAAGAGTCAATACGGGTCACGCTTGAAGGCACAACCCCAACGGTGACTTCTACATCAAATAAGACTATCATCAAACTTCAGGAAACGGACAGCCGCAATGCGGTCATCTCTAGTTCAGTCATCGAATACACCCGGTTGATCGTCAATACCGGGGAAATATCAACTGCAATCTCCACCGCAAACAGCAACCTCCAGACATTCCGGGCACATATCGATGAAAAAGCGGCAATGGGAATTGACACCTCTGCTGCTGAAGCGCAGTACAATACAGCCACTCAGAAGATCAATGCTGCACAAGCCCTCCCTTCCTCACAGTTCACGGCAGCATTGAATAACTTGGATGCAGCGACCACTGCGATCACGAGCGGCGAAAAAGCGCTTGATCAGGCATGGGCACAGAACGATGTGACGAATGCACATGTCCCGATCGACAATGCAGACAAATTGATTGCCTATTTCATGGGGAACCAGAGCACGGCAAATGATGCAAAACTGGTACTTATTAAGACAAAACGGGAGGCAGCTGCAAGTTCCATCTCCAGTGCAAATGATGATATCGCCAACGGCAACTATGCACAGGCAAGGGTAAAAGCAGCGGATGCATATTCCAAAGGAAATGAGTCCTACAACGATGCTCTCACTTGGCAAAAGCAGGTTGAATCCGGCTGGAACCCGTTAGGGGGCTTATCAGGCATCGGGTCGTTTTTCAGTTCAAGCATTCTCGTAATCGTCGTGGGCGCGGTGGTGGTTGTATTGATCGTGGTCGGTATCATCATTTACCGGAAACGGTCACGATGGGATGAACTGGGCTAATTGTTAATCACCATCATTCAGAGATCTTTTTTTCTCTTCTCACGGTTCAAGAAAAAATTTTTTCCGCTTGATACATGCAATATCCATCGAGCATCGTCATGTTTCAGAATTGTTTTGTCAATTCACAACAAACATGAAAACAAACATCAGAACAAGTGAGTGGGAGGAGTAAGCCTCCTTTTGTTTTAGCGGCATTCAGCTATGCGCCATACCCGGGCGGATACCGAGCGATCCATGTGCCCTGTTCTGGCTTGCACCCGCAGGGGTTCGCCGTTTCATCGTATCCTGTTCCTCTGCTCAACGAGTTACTCACGCTTTCGCGCTTCTCACCTTACGGCTCAATCGCTTCATTGCTAAGAACAGGGCGTGTCGTTTCTGTGCCATTGCCGTGACTCTCGCCACCCATACTTGTGTATGGCTGCGTGCCCGGTGGGTGGGGGGACTTTCCTCAGCGGCATTTTGCCACCGTCGGCCGCTCTCTCCCTCTCACTATACTATACGCAAAGTCAGTTGATAAGCGCAGCGCAGCAGTTAACGGGAGGTGCAGTACAGTGCCAAGTGTTCGATAGATAATTAAAGGAACCGGGCATAAAAAGTCACAAGCGAGGATTGATCAGGATGGAACAACTCACAACTGGTGAAGGGAAGCTGGCGGTACGTCTCGCCCGTGGCGCCATTGAATATACGATCGTAAAAAAGCCAAAACCGATGCTCACACTCACCCCGGTGTTTAGCGAGAAACGTGGTGTTTTTGTCACCCTCACAAAGAATGGGATCCTACGGGGATGTATCGGCTTTCCGTACCCGGTGATGCCACTCGGTGATGCGATCGAGCACACGGCTGTTGCCGCATCTCTCGAAGACCCGCGATTTCCTCAAGTGCAGAAAAATGAAGTTGCAGAGATTGCTGTTGAAGTAACCGTTCTTTCCGTTCCGGTGTCCATGACCTGTGAACCTCAGGAACGCCCGGCACATGTTGAAGTGGGACGGCATGGTCTGATCGTGCGGGGGATGGGAACGAGTGGGCTTCTACTCCCTCAGGTGGCGACCGAGTACTGCTGGGATTCCCGGACATTTCTTGATCATACCTGCAATAAAGCCGGGTTACCCGCCCGGTGCTGGACATATAACAACGTGGAAGTATCGACGTTTGAAGGGCAGATCTTTTCTGAACGGAATAGTGAGAACCGTTTAACCTGATTACATCATACCTGATAGCAACAGGAGCCCCAGTACTGCATGGCAATTGCATTTGAGAGTCTGTATAGTGATATTGCAGGACGCAATGGAAAACTTGTCGCCGGAAAAAAGATAGTCAGGACCCCGGCGCTGCTCCCGGTGATTAATCCTCACCTTCCGCTTGTCACCCCAAAGGAGATGCAGCAGATGGGGGTTGAGGCTTTAATAACAAATGCCTACATTTTCTCCCAGAGCCAGCAGTACCGCGAACAGGCACTCGAAAAAGGGCTGCACAAAGTTCTGGATTTCGACGGCGTCATTATGACCGATTCCGGATCATTCCAGCTATCGGTATATGGTGAAGTCGCGATCACAAACATCGAGACTCTCACATTCCAGCGGGATATCGGGAGCGATATCTGGGTACCGCTTGATATCCCCACATCCCCGCAATCGGACTATACTACCACAGAACGGGAACTTGCTATTACGATGGAACGGTTGAAAGAGGCAAAACGTGTGTTTGGTGCTGATGCCCCAATCGCCGGACCAGTGCAGGGAGGAATCTATACGGATCTCCGCGAACATGCGGGAAAAGAAGTAACGGATCTGAATTTTTCGTTCTGCCCGATCGGTGCTGTTGTTCCTCTTATGGAGTCTTACCGGTATAAGGATCTTGTGCAGGTCGTCCTTGCAGCGAAACGCACGCTCTCAAGAGCAGCCTGCGTCCACCTTTTCGGCGCAGGACATCCTTCGATGTTTGCACTTGCTACCGCAATGGGCTGCGATCTCTTTGATTCTGCCGCGTATGCGCTCTATGCAAAAGAGGGCCGGTATCTCTCCACGCATGGCAGTTTCAAACTCGACGAGTTGGCCGAACTGCCCTGTGCCTGTGCAGTCTGTCGGTCACATACTGCGGATGAGATCCGCACCGCACCGGATCGTGTACGGCTTCTCGCACTTCACAACCTCGCTGTCACACTTGCGGAAATTGCACGGATCCGGCAGGCAATCGTTGATGGCACGCTCTGGGAGCTCGTTGATGAGCGGTGCAGGACTCATCCCCAACTGCTGTCAGGATACCGGGAATTATTAAAAAATACCGGTTCGCTCGAATCCCACGACCGGGTCTCAAAACGCAGGTTCTTTTACCGGGGAAATGAAAGTTGTGCCCGGACAGAAATTGCCCGGTTCCAGCAGATGCTTGTCCGGCTGTGTTTGGGAAAAGACGTTCTTGTCGCATGCGATGGCAGGATACGGGACGGGTATGATACAGTTCTCCTCTTTAAACCGCCGTTTGGACCATATCCCCCGGAACTCTGTGAAACCTTCCCGATTGGGCAGAGCGAAATTCCGGAATGGGATGATGCCATGGTACTCCAGGGATGTAAGGGTATCCGAGCCCTATCAGCAAGCCATCCCAAAAGCAGGATCTCGGTTTCCGGTATGCATCAGTGGATGGAAATCCTGCACGGGGAGTGCAGCGATATCATTGAGGTGATCGATTGATCCGCCTAGAGATTAAACGGCGTGACGGACTTGCCCGTACCGGATCACTTCTAATCGATGACACTTCGCTACCATTCCCGGCAGTAATAGAGACTGAAACAGTGTTTCCATCCCTTGGTGCCCGGGGGGGTTCCAATGTCCCGTTATCCGCACCTGCAGGATTTGCAGCGACATATATCAAAAACAACGGGGAACAACCCATCATTATCCACCCCTCAGTGGACAACCCGGCAGAGAGCGGAGACTGTGTAATCGTCCCAAACTGGCAGACTGCGCTTTCAAATCCCCGTACCTATGTGAACTGGCTTGTCACACTCAAGGAAAAAACTCCGCCGGATACTCTCTGGTATGCCCCGGGTTCAGCACTTCCGTCAACAGTACATATCCTTTGCTATTCAGGATTTGACCTTTTTGACTTTCTCGCGGTTGACCTCAAGTCAGCGCAGGGGATCTTCTGCACGCCGGAAGGGGATCTCCCTGCAGATGCAATGAATTCTGGTATCTGCACGTGCGCAGGGTGCCAGAACCAGGATCTTAAATCCCATAACCGACAGGCGCTCCTCCATGAAACAGCGCTCGTCCGCAGGTTTATCGAAATGTCGAAGCTGCGCGAGCTTGTCGAGGCCCGGTGCCGGATGAATGCAAACCATGTGGCGATCCTGCGCCATCTTGACAACCAGTACATATTTTTCGAACCATATGTTCCGGTCGCCCGCAGCGGCGTCATGCGTACTAACTCCGGAGAATCCATGCAGCGCGTTGAGGTGCGCAGGTTCGCAGAACGACTACTGTCACGTTATAGCCCGCCAAAAGCGGGTGTTGCGGTTCTTCTTCCCTGCTCGGCGAGGAAACCCTACTCATTGTCCCAGAGCCACCGCAGGTTCCAGCAGGCAATTGCAGGACGGGCACATGAGTTGATTGTTACCTCCCCTCTCGGGCTTGTGCCCCGGGAACTGGAGTGCTGCTACCCGGCAGGGCATTATGATGTCCCGGTTACCGGCTACTGGGACGCGGAAGAACGTGCGGTCATTTCTGGTATCCTATCACGATATTTTGCGCGGCACCAATATAACCGGGTTATCGCTCATCTTGAAGGCGGAGCGCTAAAAGTCGCAGAACAGGCAGCGACGGAATGTGGGATCACGCTCGAATATTCCTGCAAAGAACGCCCGACGAGCGACGCGGCACTTTTAACCCTCAGCCAGACACTCTCCGGAGAACGCCGGGTAAAAGATGACCGGCTGCATGGCATGCTCTCGTGGCAGTTCAATGCGGATATCGATACACGGGGAATCACATCGCGGGGACATTTCCCGGAACTGTTCTTTAGTAAAGGCATGACACAACTCTTCTCGCTTGATACCGGCACAGGAATGCTTCGCCCTACATTTGATGGCTGGAATCTTATTCCGGCAGGATACCGTGTGTATATCGATGATTTCATCCCGGAAGGGGACGTCCTTGCACCCGGTGTTGTGAATGCTGACCCGGAAATACGGGAAGGGGACGAAGTGCTTGTGATTGGCGCACGTGCGATGGCAGTCGGGCGGGCCGCAATGTCGGCAGGGGAGATGTACAAGTCACGGCACGGTGTTGCAGTGCGTGTGCGTAAAATAAAGAGGCTTAACGGCTAAGGTGTACGATACATTGCAGATCATCCATGGAGTGAAAAGGTTGCGTATCGAAGAATTTGTACAGGAAAAGTGGGAATTATGAGCACCCCCGGCATTGGTCAGGGAGTAAAAGGGGCAATCCCGGCAGAATCGAAAGGTCAAACAGTCATACCGATCGTGATCGCCGTTCCAAAAGAGCTGGCCCCGGGTGAACAGCGCGTGGCAACCGTACCGGAAGTCGTCCAGAATCTCACGAAGTCTGGCCATGAGGTACGGATCGAGCACGACGCGGGGACAGGTGCATACTATCCCGACGAGCTCTATACGGCCGTCGGTGCGAAGATAGTATCCAGCCGGAATGAGCTGCTGGATGGCGCCAGAATAGTACTGCGTGTCCAGCCCCCAACGGTTGCCGAGGTTGATCTGCTCTCCGAGGGCACGATCGTCATCGGATTTATGAACGCGACGAATAACCTCGAGACTGTCGCCCGGATGCGTGATAGGAAGATTACCGCTTTCTCCCTCGAACTCGTCCCACGGATTACCCGCGCCCAGAGCATGGATGCGCTCAGTTCCCAGGCAACGGCTGCCGGGTACACGGCGGCAATACTCGGCGCCGACAACTGCCCAAAGTTCCTGCCGATGCTGACAACGGCTGCAGGTACGATACGACCGGCAACGGTGCTCATCCTTGGAGCCGGTGTCGCCGGCCTCATGGCGATCGCCACGGCTAAACGGCTCGGCGCCATTGTCGAAGCCTACGATGTCCGGCGCGCTGCGGGCGAGCAAGTCAGGAGTCTTGGTGCGAAGTTCCTCGAACTCGAGATCAACGCTGAAGGCCAGGGTGGCTACGCCCGGGAACTTACACCAGAAGAAAAGGCACAGGAGCAACAGATGGTCTCTGCTGCGGTCGCACGGGCCGACATTGTCATAACGACAGCTGCCATCCCCGGCCGGAGGGCCCCGCTTCTCGTCACCAAGGAGACCGTTGCGACAATGCGGCCGGGTGCTGTCATCGTCGATCTGGCTGCTGAATCGGGTGGCAACTGCGAGCTGACCCAGTCCGGTCAAACAATCCACGAGCACGGCGTTACGATCATCGGCCCGCAGAACCTCCCGGCCCGGGTGCCGTTCCACTCGAGCCAGATGTACGCGAAGAACCTTCAGTCGTTTCTTTCGCTTCTCGTAGACAAGGACGGGGCGATCGTCAAGGAATTCACCGATGAAATTCTAATCGCAAGCCTTTTGGTCCATGCCGGCGAGGTACGCCACGTGCCGACGCGTGACTTGTTGGGCGGAGGGAAATCATGACCGACGTTACAACACTCTGGACCGCGGTCTACATCGTGATGTTGGCCGCGTTCACCGGCTACGTCGTTATCAGCCGGGTCCCGGTCATCCTCCATACGCCGCTGATGAGCGGCTCGAACTTCATCCACGGGATTGTGCTTGTCGGTGCGATGGTCGCGCTCGGCCTCGCGACGACCCCCTTGGAGCAGGCAATCGGCTTCGTCGCGGTCATACTCGGCGCTGCAAATGTCACTGGTGGTTACGTAGTCACGGAACGGATCCTCCAGATGTTCGACCGCAGTGGGAAGAAGCCCGGCAAGGGGGGTATGAAATGATCGACCTTACCTGGGCTATCGACCCGGTCTATATCGCGACAATTTTCTTCTTCATTGTCGGCCTCCAGCGGATGAGTCACCCGCTCACCGCCCGGAGCGGGATTGTCTGGGCCGGCGCCGCGATGCTGATCGCGACGCTCGTCACATTCCTTACCCCGAACCTCACCAACTTCGCTTTGATGGCGATCGCGATCGTCATTGGCGGGGGCTTTGGCTACATCGCGGCAAAACGCGTCGCGATGACCGACATGCCCCAGATGATTGCGCTCTACAATGGGATGGGCGGTGGCGCGGCGGCCGGGATCTCGGCAGTCGCGCTCCTCGGCACAACAAACTCCACCACCAGCTCCCTTGCTGTCGTCGGCGGTCTTATAGGAGCCGTTTCGTTCACGGGCAGCCTCATCGCGTTCATGAAACTACAAGGCTGGATGCGGCCGCGGCCGATCACCTTCCCAGGTCAGCAGCTCGTTAACATGGCGGTTCTGGCCCTCGCCATCATCTCCGGAGTGCTCGTAGTACTGCAGCCGTCATGGGTCCCGCTGACCGTTGCCATATATCTTCCGCTGTTCTTTGTCCTCTCGCTTGGATTCGGGCTCCTCATGACGCTCCCGATTGGCGGAGCCGACATGCCTGTCGTGATCTCGATGTATAACGCCTTTACCGGACTTGCTGTCGCGCTCGATGGTTTCTCGTTTTCGACTCCCAACTATGCAATGGTCGTTGCGGGTATCATTGTTGGCGCCGCGGGTTCGCTTTTGACGCTCCAGATGGCGCGGGCAATGAACCGTTCGATCTCGAACGTCTTCTTCGGTGCGTTCGGCGCGACAGAGGAGAAAGAGATGCAGATCCAGGGAAGCATGAAGTCGATCGAGGTCGACGATGTGGCTATCTTGCTTGCCTACGCGAACAAGGTTATCATCGCTCCCGGCTACGGTATGGCGGTTGCCCAAGCCCAGCAGAAGGTAAAGGAGCTGACAGATCTCCTTGAAAGAAAGGATATTCAGGTAAAGTTTGCAATCCACCCGGTCGCCGGACGAATGCCCGGGCACATGAACGTCCTCTTGGCTGAGGCGGGGGTGGCCTATGACCACCTCTTCGACAGGGATGAGGTAAACCCGGAGTTCCCGAGCACTGACGTCGTTCTCGTCATCGGAGCCAACGATGTCGTCAACCCGGCGGCGCACCGGCAGGGCAGCCCGCTCTTCGGCATGCCGATCCTCGACGTCGAGCAGGCAAAGAATGTCATTGTCCTCAAGCGCGGTCAGGGAAAGGGCTTTGCGGGAATAGAAAATGACCTGTTCTACCGGGACAACACGCGGATGCTCTACGGCGACGCGCAGGAAACAGTCGGGAAACTCGTGCAGTCTCTCAAAAAGATTTAATGCCACAAGTATCCGACGGCCGATGTTACACCAATGTCGGCTCCCCTGAGTAATGTACCTTGAGGGATAGATCTCCTTTTTTTTCCATTGGCAATTTTTAGTGCGGTTTCTTTTGGGTAGATCGCCATGAAAAGGTTTTATCATGGCATGTGCCTGATCCGTTACTATGCCATTTTGTACTTCATGCGGGATGGAGGTGGAGCCGGATCAAAAATTTTGTGAACATTGCGGAGCTCTACAGGAACCTGCAGAGAGTATACAAACTGACTTACAACCCCCCCTCATTCAAACAACGGCTGTGTTGCCACCGCCAACAACTTCCGGGCCATCAAAAAACACCCTCACGATTATAGGAATTGTAGCCGTGCTTGCAGTCATCGTGACCCTGTATTTTGTTGGTTTACCCTTGATGAAGGGAAACGGGCACTCATCCCCAACACTCCCGGGGCAGTTGTCCCAAACACCTACTCCGGTTTACCCGTCTACAACTGTTGTAACTCCATCAACAACTGCGATATCCGGGAGCGTGACACAGGATGCCCGGTATTCGGAGATGTATCAAACGATCTATAACAAACAACGCACTTTTGACTATGGTGCACAGGAGGTGTTTACTCACGAACTGAAACACCCGCCACTGTATATCAAGTTCAATGTAATTCCAAAAATGGTGACACGCGAGAAACTGGTGGACATCGGAACCTCCCGGGAACGCATGGTGTCTTCCACATACCCGGATCCAAATGCATGGTTTGAAGTGAAAGTAATTGATGCGAACACGGGTGCAGTTGTGGACAGCCGGGGATTCAATAAGGAATATGGTGTCGTGACAAATCAGGAGTTTATGGTGCGGACGATGGGTAACTATCGCATCGAGATGGCAGGGAATGGCGTGGATGCATCTATCCAGATACTTACCGGAATTTCCTGATCAATTGCTTTCACCTATGTCAGTAAAAAAGACCTGCTTATCAGTGTCGGGAAACGTGTTTTCAGGAAAGATTTCCAATGTCAGAGAGATAATCTCTCAAGTTGCAGGGGTTAAAAAAAATCCAGTATGTTTATTGGTTACTGGTACGTATATGTAAAAGCAAAAATTACGAGGTTGTTAACAATGATGAATTTTGGAAATATGGGTGGTATGAGTGGTGCAGTTGCCAGTTTTATCTCCACACCCGAAGGACAGGAAACCATAAAGAAATTCCTTGCCTCTCCTGACGGCATAACAATGATGAAAAATTTCGCAGCAACACCCGAAGGTCAAAAAGTGATTATGAGTATACTCCCACAGGTTCTTGGGACCCTGAATCTTCCGCCCGGAGCGGCGGATATGATCAAAGGCGCTCTGGGGTCGTACCAGTAAATCCGGCAATCTGAATTTTTCCTTTTTTCCTGACTGCACGCAATCCGGTGGGAAGCACTTGGATACAAAAAATACGGTGCAGATATTTTCTCATCTTCGCATATCTTATCGCTGCACGGCGCCAAGGTTTGCCTGCCCGACAGTCTTAGCATATCGGGCAAGGACACCTGTAAGGTTTTTTTTCACTGGTTTCCATTTCTTCTTCCGCTGTTCGAGGGTTTTTGCATCTACCTTAAGTTCAATCTTTTTAGTATACAGGTCAATGTCGATCCGGTCATTTTCCTGCACGAGCGCAATCGGACCCCCTATGGCGGCTTCCGGCGCAACATGCCCGATACAGGGCCCCCGCGTACCTCCAGAGAAGCGCCCGTCTGTAATGAGGACCACTTTTGTGTACCCGAATCCCATCAGTGCCGATGTCGGGGAGAGCATCTCCGGCATCCCTGGCGCCCCGCGTGGGCCTTCGTTTCGTATCACCATCACATCGCCTTCCCTGATCTCCCGTGCCAGAATTGCGTTCATTGCCTGTTGCTCCCCTTCAAAGACACGGGCAGGTCCGGAATGTTTCCACATCGCTTTTGGCACTGCGGCACAT
Source organism: uncultured Methanoregula sp. (assembly GCA_963676405.2). Taxonomy (GTDB): domain Archaea; phylum Halobacteriota; class Methanomicrobia; order Methanomicrobiales; family Methanospirillaceae; genus Methanoregula. Next base: position 74,356 of record CAXXQB010000011.1, read on the forward strand.
TTTACGACAGCGCCGTCCGGTGCAAGCGATCCTGATAAAATCCGAAGCCCCCCAGCAGGGCTTTCGGGATTGTCGATGCTTTTTATCACAGCGGGATTTTTCACGATAGCATCGCGGGAAATGTCTACTGTGCTCTTTCCGGACACAGTCGGACAATCATCAAGATAAGACTCCAGTTGTTTCAGCACCGCAGGAATACCCCCGGCGCGATAGAGCGTCTGCATCGAGTGCTTCCCTGCCGGCTGCATATGACAGATGTGCGGAATGATATCGGCAATCTGGTTAAAATCTTCCAGCGAGAGCGGGATCTCTGCTTCTGTGGCAATTGCCATCAGGTGGAGAACAGTATTTGTTGATCCCCCGAGTGCCATATCCACGCGGATCGCATTTTTCAGGCTCTCTTTTGTAATAATATCCCGCGGTTTTATGTCATTTTTCACAAGGGACAGTATCGCCTCGCCGCTCGTTCTCGCGATACGCAGCTTCGCCGCGTCAACAGCCGGGATTGCCGCACACCCGGGAAGGGACATGCCCATCGCCTCAGTCATGCAAGCCATCGTGTTTGCCGTATAGAGCCCCTGACAGCTCCCGCATCCCGGCATAGCACAGCACTCCAGTTCCTCAAGAGCTTCCTCGCTCATCGCACCTGCGGCAACTTTTCCCACACCTTCAAAGATATCGATAAGGGAGAGTTCCTTTCCTGCGTCGTAACCGGAAAGCATCGGACCCCCGGTGAGGACAACGGTAGGAATGTTGCACCGTGCCGCTGCCATCAGCATACCCGGTACGATCTTATCACAGGTGCCGATGCAGACCAACCCGTCAAACCGGTGAGCTTCTGCCATCAGCTCGATCGAATCAGCGATATTCTCACGCGAAGGAAGCGAGTACCGCATCCCCTCATGCCCCATCGCGATCCCATCGCAGATCCCGATAACCCCGAACTCGAATGGCACACCACCGGCTGCTGCAATCCCTTCCCGCACCTTCTCTGCAAGCTGCCGGAGGTGAATATGCCCCGGAACAATCGTGTTCCACGCATTCGCAATCCCGATGAACGGGAGGTCCATCTCGCGATCAGTGACGCCCAATGATCGCAGCAGTGCCCGGTTGGGAGCCCGCGTATACCCCGATTTTACTTCATCGCTCCGCATAATCATCGTCACAGATGATTACCTTTCATCATGCATGAAGGTGATGGGTGGAAGTACGTTGAGCTGTAGCAGGCATTATTTCCGGAATTTCGCCGCTATATCAACAAATAGATCTGCCAATTTTTTTGAGAAATACACATGCGTGTACATGCCAATCGCATTCCCGGTAAAAAGCCCGTCATTACCTTGGGCGATCCCTTTCCCGCGTGATAACCGGAATGTATATCGTGCATCGTTATCGGGATGTAACCGGGAATAATGGAATTCATGACCACTGATGGTTCCTGCCTTGGACAGGAATGATCCGGACCCAACACTTTCGCCCTTCACATACCCCAGTGCCTGGATCTTTTTCGTCATCTCTGATCCTGCCGGAAGCACCCCGCACATCCGGTAGGTTTTATCTGCAACTATCTCTTTTGTCAGGTAGATAAGCCCCCCACACTCTGCGTAGACAGGCATACCCATGTCAATGGCATGTTTCACCGCCGGTGTACAGGGTGATTGTTCAAGTTCCGGGAGGTGGAGTTCGGGATACCCTCCCCCAAAGTAAAGCCCATCAACTTCCGGTAAATGATCGGCAATCGGACTGAAGAAAATAAGGTTTGCACCAGTAGTGCGGAGACGATCAAAATTATCCTCGTAGTAAAAACAGAATGCCGGATCCATAGCGACACCGATTGTTGCACGAGCGGGGGAGGAGATTGTGGGTGCTGGCATGTTTTGCAGCTCTGGTGCTGAACAAGCGGTCCTTATAATAGCATCGAGATCACAAAATTCCTCGATCACTTTTCCGGCATCTACCATCGATCCCGATTCATGCGCCATATGCAGCCCAAGATGCCGGCTGGCAACATGCATTTCCTCCCGTTTTGGGATCCACCCGAACGAGGGAACGGACAGTTCCGGTTCAATCGTCCGCCGGTGCCGGTCACTGCCAATCTTGTTGATAATGACACCCGCGATAGAGATTGTGGGATCAAGTGAAGAAAATCCTTTGATAAGCGCATGTACACTCCGGGACATCCCATGAGCATCTACGACAAGGATGATCGGTGCCTGAAGGAGTCGTGCAATATGGGCCGTGCTTGCAAAATCTGATCCATCAACGCCATCATACATCCCCATCACACCTTCAATGACGGCAATGTCGGCACCTGCACATGCACGGGTGAATGTATCAATAACCCCCTCTTCGCCCATCATAAAGGGATCGAGGTTGCGGGAATGCCGACCGCATATCCGGGTATGATGGGAGGGATCGATAAAATCCGGGCCGACCTTGAATGGTTGGACGGTTATGTGCCGAGCGGCAAGTGCCCCCATGATGCCGCTTGCGATGGTCGTCTTCCCGCACCCACTGTGCGTACCGGCAAGAACAATGCGCGGGATTTTCATGATTCGCTTTCCTCCATCGACTGGACAGAAATGGAGATTCCGCTCTCTTCATCAAAGGCAAGCACCCGGCGTTCGACCCGCTTGACCATTCCTTCACTCGTGAGGATAAGCGAGGACTCACCAATCAGTGCACGTAAGATGCATTTGTCTATCACCCCGTACGTGAAGTCAAGTGCAATCCTCTCCCGCTCTGCAAGGCTCTTTGCCCGGCTGCCCATCGCTCCCCGACGGTGAGAAGGGCATCGCTTGAGCCATGCATGGATACGATCAACTGGCACCGCATCGACATTGCAGACCGTTATCGAGCCGTATCCTCCCGTAAGATCGTGATGATTAAACTGCCGTTCAAGGGTATTGACAAGGTGAAGGATAGATTTTGGCGCACCTGATGATGGATCAAGCATCTTTCGTGCGACCAGTTCAGTATAAATTTCGATTACCGCAGGAGTACGGAGACTCGTCGTTGTGATCAATTGCGGGTCGGTAAAAACCGCTTCCGGCGGTCCCTGGTGCACGACCACGCCATGGTTCATAAGGATAATATCATCCGCCCAGTTATATGCCAGCTCCACATCATGGGTGGAGATGATGATCGTCTTTCCCTGCGTGTTTAACTCGTCGAGAAGCTCCATCAAATCTGCTGCACCTGTAGGATCGAGTGCGCTTGTCGGTTCGTCAAAAATGAGGACTTCCGGCTCCATGACGAGAATCCCTGCGATTGCAGCCCGTTTTTTTTCACCCCCGCTGAGCTGGTGTGGCGGCCGTTTCTCGTAACCGGCAAGCCCAACAGCATTAAGTCCCCGGGTGACAAGGGCCTTCACCTCTGTTTTGTCCATGCCAAGGTTTACAGGGCCGAACGCAACATCCTGGTATACCGTCGGGGCAAAGAGCTGGGAGTCAGAGTTCTGGAAGACAAGCCCGATCTTTTTTCTTAGTTCCCTGAGGCTTGTGCTGTCATACCTGATTGGGTCCCCGTTGAAAATGACCGTCCCGGCTTCCGGCCGGAGGATTCCATTGCACATGAGAAGGAGAGTGGTTTTCCCTGCGCCGTTCGGGCCGACAAGTGCCACCTTGGTGCCCTTCGTGAGTGAAAAGGTCACGCCGTTCAATGACAACGGGCTGTTCGGGTACGCATACCGCACATTTTTGAATTCAAGGGCCGGGCACATGTTTTTCCTCTAGAATATTTTCATTGTCGCGGTCATCCATGCAAGCCAGACGCACCCAAAGAGGTACACCAGTGTCGATCCCATCGCAATCGTCCCCGGACTATGGCTCTCCTCTGCAAGCTCCAGTTTACCATCGTAACAGCGGGCATCCATCGCGATCACCAGGTCTTCACCCTGCTGCCATGCACGGATAAAAACCATGGCACCGAGCATCGCAAACGAATGCAGTGCGTTTTTAAACGAGGAGTAGCCGTGCCGTAATACCTGTGCGGTATGGATTGATATCGTTTCTCCGATGAGAACAAAGATGAAGTGGTAGATCAGCATGGAGAGATCGATGAACCCCCGGGGAAGGCGCAGGGTGTGCATAACGGAGAATATCTCGGTGACTGGTGTTGTCAGGGCGATGAAGTACAGGGAACACATGCCCCCGAATGTGCGTGTGACAACAAGGAGGGTAAGATTTGCCGACGATGTGGTCACGCTTATTGAAAAGCCCAAAAGAGAGAACGTGATAATGGGATCCCCTCCTCCGCTCATTAACAGGATGACAATCCCGCTGAAGAGCGCGAAGGAGATCGGGATTGCAATGAGTGATGCATACAGCCGAGCCGGAATCTTTGCGAGGACCACGGTGATCGCTGCCATACTCACTGCGATGAAGAGTGGCGCAGCCGGGCTCTGGGATGCTACGCAAATGATGATCGCCGAGACACCGATGAAAAGCTTAAGCCGGGTATCCACATCCCGGAGTGCATTCATCTGGGCATACACATCAAGGATTTGTTCCACGCTCAATCACCCCTTCCCAGTATCAGTCCCGCTGCCGTCTGCCCCGGTAATACCCGAAGAAATACCCAATGACGAGCGCCCCGATTGCTGCCTGGAGCGAGAAAAACAGGGTAGTCATCTCTCCCCTAGGTGGCTCCCACACGGGTCTGATCCATGGTTCGTATCCCGTAGCCCGGATTGCCTGTGCGGCTTTGTCATCAGTCCCCCCCAAGAGATATCCCCGGTCCGGGCTGCTGACTGCAGGTATGCGTTCTGTATAAAAAAGATCGCGACAAAAAAAATGATCACAATGCCGGTAATGATCTCCAGTCTGTATTTCTTCATTCGAACGACTCACTGATCTTTTTTACCTGCTCTTCTGACAACACATCAAGACGTATGAGAATATCCGGGCGTGACTGGATGATATATTTGAACGTGAGTGCAATGATGACCCCTTCGATGATCGCAAGTGGTATTTGTGTTACTGCAAAGATCACCGCAAACCCAACAAAAGCACCAACGATCCCGCCACTCTGGGCAGGGAACGCAAGTGCAAGTTGCAGCGAAGTGACGAGATACGTGACAAGGTCTGCCATCGCCGCAGCGATAAAGATGGTGACAAAGGTGTTCAGTCGAAGCGCCTTTCCGCACCGGTATATTCCGTAGGCAACAAATGGTCCGGCAATGCCCATCGAGAAGACATTCGCACCCAATGTGGACAGCCCGCCATGCGCCAGCAAGAGTGCCTGGAAAAGGAGGACAATCAACCCGATCACTGACGTGAGGAATGGTCCGAAAAGGATGGCAGAGAGCCCGGTTCCAGTGGGATGGGAACTACTGCCGGTGACTGCGGATGGGAGTTTGAGTGACGAGAGAACAAAGACAAATGCCCCGGCAACGGCAAGGAGGGGGAGGGTGTCCCGTTCCTCGCGAACGAGCCGGTCCAGCCGGTAGATGCCATATGCGACAAACGGCAGCGATACCGCAAACCAGAATACGCACCAGAATGGGGGGAGAAACCCTTCCATGATATGCACAGGATCACCATAAAAATAACTATTAAGTAAAAATTACTTGTGTTAATTCCAGTTTTTTTGCAAAATAATCTTATCCAGATCGATATTTATAGTTACTGATTTCCGAAAGAGAGAGTTGATGCGGGACGGAAAAAAAATAAACGTGTCAATTTTTCCGGGTATTTAAACAGTATTAATAAATCATGATGTTCATATGCATCAATAATGAAAACAGATGCAATCTCGATAGCAGCAGGACTCATCTTAATCCTTGTGATAGCTGCTGCCGGTTGCATTGAACCTCCAAAACCCGGGGGTTCCAGTTTAGTGAATCCGACCACACCGAAAACACCCCCTGGGATCTCTAATCCTTTCAACCCCCCTACCAACCCCACAACACCGCCACTGTATGTTACTGTAGTGACACCATTTGAAACTGTTACACAACCGGTTCCTGTTGTCACTACCCAGGGATACTCCGTCTTCCCCATACCGAGTCCGGTCCCTGAAGACCTGACCTGCCTCATATACACAACAACACAACCCTATGCATACAATGCTTCAGCATTTTCTTTTAACCTGCAAAATCCCCCTATGTATATTAACTATTCGGTAACTCCAGTGTATATTACTCAATCATCGATAATGCAGCATAGAGTTGATGATTCTCTCGTCACGTGGACTGATTTCAGCCCGGATTCATTTTTTTTAGTTACAGTCCGTGATAAAGCAACAGGGGAAATTTATCTCAAAAATGGATTTGGACCAGCACAAGGCTATAGCAGGAATGTTGCAGGAACAATTAAAGTGCTGCAAAATGACAACCTCATCGTAGAATTTTCTGGTAACCAGGTGACTGCAACCGCAAACATATGGGTAAAACCTTTAGGTAATTTCGAGAATATACAGAACCTCACGTTCTCGTCATGCAAATACTGGAATATTCCCCAGAATTTCCTGACGTAGATTTTACCTGCAATAATCCCAATTTTATTGCCAATCAAAAAAATCACGTTTTTTCGTGGTATTTCTTAAAAAAAACTCACGATCGCTTTTAGATTGCCTTTCGTTTGCTATTTGCACTCTTGTTTCCGTTTAAAAACCGGTCAATTATTTAAGCGATGAAAGCGACTTAAGTAGGCAGGCAATCAGCCAAAAACGGGTCCCGGTGGGGTAGTGGACATCCTAGAAGATTGCGGATCTTTTGACCCGGGTTCAAGTCCCGGCCGGGGCGTACATCATGCGGGGGAAAACCCCCGAATCTTTTTCTTATCGGCAAATGAATGTCTTTTTGTATATTGCAATAAACACTGCCAGAACCGCATGACAGATGCTATCAAATGGTCTTTTTCCCACACTGTGGGCAGAATTTTGCATTTGGAAGCAGGGCGGATCGGCAACCGGTACAGATTGCAGAAATTTTTGCACCACAGCTTGTACAAAACTTCGTACCCGGCTTTGCAACAGTCCCGCATAACAGGCACTTGTATTGCAGCGGTTGTTGTTCCGGGGCTTTTACCGGTTCAACCGGAGTTTCCCGAACATTTTTTATTGTCGATGACGTGACAACACTGTCACTGATCGTAATCCCGGTTTCCGGGGCATTTTTCCCTGCAGATTCAATGGTTGACCGCGTGACAACGGAATCCTTGACTGTTGTGCCCCCGCCACCTGCTGATTCGATGGTCGATCCCGTGACAACCGCGTCTTTGACGATATTTCCCTGCCCGAGATTAATTGCCGCATCAGGACCGGCATTGATGATGATTGTCTGCGGTTGCTTTTCAGCATCTTTTGCTGTCATGGGAAGGCTCGCAAACCAGTCGAGGTCAACCCCGGCGCTCGCAATCGCGTCCCCGACCTTTTTTGTGTTCTCATCCCATTGTCTCTTCAGATAGGTGCGTATCGAGTCGCGGACCGTTGCATCGCCGAGAATATCATCCATCCGGGGTTTAACCGATACGGAATATTCCCGTAAGAGGGTCAGGGTTTTTTCATCTTTTGAGCGGATCTTTTTTGCAATCTCGTTTTTTGAGAGAATCCTGAAGTACCCGAATTTCTCGATGGTTTCAAAGGCTTCAATCTCACTGGCACTGAAATATCCGCCACCTTCGAACTGTTCATTGTTCTGTTTGAATGCAAGACTGAGAAGCAGGAGCGAACCATCAAAAGACGCAGAGAAGATGGTGTTGAGGTCACTCAGAAATTTCCCGCATTCCCCGTTCCGGTATCGCGCGGCATTTGATTTTATCTCGTTCCAGAGCGCCTGTCGCTTATCGTAGGGTTCATTTCTTATAGAAACGCCGGTATCAAGAACAGCCCGGGATGGCGTGAGAAGTTTGTCAATACAGTCGCGATTGCCTTCTTTAAACATCTCAGTACCGCCTTATGGTATCCAGTACGGGATATATTGAGAGAATCCCCCGATAAAATACTATTGCGAGTTCTGTAATAAAGTTTCTTTGGGGATTTTTGTAATCCTGCCCTTTTTTTGGTAGCAGAATGGTAATACCTTCGGATAACGTGTGCAGGTGTCTGATGAATCGAACCGAATCAATGACCGCCCCAATTACCGAAAGGGTATGTGCCCAGTTCAACCCAAAGACGCCCGGACAACAACAACGGTGGTATTATCACGGTTTACTGCACGGGAACGATCGATCAGGGTCCTGCATACCCGGTTCAGATCCGGATCCTGTATCACGTGAAATATCTCCTCATCAGGGAGTGCGTCGGTTAGCCCGTCAGTACAGAGGAGGAGGGTGTTTTTCCCCAGATGAAGATCGAATAGATCCGGGTCTACGGGAATCGCATTGACGACCCGGGTCACAATGTTTCTGTCCGGGTGAAGTCGCAATTCTTCTCTGGTGATGAGTCCACGGTCGAAAAGTCCCTGGACAAAGGAGTGGTCTTTTGTTATCTGGGTAAGCCCGGTACCGCTAAGGTATGCCCGGCTGTCACCTACGTTCGCAACAACGCAGTCGAGCGTGTCATTGACGAGTGCTGCAACGAGGGTTGTTGCCATTCCGGTATGTTCACGGTGGAGCGAACAATCGTCCGCTATTGACCGGGTGGCTGCAAGCAATCCCTTCTTTACGATCTCTCTCATTTCTGTGGGAGAACAGGATGCATGTGCCGGTGCACACGCGCGTACCGTGTCCACAAGAGCGGTGACTGCGAGCCTGCTCGCAACTTCGCCTGCTGTATGCCCACCCATACCATCCGCTACTACAAAGACAGCAAGATTTTCGGTAACCTGCTGCATGTCAAACGCATCTTCGTTATTGGGTCTCCGGCAGGGGTGGGTTTCTCCGCAGTAGGTGAGGTTCATCTGGTGGTTCCGTTGCACAATAACTTTGGTTCGGGTTCCGGAGAAGACCATTTGGGAAATCGACGGGCTCTTTTTTGTTCTTCACCCATCACAGTGTGGAGAGACCGACCCCGATCTTGTGGGCGATCAGGTCTGCCGCCTCAATAATTTCATCCGGCACTTCATTCAGGTTGTTATCGATACGGAGCCGGATCTGCTCGGACAGTTCTTTGACCTGTTCTTTGACCTCCCCATCGGAGTAGTTGACAAGATCTGTCGCGTACTTATACGCTTCATTGAGATCCCCGCTTTTTAAGTTGGCAAGGAGCAGTTTGCTGCAATATTCTGCGGACTGGCGGAGATTTTTTGCCCCGATACTCATCCGTAAGGACTCCTTGTAGTCCATCTTTAAAAATGCGGCGAGGTCCTTCTGGAGATCGGCAACCGACTGGTACCGTTTTGCCGGATCCTTTTCCATGCAGCGGAGGATAACCGGTTCGATCTGTTTTGCTTCAGGAATAATGTCCCCCGGGGGTTTCGGGTTCACCGTGGGGATATTTGCCACGATCTCGAGCATGCTGTCGCCAGTGAAGGGAAGGGTACCAGTCACCAGTTCGTACAGGATAACCCCCACTTGCCAGATATCAGTCCGTTTATCTTTTTGCTTGTTCGAAACCTGTTCGGGAGCCGCGTAAAAGGGGGTAAATGAAGTTGTCGTGGAAGAAGTCGACTCTGTGACAACTTTTGAGAGCCCCCAGTCAGAGATCTTCGGGATGCCGTTCTTTAACAGGATGTTCTGCGGCTTGAGATCCCGGTGGATAACATTCCGGGCATGCGCATATTTGAGCCCCTCGCAGACGTTGAAGATGAGCCACGCTGCCTTTGCACAATCGACAGGTTTTTTGATCTTATCGAGCGCACTGTCACACAACTCCTCCTCGAAATACGGGAGCGGCATGATATTGTAATCATAGATTTTTACGATATTCGGGTGGGAAAACTTCGTCCAGTTCTGCATCTCGGCAATAAACGATTTGCCTGTTGATTCATCGAGATCGATCGGGACTTTCACGGCAACATACACCCCGTCCTTCCGTTTTGCCTTGAAGACCCGGGCAAACCCACCTTTGCCGATGAACTCGGACTCGATGTACTTTTCCGTCATCTCCGGGGGAAGAGAACGCATGGTGATCCCGCCCTTTGCCTGTGGGGGTTGGGAAGTGCGCGGTGTGGGGGACGGACCCGGTTGTTGCACCATATCCCGTTCAGGATTGAAAAGGTGGGGGGTGAAATGCTGGGGCAAAACATCAATCCAGAACTCACTTGTCTTTGTGTATTCTTTTCCATTCCCGTCTTTGTAATTCATGGTGACTTCAATGGGAATGTTTCCCTGGGTCTTTGGCATGATCCCAATCTCGACTTCTTTTGTTGCTCCCGCTTCAACAGTTGTCGGTTTGATCCGACGGGTCTCGAAATCGCTGGAGAACGACAGGGTGACAAAAAATGCATGTGCTTTTCCGGTATTTGTGATCTGGACATCCATCTTGTGCCATGTCCCAAGCGCGAGCGAGACTTGGTCGAGCGTGACGAAGAGGTCGGGTGTTGCAGTCTTTAAGAAATTTTCAAGGGCCGGTACCGTTCTTTTCAGCGACGCGGTATCGTGCATCGTATCCTTAGGATCGGGCAGGTCGGCGGTCGTTCCGAATCGTGCAATCTGGTTGTAGAGCGCCTGAGCCTGTGCGAGGAGCGCTTCGTCTGCCATCTTCGGGCTCTCATCAACTATAACTCTGCCACATCCATTGCAGAACTTTGCATTTTTGCTGACAATTGCACCGCAGGTTGGGCAGGGGCGTGACTCAGGGAGGGGCGCCCCGCAGCTCCGGCAGAACTCCGGGTTTCCGGATATGGGAAGGTTGCATTTTGGGCATTTTCGTGTGGGCTGTAGCGATTTCCCACAGCTCCGGCAGAACCCTGCATTTCCTGTGACGGGCGCCTTGCAGTGCGGGCAGGTACGTTGTCCCGGCATCTGGGCACCGCAATTCACACAGAACCGGGTAGTTGAAAGCACGTCAGCTCCGCATGAAGGGCACTTCACATACTTCACCGTGGCCGAATTGACCGTGTCCATACCAGTTCCCGGATGTGTCTGTTCAACTAATCTTGATCTAGAGTTAATAATGCTAACGAATATGATATTTTTCTTTAAATTCCAACTTTGGTGATGTGTTGTTTTGGTGTGTTTATCAACTAACATTTCTCAATTCCTGATCTCGGACAGATCCAAAAACAGGAGTTTTCCGGTTTGGCTTGTGTAAAATATTGGATGTAACAATTTCAACCTCCCTACACTTTTGAGTCCAGACATATCGTAACCGTTTAAATATCATCACCGACAATGAAACATTTATTTATCTGATTATTATGGCTTATTTTACTGGGAAACCCCATACGAAAAAAAATCCTCCCCGCAATACCTCTCTCCAAAATAAGAAAATTCCAGTTCATTCACTCCTTAATACCTTGAAAAATGATAACAATTCTTATTATCGAAATGAAGCTGCGAAAGATCTAGGAAAATTCAATCTCCCTCATGTGATTGATGCTCTTCTCGAAACTGTGAGGTCTGACTATAAAGTCCGGTATCAGGCTCTTGTATCCCTCCAAAAAATGAAAAGCACAAAAGCGTTGGGTACATTTATTGAACGTTTGAATGATCCGTCTGCAAGAATTCGTCATGTCTCGATTTTAGGATTGGGAGATATTGGAACTGAATCTGCAATACAACCTCTTACCACAATAATCGAGACAAATGATTTTTCTCGTTTGAATACGGGACGCGGTGGCGGTAAAGGTCAGAGAACGAATTGGGGAATACCAGAAAATGTGGAGGCCGCAAAAAAATCTTTGGAGAAAATTAGAGAACGGGGTTTTTCTCCAATTTCCGACAAAACAGGCAAATTCCCCCCAAAACCACATGATACTCATTATCCATTTGATGATACGTTAACCGGTAACAGACCCATAAGATCTGAAGATGCAAAGCAGCATGAATTGATCTTCATTGAAAGACTTGGGAAAAAATTCGAAGAAAATGGTCGATCCTTAAAATACAAAAATAAATCCTTTTTGATTAATCCCTCAAATGAATGGGATACATTCCCCAACCGAGATTTAAATGTACCAACAAATCGTTATATCGACGTAAAACTAGTTGAGAGAACATTAATCGTTACTGGACAGAAATTCACATTCAAGGGTCACTTTTATTCACGCGTTAGAAAATTTTCAAATCTTGGTAAAGATTCTGCCCCGATTATGTTAAAGGAGATCAATCCATTACTTAATGATTCAATTAACGAGGCAAAACAAATTAATGAACCAATCTTCCTTTTAATAGCCTCTCCCACAGGATTTGACAAGAAAGTTACAGATTCGGTGAATAATGAAACAGGACTATCTTTTGCATCCAAAAATCTTTCCATCGGGCTTGTCGATTTAGGAACCGGGGAGTCGTTTTTCAATCCGCATGATGAACTGACGAAAATGTGTAACCCTCTGTGTGATTTGATAACAATAGACGAGAAAATAGCCAAATATCGGAAATTCATTTTTGAACTGCTTGATAAAGAATCGGCTTTTTTTGAAAATGTACAATATTCCCTGTTGAAAGACCAGTGCGTGAACCGTAGCTATATTGATGCAGAATTAATTTTGAAAAATTTCCGAGATTATGCGAAAGAACGTGGCTGTAAAATACGCAACGTCCCGGATGTTGGGCAGGTTATACTAAAATAAGCATAACGGGTACAAGTTTTCAAGTACAATTATGAAGAGTTTGTTAGTGATGGGGCATCTTCACCGGCCGCTGACATGTTGAACTCACATATCCCGTGGAATCCGGGAAAAGTTAATTGGGTCGACATTTGTCGGTGATGTAATTACTCCGCAAAAGAATATTCTTTTTCTTTTTTTGGTTTTTGGATGTCAAATCAATATCCGGCTTTGAATAAATTATTTAAAGTCAGGTTAATAATATCGACATGAGGATACACTTATGGGCGTATGGGAAAAATTTAAGGGTAAAATTACGGGGAATTCTTTAGATGCTGTGACCGAACGTGACCTAAAGGAAGAGCAGATGCGACTGAAAAATCAACTCGCGATATTAAATAAGGAAATGGCAAAGTTCGAGAAACAGAAAAAAGATCTCTTCAAGCAGGGTGTCGGTGTTGATCTCTTCCAAAAGAAGATGAAAATAATGGAGATCAAACAAATCGAAATGCAGGTCAAATTAAAATTTAAAAATTTTAACGTTATGAGCAAGCAGTATATGTTCATCTCCAATTTTGTAGTGCTCAAACAATTTGAGAAACAGCTTAAAGCGAGCCCAATCTGGGATAAACTTAAGAACATTGACCCAGCACTATTCGAAAGAATGCTCATTACTACTGATCTCAATGGAAAGAGCTTTGAAGACGTGCTTGATAACCTCAACGGTGTCTTTGAATTATCAACTTCAGAATCTGCTCTTGATCAATCAGTTGATGAGAGCGAGAAACAGCTGCTCGATGCATGGAGCGCTGTAGAGACGGGTTCCATCAATGTTGACGATGCCTCGAAGATCGTTTCTACAGAAAACCAGATGGAAAGCAAAGATACTGAGAAAGAGGGGAGTTGACCGTGGGATTTTTATCTTCTCTTTTTAAGGGAGGAAATCCTATCGATACGCTCAGTATTGACGATCTCAAAATTACCGAGATCCAGCTGACCAAAAAAGTTGATGACATCCATGCGGAAATTCGCCGCAACGATCAGGAAGTTCAGCGTTATTATTCGCTGGCAAAGGATACAACATCGAAATCTGAAGAAATAAGTTATGCCGGGCGCATTAAAACCCTGCTCTTACAAAAGGCGGCAAAAGAGGCCACTCAAGCGCAGCGGGAAAAGGAGCTGCGGGCCATATCAAATATTATTATAATTAAAGAACAGGAAAATGATCTTCCGGCTGGTGTCCTAAAAAGACTATATTCTCTCAGCCCAGAGGAAATGGAAAATAAACTGATTGGAATTTCTCTCGACAGAGAGGATCGAACAAAGACACTTGACTATTTGGGCGGAATGACATCAAGCTCTATCGGAGCGAGTGCCGGAGAGGAAGACGATGATCTCGCCGATATCCTTAGTACAATTCGGGAAGGTAAGAATCAATCAGCACCACCGGATATTGAAAAAGCCAGCGGGCAGAAAAAAGAACGGGAATAATCCCGATTTTTTGTTTATTTTTTGTTTATTTATTGTTCATTTTTTTTACATATCCTTTTTTACATATCGTCACGATACCGTATTATAGGAGATATTATAATGCAGTTAATTAAGAATGATGATGTAAGGGGGGATTAATTTTGAAGATTGATTTATCAGGAGTCCTATTCGCAAGCTTAACAACAGCAAAGAAAAATTTTGAACAAGCAAAGGCTAAGGGCAATATCGAAGATGCCAAAAAATTTGCGACAGACTGCGCAAATATCGAGAGAAAACTTGCTACGGAAATCCCAGACCAGAAAAAGGCCCATATAGACAATGCAACGAAATGGGATGAAATTGCAAAAGGGGTAAAAATTGTCCAGAAAAAAGCAATGGTTGAGAAAGGCGGGAACGATAAAGACGAGGAAGAGGATTTTTCCGGGTTTGGGGAGAGCCTGATCCAAACCTCCGCGGTTACGTGGAAAGATATCGGAGGTCTCGCAGAGATAAAAAGTCTCATCATGGAGACCGTCGTAATTGCCGGATTGAGTAAACCGGAATCCATCAAACCGGATAAAGGCATCCTGCTCTTTGGTCCTCCCGGTACAGGAAAGACCCTTCTTGCGGCTGCTGCGGCAGGCAGCCTCAAAGCGACCTTTTTTAACGTCAAGATCAGCAGCATCATGTCGAAATATTTTGGCGAATCCTCCAAGCTCATTACCGCCCTGTACGAATCAGCGCGTACCCATGCCCCCTCTATTGTATTCATTGATGAGCTGGATTCCATCACCATGTCCAGAGATGGAGACCAAGGGGAAGCATCCCGCAAAGTGCTCGCAACACTCCTCGCCGAGCTCGATGGGTTTCAGGATAAAAAGAGCGACAAGCTCATCCTCACCCTCTCTGCAACAAATACTCCCTGGAGCCTCGACGATGCCGTGCTGTCCCGGTTCCCCAAGCGTATCTACATACCCCTGCCGGACAAAAAAGCCTGCCAGGATATCATCAAAATCCAGACAAAAGGGCTCGATATATCACAGGTGGACCTCGAGAATATCGGTGAGCAATGCGTAACCCGGAATTATTCCGGGAGGGATCTCCAGAATGTCTGCCGGGATGCGATGAAGAGCATGACCCGCAGGATAAACAAAGATATCTTCGACAATATCGAAAATATGGCTGAGCTGTCGTTTGATGAGTTACAGAAAAAGACCTTAAAAGCGGGACCACTCTCGATGGAGGACTTCACCCAGGCAATTGCGCGGATAAAATCTCCCCTGACTCCGGATGATTTCAAACGGCATGAGGCATGGAACAAACAGTATGGTGCAGCCTGAAACCGGTAATTTTTTTGATCCCCCCGTCACCTGACCTGCCATGAAGATCGATTCTCCTGCGGATATCCTCGAGAAAATTGATAAGAATACGAAGGCGTTTGACCGTGCGGTAAGTTCAGGGGACAACACAACAGCACAGCGCCTCGCCGTTGAAACTGCCGCACTCTACGCCCGGCTTGCAAAAAAGGTTCCGCATCGTGAACAGCTCTACCGGACGCGGGCAAAGGAATGGGAGGCGAAAGCAGAGAAATGTGCGGAGATGATCAAAGTTGGGGCCCAGAATACCGACACCACTATACTCCAGGATGTAGTTGCGACGGCACCAACCCCGGGCGCATGCGGAATGTCCACTCCCGCACCAACAAAACCGGTCCGACAGGTATTCATCAGCTACTCAAGTCCGGACCGGGCACTGGCGAATGATCTCTGCCAGTACCTTGAAGCACAGGGAATTTCCTGCTGGATTGCCCCCCGTGATGTAGTCCCCGGTTCCAATTTTCCCGGTTCGATCATCGATGCAATCGATGCGAGCACGGTAATGATCCTCATCTTTTCCAAAAGCTCGAACATCTCGCCCCATGTCATGCGCGAGTTGACGCGGGCAGTGCAGAGAAACCTCCTCATCATCCCGTTCCGGATCGAGGAGATCCTCCCGACCAAAAACATGGATTACCTCATCAACATCGCGCAATGGTTCGATGCCATGCCCCCACCGCCCCAGCAGCATTTTGGAGCATTGACAGAGATCATAAAATCCCATCTCTCCGGGCAGCAGACAGAAAAACCCGGGCCTGATGCCAGCGGGGGATAAAGCGCATGGCAGCACCTGACATCTATCTCGTACTTCAGGCGATTCTCTCTATTTTCGGTTCAGGTCTTGCCGTTTTTATTGCATATCCTGCCATTAAGGACTTTGTCGGTGGAGCAAACTCAGACTTTATCCGGATCGCTGCCGGTGCGTTCGCCGGCTCAAGCTCAGCCGGCATTGTGTACCTGTACATCCGTGAAAAAATTCACACGATGCCGCTCCTGTTCAAACGCGGGCATGTGATTGTCTGCGGGTTGAATTTCCGGTCATTTTTAATAATTAATGACCTTGTGCGGCGAAAGATAAAACCGGTTATCATCGAAAGCGACGCAAAGAACGCCTACGTTGAGTCGTGTAAGATGATGGGGCTCATCATCCTTACCGGGCATCCATCTGATACGAACCTGTTAAAAAAAGCCGGTGTGAAAAATGCAGCACATGTCCTTTCATTTTCCGATGTTGACGAAGATAATGCAGAAGTCGCACTGAACGTGATGCGCATGGTGCCGGTAAAGACACGCCATGCGCTTACGTGTGTCATCCAGATAATCAATCCGCAGTTATACGGGATCATCAGGAAACACGCATTTTCTGCACGAAAAGAATCTCAAGTACGGGTGGAATTCTTCAACCAGTACGCGCTCGGGGCACGGGCACTCCTTGACCAGTACCCGGCTTTTCCGGAAGAGGATACACAAAAGGACACACAAAATGCTCCCCCCCCGGTTGTGCTTATCGGGGCAGGGCGACTGGGGGATAGTATCATCTCCCGTATTGCACGGACATGGTACCTGAAATATTCTACTGACTGCACCCGGTTAAAAATTGTTCTCATTGATCTGAACGCAGACCGGGTACGGGACAACATGCTCATCCAGTACCCGAAAATGTCTGCGGTATGCGATCTGGTTGCGATCCCGCTCGATATCCAATCTGCGGAGTTTAAAAGTGGAGAGTTTCTTAAAAACCCGGTATTTGACCGGGGTTTTAATGCCTATATCTGCCTTGATGACGATTCGCTGGGGCTCTATGCCGCCCTTACACTCCATCATCATACGGTAGGAAAAGAGGTCAGTTTTGTCGTGCGCATGGATCACAATACCAGCGTCGCAAAACTTATTGCCGGTGAGCAGGCGGGACTGGGGAGCATACGGGAGATCCATCCCGTCAACATGTTCGAGATCACCGCAAACAGCGAACTGATTCTCGCCGGTGAAGAAGAGGTGCTTGCCCGGGCTATTCACGAAAATTATTGTAAAAAGGAGCGCCTGAAGGGACAGACCCCGGAGACAAACCGGCTGCTCGTACCATGGGATGTTCTTGGCACCCTCACGGTAAAGAATAACAAGATAGACGGGCAGAAATACCGGCAGTCGAACCGGAGACAGGCAAACTTCATCTGGACGAAGCTTTCACTTGTCGGTTGTGACATAGGACCGATCCTTGACTGGGACGCCACAACGACATTTAAGTTTACACCGGAAGAGGTCGAAACTCTCGCCCGGCTCGAGCACGAGCGCTGGATGAAGGAGAAGCAGGATGACGGATGGCGTTATGGCAAGGAGCGGGATGATAAAAAGAAGCTCCACCCATCACTCGTTCCTTATGACCAGTTATCGGAATCGGAAAAAGAGAAAGATCGGGATACCATAAACCAAATCCCGAAGATCCTTTCCCTGATAGATTTCCAGATCTACCGCCGGTAAATTGGAGCGGTTACCGGCTGTTTTTCCAGATTATTTCACACCATGAGCGAGAGCTGTGCACCAGTTCGGGCAGGATGCACATATATATCCCCAGTCACTATTTCAAAATTATATGTTCGAGAAATTTGATCTGGATCAGACTCTTGACAAAAACACGTATGATTCCCTCATCCAGGGGTTGCGTGATCGTATCGGGGTGCTCCAGAGAGAGTTCCGGGACAAGCAGATCCCGGTCATAATCGTTTTTGAGGGGTGGCGACTCTCTGGCATTTCCGGCACAATAAACCGCTTGACATATGCCCTTGACCCGCGGGGATTCCGCGTCCACCCAATGCTGCAATTAAATGAGGTTGAACGCGCGCACCCGATGTTATGGAGATCATGGGTGAACACACCCTCAAAGGGACAGATTGCGATCTTTGACCGGAGCTGGTATACCGACACCCTCATAGCGTGTGCCGAAGGGAATAAAAAAAATCTCTTCTCTCCCGGCTGCATCCAGGACATCATCAATATGGAAGAGCAGCTTGTCGATGATGGTTCAGTCATCATCAAGTTTTTTTTGCATATCAGTAAAAAAGAACAGAAAAAACGGCTGAAAAAATTTCAGAAGGAGCACCCGGAATTCTCAGAAAATGACAGTCGTGCGCCAAAAAAACTCCGGAATTATGATAATGCGTTGCCAAAACTGGAGATGCTGATCGCGGAAACCGACATTGAAAAGGCGCCATGGACGGTAGTAGAAGGCACCGACAGGCGCTTCGCCATCGTGAAAGTATACGAAACGATTATTGCCCGGATGGAGGATGCACTGAACCGCAGACCAGTATTGGAAACGAAATCTGCAAAGAAAAAAGTGCGTGCAGCTGAAAAGGGACCGGACGTGCAATCATCCATTCTCCACACGATCGATCTCAAAAAATCGCTTTCTGAAGAGGAATACAATAAACGGCTTGCAGAATGCGAACAACAGGTGCACGAACTCCAGTATTCAGTGCACGATAAAAAAGTACCGGTTGTTATTCTTTTTGAGGGGTGGGATGCAGCAGGCAAGGGTGGTGCAATCATCCGGCTTGACCGTGCGCTCAATCCCCGGTGCAGCGTGGTTGAACCAATAGCGGCACCGACACCGGATGAGAAAAACCATCATTATCTCTGGCGTTTTATCCGCAGGCTGCCCATGGCAGGAGATATCACGATCTTTGACCGCACGTGGTACGGGAGGGTACTCGTTGAACGTGTTGAAGGGTTCTGCACCGAACAGGAATGGCAGCGCGCCTATCATGAAATCAATGTCATGGAAGATTATCTTGTCAGGTCCGGTGCGGTTCTTATTAAGTTCTGGCTCCAGATTGACGAAGAGACACAACTGGCGCGGTTCAAGGAACGGGAAACCGATCCGCTGAAAAAATATAAGATTACTGATGAGGACTGGAGAAACCGGGAGAAATGGGATCTGTACGATACCGCAATTGACGCGATGCTGGAAAAAACAAGTACATCCATTGCCCCGTGGATCATCGTGGAATCGAATGACAAGTATTACTCCCGGATAAAAATCCTTGATGCTGTGATTGAAAAAATACGTGCGGGAATTTCAAAGCGTAAAAAGAAAGCCGGGAAGATGGATTAGGCCTCGGGCCGGGACTTTTTTTTCACGGGAATAATCATCTTTTTTGTTCTTTACCTGTCAAATCAATATCGACAACCGAAATACAATTATTTCAGAAAAAAGTATTGACGGTTGTTTCACCGGAGGAACACGAGCCCGACGCCTTCGGCGAACTTCACCCTGCCGACGTTCTCGCGTTCGAGCGCATAGAATGCCTGTTCGATGATAAACCGGTCTTCCTTTGTCTTTTCGTATATCTTTTCAAATTCAAGGTATTCTGCATTCGCAAACTCATCCCGGAGGATTTTCTTCATCTTCTCAACCCGTTCCAGATCAAATTCTGGTCTGAAATAGTCGATATAACTCAGGATCCGCAGGTCATTTGGATTATAATAGACCTCTCCGCTCGCGGAATCAACAAGGCAGACGGCAACATTCTTGCTCACATACGAACTCCCGGCATCCCCGCCTTTCACCCATGCAATCGCCGGATCATCCCAGCCGGTAGGGGATGCGATTCCCAGCGCATGGAAGTAATCGCCTTCTTCGGCACGCTGGATGATTGGACTAAGCACCGTCATCAGTGCCGACATCGTAACCATCCTGGTATCAAAACCAAGGTCAGCATAGTCTCCGGTATTGCAGTACGAGAATGCCTCGACTACCACCTTCTTTTTGCTTTTACGGAAGCCAAGGGTATATGTGGGGCCATCATGGAATGCATCATTAAAATCAGAACCGAAATACCAATGCCAACCGGTCACTGGTGTAACCTTCTCAAAATGTAAGGCAAAATCCTTCCTTTCGATTGCATAAACTGATCCCATGTTCAAGGGAATATTCTGGATGTTCGTACCGGTTGCATCATTTTCCCCAGTTTTCGCACCGGTGCCGGAATCATAGTGATAATGGGTCTTCCATTCCGTGACAGTATATGTTTTCCCTTCATAGGGTGAGAAGCACTTTACCGGAAACGCGCACATCTTCGTATCAAACCGCGCGATGAAATTGAGCTCGTGAGCACGCGCGTCTTCAGCAGTGATGTAACGTTTTGATTTTTTTCCGATCACGTCATCGACAAGGGAGACGGATTCGGAGAGTTCGTCCTTTTTGATAAAGATTAAGGATTTTTCCTCAACGAGGGACTTCCGCTTATTTTGTAAGGTTTCTGTTAAGGCCGCGATTTCTTTTAATTCTCCTTCAGCAATCCACTTCACTTCCATGTGAAGCGCGGAATGGTACTGGTCCCGTTCAGCGGCAAGCGTCAGTTTTCTCTTATCGAGCGATTCAAGCTCGCTGTCGATATTTTTCATCTGGGTATCGAGAAGCCCGACAAGATCCCCGTATTTTTTCTGGAGCGCTTCCCGTTCACTGGCGAGGGCATCCAGCGCCTTCTTTGCCTCTTCCCCGGTCAATTCTCCTTTGAGCAGTTTTACCCTGAGTTCGTGAATCCTTCTCTTGTATTCAGTATTCTCCGCATTGATGGTATCATATTCAACAAATTTGCCGGTCAGCTGATTGAGTCGTTCTTCCGTGATCGCAGAAACCCGTGCGCGCTCATCCCGGGAGAGTCGCGTCTGCTCGATGATCTGTTTTGCCGCCGCAAAAACATCACCCATCTCGCCGGTATCCCTGAAGAACAGTGGTTCTTTTGCCATACCCGCGCCTCCATTCACCGCTTCATCATATAGTCGAGCCGATCAGAGAACGTGTTCTTCATAACATCGAGCTCTTTTTTCAGTTTTCTCACTTGTATGATAATGTCGGAGGTCTCTCCCTTCAGGACATGGTCATAGATGAGTTCCGACGTCTTTGTGATTACTTCCAGCTGTTCCACGAGATCATGGTCAAACTGGATCATGTGATCGATATCGTCATCGTTGACCTTGTCCACTTTGAAAAGGGGCGACTGCCCGAAGGGGGCATCCTCGATCTCAACCACAAACAGGTCGATTGCTTTCAACACGTCCTTGATATGGTCAACAATCTCCCGTTTACCGTCACGGTATGCGAGATCGCTCACCTCTTTTAAGTTCAGTGCGGCTTTTTTCAGTTCCCGTGCGAGTTTCTCCCGTACGGAACGGTCAGTGTTCAACCTGCTCTTTTTGGCGCGGTAATCATACCCGGGGATCAGTTTCCCTAGAAACTCAATAACAGATGATGAACTCATCATACAGAATCAGTACCTCGTTATTGGCGGAATATGTTTTTTCAAGTATTAAAATGGAAGAGGTTACTATCCAGCGAATTGGTAATTGAACCGGAACAATTGCAGCATTGCGACAATACAGATAAAAATAGTATATGATATCTGTATAACTTGGATCAGCCACAAATCCTATCTTTGTACATCAGTTTTTGTATATTACATACGTGCCCGCTGCCCAGTCATGAAGCCCCTGCTTGTTATCAGAAAATCCGATTGCCAGGCATCCGAGTGGGCCAATTAGCGGGATAAATCTCACAATGGTCCTTACTGTTGCTTTACCGAAACCGATCCGGTTTCCTTCCAGATCCGTGACCTTAACGTTTACCGCTCGTTTTCCAAGAGTCGCTTGCGCTGGAGAGCTCTCCTGTATGGCAAAATACAGCCAGATAATGATGATGAATATCAGGTAAAATAAAACCAGAAATGCACCCGAAGCTCCCGATGAGGAATAACCGGGCGAACCCGTAAAGATCGAAACGCCCAACACAGCGCCAATGACTACTGCGATAACAAAGAGGATAATAATGTCAATGAAATATGCGCCCAGCCTGATCCAGAATCCCGCATGTCTAACCCCCGCAGGTTGCTGGCCATATGCCGGTTGCTGTGCAACAGGCTGTTGGAAAGTCTGTGTTCTCTGAACCGATGCTCCGCAATGCTCACAGAATTTTCCTTCCGGAGTGTTTTTTCCACAATTTGGACAAATGACGATAGTACACACCACCTTGATTTAAGTCAAGCTAACTGTCTGGAATTAATTAATCTTCTGATTTAACACAGGATTAAAATAAAAAGGTTAATAGTATCTGGGAGAACTCATGGCAAATACGAATGCCGCAATGATTGCGGCAAACACGATGATAATAATAATTTCTGCAACAATGACTCCTATTGCCCATCCAATCTTTGGCGCAGAATACGGAATCTCGCCTTTATTCATTTTCTGCGCCGTCGTGTAGGAGTCAAAAATACCATACGCCCACACAATCCAGAATAATGGTCCCCATATAACACCCGCAATAATTGCCAGTATCAGGATTCCAATACCTTTTCCAAGTTTTCCCAGATACGCTTGTCCCGCTGCCGGGAATATGGATAGAAGTGCAGCAAGAATTGCATTTATTTCTTGTTTTGCGGCAGTTGGTTGCTGGGTATATACCGGTTGCTGTGCAACAGGTTGTTGGAAAGTCTGTGTTGTCTGCATTGATGCCCCACAGGATTCACAGAATTTTCCTTCAGGAGTTTCTTTTCCACAATTTGGACAAATGACGATAGTACACACCACCTTTAATTTAGTTAAACTATCCGTCTGAAATTAATTAATCTTTTGTCGTGGGAAGCCTAAATAGTAAGCCCGGCCCTGCTGTGTAATGAGAGTGTTCTGTTCAGAAATAACTTGAAATGTCAGTGAGATCCAGTGTTTGAACAACTTAAAAAAAGGTGAGATCAGTAATCGCACGTGATGCGAACCTTATCGTAAACGAATGCCGCGATTCCTTAATTAAATTTGATAATTAAATATTTCAAACCGAAATTGCTCCCGCATTGATTTTATTTGCAGTTGAATACGCATTATACATCCCATAAATCCAGAGAATAATATAGAATGGGATACCGATTACGATCGAAGATAACAACCAAAATACAACACTAAGTATAATTAATATAATTCCTTTGCCAATTTGACCATTATATATTTGACCAAGTCCGGGAAGGAAAAATGAGAGTATCACGGCCACACCGGCACTCTTCTTCTGCATGCTAGCAGCAGCCGGTTGCTGAGTATACACCGGTTGCTGTGCAACAGGTTGTTGAAAAGTCTGCGTTGTCTGCACTGATGCTCCGCAGTGTTCACAGAATTTGCCTTCCGGAGTTTCTTTTCCACAATTTGGACAGATAACGATAGTACACACCACCTTTGATTACGTTAAAATATCCGCCTAAAATTGATTAATCTTTTGATTATGCACGAAAAAAACACGGCGTGCCCGTTGCCAAAATATTCTACCAGGGTTTCAGTTCAGAGGTTACGCAAATGTTCCGGTAAGCGTGGTTTTAAGCACTGACTGAATTCTTCCTCATCTATAAATAACAGTTCGGATTTAAGTTAGATATAGGGGTGGTCTTCTCATATGTTTGATACGGTCAAATGCCGCTCATGCGGCGCAGAGAATAAAAAAACCAGTAAGTTCTGTTCACAGTGCGGTCAACTTGTCGCCGGGCAGCTCTGTGGCAGCTGCGGGCAGCCGGTACGGGCAGGTGCAACCTTCTGTTCGAGCTGCGGGGCGGCTGTCCAGCCGGGAACAACCAGCAGCGCGACATACCCGGATGCATTCCCGGATCTGTCCAAATCGAATGTCTGGCAGAGGCGCCCGAATGATCTTGCGCACCGGTTCGAAGTTGCGGATCTCAACTCGTACTTTTTGGGGCTGACAAAGAAAATCACCGTGATGCAGGGCACAAAGGCGATCTTCTTACAGGGCGGGAAGTACATGGGTGATCTCCCTCCTGGGACATATACCGCCGGCAGTCTTCTTGAGTTTTTGAAAACCCTGAACCTCTATGAGAAGACCACGATTATCCTTGTCGATGACGGGGACATACCGGTCGACTTCTCCATCGGAGGTTTACGAACTGTCGAGAACTTTGACGCTGGCGTGAAGGGGAGGATGGTCGTCAAGGTGGACAAACCCATCCTCCTCTTTGACAACCTCATGAAGTCAAAGCCGCATCTCGAAATTATCGACCTTCTGGGGAATGTGAGAAATGAGATGTTGAACGTCCTGCAGTCAAAGGTGAAGGGGTACTCGTTTGAAGACCTGTACGGAAACCTCGAACTCAGAAAAGAGCTCCAGCAGGATTTCGAGTTCAACCTGACGACAACGCTCAGCCGGTGGGGACTCCAACTTGTCCACCTCCCATACTTCGATTACGATGAGTCCTACTGGCAGGACATCATCAAACAGCGCGGGACACTCTCCCGTGAACTCACGCAGAAGCGCGAAAAGATGCGGCAGGATGCGGAGATCGGGCTCCTGCCCTATGAGCAACAGGTCGCCACCAAGGTCAAGGAGACAGAGGTCAAACGCGCGGACGAGATGATTGACAACGAACGTGAGAAGCTCGAACGCAAGAGGTTCGATGAGATCACCGTCCTCTTACGCGAACGGCTTACTGACGACAAGATGAACGAGTTCAAGAATGCCGAGGACCTTGAAAAGTACCTTTACAGCATTGATACAGCAAAGGTCATCCGGCAGAACGACATGATTGACTTGAAAAAACTGTTCGAGACAAACCGCGAGGACAAGGCGAATGCGCGCCAGATGATGATCCAGCGTGTCTTCCAGCGCCACAAGCTGGATATGGAAGGCGAGGTTCTGGAAGCGGATGTCGGAGGAAAACGTCTTGTCGATGATTACGACCTCGAAAAACGCGGGAAGATCAGTGGTCAGGACGTAAAGGAATCAGAAGCAGGTATTGAACTCCTGCGGAAGATGAAGGCGACAAAACGGGAGGACGCGACCGGGTACCAAGCGCTCGAACTGGAGAAAGCGCAGAAAGCCGCAGAGATCGAGGCACAGCGCTTAAAAGCCCGGTCGGCTGCCACTGATGAAGCGCAGATCTCGATGGCTGAAGGGAAAGCGGGAGAGCAACTCACCGAGCTTTCAAAGATGAAGCAGGCAAAAGCCCTTACCGAAGACCAGATGATGGCACTCTCGGCAAAGGACAGCGCTGCAGTTGCGGCAGCCTTAAAAGAAAAGTACGGCTCTGATCAGGTCAAGGCGATGTACGAACAGCGGATGAAAGACCAGGAAGCGTACGTCCAGCGAATGCAGCAGATGGAAGAGCGTTCAATGGACCGGATGGAGCGCGTCCATCACAAATCCCTTGAGGAGATGGGACAGACTGCATCGACTCGCGCGACTGCGGGATCGCCACCCGGCACTACCGTTGTTGCCGGTGGCGGGTTTGGCGCACCGATTGTTGTTGCACCGGGTGGAGGTGCCACTCCCGCCCCGATTCCCCAGCCTCCACAGAAAGTGATCCTGTGCAGAAAGTGCAACGCGGAACTGGACCCCACGGAAAAATTCTGTAATACCTGTGGCGAGAAAGTCCAGCCGTGATCTATTCTTTTTTCCCACGGCGGATCTTATCTTTTGGAGCGAATAACAGAAATACATCCCCGGATTTTCAATTGAATCATTTTTTCAGTTTTTGAAGTTAGTCTATTCGTTAGCCCGATTCTCACCTCTTGGGTTTATATCATTGTTGGACCTCTCAATCTGTTTAAGAGAGAATAAAAGGTATTATATGATCACACGATGAAAATCCAATTATTCACGCCTGATTATCAAAAAAGGGGAGAATGAGGATGAAATTAAACAGCTTGGGTTTTGGATTTCTTGTATTCCTTATCGTCGGAATTTCACTTGTTTCTGCGGTTACGGTATCAGATCCGGTCATCAACCCGACCGGAGATCTCACTGCCGGAACAAATGTGAGTGTATCGTTCAAGATTGATATGACTCCTGCCGGGGGAGTAACATTTCCTCCGGATGGCACGCTGCAGATCTATACGGATCTAAACAGCCCCCAGTGGACGAGCACGCTTATCCGTGACGGGGTAGAGCAGGCCGAACCGTCCAGCTCCAGCAAGAGCATGTACCTGAGCGGCTGGGTCCTGTCGTATCCCTCCACGGTACAAGAGTCCCTCCGGGTTACGCTACAGGGAATGGTTCCGTCCGTTACGAAATCAATGAACAAGACAATCGTTCTTGTGCAGGAACTTGACAGTAAGAATGCGGTGATCCCCGCATCGATCACCACTCGTGAACGGATTATCGTGAACCCGACTGATATCTCCCAGAGCATCGCACTGAGGGAATCAGACCTGCAATTATACCGCACACATATCGACAACTTCGCCCAGATGGGTGTAAATACAACGGCAGCTGAACAGAATTTCGCAAACGCAAAGGCATCGATTCTCACCGCAAAGACTGCAAATTTTGCTGATGCACAGGCAGCTCTCAACAGCGCAACGAGTCAGATAGACGCGGGGGAGAAACTCCTTGACCGGGCATCGGCAGAGAAAGAGATCAGCAATGCCCAGGCTCCCATCTCACAGACAAATGACCTCATCGTGTTCTTCACTGTAAACAAGAGCATCACAAACGATCCCCGGCTCGCTATTGTGATAGCGAAAAAAGAGAGTGCTGACCAGTACCTTTCATCGGCACAAGATCTCTTTAACACGGGGAACTACGCGTTTTCGCGGGTGAAGGCGAAAGCCGCCTTCGATAAGGGGAATGAATCATTAACTGATGCGATCAACTTCAAACTCGCGCTCACGAACACCGATGGTGACAGGACCGGAATAACATGGCTGACGACAACCAACATGATCATTATTGGCGTAATTGTTGTGATCATCGTGGGTATCGCCGGTTATTTCCTCCTGAGAAAGAAGAACCGGTGGGAAGACGAATAACCATTTTTTTACACGCACTTTTTTTGATTCATCATTTTTGTCGATCCGTCAGGTAACGGGTCTAATTTTATGACGAGTGCCGGATATATCACTGCGAGATGGGGATCTCTTAAGGGATAACGGTATTGTAAATGGGAGTCTTTCGGATGGCATCCCGCAATCCCATTTTCCTGGAACCGGCTCAAAAATAAATAAATATCCGAAAGAAAAAAAGGTTACAGCGCCGGTTTGATTTTGAGCGCTGCGATAAGCAGGTCCACCGCTGCCTCGATATCCTGGACATCCAGCACTTCCACCGGCGAGTGAATATACCGGGTGGGGATGGAGAGGCTGGTGCACGGGATGCCACCTTTTGACAGGTGTATTGCCGTTGCATCGGTGGTACCGCCGGTCCCCACTTCAACCTGCATGGGGATGTTGTTTGCGCCTGCCGCATCCCGTAACCATTTCACCACCTTACGGTTTGCGATCAGTCCGCGCCCGCTGCTGTCGACGATGGTGATGACCGGGCCTTTGCCCATCTCCACTGCCGCATCTTTCATTTCCATCCCGGGATGATCCCCGGGGATTGTGACATCCGTTGCAATGGCGCAGTCGGGATCAAGGGCATAGGCACTTGTCCGTGCACCTTTCAGCCCCACTTCTTCCTGCACGGTAAAGACCCCGTAGATGGTGAATGGCGATTTCACATTTTTCAGCGTTTTTATGAGCATGACGACACCGGCACGGTTGTCAAATGCCTTTCCTGTGACCCGGTCATTCGCGAGAAGGGCAAATTCGCGGTCGATGGTGATGGGCGTTCCGATTTCGATGCCGAGAGCTTCTGCCTCGCTCCGGTTTGAAGCCCCGACATCGAGGAACATATCATCGACTTTCACGCCCTTCTTGCGCTCATCATCGTCCATCATGTGCGGGGGTTTGCCGCCAATTACTCCGTAACACTTTCCTTTGCTCCCATGCAGGACGACGCGCTGGTTGTAGAGCGTCGGCGCATACCAGCCTCCAAGGGCAACAAACCGGATGAATCCCTTGTCATCGATATATTTCACCATGAGCCCGATCTCGTCCATGTGCGCAGCGAGCATGACCTTGAACTTGTTGCCGCGTTTCGTTGCGATCAGGTTACCCATTGCATCCTCACGGATCTCATCAACGTATCCTTTCAGTTCTTTTTTGATAACCGAAAATACGCTGCCTTCACTGCCCGATACCCCGTGGGCATTGGATAATTTTTCCAGAAGTTTGTTAACCATATTACTCACGTATTGCTTTTTCTATCCTATCAAGAGATGTCTTTAAGTTTTCACGGGACGCCGCGTAGCTGAACCGTGTATACTCCGGCGCGTTGACACCGAACGCAGAACCGGGTACCAGGATCACACCCTTGTTGATAATCTTCTCTGTCAGTGCCGGTTTCATGGGAACGAATGCATAGAACGCCCCTTCAGGCTCCGGGAAGGTAAAACCGAGCCGTGCAAGCCCTTTTACAAGCATATCACGCCGTGCGCGGTATTCATCCCGCATCACACCGACCATATGCTGGTCGCCCGTGTACGCGGCGAGGGCGGCGTACTGGGAGATCGAAGTGGCACATGCCTGGCAGTACTGGTGCACTTTCAGGCACTGCCCGACAATATCGATCGGTGCAGCAAGGTACCCCAACCGCCAGCCGGTCATCGCGTAGGTCTTGCTTGCTGCATTGATGGTGATGACATTGTCGCCAAACTGTGCAGCACTCCAATGCTTTTTGCCATAGATGAAATGTTCATACACTTCATCACTCACCACCGTCACGTTGCAATCGTTGGCGTACTCAACGATAGCTTTTATCGATTCTTTCGATTCAACAGCCCCGGTAGGGTTTGACGGGGAGTTCAGGACAAAGAGCCGTGCTCCCGCCATCAGTTCCTTTGCTGCTTCAACATCGATATGGAATTTTTTGTCGAGCGGGACTCCGACCGGGCGCCCACCGGCAAGTGTGGCAAGTGCGGCGTACGAAACAAAACCCGGATCCGCGCAGAGCACCCGGTCGCCTTCCGTGACGAGCGCCTGCATCACGATATGAAGTGCTTCACTTGCGCCGGCGGTGACGATCAGTTGGTCAGGAGTATAGGAGAGCCCATTCTCTTTTTTGAACTTTGTGCATATCGCGCTCCGGAGCTCCGGGATGCCGGTATTGCCGGTATAACCTGTCTTTCCCTCTTTTATCGCTTGAATCGCCGCATCCTTGATGTGCTGCGGTGTATCAAAGTCCGGCTGACCAAGCCCAAGGTTGATCGAGCCCGGGCCGGCAGATTCAAAGATCTTACGAATCCCGGAAATTTCGATACCTGCGACCCGTGGTGAAAATTTTTCTTTCATCCCAATATCCCTTCTATTATTCAAGATTCACATGACGGTTCTTTAGTGCAGTCTCATCCGTTTTCGTGATCTCCATCAGGCGGGATATCACCGCGTCAGCAAAGATCATGGAAGCGGTCTCAAAGAGGGTACCAAGAGGTGCAAAGGATTTATGGTCCCCCATCATCTGCCGGATCTCAAACTCCGCTGCATCATCGTCGACATCGTCGCGGTGGTGTTCGATAATGACAATGCAGTCGGCAATCTTTCCAATCCGTGAGTCCGCATTTGAAGTGATGAGGCAGATATGGGCGCCTATCTCTTTTCCCGTCTCTGCGATATCAGCCACGGTCTTTGTCCTGCCTGATCCGGAGAAGATCACCATCGCATCGCCGGTATTCAGCGCCGGGGTAATGGTCTCCCCAACAACGAATGCCTGAAAACCGAGATGCATCAGGCGCATCGCAAACGCCTTTGCGACAAGCCCCGACCGTCCTGCGCCCATGACATATATGCGCTTTGCTTTCAGGATCTCGTCGAGAAATTTACCGACATCATCATCTGATATGGAATTGGCGATCGTCCGGATTTTGGACGCCATCAGCCGCATCATTTCCTGTACCCTGTGACTCTCCATCCTGCTCGCACAAAGATGCTATCCCATAGTAGATGAGAATTTCGCACCGGGGTTTGTAATGACTGCAAAAGCCAAGTGAAGTCACAGATTTGGGAGAGAAAAAAGGTTACTCTCTTCTCTTCCTTAAGAGCAGTCCGGCACCAAGCAGAGCACCAGCTGATGCATACGAGAGCGGAGACTTCTGTGTTCCGGTTGGTTTGGTGCTTGGGGTTACTGTCCGAGAGAGGGTATAATTTTTTGGACATGTTAATCCACAACCACCGGGACATGTTTGACCCTCAGGACAGAATGCCTGTCCCGGGCAGGGTGGATAGGTGCAGGACATTTGGAAGGTATCGGTATACATTGCAGGTGTGGTTTTATTTGTTATGATACGGGGGGTAGGCGTGTATAATGCCTGTGAAAGTTTCACAATCCAGTAATCATAACCCCCCTTATTACTGGTTACGTCACCATCTGTTGAAGCTGAAGACCCTGCAACGATGTATCCCCCATCAGATGTCTGGATGATGCTATTGGCTAGATCAGTACTTGATCCCCCAAACGCTCTCTGCCAAATAAGATTCCCTTTTGTATCCAGTTTGACAATCCAATATCCTCCTCCATCATGCCCCGTTACATCGCCATCATTCGATTCCGAATAGCCTGCGATGATGTATCCTCCATCAGATGTCTGCACGATGCTGCTAGCCTTATCCCCCTTTGATCCACCGAGTGATTTCTGCCAAGTTAGATTCCCTTTTGCATCCAGTTTGACCACCCAAGCATCGGATGAGTAGCTCATATACGCATCAGAATATCCATGATGCCCCGTTACATCGCCATCATTCGATTCTGAATACCCGGCAATGATATATCCCCCATCAGACGTTTGCTTGATGTCGCGTGCTTCATCATTTGCTGATCCCCCTAATGATCGCTGCCAGGTTAGATTGCCTTTCGCATCTAGTTTGACAATCCAGTAATCTCCCTCACCGTGATTACCCGAAACATCACCGTCATTCGATTCTGAATACCCAGCGATGATGTATCCACCATCAGATGTCTGCACGATGCTGCTAGCCTTTTCATACTGTGATCCGCCAAGTGATCTCTGCCAAGTAAGATTCCCTTTTGCATTCAATTTGATTATCCAATAATCTGCACCCCCATGATTACCCGTAACATCGCCATCATTCGATTTTGAATACCCGGCGATGATGTATCCACCATCAGATGTCTGTGCGACGCTGTGGGCGTTATCCTCTTGAGATCCACCGAGTGATTTCTGCCAGGTCAGATTCCCTTTTGCATCCAGTTCGACAATCCAAGCATCGGGTACGTAAATATATTTACCTGTTATTCCATGATGCCCCGTAACATCGCCATCATTCGATTCTGAATACCCGGCGATGATGTATCCGCCATCAGATGTCTGCACGATGTTATTGGGTGCAGTCTCCACGAGGCAGTTAGCCTCATCATTCCATGACCCACCGAGTGATTTCTGCCAGGTCAGATTCCCTTTTGCATCCAGTTTGACAATCCAGTAATCTCCATTCCCGTGATTACCTATCACATCTCCGTCATTAGAGAATGAAGTTCCTGTTACGATATATCCGCCATCAGATGTCTGCACGATGCTGAAAGCATTATCATACGCGGATCCTCCAAGCGATTTCTGCCAGACGATGGCTGGCGTGGCATTTGCTGCACATGCCGGAAGAACGACCACAAACCCGGCTATGGCTAACACAACCAGTATTATCATTAATCGTTTCATCATACAATCACATTCCAGGAGCATGCAAATCCGTGTTTCAGAACGAGCATCCTAACAGCAATCTCCATTAATATTCTAGTCGTTCCAAGACGTTATTAATACAGTGTGCTAGGGAGATGGACACCTAAAATTGTGGACGTTTTCAGGTCATTTAATTCACAAATTTAGATGTCTCGAATTACTAGGGGCCGCTCGATTCAACCTTAAAATATAAAGCTCTCGGATCGAGTTCCTCTAAAGTTTTGCTACTGTTAAAGCAGACAACATTATAGCAAATGTTTACAAAAACATACGTTGGGATTGGTTTATTGAAAGATGGAAAAACCGCGTGTAATGATTTTTGATATTTTAAGGATATTGGCGGTTGCGCTGGTGCTTGTAAGTCACATTGCCAGTGTTTACGTTTATCTTCCATTGATTAATCAGACATGGAATACGTGGGTAGGAAGAATATTCTTTTTCGATATTGGGAGTATAGGAGTATTGATTTTTATTTTCATCAGCGGCGCAGTGCTAGAAATAAACAAAAAGCCAATAACCACGATTTATTCATACTTCAAATTTCAACTTCACCGACTATTGCGCTTGTACCCGGCGTACTGGATGAGCCTATTGTTCGCCATAATGATAGCTCTATACGTCAATAATATAAACGGGATCGGGGATTTATTCTGGCAGTTCTCCGGGTTTAATGCCTTTATCGGGAATTGGGGCGGTTCATTAAATGTCATTGGTTGGAGCATTGGGTTATTTGTCGTGCTGTACCTTCTGTACCCATTTATCAGCAGGGCAATTAACAGCAAACCCTATACAACATTGGCCTGTCTGCTCTTCGTCAGTCTGTGCTCGACTTTCTTTATTAATACTTGGGCAATGACAACGAATCCACCAAAAGCTTTATTGATCGCGCGATGGGTCCCTCTCTGCAGTTTGATTTATTTCGGTCTTGGGATTTTCATCGCGAAGAAATCATGGTACCCAAAAACCATTGATACAACCGGAATTATATCATACTTCGGAGAATTGACTTTCTATATATTTTTATTTCACGTTATTATCATCGACATTGCCAAAATAAGCATTCCGGTGTATCTGGCATATACTATCGTGCTTGCAATGGTAGCGATGATGGTTGATAATAGAATACACGAATACCTAAAAATAGCGGGAAAAAAATTGTGAAATTGCGTTTTCGTCTCAACTTTTGATATAGGAAATACTTTCGGGACTGTACAGGTTGTAGTAGGGATCGCATTTTTCCTTGCATTAATGATATCAACGTTTCTGTGGATCTTCAGATAATGCAATAGCACTGGGATTTCTGGGAAATTTTACCACGCTGCTCATAATGAAATAACGTAAAATTCAAAATTTTGGAAACCCCCTACCCCACGAACCACCAAAAAATCCGGTCTGGAAACCGGATCCAGACGATATAAGATAAGGGGATTTCCGGTTCCTCGATTATTCTAGCGTTAACGGGACTTAACGAAAATGATACCGCCGGCACACTTCAATGTCGAGTATTTAAAAATTCCAATGATGCAGCAGAACGTAGCGAAGTCAGGATACAACAACAATTATTAACTGAACGGTATATCACAATCCATGGAAATTTTGAGTAGGGTTGCCATATGCTGTGGACTGATCCTGATCGTCGTGCTTATCTGTTCACCAGCAATAGCTTATGATAGTCGGGCTGTGCAGTATTACAATCAAGGTAACAATTATTTGTTCAACCTTGGTCAGTCTACGGAAGCCGTTGCATCGTATGACAAGGCACTTGCCATCAATCCAGATTATGCCGAGGCTTGGAGCAACCGTGGACTCGCGCTATTACAACTCGGTATGAATACAGAAGCAATTACATCTAGTGACAAGGCAATTGCCCTTAACCCAACATTAGCAGAGCCATGGAACAACCGTGGACTCGCGCTAGATCATCTTGGCCGGGCTAATGACGCGATTGCATCGTATGACAAGGCACTTGCCCTTAACCCAACATTAGCAGAGCCATGGAACAACCGTGGACTCTCACTATATCATCTCGGTCGATCTACCGAAGCAGTTGTTTCGTATGACAAGGCACTTGCCCTCGATCCTAATAACGCAGTTATAAAACAGAACCGGGAACTTGCCCTTAATCAACAAACCCAATCTACCCCGCTTTTGTATGCACCGATAGGCGCAATCGTTCTGATGGCAGGGATCGCGGTATGGGGTCGGCGTCGTTCTCCTCAATAATATTTTTTTAATAACGGAAATTCCCTGAAACTACAAGAACTCTGCTTTTTTTGCATCAATTATGCCGATATGAATGTGTTACCAAAAAAATGAGAGGTTCTCGTATTCATAGGCTCCTACCGCTGTATGCAGCTATAAGAGAATAATTATCCTTACCAGGTAGTTCAGGTGAACCGATCTGCGCCGCATGCCGGTAGGCATCTACCGCATAGGCATCCTGCCCTACCCACCATTGAACAAATGCCCGGTTGTTCCATGAGGGAAGAAATGAAGGGTCTTTTACATTTGCCAGTGAGAATGAGTCAATTGCTGCATTGTAGTCCCCTTTGTAGAATTCTGCCACGCCTTTTCCATTGAGTGCCTCTGCGCTCCCGTTCCCGATCTTGTTCACGGAATTGAATATGGCGATTGCTTCATCATACTGTTTGAGTTCGGTAAGCGTTTCAGCCTTATTCAACAGGGCGTACAGATCGCCGGGATTCTTTTTCAGGTCATCGTTGTAACTGGCGAGGCGTTCGAGATAATATTCCGATGATACTTTATAATATGTTACAGGTTCACAGGTTCTCGTTGTGAAATTGCACTTATCACTCCAGATATTCACCAGACGAGTATCACCGGAAGTTCCCGCGAAGACCGCATCGAATGCAGTACATGATTCGTTATATCTACCGAGCCCGGCTAATGCTTCACCCTCTCCCTGGTATGCATCGAATTCCGTTCGATAATTGGGGTTGGATTTGATCACAGTAACAAAGGCATCTGCAGCGCCGCTGTAATTCCCCATGGCATTGAGCATCCTACCTTTCTTAAGCAGTAATCCCACGTTTTTTGGAGAGTGTACAATTGCCTGGTCAAGCGCCTCAACCGCTGCAGTTTCATCACCATTCGTTGAAAACCAGGTGCCGAGGTTATCCCATGCAACGGACTCATTCCGGTTAATGTTCACTGCATTCCGAAACGCGGTACCGGCTTTATCATTATATCCCATTCGTGCTGAAACAACACCGATATTGTTCCAAACTGCCGACTGGTTCGGGTCAACGGCGAGCGACCGGTCAAAAAGAGCAATAGCTCCGGTCTGGTTGCCTTGTTTATAAGCAAGTACTCCCATCAAAGTAAATGCAGTTGCATTCTGCGAGTCATAGGTAAGTGCCTTATTGAAAAATTTACCGGCATCCCCATAGTAACTAACTTTCAGCCTGGCTATCCCATCATAGAGACATTCATGTGCGCTGGTACATGTTGGCTCTCCATTCAGTGGACCATAGCATCCGACACCTGGCGCGCAACTGGTCGCGGGAAAAACCGAATTAACTGCATCAAGCATGATAAAAAGGAGGGCAACCCCAGCCCCAATGACAATCAGAATTCCCACTACAACCGCAAGTATCGGGAGCATCCGGCTCTGCCGCGCGGGGATCACCCCGGTGTTCATCCTCACCGCTGTGCGGTACGCATCCACGATGCCAACCAACCAGATGATGATGAGCAGGTAGAGTGCAATTTCTATTCTGAAAATGGCGGTGAGCACAAGGCAGAGGGTGAAGACAAAAAGAATCGAAATGCCTTTGAAGAGTTCTCCGCAGTACGACTGCCCCAAGCCAGGGATGACGAGCGAGAGCGCCGCTGCATTGGTCGGGGATTTCTTTTTGTCTGGCGGAACTCCTACTTGTTTCTCGCACTTTGGGCATGTATCTGTTATATTGTCAGGGACTTCTGTACCACAGCTCTGGCAATAACGGGGGGGCATAAAAGTAAATATCTGCGGTAGATTACAAACGTTTCGGTAGATGGTTGTTAGTTTTTATTGAAGTCAAGAAAAAACGAGGTAAAGCAAAAAAATTTCAGGATACTACAATCCAATCAGTATTTGTGAAATCTCACCACATCTTTTTTATAATAAATCTTACATATGAAGGAGCATGTCAACTTCAGCGAATAATCCTAAAGAAGAAGGAAAAAAAGACGAGAATGCAGCCATCATCGCAGAGAATAAGCAGAAAAATCAGGGTCTTGCAGCGCTATTGTCTTTCCTGTTTCCTGGTTCCGGGCAATTCTATAATGGGGGATTGGTGCGGGGATTACTTTTCCTTATTGGAATCCTTATTGGGCTTGTATTGTTTGAGAATTTCGAATAACCTCAACGCCGGAAGTACTTTATCTTAGAACTCCGAATAAAAGGTATGGAATCTCTTGTTGACTTTGCGTTACAGGAGCGGTACAAGCAGGTAAAAGATCTCGGCGATCGATTAGGAGAACTTGCACCCCTCATTGAATGGGAATCATTCCGGGAAATTGTTGGAGAAATTTATACCAATACAACAGAACAGGGTGGGCGGCCAAATATTGACATCGTTCTCATGATCAAAATGCTGGTCCTTCAATCGATGTACGGGTTATCCGATCCGGAACTTGAACGGCAGGCAAATGACAAGATTTCATTTCTGAGTTTTCTCGGGTTTCCTGAGAAGATTCCCGATCACACGACGGTCTGGTATTTCCGGGAACGGTTATCTCAAACCGGGAAAGACAAGGCGATCTGGAACGAACTTCAAAGACAGCTGGACGAAAAAGGATTGAAGATCCGGAAAGGTGTGATCCAGGATGCAACATTCATCACGGCAGATCCGGGACATGCCTCTGCTGACACTCCCCGGGGAGACGATGCAAAAACCCGGAGAAATAAAGAAGGTACCTGGACAAAAAAGGGGAAACATTCGTATTTTGGATTCAAGCTTCATACGAAAGAAGACTGCGACTTCGGATTAATCCGGGCACTTCAGACCACAACTGCATCTGTGCATGATAGCCAGATCGATCTTTCAGAAGAAGGTGAAGTTGTCTACCGGGACCGGGGGTATTTCGGTGCTGAACCAAAGGGTTTTGACGCAACCATGCAGCGCGGAGTTCGAGGACATCCGATTGGTATCTGGGATATCCTCAGGAATAAACGGATCTCAAGAATTCGATCTCCCGGTGAAAGACCTTACGCAGTCATCAAGAACGTCTTCCATGACGCTCATACCCATGTGACTACGGTTCTTCGAGCTCACGTGAAAATGACGTTTGCTACGTTTAGCTTTAACCTGTACCAACTGGCAACCCTGAAAAAACAGGCTATCGTTTAGCGTACGCTTTCCAAAAATCTGTGAAAAATCAGGAAAAGTGACAAGAAAATCGGGGAATATACGTCCTCTTGTTATCTAATTTGGATCAATTCCTTTCATTTTTGAAATTATCCGGGGTTTATCGGAATTCTCGTTTATCTTTCCAGGAATTATTATCTGGATCTATGGTGTGTATGATGCATACTTGTAGAGTGCCACAATTAATGTCCGTTTTGTTGACAGAGTTTTTGTCCGCTTTTGATAAGTTTACGGTCTTGGTTGAAATTGATTTCGTTGTGATAGACTGAAGCCGGAGTCATCCAATCCAGGATCTCCTGCTTGCGCCAGTTGTTGTACTGGTGGTCAAAGTTCCAGAGTTCTCTTCTGAAATGGCTGAGTGAACGGAACTCTTTGAGTGCGATGAGTTCTTGGTAGAGAGTCTTGTGATAGCGTTCGATCTTACCACGGCCACGTGGATTGTATGGCCGACCGAAGATCAGTTTGATACCGAGTTTCTGAGCTTCCGCTTTGAACACTTTTGCGACAAATTGTTTTCCATTATCGAGATAGATTTCACGAGGAATTCGTCCGGTGCGGAGTGCCCAGCGGAGAGCATTGATCGCTGAGACTGCATCTTTGTGAAGATAGACCTTGCTCTTCACCCGATAACGTGAGCAGTCATCAGTAAAACCGGTGACATAAACCTTGCCAACTCCCCGGATACGAAACTGAAAAGTATCGCCCTGCCACATGCTGTCAACGTGTCGACGTTGAAATCGCTTCCCGGCTGGTTGGGGTTTAGCTTTAACACGAATGAGAAGGCCGTGTCGTTTGAGGATTCGATGAACGGTTCGCCAGGAACATGGGAGATTGAACTGGTGCTTAATACGACGGGCACCCCATGCCGGATATTTCTCTTTGAATCGGATAATTCGGCGTTCCAACGCCAGGGATATTGCATGAGGAGACCGTTTCGGCCCGGTCTTTTTTGGCCGTAATCCGTTCTCTTGGTCATGACTGTGAGCCTTTGCCCACCGTCTCACCGTCCTTTCGGAGATGTTATACGTCTCTCCGATCTCCTTTGCACTTCGTATCCCTTCTTCATAGAATACGACTGCTTTGGTCCGGATTTCCATGGTCGCTTTCACCCTCAAGCACCTGTTGGGTGCTCTTGAAAGCGGACATAAATACTGTCACTAAATTAGGACAGAAACTCTGGCACTCTACACATACTCAACCGCAAAGAAAGCAAATACGGGAAAAATTCCTTTTCAGGAAACAAACAATTTTTACCTCGTCATTTTCATAATTATCGTGGTTCTCGTCTTCATAGGCTTTAGCATTTTCTTCAAAACCCTCATGTATGGATTACCCATGAAAGGGTAGTGCATAAGGTTATTTAATTTTGAGGGCACTGTAAGGCGTGTATCGTTCAACAATTTAATTGTCCTCGATCAGCAGAATTATTTACCAATTAATTTATGATTTGAATCAAAGGGAGAATTGTACAGTCCTGAAATAATTTCTCAAAGATCTTTTCTTGAGAGAACTTGAACGTTTCATCAGCTCACCAACCAAACACTCTGATACCGATACTGAGGATAGCCTCTTGAGGCAATCTTCTCCAGCATCCTTGCACCATATCTGAACTGTCGATATGCATCATCTGTTACTGCGGATTCCTCACCGCTCATCGGTTTCTTCGGCCGACCTATTGCCTCTCCAATTTTTGGAATTATCCCGGTTTCCCGATATTGTTTCCAAAGTTGATCCACGCGTCTCCTTGTTATGTTTTGGATCTTCGCTATCACTCCGGATGACTCTATCTTTTTCTTCTGACGGATTATCCTCAGTATCTTTTTCTTGGTCAACTTCATCGTTGAGCTTGTTTTCGGCTCAACTTCTGATATAGGAAATACTTTCGGGACTCTACAGTCAGGAACAAAAAAGGAAAAAGGTGGATTATCCTCTTCTCTTGGCAAAGAACACAACACCAAGGCCGATCGCTATGAGGATGGCGGCCGTTTCGATACCGGTTTTCGGCGTGGGCACCGTCACAGATCCTCCCTTTGTGGTGGTTTGTGCAGTGACTGTTGTTGTAGGTGTGTGAGTTGTATACGACGTTGGTGGAGCCGAGATGTATATGGTTGGTGTTGGGGTTGGTGTTAGTGTAGTTGTAATTCTTGTTGGTGTAAGGGTTGGTGTTGGTGTCGGAGTTGGTGTTTTCATAGCACTACATATGGTAGCACTCCTCCCCCCACGAAATGAATAACTGTCCTTGGAATTCGCGTATCCCCATTCGCCATCGAATGAGTATCCATGTCCATCCACATTATCACCCAAGGTCACGGTAAACCATCCATAATCCTTTGGTGCGGCATAGGTAGGTTCATCTGACCAGTACCCTGTTAACTTCTCTCCAGTTATTGTTCCTGTCAATCTTCCATGTTGGAGAGGATAGCCCCCAGTAACTTGGCTTCCCGTCTGATACAATACCCAACAATCACCAAAAGCATTCATACCCGCCCCATTCATAGTCCAAGGACCATCGAAAGAGTTGAGTGGGGTTAATGTACCCTCTGTAAATGCATTTACTGGTATGATGAGAATAAGCAGAACTAGGGCAACCAGTCCAATCCTGAATATTACGTCGCTTTTCATTCTTGTAACTCCAATAAATATCTACGTTGGAAGACCAACTGGGAAACAACACACACCCCATATCAGAACAAAGATCTAGATCAAAACTATTGATTTAGATCAGAATGAGAGATCCGCAGTGTTCCTTGCGTGTGTATAATAAAATTAACATGATATATGTTTCTATTATTGCTTAACTTCACCACTTTCATGTAGCTGAAGCAAATCCTTGGCATAAATCCGATTTGTCAAATCAAATTCACCAACGGGTTGGCAGTTCCAAACTGCAATATTTTTTAAGAAACTAAAGAAAATTTTGAGATTTTGGCTTGACAGTACGGTCCCATAGTGAACACGCACACGCCATTCCGGTTCAATAATTATCCCAGCGATTTTTCTTTTTCCGAAGAAGGACTCCGATAATTATCAGAATGAACACAATAATCCCAATAATGATTAGGGTTGTTGTATTCAGCCAGTCGCCCCAGTCACTACCGGTTTTTGTAAGTTCGACGGTAATTTGCATCGTTTGACCCGCTGTCATTGTTATCGAACGTGAAGCAGATGTGTAACCTGTTTTCGTGAAACTGACCGTGTGGGCTCCTGAACTCACGTTGGTAATGGTAGCCGGGCTGCTCCCTTTATCCATCCCATCGAGATACACATTGGCACCTGCCGGGTTTGATGAGGCGATAATTGTACCGTAACTCCCGGGTCCGGAAACCGGTGTCAACACTGCGACGACATAACTTGGCGATCCTGCTACAACCCGGACATCAGTCCCATAATCATTGTACATGGTTTTAGTAACACGGACTGAATGATATCCCGGTGAAACGTCTTTTAGGGTTACTGACCCGGTTCCTTTCAGGGCACCATCAAGATACACCAGTGCATCCGGCGGTGTTGAGCTGACGATAATTATTCCGTTGGAGGTTTCTGTTACGTGGGGGGATGTAATGGTGAATGCCGTTGAACGGACAGATGTCGTTCCATCAACGGGATTCGTAACAGCAAGGTCCCAGGTCCCGGTTGCTTTCCCGGTGAGATCGAATGTGCAGGTGATTGTAGTGTTTCCTGTGAGAGTCACACCGGATGCAAC
Organism: uncultured Methanoregula sp.; assembly: GCA_963676405.2. Classification (GTDB taxonomy): domain Archaea; phylum Halobacteriota; class Methanomicrobia; order Methanomicrobiales; family Methanospirillaceae; genus Methanoregula. Next base: position 115,422 of record CAXXQB010000011.1, read on the forward strand.
GATATCTGGCTGCCCGGTGAGCGTGAGTTTGACAACGGCTCCGGGTTTGAACCCGGTGCCGGTGACCGTTGCCGAGATGCGCTGGTCATTTGTTCCGGCAGAGGGGGATATTGCAGTCACGGATAACGCCGGGGGTGTCGGAGGCACCACGCCCGTAATGGTAAACCCGTTTGGAAGTGTGGGTAAAGTTCCGTCCGGATTGATAACCACGACATTCCACTGCCCGGTATCTTTTCCCGTGAGATCAAAGGTGCAGCTGATATGTGTAGGTGGGGCAACTATGACATTTGTCGCAATAATATCCGGGCTCCCGGTTTTTGTAAGTTTCACGCCAGATCCATACATAAAGCCAGTGCCGATAATATCAGTGATGTTTACTGCACCGGTATTCATTGCTGTCGCAGGGGTGATGTTAGAGACTACAAATGTGGATTTTATCGGGGCGAATTTCTGAATACGATTATTGCTCGAATCGGCGACATAGACATTGCCGGACGTATCAACGGCAACATCATCAGGCAAAGAGAACTGACCGTCAGCTGTTCCCTGAGTTCCCCCCCATGTACCCAAGAACGTTCCGGTTGAACTGAACTTTTGTATGCGTTGGTTATGCGGGTCAGCACAATAGACATTGGCGGATGTGTCAACCGCAACACCAAAGGGGGAGTCTAATGCGAACTGCCCATCCGCCTTTCCCCGTGACCCCCATTTTTCCAAGAATGTTCCGGTTGAACTGAACTTCTGGATCCGACTGTTACTCATGTCAGCGACGTAGATGTTGCCGGCTGCGTCAATGGCTACATCGATGGGCGCAATGAACTGACCGTCATCCGATCCGGCAGATCCCCATTTACTTAGGAACGTTCCGGTTGAACTGAACTTCTGGATCCGTTGGTTGTTTGCATCCGCAACATACACATTACCAGCTGAATCTACTGCGACACCTTGAGGAGATGAGAACTGACCGTCATCCGTTCCATATGTCCCCCATTTTCCGAGAAATGTTCCATCGGAACTAAACTTCTGAATGCGATTGTTATTCCTGTCTACAACATAGACATTACCAGAACTGTCAACTGCTATACCCCACACATCACTGAACTGCCCATCACTTGTTCCCCGACTCCCCCATTTTCCGAGAAATATACCGTCGGAACTAAACTTCTGGATGCGATTGTTGTAGAAATCTGCCACATAGACATTGCCCAACGTGTCAACCGCAATACTACAAGGACTGTAGAACTGCCCGTCTCCTGATCCCAGTGTTCCCCATTTCGTCACAAACTGGTACGTCTCAGCTGCCTGGACTCCCTGAACGAAAACAAGCACGAGGAGAATGAACAGAACAATCTTCACTGAATTCTTAACAATCGAGATACCTTGCATGAATAACCCTCTCTGTTAATTGTGACATTCACGCAATCGTACTTTAACGTATTGAAATAGTTTTTATCAAGGGTTGTTATCTGTAATTCGCACCGTGTGACTTGGTGAAGAGATCCCAGCAAAACTCAAACAAAAACGGTAAAAAAAATTCGATAAAAATATATTACACTATCCTTTGTCACTTTCTTCGGAAAATTGCCACTACACTCAAAAGAGCAATAACCGCAATCACCGATTCAAACCCCGGGAGGCATACGACGCCCAAATCAACCCAGCATTCTTTTTTAATAATTATAAGATTGACAGAAACCGTCTTTTTCTCCCCTGCTGCAACCGTAATCGACTGGCTGGTCTGGGTGTAGCCATCCTTTTTGAACGAAACGATATGATATCCGGGTTTCACTCCGCCAATCTGGGTTGGAGTCAGCCCCTTGTAATCTCCATCCAGGTAAACCGCAGCTCCCGTTGGGGTGGAAGACGCCGAGATAGATGCATCAGTAGCAACCGGCTGCAGCACCGCAATGACACTGGTCGTGACACCTGCAGTGACATACACATCTTTCCCAAAATCATTGTAATTTGATTTTGTGAGTTTCAATGAATGATATCCGGGTCCGACATCTGAAAGGACTGTCAATCCCAGTCCCTTATAATTACCATCAAGATATACGGCGATATCTTTAGGGGTTGATGCGATCGAGATGCTACCGGTTCCCCCAGGTTCGAGCTGCTGGAGTGTCACATCCACGGGAGTAGTCTGTCCTGCAGTCACTGAGACTTCGGAATTGTACCCGTAATACCCGGGTTTTGTGATAGCAATCGAATGGACGCCGGGCAGGATATCGGTAAACGTCGCCGGGGTCGTACCTCGCTGCACGCCGTCAATAAAGAGATCCGCACCGGTCGGATACGATGTTATGCTGAGCACTGCCCCGGGCTGTGCCGTTATCGTGAACCCGTTCGGGAGTGTTGCCGATAGTCCGTCAGGTTTTGTCACGACCACATCCCATGTACCCACATCTTTGCCGGTGAGATCGAAATTACAGGTAATCTTTGACTGGCTCACAACGGTGATACCCGATGCCGTGATTGACTGGCTCCCCCATCTTGTGAGTTTCACGGATACCGTCTGAGGAAATCCCGAACCACTCAGGTCGATGATGCCGACCGGCCCGGAGTTTGGTGCCGTGGACGGGGTGATGCCGGTTACGGACAAACCAGTTGGAGCTGGTACAGGACATACCGTTGAGGTCCGTGTGCCAGTGAATGAATACCCGGTCGATGAGCTCCCGTACCCGAATGTACCTGAGAAGGATTGACCGTCCGTGGACATAGTCACGACATACCTTCCGGAGTCCTTGTCTCCAGTATAGGTTGGCTCTTCGGCCCAGACCCCTGATAAGGTATTTCCAGAGACCGTTCCCGTCACCATTCCATTTTCATGAGTATAGTCGCCTGAGACCTGAGTGCCACTCTGGCGTAACGCCATGCAATTCCCAAAACCCCACACCCCGTTCGAACCACCCATAGTCCATGAACCGGTGAAATTGTATGCCGAAGGAGAAACCGGGGCAAATTTCTGGATTCTCGCGTTATTGCGGTCAGCAAAATACAGATTCCCGGAAGAATCTACTGCAATATCCGAGATTGGGTTTGCGAATTGCCAGTCCGTCTGGTTCGTCCCCCCAAATTTTTTCACGAGCGTTCCTGCAGGGGAAAATTTGTACACATGAGAATCCCAGAGTTCTGATACGTATACATATCCGGCAGAGTCCAGAGTTACCCCAATGAATCCTTTCATCCCCGTCTCTCCGGTATATGCCGGTCCTTCCCATTTTGTTATGAACTGCCCGGATGGCGTGAACTTCTGGATTCGGTATGAGTTATAATCCACGACATAGACGTTGTCAGATGCATCTACCGCGATACCAAGAGGAATGTTAAACTGACCGTCATTGTTGCCATAACCGCCCCATGCAGTTATGAATTGCCCGGACGGAGAGAATTTTTGGACCCGGTGGTTGTAGTGATCTGTCACATATACATTCCCCGTAGAATCCACAGCAACAGCAAATGGATCATTGAACTGACCGTTTCCTGTGCCGAATGACCCCCACGCCATAAGAAATGTACCCGAGGATGTGAATTTTTGGACCCGGTGGTTGTACCGGTCGGTCACATAGACATTACCTTGTGAATCTACTGCGATACCGTTTGATTGATTGAACTGTCCATTCTGGGTACCTTTCGAACCCCACCCAAGAATGAACTGTCCATTCGGAGTATACTTCTCTACGCGACTGATCCAAGGATACGTAACATATACATTCCCGTTGTTGTCGATTGCCACCGCTTCGGGACTTTGAGACTGCCCACCAACGGTTGCCTGCGATCCCCATCTCGTCACATACTGGTATGTTTCGGCTGCCTGAACTCCATGAACGAGCACAAGCAACAGGAAAATGCACAGAACAATCTTCACTGAATTCTTAATGATTGATTTACCCTGCATGAATCACACAACCCGTTAGTTGTGACATTCACGCAACCGTGCTTAAAACTTTTGATGTCTTTTCGCAAAGGGCAAGCGACTGTGCACTTGCCTATTCAAAATTGAACCACTGACGGAAAGTCCCTCCCGATCTATCATAGAACTGGGAGGGGAAACTAGGTAAAAAAATACGTAAATTCATAAAATGGTTAAATTTTATTCTTCCTTCGGGTAATGCTCAAATAAAGACCAATCCCAACGCCGATTGCTGCGAGAGTGAGATGCGCGGGAAGAGGGGTTGTCGGCTTTTGTGTTGTAGTACCCATCTTGGTTTGGGAAGGTTTCAGAGAGGGAGAGGACTCTTGTTGCTGACCAGAATACGGAATCTTTCGAAGGTTGATGGCTGAGATATTCTGGTTAGTCAATGGGCATACTGCAATCTTTTCAGAATTCCAGACAAGGAGCGAATCGGACACCTTTGGTCGGACATCAATTGTGTTTTTTAACGAGGGGCCTCCTGAGGGAGTCCATCTGCGGTAAACCTCTTCTTGTGTAGTATCTGCAAAGAAATACATCAGTATTCCCTGATAACTACCTTGACAACCAGAACAATAAGTCTCAACTATACACATCTTATTAGGAGGACAGGCCCGATAAGGGTTACTGAAATGGGGATCATACCACACAAGTTGGTTTCGGGAAACGGAAACAACCCGGTCTGCTGAAATATCAACATCAAGGGATGATTCACTTTTTGTCGGGATATCATACTGGTATAGCATTGACCGGTTGCCCGCCCATGCAACCTTTGTTCCTGCTATCGCCGGCTCTCCGGTCTCCGTGTGACCTGTTGAAGAGATACGGGAAAAATCCCCATTGACAATATTATACAGGTAAATGGTCTTATCCGGACCATCCCTTCCATCCCGCCATACAACCCAGTTATCAGATATAGCAGGAGCATCCTGATCGGCAGTATTTTTTGTTATCTGGGTTTCCGTTCGGGAAATGGTATCGTACAGGTAAATATCCTGGTTGCCGTTCCGGGAATCAGTCCAGACGATCTTATTTCCCGAGATTGCCGGCTGGCTGCGGTTGGCATCACCGGTTGTTATTTGTTGGGTTTCACCGGCATTCGTGTTATAATAATAGATCTGGCTTATCGAATTTTGGGATGTCGGGGTGTTGCTTGCATATGAGTGAACCCAGACAACTCCGGAATTACCGATTGCCGGTGCTGAATTGCCTCCATCCACAGTCAGTTCCCTGATAATCTTCGCCGTAAAGTCGAGGAGATAGATGTTTCCATTCTCCACAAAAACCACCCGGTTATCATATACGTCAGGTGAATGGGGTTGCACGTTGTTGGATTCTGAAAATGAGATCTGTAACTTTGTGTCACAAGCGTCACGACCCATGAACCGGGGTGTGTTATCAAACGAGTCCGACGGGGGGGTTGGTGCGTTCGTGATGGTGAATCCACTCGGTAACATGGCAGATATTCCATCAGGATTGGTCACCACAACATTCCACGGCCCTCCTTCTTTTCCATTGAGATCTAGTCTGAAGGCGATTTTTGTGGGAGAGATAACTGTGATACTTGGTATCATAATATCCTCGCTCCCTGTTTTCGTGAACTTTACCTTAGCCCCTGCCACAAAGCCAGCACCGCTTAAATCGGTGATGCTTACAGCACCGGAGTTCTTTGCAGTCGAGGGAGTGATGCTGGAAACTGCAAGGGTGGATTGTGCCGGAGCAAATTTCTGGATGCGATCGTTATCACTGTCTAACACATAGACGTTGCCGGATAAGTCAACGGCAATACCGGTAGGCCATTGTAACTGACCATCGCCCGATCCTTCAGATCCCCATTTTCCCAGAAACTTTCCGGTTGAACTGAACTTCTGAATCCGATTGTTATTCTCGTCGGTAACATAGACATTGCCGGACGTGTCAACGGCAACACCATAGGGAAATTCGAATTGGCCGTCATCCAATCCTTCAGATCCCCATTTTCCCAGAAACTTTCCGGTTGAACTAAACTTCTGGATCCGATGGTTATTCTTGTCCGCAACATACACGTTGCCAGACGAATCAACCGCAATACCTACAGGATCATCAAACTGCCCGTCACCCGAACCTTTAGACCCCCATTTTCCCAGAAAATCTCCGGTTGAACTAAACTTCTGGATCCGATGATTGTAATCATCAGCGGTGTAGACATTACCCGAAGAATCTACAGCAACACCCTTGGGCCAGTAGAACTGCCCATCTCCGGAACCCTGATTTCCCCACTTCGTTATAAATGCCCCGGTAGAACTGAACTTCTGGATGCGGCTGTTATACGTATCCACAACATAGACATTACCCGAAGAATCTACAGCAACACCTTCAGGAGATGAGAACTGGCCATTCCCCGTTCCAGCAGACCCCCATTTTGTTAAAAATGTCCCATCAGAACTGAACTTCTGGATCGGGTCGTGCGTGCGATCAGTAATATAGACATTGCCGGACGTGTCAATGGCAATACCAGAAGGGTTGGTGAATTGACCATCCCCGGTCCCACTAGATCCCCACTTTGTTACAAATTGGTACGTCTCTGCTGCCTGAACCACTTGAACGAGCACAAGCAACAGGAAAATGCACAAAAGAATCTTCACCGAATTCTTAACAACCGATGTACCATGCATGAATCACACACTCTGTTAGTTGTGACATTCACGCAGTCGTTCTTAAAAGTATTGAAATACTTTTACCAAGAGTTGTTATTCATGATACGCCCCGTGGGATACGGACTGGATATGCTGATCAACCTGCATAGGGACGTAATCAGCATTTTGAAACGTCAATTGAAAAATCTGTAACATTTTTAGAAAATAAAGGATAATTTTAGATTTTACCTTGAATGTACGGTCACATAGTTGTAGAGTGCCAGAGTTTCTGTCCTAATATAGTGACAGTATTTATGTCCGCTTTCAAGAGCACCGGACTGGTGCTTGAGGGTGAAAGCGACCATGGAAATCCGGACCAAAGCAGTCGTATTCTATGAAGAAGGGATACGAAGTGCAAAGGAGATCGGAGAGACGTATAACATCTCCGAAAGGACCGTGAGACGATGGGCAAAGGCTCACAGTCATGACCAAGAGAACGGATTACGGCCAAAAAAGACCGGGCCGAAACAATCTCCTCATGCAATATCCCTGGCGTTGGAACGCCGAATTATCCGACTCAAAGAGAAATATCCGGCATGGGGTGCCCGTCGTATTAAGCACCAGTTCAATCTCCCATGTTCCTGGCGAACCGTTCATCGAATCCTCAAACGACACGGCCTTCTCATTCGTGTTAAAGCTAAACCCCAACCAGCCGGGAAGCGATTTCAACGTCGACACGTTGACAGCATGTGGCAGGGCGATACTTTTCAGTTTCGTATCCGGGGAGTTGGCAAGGTTTATGTCACCGGTTTTACTGATGACTGCTCACGTTATCGGGTGAAGAGCAAGGTCTATCTTCACAAAGATGCAGTCTCAGCGATCAATGCTCTCCGCTGGGCACTCCGCACCGGACGAATTCCTCGTGAAATCTATCTCGATAATGGAAAACAATTTGTCGCAAAAGTGTTCAAAGCGGAAGCTCAGAAACTCGGTATCAAACTGATCTTCGGTCGGCCATACAATCCACGTGGCCGTGGTAAGATCGAACGCTATCACAAGACTCTCTACCAAGAACTCATCGCACTCAAAGAGTTCCGTTCACTCAGCCATTTCAGAAGAGAACTCTGGAACTTTGACCACCAGTACAACAACTGGCGCAAGCAGGAGATCCTGGATTGGATGACTCCGGCTTCAGTCTATCACAACGAAATCAATTTCAACCAAGACCGTAAACTTATCAAAAGCGGACAAAAACTCTGTCAACAAAACGGACATTAATTGTGGCACTCTACACATAGTAAACACGTACACGCCATTCCGGTTCAATTGGTATCCCAGCGGTTTTTCTTTTTCCGAAGTAAAACTCCGATAATTATCAGAATGAACACAATAATCCCGATAATGATCATGGTTGTTGTATTCATCCAGTCGCCCCAGTTCTCGCCGGTTTTTGTAAGATCGACGGTAATTTGCATCGTCTGACCTGCGTTCATTGTTATCGAACGTGATGCAGCCGTGTAGCCTGTTTTCGTGAAACTGACTGTGTGGGGTCCTGAACTCACGTTGGTAATGGTAGCCGGGCTGCTCCCTTTATCCATCCCATCGAGATACACATTGGCACCTGCCGGGTTTGATGAGGCGATAATGGTTCCAGAAGTAAGAGGCCCGGGTGCTGGAATCAACACAGCGATGACATAACTTGGGGATCCTGCTACAACCCGGACATCAGTCCCATAATCATTGTACATGGTTTTAGTAACACGGACTGAATGATATCCCGGTGAAACGTCTTGTAGGGTAACCGACCCGGTTCCTTTCCAGACCCCATCAAGATAGACCAGTGCATCCGGCGGTGTTGAGCTGACGATAATTATTCCGTTGGAGGTTTCTGTTACGTGGGGGGAGGTAATGGTGAATGCCGTTGAACGGACAGATGTCGTTCCATCAACGGGATTCGTAACTGCAAGGTCCCAGGTCCCGGTTGCTTTCCCGGTGAGATCGAATGTGCAGGTGATTGTAGTGTTTCCTGTGAGAGTCACACCGGATGCAACGATATCTGGCTGCCCTGCAAGCGTGAGTTTGACAACTGCCCCGGTTTTGAACCCGGTACCGGTGACAGTTGCAGAAATGCTCTGCTCATTTGTTTTGGTAGATGGGGAGATTCCAGTTACTGATAACGGTGTTGGTGGCGGAGGGACCTCACCTGTGATGGTAAATCCGTTCGGAAGCGTTGCTGAAGTTCCGTCCGGGTTGGATACACTGACAATATAGGATCCTTGTGATTTGTTAGTAAGGTTGAAATCCCCGGCCAGAGTAGTTGGACTTAGTACTGTCACATTTATTGCAGGGATATTCTCTCCTGCCCATGTTGGGACCATTTTCAGCGTTGCCCCGCTGATAAAACCAGTTCCGGTAACCTGAACATTACGGATAGTTCCGCTGTTGGATGCAGTTGCCGGTGAAATACTGGTGACAGACAAAACGGGGATTTGTTCGTGTACTACCGCAAATATATATGCTTGACCGCGATACATGCCACCAGATGCTGAACCGGGCGCCCCGATAACGGCCGTATCGCCCCATATCGAAACCGAATAGCCAAAATTATTATAATTTGATTTACCTGAAGAGGAGATGACTTGGATATCATCCCAGTTTTTGTTTATATAATCCCAGGAATATACGTATGCTTTTCCATCAAGATGCCTCCCGGTTGATGATGCCTGGTATGCCCCGATGATAGCATTACCTCCGGTACCTCCTCTCGCGGAGACAGAGCAGCCAAAATTATTATTATCTGCCTTATCAGGAGCTGATAGGATTTTCCATTCACCCCAGTTGTTTACTCCGCCGCGATCACGGGAGAAGACATATACCTGACCACGTTGCGTACCTCCAGACGCGGCATACGGTGCCCCGACCAGTAAGGTTGCGCCGGTTACTGAAACAGAAGTACCGAACCAGTCATTATGACCCCCATCCGAAGCTGATAGAATTTTCACCTTTCCCCAATTATCCGCTCCTCCCTGGTTCCGGGAGAAAACATATACCTTTTCAGAGAGATCAGCACCGACGACTGCCGTATTGTCAGAGACTGAGACTGATCTACCAAATTGACCGCACTCATAACCATCAGAATCAGAGAGGATCTTTACTTCGCCCCAATTATTCATTCCACCTTGATCTCGGGAGAAAATATATGCCTGCCCGTTATGAGTGCAGCCTGCATCGGCAAAGTTTGCTGCAACGACCACCGTATCAGCACTTATCGAAACCGATGTACCAAAATCTGCCTTGTCGGTCTTATCTGAAGCTGTAAGAATTTTAACCAACCCCCAGGCGTCAGGTCCACCTTGATCCTTAGAGAACACATATGCCTGGCCGCGCTTCGTCCCACCGGAAGCAGCATAGGGAGCACCGACAATCACCGTATCATACCATGCAGAGACCGACATACCAAACCAGTCATTATCTGCCTTATCAGGAGCGGTAATGATATTAACCTGCCCCCAGGCATCAGGTCCCCCCTCATTTCTGGAGAATATGTATGCCTGACCACGCTGTGTTCCACCGGAACCAGCATAAGGTGTACCAACAATGACGGTATTTTCTGATATGGAAACTGAAAAGCCGAATTGGTCGTTATCAGATTTGTCTGAAGCAGAGAGGATTTTACTTTCCGTAAAGACTGGATCTATCCTCACCGGGTAAATCGCGGAAGCATCGTCAACCTCCCAGAGAAGCTGGTTTCCGGTGAGTGCCATTGTAGAGTTCAGCTCCCGACCTGTCGAATCCCAAGCTTTCAGATCAGTATATCGAAGCACCGGACCCAATCTGTCTGAAAGAACCAAGGTCTCTCCAGACAGATAGGGAGTTAGATTTCCAGATAGATCAAAAGATGCATGCAGGTTGCCGGTTCCTTCCGGACTGGATTGGATGGTTATACCCTGCTCGATACCGCCATCATCATTCAGATACCATTCAGTGTATCCTTTGCGGATGATCTTAAACAGTCTCCCCTCCGCTTTTGCGACTCCTCTGGTTGCTGACTGGGTTGTTATATCCCTACCTGCAAACCGTAGCTGCATCCCGAATGAGCCGTTTGCACTTGAAATGAGGATGCCTCCGGCATCAGTTGTCCTGATACTGAGATGTTGCCCGTAATTATCGGCATACCAATCACCGGACGCATCATTATACTGAAATGAATGGAGGGAATCTGCAATGTTCTTTTGAAGATTTACAGATTGTCCGCCGATGAAAAAATCCTGAGTTTCTCCAGCATGCACAGCCTGGACAGCAAGTCCAAGAAGACAAAAAATAAAAAGAATTTTCAGAAACCTTTGCCCTAACCGAATCTCACTCATGGATGAATCCTCGATATGGATGCATACAATGTACGACATTTTATAATTTAGGATTGAAGATTTAATGCATTTTAGGACTTTCTTGTCGTGTCACAATATTGGTTAAAAGTGAATATCTGCAAAGGAGAGATTGCACATCATAAGAACCCGAGATATGTCCTGGTTGTTAACGATTTCCTGATTTTATTTCGCCTTGGAGTGATAGATGAGGTTACCTAATCACTTTAAGGAAAAAAAGGAGATTTTAAGATTTTGGGCTTGATAGTATGGTCCTATTGTGAACACAACCATGTCATTCCGGTTCAATTGGTATCCCAGCGGTTTTTCTTTTTCCGAAGAAGGACTCCGATAATTATAAGGATGAGCACAATAATCCCCACAATGATCAGGGTTGTTGTATTCAGCCAGTCGCCCCAATCCCAACCGCCGGTTTTTGTAAGATCGACGGTAATGTCCGTCGTCTGCCCTGCAGTCATCGTTACCGTGCGGGAAGCGGCTGTGTAGCCGGTTTTTGTAAAACTGATCGTGTGGGGCCCTGAACTCACGTTGGTAATGGTAGCCGGGCTGCTCCCTTTATCCATCCCATCGAGATACACATTGGCACCTGCCGGGTTTGATGAGGCGATAATTGTACCGTAACTCACGGGTCCGGAAACCGGCGTCAACACTGCGACGACATAACTTGGCGATCCTGCTACAACCCGGACATCTGTCCCATAATCATTGTACATGGTTTTAGTAACACGGACTGAATGATATCCCGGTGAAACGTCTTTTAGGGTTACCGACCCGGTTCCTTTCAGGGCACCATCAAGATACACCAGTGCATCCGGCGGTGTTGAGCTGACGATAATCATTCCGTTGATGGTTTCTGTTACATGGGGAGATATAATGGTGAATGCCGTTGAACGGACAGATGTCGTTCCATCAACGGGATTCGTAACTGCAAGATCCCAGGTCCCGGTTGTTTTCCCAGTGAGATCGAATGTACAGGTTATGGTAGAGTTTCCTGTGAGGGTCACACCGGATGCAACAATATCGGGTTGCCCTGTGAGCGTGAGTTTCACTACAGCCCCGGGTTTGAACCCGGTACCGGTAACAGTTGCAGAGAGGCTCTGATCATTTGTTCCGGTGGATGGGGAGATAGCAGTCACTGATAACGCCGGGGGAGTCGGAGGCACCACACCCGTAATGGCAAATCCATTCGGAAGCGTGGGTAAAGTTCCGTCCGGATTGATAATCACGACATTCCACTGCCCTATACCTTTCCCTGTGAGATCTAACGTGCAGCTGATATGTGAAGGTGGGGCAACTATGACATATGTCGCAATAATATCCGGGCTCCCGGTTTTTGTAAGTTTCACGCCAGATCCATACATAAAGCCAGTACCGATAATATCAGTGATGTTTACTGCACCGGTATTTGGTGCGGTTGATGGTGTGATGCTGGAAACAACAAAAGTGGATTGTTGTACAGGAGCAAATTTCTGGATGCGATTGTTATTCTGA
>CAXXQB010000012.1:0-29678 GCA_963676405.2 uncultured Methanoregula sp.
CTAAATGCTGCTGTTTTTGGTGATGCTGACAAAGGTGGAAGACTTAGATGGAAATATCTCTATGTCTCAAAAATCCCAATCCGCACTATCAACTTCTCCGATCCAACAGACAAAGCCCGCCACGACCGCATGGTCGATGTCGTCACGCAGATGCTCGATCTGAACAAGAAATTGCAGGATACGAAACTGGAGCATGAGAGGACGCTTTTGTCCCGGCAGATTGCGGCGACGGATGCTTCTATTGATAAGCTGGTGTATGAGTTGTATGGGCTGACGGAGGAGGAGATCCGGGTGGTGGAGGGGAGCGGGAAAGCATGAGATCCGGCATTGTCACGCGGCTGCATAAGAATTTTGAAGATTGTGTTCACGTACAGGATAGTGTCGAGTTCTGGTTCGCCCGCGATTTGCAGATCCTTCTGGGCTACTCAGAATGGCGGAACTTTCTGAAAGTGGTTGAAAAAGCCCGGGAATCGTGCAAAACGTCAGACCACGCGATTTCAGACCATTTTGTTGATGTCAACAAAATGGTGGATATCGGATCGGGAACCCAACGGGAGATCGGGGATATCATGCTCACCCGGTATGCCTGTTATCTCATCGCCCAGAACGGTGATCCCCGCAAGGAAGAGATTGCATTTGCCCAAAGTTATTTCGCGGTCCAGACACGGAAGCAGGAGATCATTGAAGAACATATCCTGCTTTCTGAACGGTTGAAAGCACGAAAACGATTGAAAGATTCGGAAGCGGAACTGTCACGGAACATTTACGAGCGGGGCGTGGATGAATCTGGTTTTGCCCGTATCAGAAGCAAAGGGGATATGGCACTTTTCGGCGGTTATTCAACCCATGCAATGAAAGATCGGCTGAAAATCCCGGAGAACAGACCTCTTGCTGATTTTCTCCCGGCAGTCACCATCACTGCCAAGAACCTTGCAACCGAGATTACAAATTACACGGTGACAAAGGAGGATCTCCATGGGGAAGATCCCATCACGGATGAGCACGTCCGGAATAATCAGGATGTTCGTGATCTGCTCACAAAGCGGGGTATCAGACCTGAAACACTCCCTTCAGAAGAAGACCTGAAAAAACTTGAACGAAGGGTGCGGAAGCAGGAAAAACATCTCCCGGAAGGATCCGGGAAGATTAACTCCCCCAAAGAACATAAGAAAACCGGCGATACCGTGCCATGAATGAGACTGTAACAGCATACTCGGAGCGGGGAATCGATGATATCAATACATGCCGCATATTTTCCCCCATCCGTACCATCAACTTCTCCGACCCCCTTGACAAAGCCCGTCACGACCGCATGGTTGCGCTCGTCACGCAGATGCTCGACCTGAACAAAAAGGTGCAGGACGCCCGGCTTGAACAGGAGAAGACGCAGTTGTCCCGTCAGATTGAGGCGAAGGATGCTTCTATAGATAAACTGGTGTACGAGTTGTACGGGCTGACGGAAGAGGAGATTGGGATCGTGGAAGGTCAAACAAAAGGATAACCTGTTAACCCCTTGAAAATATCAGACCGGCTCCGATCAGTATAAGCCCGAAAAGGAAGAGAATTACTTTTCCTCCAAGGTTGACTGAATTCCCCCCAAATATTGACAGAATAAGACATCCCACCCCGCACAGCACTGCCATCGCGGAGCCGCTTAAAATGGGATTTTTACTCATAGCTCAGTATTGACTATCGAATCGATAATGATTGTCCCATTTATGCACTACTACTCGTTGCGGGATTTCATATACCGGAGTATTCGTTCCCGGTCTTCGTTTACCTGTTTACCTTTGAAGTAAATCTCGATGAATGTGATAGAATCCGTAGCAGAATCAAATGCATAAATCACCCGCAGACCGCTGTTCGAACCCCGACCTTTCAGGGACTGGCAACGAAATTTCCGCGCCTTGAAAACCGGGTCGGAAACATCAATACCGAGATTTGCTATCCGCACAATACCCGGTAATCCTGCTGGAATACGAGCGCTCAAGGCAGTCTTAAAATTTTCCAGATCCTCTTCCAGTGACCGGAAGTCTTTGGACAATTTTTTCATATCGTGATCGAATTCGGATGACCGGAAAAATTCAGTCATCCTGATATTCTCTCACGGACATTTGCGCATCGCGATAAAAAACGAGTTCATATTTTATAGGCATCGTATCCTTGGTTGCAATATACGGCAGGTCTGCATGGGATATTGCGCTGATCTGGGATGCATTCATGTGGGAATATTTACCGATCGTGCTCTCTATGTGCTGAAGTTCATTTGCACTTAATAAGCTCACATCCGGCTTATCGCAGGATAAGAACCGTTTCTGCTCGTATTTTCCGTACTTGGAATCAACTGACTGAACTTTCCCTTCAGCCATGAGTTCATCGATTGCCGTTTCAAAATCGCTCGGTGCCGGTCCGTGAGGCAATTTGAAATACGTCTCTCCGGTCAGATGCTCTTCAAACATCTCGTAGTAATCGAAATCCGAGAAATAGAGGATTTTCCACAGGACGGTCTTTCCGACATTCGGCGCACAGCCGCAGTTGTGGATGATGTAATGAAGAACCTGCTTGAATTTCGGTAAATTCAGTTCGTTTTTCTCAATAGTTTCAGACATTGGCTTTAAACCTGGGAAAAAACTCTTATCACGTATTGCTATCATGGAATTATATAGGCTTTCCTATACTTTCCTTGACAGGTATGTTGTCATGAGACATAAGGAAAATGGTAGGGGTAATAATTCCTATCCAATTTCCATTATTCCAAGATTTTGAAACCCGTCACAGTCACCCCATCCCCCTTCACCCAGACCAACCAAACACCGACAGCCCACCTTTAACAAGCCACGGCATATTCGTCATCACGAGATACCCCACACAGCCCAAAAGAGCGCAATCTTCGGGAAGGGCGAACCCGATGATATAGTAATGGTACTTCTCTTTAAGAGCGGCGATCAGTTCCGGTGATAACGGTTTCTCCTCCTCCGGTAATGCCTCCATTCGTTTAATCGCATTCCACGAATAAGGTGTCCTCTTCCAGAACCAGAGCCCCTCCTTCAGCCCAAAGCCAAAGGCGTGCCATTCGGTTGCCGTAAGTGAAAGAAAAGTGGGGGTGGTGGGATCTTCCAGCACGGTTACGCCCCCGCAATCCGGAACTTGAACGTCTCGCTTATATAGCCGCCATCCTGCGGCCAGAAATCCCGCAACCGTCCAATCTGCGCCCACTTCCGGCGCCCGGTCCGGATGCGTACCGTATGAATACCCGGCATACGGGGATAGACCGCCCGCCCGTCAATGTCGTGCATCAGTTCGTAGTGTGGGATATCAAACCAGTCCATCCAGTACCGGACGCCATGCGGCATATCCGTACCCCGGCGCAAATCGGGCAACCTCATCGGTGAAAGTTTATCGTAGATCACATCGATAATCAGGTTCTCGTCTGCTGTATCCGGGTTCAGGTCGAGCTGGTAAAAGATAGGGTTTCGGCGCACTTCCTCTTCGGTGAGAGGGGTGTCCACGGTCAAGGGAATAAGCCCGTCAAACGTGCCCCGGTAGATGCCGGTCACTCGTGCGACCGGCTGCGGGAGCGTTTCAGTTCCCATGATACTGCTCCTTTATGCACGCATGTTCGTTCTTGAGGTCGCGAAACTCGTCGCAGACCACATCGTACCTGCCGATCTTCTGGTAGATCACAAAGAGCGCCGGGTAGAGCGGGAGCACTGCACCAAGGAAAATCGCTAAAATTTCATAATCCATAAAATACCTCCTTTACCCGACAGGAGAGTGAGAAAAGTGAAGACCCGATGGGGTCTTCACCCCCCAGGCCCCGTCAAGGTAGGATCAGGCGAGGGCTGCCTGACCGTCCGCCCAGGTCTCGACACTCGCAAGAATTGCGTCGTCCGAGTAGGACGTGACATCGATGTGGTCGCGGGAGACCGTGACGTTGTAGACCTCGCCGTTTCCATCATGGCACCGGAGCGTTGCCGAATACGTATCCAGATCCGGGTCGTGAATGCACGTGCCGCCATGCTGAGTTGCAAGCGGGGCGCTTGCCATGATGATGGCGATACCGGCGTTAAAACCGGCTTTCGTGCTGTACTTCTCGGTGGTGTTCCCGACGTTCTTTGCATCTGTATCTTCCCACACCAGGCGGGCCCCGAAGGAGCGCTTGGTGATCGCAACTGCGGCCATCGCTACACCGCCGACAGTATATGCCGTGCAGGTGAACGGGTTGCTCGAAACGACTGCGTTAACGAGCGTCTCGAACGTATCCGCATCCGCGATCGGGTTTGCGAGCGTCCGGGTCGCCGACTTGGTTATTGATTGCTGTACAAAATCTGCCATATAGTATTCCTTGCCCTAAAAAACAGGGCTGAAGAGAGCGTCGGCAATTCCGTTTATAAATTTTCGGGCACTCACCCCATTGCAGCGCGGGGAGTGCCCGGTTTCGGGAACCGGGGTTATTCGGGATTTTTCCAGTTGCAGGTTTTAGGTCACCCTCCCGTATCCGGTGCGAGGTCTTCCGCAGGGACAACCAGCGGTGAGTCCGAGCCCCTGTGCGTCGCGGGAGCGAGTCACTGAGCGTAAAACACTCAACAAAACACCGCAGTTCCTGCATGTTCCCATCAACAGTGAGGAACGCGATGCGAAGCATGGCGTGACGAGCGTGTGAGAGCAGCCGTCATCGCCGGAACGGAGCCGAAGCGGAGTGACAAGATGAGGGCGTCGTCATCCCCCCGGTACACCGAAAACAAAAGCAGCCCGGTGATGTGAAGCGAACCGGAACGGAGCGCATCAGCACGGAGTGAGGATGAGTGAACATGACCGGGCGTTATCCTCTCAACCTGCCACAATGGTTCCCCCCTCAGCATGGTGGGGTGATCTTGGGAGATTACCAAACACTGCTTTTAGTTTACCACAACAAAATAAGTTTCAACAAGAACTGGAAATACCTGACAAACGGAAAAATTGTATTACTCTACACATCCTGTGTTCCCTTTAAAGAACCAGTTCCGGTACACGATCGGTGTGATGATCGTGGTAAGTAGGCTCATGAGCACAAGCACAACATACACACTCTGTCCGATGATACCGGCTTCAAGGCCAATGAGGGCGACGATCATCGCCACCTCCCCTCTCGGTGCCATACCAAACCCGACAATAAGCGAATCCTTCCGTTTCATACCCATTGCCCGTGCCGGCAAACCACAGCCGATCAATTTGGTAACGATTGCAACGATAGTGAGCACGATCAGGAACAGGAAAATTTCAGGAGTAATCGCTTTTACATCTGCAATGATACCGAGCGACACAAAGAAGATCGAAGCGAAGATGATCTGGAGGTATTCAGCCCCTTCCTTGAAGTTCTTGCTATGGTTAAGTTCCACCCGCTCAAAGGAGACTCCCGCGATGAATGCACCGACAATCGCAGAAAGCCCCACTGCTTCCGCACACAACGCGTAGAGGAACGCCATCATCATGGCGAAGATGAAGATGAACTCCGGGAACTTTTTGCAGAACCCGGTTGCATCAAGTCGCTGGATGTATTTACTGATCACGAAGATGCCGATTGCGCCGCCGATGAAAATAAACGCGACTGCTTTAGTGGCAACGAGTGCAATGCTTCCGGCTGACAGCGATCCGCTCACGGCATCGGCACTTATTGAAAGTACAAGAAGACTGAGCACGTCATCAATAACAGCAGCGCCGATAATCGCTTTTGCCGCTTCAGTCTGGAGTTTTCCGAGTTCCTTTAACACGTTTGCAGTAATGGCGATGCTGGTCGCCGTAAGTGCGGTCCCGATGAAGATCGCACTTGCGGTAGAAAACCCAAAGAGGATCGAGATCCCGTAGCCACCGATCCAGGGGATGATTACACCCACTCCGGCAATTACCCCGTTACGGATGGAGAGGATCTCTTTAACATCAAATTCGAGCCCGATAACAAAGAGCAGGATCACAGCACCCAATTGGGCAAGACCCCGGACAAAATCTGTATAGGTAATAAGTCCCAATGCACTCGGGCCTACAAGAAGACCGACGAGGATGAGCCCGATGACCGCAGACTGGTTGATCCGCGAGGCGATGAGGTATCCGCCGAGGGCAACGAAGAGGAGCAGGCTCATCTGGAATTCCGGCGAGGTAAAGAGACTTTCCATCGAAATATACTGGAACGGGAAATATAAAATACGTTTAGGATTATTGGAAAAATATGAGTATAACCGGGATGTATTAATCAAAAGTTACGGTTGTATGCCTTTATTTTCCCGTATGATAAGAACCGGCTTCTGTGCTGTATTTGCCACAGCAAATGCCGTGCTCCCATCACCGCATCCTCAAACCAGTTTTTCCCATGTGGACTCATCGCGATAAGCGATATATCGTCTTCTTCGGCAACCGACAGGATCATCTTTGTCGGATCTCCCACCCTGACATGATGAGTGACCAAAACACCTGTTCCGGCAAGTCCTTTGGAAATTTCTTCAAGCATTTTATGAGATTTATTTACTGCTTCGTCCAATTCGTCTTTATTCCCGCTATCGGTCACGACATGGAGGAGAACAATCTCTTCAATCCCGTGTATGCCCTGAACAAAAGATAATGCATCGCCCGCGTGCCGGGAAAAATCCAAAGGCAGAAGCAATTTCGAGAAGATCCGGGGGCAGGCCTCTTCACCGGGGGTTCCTGCATGACTTTCCATCGGATCCCCACGCATGATAAGGACATTCATTTTTGCATCGCGCACTACATCTGATGAAATACTTCCTAAAAAGAGGTCGTGTATCAGGCTTCTACCACGAGCACCTATGATAATTAACGAAACGTTCTCTTTCTCCGCAGTTTCAAGGATATTTGAGGAGATAGTGCCCTCCTGCCTGCCAGAGATTAGCATATTGACGAGGGTTTGAACTTTCAGACCAAGATGGAGAAGATACTCTTTCTTTTCTTCCATGAGGATTTTGGCATTTTCTAATTCCAGGTTGTGGGATACCCCGATTATTGAATGATCTGTGGCATCCACGACGTGTAAAAGTATTATTTCCTGTATGCCGGGGATCTCCTTGATATGGTGAAAGATCTTTTGGGAATACACTGAAAAATCCGTGGGAAATAATACCTTTTTAAACATTATTCGGTTCCTTTGACAGAGTATTAGGATCAACACCGAATATATTTTTTCCACGAGTGAATAGTTAAGGCTGAATTTCAATCATATGAGGATTTCGATTAACCAGATAGCATTGTCGGTGTGTCACACCGTTATCTTAGAGAATCTGCCGCCGGCGTATCGTCCAGAGGATAATCGATACACTGATGAAGACAAGGTAAAAAGTAAGCCGGAGAACAATCGCATGGGGCACCACAATCCCTTGGGGAGAGAGGCAAAATCCTGCTATCAGGAAGAGCAGGGTAACGATGCTGACCGTGGGAATTGCATAGTACCTGCTTGACCAGAAAGCCAGGATAAGGGGAATGAAATAGAGAAGCCAAACCGGTTCTCCCAGCGGAGTTATCGTATCAATCAGGTAGATACCAAGGATGATCACCGCTGTAATTATCACAATACTCAGATCCGATGCAAGGGCGTTGAGTATGTTTGTTATCGGGGATTGGTTACGACGTTTAGCGGAGGGCATAGGATATTCCATCTGTGGTGGGCGGCAATTTCTGATATACTATACTTATCCGAGGGGCTCTTGAAAATCGTTGCGATATTCCTTTTGACCTTTTTCGCACACATTCGGTTTATAATAAAATGGTATGACTAATGCCGACATTAAATCATATGCAGAATATAGCGGAGAATCAGCCAGATGACAAACAATACCAAGGCCGCTCCTACACCGATCTGAACCGCCTTGAAAAAATCAATTCCTTTGTTATCGTCATCGGGTTTTTTAACTGAATCGCTACTGGGTTTCATGACTTATTATTGGAATAAACTCGATATCTCTTTTCTGTTCAGGCAAACATCTCTTACAATTTACCAGAAAAGATCTCCCTTGTGCAGACCGTTGTGATAATCTTGTTTTTTGCTTTCCTTAGGCACTTGGGCGGTATCGGTCTTGTTTAACTGATCTCTTTCAAACGCTGTTCATCAGTCCTGATCTTCTCTTCGAGTTTCTCCAGAGCGACACGATCCTCAGCAGGTACTATATACCCGGGCGTATTTGCCCCGGTGGAATTCTTCAAGACGACGAGCAGGTTCTTATCGACGTCAATGCTTGTGCGCAATGCAATATACTCATCAATCAGGGTTTTATCAAGACCGGCGTCCTTCGCGATATGCACTTCACCCTTAACATCGTTCCTGCGTTTGAAGATCCGCTGGATTGATTCCAACAACTGGATGGTATTGACGGGTTTTGTGACAAAGTCATCAATATTGATGCTGTGCTCCGCCGCTTCAGAAGGAGATAGTTTCTTAGCTGAGAACATAAGGACAGGGATCTCCTTCGTCACGGGATTTGCCTTGAGACGGTCAAGCGTCTCCCACCCGTCCATCGGTTCCATCATGATGTCAAGGAGAACGAGGTCTGGAGTCTTGGTTTTTAAGATCTCTAAGCCTTCTTCCCCACTAAGTGCCGGGAGGGGTTTGTACCCTTTCCGTTTGAGAATAGCGACAAGTCCATCTACGACGAACGAACTGTCATCTATAATCATGATGGTTTCATTCATGGCAACCAGCCGCACCTCCAATAAAAATGACGGGAATGCAATGCATCATTAAACAATGTATATAATAGGATTCTTCAATATCCGGTTTATCTCTTCGCATTCTATTCAAGGCTTTCGGAAAATCGATTCACGATGACGGAGATATCACTCTGGCAAGTTCACCCCTAATCTGCTGGAGACTGGTCTCCTCGAACGGGATGTTCATCTCCACGCTCTTGAACACAGGGAGAGTATCGTTACGCACGCTGATCTTCGAATCACTAAAATTATTCGTGCTCTGGAGGATCTTCATCGGGCGCCGCATCCTCCTCCAGCATAAACAGCGGCGCTCCTTGCGGTGATTCCCGTTGAGCACCGGTATGAGCGATCGCAGCGGCACCGTATGTAACTGCTGGTCGATGATAAGGTTCAGGGCCAGCGCCCCGAGCGGACGCCGCAACAGGGTGCGAAGGTAACGAGCCGCATCAGCGGTGAGTCCGAGCCCCTGTGCGTCGCGGGAGCGAGTCACTGAGCGTAAAGCATGTTTCCATCAACAGTGAGGAACGCGATGCGAAGCATGGCGTGACGAGCGTGCGCGAGCAGCCGTCATCGCCGGAATGGAGCCGCAGCGGAGTGACAAGATGAGGGCGTCATCATCCCCCCGGTACACCGAAAACAAAAGCAGCCCGGTGATGTGAAGCGAGCCGGAGCATCAGCGAGAACGAGTGAACATGACCGGGCGTCTTCAGACCGACCAACACCCGCTGATCGCCGCCCGTGTCGCCTTCTTCTGCCAGGAGACACCCGCAGGGCTGGCGCTCCTTTGCGAGGACGACGGCATGGGTATCATTGAAGAGGACAAGAGACGCTTGTTTACGAAAGGTTTCGGCAAACATACCGGACTGGTACTGTTCCTCTGCCGGGAAATCCTCTCCATCACTGGCATTACGATCACCGAAAACGGCATACCGGGGAAGAGTGCCCGGTTCGAGATTACGGTGCCAAAGGGAGGGTACCGGTATATACCACCACAATAATTATCACATACTAATTGATAATCCAGATCAAACCACTAGGCGGTGGCACTCTTGGATATTATACAACCCCTCCGGAACTGCCTCTCCCTGAACAACATAGTCCAGGGTCTCGTCGCTGTCATTATCCTTGCCGGGCTGTACCTCACGAGCCTCCAGAACTACCTGCTCTTCCACAGCATTATCGAAGTCACCACCATCGTCATCTTCTTTGCGATCTTTGTCATCGTATGGAACGCCCGGCGGAACATCACGGACATATTCTTCCTAATAATCGGCATCTCGTGCCTGTTCATCGGGAGCATCGACCTTGTCCATACCCTCGCGTACAAAGGTATGGGCGTTTTCCCCGGAAACGACGCGAACCTCCCCACCCAGATCTGGATCGCCGCCCGGTACTACCAGAGCATTGCGTTTCTCATCGCTACGCTCCTGATGGGGAAATCGCTTACAAAAGACCGGAAATACGACACCGAAATCATCCTTGCTGTGTGTACTGCCGGATTTGCGCTCATCATGGCAAGCATCTTTGGCTGGCACAACTTCCCGCCCTGCTATGTCGAAGGCGTCGGGCTCACCGGGTTCAAGATCGGAAGCGAGTACGTAATATCACTCGTCATGCTCTTGACCATCGTCCTTCTCGTACACAAGCGAAGGGTATTCGACCCGGAGGTCTGGAAATACCTCGTCGCGTCGATGGTCTTTCTCATCATCGGCGAACTCGCGTTCACTTCATACATCAGCGTGTACGGGTTCATGAACACGATCGGGCACCTCGCCAAACTGGTTTCGGTATACTTCCTGTACCGTGCCATCATTGTGGTCAGTATCTCGCGTCCATTTGACCTGATCTTCCGCGCCATGAAGGAACAGACGGAGGCATCGAAGGAGAGCGAGGAGCGCTTCCGCGAGATCTTCGACCAGTCCGTGGCAGGCAAATCGTTCACCTATGTGCCGGACGGGAAGCTGCTCCAGATCAACAGGGCATTTGCCGACATGCTCGGTTATACCCGGGAAGAACTCCAGCAGATGAACTGGGCAGACATCACCTACCCAGATGATATACCCGAGAGCAATGAGTGCGTGCGGTATCTCCTTGCCGGAGAGAAGACCAGATACCGGGTGGAGAAACGGTATATCCACAAGAACGGGACAATCGTCTGGGGCGACGTGGGTACATCGCTCATGCGGGACGCGGACGGAAAGCCACTCTACCTGATGACCACCATCATGGACATCACCGAAAGAAAACGGGCTGAGGCATCTCTCCGTGAAACAAATGAGTACCTCCGTAACCTTCAGGACTACGCAAACGCCCCGATCATTGTCTGGGATCCACAGTTCCGGATCACCCAGTTCAACCATGCATTCGAGCGTTTGACCGGCAGAACCGAGCGTGAGGTTCTCGGTCAGCATCTGGAGATCCTCTTTCCGGAAGAGAGCAAAAACGCATCTCTTGATCGGATAAAAGAGACCCTCGCCGGAGAGCGGTGGGAGGTTGTCGAGATCCCCATACTCCATGTGTCCGGTGAGACCCGGATCGTGCTCTGGAACTCTGCAAACATCGTTAATCCAAGCGGTACAATCGTCTCGACCATCGCTCAGGGACAGGATATCACTGAAAGAAAACAGGCTGAGGCAGCTCTCCGGGAAACAAACGAGTACCTCCGTAACCTTCAGGACTACGCAAACGCCCCGATCATTGTCTGGGATCCACAGTTCCGGATCACCCGGTTCAACCATGCATTCGAGCGATTGACCGGCAGAACCGAGCGTGAAGTACTCGGTCAGCATCTGGAGATCCTCTTTCCGGAAGAGAGCAAAAACGCATCTCTTGATCGGATAAAAGAGACCCTCGCCGGAGAGCGGTGGGAGGTTGTCGAGATCCCCATACTCCATGTGTCCGGTGAGACCCGGATCGTGCTCTGGAACTCTGCAAACATCGTTAATCCAAGCGGTACAATCGTCTCGACCATCGCTCAGGGACAGGATATCACCGAAAGAAAACGGGCCGAGGCATCTCTCCGTGAGAGCGAGGAATCCTACCGGATACTCGCCTCCAATTTACCGGGTATTGTGTACCGCATCTACCTGCGTGAAAACAACCGGATGGTATTTTTTAACGATCAACTGGAAGCATTATCTGGCTATACTTCCGAAGAATTGAGGAAAGGAACCATTTGTTCCATCGAGCCATTCATTCATCAAGAGGACCTCCCGGTTGTGCTTGCGACGGTTGAGAAAGCGGTTGCAAAAAGTGCATTTTTCACCGTTGATTACCGGTTCCGGCATAAAGATGGCAACTGGCGTTACTTTGTCGAACGTGGGAAGGTTGTCCTTGGGCGGGATCTGGCTCCGCAGTTTATTGACGGGGTGATTCATGACATCACCGACCGCAAGCTGGCAGAGAAGCACCGCGAACATCTCATCGCCGAGCTCGAACAGAAGAACGCCGAGCTCGAACGGTTCACCTATACGGTGTCCCATGATCTCAAGAGTCCGCTCATCACGATACGAGGATATTTAGGATTTCTTGAAGAGGACGCCCTGAAACAGGATGCAAAAAGCCTGAAAAGGGATATTGAACTCATCAAGTCAGCCACTGACAAAATGGAGGTTCTCCTCCGTGATCTGCTTTCCCTTTCCCGGATCGGCAGGATCGCAAATCCTCCTACAGAAGTTCCCTTTACCACAATCTCAATGGAGGCAGCGGAACTTCTGGCTGGCGCCATCCGAGAGAAAGGGGTAACTGTCAGTATCAATCCGCAAATGCCCATTGTAACTGTTGACCATATCCGGGTCCGAGAAGTTGTCATGAACCTGATCGAGAATGCGATCAAATTCATGGGCGACCAGCCACACCCGAAAATTGAAATCGGTGTTCGGAAGGATGGGAACGAGCGGGTTTTCTATGTAAAAGACAATGGTATCGGAATAGAGAAAAAGTATCATGAAAAGATCTTCGGGCTGTTTGAAAAACTGAATGCTAATACGGAGGGATCAGGTGCCGGGCTTACGATTGTCAAACGGATCATTGAAGTGCACGGCGGCAGGATCTGGGTAGAGTCAGAAGGAAAAGGGAAAGGTACCACATTCTGCTTCACCCTCCCCGGTGGGGGTTAATATTCTGGATTTACATAATTATATAACAAAAATGAATCATAAAGGAGATTATCATAGTAAAGATGAATGGTGAACCGCTATGCATCCTGCTGATCGAAGACAATGTAGCGCATGCTGAACTGGTCATACGGAACATGCATGCCCAGCGGGTGGCAAACAAGATCTACCATGTTCTCGATGGGCAGGAGGCGCTGGACTTCCTTCTCCACGAGGGAGATTTCGCAGATGTAAAAAAGAGCCCCCGCCCGAACCTTATCCTCCTTGATCTCCGTCTCCCCCGTGTTGACGGGCTCGAAGTGCTCAAATTCATCAAGGAATCCCCGGAGTTAAAGAGGATTCCGGTGGTCATCCTCACGAGTTCTGATGCAGAATCCGACATCGCCCGCTCATATGATTACCATGCTAACAGTTACATTGTGAAACCTCTCGATTTCAACATGTTTACAAAATTGATGTATGACCTCGGATTCTACTGGCTTGGCTGGAACACCAAACCGCATTAAGATTGATGATCCGTCGATGGAAACGTTATGACTGTCCCCCTTCAGTCAGTCACCAAAACCCTTCCCTTTCATATTCTCGTACTTGAGGATGAAGAAGCACATGTAGGATTAATCCGGAAAGGTTTTCATCGTTCATCAGGCACCTACCGGTTAACATTTGCACAAACTCTGGAAGAAGCGAGAATTGTCTTACAACAGGATCCTCCCGATTTGATTGTTGCTGACTGGCTTCTTCCTGATGGGAAAGGTATCGATATTCTTCCACGAAAAGGGGGAGAGGTTACCCTCCCCGTTGTCATCATGACGAGCCACGGAACCGAAGAGATTGCCGTGGAGATGCTGAAATCCGGGGCGGTTGATTATCTTATCAAATCCGAATCCACGTTCCGGAACCTGCCCCGCATTGCTGACCGTGCACTCAGGGACTGGAAGAATATTACCGAGCGCAAACGGGCAGAATCAGTTCTCCGGGAAAGCAATCAATTCCTCGATAATATTGTTGAACATATTCCTGACATGATCTTTATAAAGGAGACGGACGATCTCCGGTTTGTTCGGTTCAATAAAGCGGGTGAAGATCTGCTGGGGTATTCACGAGAGGAATTGCAGGGAAAGAATGATTATGATTTGTTTCCAAAAGATCAGGCTGATTTTTTCGTCGGGAATGACCGGGAAGTTCTTGAGACGAATCGAGTGAAGGATATCCCTGAGGAGAGAATAAATACCCGGCATAAGGGAGAGCGAATTCTCCATACCAAGAAAATCCCTATTCCCGATGAAAAGGGGAAATCAAAATATTTACTGGGAATTTCCGAAGATATCACCGAACGTAAACAGGCACAGGAGCGGATCAATCTCTCGAACCGTAAACTTGCCCTGATGATCGATGTGACGTACCAGGACATCCAGAACAAAGTTACGGCATTGAGAGGATATGTTGAACTGAGTAGACAGACGGTAAGTGAAAACGACCGGATCGCGTTTATCAATAAAGAAGATTACATTCTGGAGTCAATTCATCATCTCATCAATATCACTAAGGATTACCAGCAGATGGGACTCGATCAACTCAGGTGGATTCCGCTCGAACCAACTATCCGGATGCAGGCTTCGCTCATATCCGGGAAACCGAATGAATCGTTGAATATTGATCTCAACGGGCTTGAGATATATTCCGATCCCCTGATTAACCGGGTATTTTACAACCTGATTGACAATGCGGTAAAACATGGGAAGACACTCACCCATATTTCTTTTTACTGTCAGGAAACATTAACCGGTGTCATAGTTATTTGTGAAGATGACGGTATCGGGATACCTTTTGATGAAAAAATCCGAATTTTTGACCGGGTAGTAGGGGATGGCAAATTCGGGTTATTCTTTGTAAGCGAATTTCTAACCATATCTGGTATGACCATTATCGAAAATGGTGTTCCGGGGAAGGGCGCCCGGTTTGAGATCACCGTGCCGAAAGGGGCGTACCGGTTCACCGGGACTCAATAACCCGAGAGATAAAGTAAAAAAATTTTAAAACACTCATGATGTGCGCATCGGGCAGAACCCTACAAAAATCCCACTGTTTTTCTGGCTTCGGGCGTTTCATTGGCTATAAAAATGTAATTTGAGTGTTAATTGTTTAGTCTCTCAATATTTTGCGAGTTTTTTACCAAACAACAAAAATCCGAAGCATGCTGCCCCTAAGAACCATAACATACATCATCTAATCGGTTAATTATCGATACAACGATACGTTATGCGATCTGCGTCTGAAGAACTAATACCCCCATCTTTTGTGTTTCCCCTTATAGCGGGTGTGACCATAGTTACTGTTGCACTCACTGTCTACTGTTTTTCCGCCGGGATCAACACCGTTTTCATGCACCTCTATTACCTGCCAATTATTCTGATTGCCTATTTTTTTCGCCGGCGCGGCATCCCGGTTATTATCGGTCTCTCTCTTCTCTACCTAGCCCTCGCCACGTTCTATTTGTATTCTTCAATAATCGAGATCGAAGGTGCGGTGCTCCGTACCGGCATGTTCATCCTTATCGGTGTGATCGTTGCCGAACTTTCAGAGCGGCTCGAAAAAAAGAAAGAAGACTTTCGCGTGGCACATGAATACGAAAAAAGCATCATCGACAATGCGAACGTCTGGTTGATGGTGCTCGACCCTTCCGGCAGGATCCTTGGATGGAACCGTGCAGCCGAGCAGATCAGCGGGTATCCGGCTGCGGAAGTGATCGGCGGGAACGAGGTATGGAAACACTTATACCCGGAGAAAAATTACCGCAAGGAAATTACCGGAAAAATCACCAAGATCATAAAAAAGGACAATTACCTGGAGAACCTCCAGACAACAATTGTCAGCAAAAACGGGACGAAAAAGACCATCGTCTGGAATACACGCGGTTTACCCGAAGGTGAAGGTAACATTCGCAATTATATCGCAATCGGCGTTGACATCTCCGATCGCGAAAAGGTTGCGCAGGTATCACGGGAGTATGCGGAATGGTACTCCACCCTCCTCAGGACAACCCAAGACGGCTATAATCTTGTCGATGCCACCGGTAAATTGATCGAAGTAAATGACAATTACTGCCGGATGACCGGATTTTCCCGTGAGGAATTGCTGGGGAGATCAATCTCTGACCAGGATGCGGAAGAAAGCAGGGACATTGCGTTCGCGCACATGCAGAAAATTCTCGCAACCGGTTCAGACCGGTTTGAGACCCGGCACCGGACAAAGGGGGGTGGGGCAATTGATGTTGAAATTAGCGTGGTTCTCCAAGCTCAAAAACGGCAGTTTATCGTCTTTGTGCGGGATATCACCGAACGAAAACGGGCGGAGCAGCAGGTCGAGGAAAATTCCCGGTTCCTTGCAACCCTTATCGATACTCTTCCGGTCCCGTTGTTCTATAAGGATACGAATGGGAAATATCTCGGGTGCAACCCGCCGTTTGAAGAGTATATCGGCGTTCCCCGCAGTGAACTGATTGGCAAAACAGCATATGATATCTCCCCAAAGGATCTCGCTGACAGGTATCAGGAGGCTGACCAGCAGGTTTTTGATAATCCGGTTCCCCAGAGGTACGAGACACAGATCAGGTTCGCGGATGGTTCCCGTCATGACGTGATCTTCTACAAGGCTCCGTTCTTCAACAATGATGGATCTGTCGGTGGTTTAATCGGAACGTTCCTTGATATCACCGAACGAAAACTATCGGAAGAAGCCCTGAAGCAGGCAAACAAGCAGTTGAACCTGCTCTCTTCCGTCACCCGGCACGACATCCTCAACCAGTTGATGGCACTCAAAGGGTACCTCGAACTCTCTCACGACGAGATCGACAATCCAAAAACCCTCATCGAGTACATACAAAAAGAGGAGAAGGCAGCGAATACCATTGAGAGCCAGATCACGTTTACCCGCGATTACCAGAATCTGGGTATCGCAGCACCCGAATGGCAGAACGTGAACGCCAGCATCAACAAGGCGCTCTCCAAGCTGCCGATGCGGGATGTTCATGTCGAAGTTGATCCCAAAAATCCGGAGGTCTTCGCAGACCGGCTCTTTGAGAAGGTATTTTACAACCTGATCGACAACGCACTCCGCTACGGAGGTGACCAGATGAAGACGATCCGGTTCTCTTCACAAGAGACCGAAACGTGCCTCACGATCCTCTGCGAGGATGATGGTATGGGGATTTCCGCAGAGGACAAAAAGAAACTTTTTACCCGGGGTTTTGGGAAGAACACCGGGCTTGGTCTGTTCCTCTCCCGCGAAATACTGGCAATAACGGGAATCACGATCACCGAGAATGGCATTCCTGGCAAAGGCGCCCGGTTCGAGATTACCGTACCGAAGGGGATGTACCGGTTTATGGGTGCAGATCATAAAAATTGAGGAATAGACAATTCTGGTTTAGTATCGGCGATCTATTTCTTCCAGGGATTTATCAGCAAGTTCCTTCATCCGTGATGACATCCCTTTGGAAGACATAGTATCTGCATTTTTTATTGCCTCGGCAATCTCCATTCCCAATACAAAAATCGCATATTTATGCTCTGTCTTACTATTGTAGCGATTGGAGGGTGTTATCTTTAAGGCAGTATATTGGGAAAATTCAAGTTTGGGATTTAATATCTCTAGATAATCCTTTACATCAGAGAGCATCTGGTGAAGTTTGATCAGCTCTTCTTTATGCATCCTGCTACTTCAGACACTACCATAGTGTTACCCAGCAAAATACCTTGTGCCACGAGAGAGCATACCGGTTCACCGGTATCAAGGAAAAATAAAACACACAAAAATAACGAGTGCCGGGATCAATCCGGTGCCACATCATCCGCAGGGACAAACAGCGGCGCTTTCCGGTTCGCTCCGGTCAGCACTCTCATTAAAGACCGCATAGGAACGGTGTGCAACTGTCCATCGATGACAAGGTTCAACGCCAGCCCGGACGTTGAGAGATGAGCCGTCCCGACGGTGGTAAGTGATTCTAACAACCGAACGGTACCGGTACCTCCCGTGAGTGCTGCATCAAGATCCTCCGCCACAAGGAGGAAGACCCGCTCATCCCGGTCAGACCGGATGATGAGATCGCCGGCATCGAGATAGACCCGCCCGATCTTCTCAAACGTTGGATCAGCGTATGGGTGGACTGACCAGTCTTCGAGTCCGGCGGGTGCCGGCAGGGATTCGGCAGAGATTTCCGCCATTAATGCCGGTGTTGTTGCCAGCGTTCCGGTCGTGCCGGTGACCGGGGCAGACGAGACCGGAAGGGACGATTCGCTCCCCGTTGCCTCCGCTGAAATTGCCGTGCTCTCAACAGGAGTCCTGAACAGCGCCGCCTTCACCAATTGATACAGGTTCCGGAGTGCCTTGATCATGTCCAGTACCTCCCGGAGAGAACACCCTCGTCATCCCATTCCTCCCTCCTCGCTTCACATGCATTCTCATCGGCATCTTCCGCTGCTGCCTGCTCGCACGCTTTCCGATCATACCCGCAGGTATCCGGATCGGAATCGCATTCACAACACATATCCGGACGTTCGTTCTCCCGGGTATCGTACTGTCGTGCGCCGTATGGCGGGAGTATGTGTCTCATGCCTGCACCTCTGGGTTGCTACACTGCCGGTGCACTTCCCGGGAATGGCACGCCTCGCAGAGCTTCACCCCAGACATCTCGTTGAGGTACGTTGCCGCCTTCAGGTTGCAGACCGAACACTTCCCGATATCCGGGGCATGGCGCTTCATGCCGAGGAGGTCGATCACCCCGGGCAGGGGAGGAGCCGCAGCCCGGTCTTTCCGGACTATCGCATCGTAGCACTTCCGGCATAATCGCCGGGCGGCTTGTTCATCTTTCGGGCGGGCTTTCCGGGCGGTGGTCAGCTTCTCCACGTACCACGAACCCTTTCTCCCGCAGCAGTGGCAGGGAGTATGAGACTCCGGAATGTCCAGTCGCTTGTAATCAACCGCGTGGATTTTCACCCCGACCGCCATCAATTCTCCGGCGGGACATTTGGTATTATGCTGCACGGTACTGCTCATATTCTGCACGTGCAGCATACTAATCCGGGAATATTCCGACTCCGGTTCGTTGTTTTGCGTGTTCTTTGCTATTTTCGGATCATTGATTGCTGCATGTTCAGTTTCACAGACACACGCAGGAGTATCATGAGATGTATCCTGAGGTTGCTGTGTGTTTTCCATTTTGCAGCAATATACACTATTACTAAGATCTAAGTGTGTATTATTAGAGAGATATTGCGAATCCGGGCTTGCAGCAGGTTTTTCGTTGTGTGCTGCAAATGCAGCAAAATTGCAGCAATCGTGCAGCAATGCAGCATAATTGTTTTCATCCGGTGCATCATGCGGATCATCATCTTCTTTGAGCCAGACACCTGCATCCCCGCTCCATTGTGCATAGATCTCCGAGTCAAACGTGTACGCATTCGTCCGGCGCCGGGTAGAGCCGGTCGAGAACTCGTTATCAATAACGACCGTGCGGTCTGTATAGGCTATCGCCGGGCACTTTTCAAGGAGCCCGGTATGGGTGATTCCCCGGGTTGTGTACCCGTGGATCAGTTTATAGAGCGCGTTATTCGCGAGCCCGGTCTTCTTCTGGAGCTGAGGGATGGTGAACTCGTCCTGGTACATGTTGATGATCGCATCCAGAAGATCAGACTCTTTTTTGGTCAGTTTCGTGTTCTGCCCGCCAGCACTACCATTCAGCCGTGCATAGAGAGTGACAGCAGCATCAAAATCTTCGCGTGTCGCAATAATGCAATTGAGGGCGCCTTCCTTCCTGTGCTCGCGTTGTAATGAACGGAGGATCGCGTTTGCCTTGATCAGATCCAAGAGCATCTCCGGGTTCCGCCGGTTTTTATGGGACTGGAACTGTATCCGGGTGGCGTAGGAAATAAGGACAAAATACCGTTTCTGTCCGATGAACTCCCACATGGCACGGCACAG
This sequence comes from uncultured Methanoregula sp., assembly GCA_963676405.2. Classification (GTDB taxonomy): domain Archaea; phylum Halobacteriota; class Methanomicrobia; order Methanomicrobiales; family Methanospirillaceae; genus Methanoregula. The sequence goes on from CAXXQB010000012.1 coordinate 19,782, forward strand.
GAGAATCTCTCTGCGTTCGCTCGTGCCATATTCCGGAGCCGTTTCGCAGGCTTTGAGTGTCCGCACGAGTACCCGATCGTCTTGATCGAGAGTATCATCGATCCAGCAGGTCAGCATCCGGTTGAAGACTTGGTCGTCGCCACAGCCTTCGACTTTTGCTACCCACCAGACGCACCGCTCCGGGATAGTGCAGATGATCCCTTTCCGGTCTTTGGTGACCGTCCGATGCACGAACGGTTTCTGGAAACTCGTCGTGACTCCCTTCAGGATAGTCGCCATGTCTTCGGTCAGGCAGGTATCGTCAAGAACGATCGCCATGCCCGGCTGGAGGTTGTCGATGTAGAAGAGTGCCTTGTTCGACATCGAACCGGATAACTGTAACTGTTCCGGTAGTTGTTTGAGCATCATATCAAAAGCATGGGACTTTCCTTTTCCGCTCTCGCCAGTTACGGAAACGTGCAAGCCTTTGGTGTTGACTATCGACCGGGACGCAAGCGACAGGATCATGCATTCCGCGACGCTTTCATCGCCTTCGTGATCGAGAGCAAACGTCCGGAGCATGAACTGTTTTGGGTCTCCATGCTGCAATAGGTCCAGCGCCTCGTCCCGGTAGGACTGTTCCTCCACTACCGGTAACGGTGCCGGGGGAGCGCCCGGCGGGAACCGGGGCGGATTCATGTTTGTCTCTTCTTTCCGGGCAGGAATGTTCTTCCGCTCCGCCACCGGTTCGAACCGTTCCCTTAACTCCTGCCAGTGTTGTTTCCCGCTACCGCAGGAGTCGTGGTGACATCCCGCATGGATCGCACCATTCGGGAACTGGATCGCATACGCACCGTCCCGGTGGGCGGTTGAGAACGGGCACTGGTCAAAGAGGAAAATCGTCCCGCCGGCATAGGGCTTTTCGTCCCGTATGGTGATCCCATGACTGCCGAGCCAGTGGCGGAGGTTGAGTACCTTCCCCGGTTGGACATTCTTTGAAGGGGAAGCAGGTTCTGTCGGGAGAGTACCGGCGAGCCGTTCCAGCACGTCTTTTCCGGCTATGGCAGGTTCCAGCGGAGCATTAAGGATCGCGGATCGCCGGTGGGGTCTGTCCTTCGTGTTGTCTCCCTTCCGGCTTACCGTGCCGTACAGCTTCCAGATCCGGGCGGCGTTGTAGTTCGCCGTGTCAATAGTCGCCCCTGCATCGCTCCAGAGGGTGGCGAGCACGTCAAGACAGCGCTTCACCAAGTCCCGGCTCGCGTCATCGTTCGGGAGGTCGATTGCGTAGAGGAGATGCGCCCCGTTCCCGGAGTCTGCAAGGATGGGTGCAGGAAAACCTTTCCCGGTAAGAAATTCCGCAACCTCGCGGGCTTTCGCCATCGCAGCGGCGTGTTCCGCATCGGTTGACGATACCCCGGACGGGCGTACCGGGTCGATATCGACCGGGAACCAGTGCCTTCTTACAATATCGCCATCAGAAGTTGTCGTGTCCTTCCGGGAGAGCCGCATCTGGATACGGTTCGCCCGGCGTGCAAGGAGCGCCGGGGCAACCGGGTTTAAGGTGACATAGATCCCTTGCACGCCCGGCACGGAATCGAGCGCAGCGACCTTCTCCGCAAGGGTGTCCGGCGAGTCGAAGTACCCGCTTGCCATCCCCTCGTTGGTGATCGCCCGGACTTCGACAACCTGCCCGGGCTGCGACAAGAGCCGGGCAGAATTGAGGAGATCGGTCATCATGCACCCTTCATTCGACCGTCTGGGGGGATACGTCGCGTCAGACATCCGCCACCTCGCAGATCCCCCCGGTCAGCACCTCGAAGAACCGCCAGCCTTGCCACACGTCCCAGACCCAAAGGTGACGGTCGGCAAACGGCGGGACTGCTATCGCCCGGAGTGCTGCAACATCTCCCGTATAATACGCGGCAACTGCTGTCGGTGACCGGATCTTCGTCCTCGCCCGTTCGGTTTTGACGAGGATCTGGTTGCTGCCATGCCGCCACGCGATGAGGTCAACCGGGCTTTCTGTCCCGGCGCTCATGACCGCGTGGTACCCTTTCGAGATGAGCAGGTTGTACGCCATGAACTCGACCGCTCTTCCCCGGGTGAATGTTTGTCTTGGTGTAGCGTTCATGCCCACACCTTTCGTGAATGTAGGACTACCGGAGCCGCAGGTTTCCCTTTGCTGACGGTGACAAACGCACGGTCGGGAACCGAGAAGGCGCACCGGGCGGTCTCGATGATCACCCGTGGTTTGTTACTCTCCACCGTTCCCGGCGCGAGATACGCGACGGCATCGCCCGGGACTGTCCCGTCCGCGTGCCTGAGCACCAACCGGCGCAACGATGAGAGCAGGTGCCGGCACTCCTCCCGCGAGAGAATGTAATGTCCGTCCGGCGTGTCGATGGCAAGAGAGCTCCCGCTCCCTGCGTGGATAGATTGTCTGTTGCCAGCCATGCGGTCACCCGTTTGTCACTGGCAGAACCTTTTTGAAGGCTGAGGAATGAACTACTATTGCCCTCGCTCTCGTGATGTGATTATCTTTGCGGATCGGTTGCTTCATCGACGGGTGGGGCACTCTGCTCCTTCGCAAGCGTCTTTTCCCGTCCGTTTGCATGAGGGACTTTTGCTCACTAACAGTACTGATCCCAGCGGGCACTAACCGGTGTCCGGGGACATAAATAACGTTTTTTGTATGGCGTAAAAAATCCACTATACCATCCTGTGCAGGGGTATGTCTAAAAATAAACAATCAGGTTTCAATCAGACCTTGATTTTTCCTATGCACAATGAAATGGTTCACGTTGTTCTATATGAACCTACCATCTATGAGGCGTGACTGTGTTTCCGACGGAAAATGTGTGCGTGTCTGGTCTGCTTTACAGAGTATATTTATCCCGTGTGGTGGAACCGGTTTTCCGGCGAGAGTGAAGTATGGTAAATTGAGGTGGAAACCATGCGCGGGGAGCCTCAAATCCCGTGCCTGCCGCAACTCAGCAGGTTGGCGGAATGATAACAGGAGGGGGAATATAATCCGGATAGATCGAGACAATATCATCCCTCATTTTCTGTATTTTTCAACAAGAATTTCTGATAGTTTCATCGTGCACGAAAACAAAGCAAATTTTATTTAGTTAAAACAGATACACTTGTTCTGAAATATTATGCATATTATGGAAGGATTTTTACCCTGGCAATGGTGTCTCGTGTGGTGGATTGTCGCCATACCTTTCCTTGTCATGGGGATAATTGAACTGCGATCGATGATGAGAAAAGATCGGGAATACCTGCCGCTGCTTGGGGTCTGCGGGGCATTCATCTTCATATTGTCTGCTCTCAAACTTCCCTCGGTAACCGGTAGCTGTTCTCACCCGACAGGAACCGGACTCTCAACGATCTGTTTTGGGGCGTTCATCACATCGGTCATCGGAGGAATTGTCCTGCTCTTCCAAGCGCTCCTGCTTGCTCACGGTGGTTTGTCAACGCTTGGCGCCAACATGGTCTCGATGGCGATTGGCGGTCCACTTGTCGGGTATGCAGTGTACCGTCTCCTCAAGAACACGACGGTCAATATTTATGTCACGGTATTTATTGTCAGTGCGGTCGCCGATTTGGTCACGTACATTATCACATCCTTTGAACTCGCTATTGCATACCCGGCACAGACCGGCGGGATCCTTGCCTCGTTCACAGCATTCTTCGCCATCTTTACCGTGACCCAGATACCTCTTGCGATTGTAGAAGGGTGCGTGCTGGCGCTCGTCTTCAAGTACGTTGTCGCGCTGAAGCCTGAAATCCTTATTAAACTGAACGTTTTCTCGAAAGAACAGATTTTACGGGCGCGCAAACAGGAAGGAGAAATTTCCTCAGCAGAGGTAAAATCATGATCCAAAACAGGAAACTCGAAATAATCACAGCAGTGGCAGTGCTCGCATTTGTTATTGTCTTCCTTGTTGTAAGCACCGGGGGAACTCACGAGTTCAGCGGTTCAGATGATGTGGGTTCACAGAAGGTATCCGAGCTGACCGGCCATCCGGTAGATTCATTCCAACCACTCATACCCCAATATGAACCCCCGAGCGGTGAGATCGAAGCCACCCTCTTTGCTCTTCAGGCTGCATTTGGGGGCATCGTTCTTGGGCTTGTCTTTGGATACTGGCTCGGTCAGAAAAAGCAGACTCCCCAAACAACTGTCACCTGATAATCCATGCTTGAGACAAATCTGGATTTCGTAGCACAACAGAGTGCGTTCCGGCATATCCATCCCGGAACAAAACTTCTTCTTGCGCTGGGATCACTCATCCTCTGTCTCATATCCCCATCCCCGGTTGTGCCGTTGATCTCGGGTATCATACTCAGCCTTGTCCTTATCATCCCGGGGCGGATTTCTCCCCTCCTGTATGGAGAACTCCTGCTGGGCCCGGCCATTTTTGCCATCATGAGCGTCGTGGTTCTTCTTTTCATGCTTGGCGGAGGAGATGTGATCTGGCAGTTCAATCCGGTACCGTGGATCAATCTTACCATCACAACAGGCTCAATCAGTACGAGTTCGCTGGTGTTGTGCCGGGTGTTCGGCTGTTCGATATCGCTGTTCTTCATCGTACTGACAACCCCCATGACGGATCTTTTCAATGGCATGAAGCGTATCGGGATTCCCATCGAACTCATCGATCTGATGATGATCATCTACCGGTACATTTTCATCATCTACGCACAGGCTGTCGAGATCTGGCAGGCGCAGGTGATGCGCCTTGGCTACAGCCGGGTACGGGAGGCTATCCGATCCTTCTCCATGCTCTGCGGGATGCTCTTCATATCCAGCTGGATTGCGGGAGAGGATCTCATCCGTGCGATGGACTGCCGATGTTATAACGGAGTATTTCCTTCGCTGGACATTGCTGAACCCATGCAGATGCGTTCACTCGTCCCTGTAATTGTGTATCTTGCCGGGTTGAGCGGGATCCTGCTCGTAATGACAACAAATACCGGAGTAATTTCATGAAGATCATACTCGAAGCACGGGATGTAAGGTACCGGTACCCGGGGAGCCTGGAGGCGATCAGAGGAATTAGTTTCCATATGCGTCGGGGTGAGAAGATCGCGCTTGTGGGCCCCAATGGTGCCGGTAAGTCCACGCTGTTACAGATGTTCAACGGCATGATCCGCCCGGACTCGGGTATGATTCTCTTTGACAACGAACCGATCCGCTACGATACCCAGTCCCTTCGCCAGCTCAGGAAACGGGTAGGGTACGTGCTACAGAACGCAGACCGCCAGATCATTGCCCCGACCGTGTACCAAGACGTTGCTTTTGGTCCGGCGAATCTGGGATTCGACGAACAGGCCATCCGGCAGGCAGTTGCTCTTGCACTCCGGCATGTCGGTCTCGAAGGGTTCGAACGACGCCCGCCCCACCATCTCTCAGGAGGGGAGAAGAAACGGGTTGCCATTGCAGGTGTGCTGGCGATGTACCCGGACGTGCTGGTATTCGACGAACCGACAAGCGGCCTTGATCCTTCCGGTTCGGAAGATCTCATGGAACTGCTCGATGAACTGAATCATGAAGGTAAGACTATCGTCATCTCCACTCACGATGTGGAACTGGCTTATCCGTGGGCTGAACGGGCCATCCTCTTGACTGACGGCCAGATCATCCGGGAGGACGTGCCAGATGTGGCGTTCGGCAACACGAAGTACGTCCGCATGGCGCACCTTTCGGTCCCGACCCTGCTTGAACTCTCGGCGGAACTCGGGAAGCGCGGGTTTACCATCCCCGAACGGAAGCCCCGGAGCGTCCTCGATATGGTCCATATCATCGAGAACCACCTCATCAAACCCTATGCCCACCCCGCACCGGGCACCATCACGGTTTACAACGTGGACGAAGGGGAGACGTCCTCGCTCCCCGCATGGGTGAAAGCACGCCCGGTTCTTGCGGTCGGAGCGATGGGGACTCGGGCAAAGCAGTGCGCCGCACAGGAGCAGATTGCGCTTGAGTTCACCTACGGTGTTATCGACAAGTGCATCCTCCGGGCGCTGCGGGGGCAGGACTCCTTGATCCTGACCACCAGCAGTATGGCTGACCGGGTCGCTGTCCGAGTGGAGGCGTACTGCCGGGAAAGTGGTAACATCATCAGCGTCGTCCCCTTGAACACTATTAACCAGTCCCCCGAAACGGGGGTTACGATTGAGGAAGTCAAAAAGAATGATCCTTCAGACTGAAAGTCATGAACACCATGAAGATGACGACCATGATCATGCCCACACGCATGGCATTGTAGATCCTTCAATCCTCACCACCGAACGGGGCATCTGGGCGGTCAAGTGGTCGTTTGCCGGGTTGTTCATAACGGCACTATTCCAGGTAATCATCGTTTATTATTCCGATAGTATCGCACTGCTCGCCGATACCATCCACAATTTCGGCGATGCACTCACCGCGATCCCGCTCCTGTTCGCGTTCATGCTAGCCCGGTGGAAGCCAACAAAACGCTTCACCTATGGATATGGCCGGGTCGAAGATCTGGCGGGCGTGTTCGTGGTTTTGATGATCCTGATCTCGGCTGTTGTAGCCGGGTACGTTTCTATAGACCGGCTCCTTCACCCGCAGCAGGTAACGTTTCTTTGGGCGGTGGCAGCAGCTGCGATTGTCGGGTTCATCGGCAACGAGGCAGTGGCACAGCTCCGTATCCGTGTGGGAAAAGAAATCGGCAGCGCTGCTTTAGTTGCTGACGGACAGCACGCACGGACAGACGGACTCACGAGTCTTGCAGTTCTTATCGGTGCGATCGGTGTTTATCTTGGATTCCCGCTTGCTGACCCGGTGATCGGGCTCATCATCACGATTGCGATATTCTGGATCGTCTGGGAGTCGGGAAAAACCATTTTCACCCGGCTTCTTGACGGTGTTGACCCGGAGATTACTGATGAGATCCGCCATACCGCCGATCATGTTGATGGAGTGATGGAGATTACGGATGTCAAGGTTCGGTGGCTGGGTCACCGGCTCCATGCGGAAGTTAATATCACCGTTGATTCATCGCTTTCCGTGGAAAAAGGCCACGGGATTGCGAAAGAGTTCCGGCACGAACTCCTTCACCATCTCCGGTATCTTTCCGATGCTGTAATTCATGTAGATCCGGTGTCTGCATCGGGACCGGATTTTCACCACATCGCAGAGCACAGCCATGAGGGTCTGCCACTGCATTCGCATTGAATGGATTAAGATATGAAACTGAAGTGAAGCAAAAAAAGAAAATGGAGGTAAAAAATGTCAAAATATTATGGATTTGAGCCTGAACCAACAACTAAACTGGTGGTTGAGAAATTTGAAAATGAAGTGGTGATCCGGCACAACAACCAGATACTAGTCAGCACTGTGTATGTCGATATGCAGAATAGCCATTGGGCTGTAGCGATGGCATACAACCATTCCCGCCATCCCGGCATCCATGGTCATGAAAATATGCTTGAAGTGAAATATTCCTATTCGTTGGGCAGGGATAACGTCATAAGAATGTTCCGTTCTGATCCGCTGCAGGAAACACCTGTCAACGCAGGATCTTTTACTGATCCAAATGCATTTGTCAAGTATGTAATCACCAACGAACGGATGGTTCTGAATCGCCCGGCATAAGGAGGTACGGGTTTTGTCAGCGGGAAAAAAGGTGAAACATTTTCATGCTAAACCCAAACAAGTAACCGGAAAAACCTTCCTATTGTTTCACTTTTTTACTATTTCTTAAAACAATCGTCAAATCAAATCATAAAATGAAAACATTTTATAACTATAAAGTGTTACGAAATTGTACAATTGTAATAATTATTTGTGGTGAAACTGTGCTTATTCCGGACGCATTAATCTCAATCTGGCAGAGTGCCATCAATTGGATCATCGCCGTGGTATTTGTGTTGTGTGCCCTCATATGGGCAAAGAACGATCCTTGCTATTCCGGTATTTCCCGGGGTTGCCTGTGTTCTCAATCTGGTGGGAAAACTGTTGGGGAAAGAACAGGAGTGAGGCTGTGTTGAATTTTTTTGTGAGGGGGGAAAATGAATGACTAATCGATTAAATATTGCACTTATTGCACTCGCGATGTTCGTTCTTGTAGCGATTCTGCCGGTAACGGCAACGTCGTTTTACATTGTAAACACGAGCATCAATGCGGGTGCATCGGTATATATTGGAGAAACGGGATTAAACGTAACTGATGCTAAGAATTACTTTGCATTTGATAATCCCAGCCAAATTGGCTGGTGGGCATCAGCAGCAACCATTACTACCACAGCGCCGAGCGCAACGTATCCGTTAACCAGCGTAGCCAGTAACACGATTTCATACTCTGCCTTCGGTGCTTGGACTGGAAATTGGTACGCTATGAACGCTACTACTGGAGTAGCTAACACATCCAAAGCGTTCATACTCGTCAAAGACCCGCAGCTCTCTGTGGATGTCTGGGATTATTCACAGAATACAGCTCAGAATGGAACATCTGTGAGCGGTAAGTCTGTTATCGCGGGTGACCTGCTTGGGTTCAAGATCGGCACCAACATGGACAATGCGATCAACCAGCCGACTCTTCGGTATTCGGATACCACACGGTCAACAGCAACTGGGTATCAATTTGGTGGCCAATGGGCAATGATCCGGGTAAAAACCGATCAGGGCAACGTCCTTACCTCTTTGTTTGATTCAACTGGCACTGCTGTATCAATCCAAAACCAGATCGTTAATGCACCATCATGGTACTGGGTCGGTAATACTGGCTTAGCTACTTCCGGGAACTGGTCGACCGATGTTAATGATGCAACAGGTCAACCTGCATATCCAGCCGGTACATACAACGTTTATGTAGAGTCATACCTGAATGGTATGATGGACCAATATCAGCTCGGCGGTGCAATGTATACTGGAAAGACGGTATCTGCGTTGCAGACCGTAACCCTCGTTTCCAACACGGTGAAGATCACGGTAAACAAGGACACCGTCATCCGCAGCAAACCGTTCTCGGTTACCATTACCGGTAAACCCGGCATGACATATCACATGTGGGCTAAGGGTACCAGCACGATGGACGGTACTTGGGACAACCAACCGCCGATGATCGCACTGAACCAGTATGGTGTTTATCTGGATGCATACACCGTTACTACATCCACCCCGGTCTTATACACATATAACACGTCAGCAGGAAATGCATATTGGCCGAACGCAGGCGGTTACCAATACCAGAACAGCGGTGCCACTGCCTATAACTCAACCGATACAACCGGGACTATCTGGGCCAATGTTGCTCATGGTACCGGAAACACCGCTGGATCCACGTCGGACAAATTAGGCAACGGTACGTATCTCTATGCAAACGTCACGATGAATGACGCGGGTACGAGAACTGTTGAGTGGATGACCACCAACTGGACAAAAGCCCAGAAATACACGATCCGTGTTGAGCAGAACTTCGGCACCAGTACCGGTACCGGTTCCAACTACAAGTCCGATGAAGTCGATGTAACTGTTGCGAAGGGTGCAGTGACGATTGTCGCTGCCGGCGACCAGAGCTACTATCTCGGTGAAGAGGTCAAGTTCTCCGGTACAAACACAGAAACCCAGACCACTTATCTGTTCATCACCGGGCCGAATCTGAAACAGTATGGTTCACAGATCCAGAGTACAAATCCGCGTGATAATCCAGTAACCAACAACGACCCAAGTACATTCCAGCAGGCATCTGTTATGAGCGATAATACCTGGAGCTGGAAGTGGGGAACCTCAAACCTTGCCCTTGACGCTGGAACATATACCATCTGGGCGACAAGCCAGCCGTCCGACACACAGTCCTCTAACTTGGAGAAATGTTCCTACGGCACGGTTTCCATTGGCATCAAGAAACCGTTTATCAGCGCAAGTGTCTCTCCGGAAAC
>CAXXQB010000013.1:0-148649 GCA_963676405.2 uncultured Methanoregula sp.
CGAATTCCGGAAGACTATCTTCAAAAACCGGGATATCGGTCATATCTTTATCTATTCATCATTGCCGGTGAAAAAGATCGTAGCGAGGTTTGAGATCGGGAAAATTCTCGAAGATCATCCGGCTAATCTATGGGACAACGTAAAAGAATATGCCGGTATCAACGACCGCGAATATTTCTCGTACTTCGCGGGAAAATCACGGGCATTTGCGATCGAGATACAAAATTTACAAGAATTTAACGAGCCGATAAATCCGTTTGAAACGATGCCGGGGTTCGTGCCGCCGCAGTCTTATTGTTATATGGATGGGTTGCCGGTCGCTGATTAAACGAAAAATAATTCTTTTTGTCGCATCTGGATTCACTGTGGTTTGACCTCAAACTCGACAAGCAGGACTGCGTGATCGGACATCGCTTTTGGCTTCAATTCACCAGGTTTCTTAACAAAAATGTATTCGCCAGATTCTGTAATATATTTAGACTTTCGCACCATGAAATGTTTGCTGAAAAATGCATGGTCAAGCTTATTCGCAAATATCGTCCCATCTCTGCGCATCCACCAGCTTGCACCATCCTTGGGCATCGCATGTTGCCAGCTGTGCTCCATGAGTTTTGTAACTCGTCTCCATCCATTGGGTCCCTTCGTGGATACATCAGTGTTGAAATCCCCAAGGAATACGAAACGCTGATTCTGGTATTTCTCTGCAACTTCGGTCACCCAATCCCACCACGATTTCTTTTGTGCCGCATCCATGGGCAAGGGCATGCGAAGACCAATAACGTTTAGACCAATCTGCGGAATTGTTACATGGAGTATATTGCATGGAACTGCTTCGATAATATCGGTAGGTCCTTTTATGCGTCCCTCATTCATTGCCAACCGTGATGCAATGAAAATTCGGTTCTGTCGCTCCTTGTCTTCCGATAGTCGCCATTTGTAAATCCATTGGATTTGAGATCGTTCAGAAACCGATCGTGTGATGGCCCTTGAACATATTCCGTGAGAACAATAATGTCCGGGGATAATGAAGCCAAAGCATCTGCCATTTCGAGCGGAATTTTCTTTTTCCCGATGCGGTGATTAATATTCCAAGTGAGTATTTTCATGAGTTGTCCTCACTCACTTGGATCTTATCTTCCTTTCAACTATCCGAATTGAGTTTGAAGCATACTCGTGATTCTTCTATTATTTTCGATATTACAGCTTCGCCACAACCTCCACAGCACAGACCGAGCCGATCAAGCCGGTCCACCCGTTTCCCCGCACAAAGATTCATGCTGCCCCGTTTCCTTTATTAAAATAGAAGGTGCGGGAAACCATGACCACACGGCAGACCCCAAAGAAGAAAAAAGACATCTACGCGGAATCCCTCGCGTTCCACGAGAAGTATCACGGGAAGATCGAGGTGCATTCAAAAGTCCCGCTCGCAAACCGGCGGGATCTCTCCCTTGCCTATACCCCGGGTGTGGGGGCGGTCTGCAAGGAGATTGCCCGGGATAAAAACCTCGCCTACAAGTACACGCTCAAGGCAAACACGATCGCAATCGTGACGGACGGTTCGCGGGTGCTCTCCCTTGGGAACATCGGGGGGTATGCAGCGATCCCGGTCATGGAGGGCAAGGCGCTGCTCTTCAAAAAACTGGCAGACATCGACGCGTTTCCGATCTGTTTTGAGAATTACCACACGGAGTTTGTCGATGAGGTCAAAAACATCGCCCCGGTCTTTGGCGGGATCGCGCTCGAGGATATCGCGGCACCTAAATGTTTCGAGCTCGAAGAGGCGCTGCAGGGGATCGGGATCCCGGTCATGCACGATGACCAGCACGGCACCGCAGTCGTCGTGCTCGCTGCGCTCTTAAATGCCTGCAAGGTAACAAAGAAACGGTTCGAGGACCTGAACATCGTCATCTGCGGTGCAGGCGCTGCAGGGTTTGCGATCACCCGGATCCTCAAGTGCATCGGCTATGACCCGGACCTGTGCAGCAGCGTGAACGATATCATCGTCTGCGATACAAAAGGGATCATCCACCGGGACCGCGACGGGCTGTACGCAAACAAGTATAAGTTCATCATCGGGGAAGGGACGAACAAGCGCAAGCGTTCAGGGACACTTGCGGATGCGATGGAAGGCGCGGATGTCTGCATCGGGGTGTCGGTACCGGGCATTATCACGCAGAGCATGGTCCGGTCGATGAACACCGACCCGATCATCTTTGCGATGGCGTATCCGCTCCCTGAAATTTATCCCGCCGACGCTCTTCTCGCTGGCGCAGCAGTTGTTGGCACGGGGCGCAGCGAGTACCCCAACCAGATTAATTACGCGCTCGCGTTCCCCGGCATCTTCCGCGGGGCGCTCGATGTCTGCGCCACCCGGATCTCGGATGAGATGAAGGTCGCCGCAGCCCATGCGCTCGCAAACTACGTCAAACGACCGAGAAAAGACCGGATCCTTCCCCGGGTGCTCAACCGGGATGTGGTTAAAACAGTCGCCGCCGCCGTCCGCACTGCAGCGGTTGAGAGCGGGTGTGCACGGGAGTTTTGAACCAGATCCCGACGCTTTTTTTTATTTCTGGTTTTCCTCTTCGAGCGTATGGCACACCCACTCCATCAGGGCATGGTGCCGCTGGAGCTGCTGGAGGTACGTACCGCTCCGTTCATCGACCGGCATACGCGTCCACGCAATCCCGCAATCGGTGTCCCAGAGGATGAGCCCTTCCGCAGGAGCCGGCTGGATCGGTCTGTCGATCTCCTGTTCGAGAAGTTCCGCGATCCATTTCTCATCCTGTTCCCCTACGCCCACCCGTTGTATAGCAGCTGCCATGCACCGCACCTGGTGCCAGAGAAAACTTTCCGCGGTTACTTCGAGATACGTAAACCCGGCGTCTTCTCCCACGCTGACGGAAAGGACGTTTCGATACGGATTTTTGTTCCCGACCCGGGCAAAGTTCGTGAAATTGTGGCTCCCGATGAAATGTTGTGCGGCAGCATCCATTTTCCGGCGATCAGAAGTGCCGGAAAAATAATAGCGGTACGTGCGTGAACGGGCATCATACCGGGGATGAAATGCCGGTAATACTTCAGAATACGCAGAACACCAGATATCGGGGGGGAGCTGGATGTTGAGCGCTTTTATCGCACGATCCGGAAACTCAGTTGAGAAGGCAATGACCTGCCCCTGTGCATGCACCCCGCGATCTGTCCTTCCGGCAGAAAGGAATCCCGCCGCACGCCAGTCACAAAACAGTTTCAGCCGCTCGCAGGCAGCGACGAACTCGCCTTCCACGGTGCGGCGTGCTTCCTGCATCTGGGAGCCATAAAACCTGCTGCCGAGATAGGAAACCCGGAATGCCAGCCTCACCTGAGGTGCGCATGCCGCGTGATCCGTTTGATCTTTCTCCATGTATTGGACAATGACTGGCGGGTGTACGTCCGCAGTGGCGTCTTTTTCCCGTTGCTCCTCACCTTACCGTCGCGGATTGCCTGGAGGATGGATGCAACATTCGGTTCGGCATCTACAAACGTCCTCCCAAAACCGACGAACTTTGCATTGTGGGCGTCGCTCCCGCCGACACAGGGCTTGCCCATCCGTCGTGCGATCTTCGCCGCTTTGCGGTTTGCAGACCCGACAATATACCGGCTGTTGAAGGCTTCAACTGCATCGACAATTCCCATACCCGCCTTTCGCCGAAGCGCAACGCCATGGCGCCAGCGGTGGTACGGGTGCGGGAGGATGAGCAAACCCCCCATGCGCCGGGCAATCTCTGCAGTCGTGTTCACATCAAGACCTGCCGGGATCACTTCGGTAACACCCAGTACGAGAAGGTGTCCCTGTTTTGTCGAGACTTCGATACCCGGGATGACAAGGACTGACGTCCTGCACGCGAGCGCCCTTTTTACACCGTCAACCGTGTCATGGTCGGTGATAGCGATCGCATCGAGCCCGACTTCCTCCGCACGCTTCAGGATCTCTTCAACGCTGCTCTCACCATCCTTGGAAAAATTGGTGTGCACGTGAAGATCGCATGTCAGCATCTAATCATAGTGTTTTTATCTCTCCCTGTATTAAGGAACCTTATGCGCATCCTCCTCCCCACCGGTGCCGCAACCGCAGAAATCGTAAAGACCGCAGCTGCAGGGTTCGATGCAGACGTGGTGGTGACCGGTGCCATTGCATCGTTTCTCACACCGCACACCCTTCGCGCGCTCATGAAAAAGAAGAAATACGATCTCGCGCTCGTCTCCGGTATGTGTACCGCCTCGTTCGAACAGGTGGAGCACGAAACCGGCGTCCCGGTGTACCGTGGTCCCCGGCACGCCGCCGACCTTGCGCTCGTCCTGCCGCTCCTTCCTGAGGTGCCCCTCTCGCGCACGGTTCCCGCAGATGCATTCCTCTCAGCGAAAAAGGCAGACGAGGCGATGCACCGGGTTGCAGAAATGGAACGTGCTGCTGGCTTTGATTTCATGATCCGGGGCACGAAGATTGGCGGGGGATCCCGGATGAAGGTGCTTGCAGAGATCATGGATGCACACCGACACGATGACATCCGCGAACGGGTGGAGCACTTCTTCTCGTCCGGCGCCGACATTGTCGATCTCGGGTTCGGCTTTGATGCGACGCCGGCTGATGTAATCCGGGTCTTTTCCCAACTCGATGGTATCGAGTGCCCTCTCGCGGTAGACACGCAGGACCCCGCGCTGATCCGGGCAGCACTTCCCCGGGCAGATATCGTGCTCAGCCTGCACGAAGGAAACATTCCGGAAGTGGGAAGGGACGTGGCAAAAACTGGTGTCGCTGCCGTGGTGGTGCCGGGCACACGCACGCTCCGTCAGAATATCGCACGCGCAAAACGAGCGGGAATTGCATGTATCATCGCGGACCCGCTCCTCCAGCCGGTGGGTTCCGGGCTCGTCTCTTCGCTTGCACAGTTCAAATCGACCGGCTACCCGCTCTTTTTCGGCGCGGGAAATGTCATTGAGCTTCTCGATGCAGATTCCATCGGAGTCACCGCTTTGCTTGCCGGCATGGCACATGAGGTGGGCGCTTCTCTCATTTTTACAAGTGAACATTCCGACAAGACACAGGGCGCTGTCCGTGAGATGCGCCGGGCAACGGAGATGATGGTGCTTGCTGCCGATCGCCCGTACCCGAAAGATCTCGGCATCGATCTCCTTTCATTAAAAGAAAAACGCCGCCGCCGCGAACCCCCGCTCGAATACGAAACAGTCACGAGCGCACAAAAAATTCCCGAAGAGATCACGTACGATCCAAAAGGAAACTTCCGGATCGGGATTGAAGGTGACCAGATTGTCGCAGTGATCAACGGGAGAGCCGTGCAGGGGAAGCGCTGGCAGGATGTCCTTCATACGATCCTGTCCCATGGCAACGTCACGCTGCTCGATCATGCCGGTTATCTCGGCAGGGAGCTGTACAAGGTTGAACTGGCGATCCGCTACGGCAGGAGTTTTGAGCAGGACGGGGAGTTCTGATAAAAAGATCCTGCACCCGACAGGAAATCCGTAGTTTTTCCACCAGCAACCAATAAATAGTCAACCAGACCAAAGTCCACAGGTGAAAGTGATGAATCATCGAATCTGGATACTTACCGGCGTGCTCCTTTTCTGCCTCCTCTGTGCTGCACCGGTGGCTGCGATCACCGTCAGGCACATTGATATCGCTGTGGCGGAGAACGGCGATGCCGACATCACCGCAGACTATACGATGACCTGGATGGAACAGGCAGTAGTGTACCCGGCAGCCCTTCCCCTCGCAACGGCGGCCGCTGGCGATCACGCGGTCATCCATTCGATCTCCCCGAACCGTGCGCAACTCACTGCAAAGAACTTTGTATCTGTCCTGCATACGAACGGCTCCACCGTTTACACCACCCCGGCATTCTCATCGGGAGATGCCCAACGGCAACTGGACCGGTTCTGGTTTGCTAATCTTGTCACCCTTGACCTCGCATCAGGCACCCTGACGGTCCGGTTCCCTGACGGTGCGACAGGTGATTATACAGGTCTCTCATCAGTACCTTCATTCATGCATACTGTCAGTATACCGTAATCACCCCCTTTTTCTCAAGCCGAATTAATCCGCCACGGCTTCCGGTACAGTTCCCTGTCACATGCTGATCTGCTCGCCCGTGTATCCCGAACCAATAATTTTAGTTCGGGGCGAGCGCACCTGTATTACATGGCTACACAGGTACGTGCATCCCATATTCTCGTAAAGACCGAGGCAGATGCGCAGCGGATGATGAAACGCATCACTGACGGCGAGGACTTTGCCGCAGTTGCAAAACGGTTCTCCTCCTGCCCGTCCGGCAAGAACGGCGGAGATCTCGGCTGGTTCGGCAAGGGACAGATGGTCCCGGAGTTCGAGCAGGTTGCCTTTGAGAACGAGCCGGGAAAAGTTGTCGGCCCGGTCAAGACCCAGTTCGGGTACCACGTCATCAAAGTGACGGGTAAAAAATAACTTTTTTTAAGGTCCTGTGCATAGATACCAAAGTTTCTCTCGGCACCGGTATTGCCACTGCGATTATCTTTTTGTCGCTGCCAACCAGCGGCGATCTTAACAGTGAAGTTCTTTCATAGGACCTGAGCGCTGCGCTCGCAAAGGTCAAGCAATAATTTCAATCACTTTTTCTCCCGTGTGGTATCTTCTTTGTCTTTTTTGCGAGCATTTTTTGCATACCAGCACCCACATAACCGGTAGACTACTAAAAAACCTTTTCCGGAATTATCCATGAACATACACGGCATAAAAAAAGAACTTCTCGCCCTGCTGCTCGAACTGGGACATGACAGTCACCCCAACGAGTTCGTTGCACTCCTCCGCGAGCACAATGGCGTTATAGCGGAACTGGACATGCTGCCCGGCACAGTGACGGGCGAGAGTTCCGCTTCGATATTTTTCGATATGATGCCGCTTGATACCCACCTTGCCGGCAGTGCACATTCCCACCCGAATGGCGTGCTCCACCCTTCCGGTGCAGACGTTCACTTTTTTCCCCGGGCCGGGCGGTTCCACCTGATCATCGGCTATCCATACCAAGAGGCAGACTGGCAATGCTTCACCGCAGATGGTGAACCGTGCCGGCTGGACGTGATTGCATGAGCCCCCGCCGCGTTGTTGCCACCGGCACTTTCGACGTTCTCCACCCGGGACACATCTACTATCTTTCCGAATCAAAAAAACTCGGCAACGAACTCTGGGTGATTGTCGCACGGGACGCGAACGTGAAACACAAGCCGCATCCCATCATCCCGGAAGATCAGCGCCTTTGCATGGTTGCTGCGTTACAACCGGTAGACCATGCGATTCTCGGGGACAGAACCGATATGTTCCGCCCGATTGAAGAGATCCGGCCGGACGTGATCACGATCGGGTTCAACCAGTATTTCGATGAGGCAAAGCTCCAGAAACAACTCAAAGAGCGGGGGCTTACCCCGAAAATTATTCGCATCGGTAAATATGCGAGCGGAGATCTTGCCAGTTCCCGGTTGATTGTCCAGCGGATTATTGACGTCCGGGGCACTGAAAACAACCCACAGGAATAATAGAACCACCTTTTTCGTTTGCCGCTGCACATTACCGGTTACGATCCGGTGCCTTTCTCTCAGGAAAACCTTTATCGGTAACAACAGGCATTCTCTCGTTAAAGGTGAATACTGTGGTTCCGGAACTCGCGGATGAACTGGAAAAACTGATCGACCTTGCAAGCGAGCGGGGTGTGCAGGCAAAACAGATCTCTCCAGCTGATATCGTCGTTTCACAGTGGGTGCGGTTCAAGTGCCGGTACGGGTGCAAGGGATACGGGAAACACTTCGGCTGCCCGCCCTATGCCCCGTCTCCAGCCGAGACACAGCAGATGGTCAAAGAGTATTCCACCGCACTGCTGCTCCGGTTTGATGGTGTGCCGGGGCATGATACATTTGGCCCGGACGATATACCCGAGGACTTCCATCCCTGGTTCCGGGACCAGATCGTCTGGGTAAATGGCACTGTTCATTTCCTCGAAAAGACCGCGTTTTACGATGGATTCTACAAGGCGTTCTCCTTCGGGGGGTATCCCTGCATCTGGTGCGAACACCAGCATTGCGTCGCGGAGGAGGCGCCGGGAGTCGTGGACGAAAGCCTGCGCCGGAAGTGCCGGCACATGGATATGGTGCGTCCGAGCATGGAAGCGGCAGGCATGGATGTATTCGCCACCGCGAAAAAAGCGGGCTGGAACCTCCAGACAATTCCCTGTAAGGACATGGAGTACGGGAAGATTGTGCACTCAGATGTCCATTCGATCGGACTTGTGTTAATCGAATGACGTAAAAAAAAGATCAGTGTTTTACATGGATGCGGCGCGGGGGTGCACTCCTGCGTCCCATTCCCACAATCCCTCTCCGTAAGGATGTGGAATATTTTGCCATGAACGCACCGACGATCGAGGTCACGATTACCATCGCGGCAATCGTCGTCCCGACAACCGGCGATCCATACAGGACGGCAAGTGCGATTGAGAACTCGCCCCTGCCAATCGTATTCCCCCAGATCTCAAGCCCTGATAGCGCGGAACCGTGGATGAAGATGCCGGTAAGAATACCCGAAACCAGCTTGGAGACAATCGCAAGGATGCAGATGGCACCGATCACAAACCAGTTCGCTCCTCCGGAGAGATCGATCGTCACCCCAAAGAAAACGAAGAAGACGACAAGGAATACATCCTTGAACGGGCGGGCGTGCTGCTCGAAGGCATTCGGATCAGTTGTCGCAAAGGCAGCACCGAGCGCGATCACCATCATCGTCTCAGGAACCCCGAGGTACATCGAGAAGGATGCGGTGGTAAGCACGGCGGCGAAGGTGAACAGGATGGGAAGCTCGTCGTCCCGTTCCAGGATGGAGATCAAAAATTCCTTCCCGTAATGGGCGAGGGTATAGAGGATGCCGAGCACGAACAGGATCTTCACTGCAAAGACGATGAGGTTCTGGTCCCCCGCTGAAATTATAGCGAGGAATATGATAAGGACGAGGTCTTCAAAGACCATCAGCCAGATGATGGTATCCGCTTCCTTGAGCATCAGCTTCCGGTTGTCGATGAGGGACGTGAGTGCCATCGCGGTGCTGGAGATATAGAACGCTGATGCAACGATGAGCGACTCGGTAAGGGAGAAGCCGAGCAAGTAGGAAGCGGCGAAACCGATGATCATGTTAACGTTAAGATCAATTACCCCGCTTGTCAGGATTGCAGAACGATTCGCTGCGATCCGATCGATCTTCAGACCAAGCCCCATGAAGAACAATAAAAAGATCAAACCCATTTCAGAGAAGAACTGGCTGATCACATCAGACGTGACGAGCCCGAGCCCGGCTTTCCCTAATATCAACCCAACAAGGATATAGAAAGGGATGGCCGGCACCGAAAGGTACTTCGTTACCAGTGCAAGGACGAGACAGACAAAGAGCGCGAGAACGATACCTTCCATTAATTCACCATAATTTCGCGCTCGAAACTTTTGAGTTGGTCGGTCTCTCCGATAACAAGTGCCGCGTCGCCCGTCTCAAAGACGAACGATGGCGGGGGGTTGATGATGTTCATGTTGTGCCGCGATACTGCAATAACCGTTGTCCCGGTCTTTGCCCGTATCTGGAGGTCTTCGATCGTCTTTCCTGCAATTGCCGCCGGGATGATGTATGTATGAAGGGTAATCCGGAGATCAGCAAGTGCTGAGAACGCGACCTCAACACTGTCCGAATCAGCTTCGATAATCGCTCCGGTGAGGATATTTCCGAGTCTCCGCGCCTCGACCGGAGTCATTTCCGCAGCGCTGGGGGTATTGCAACCCTGCTGGAGCGTGTACATCTGGATGGACCCGGTCTTTGTGAAGAATATCGCGACGGTATCCCCCTTGTCAGTCACGAATTCATATTTTGTTCCGACACCGGGAAGGTTCAGCGATCGAAGAGCCATAGGAGTCATTAGAGGAATGATCCTAAAATATATTACCATTTGGCTAAAGAAAAGCAGCGCATTAACGCATTGTATGGCAAAAAAGAGAGAGACTAAAAGAGTTGAGGGGGTTTTCAATCAGGATTTTATGAGAGGGTGGAGGAGTGAGCAAAAAAATCGATCATGCAGAGCAACACCAGTCTGATGTCTTTTCTCCTCCCCACATACATTGTTGAAAGGGGGGTGTTATTAACCCATTACCGTGTGCGGTGCGAAAGTGAAAACAGAAAATTTCGATACAATCACCGTAACCGTGATCTTTATGATGATGTAGTGAAATGTATCTCTGAGTACTCTCTGGTGGCTTCTATTCAGTAATCACCTAAAATTTTATTGCCGTCGTGGAATGTTTGCGTCCTCTCTTAAGTATTGCCGGTTAATCGAAGCCCTCTTCAACGCAATCAATTTTCATTACTTTGTCAAGCCTGTTAAGAATATCAAGCGGTCGGACAGTAGTGCCCCGGTATGCTGCAGTGTCCTTGAAGAAATAATGATAAACATATCAGGAGCTATGGTGAGGTATGGATTTCTTTGACTCGGCATACCAGGGCACACCTCCCTGGGATATCGGCCGGCCCCAGAAGGAGTTCGTCGAGCTGGTCCGGAGGGGAGAGATAACAGGATCTGTTTTGGACATAGGATGCGGGACAGGGGAGCATGCCCTCTTTTTCGCAGGGGAAGGCTATGAAGTGTGGGGGATCGACTCCGCCCCATTGGCGATCCAGAAGGCAAACGAGAAGGCTGCGGGAAGAGGACTCCATGTGCATTTTGTCGTCCTGAACGCACTGGACCTCCCCCGGCTCAACAGGAAGTTCGATACCGTCACCGATTCGGGGTTCTTCCATACCCTGTCCGATAAAGACCGCCCGGTCTTTGTTAATAACCTTGCAGCCATCCTATATCCAGCCGGGAAATATTTCATGCTCTGCTTTTCCGAACTGGAGCCTGAAGGATACGGTCCGAGAAGAATCACACAGAGAGAGATACAGGATATCTTCCGGGATGGTGGTCCATCAATTACATCAGGCCGGCAGTCTTTGAGAGCCGCACCCGGGCTGAAGGACCCCGTGCCTGGCTCTCGTCAATATCAAAAATATGACGACTAGATGGCTTTACTGCCCTAAGGTGTATGGCCGCTGTGATAAAGATTATCAAAAGATCCGCATAGGATCAATGACTGGATCCGGGCATCCCTCTCGCACCGTGCAGTCACAGCATCCGGAATATTCCTTTTAACAAGTTCCAGAACTGATTCTCCGGAGTGCTGACATCGGTAAGGGATGGGACGGTACACACACCGAGAGTATCGTTGCAATCCAAAGTGCCGGCGCCGGTGATCGTACCCGCGACTGAACCTGTCTGGTACACTATACCTGCGAGAGGAGTCATATGTGCTGATACTCCTGTTGAGGGGCTGGAAATATCGTACAGTACCCGCTCGGCATCGACAGATTGGGAGGGGGAGATATGGATAACCCGTGACGACACTTTAACGACATCGCCACCCAGTGCGGTCACAGTATAGAGAGTGCCAGCTGAGTAATTCTTGTTCACCGGGCTCCCCGGGAGACCATTCTGGTAGTTGGTCAGGTCTTCAATCACCGCAAGGCCGCCGATTATTCCTGTCCGGACAAAGTCCTCGTGTATATGACCACCCATGACGAGCGTGGATTTGATTACGAGCTGCTTATCGATATCTTTCCCGAGCGTTGAGAGCGAGCCATCCCTGTCCATATAAAAGTGCGTGGCGATGATAGTGAAGTTGTGTGACGTGTTCGTAATGGCGTTCCGGAGTGTGAGAAGCTCTTTTGATGACAGGGATTTACTAACATAGTTGATCCCGACAAGGTCAAAATCCTGCACCGGGACCACGTAATTTTTCGCAGTATTACCGGTGTACGCGGTATAATACGTGTAGTTCTTCCCATAGTCAGAATCGTGATTTCCAGCGATCACATAGAGGGGGATGGTGGTCTGGTTTACGGCATGGGCATACGCGAGCCATTCTGCTTTTTTGTTCCATTTGTTGACCAGATCGCCGGTGATGATGATGGCGGAGATGTTGTATTGCGCTCTTGTGGATTCGAGATACGAGAAGGTGTAATCATACGTAGCCGGATAATACGTGGCGAGGTTCTGGGTATCGGAGAGGTGGACGATGGAGTAGGTGGTGGTATTTCCGGAATAAGCGGCTGATACGGGATATGATGCGAGAAGTGCCAGAAAGCCAAAAATGACAAGCGTGATCAACCAACTGGTCTTCATCCTACAAGATTCGAAGGGCGTGGATGTTCAAGGTTGCGGTAGTGCAGATCCGGCCATGGGGGCAGGGCATGACCTCCCCGTTACCCGTTGGCATGATACCTTTTTGTCCACTCGTGATGATAATTAAAGGCAGATCCGCGATCTCTTTTCGCGCGTACCCGTAAATCGTTCCAGGAGTTGGATATCATCGCTGAAATCCCTAAAGAAGAATATGTAAAAAAGTGCACATCCGCGTGTGCTGGTTGCAGTTCCTCGCTCAACCTCCGGTATGTGTTGAAAGCCGCAGGACCGGACACGGTTCTTGTCGTGCCAGCCTGCTGCACGAGCGTTATTCAGGGCATTTACCCGAATACCGCAATGAACGTCCCGGTCTACAACATCGCGTTTGGCGCCGCTGCCGCGTGCGCATCCGGCATGTCGAACGCATTCCGGCAGGAAGGGAAAAAGACGACCGTGATTGTCTATGCCGGAGATGGCGGGACGCTTGACATCGGCATCCAGGCAATGTCCGGCGCATTTGAGCGGGGTACTGATTTCCTCTACATCTGCTACGACAATGAAGCCTACGGTAACACCGGCATGCAGCGGTCCAGCGGAACCCCGATGGGCGCCCGTACCACGACCACCCCGACCGGAAAGACCGATGCGAAAAAGGACATCGATGCGATCATCGCCGCACACGACCCGCCGTATATGGCAACTGCGTGCAGCGCCTACCCGCAGGACGTTTTCAAGAAAGTGCAAAAAGCGCTCACGTTCCGGGGACCGACGTTCATCCACATCCTTGCTCCCTGTCCGCCCGGCTGGCGGTACCCGACCGAGAAGACAATAGAGATGGGCAAGCTTGCGGTGAAGTCCGGTATGTGGGTGCTCTACGAGCGCGAGTACGGGAAACTCACTATCAGCGCACCATCAAAGGCAGCGATGAAAAAGCCTATCGCGCTCGAAGATTACCTCGCACCGCAGGGACGGTTCAAGGGAATTGATGCTAAGACCGTTGAGATTCTCAAACAACGGATACAAAAGAACTTAGCCCGGCTTGCCGCCGAGGAGGCAGCGCCATGAAGAAGATAGCAACCGGGAACAAGGCAGTTGCCGAAGCGGTAAAACAGGCAAAACCTTCGGTCGTTGCCGCGTACCCGATCACCCCACAGACGGAGATCGTGGAAACCATTGCAGATTATGTCACGAGCGGGCAACTCGCGAGCCGGTATATCCCGGTCGAGAGCGAACACTCGGCAATGGCAGCCTGCATCGGTGCCTCTGTCACCGGTGTGCGGACGTTCACTGCGACCAGTTCCCACGGGCTCCTGTACATGCACGAGATGACAAACTGGGCGGCGGGTGCACGCCTGCCGGTGGTCATGGCAAACGTGAACCGTTCGCTCGGGCCCGGCTGGAACATCTGGGCGGAGCATACCGATGCCCTGCAGGAACGGGACACCGGCTGGCTGCAGGTCTATGTGGCGACCGTGCAGGAAGCCTACGATGCGACGCTGATGGCATTTGTGATCGCAGAGCACAACGACGTTCTGCTGCCCGTGATGGTGAACCTTGACGGGTTCTCCCTCTCCCACATCATGCAGCCGCTCGATACCGTTGAACCGGGAGATTTCATCCCGCCGATTCACCTGCCGCATGCCATTGACCCGAAGAACCCGACCAGTTATGGTGGGCTTACGGGACCGAACGACCACTTCCGGTTCCGATGGGACATCGAACGCTCGATGCGGGACTCGGTAAACGTGATCGAGGCGACACAGAAGGAGTTTGCGAAACGCTTCGGCAGGTCGTACGGGTTCACCGACGATTACCGGTGCGAAGACGCGGAGGTTGTCCTTATCGCGATGGGCACGTTCGGCAAGGAGGCGGAAGTTGCCATCGATATTCTCCGCAAGGAGGGGATCAAGGCAGGCTCGATGCGGCTCCGGTGGTTCCGTCCATTCCCGAAACTTGACCTCGCGGGAAAAGAGGTCGTCGTCCTCGACCGCGATTACTCGTTCGGTTCCGGTGGCATCCTCGCCCATGAGATCAGGGCACAGACAAAGAAGGACGTCTACAGCGTGATTGCCGGTATCGGCGGGCAGGAAGTCACCTACGATGACCTCGCGGACTTTGTCCGTAAGCGTCGCATGGGAACCGAGTTCTGGTTCGGGGTGAACACCAATGTTTGAGATCCGCATCCACTCCCGGGGCGGGCAGGGGGGCGTGACTGCTGCCCGGCTCCTTGCAATGGCAGCCCTCTATGACGGGAAATATGCAACCGCATGCCCGTTCTACGGCGCTGAACGCCGGGGTGCACCGGTCGTCTCGTTCGTCCGGATCGATGAGTGCCCGATCAAAGTCTACAGCCAGATCCGCAACCCCGACCTTGTCGTGGTGCTGGACGCGAGCGTGATGGACGTAGTCGATGTGTTGAACGGTCTGAAGAAGGGGGGCAACGTGCTGATCAACAGCGCTCACAAGAAGGAGTTCGCCGGTTTTGTAACGCGTAATGTCGACCTGACGGGTATTGCGCTCCGCGAAAATCTTGTTGTCGCGGGAAGCCCGATCTTAAACACGCCTGTGCTTGGGGCTCTGGCAAAGATGGGGATCTGCTCTGCGGATTCGGTGAAAAAAGCGATCCGCGAAATGTTTTCCGATGAACGTAACGTAAAAGCTGCGGAAGCCGCGTACAAGGAGCTGATCTCATGACCACAAGTTCTCCACGCCAGCGGCTTGCAATCAGTAAACCGACTGAAGGCGCAGCGGGACAGACGGGTTCGTGGCGGGTATTCAAACCCGTTGTTGACAAGGAGAAATGCAACGAGTGCGGGCTCTGTGGGATGTATTGCCCGGACAATGCGATCGATGAAGATCTCGCAGTCGATCTCAGGTTTTGCAAGGGCTGCGGCATCTGTGCGAACGAGTGCCCGAAAAAAGCGATCGCGATGGTACGGGAAGAGAAGTAGGATCTCCCCTGCCTTTTTTCTGTTACCGGTCTCTTTTCCCCACCGTTTTTTGTTACTCCCGACAATCTCTTTTCAATGGTAAGAATGCCCTCCCGGTAAAACACCCGTGATTTACTTTTCCGGTTGGGCCAGATTCCATTCACAACATTTTTATTCCTACACCCGTATATCACCGATCAGGATGTGACAATGAACCGGATATATTTCGGTGATATACGTGATCTTTTCAAGTTCGACCTCATCCGGCACATCATGAAATCGCTGCCCGAGCTGTCGGGGTTCACGTATGTTCCGATGTTCTCCGAAGACGGGGGAAAGAGCAGAGGACAAAAGAAACGCACGAAAGACCTTCCCGGGGCACTTGCGGCAGGAAAGGCTGGCACCCAGAACCGGGATCTCTCAGCACTCATGGAACAGCTGCAGGATGCCGGGAGCACCCTTGAGTATGTCAACGGGATAAATTCGTATTTCGAAAAAGAGCAGATCGCAACCGAAATCTTTCACAAGACCCGGTTCACCCATGAAAACCGGGACCCCTATTTCCGGAATATTCTTTCGCATTTCCCAACACGGTCACTTGTCTTTTTCGATCCTGACACCGGCCTCGAAGATGGTTCACCAACTGAAAAACACCTGCTCTTATCTGAGGTAAAAGCGGTCCACGATATCATGGACGCAGGATCAATCCTGATGGTCTACCAGCATTTCCCCCGGGTGAAACGGACGGGATACATCAGGAACCGGTGTTCGCAGCTTGCAAAACTCACCGGTTCCCTCCCGGTTGTCATCACCGACAACGAGATCATATTTTTCTTCCTCGTAAAAAATCCCAAACAACAAGGGCGTCTCTACGATTGTATCGAGAGTTACGCAAACAGTTACCCGGATCTCAAATCGTGCGCATGTGCGTAACGGTACTCACATCCCCCATTCTCTCACACAGCTCGTCGCGAGGGCTGGTCCTGTTGTATCTCGGCTCTTCCCAATACCGGGATTATTTTACCGTGAGCTCGTCTTTTGCCATGTACTCGAGATCAAACTTATAGAAATGAGTAAACCCGCAGTTCCGGCACCGGGCGGTAAAATGCCGGCACCCGATCGTGAGATCATGCGGACCCGTGACTTTGCAGTGCCTGCACTCCGCCAGATCGACAAGTTGCCAGAGATCATAGCACCCGATCTTTGTGAAGGTTCCCGGTTTCGTCACCTCTTCGAGGCGGGGGACAAAGACCCGTGTCGCCCCGCAGTTGGCGCACGCAACCTCTGCCTTGTAAGGCACCGCCTTTATTATCTGGTCTGCTACCTGTTTGCAGTGGTAACAGTCGGTGCGGTGTTTCGTGAAGATGAACCGGTCACTCATAAAAGGTATTGGTTGCGTGCTGGTTCATTAACCTGTTGCAGGCACCGGTGAGACCCCCGGATTAGGCGTTTTGGGTAAATCTATTTAATTTCAGAATATTCACCTTTTATACACTATGAAATGGTTTATTGGATTTTTCGTGCTGCTGGTTGCCCTTGTTATGATCAGCGGCTGTACACAACCGGCACAAACTACCGTACCTGCGACCACAGTCCCGACAACGGTTCCGACAACAGCACAGGTCACTGTTACCACACCGGTTCCGACCACTGTCGCTCCCACGATGGTAACCACGGTCGCAACAACAGTCACGACGAAAGTACCAACCACTGTCCAGACTGCTGCCGCCAACGTGACCCTGAACACGACTGCTGTGGTAACCCCGGTAAAGACGGTCACTGCAGCAAGCAGGATCACCACAATCCATATCACAAAAACCGGGTTTGACCCGGCGTTGGATGTTGTGCTCCCGGGCACCCAAATCACATGGGTGAACGATGATAGCGTTTCTCATTCGGTACAGTCCATCGGGAACAACACGGGAATGTTCACCTCAACAGAGATTATCCCGACTTCACAGTTCTCCTATTCCTTTGGGGATAAGGAAGGCACGTACGAGTATGCCCTGATTGATCTGCCGACAGTAAAAGGGAAGATCATCGTGAAAATTAGTGCATAACCCTCTCCCCTCATCCCCCGTCTCTTTTTTAGCTCCCGTTCCCAGTAGGATTCCTGATAGATGCAGGTGCACAGTCTATCTCACAACCTGCGGTTAATTTCCTGAAGGTACGTGAAACGGTTATGGTACAGATTGCTCATAAACCGGAAGAATAGATCTGCCAACCCACAAACTAACCAGATTGCCGGATCTTTCATCTGAAGTCTCAGTCAGTCTATAAAGATCCGGTATAGGGGAGAGTCCCGTTTTAGTTCCCGCTGCCGTTCAAGGCAATCCGGCATCACCGCTTTGAATGTATTCCAGAACCGGTCAGAATGGTTCATGACAACCAGATGGCAACACTCATGGGCGACCACATAGTCAAAGAGCCGGGGCGGCAGCAGGCAGAGCTCGGATGCAAAAGTAACCTTCCCCCGGCTGGTGCAAAATCCCCATTTCCCTTTATTCTTCCGGACATAAACTGGGGGAACTTTGACGCCAAATGCCGCAGAATAATGCATCACGCGGGGTATTGCCGCCCGGTGCGCTTCATCCTTAACGATAAACTCAACCGCACGCTGGATGGTTTTCTGTTCGGCCGACGGGGGCATTCCTGCCGGCAGGTGGACTTCAATGGTCTGCCCGTTCCGCACGGTGGTTGCCTTCGATCCCTCCCGTCTCACCTTGACCGTAAGCGTCCCGCCGAGGAACGGGTACGTCTCCCCGTCGCAGAACGATCGCCGCATGCCAACCGCACGTTTGCCGGTAGTGACCTGTTTACAGATCCAGTCGGCTTTATGTTTCACGAGCTGGCGAATCTTTTCCCGGTTCGTGCCAGTCGGTGAGATTACTTCGACAGTCCGGTCCTGTTTGACTTTGATCGCGATCCTTTTTGCACGGGGACTGACCAGCACGGTATATGTAATGACCGTCCCGTTATGCTCGAATGATTCCCTGTTCCCGTCCGGTGTATTTGGGATTTTGGCATCGCCCTTGCCACCGAGGTTCTGCCGGATCCAGTCTTTATGCCTCCCAACCATTGCGATGACCGAATCCACCGGTGCATCCCAGGGAGCCCGTGCCTCGAAACACCCGTCCGGGCGGCAGACGAGTGAAATGCTTTTTCTTCTGCTGTGGTACGTGATCGTGTACGGGACGATCCGGTCACCGATCGTCACCGAATAGTTCTTTGCAAGGTTTTGTTCCGAAAAGAAAATGCGCTGTTGTTTTTCGATCCATCCGGCGTGCGTTATCACGTACTGGTGGACTTCTTCAGGATCGTAATGAATGGGAACTTTGACCGTGACCGTTCCGGACGGGTACACGTGGAGGCTCATCGTTCTGCAGCGGGGCGACGGCTTGATTGTATACGCGGGAATGAGCATGGACAAGGTTGCCTCACGACGGCTTGATACACCGGATCGTTGTCAGGATTTCTCTCTTTTCCCGAAAAATCATTCCGATCCTGATTCGGAGATGCAGGGTGATGAAGCACCGGCAGTGAACCGGAACGTAAACACGAAAAAGAATCTGCCACAGGCAGGGAAAAAAGTCAAAGAAAAATATTGTGGGGGTGAAGGGTTTAGTAGTCGCCCATGCCCGGAGGCATGCCGCCCATTCCACCCATTCCGCCCATGCCACCGGGGGGCATACCGCCTTCGGGTGACGGGCTCTTGGACGATGCGATCACATCGTCAATGCGCAGGATCATAATCGCTGCTTCTGCAGCGGATGAGATTGCCTGCGTCTTTACGCGGAGCGGCTCGAATACGCCGGCTGCCTTCATGTCAGCTGCCTTGCCTGCGTAGACATCAAGACCGTAAGTCTTCTTGCCCTTCTCGTGCGCTGCACGGATCTCGACGAGCATGTCAATGGGGTCAAGCCCTGCGTTCTCTGCGAGGGTCCGGGGGATTACCTCAAGTGCTGATGCAAACGCCTCGATAGCGAGCTGTGCCCTGCCACCGACGCTTGCTGCGTACTCACGGAGACGGAGCGAAAGCTCGGTCTCAGGTGCGCCGCCGCCGACGACAATCTTCTTGTCCTCGACAACGACTGCGACGACACGGAGTGCATCATTGAGTGCACGCTCGAGTTCGTCGACTACGTGCTCGGTTCCGCCACGGACAATGATCGAGACAGCTTTCGGGTTCTTGCACTGCTCGACAAAGGTCATCTCTTCGCCGGAGACCTTGCGCTCTTCAACAAGTCCTGCCTTCCCGAGCTCTTCTTTTGTGATCGCATCGATTGAGGAAACGAGGCTCGCACCGGTTGCACGGGCAAGCTTCTCCATGTCGCTCTTCTTGACACGGCGGGTTGCAAAGATACCTGCCTTCGAGAGGTAGTGCTGGGCGATGTCGTCAATGCCTTTCTGGCAGAAGAGAACATTTGCGCCGCTTGCGACAACCTTGTCAACGATGCCACGGACCATGCGCTCCTCTTCGTCAAGGAATGCCTGTAACTGGTCGGGGTGGGTGATATTGATCTCTGCATCGACTTCGGTCTTCTTGAACTCGACTGCTGCGTTCAAGAGAAGGATCTTTGCGTTTGTGACTTTCTTTGGCATTGACGGGTGGACTCTTTCCTTGTCGATGAGTACTCCCTCAATGATCTCGGAGTCGTTAATGGAACCGCCGGTCTTCTTCTCGACCTTGATGTTGTCGGTGTTGACCGTGCCATCCTCGTCAGCGACCATGGTCACTGCCTTTACGACGAGGTCACAGAGCTTGTCCTTGGATGCCTCGGCGCCCTTGCCGGTCATCGCGGTCTCGGCGATCTTCTTTAACATCGCCTTGTCTGTTGCCTTCACATCGATGGCAATTTCCTTTAAGAACTCCTGCGCCTTCTCGGCTGCCTGACGGTAGCCTGCGGCGATGATGGTCGGGTGGACGTCCTGTTCGAGGAGTCCCTCTGCCTTCTTTAAGAGTTCTCCGCCGATGACGACTGCGGTTGTGGTTCCGTCGCCGACCTCATCATCCTGGGTCTTTGCGACTTCGACCATCATCTTTGCTGCCGGGTGTTCGATGTCCATCTCTTTTAAGATGGTGACGCCATCGTTTGTGATGACGACATCGCCGATTGTATCGACGAGCATCTTATCCATTCCCTTGGGGCCGAGTGTGGTCCTGACTGCACTTGCTACTGCAATTGCGGCAGTGATGTTCATACCCTGCGCATCGCGACCGCGGGTACGGGTACTGCCTTCTTTGAGAATAAGGATCTGTTGTCCTCCAAGTTGTTGTGACATAAATTTCACCACTTTTAGCACTAAAATTGGTTTGTGGTTCTATATATATCTTCTCTAAAAAAGTTCAGTCGCCAATCATGTCGAGGAGCTCAAAACCGTCCTCAATCCGGTGGAGACGTTCTTCGCCAATCACCAGCGTTTTTCCGATCTTTTTCTGTTTGTGATAGTCGGTGATAATGCACATTGCATGCTTCTTTGCGATCTGCGAAAGGTTCCCGATGAGCGCTGCGCGTTTCACGACTTTTTGTGCCGGGCCGTATCCCGTCAAAATTGTGTGCTTCTCGAACGTAAGGAGCGCCTGGAACGGTGCACCGCGAAGCGTGTGCAGGTGCATGCCGAGCTGTTCCAGAAATTCGATCGGGACGTTGCGCTCTTTCTTATCCGACCACTCATGCTTGAGTTCTGTCGGGTGTTGCTCGTGGCTCATGAGATCAATATGCTCGACGACTCCCGTATCAAAATGTTCTTCAATCCTGATCGCCACATCGAGTGTCGTGCCCATCCCGCTCTCGTACTTGCTGATCGTGCGCCGCGAAACCCCCAGCACCTGCCCGAGATCCCCGAGTGACATATTGCGCTGCTCCCGGAGTTCCCGGAGTGCGTCGCCATTGATGTTGACATACAACCCACCGGGGGACGCGTACACGAGCGGGGGGATCTTCTCGACAAAATAATCGTACAGTGTCGCCGGGCTGATCGCGTAGATGCCGTACCGGACATAGACTGCCCCCCGCTCCAGTTCTGCTTCCCGAGCCCGCTCGCCGACGATGAGCGGTATCCCGCCAAGGTGACGCGAGATCACTTCAAGATCGAACGCTGCGTCTTCGTTCACGGAATCGATATGCGCGACTACTTTTATAACGAGGAGTGTCCCGTTGTTCCTCGCGATGAGGTCAAAACTGCGTGGGCGTATGCTGAAGCGTTCGGAGACCTCGAAGCCGGCAGTTATCATGACACTGATGACCAGCTGGAGCTGGCGGTCCTGGGACATGTAGATACAAATGGATAGAGCGTGCCCATATATTAATATAGACATGCTGATCGGCATCGATGACACGGATTCCCCGGCGGGGATGTGCACGACGTACCTTGGGGCGGTTCTCGCCCGCAGGCTGATCCGTGATCACATGCAGGTGCGGGAAGCCCGGCTCGTCCGGCTTAACCCAAACGTGACATACAAGACCCGGGGGAATGCCGCGATTGCGCTGGACGTAGTAGGAGATCCCGATCGTGCGTTTGCTATCGCGTGTGAGACAGTTGAAGAGCTTGCCGATTTTTCGTGCGACAATACCAATCCCGGCGTTGTTGTCGCTTGTGAACGGCTGGACCCCACATTTTACGAACGAGCGGTGACCGACTTCTGCGAGATTCATGATGCGGTAAAACTTCTTGATGGAGCGGGCGCCTGGTACAAGGGGTACAAAAACCGTCGCGGGCTGATCGGCGCAACCGCTGCTGTCGCAAGCGTGCTTGCAGATAGTACATCCGAGATTCTTGTGTACCGGGAACCGGAACGATGGGGTACGCCCCGTGAAGTTGACCGCGACACTCTCTTTGCGGCAGAAGCGGTAACGTTTCCGCATACGTGGGACACGGTGGATGTCGTGAATAATGTGGTGGTCTGCGTCCCGCACACGCCGGACCCGGTGCTTTTTGGGATCCGGGGCGAGAGCCCGTCATGGGTGATGGCAGCACGGTCGATTGTCCAGTCTGAACACCCGGCGCTCGAACAGATCTGGGTGACAAACCAGGGAACGGATGCCCACCTGATTGACGGGACGTGCGGGGCGTTGCAGGAGGGGCTCTCGTACCGGGTGCGGGGCGTTGTTGAGAGTGCACCGGAGACCGGCGCCGGTGGGCATGTGTCGTTTACGATCCGGGACAGGGGCCATTCCGTGCGGTGCATGGCGTACGAGCCGACCAAGAATTTCCGTCACATCGTCCGCGAACTGGTGCCGGGCGATGACGTGATTGCGGTGGGGAGCTACAAGAAAGGCAGTGTGAACCTAGAGAAGATGCGGGTTGTCTCGCTCGCTGCGCCGGTCTGCACTCGCCCTCCGGTCTGTTCCGCGTGCAACAAACGCATGACGAGCGCCGGCACGGGCAAAGGATTCAAGTGCAAAAAGTGCGGGGCACATGCCCGCGAGCCGGAGGTACAGGAAATTCCCCGGACGCTTATGACTGGCTGGTATGAAGTGCCGCCGACCGCCCGGAGACATTTAGCTAAACCATTGTGCCGGGGCGAGCCGGAATTTTAATCAACCACTGAGGAAAGTATTGAACCCGGACAGATCCAAAAACAAGCGTTTTCCGGTTTGGCGCAAACATCAGGTCATCGCTTTCCGCATCCTTCCTTCAAACAGCTCCAAAAAGGATCATTTTTATCCATTTAAATCCCTCTGTTTCTTCAGAAAAAGACTATGCGAGGTTATTTCCAGAATCGTGTTTTTCAATCAACTGTTTTTGCGATTTGAATCCAAACTATTTGGAAAACGGAGCCTGTAACGAGTTTATTTCACTCGCTTCCCCATGGAGTGGATCAATTTCGAGTTGGCGAAAACAATGGGGGATGTATTATAACAACGACCTATATTAACATCGAATCTACCGTCCCGCTGAAGTGCCGGTCTCCTGTCAGCACTTTGAGGTTGTGCAATCGGGCGGTGGCAAGGATCATGCAGTCTACTGCACCCATCTTACTTTTCTTTCTTTTTTGTTCAAATTTGATCAATCCCGCGAGTGATGCAATCTGCTCATCGACAGGGATCGTCTCTGTATGAGAGCGAATCGTCCTGATCCGGGTGCTGGCTACATCATGACCGTACTCCTCTTCCAACCTGTACTGGAGTTCATACAAGGTGAGTACCGAGATATACACAGGGGATGATTGCTCAATAACGGCAAGTGCATGGTTTCCCCAAACGGAATTTTTCAAAATTTCCATCCAGGCATACGTGTCAACGAGGATTCCGGCGCTCTTCATTCTGCATCCTCATCATCAACTTCCTGATCGTGCTCCCGGTATATCTTCTCCAGATCGATATCCGGCAGTGCACCGAGCAATGAGCTCAACGGTTCGATGGGGATGAGCTCGATGCGATCCTCAGTTGCCCTCACTTCAAACCGGTTTGCATCAAACCGATCACGGATCTTTTTTGGGACTACCATCCGCCCGCTGCGATCGATGGTCACCAGTTCCCGTGCCAAATCACGCAAGGGCGAAATGCCGGTTTGGGGGTGCTTCGATCCTGCTATCGCTTTGCCGCGATTCCTCCGGACATTCTTACCAGCTCTTGCCGTCCCGGCTTTCTGCGGAGATGGATCAAGGCTTCCCTGCGGAAACGTGGCATATGTGGACTGCGGCTCCTCTACTGAGGTCTTATTCACCGTTCTTGTGCGAGCAGTATGCACCACTTTGACCGCACGATCCCGCCGCTGTTTACTTTTTTGATCCATACCTGTATCACCATTTTTCCAGATATGGGATTATTTCATTTATGGCATAAAAAATCTTTTGGAATTTTTTTTATTTATGGGAAATTGTCTGTGCAGAACCTGATAACACTTCAACATTATCTCCCCACGCTCTCCTCCACCACCGCAACCTCTTCCTCCGTCAACCCATATAGCTCATACACCAGCGCATCGATCCGGACATCAATCATATCGATATCCTGCTGGACGAGCCGCTTCTCCTGATCGGTTTTAGCCTGCGGCAAATATCGGTGGAGATACAGCATCTGCGTAACAAGCGCAATCATCTTATCGTGGCGAGCGACATCTGCGGAGGAACAATGAACGGCGGCAGAACGTATCGGAAAAAATATAGAGCGCGGAATTCAATTCAACGCATCGAAGTGATTGTGTAGGTTGGCGATGAAGGTGACGGTGCATGAATGATATATGAGGGAAAGAGGATATGAAACGCACTACTGATGTCACCCGACGGGACTCGACGCTTCCAGTAGGTTACACGGAGTTTATTGCTGAACTGAAAGCCAGAATTCGCTCTGCCCAAGTGAGAGCCGTGGTTTCCGTCAACCGCGAGTTGATCCTTCTCTACTGGCAGATTGGTAGTGATATCCTAGCACGACAACAGACAGAGGGTTGGGGGGCAAAGGTGATCGATCGCCTCTCACGGGATCTGATGCACGAGTTTCCTGATATGAAAGGATTCTCGGTCAGGAACCTGAAATATATGCGGAAGTTCGCAGAGACCTATCGCGATGCGTCAATTGTGCAAGAGCTGCTTGCACAAATTACCTGGTATCATCATATCGCCCTGCTCGATAAGGTGAAGGAGGCAAAAGAGCAAGAGTGGTATATCCGGCAGACGATCCAAAACGGATGGAGCCGGAATGTACTGGTGAACCAGATTGAAAGCGGGCTTTTTTTACGCACCGGAACAGCGGTGACCAATTTTGCTGCAACGCTTCCGGCTCCGCAATCGGATCTCGCTCGCGACACGATTAAAGATCCGTATATTTTTGATTTTCTCGGTCTGGGCTCTGAGGTTTCCGAGCGGGAACTTCACCAATCGCTTCTGGAGCGGTTGCGTGCCTTCCTGATCGAACTGGGAATCGGATTTGCATTTATCGGGAGCGAATACCATCTCGCGGTTGGAGACCAGGACTACTATCTGGATCTGCTGTTCTATCATACCCGGCTCCATTGTTATGTGGTGATCGAGCTGAAGATTGGGGCATTCATCCCGGAGTACGCGGGGAAACTGAACTTTTATCTTTCGGCGGTGGACGATCTGATGCGCAACGGTGCTGTCGATCAGCCAAGTATCGGCATCCTGCTATGCAAAGATAAAAACAGAGTTATTGCTGAATATGCCCTCAGGGATATGACAAAGCCGATGGCGATATCCACCTACCAGCTCGAACGGACACTTCCGCAGCGGTTTGCTGCGCAACTGCCAAACACCACGCAGCTCGCAGATGTACTTCTTAAAGCAACGATAGATTCATCATCTTCTGTAAAGGCAGGTTTGGTAATAGCCAGAGATCCGAAGAAGAAGGAGTAAGCGGTGCGATCCATACCTGTTCCTGCATTGCCCCTCATTGCCCATCTTCCGATTCACGAGGTAAGGTTGGGATAAACGATGATATCTCGTGAATTTGAAGAACAACAACGCAAATGGAATTTGGAATTTGAGGACATGAGTAAAGAATGGGAAAAAAGATTAATAAATCAGGGCATTCCTGAAAAGCATATTCGTTTGACGCTCCTTGAAGTGGATAAATTAGCATTGAAATATGGGTGGGTATCAGATTGGGGGCATCTCACACCTGCTGAAACAGATGATTTTTTGAAGGGATGGTCTGAGGCAAAATCCCCCGAAGAACAAGAACAGATGATATCACAATACTTTATCGAATATTTTTCTTATAACAATTTTAAAAGATTAGACGAATGTGTTACCAATTGGATCCAAAATCCTTTTTTTAATAGGCGCATGTCGATTTTTCGAGATTGTCTGTCTGCCCTTCAAAAATCTACTAAATCATTTAATCCTTCAAATTTGGTAGTACCTGTATTAATTTCTCAGACTGATGGAATTATTGGAGATTTACTTAAACAGGAAGGATGGGTTTTTAGTAAGAAAGATAGAAAATGGATACATCCTAATAATCCAACCAAGGATACACCGGAAAAATGTTTTGGGAATATGATAAAAAACAAAAGAACTCGTTTTGGAAGTACTTACGTCGGTAATCTGATTCAGACGAATTCAAGGTATGAAGTTCTTATTGACGGTTTATTTCAACATGCATTCCATGGAGAGAATTTAAAAAATCCAATTTTTTTAAGTCGGCATAAAATTCTTCATGGTGAAGACATCGAATATGGAACTTTAAAAAATGCCATCAAATTATTCCTAATTTTAAATTATCTCTCTGAGTTTAACGTTTCAAATTTAACCGAACCCGATGACAGTGCATTAGTAGATTTCCGTAAATTATCCTCGTTCAATAGCAAAAAGAATGGATAATTGGAATTAAAAAGTTCCTGTATCTCATGCAGATTTTCCTTCAATTACGCCAATCTCCTCTGCCGTCAGCCCGTACAATTCATAAACCAAAGCATCGATCCGGACATCCGACGCTTCGATATCCTGCTGGACGAGCCGCTTCTCCTGATCGGTCTTCGCCTGCGGCAAATATTTGTGAAGCTCCAACATCTTCGTTACAAGTGCGACCATCTTATCGTGCCGGGCTTTGTCCGCGAGCGTGTCGAAGTCAGGGGTATAGATGGGGAGTTTCGCAATATCCTGCGTGAAGAATCTTAAATAACCCCCTCGGATCAATGCAGCAATTTTGCTATAATAAAATGTAATAAGTCTTGAATTTAACACACCCAATAAGTATTTTTGATCATTTCCGATGAAATAACCGGAATTTGCACAGAAAAAATTACCAGTTTCATCTAAAGTGAAGTAGCCCCTTGGTGCAATATCCGGATAAAATATTTTCGGTTTTTCAAATTCCCCATAATATTCACACGCTCGCAACTCCCACCAATAATCTCCTTTATCGCATCGAATTTCTGCAGCTTCTGCAAATGGTTCTAAATGTTGTGCTATCGCCGGATAATTTTCTTTAAACCATTTCCATTTATTTTTTACATCACCTGAATGCAAGTTTGTCCATCCTTTTGGCATTAAAATTAGATTTTTTCCAGGTTCCGGAGGGACATATCTTTTGATATCTTTCCCAGTTAAAAAGGGCTTGATGATGGTGGCACTTTTCGTATCTGTGTCTATCAACTTATTTTTCGTTTTATCATTGATGACAAATGCCTCATTAAGCCCTGTAATAATTCCACGGTAAATTGCCCCCATCACGTACTCTTCCAGCGGTGTCCCTACGCTTTGCAACTTCTTCAGCAGCTGCTCCGTCCGCTTATCACCAAGTGTCCACCCGCCATCTGTGAGCGTGGCCTGATCCATCGGGTGCCGGTGCTCCTGCACGTACGCGTCAAGGCTCGGGAAGTCGAGTGTCTCCACCTTCGAGACGCAGAATTCTTTGGCGGGTTTGTTGTTGGAGACCCGCAGGATGCACGGGTACGTGGTCGCCGTCTTGAAGACCGGCAGATCCCCGAAGTCCACGATCTCGTCGATCTGTTTTGTCAGTAAAAACTTCCGGAGGGGTTTGCCGTAGTTTGCCCGCATCCACTTGTTCGCCACGATGTACGAGAAAATTCCACCGGGACGCAGGAGCGAGATCCCTTTCTCGATGAAGTACGCATAGAGATCGGCAGTACCTTGGTAGACAGCGTAGCGCGACTGGTAATACTCCTTCTGCTCTTTCAACGATTCCTGCCGGACGTACGGCGGGTTGCCGATCACCGCATCGAACCCGCCAGCCGCCATCACTGTAGGGAATCCGGTGCGCCAGTCAAACGGGTTCACCCGTTTGCGCTCGTCCATGTTGAACGGGTGCGCCTGTTTGTAATCGAAATAATCCGGAGCGACAAGCGAGTTCCCGCACCGGATGTTCTGGTGCAGGGAGGGAAGCGCCCGTTCGGCAAACAACTTGAGCTGCTTTGACACGTTCTCTTCGCTCTCCTCTTCGAGCACTTTTAAGAGAAGCGAGAGTTTCGTCACCTCCACCGCCTGCATGTCGATGTCCACACCGTAGATGTTATTCAGGAGGATGCGTTTCCGTTCCGCAGTCGTCAGGTGCCAGTCGCTTCGCATCTTTGAACTGTCGCCGTTCCCCGCCTTATAGATCGGAAGATCGTACGCACCCTCCTTCTTCGCTTTCCCTCCCGTGCGTAGTTCCGGCAGCAGCGCCCGGACTTCCGCAGATGTTGCCGCATGATCGGCGAGCACCGGCACGAGATGCCCGATGTACCAGTCCCGGTGCCAGGCAAGGAGGAACTGGTATGCGCCGAGCAAAAACGAACCGGACCCGCACGCGGGATCGAGCACGCGGAGCCCAGAAAGCTCCCGAGGGGATTTCCCTTTCACCAGTTCGCCAACCGTCTTTTTCACGATATAGTCAACGATGTACTCCGGTGTGTAAAAGACGCCCCCCGCCTTCCTGACCTCCGGCTTGTCCTCGACTTCCGCCCGGTGCGCCGCGGTAAGCCGGATCACTTTTCCAAGGAACTGCTCGTACACGCACCCGAGAATCGCCCCGGGGATCACCGAAAACTCGTACGGGCTCTCCGGGGGGTAGAGCCGCTGGATAATATGCTTCAGAACATTATCGTCAATCACGAGCCCGGGCGTCAGCGTGTCCGGCATCTCGTCGCGCCCGGACTCTTCGACAAAATGGAACAGCCCGGAATTGTATTTGTCATCCGCAAGCCGGAACAGTTCGCACAGCCGGGAATAGATGTCCTCCCCGCTTTCAAGGGCATGGAGCATCCCGTACTTTTCGATGCCCCGGTCCTCGCAGATCCGTAAAAAAATGATCCGGTCGATGATCAACTGGACGGCGGTATTCAGTTGCTCGACCGTCAGCGCTGTATTGCGCAGCGCGATATTTCGCGCAAGGTGCAACCGCCAAGACTCGATATCCTCAAGGAATTTTTCGTCCACGCCCGCAGTACCGTGCTTCTCGCCGTTCGATTCGACGTACTTGTCATACGAACCCCTGCGGATACCTTCGGGAGAGAAGACAGAGACAATCCGTTCCCATCGCTTTTCATATTCGGTATAAGGGAAGAACGCAATCCGGGCAGTCGCGGCAGTGTCCTCTTTCCGGATCGGCACGTTGCAGTCATAGACCGCAAACTCCTCAAAATTTGTCAGGATCGAGAGCTTCAGCTTCGCATTCCACGCGTACCGGCGCAACTGGAGCGCCGCACCGAGATCATCTTTGATCGCAACCGAGGGTTTCTTCGCTTCGCAGATGAACTTCCGCGAGTCGCCGACCCGGAACGAGTAATCGATATGCTTTGTCTGCCCCTGAATGCGGATCGGGTCTTCGTGGGCAACCTCCTTGTAGGCTTCCGAGTACCCCTTATTGTTGTCCACGTCCCAGCCAAGTGCACGGAAGAACGGATCGAGAAACTCGCGACGAAGCTCGGTCTCGTTCTTCTGCCCCTTGTGATAGACTACACGGTTGAACTCGTATCGTTCGACAAGGTCACGGATTGCCTGTGGTGCCGGCATCTGGCTTTACGCCTCTCGTATGATAGATACGCAGGCACACCAGCATCTATCTTTCCATTTTTCCGCGATGCCTCGTGCTGGCATGTACCTGGACTAAAAAAGAAAACCGGGCTCCATTCCCGGAGTCCGCTCTAAATCGCCATCCTCGATTCCTCGTCAATCACACCCGACGGCTCTTTTCCTTTCACCGCGAGCATCAGCACAACGCCAACCACTTCCAGCACCATGCAGAACAGAAACGCGGCGTCAAACGCACTGGCAAGTGCAGCAGGCGCAAGGGTCTTGTCAGCGACTGCGGCAATCTTTGTTCCCGCCGCAAAGGTAGCAACAAGCATCACCATCGCCACACCAACGGATGACCCAAGGTTCGTCATCACCCGCATGAGCCCCGAAGTCGACCCCCGGTCCTTTGCCGGCGCCTCGCCCATCACCGCACTGTTCAGCGGGGAGTACGCAATGCCTGTACCGGCACCTAGGAGGAAGAGATAGACGCAGATATGCCCGACGCTCGTCCCTGCCGAGATGGTGCCAAGGAAGAACATGGCAATGACACAGAGCACAAACCCGAGGATGATCGGTTTTTTTGTCCCGATCACATCGGAGATCTTTCCTGCAATGGGTGCCGTGAGGATCATGCCCACCGGGAGCGCTAAGAGGATAGTTCCGGCATTATCCGTGGGAATATTCTTGACAAGTTCAAGGTAGAATGGCATGACGACCATCGTCCCTGCCATCGCCATGTTCAGGAGCATGATGTTGATGTTCTGGAGCGTGTATCCCCTGCCGGAGAAGAGTGCCATGTTGATCAGCGGTTCGGCGCCGCGGCGTTCCTGCCAGATGAAGAGGAGCCAGAACGCGATGGAGATAACAAGAGAGATCGCCCCGAGTGTTGGCGTTGCTCCCTGCACGTTGTTCAGACCGAAGATGAGTGCCCCGAGAGCCACAAAGAGCAAAACGACACCGGACACATCCATCTTCGCTTTGGGCGTGACCGGAGCAAGCCGTGGCAGGACATGCATCCCTAAAAGGATCGCAAAGATCCCCACCGGCAGATTGACGTAGAAGATGAACCTCCATGAGAACGCACTTGTTAAAAATCCACCGATGACCGGGCCTAAGGCAGCGCCGAGCATTAAAAACATCGCGACGAACCCCAGCGCCTGCCCCCGCACAGAAGAGGAGAGATACGACGTCACCATCACCGCACCGAGTGCGGAGATGATCGCCCCGCCAATCGCCTGGAGCATACGGGAGGCGATAAGGATCCCGATATCTGGCGCCAGCCCGCAGGTGGCTGAGCCCAGCGTGAAGATCGCAAACCCGAATAAGTAGATATTCCGGTATCCCTTCATGTCGCCGATACGCGACGCTGCAAGGAGGAGACTGACCATCACGATCAGGTACGCGTTCAGCACCCATGAGACCTCAACGGTTGTTACATCAAAGGATCTGGCGATGGTGGGAAGGGCGATATTCACGATCGTCCCGTCAAGACCAGCCATAAATGAGCCCAGACCGATCACGACAACAATCAACAGATCTTTCGGGGACATCTTCTGCGAAGCAGGGGTTTCACTCATACTATCCTTACCTGAATAGAGGGATTGGAGTTTATCCCCATAAAAATACTCTCACACGTGTGCCCGTGGAGAGAGAACATCCCCATTCCGGTATTTTATGCCAGATATCCCGGAAACGATCCCCGGGCAGGCATGTCCGGGATGATCGCCGGTGCCGGTTGCCTCCCGCCATTACACCATACAGACGAAAAACAGTACCTATAAATGAAAAGGGTGATGACAATCGTTCATACATACTGGCGCAGGCACTGTACCGGTTAACGACAAGGAACCACCATGCCCCCTATAACAGGAAAAAAAGATCCGGTGACTGCCCGGTCTGAACTTCGACAGAACCTCGGGACGCCGGGTACCTTTATACGCATCACCCCCTGGCAGGACTGGGAAGAGCTCGGCAGGCGGGAACATGACGAAGAAATGCGTGAACTCGTAGACGCGGTCTTCTGCGAGAAGGTAATGGGTGCCCTTGCCCTCCTCCTGATCCCGATCCTACTCCTCCCGGATGTGGTAGTGCTCCCGGCAGTCGTTGTCTCGTTCCTCGTCATCCTCGACATTGCTATCTGGATCTTCTTTGTCCTTGAGTACATCTGCCGCCTCGCGGTCGCCCGTAACCGGTGGGCGTATGTCACCTCGCCGTGGAACATCCTTGACCTCATTATCGTCGGGGTTCCGGCAGTCGCACTCGTTATCGGCATGGGGTACGGGATCGCAAAATATTTCCGGGTGCTCCGGGTGATGCAGGCGATCCAGGTGCTGTACAGGGGCGGGAAATCGGTCGGGAAACATCTCGCAGAAAAACCAAAGATTAATGATAGTGAAACGGCGGGAGCGGGAATGCAGATCCGTGCACTCTCCCTTGCTACGTCAGCTGCCGGAGTGTCGTCTCTCCTGTCCAACTGGCAACCCGTCATGGTCGATGAAACAACATCAGGTATTGAACGTTCGGGCAGGTGGCTCGATTTTTCCAGGCTGACAGCAACAGACATTCCCGCCATTTCCCGGCTCACCTCCATCCCGTCCTACACCCTTGAGGTGAAACTCCGGACCCATTCGTACACCCGTGCTGAAATCCACGGCTCTCTCGCAACCGTCTTTTTGAAAGTCCCGCGGCTCGAAAGGGAGCCGGATAATGGGAGCACCTGGCGGTTTTCCTGGGACGGAGTGCTCCTTGTCTATGACAAGAACGGAGTGATGACCTTCTCGCAGACGGATATCCCGGTTTTGAACCGGGTGATCGGGGCAGGAGCCGCTGAAGGGATCATGCTCTCAGGCCCAAATATCCTCTACCTGATCGTGCGGGATGAACTGAACACGATCGAGGACCTGAACCTCGCGGCAGAAGAGCAGCTCGTTCATCTTGAAACGCTGCCAATGAATATGCTCCCGTCAAACTTCCTTGCGATGATGTACACGGACCAGAAAGCGCAGAGCCGGATCATCTCCGGAATCCTTCACACAAAAAGCGCTCTTGAGGAGATCTGCGACCACATGGAGGAAACGTTCGGAAAGGATACGGCAGAAGAAGGCAGGCTCCGGGCCCTGATCGACCGGTGCTCCCTCATCTCGGATAACGCCCAGCACATCTCGGACTCTTTTGCGTGGATGGTGGATTTCTACTTAAACACGACCTCGTTTTCGATGAACCGTGTCATGAAGATCCTCGCGGTTTTAACGGCACTCACGATGGTCCCGGCAATCGTCGGCGGGCTCCTTGGCATGAACCTGATCGGCAATCCTTGGGCGGCAACCCTGTTACAGATGGTTACCGTTGTCGGTCTCGTGATGATCCTGACTGGCTGGGTGTACTTCAATCTCGGCTGGCTGAAACGATGACAGAATGAACATTGAGAGGAGATAAACTATGACTGACGAAAAAAACCGAAAAATAACCGTCGCTTCTGTGCCGTTTCGTACCATCGCACATTTCTATGACCCGGATGATCCGACGCCCGAAAATAACCGTGAGTTGTCCGACCGTGCCGAGACCCAGATCTTCCACGAAGTGCTGGGGATAATGAAAGGAGTTCATGCGGAAATGTGCGACCGTCTTGAAATCGTACTTCCTGCATCCGATCTAACTCCTGCCCGCGAGACCGCAATCATTTCAGCGATCAGATCCCATTTCCTACTCCGTGCGAGTGAAGTGCAGCGGGACATGAAGCTGACTGAACGGGTTGGTCTGCGGGAGATCCGGCTGACTGTTGCCGTATGTGTACCGTCGTTTATCGGTATTGCCATATGTTCCCAGTTCAAGGGAAATCCTATCAATGAGGTAGTCGAGAACGTTCTGGTGATCTTCTGCTGGGTGGTGATCTGGCAACCATTCCAGTCGCTGGTCTTCGACCGGTGGACGTTGTCTAAAACGGTAAAGGTTTACAAGAAAATATCAGGGATGGAAATCAACGTGCGTGCGGTGTAATCCAGTACATTCTGTGCTGTAGACCGCCCCTGACATCCCATTGTTTTTTCACCACACGATAAAACGGTCAGGAATGCAACAGGATTTTTGAAATTTTTACCGTCCCGCACCGGTTCCCGGACTTATTTTCCGTCAACGATATATCCCTTGATTGAAGTCAGTGTCGGGTTGTCCATCATCACCGAGAAGTCAAGGTCCACGACAAAGACCGGAAATGCCCCGGCAAGAGAATTCCGCCTTATGATGTAAATCTTGGATTCGAGCAGCATTGCGCTTGTCTCAAGTGGATTCTTATCCGTGTTGGAATCAGGAGATGTGGACGAGTTCTCAGCGTCAAGGAGCTCCTGGAGTGAACTTTCCTTGAAGTCAAAGAGCCGGATCGCCATTGCCCTGCTGGTAATCCCGTGGATATACCTGACGATAAAATACTGGCTGATGGCAAGGATCGCGAGCAGCCCAAAGAGGTGCCCGAGCTCATCCAGTTGTGACTGGTCGATAAATGCGCCCAGCGTTATTCCCGGCAGGTAGACCATGGTGGTTACAAACAGGAATATCGCAAGTAAAAAGCCAAAAATAAACATGGCGGTTATAAGCCGGGTCGGCAGCTTCTGCCGGTGAAGACTGCTTTTCACCCGCTCCACTTTTTTTACATACGTCATCGAGAAGGGTTCCATCTTCCAGACCAGCAGGTAGAAGACGACGATGATTGCACACTGGGCTATGACAATGGACGTCGTAAAGAGCGGAAGCCCCTGGTAATAGTGG
This sequence comes from uncultured Methanoregula sp., assembly GCA_963676405.2. Lineage (GTDB taxonomy): Archaea > Halobacteriota > Methanomicrobia > Methanomicrobiales > Methanospirillaceae > Methanoregula. Next base: position 34,377 of record CAXXQB010000013.1, read on the forward strand.
ATGATGGCAAATACAATGTCAATAGAGAAGATGAGCCCAAGCCCAAGTGTCAGTGTCCGGCTGTTGATGAAGAGTGCATTCGCAAATAGCCGGGTGATCTGGGATGTACCGGATTTTACGCCAATCTCCCGGAGCCATACGCGGAATCGCGAGATATTCACTGCCGGAAGGCTGCTTTTTTTGAAATTTGTCGGGATAAGCAGCGTGATAAAATAAAACATGTTGAGGTAGAAGCTGGCTGCGATAAAGAGGGCGATATAATCGGATCTGACGAGAGAAAAGAGCACATTCGTAAGCACACACATAAAGAGAATGATAATAAGAATTCCCCGGGGCGCTTTTTTAGTCATCAGGTCAACACGGCTTTTCTGAACTGCTGATAATTCATCCCTGATAACCTGGGTTAGGGGCATGTTGTTATTGGATTCCGAAATAGTTGTGTCAGCAGGCAACCGTGTCACCGTATCAATGTACAATTCACTACTCTTGATGATAAGAGTAGCAAACGTAGTTAAGTTTTGGTACTATCATAAGGGGACCTCGTCCCTGTTCGAACTGATATCGTCGAAATGGCAAATGTTTTTCTTTTACATCATGTTTTAAGATGATGGCATTCAGGGTTTGCCGGGAACGGAATCTCGTGGAGACACCCTCCGGAAACACAGTTATCAGCCTAAAACACCAATACCCTTGCAACAAGTGGGGAGCAAAGAGATGGCACAACACTGCGATGCGCCGGTCACGCAGGTACATATAAAACCGAAAATGACTGTGAACGAGCTCGTGAGCGCGATGGGAAAAGCCGGCGCATATAACGGCGGTTCCCTGCACCGTGCGGCGGACATCTACGAACAGATGCTGCGTGACAAAGAAACGACGAAGTTCTTCGGGCTTGCCGGCGCGATGGTGCCAGCCGGTATGGGGGGAATTGTTTCTGATCTCATCCGGGACGACCACATTGACATCCTCGTCTCGACCGGTGCCAACCTCACCCACGACATCATCGAGGCGATCGGGTGCCGGCACTTCCATGGCACCGCGTTCTGCAACGATGTCGAGCTCCGGCATGACGAGATCAACCGGATCTATGATGTATATCTCCCGAACGAAGCGTTCGAGCACTTCGAGGAGTTCATGCAGGACGTGTACGGAAAACTTGAGCCAAAGAGCACGATCTCCATTGCCGGGCTCCTCCGGCACATCGGTTCGCACCTGAAATCCGGCATCCTCCACACGGCAGCACGAAAAGAGATCCCTGTCTACTGCCCTGCGGTGCAGGACTCGATGATCGGGCTCCAGTACTGGCTCTTCTCCCAGACAAACAAGGTGACTGTGGATGCGTTCGCTGACATGCCGGCGCTGATGGACCGGTGTTTTACTGCAAAGAAAGCCGGGGCATTACTTATTGGCGGAGGCGTTCCGAAAAATTTCATCCTCCAGAGTATGCTCATGACCCCAAACGGCTTCAACTACGCGGTGCAACTCACCGGAGATCGCCCGGATCTTGGCGGGCTCTCGGGTGCAACGCTCGATGAAGCCCGGTCGTGGGGTAAGATCACGGAAGATGCGCAGGCAGTGACGGTGTACGGCGATGCCCACGATCACGCTCCCTGTTCTTGTCGCTGCGGTGATGGAGCGGATACACAATGACTGAACTGATCCTTGCACTGGGACGTAACAGAAAAGAAAAAAGCGCTGGCGATCGCCCACGCATGCGCCCCGCACATCGATGCGATCAAGGTGGGCTACCCGCTCGTCCTCTCCTGCGGGCTTTCGATCGCACGGGAACTCGCGAAAGTAAAACTCCCGCTCATCGCCGACTTCAAGGTTGCTGATATCCCGAACACGAACGAACTCATCTGCACACAGGTGTTTGAGGCGGGTTTCTCCGCCATCATCTGCCATGGATTCACCGGCATGGACTCTTTAAAAGCCTGTGTCACGACGGCTCATACCCATCGCGGCGCCTGCTATGTCGTGGCGGAGATGAGTCACCCCCGGGGGAAATGAGTTTTTTTCCGGCGGAATTGCAGAGCGGATTGCATCCGATGCCATGAACGCAGGTGCTGACGGGATCATCGCTCCAGCCACCCGCCCGGACCGGGTGAAAACCCTGCGGGAAATTGTCGGACGAAAAAAGATCCTCTCGCCGGGTGTCGGGACGCAGGGCGGGGATGCTGATGCCGTCGCTCTTCTTGTGGACGGGATCATCATCGGGCGATCTATCTACGAGGCCCCGGATCCGGCTGCCGCTGCACAGGTGTATGCCCGGGTCCGGAACCGGTGAGTCTGCCAGAAATACACCTACCCGCAGGGTGGATTCGGTAAATGTTGAATCACCCCGGTTCCTGTGGCGATTCCATTGTACCGGAACGTGTTTTTATAAATTACCGGACGGTTTGTGTCCGGATCTGTGCGTGAACGCACGAGCGTACCGCAAAACCGATATCAGATTCAGGACACGGTCTAAATATTTATTAATGACTTGCACGATGTTATAGTATGGATTGGAGCCCGGATCAAAAGAAAATGGCAGAAAAATATTCGCGCCTTGATGATATTCCCGAAAACGAGCGCAAGTACAAGTGCTTCACCTGCCACCTCATTGTTAACGAGGACCCCTGCCCGAACTGCGGGGAGAGGCACCTTGAGATCATGTGTCCCCTTGACAACTGCCACTGCACCCACGAGATGATCTCGGGCATCCAGTACTGCCCCCTGTGCGGTAAACCTGTCTGCCCGGAATGCGGCTCCCACGATGTCGTCCAGATCAGCAGGGTCACCGGCTACCTGCAGGACGTTTCCGGGTGGAATGCAGGAAAACAGCAGGAACTCAAAGACCGCCGGCGATATTCCGTCGCATGAGATATTATCTCGATTCCCATACTCTTTTTGTCCGCGGGGCGTTTCGCGCCGCAAGCACCGGAGTCTCCGGGGGTATCCGCAGTGTGTCCACGCTCCTGAACCACACGGTCCCGGCGGGGTTCCGATATGATGAGCCGGCAAAGGAACTCGAACTCGTTGCCGCAGGTGCCGGCCTCGGAAAAGAGTTTTTCGGGCTGCTGACTGCTGTACCCGTACAGCGCGCCTGCGTGCTCCAGTATGATTTTTTAACGGTCTTTGTTACTGCCGATGTTCGGGAAGAGCCCGGAAACGCCGCGGGAACAATCAATATCATCGTGTCCAGCGGGGAGGGCACGGACGATGCCGCGCTGCTCGAAACGATTATGGTGGCAACTGAGGCAAAAGCCGACGCGCTGCCGTGAGGCAGGGCACTCCATCTCCGGCACTCCCACCGATGCCGTGATTGCCGCGTGCGAAGGAAAAGTGATTCACCAGTATGCCGGGCGGATCTCGGATGTCGGGAGACGGGTGTATGAAGCAGTGAAGCGGGGCGTTGCGGAAGCACTTGCACGCAAGGAGGTAGGGCCTGCAGCATCCGCACCGGCATTTTTCATCTTCAGCCGTTTTAAGGGGGAGCATTGGGTGGAGTGGACACCGGATGACTGCCCATACTATCCCTGCCATTTCCCCGGGCAGCGGTGCGACTTCTGTTACTGCCCATACTATCCCTGCAAGGATGAATGCCTCGGCCAGTGGACGAACGGTTCGAACGGCGGCAGGGTTTGGAACTGCGCACATTGTACACTCCTCCACGAACCACGGGTTGCCGCATACCTGCACAAGTATCCTGAATCTTCGCTGGAAGAACTGGTGCGCCTCATGCGTACTCAGGCAGAATAATTCCGGTTTCCCTACCGCAGGGCGATTAAAACTGCACGGTATCTCACAACGTGGATCCCCAGTTATAACGTTGGGCAATACCCGGAAGTACCGGTACCGGAAGGGGATTAAAAAAAGGAATGATTACTCTTTTATGTCTAGCGCCTTTAAGAGCTCGGGCAGCGGGATGCCGTGTGCCTCAGCGGCTTCCCGGATCGTTTCACCGCGGGCGATTGCGCACCCGACGCATCCCATCCCATACTTAAAAAGTGCTTCAGTCGACTGGGGCTTTGCCTGTAACAGGTCGTAGATTGTACTGTCAGCTGTTAATTCAACCATATCTCAGGTACTCTATTTCCCGTGACATAAACCTCACCATCGTTCACATAGCGTTTTCATTTTCAGTGTTTTCACTTTCGCACCGCGGTCTTAGCATTATATACACAGTATAAGATCCGATATAGTAATGGAGATGTATGAATGGATTATTCCGAAACTGCACAAAGAATCTCCCGTAAGTTTTTACAGAAAAACCAGACGGTCGATGTTCTGAAGATTGAGGGTAAACTGCGCCGGCTCGTAGACGAGTTTGGCGTCCTGCCCAGTGAAGCCGAACGCAGTGTGACAAACGAACTTCTAAAAGAGTTCAACCTTCCTATTGTCACTACCGGCAGCGGGAGCAGTCCCGGCGGCGCAACCGAGCAGAAGAAGATCGCGGACGCGATACCGGGCGACTGGGTGACCTTTGAAGCGAAGGTTGTATCGCTTTCCACCCCCGCTTCACCGGCAATCGCCCAGAGCGGGATTCTTGCTGATGAATCCGGGGCGATCAGGTTCGTCGTATGGACGAAAGCGAACGCACCTGCCATGACTGAAGGGCTGTGGTACCGGATCGAGTCTGCTGTCGTGGACGAGTACAAGAACATACCAAGTCTCAAGGTACATTCCGGTACGACGATAAAGGAACTGGGGACAGCAAATCCGCTCATCCCGGTGCCTGCACAAATAAAAGACCTCCACACAGGTGTCGGCAGTGTCCGTGCAAAAGTTGTCCAGGAATGGGACGTCACGCATGAACGGATGCTCCAGCAGGGACTCCTCGCTGACGAGACAGGTACGATTAAATTCGTGCTCTGGAAGGAACCCGGGAAAAGAACGGCTCGAAGTCGGCTCAGTCTACTCCATATTCTACGCACTGGTGGACGAGTACAACAGCAGGCTCTCTTTGAACCTGAGCACCGCGACACTCATGCAGGAAGAGGGGGGACATGCCCACGATCAGCGGCGGCGATGTTGCCATACGGGGCGCCATCGTGCATATTGCACACCGGTTCCGGCATCATCAAGCGCTGCCCGGTGGAGGGGTGCAACCGCGCCCTGTCGCGCCAGAACTACTGCCCGATCCACGAGATCCAACCCAATTTCGTCTATGATCTGCGGATTAAAGGCTGGCTGGACGATGGCGAGAAGACGCACAACATCCTCATCCAGCGCGATGTTGTCGAGTCGCTTACAAAGATCCCGCTCGATGCGGCAATCCAGATCGCGGAGAACAACCCACTCGGCATGGACGAGGTGTTCCTGCGGATGCGTGACGCACTCCTCGGGCGGTATGTAATCTGCCGGGGCAGGGAGATCGATAACCGGCTGCTCGTTAACTCGTGTGAGCGCCTCACCTTTGAGAGCGGCGAGCATGCAGCGCTCCTGAACCGTGCCGGGGGTGCCTCATGAGCATGAACGCCCGCGAGGTGGGAAAGAAGGATGCACCGTTTGAACGCGAACCGGCACGGAGAGTCTTTGCCGCAGAACTGCGGGAGTGCCGGTACCAGTTCAAGGAAGGGGAAGAAGAGAAGAGCCCGACATTTGTCCTCCTCCCCACCGGGGAGCGCTCCAACCGGATCTATCTTGTCGGTACCCTGACAGAGAAACAGCGGCAGGGCGATCAGAACCTGTTCTATCGCGGACGCGTGGTCGACCCGACGGGAACATTCTTTGTGATGGCAGGGAGTTACCAGCCAGAGGCAATGCAGCAGATTGCAAAGATTGAGACGCCGGCATTTGTCGCGGTTGTCGGAAAACCATCCATATACCAGAAAGATCCTGCGAGTACCCCGATGGTATCCGTCCGGATCGAATCAATCAATGTCGTGGACAGGGAGACACGGGACCTCTGGGTGCTTGATACTGCCGCCCGGACGCTCGACCGGATCGATGCACACGCGAAAGGCGAGGGGGAGGATATCGAAAAAGCAAAGGAGCAGTATCCAACCCTCGACCCGGCAGTTTTTAAAAAGATGGCATACGAAGCGCTGGCACAGATCAGGATATAATTTATCACACTTTTTTTGGGCAGGAAACCTTATTTTCCCGTGAACCGATCACTCTCTGATCCCTATGGAGCAGAAGCAGCTGAGTGAACTCATAAAAGACCTTGACACGAAAACCCTCAAGGACGAAGCGAAGAAGATGGGGCTGAAACTCGGGCGCTGCCCGACAAAAATGAGCATCGCAAAGATGCTGCCGGAAGAGTCCTTAAAAAAACTGGTAAAAAAGTAAAACAGGGAGATTTTTTTTCAGGAGCGGCGTTGTCCCTCCCACCGCTCCGGCACATCACAGCCTTTGATAAAGTTCGCATTTCCACATATCGGAAGGCGGGTTTGCCTGAACAAGGATCAGAATAATAATTCAGGATGCGCAGGAATTTCGTCCCCGGTGTTGGTCGTTTCAGGAGAGGGTATTCACGATGATTGTAAAATCATGGCGCAAACCCATGGGGAGATCTCAGTGAAAGATCCTGAAGGCAAGAGAGGGCGACAGGAGAAATATCAGGGGTTTTTTTCTGACAAACATTCTTCTGCTGCATACCTTACTGGGAAATTTAGAGAGAGTTCATGTCTGATCGTCCAGTCACACCACATCCACCTGTGACAGTGGTCGTGTAACCAATGATTATTTCCGGGTATGACGTTCCTGATTCCTTTTTTTAGGTTTTTATCGGTAATGTTTCATGCACATCCCCCCCCTCCCGGATTCCCCGACAGGTTCCATCTTTTTAACGGTACTTGGTCATTGCAGGCGCTGTTCAACCGTATTGGTAATTCTGACAATCGTATCAATACAATGACGGGAGTTTTCCGATGCCTCCCCTTCAAGAATACTGAGCTGTGTATGTATCTGGGTAATCTCTTCAGAGGTAATAATAAACCACGGATTTTTGTGAGGCATTTTATATGTTCTCCATACATTCCTGTACGCCGGTGGGTGTCATAGTTCGTTCACACATTTCTGTACGGTCGGCTCTTCACCGCTCCGTCGATCCAGTCGTGAAAGGTATAAACGTGCCCAGATGAATGCCAGTAAACCGCCGAGTATTTCCCCGGCAACCATCCCCCACCAGACACCCCGTTCTCCCAAACCCAGAGGGATTGCAAACATGTACGCAAAGACTGCGGCAAATACCAGGCTTCGCATGATGGTCAGAAAAAGCGAAGTGGGCCCTTTCCCGACACCCTGAAAAACCGATGATGACATGAACCCCAGCGGCACGAAGGGATAGATCAGGCTCATGACACGGATGAGTGCAACGATGTCCGGGTAGAGATTGGCACTTTCCGGGGAATAGGAAAAGATTGCAGCTATTTGGTACGCAAACACCCACGTTATGATGCTGACGCAGAGTGCAATACCGATTCCAAAAAGTATTCCGAATGTTTGTGATATCCGGATTTTATCATAATGCCGGGCCCCGTATGCTGCACCGACAACAGACACCACTGCCATCCCGATCGCAACAACCGGAACAATTCCAAACGACATAACTCTGAACCCGACCGAAAAGACCGCCACCGCATCGGTGTTTGCAACAGCAACCAGGATCAGGTTGAGAATAATACTTAAGATTGACATCGCGAGGTACTCAACGCTGGCCGGAATTCCCACGGTTAAGATGTCTTTTGTTACGCTCCGGGAGGGCACAAAAACCCTCCATGATAAACACACGAACAAATTCTTTTTGACAAAGAACCAGTACAGGAGCACACCGGTAACCGCTGCAAGGGAGATGATGGTACCCCATGCAGCTCCTGCAATTCCAAGGCCCAGACCGTAGATGAGGATTGGGTCAAGAATTATATTCAGGATTGACGCTGCCACCATCGCATACATCGTTCTTTTGGTATCTCCTTCTGCCCGCAGGACCCCGTATGCAACATTGGCAAAGATGATAAAAAACGAACCGCCGAAAATAATTTGCCCGTACGATGCTGCAAGACCCGCAGTAGTGCCGGCACCAAACAGGAGAGCGATGGGCGCTGCATAGAGCACAAGCGGAGCGGTAATGATCGCGGAGAGAATGATGGCTATAATCAGGGCATGAACGGCATTGTTGGATGCACCGGCGCGATCATCTGCACCAATTCTTCTCGCAATGGCAGATGTGGCACCCGCGCCGATCCCACATCCAATACCCATAAGGACCATATAAACGGGACTTATGAACCCGACTGCCGCAAGGGCATCGGAGCCAAGGCCGGCTACCCAGATCGCGTTTACCACATTGTAACTGGACATCAGGAGCATTGCGATGATCATCGGCCCTGATAGTTCCCAGATCGCCCGTTTCGGATCGCCTTTGAGGAGCGCAACGCCTTGGGTTTCGTCCGTGGAACACGATTCTTTTTCCACGGGTACAGGATTGTCTTTACTTATCGTCGTGGGAGATCACTCGTGCCTTAGCGCATCAATCGGGTTCAGGTTTGCCGCCTGCCACGCCGGGTAAATGCCGCAGGCAAGGCAGATTACGATCCCAAAACCCACTCCTTCAGCAACAGAGAGGGCATTGGCAACCGTGAGGAGATACTTGGTCGTTCCCAGCATCAGGGCGCTGATGGCATACCCGGCAAGGACGCTCAATATCCCTCCGATAATACTGCCGATGACCCCGATGATTGCCGCCTCGTAGATGAACATGCTCATCACCTCTTTTTTCTGGGTGCCGATGCTGCGCATGATGCCGATCTCCTTGATCCGCTCGTTCACGGACATCATCATGATGTTAAAGATCGAGACTCCAGCGACAACCATCGAGATTGCGCCGATTGCAGTGACAAAAGTTGTGACGGTGCCAAAGGTTGCATAGATGGATGACAGCGTAGCCTTGCTATCGGTCACGCTGACGATCTTGTTGTCCTTATGCTTGTTGAGTTGTTTCTCTATGGCGGTTTTCACGCTCGCCGTGTCCCCGTCCTTGACCTTCACGACAACTTCATCGTAGTCTTTGTTCCGGTTGAAGGTATTTTCAAACCACTCATCGGTAACAACGATCGCATTATCGGTGCTGATATCAAAACTCATACCGCGCTCCTCGATGATGCCGGTGACCCGCAACGTGCCCTTGCTACCATCCGTTCCCATCGAGATCCGCGATCCGACCTTGAGGTTATGATCCTTGGCAAAGGTGGATCCTACAAGACAACCGGAGTTCCCGTTGTTGTAATCCCCGGTCTGGAGTTTCATCAGGTCAGGAACATCATCAGTTGGCAGGCCATATATGGATGCCACGATGTCATCACTGCCGACACCGATCTTCATATGTTCCGAGGTCTGGTAGACAGGGATCGCTATGTTCGGTGCCGCGACCCGCTTGATCTGCTGGAAGTTCTGATCGGTGATCTTCAGGCTCGCTGAACTGCTCCCGCCGCCTCCACCCATTCCCATACCACCACCACCGCCACTATAAGGAGTGACGATCACGCTGTCGCCCACGGATTTCAGGCTGTCTGAAACTGTTGCAACCAAGCTGTTACCGAGGATCCCCATTGATGCGATGGCGACGACCCCGATCACGATGCCGAGCATCGCGAGGGTCGAACGGAGCATGTGGATCCGGATATTGCGTTTTGCAATTTCCCAAAAGATCATTCCACGATCCTCCCGTCTGCGATCCGGATTGTACGGTGCGAGTACTCGGCGATGTGCTGGTCATGCGTGACCATGATGATCGTTGTCCCTTTCCGGTTCAGTTCGGTCATCAGGTCCATGATGCCGGCGCCGGTCTTAGAGTCGAGGTTGCCTGTCGGTTCGTCGCAGAGCAGGATGTCCGGGTCGTTGATCAGCGCCCGGGCAACGGCGACCCGCTGCTGTTGTCCACCGGAGAGTTCCAGGGGTGTGTGGGTAAAGAGCGGTTCTTCGAGCGAGACTGCCCGGAGCACTTCCCGCCCCCGTTCAGGGTCAACGGACTTCTGGGATTTGAGCATCATCGGAAACGTCACGTTCTCGATGATGTTCAACAGAGGGAAGAGGTTGAAATACTGGAAGATGAACCCGATCCGGTCCCTCCGGAGATTGGTGAGCTCCCGGTCAGACATGTCCCCGGTACGGGTGCCGCTGATATAGATATCCCCCGATGTCGGGGTATCAAGGCATCCCATCATGTTTAAAAGCGTAGACTTCCCGGAGCCTGATGGACCCATGATCGAGATGAACTCGCCCCGGTCCACCCGGAACGTGACCCGGTCGAGTGCAGTAACATCTCCGGCAGGGAGCGGGTATACCTTGACCACGTCACGAAACGACATGACCGGCTGGTCATCTGCTGCGCTCGTCACTTTTTATTCCTTCTCCTGTAAAAGAACCATCCGCCGGCAAAGACGAGAACACCGATTACGATAACGGCGATGGGGATGATCGGGAGGCTGTTATTCTGCTGCGAGGTGGTGAGCGAAGAGATCTTCACATCGTACTGCGAACTGATAACGTTGCCGTCAGCATCCTTGAACGTGAGCTGGAGCGGGACGCTCGTTGCGTTTGTAGCAGAGAATGTCACTTCAAAACTGCCGAAGTCGTCTGGTTTTAAGGCGCCGACGATATATGACCGGTATGGGTCTGACGGGACAGCCGGGGCGATGGACGTGACCGTGACCGCGTTTGCGGTCTCAAGTCCGGCGTTCGTCACGTCACCGGTGATATGGTAGGTGCCGGTTTCAGATTTGACGACCACGTTGCTGATGACCGGGCTTGCTTGTTTTTTATCGATGTCAAACACTACCGGAATGTCCATCGTTGCCGTGTGGGGGTTGTCTCCATTATAGTAGTTGACGGTGATGTGGAGGGTGGTCGGGTGGCTGGGAGTGACCGAAAATGTCACGGACTTGTTCGTGCGTGAAGCGATGTCCCCGATGAAGATTTTGTCCGGAGATGCGGTCGCACCAGTGCCGGAGATTTCCATGATGACATTTTTCACTCCATTGTCCCGGGGATTGGTGATCTGGATGGTGATTGGTTTTTTCCTGTCTTCCGTGAACGAGTCGGGCTTGTCGAGGATCGTGAGGACGAGCGGCATATTGTCGATCTTGACTGTCGACCGGTACCACAGGCTGTCCCCGTCACGGTAACTCAAAGAGAACGTAGGGTAGTATGTCCCTTCCGGTGCAGTTGCCGCAATGGAGAAGATGAACGACCGGGTCTGGAGGGGACCGATGATTGTAGACGTGTCGTATGTTCCGCTTAAAAGATCGAAATCTGTATCGGTAAATGTTGCGTGGCTTACGACAACGCTCTGGTTGGTATTGCTGTTCGTGAGCGCAAATGTCGCAGTACCCGTGTCTCCGGCAAAGAACGAGCCGGGATCATAGGTTGCACTCGAAACGTACACTTTCTCCGAAGCGATCAGGCTCTCGGGAGTGGTATAGGCATGCACCGCCCCACACCCACACAGCAGGCAAAGCGCGATGAGTGCAATAATGCCTGTGCTCTTCATTCAGACCCCTGCCAGCGCATATGCCATGCAAAGGACATAGACGAGAACCGGTCTGTTTTTTGCTGCTAAATCCCGGCTTGCCGGGAATTCCGAAGGTTTTGAACTACTGAACATAGAGGTTTCCTCAGATTTGTAGTAAAAAATTTTACTACTTACTTTCTGTAAAGTTCAGCGTACATGCATAAAAATATTTGTGATATGTAGTAAAATTTTTAACAACTGAATTAACATAATTACGATATGGAGAGCATTCCCGCATCACTCGTAAAATCGCTCAATGATCTCGGATTGTCCAATTATGAAGCGAGTGTATACGCCGCGCTGGTTCTGTACGACAATGCGGACGCAAAGGAGATCGTAGATTTTCTCTCCATTTCAAAGCCGAGCGTGTACGAGGCGTTGGATCATCTTGCGGAAATGGGACTTGCCGTAAAGAGAATCTCAAAACCGGCACGGTACAGCGCGATCTCTCCGGAAATGGTCATCGACCTTCTCATGGGCAAGCATAAGAAGGCAGCAGATCAGGCACTTGCGGCACTAAAAAAACTGGAAAAAGAGAAGGTACGCACTGACAAGGAGGATGCTCTCTGGACTATCTACGGGGACGCCAATATCGAGTATAAAATCCGTGACCTTTTCGGAAAAGCGAAACGCCAGATCAATTGTATGATAGGAGAACGGTACCTTCCGTTCATTGAGAATATTAAAATCAGAGATGTCTCGCTGCGACTTATCGTGATTTCTGATTCCCCGGATCTTGAGAGAAAATTGCATGAATTATTTCCAGGAAAAAATGCAGATATCCATGTTGTCTCCCCGGAAAAATTCAATGTCCCACAACCATTTGCTCCTCCGGAATTTGCTGAGGCCCACAAATTCATGAATTTCGAAAATATCCTTGAACTAATTGTCGATGATGAGGAACTACTCACGATCCCTCCGTTTATCTCCGGCAGTGTCTCAGCCCTCAACACCAGGAACAAGGGCGCGATCCTCCAGATAAAGATGATCAGCCAGCTCAACTGGAGACGGCTCATCGATGGTGAGGAATTTCCCTTTCCCGTACTACCCCCTCAAAAGAAGAAGACATAATCGGTCTAAATCGCCCGGCATCCCGCAGATCGTACGCGAAAGCGAATAATCAAGCGATCAGTATACCGGGATCAGCCCGGGATTTGTCCCCGTGATGCACCTGCCACCCTGCCGGGTCACGATAAATGTATTTTCGATGCCGACAAGCCCGACATCACGAATGCCCTTCTTGGGTTCGATGGCAAAGACCATCCCTTCCTGCAGAGGTTCATCGAACCCTTTCGCGATCACGGGCGTTTCATCAATCCATAACCCAATTCCATGACCGAGGAACTTCACTTTGTGCGGTCCGAACCCCATGAAATTCTGCAAAAACTCCGGACTTTGCCCCTCCATAACTGTCGTGTAAATCTCTGATGGGATTGCACCGGGTTTTAAGAGTGCTGCCACGTCATCCTGTATTCCGACGCATTGCTGGTGAATCCGGATTGCATCATCCGGAATGGGTTTCCCGAACATGTACGTCATGGTCTTGTCGGTCTGGTATCCTTTATACCCGCACCCGATATCGATAACAACGAGATCACCTGACGTTAATTTTCTCTCCCGGCACCCCATCAACGGCACTGCCGGGTGCATACCGGCAATTCCCCCGGGTGTGTTCACGCATGTAGGGGCGATCGAACTCGTCCCGAACCCGATCTGCCCAAGGAGCATCTCGTTGAACATGCCAAACCGGATAATACCCTGGTGCCCTTCCTGCACCATAAGCGAATAGAGCGCGTTTGCAAGTGAGACCTCATCGATTCCTTCCACAAGAAGCCCGGGCACGCAGTCCTCAAGGACGTGCCGGTGGATCTTCCCCGCGTGCTCCATCAGGGACAGTTCATACGCGCTTTTCACTGAACGAACCTTCGCAACCTGTGCATCAAGCGCCTTCACATCCGTGAAGGGGAAATATTTCTGCAATCGCTGGAACTGTGCGAGGGGCACGAACTCCGTTTCCAGGTACACAGTTTTTGGGAGCGCTCCCATTACTGCTACTGCGTCACGGTAACTGTTCATCTTCCGGATGTCCGGGAAGAGTGACTCCTCCATCGCCCGTTCATAACTCTGCCGTACCCAGAACACGGTATCATCATTCCGGGGGATAACAAGCATGCCATCCTGCATTGTTCCCGTGAAGTAGTAGAGATGGATCTTTCCGAAAATAAGAGCGATCTCCCAGTCAGGACTGGCACTATCCATCTGCGCCACAAACCGGCTCATCCGGTCCGTTAGTTCCCTCTTTGGGACTTTCATTGTATTCCAGTAAAATGGCTGATAATGATATTTATCGGTAGTGAAAAGATTTTTTCGAATTCTGGATTTGGAACTTCTGGGACTATTGACAGATAAAAAAGAACAGGAGAACAGGGTCGGTATTGGGGGAAAGACCACGGATCTACGTCGCAACGGGCATGGTTAAATATCCCTGACCATCAGGAAAATCCCTCCCTTTCGTCCAGCAAACGGCCGGTTGCCGTTCAAGCTGAACGCTTCATAGGAGGAAAATCCGGCTTCATGAAACCCGCACTTTTCAAATGAATGACGGGAAACCGAGCCGGTGCAGTCAGCGATGGCATGCCGGAATCCACGTTCCTGTGCATGGACAAGCGCCTTTTTTATCATGAGCTGTGCCAGCCCTTTTCCACGGTATGACTGGGTGACACCAACATGAACTATATGCAGCATCGACCCCGGTGAGATCGCTGCGCGATTGATGTGTCGATCCTCCAGTTCATTGATCATGGTAACCGCTTCCCGGAATTCCGCAAGGAATGCCATCGCCCATTCCCCGATGCTTTCGGCGTTCTCAGTCATATCAACACAGAAAATGAACCCGGCAAGTTCGTGTGTCCGCTCATCCCAGACGATCAGACTGAGGTTTTTTCCGGCAAGAAACCGGGCATACAGCCGTGCGTAATGGAGGAACACGGCTGGATCCGGTACCCGGTTTTGTGGAGTTGGCTCCTCTGCAAGAAAAACTTCCGAGTAGAGCCGGGCGCTCTCCTCCATGTCGGACTCGGGGAGGGGGATACAGACCAGCTGGCCCGATGAAAAAGTGTCCGGAGCGATACCGGGGGGTATAACACCGTTGCCGGGAGGTTTCATCTGACCTGCCATACAAAATGGTTGGTTTTCTTTCTTTGCATAAATTCCGATTTTATCCGGCGTTAATCGGGTCATATCTCTGGACGATACGGAGGGGATAATGTACGGATTCACCCCACACTATTTTCAAAATGAGGTAAAATTCACCAAAAATTAAAAGCTTAAATCCGGTATTCTATTTCTTCCCGCCTTTTTCCTGCTCCCACCGCTCCATCACTTCACTACCCTCAACGAAAATGAAATTGTGCTTTTTCGCATACGTCTGGGCATCCCGTTTTGATAACGCGTACCCGGACTCATCGTCCAGCATCTCGCAGATCGTGATCGCCGGCGTGATCCCTGCCATCTCTGCCATTGCGATCGAGAGCTCGGTCTGCCCGTGCCGCTGGTCGAGGAGCCCGGCAGCCGCCCGTAAAAGCGCCATATGCCCCGGTGTGCGGAAGACTTCGTGGAAGTTCGCACCGCCGCCGTTGAGCGCCCGCTTTACCTGCTCGGCGATCGCGTTCACGGTGAGGGTCCGGTCCCGGTCCGTGATGCCGGTAAACGTGTTCCGGTGGTTCACCCAGAGCGAGAACGACGAGTGGTTCTTCCGGTCGTACGGGATATCCCCTTCCCGCTCTGCAACAGCGGTCGCCCGCAGCGCATCGCTTGCAAACGGCAGACCGAGCTGCTGGGCTGCCACCGGGTGGACTGCGGTGCAGATCAACCCGCCGCCATCCTTTCTCATCCGGAAAATATCCCGGGGCGTCACCGCATCGGACCGGATCGCAAAATCCGTCTCACCTTCACGGTCATCGAAATCGTAGAGCAGGATGAACTTCCCGTCCGCGAGCGCAGCAAGTGCCTCATCGATCACAACCCCACCTCGACTGAAACCGTATCTGTGTCCTCGATCCCGAGTTTTCTGCGCAGGGCAATGGGTGCGATCACTTCGATAATGTCCTCAGGATAGTGTGTCCTTCCGGGCACCACGATCCCACAGGAGATATCCCCGATCCTGCATGCGATGCACTTCGCGTCGCCGAAGGTCCTGCCATCAGTGGAGAACCCCTTAATCCGGGTCCAGCTGAGCGCGTCCACTTTCTTTCTTGTCGGCATGCTCCCGGGTGCGAGCCGGATGTTTAAGGTTCCCGGGTAGGGTTCAAACCCGAGGTGGGTGAGGAACTGCTGCTTGTAGGGCGCAAGGCTCATGTAGTATTTGCCCTCGCCGATCCCGGAGACAACGGTGCCGTTCAGCACATAACCTGTTGTGTGCTCGACAAAAATCCGGCAGTAATCCTGGTATTCCCTGCGGAGCTCCTCCTCGCCCCGGGCGGTCACGTTCACGTGCTGACCATCTGCAACGATTGCCCGCGTAATAAACCCGGAAGCCTCTAATCCTTTCAGCCGCCGGGACGCGGTCTGCTGGCTGGTGCCGAGCTTTTCACCAATGGTCTGGGTGGAGACAAAGACCGGGCCTTTGCACCCGCCCGCGAGCGCAATCACCTTGAGACACTCGAGATCCTCAGCCGGTATCATGGTTACCAAATTTGAGTTGCTTACTATTTATGAGTTGCTTTGAACATGGCTCTCCGTCGTGGTTCGTTCGCTGTCGAATCCGTTTTCGTTAATTATTTAATACCGTGAGTGGATGTAATTGAGCATGAAATCCGGAGTGCGTAACCAGCTCGCCGAAAAGATGGCGGGCGAGATCACGCTGTCGGACTCACCGGGGCTCGCCCTGAAAAAGTGGCGCATGAACTTTGAGATTGCGCCAGGCATCCTGGCAGATCGCCTTGGCATCTCCCCTTCCGTGATCAGCGATTACGAGAGCGGGAGAAGAAAGAGCCCCGGCACCGCCGTTGTCGGCAAAATTGTTGATGCAATACTTGCCTTTGACGAGGAGACAGACGGTAAACATATCCAGAAATTTTCTACCATGCTCTTCTCCACGGTTGACAATGATGTTATCTACGACCTCCACGAGTATGCGAACCCTGTGCCGTTACAGGAATTTTCTGACGCGATCGGGTGCTCGCTCTTATGCGGATCGATAGAGCAGTCCATCTTTGGTTACACGGTGGTAAACAGCCTGAATGCGATCCTGCAACTCTCAAGTAACGAGTTTAACCGGATCTACGGGTGGAGCACGGAGCGTGCCCTGATCTTCACGAGCGTCTCAACAGGAAAGTCGCCGATGGTCGCGATCCGGGTCACCCCGTTCAAGCCCCGCTGTGTGGTGCTGCATGGGATCGATGTGGCAGACGTCCACCCATTTGTGGAGAAGATGGCAGAGCGCGATCACATCACCGTTATGTGCACGAGTATGGACATTGACAAAATAGTGAGTACATTGAGGGACAAAGAATGGTAGGCATCATTACCTACGGTGTGTATATACCGAGATACCGGATTAAGGTTGAGGAGATCGCGAGAGTCTGGGGCGCCAACGCGAAAGAGATCTCGGGGGGTCTGGGCGTTTTTGAAAAGTCAGTCCCCGATCTCGATGAGGATACCGCAACCTTTGCCGTTGAGGCAGCACGGAATGCATTATTGAAAAGAACAATCAATCCTGACGATATTGGCGCCGTGTACGTGGGAAGCGAGTCGCACCCCTATGCAGTAAAACCCACGGCCTGCACGGTGGGGGAAGCGATTGGCGCAACCCCTAACATGACCGCAGCAGATTACGAGTTCGCGTGCAAAGCAGGAACTGCCGCTATACAGACATGCATGGGGCTTGTGAAGAGCAAAATGATCAAGTATGGGTTTGCGATCGGTTCCGATGTCTCGCAGGGTGCGCCGAGCGATGCACTCGAATATACTGCAGCAGCCGGGGGTGCAGCGTTTCTCGTCGGGAACGATAATCCAATCGCCACGATCAACCACACCTGCTCGTTTACCACAGACACCCCGGACTTCTGGCGCCGCGAAGGGCAGGACTATCCCCGGCACAGCGGGCGGTTCACGGGTGACCCGGGATATTTCAAGCATGTCGGGGGAGCGTCGCGGCTGCTCTTTTCGCAGATAAAGACGAGCGCGGAAGACTACACCTATGCAGTCTTCCACCAGCCAAATGCGAAGTTCCCGCAGAAGATTGCAAAGGATCTCGGGTTTACCGGTGAGCAGATCAAGCCAGGGCTTGTCGTTCCCCATCTTGGCAATACGTATTCAGGCGCCTCACCTATCGGGCTTGCAGCAACGCTTGACATCGCAAAACCGGGCGACCGGATCTTTGTCTGTTCGTTCGGATCCGGTGCCGGGAGCGATGCATTCGACATCACGGTGACAGATGCAATCGATTCGGATCTATTCCCGGCGCGACGCAGCGCCGGGGGTCGAGCAGCAGTTAAAAGATCCCATCTATCTCGATTATGCACAGTATGCAAAACACAAAGGAAAGATCGTGATGCAAGCATGAGAGACGTTGCAGTGATCGGGGTCGGGTGTACCAGGTTCGGGGAGAAGTGGGAGAGTTCATTCCGGGACCTCTTTGTCGAGGCGGGTGCGCTCGCGCTCGCAGACGCCCGGCTCTCGGGCGAACAGATCGACGCGATGTATGTCGGCAACATGAGTGCCGGACGGTTCATCGAGCAGGAG
This sequence comes from uncultured Methanoregula sp., assembly GCA_963676405.2. Lineage (GTDB taxonomy): Archaea > Halobacteriota > Methanomicrobia > Methanomicrobiales > Methanospirillaceae > Methanoregula. The sequence goes on from CAXXQB010000013.1 coordinate 52,621, forward strand.
CACATCGGTGCCCTGATCGCAGACTATGCCGGCATGGCAACACGCCATATCCCCTCGACACGGGTCGAAGCTGCCTGTGCCTCCGGGGGGCTTGCCTTCCGGCAGGCAGTGATCGCAGTCGCAAGCGGCATGGAGGATATCGTTGTCGCGGCGGGCGTCGAGAAGATGACCGATGTGGAGCCCGGTGCGAGCACCGATGCTCTCACCGGCGCGGCAGACCGGGAGTGGGAAGGGTTCATGGGCGCAACATTTCCCGGGCTCTACGCGATGATCGCACACGACTACATGCACCGCTATCCCTTAACCCGCGAGCAGCTGGCACAGGTTGCGGTGAAGAACCACTACAATGGGGCGAGAAATCCCATCGCACAGTTCCAGAGTGAGATTACCATAGATACCGTGATCAAATCAACGATGGTTGCCGAACCGCTCCGGCTCTTTGACTGCTCGCCGATCACTGACGGTGCAGCCGCAGTGATCGTAGCACCGCTCGATCGTGCCCGTGAGTTCACGGACACGCCGATTAAGGTGCTCGCGAGTGCTCAGGCAAGCGACACGATCGCACTGCATGACCGGCGCGACATATCAACACTCGACGCCAGTGTTGCCGCCGGGCAGCGGGCGTTTAAAATGGCGAAACTCACCCAAAAGGATATCGATATGGTGGAAGTACACGATTGCTTCTCCATCGCAGAGATCTGCGCGATCGAAGACCTCGGGTTCTGTAAGAAAGGTACAGCAGGTAAGTTCACCGCTGACGGTGAGACAGCGCTCGGCGGGAAGATCCCGGTCAACACGAGTGGGGGACTGAAAGCCTGCGGGCACCCGGTGGGAGCAACCGGGATCAAGCAGGTGTACGAGATTGTCCAGCAGCTCCGCGGCGAGGCGGGCGGACGCCAGATTGACGGCGCGAAGATCGGTATGACACATAACGTGGGCGGGACCGGGGCAACGGTTGCTGTCCACATCCTCGGGAGGGTCTGATATGTCAGTTGCACGGTTCTGGCGAAAGATCCCGCAGCGATACAACATGCTCGGCACGAAGTGCGAGACGTGCGGGCGGCATTTCTTCCCGCCACGGACGTTCTGTCCCGATTGCCGCAGGGCGGGAAAGATCGTGGATTATAAGTTTGTCGGGCTGGGTACCATCGTCACCTATTCAGTGATCCACACGGCAAGCGAGCAGTACGAGGCGCTCACGCCGTACGTCATTGCAATTGTGAAACTTGACGAGGGGCCGCAGATTACGACACAGATCGTCTGCCGCCCTGACCAGGTGAAGATCGGCATGAAAGTAAAGAGCGTCTTCCGCAAGATTGCAACAGACGGCGCAAGCGGTATCATCCACTACGGTACGAAGTTTGTGCCGGTGGAATAATCGTTTCTATCACTCTTTTTTCACAACAATATCATAGACCGCGTGCCACTGCCCCGGGGAGTATGATCGCACCACGCGCTCTGCGATCACTTCCCCACCCAGTTCCCGGATGTGGGCATGGTGCTCCCCTTCCTGCGAAACGAGTGCGTAGAAATGGATTGTACCCCCATACCGGCAGAGACTGAACGCTTCCGGTAAAAATTCTGTACCAGCAAGCGGGAGGTTCATAACGATCCGGTCGAACTTCCACGGGAAAACTTCGGAAAGCCGGCGGGCGTCCGCAAGCACCGGGAGCACATTCCTTACCCGGTTCAGGTTAATGTTTTCCAGCATCAGTCCGATCGCGTGCGGGTTCGTGTCCACTGCAACCACGAGCGCCGCACGCGCTGCGAGCGTTATCGCAAATGGCCCTATGCCAGCAAACATATCGAGCACGAGTTCATCATCACGAGTTGCTGCGAGAATGCGCTGCCGTTCGGTGGAGAGCCGGGCAGAGAAGTACGCACCGGCAAGGTCTACGGTGAACCGATGCCCGTGCTCGGTAACCTGTGTTCGGGTTGCGGGGTCACCCGCAAGAATATCGTATTGACGGGTGCGGTACTCGCCCGAGACCTCCCCCTGCGCACACACAACCGTATGGAGCGAGGGGCGCGAAGCAAGGATCTGCGCTGCCCCAGCCGGATCGGTCTCCTGCATGATCGCGATCCCGCCCACCAGTTCATGCCGGGGAAGCACCGGTCGACCGGGCATCTCATCAAACCCGCACCGCTCGGCACCCTCGCGCCAAAGAGGGAGGGGAAAGATGAGCGTATCTCCATCACGCTTGGGCTTGAGCGTGAGATCTATCTGCCCTTCGCGGATGAGCACCTGGCGCATCTCCTCCCCCAACCGTGCCGGCACCCGTATGCCCCACTGTTCAACCGTCATCGCAAACCCCTTAATACATTTATACGTGCTACCATTATTCATGGCTGGTGATGGTGAGCCCCGTGAAGCGATCGGCAACCGGAAAACAAGCGAGGCCGACCGCGAAAAAGAGCAACAGATCCTTACAAAGCTCAAAGCCGGGTCGATGAAGCTCTACGAGCTGGAAAAAGAATTGCCCCCGATCGATGCGGTCCGGGTGCGCCGCGAATTCATCGGGCATGAGACCAAAACCCCACTCGGACAAGTCGGCTCTTTCTCCATCGACATTGAGCGCGTGGTGCAGCGAAACTGCGAAAACATGATCGGTGCTGTACAGGTACCGCTTGGCGTTGCCGGACCGATTGTCGTGAACGGGGAATACGCCAAGGGAGAGTTCTGGCTCCCGCTCGCAACGACTGAGGGTGCTCTCGTCGCATCGGTTAACCGGGGGTGTAGCGCAATTGTAAAAGCCGGGGGCGCAGATGTCCGGATCCTTCACGATGGCATGACACGGGCGCCGGTCTTTGCCGCGGAGAGCATCGTACACGCAAAAGAGATTGTAGACTGGGTCGATACGCACCGGGACGAACTCGCCGCAATCGCTCAGGGCACCACCTCGCACGGAAAACTCACGAATATCATCACCTTTATCGCAGGCACGAGTGTCTTTGTCAGGCTCGAATTCGATACGAAAGACGCGATGGGTATGAATATGGTCACGATAGCCAGTGCAAACGTCGCGGACGAAATCGCTCACCATACCCGCGCCCGGCTTGTTGCGCTTTCGGGCAACATGTGTACCGATAAGAAACCGGCTGCGATCAATGGAATTTTGGGACGGGGAAGGAGCACTGTTGCCGGTGTCCTGCTCTCCCACGAACTTATCGCACAGGTCTTCAAGACCGATGCAGCAACGATGGTCGAAGTGAACTACCGGAAAAACCTTGTCGGCTCCGCCCGTGCCGGCTCGATGGGGTTCAACGCCCATGCGGCAAATGTGGTCGTCGCGATGTTTATCGCCTGCGGGCAGGATGCCGCCCATGCGATCGATGGCGCGACCTGCATGACAACGATCGACCTCACACAGACCGGCGCTTATGTTGCAGTCACCCTGCCCTCGCTCCCGGTTGGCACGGTCGGCGGCGGGACCGGTGTCGGCACGCAGCAGGAATGTTTAAAAATGCTCGGCGTTGCAGGAGGCGGCGATCCACCGGGTGCGAACGCAAAAAAACTCGCCGAGATCATCGCATCCGGAGTCCTTGCCGGTGAATTATCGCTGATCGGTGCACTTGCCGCACAGCATCTTGCACGCGCCCACAAAGAACTCGGGCGCGGCGAGAAGCGTTAAAACCGGAACCACTTCATCATCACGAGCGCATCTTCACCATTAGCGTAATAGCCCCCCATCTGGAAGACCGGGCGGTACCCGAGGCGCATATAGAACTGCTGGGCGCGAAGGTTGGACTCGCGGACTTCCAGCTGGGCGCCGGTTGCGCTTTCCAGCGCGAACTGCTGCTCCACCCGCCTCATGAGTGCCGTTCCAATCCCCCGGTGCTGGTAGTCCGGGCTCACGGCAAAGTTGCAGAGGTGCCCGTAGATGTTCTCGCCGGTATCCTCAAGAGCACCGACCACAAACCCTACGATCCGGTTCTCGCAGACCGCAACAAAATAGGTGGTGGGATAGTAACCGAGCGCCTCCAGAAAGATCGATGCCTCCCACGGATCGATAAACACCTCGTTCTCGATCGCGTCAATTTCGGTAACGTCGGCGGGGGTTGCCCTCCGGATAAGAGGAAATGACGGGGGTGGAATGATATCATGGGAACGGATCACAGGAGATACACCGAATAAATACAGTATCACCTGTTTTCCCATAGCCAATAAGGATTGCGCCGCGCAAAAGCCGGGGGGCTTTCTCCACCATCGAGAGTGACCGGGAAGTATTCGGCTTCGGGATCAGCGGTCGGGTCTTTTTTTATATAGTGTCCACGCCTAATTATGAGAAGAAGACCGCGCTCGTGCGAGGCACTGGTTGTTGTTCATGGTGAAGATCTATCGTTTTTGTGCAGTCCACCCTGCTCCGGGGGAGGCCGCTGCCATCGCAGCCGTTCCGTACGATGTCGTGACTGCGGATGAAGCGCGGGCAATCATACAAAAGAACCCGGACAGTTTTTTACGGGTGAGCCGTTCTGATGCAGAACTGCCCGGTATCCCACCCCACGATGACCGGGTCTACCTGCGGGCGCGGGACAATTTTCGTGCTCTTGTCGACAGCCACCGATTAGAGAGAGATGCTCTGCCCGGCATGTACGTGTACCGGGTGCAGCAGGATGGCGATACGTTCACCGGGTTATGCTGCTGTCTTGATGTGGAGGACTACCGGAAGAACCGCATCCGGCGCCACGAACAGACCCGGTATGACAAGGAAGAGGACCGTACACGACACATTGAGGCAGTGAAGGCGCATAATGGCCCGGTAGTGTTGTTGTACCGCAACACAGACGGAATTTCTTCTTTTATCGAGTCATTAGTCGCGACGAAGAGTGTTCCTGACGCTGAGGTTCGTACCCCGGAAGGGAGCGTTCACCAGATCTACGCTATCACAGATTTTCAGGCACTCGAACGTGTCGAACGAACATTTTCCAAGGTGCAGAGTCTTTACATCGCTGATGGCCATCACCGGGCAAAAGCCGCGGTCAATGTTGCTGACCGGCGGCTGAGTGCCGGTCTTCCGGCAGATGGCGAAGTCAGCCGGTTTATGGGCGTTGCATTTGCCCACGACCGGGTGCGGATCCACGGGTACAGCCGGCTCGTCACTGACCTTGGCACATTTACCCCGGAAACTTTTATGCATCGGTTGGAAGAGCAGTTCGATGTCCAGCCGTACGGGAAGGTCGATAACAGCGGGTACAACATTTCCCCGAAAACTGCGAACCCGGAAAAATATCATATCGTGCACATGTATCTCGGTGGGAGATGGTACGAATGCACCCGCCCGCTGGATCCGGGGGCTGCACCGCTCGATGCACTCGATGTCGCCGTCCTCCAAGAGCATGTGCTCCTCGGAATGCTCGGGATTAAGGACCCCCGGGGTGACAGCCGTCTCCAGTACCTTGGCGGTGCCCGGCCGATTGCAGATCTCGAAAAACTGGTGGACGAGGGACGATACCAGCTCGCGTTCGCGATGCAGCCGGTTCGGGTCGGCACCGTGCTTGCCATCGCCGACGAAAACGGCGTGATGCCCCCGAAGTCCACGTGGTTTGAGCCGAAACTCTTGAGCGGGCTTCTCATCCACACGTTTGACTGACCGTGTTTTCCACCCTTTGTCTTTATCCTTTTTCCCACCGAGCTTTGTAGCATATGATCACTCTTGCACTGCCGAAAGGCAGTCTTGAAGCGCAGACCCTCCAGCTCTTCAAAGAGGCGGATCTTGAGGTCAAGCGCACGGACCGGGATTATAACCCCCGCATTGATGACCCCCGTATCGGTAAGATAAAGATCCTGCGCCCGCAGGAGATCCCCACGTTTGTCGACAAAGGGTATTTCGATGTGGGAATATCCGGCCTCGACTGGGTGAGGGAGACCGGCTCGGATGTCGTAGAAGTGGCAGACCTCTCCTACAGTAAGACAGGAGAGGGCAACGTGAAGATCGTGATAGCCGTGCACCGCGACGAACCGATCGACAGCGCAAAGCAGATCCGTCCGGACAGCCGGGTGACGACAGAATACCCCGTGCTTACGAAAAAATACTTTGAATCGATTGGCGTCCCTGTCCAGCTTTTCCACTCTTTCGGCGCTTCGGAGGCCAAAGTGCCCGACCTTATGGACGTTGTCGTCGACCTCACCGAAACGGGTACAACCCTCCGGAAGAATGGTCTGAAGATCATCGGGCAGATCATGGAATCGTATACCGTCATCATCGCGAATAAAAAGAGCTGGGAGGATAAAGAGAAGCGCCGGGAGATCGAGGAGATAAAGACGCTCCTCTTCGGTGTGATCGAGGCACGGCACAAAGTGCTCCTCACGATGAACGTACCATCAGCCTCGATGGAACGGATTGTGCGGGCGCTTCCTGCTATGAAAAAGCCGACCGTGAGCCAGCTTCACGGGATCGATTACTACAGCATCCAGACGGTGGTACCGAAAAAGACCGTCAACCAGCTTATCCCCCGGCTCAAAGCCTGCGGTGCGGAAGATATCCTTGAGATACCAATTTCAAAGATCGTGCCGTAAGGCAGATCCATCACTTTTTTTAATCCCCCGTTCCCGTACTCATTGAACAGTAAGGTGCTGCACCTATTCAGGTTGCATTGTACGCGGTGCGGGGATTATGGGATGGTCGCAGCCAATCAGAAAAATAGCACTTCAGGTTTTTGGATCTTCAAACGAAAAAAATTGGATTAAAGATAATTGTTCCGGCGCAGCCATTCCACCTGAGGACCGGTATACCGGTAGACGATATCGCACTTTTCGTCCTGGAAATTCCAGGGAATGACAATGAGGATGTCCCCTTCACGGATCCAGACTTTCTTTTTTATCTTGCCCTTGATCCTTCCCATGCGGGTGACGCCATCGAAACACCGGATCCGGATATGATTTGCACCCATCATCAGTTCGGCGCACCCGAACTGTTCGCGGTTCCGTTTCTGGGGAAGTTTTACCCGGACGACCTCGTCGCCCGGCGGACTTTGTGATTTTTTCTCTACCAGTGCAACTCCTCCTGCTGCTCCACAAATACGTGCTCAATTTTTGGTGCAAAAGAAAATAAATTATTTCCCGATGATCCGCTGTCCGCTGATCCGGACCGAAGGCAGGATATATGTCCCAATCGCCCGACTCGCTTTGCTCATCCCGACAATTTTCTTGTGCATTTCATAGACATTGCCGGACAGCATCGCACTCCTAATAGGCGATGTGAATTCCCCGTCCTCCATCCAGAATGGATTTGAGATTTCCACCGAGAAATCGCCGCTCATCGGGTTTGCTGTGTGTGCCCCGACAACGCTGTGGACATACACTGCACGTTCGCTGCCTATCCCGTCCCATTTGCCGTCAATCACAAAATTATGGTGCCCGATGGTCGGCAGTCCCCCGTACCCGCCACGCACCGCATTGCCGGTTGTGGTCTTCCCGAACCGGTACGCAGTCTTGAGGTCATAGGCAAAGGCTTCGAGAACACCGTCCTTCACATAATCGATCCGCCGGGTGGGTGTTCCTTCGGCATCCCACCACGCACTCCCGTTTCCGTTCGCCCGGTGGGGGTCGTCGTACATCGAAAGTCCGGGAACCGCAATCGCTTCGCCAAGATGGTCAGCGAGTTTCGAGCGGCCCTGGTGGACATTCCGGCCGGAAAGTGCCGGCACAAAAACATTTGAAAGGAGATCTGCATACGCAATGGGGGAGAGGATGATATCATACTTGCCGGTGGGAATGTCTTCACCGTTAACAGACCGGGAGGCAAAGAACGTCGCCCGTTCACCTACCGTAAAGGGATCCACTATTTCCTCACAACAGGCATGATCAAATTCTGATCCGGTGGACTGCCCGCTGATCGCTTCGAGCGAGACTGATATCCCCGTATGCCGGGTTGCATAACGAATCCCATGAGTGTTACCAAAGGTGATGCGCTCGCTGGAAAGTGACGCCGATCCTGCGGTCACTTCCGCCGGATGCTGCACCGCCCCTTCCAGCATCCGTGCAAGGAGTGCCCGGGCGTGATCCGGTTCGATTGACATTGCAGGATCAAATGACATCTCAGCGGCCGGTATGTCATGCGGGTGGGGGAGCCCGTTCCATTCTTGGGGAGTGGCAAGTCGCCCGCTTGCAACAGCCGCATCCAGGCATTCCCGCCACTGCTTTGGGTTGTTGGTGCTCGATGCGCCGATCTTTCCCTTGTCGATCGTGCGAATACAGAGCCCGCAATCCTCTGATGAGGTAGCGAGACTGATGTTTCGCTTTTTTAAATCGGCAGAAACCGAGGTGCCTTCGACAAAAAAGACCTCAAGCTCATCAACCCGTTTTGCGCCTGCCCGTACCAACGCCTCAATCCATGCCACTGCCACCCACCACCGCATCGCACAACAGGACATGGGGGGCCCCGTCACTCACCGGCACGCTCTGCCCACCTTTCCCACAATATCCCGGGTGCATCAACCGCTCCTTCCCGCAGAGGGTGATCCCGTGAAGCGTTGTGAGGATTTCTCCCGAAAGCGAAACGTCCCGGCACATTTTTGTGCATTCGCCATTCTCGATCAGGTACCCGTACTCCGCGTTGAACTGGAACACACCGCGACCCGGATCTACTTGCCCGCCACGGGATCCCTTGAGGAAGATGCCATTTTTGCATTCGCTAAAGATCTCATCGGTTGTCGCATTGCCGGATTCGATGAACGTGTTGCTCATCCGGACGAGCGGGGGTTCTCCGGGCATCGCCCGTGCATGCCCTGCAACACCATCTCCCACCGCTGCAAGGGTCTCGCGGTTATGGAGAAATTCATTCACAACCCCACGCCGGATGATCTCTGTCCTTTTGACTGCCACACCCTCAGCATCAACCGGGTCAAACCCGAACTCGTGGAGGCTGGGATCGTCAACAATCGTAAGTTGTTCGTTCCCGATCTTCTGCCCGGTTTTGCCTTTTAAGACCGAGTTTCCTTCCTGGATGAGATCCCCTTCGCTCGCGTGCCCCACTGCTTCGTGGGCAAACACGCCGGCGAGTTCGGGGTCGAGAACTGCATGCATCTTTCCTCCTTTTGGCGCACCGGCATCTAATAGCGCCACTGCAACCTCTGCGGCTTTTTTCCCGAGTTCCTGCCTGTGCCTGAGGTTGAACCCGTGGATCGAGTGGTCGCGTTCATACCCCATCTGGACGTTTCCGTTCCGTGAAGCAACCGCAAGCACAGAAAAGCCCGAGCGGCAGATCTCGTAGGAATATTCGCTACCGGAACTGTCGGAGAACCGGCACTGTTCCACGCGTTCGATATAGTTTGCCCGCCGGTTCACCACGAGTGGGTGCCGGGCTGCCCCTTCGATCTCTGACAGGATCGCTGACTTCTCTTCTATCCCTACAGAGCGGCAGTCCTCGTGTGCCGAAGGAACCGAAAGCATTTGGCGGGGTGCATCACCAAGGAGCACCGGCTCCTCCGTAATCCGGGCGAGTTTTCCAGCAGAGAGAAGCATTTCCGCAAATTTTTTCTGCGAGCCGGGTGAGTAATTATCGACCTGAAGGATGCCCCAACCTTTCTGCCCAAGGACTCTCATCACCGCTTTATTAAAAAAAGAAGTCCCTGCGGATTCTACTACGCCATTATCGATATCAATGTGCGTGACCTGCCCGGTCACCTGTCGCACATCATAATACCTGACCCCGGGCAGCACCTTCATGCGACCGTCTGGGATACGGAGGGAGATTCTGCGATCATCGCGGTTGATCGTATCGCCATCTTTTTGAGTTTTGCGAGGAACCCTTCCTGGTTCTCTGGCACAAGGGCATACTTGAGCACGTCATCGATGGTATCAACCGGTATCACGGTGACAAGCGGTTTGTACCGCTCTTCAATAAGTACATCCCCAAGGTTCATACGGGGAATGAGAACCGTTTTGATACCGGCTTTTGCCGCTGCCTCGATCTTGAAGGTCACGCCACCCACCGGGAGAACGTCTCCCCTGACTGAAAGCGACCCGGTCATCGCAAGATCCTGCCGGACAGGGATCCCTTCGATAGCGCTGATCACGGCGGTAGCCACACTTACAGAAGCGGAGTCTCCTTCAACACCCATGTAAGTGCCGATAAACTGGATGTGAATATCTATATTTTTTACATCTCTTCCGGTAAATTTCTTCAGGATTGCACTGACATTTTTGATCGATTCCTGTGCGATCTCCTTGAGCATCCCTGTTGCTATTACCGTTCCGCTTGCACCTTGGGCAGGAGTGACTTCCGCCATTATCGGGAGGACAGATCCTGCATCGCTCCCAGTCACAGCAAGTCCATTTACACGTCCGATGCTAGTACCTTTCACAACCGCCATTTCATATTCTCTCATATGCCGTGTGATTTCATCGGACACCTGGTCCTCGATCGACCGGGCGGTGATTTTTGCCGCAACCACATGGGCAGCAGTGGTCAGGGGTGCTCCTTCCTGACGGGCAATATCCCCCGCAACCCGGATCAGACCGCCCATGTCCCGGAGTTTTAACGTGAGGTGCCCTTTCCGGTTCGAGCGCCTGCGGGATTCACGGATGACCTCATCGATCGCACCCGGGTCAAAGTGTGGGATCTTTCCGTCATTTTTCACTTCCTGCGCGATGAACCGGATATATTTCTTCCTGTTCTCCTCGTTGTCCTCCATGCTCTCGGACATGTACACTTCGTACCCGTAGCCCCGGAGACGGGAACGGAGCGCCGGGTGCATCCCTTGGATCGCGTCAAGGTTGCCTGCCGCAATCATCACAAATTTACAGGGAACCGGTTCGGTGCGGACCATCGCGCCACTCGACCGTTCGCTCTGCCCGGTGATGGGGAATTCTCCCTCCTGGAGTGCAGTTAAGAGGTTCTGCTGCGAGTGGGGATCGAGCGTGTTGATCTCATCGATAAAGAGCACACCACCGTTCGAACGGTGGATCGCTCCCGCCTCGACCCGGTCATGGGCAGGTGTTTCAAGCCCGCCACTCTGGAAGGGGTCGTGCCGCACGTCGCCGAGGAGCGCCCCGGCATGTGAGCCTGTCCCGTCTATGAACGGCGCTATGCTCTTTGTATCATTGGAGACGAGAAGTTTCGGGACCATCGCCTCTTCCCGGGGTGTCGTGTACCGCAGCGCCATAAAAACGAACGCTGCGGCGATAATTCCCATGAGCCACTGCATGGTGATGAACGAATAGCCGATGATACCTATAATCAGAAGCAGCATGAGGGTGTTCCGGAACTGGATCTTCTTTTTTGCTTCGGCTTTGTGGGCGCCGACAATCTGTTTGCCGCGACCACCGGCAACTGTCCGGACCACCGGGTTGTTCGGATCATCAGAGTTCGGGTAGACTAAAATATCGAGGAGGTCTTCTTTTGGCAGGAGTTCTGCCATCGCCTTTGCGAGCATGGACTTGCCCGTTCCCGGGCTTCCGATCATCATCACATGCCTGCGCTGAATGGCAGCTTTTCTTATTACTTCGACCGCGTGTTCCTGACCGATCACCTGGTCAATCAGTTTTGCCGGCACTTCGATCTGCGAGGAGGCGCCTTCAACGGCTGGTGCTGCCTGTATGACCGGCTTCTCCGTGCCTTCTCCTTTTATTTCTTCTTGAGCCGAAACTGGCTGTTCCGAATTTTCCATTGCGGGATATGCCTCTCTCTACCCGTGGGGTATCCATATTATTTGACGCATGCTAGTTTAAGTACTTTCAGCTGATGGTAATACCGTCGTAAAACCCGCATTTATCGCCCGGTTTTCGCACATGCGGGGGAGAGACAATGCATAATAATACAAAACAGAACGTTTTATACTACACCGGAAGAACATCCTGTCCCCGGGATGGAAAGGAACGGTATCATGAGAGTGATCAGCACTGAAAAATCCCAGATCCTTGCTGCCCGTATTGCCGAGGCACTCAATACAACAGTGGTCGATGTAGCCTTTACCCGATTTCCCGATGGGGAACAATATCTTCTTGCGGGAAAACCCGACGAGGAGATGATCATCGTCGGAAGCATCGTTGACAATGATGCACTGGTCCAGCTGCTCCTTTTGATCGATGCCTGTGATACCGCACGAAACCGTCTGGTCATTCCCTATATGGGGTATGCGCGGCAAGACAAGCGGTTCAAAGACGGGGAACCGATCAGTGCCCGTGCGATTGCCCGGACTCTGGGGCGCGGGGTTGAGTCGTGCATCACGGTAAACATCCACGAAAAAGAAGTGCTCAGGTATTTTGATGTCCCGACAACGAACCTCACCCTTGCCCGGGATATCGGGGCATACATTGAATCGGCACATTTGCAGGAGCCGCTGGTGCTTGCACCAGATGCGGGAGCACTGGCGTTCGCCCGGGACGTTGCAGCGGTCGGAGGATGGGACTATGATCATCTCGAAAAGACGCGCCTCTCTGGTGTTGAGGTGAAGATGGCACCGAAGAAGTTGTGTGCTGCAAACCGTTCCGTTGTTATCGTTGACGACATCATCTCCACCGGAGGTACTATCGCAACAGCGGCAGGCATGTTGTACCGCGAAGGTGCCAAAGAAGTCTATGCTGCGTGCGTCCACGGCGTCCTGATTGGCGGGGCATACGCCCACCTTAAAGCAAATGGCATCCGCGATATTGTGTGCAGCGACACGATCGAACGGGGGTGCAGCCGGATCTCTGCAGCAAACCGGATCGCTGACGCTCTCCGGTGACAAAAAGTCCCTGAACAGGTACCATGGCACACGGGGATCATTCTCACGGGCGTTCTCTATGAAGTGTATCCTTGACGCTTCAGTATTTTTTTTGTTCTGCCCGTTAGAGGGGGAGCTCTATACCACACCATCCGTCGTTGAAGAACTTCTCGATCTCCGGGCAAAAGGAAATTTCGAAAAACTGCATGCAGAGGGGCTCCGGGTCGTTTCTCCAACACAGGAGTCCCGGGTACGAGTGCGGGGGGCGGCAGAGAAGACCCGGGACATCCGGGTAATATCCGAAACTGACACTGACCTGCTTGCCCTTGCGCTCGATTGCGACGCTGTCATCTATACAGATGATTTTGCCCTCCAGAATGTTGCCGCTGAACTCGGTGTTGCCATCCACCCGATCCAGCAGCGGGCGGCAAAAAAGATTATCTGGAAATACCGGTGCAGCGGGTGTGGGAAATACTTTGAATCCGACGGGGAATGTCCCATCTGCGGTGCAAAAATTAAACGAAAACTTAAATAGATTCCGGCAAATCTCTTTTCCATGTCTTCCCTTGACGATCTGATCAGCAGGGCAAAAGTGCTCCTCTCAGAAGGGCACAGCCCCGGGCAAATAGCCGACGAGCTCTCGCTCTCCATGGAAACAGTGACGTGGCTTCTCACGCAGGCAAAAGGTTCAACCGCCCCGAAAGATGTCCACATCGACTGGACCGCAGTGAGCAGCGATGCCGCGTTGCTGGACGAGACAGCACTGATGCTCATGAAACGGTATTATGGATCTGAAAAGGGGGAAGATGCCGGTTCTCCTGCATTCGGCGTCGTTGTCGGTATCGCCCTCTCCGGTATCCCTCTTGCGACCATTATTGCCGTGCAGGAAGATGCACGGCTTGCCATCTATCACCCGGCAAAACAGAACGCGAGCGAGCACCCGGTAGGATCGATCAGCGGAAATTTTGCCACGGTTGCCGGTGAGAAGTGTATTGTCGTGGACGATGTGATCACCTCAGGCAACACGATGCGCGAAGTGGTGAAGTACTTAAAAAAGCACGGGGCGACTCCGGTTGCGATCTGGGTAATCTTTGATAAGCGCGGCATAAAAGACGTCGATGGAATCCCGGTATTTTCGCTCTTTAAGATATCCCGCATTGACTGACCGGATATTTTTCCGGCACCCAATACCCCACAATTTATATAGAAGTTCAATTCCACCTTTTACAGCATCGGAGGATCTAATATGCAGTCTAATCAGCCAATTATTATTCTAAAAGAAAATGTTGAGCGTAATTATGGGAGGGAAGCCCAGCGCTCGAATATTATGGCAGCAAAGGCAATTGCCGGCGCTGTGAGGTCAACCCTTGGTCCACGGGGAATGGACAAGATGCTTGTCGGTTCCATCGGGGATATCGTCATCACCAATGATGGCGCCACCATCCTTGAAGAGATCGCAGTACAGCACCCCGGCGCGAAGATGGTCATCGAGGTTGCAAAGACACAGGACGATCAGGTTGGCGACGGCACTACCACCGCGGTTATTATTGTCGGTGCATTGATGGAGCGGGCAGAAGAACTGCTTGAACAGGGTATTCACCCAACCGTAATCGCCGAAGGATACCGCATGGGTATGAACAAGGCGCTGGAGATCACAACCAAACTCTCGGCGAAGGTCGACCACAATGACCGTAAGACCTTAATGAAGATCGCCGATACCGCAATTACGGGCAAGTCCATCGAATCCGTGAGGGGAAAACTCGATGGAATCCTCGTAGATGCGGTTATGGCAGTCGCAGAAAAGTCAAACGGGAAGTTCATTGTCGATGAAGAAGACGTGATGATCAAGAAGCAGAAGGGGCGGTCAATGGACGATGCGGAGCTTATCCGCGGCATTGTCATCGACAAGAAGCGCGTCAACGAAGGAATGCCCCGCAAGATTGCAAATGCAAAAGTCGCCATGATTGCCACACCGCTTGAGATCACAAAGACTCAGGTGAAGGCAAAGATCAAGATCACAACGGCCGACCAGATCTCTGCTTTCAGTGCCCAGGAACAGGAAACCCTCAAGCGGCTTGCCGATGGCATAATCAAGAGCGGTGCAAACGTCCTCTTGTGCCAGAAGGGTATTTCAGATCCAATCCAGTTCTTCCTTGCGAAGAACGGGATCTTTGCAGTTGAAGATATCCCTGAGAAGGACATGAAATATGCCGCCCGTGCGCTGAGTGCAACTATCGTGAACAAGCCTGAAGACCTTGCGGCAAAAGACCTCGGCAGTGCAGAACTTGTCGAAGAGGACAACAACATCGATATCACCAGGATCTCCGGGTGCAAGAACCCGAAGGCGATCACTATCCTGCTCCGCGGTTCCACGGATTACCTGCTCGACGAGCTTGAGCGTGCCGTTGTCGATGGCACCCGCGTCGTGATGGATGCCATTGAAGACGGGACTTATGTAGTCGGCGGAGGAGCGGTCGAGACCGAGCTGCTTATGCAGATCCGTAACTACGCAGAAACCGTCGGAGGACGGGTTCAGCTGGCAATCGAAGCATATGCAACCGCATATGAATCAATTCCCCGCACCCTCGCGGAAAATTCCGGGTACAATCCAATCGACAAACTGGTGGAACTGAAAAACGCCCACGCAAAGGGCAAGAAGAATGCGGGACTGAATGTCTATACCGGAGAGGTTATCGATATGCTCGCAGAGGGAGTGCTCGAACCGCTCCGCTCCAAGCGCCAGTCCATCCAGAGTGCTTCTGAAACTGCAATCATGCTCGTCCGTGTGGATGACATGATGGTTACGCAGTCACGAAAACCCCCGATGATGGGATAAGCCCTCGTTTCGAGGACTAAAGAATCCCTTTTTTATCACATACTTTTTGTGTTGCCGGTGAGCGGGGCACTTCCCTCATCAGATAACTATTAGTGGCATTGGAAAGAAAAATATCTGAACCGGGTGCCGAGGTAGTCTAGCCCGGAAAGGCGGTAGCCTCGAAAGCTACTGGCGCTTCGCGCCTCGGGAGTTCAACTCTCCCCCTCGGCGTATGAACTCGTAGTTCTTAATCTCCTTTCGATTTTTCGGATTTACATCCGGTATGTTTCGTTCATTCCGTCATTTTTATCACCGAAAAATAATTTCCGAATATTTATCAGGTTGCGGGATGAGTAGAGATAGTTACAGCAGGAGTCCGGGCGGATATTTTAGTTGCATGTAGGGAATGATGATGACCGGTAACAGAACACGCATATACCTCGTGCACATCCTGCTCATTGCAGGACTTCTTTCTCTTTTTTCAGCTCATGTCTGTGCAGATACCTTGGTTCTCTTTGATAAGATGCCAAAAAACAACAATGGCGAAAATTCCATCCTCCTGCAATCGAGGATCGGGAATAACTATACGAATCTTTTGTTTTTACCGGGGAATGATGATTACTGGTTTGGAACAGCCAATACGTATGCACATAAGCCGTTCGTTACGCGGGGCGTATTCCCTAATAACCAACAATATGACAAATTGGCGGTCCACGCATTTCCTTCAGCGGTAATTCAGACCGGGTATAAATCTGATGCGATCATCAGGGTAACAATCCCCGGTACTGGACGATCTGTAAAAATTTCCGGATATGCAGCAATGGACGGAAAGAGCACAACATCAAATTACCGGTTTTATATTTACAAGGGGGAATCCCAGTACGATAAACCATTATGGGAAGCTGTGGGGGGAGGCAATTTTAATTTTAATGTAGATTATTCAACAAACGATCAGCTCTTTTTTGCGGTCGAAGCACTGGATTCCGATGACGAATTAAAACCAAAATGGAAATCTGTTGTCCTTGAAACGTCTAATGGTCAAATCCCTACCGTAAATCCAATCTCTACGAATGCAACGGGCCTCCTATCCACTCAAAGCACAACCGGTGGAGGAGGAGACAATTACGTTCTGTATGGAATTATTGGAATTTTTGTTGTTCTCATCGCCGGCGGGGGATTTTTTGTTCTGAAAAGAAAAAGTGCTCCGAAAATTTCTCCTGATACCCAGTCGTCTGTATCGCAAGGTGGCACCCCACCAGATGCCCCTTCCCGGTTGCAGAGCAACCCCACACCTGCACAGATACCAATTCAATCCGATGACCCGGCATCTCTTCCAAGTGAATTGCTCTCCAAGTACCAGGATGTCCGGTTCATTGGTCAGGGAGGGTTCGCCCGGATATTTTCTGCACAGAAAAAAGACGGGACTCCTGTTGCAATCAAAGTGCCGCTTTCCATGGATGCTGCGATGGGGAAGGCATTTGTCACCGAACTCCAGAACTGGACGAACCTTGAACATGAGAACATCGTCAGGATTTATGATTACAACGTCATCCCGGTGCCGTACTTTGAGATGGAGCTCTGTGATGGATCGCTTGCGGAGACACCCCTCCCATTAGCGCCGGCAGATGCATCATGGCTGCTCTTCCAGATCTGTGAAGGGCTCAAGTATGCCCACTCGCGCAACATTATCCACCGGGATTTAAAACCCCAGAATATTCTCATGAAGAACGGCATACCCAAACTGAGTGACTGGGGACTCTCCCGGTTTTTAGCAGGGTCAAAAATATCCACTACCCAACCCTCGTTCACCCCGTATTATGCCGCACCCGAGCAGATCTCGGGAAAGACAAAAGACCAGCGGACAGACATCTGGCAGATAGGAGTGATCTTCTATGAACTGGTGACCGGAAAACTTCCGTTCACCGGAGATTCAATGGTCGAGGTCATGGCAGGCATCGCGACAAAGAACCCGGCACCCCCATCACAGCAATGCCCCGCTGCCCAGGACATTGAACCCGTTATCATAAAATGCCTGGAAAAAGATCCGACGAACCGGTACCAATCCGTTATCGAACTGCAACGAGCACTTGCAGCGATCCTGAAACTGCATTATACCGATTCGCTGAAAAAGAGTGTGAGTGCAAACGATCTCAAACGGTCTGCATGTTACTGCGGGGATCTTTTAATGGTAAACATGAAGATCGGGAATCTCGCAGGCGCCCACAAGTATGCGAGCGATCTTGCACATTATGCACAGGGAGATGTGAAAGTACAGGCAGCGGAGCTGGCAGAACAGATCAAAATCCGTCTGGAGATGAATATCCCGGAGATCCCGGATGAGCTCATCGTGAAAGCAGACATGATCGTGCACCAGGTGAGTTTCGGGTTTGACAGATAATTTCTGAACAAAAAAAGGGATTTGTGCCAGTCTTGTCTGGAGATTCATGCGCCGGGAAACGATTGCCCCGGAGACTGTTCAATATACGGCATGGAGAAGTGGATCTGTTCAATTACCCACCGGCTCCCGGTGTTCCGCAGCACCATCGTCATCCTACCATTCATTGTCTGCTTCTTTTTTCCCTCAACCGTAAAAATAAAATCACAGCCAGAAGTTACCCAAGCGACCCGCCCCTTACCGAAAATTTTCAAGCACGGGAACTCAATAGAAACGGATGTCACCTGACTTAAATCACGCTTCATTTGCCGGGTAAAGTCTTGGCGGCCCAAAACAACTTCATCGGATCCGCTGCCAAACCCGCTGATCTCGGGAGAGCATAAAGCCAATAACGCTTTGATATCCTTCTTCTGGTATGCCATGCTGTAGTTGTGCAGGGTTTCTTTAATCTCTGCGTTCTGTGCTTCAGTGAGTTTCATAGTAATTGGTTCTTGGGGCCACTCTATTATCTTTTTTGATACCGGTAGTTCTGATCAGGTGCGTCATTTTATATTCCGGGCATGACCCCCAACCCCCCGGAATTTGTTTGTTCTGATGGGGATCTGCAGATGAGCGAGCTAATTTTTCAAATTAAAAACCTGATGCGCCATGCCGGTTCTGGCAAACCATGATATAAGTCGGCTTGCCGAATTTTATCCTAAAAAAACGCGAGGGCCCCAAGCACTCCGTGAATAACAGCGCAGCAGATCGCAATAGCCGCCATCCGGGGATGCCACTTAAAAGGAATCGTCCGGATCCCTTTCTTGTTCATCACCGCGATTGCCGCAACGAACAGGAAGAGGCACAGGGTCAGGATCCCCAGGTACATGATAAGCGGTTTTCCAAAGATTAAAAAATAGGAGATTTCCTGAAACATCCGTCACACCACAATGACTGTACCTTGCATGCTGGGATGAATGGAACAGGCATAGGGATATGTCCCGATTTCATCAAATTTCACAGAACATGATTGGGCGGAGGACATTATCCCGGTTCCACACGCAAGCCCTGACTGTTTTGAGAACATAACCGTATGGGCGACGGCGTCGGTGTTCACCCAGCGCACAATCGAACCCTTTTTGACCGTCAGACTGGGTGGATTGAATGCCATACTCGCGATGGAGATCGTGTTGTCAGATACCGACGGCGTCGGTGTCTGGGGCTGGAGTGTCCATGCAGTGATCGGCTGGGAGGTAGTCGGGCGTGCAATGGTCTTGGTGGGTGTTGGCGTAGGAGCTGCAGGTTGTCCCTGTGCGGATTGTGGCTGCGAACACCCGCTCATAACGAGGAAGAGCACGATGCAGGTAAGGAGGACAATAACTTTTTTCATCCACTGATCATCCGTTGTTTGTGGTATAAAATTATGTGGTGCCACGGGGAGCCGGGGTGCAGGACATCCCCCTCGTTCCCCTGAGAGGTAGGCCGGTTCATCTTTTCACGTCACATGTGCCCCTTACGATTGTAAAAACACCGGATCATGGAATCACAGAATACCGTTTCGCCGGTCTCACGGTCCGGTTTGGGAAACATCCGGTTCCGGATCCGCAAGCACCGTTACCGGTGCGTTACACAGGGTCAGGAGAAACTCCTGTACATGGTAATAATCCAAAATTGCCATCTCCTGAAGACATGCCGGGGGCAAAGCTTCTGCAAACTTTCCGGCATCCGGCGATGGCCGGGGGAGCACGCGCCCAACCTCCTCCCGTGTCCGAGACTGGAGATCCCGGATTGCATCTGCCACCCGTTCGGCTGTGTACTCTTTTCCTGCCCGTTGCACTTTCACGACAAAATCGTTGTACCGTACCGTCACCCGGGTGCCCAGCTGTTCCTGTAAGAGCAGCGTGAGTACCCGGTTGAACCGGCTGCCGTAAAAGGAATAGATAAGGACTTCCCTGCCGCGGGTACTGTTGTGCTTGAAGACAAAGATCCCGTGTTCGCCGAGCCCGGCGGGCATCCGGCCGAACACTTCATTGAGGATCTCCTGTTCTGCAGTTCCCAGCGGGAGAGTTGTTCTGCGTCGCCCGATAATCCGCTGAACGGCTGCACACACAAGGGGCGACATCCCCCCTTCACCGCCCGCCCAGAAGACACGGGACGTCTCGCTTTCGTGGGGGACAACGACAACCATGTTGCGCCCTTCATCGCATTTCACCACCGACCAGCTCTTCCCGCCGAGTGAGAGATCCGCTGCGTGCGGGCTGTTCACAAACCGGGCGTCCAGCTTTCCCACCACTTCCCCGTCCGGGGTAACGGCACGGTACTCCCCCCCACCATCGATCACGGAGTAGATCGCCTTCCAGTTCGAGCGCCCGAACACCTGTTCCGAGATGGTGCCAAACATCAGCATCTCACCATCGAGCGTGAGGTACCCTTCTGCGATGAGATGGCGCACGATCTCGTCCAGCACACCGGGCGAAATGCCAGAAAATGCCGGGAGAGCGAGTAGCTGGCGGGCGAGTTTTTTCCGGCTGATCCGGGAAGAATGGAGCAGGATGAGAAACAACTGCTGGATGAGCACAGTATAGGGTTTTTTGAGCGGGAGCAGATCTTCAACCTCTTTCTGTGCGGCGCACTCGATCACGGCACAGCAGCAGAGGAGTTCGCAGGGATTTTTTACGATCCATGCAACAAAGGCAGACTTTCCCCGCCGCCCGCTCCGCCCCATCCGCTGGAGAAATGCCGAGACCGAGTTCGGGGATCCGACCTGCACAACCACATCCAGATCCCCGATATCAATCCCGAGTTCAAGCGTGCTCGTGCAGATGATACAGGCACCTGAATCAGAATGAAACGCGTCCTCCGCCATCTTCCGGGTGGCGGTGGATAGCGAAGAGTGATGGATGTGCAGGTTCCGGATCCGCCCTTCAGCGGCCTTCATAATTTTTTCTGCCTCGCTCCGGCTGTTGACAAAGACCAGCGCTTTTCTTCCGGAAACGATCCGTACCAGCGCACGGATCCGTTTCTCCTCCTCTTCCTCCACGATGAACACGAACTGTTTCTCTTTTACCGGGGCAGGGATTACAACCAGTTCGGTCTTTTGCCGATTATCAGAGAGCCAGCACAGGATCTCGTCAGGATTTCCTAATGTGGCAGAGAGCCCGATACGCTGCACTGGTCTTTTTGCGATCGCATCGAGCCGGGTGAGCAGGCATTTCAGGTGCACGCCCCGCTCAGATTCGACAAACGCATGGAGTTCATCGATGATCACGGTGCGGAGGTTTTTGAGATCGATTGAGCTGTTCTTTTCCTGGAGGAGCACTTCCAGGGATTCCGGGGTGATCATAAGAAAATGCGGCGGTTCCCCTTCCTTCCATCCTCGATCGCTTTTCGGTACATCGCCGTGCCATTTCGCAACCGACAGACCGGTCGGTACACAGAATGCAGAAAAGCGATCCTCCTGATCATTGATGAGCGCTTTTAATGGGGAGAGATACAGGCACGCGACCCCGGTCCTGCCATTTTTTAAAATATCGTCCATCACCGGGATCAGGGCAGCTTCGGATTTTCCCCCAGCGGTGGGTGCAATCACGAGTACATCGCTCCCTCCGGTGATCGCGTTATATGCCCGTTCCTGCACATCCCGCAGTTCATCCCAGCCCAAGCGGAAAGAGAGCACCTGCTGGAGGGATTCGTGCAGGACGGAGAATACCGATAGTTCGTTCGTATAACAGCATTGTTGCAGGCGTCATATGGTCTTTTTGGGTCTGCAAAGGAAAGGATTTGCATGCCGGTATCCCGCTGGCTCACAGGGATTACGCTATACACAAAATTTCATACAAATGTCCGGTGAACAACACAATCAGGGACCGGTTGCCGCGTAACCGGTGGACTCGTGCAGAAACGCTCGTGCAAGGGGAAAAATCTCCTTCTGCCACAAGAAACTTTTTTTGTTCAGAGAGACGAGAGCTATCCATGGAACTCGCGCAGAAAAAATGCTCGACATATAAGCCCGGATCTCCGCCGATCACGAGAAAGGATACTTTTGAACTCATAAAGGAAGTGCCGGGCTGGGCGCTGGAACACGGGCACCTGACCCGGACGTTCACGTTTGAGAACAGCAGCCAGTCCATCGGGTTCATCAACGAGGTGCTCACCCTTTCAACAGAGGAAGGGCATATCCCGGACATCACGATGAAAGAGGGGAAGTTTGTCGAAGTTGGGTATTACACGTACCCGGCAGGCGGTCTGACCCTGAGCGATTTTATCATGGCGGCAAAGATCAACGCACAGAGTAAGAAAGAATAGGTTGCCCCATCCAATAGTCCTTTTTTCATATCGGAATGTTTCCACACGATCTTCAGTTGCGTGTGGGTTGAAGATTCATGAATGCAAGTATCTGCATTCCATCCGGGTCTCTTGTAACTGTGGGAATAACCCGTTGCCAGAGTTCGGGTCCCGCGTCCCAAAAAATCCCACAAACCGGAAGAGTGTTTGATGGATCAGCTGGTTGCAGTGATGAACCGTATTTTCCGGAACGTGTCCAGGAACCGGAATTTTTTCCCGTATGCGATCACGTGCTGGATAATTTCCGGACGTACCGAAAAACATTCCGCAATTTTCCCGGAATGCTTTTCCGGATTTATCTTTTGTTGCTAACACGTTTCAGGAAAAATTTTCTGATCCTTGATCCGCTCGCACCGGATTTTTTCTGGTACAGTGTACCCGACATATTTTCCCGGGATTTTTCTAAAACTTTTTCCCGGCACATAAGACGAACGCATGAAACGTGATTGAACCGAAACGCTGCATCGCAACTCCGCCCGGACACGCTATTTCACCTTCCTCACAAAACCCACACTTCGACCATAAATCCAAGCCCATTCTAACGGTATTTTCTGAGAACACTCATAATGACCTGTGTTTAATCCGGGTTCAATTCTGACTCAGATTGGGTTTTCGGGGGATGAATCCGGGCCCATATTGGGCTCCGTTTCAAAAAGTCCTCTAAAAATCGTTATTTTGGCAAACGGACGATTTTAAACGATGTTGATATTGCCGTTCTGAGAGGCGATCTCCACCCAAATGGGTATTTGTGCATGTTGAAAAATGATCACGGTTTAAACGGGTTCTATAGGGCTCCGGAGGGCATTATATGGGGCTCAATTTCGCCCCCGTTTGACAAACTGAGCCCATTTTACCCCATTAATTCTACACGATCTGTCATTTACGCTCTTTCAACGGATTTCGGGAGGAATATCGCATTGCACCTGATGAGCCGCATGACTTTTTCTGGCAAACGGTTTGAAACGTTTTTACCGCTTGACCTATAGCAAGAAAATCCCAGAAACTTTGTTTTCGCCATCCGGATTTACAGCACGCGATGCGATGGTGAGAGCCGTTACCGGTCTTTTCTGGAAAATGGCACCGGCTGTCAAAGACCAAATGGCTCTACGTGATTTTCAACTGCGCTGATTTGTGTCACGCAGATCCGTGACAGGAATTGCCGGAATAAATTTTCGTGATCGGAAAAAAATTCTCCAGCCGCCATCGCTCTCATTATTCATTTTCGTACAACACATGAACGGACCATGGTCATCACTAAACGCGGAAAAATATTCAAGACTGGATTTTTCTCAGAGAGACGTATGGAGCATACCGGTAATTTCTCTCTACGATCTCTGATTACTTTTGCATCTGCCCGCGAACATCCCTTGCCAAAAAAAAGATTACTGGTATTCCGGCGGCTGCACCTGTTTCGGCAGGCCGCCTTTGAAGTGCTGCTGGATCTTTCCGTAATACATCCGCAGGTTCTCGTTCATCGTCGGGTGCACTTTCTTTATTGCTTCATCGAAGTGCTGCCGGGTAACCGTTGTCGCACCTTCACGGAGCGCAAGCATCCCCGCCTCACGGCAGAGCGCTTCGAGATCTGAACCGACAAATCCTTCTGTCTGCTCGGCAAGCGTGGTGGCGAGACTGTCCCGGGCTGGATCAGAAAAGACCAGCTGCTTCTCGTTCATCATCTCGATAAGCCGCTGCCGGCGTATTCCCCGCGGGTACCCAGTGCTGCCTTTCACCGGAGGTGTGATCGCTGCACTCATCTCATCAGTGGTGACGGTTTTGCCTCTTCCGAGTTTTTCGACCAGTTCCCCGAGTGCATCCTCGCCATACCCTTCCGCCAGCTTGACGATCTCTTCGAATGTTGACCCTTCAAGTGGCATGAGCCGGGTGTGGATGGTGATGATCTTTTTCCGGTCTTCAAGACCCGGTTCCCCAATATACACTAACCGGTCGAACCTGCCAGCCCGGAGGAGAGCGGGATCGACAATGTCCGGGCGGTTTGTCGCGCCCATCACAACGACATCCTTGAGTTCAACGAGGCCGTCCATCTCGGTCAGGATCTGGTTGAGCACATTGTCGCTTACGTGGGAATCTGATGATGTACCCCGTGACGGGGCGAGCGCATCAATTTCGTCAAAGAAGATGATCGAGGGCGAAACCTGCCGGGCTTTCTTGAATATCTCCCGCACCGCCCGTTCGCTTTCGCCTACCCACTTCGAGAGGAGCTGCGGTCCCCGGACCGGAATAAAATTCGCACCGCTCTCGCTTGCCACCGCTTTTGCGATTAAGGTCTTCCCCGTCCCCGGCGGACCGTAGAGGAGCACGCCTCTTGGGGGTTCAATCCCGAGGTCTTCAAACTCCTGCCGGTTTGTCAGCGGTTTTTCTATCGCTTCACGGACTTCGGTCTTTGCCGATTCGAGCCCCCCAACATTCTCCCATTTCACGTGCGAGACCTCAAGCATCACTTCCCGCATCGCGCTCGGGCCGACATCCCGCTGGGCGCTCCGGAAGTCACTGCCAAGAACCCGGAGCTTATCAAGGGTCTCCTGGTCGATCTCTTCTTTTTCTAAGTCAAGCTCGGGGAGGTACCGGCGCAGGGCACGGATCGCTGCCTCGCGGGCAAGCGCTGCAAGGTCAGCGCCAACAAACCCGTGTGTCTGCTGGGCGAGAACGTCAAGGTTTACATCTTCCGCAAGCGGCATGCCCCGGGTATGGATCTTCAGGATATCGATTCGATCCGGTTCACTCGGCACCCCAATCTCGATCTCGCGGTCAAACCTGCCGGGACGGCGCAATGCGGCATCGATCGCATCGACGCGGTTCGTTGCCCCGATAACGACTACCTGCCCGCGTTCCTCCAGCCCGTCCATCATGGTCAGGAGCTGGGCGACGACCCGGCGTTCGACCTCCCCGGTCACTTCCTCGCGGCGGGGTGCGATGGAGTCCAGTTCATCGATAAAGATGATCGACGGGGCGTTCTCCCGCGCCTCTTCAAAGACTTCGCGAAGCCGCTGTTCGCTCTCGCCGTAATATTTTGAGATCACTTCGGGACCGGCGATTGAGATGAAGTGCGCACCGCTCTCGCTCGCCACCGCTTTTGCGATTAATGTTTTCCCGGTCCCTGGAGGACCATAAAGAAGAACACCCTTTGGCGGCTCGATTCCCAGTTTCTGGAAGAGTTCCGGGTGACGGAGCGGGAGCTCGATTGTCTCCCGGAGGCGCTGCAACTCATCTTTTAACCCGCCGATATCCTCGTATGAGAACCGTTTGATCCCTTCAAAGCCGGCAGCAGGTTTATCTGAGAATTCGATCGTGGTATTCTTGGTGATAATGACCGCTTCTTCGGGCTCGATCTCCACCACCTTGAAGGCGACGATCTGTGGCTGGATAAATGGCAGTCCCAGCATGATCGGGATTGAATCATTTTTTACAACCGGAAAATCGATAAGCCCGTTTATGACATGCGGGTTGTTTGCGATGGGTATTTTTTTCGGGAGATCTTCAGGAGGAGCAAGCACGACACGCTTTGCCTCTATCTCATCGGTGATGGTCGAAATTTTCACCGTATCCCCGATACTTACCCCGGCATTGAGCCGGGTGAAATTATCGATGCGTATCTTGCGCTGGTTCCAATCCTCAACAAGCGCACGCCAGACCTTTGCAACAGTCCGCTTCTTTCCCTCGATGACCACAAGGTCGCCCGGGGAGATCTTTAAAAGGAGCATCGTCTCGGGATCGAGCCGCGCTTTCCCGCCCCCCTGATCGCCGGGATATGCGGAATCCACCCTCAATTGCACTTCAGGCATTACCTTAAAGGTCATATACGCAGGGATTTATAAGTACTGTAAATGCGAATCCTCGTCTTTGACCCGTTCCACGGCGCAGCTGGAGACATGATTGTTGGAGCTCTCATTGATTGCGGAGCCGATGCAGAGCAGATCAAAGCAGCGATGCGATCCGTTGTTGCCGAACCGACGATCAGCCGTGTTTCGCGGTGCGGGATTCGTGCAGTAAAAGTCGAGACGCATGCTCCTACCGTCAACCGGACCATTGATGACGTCATGCAACGGCTTGATGTTGCCGCCCCGCATGTGCCTGCCGGTGCACTCGCAATGGCACGGCGGGTCTTTCGGCGGATCGCTGCAGCGGAGGAGCAGGTGCACGGAACACATGCACACTTTCACGAAGTGGGCGCTGACGATGCGATTGCGGATGTGATTGGTGCCTGTACTGCGCTCGCCTCCCTTGCCGTCAACGGAGTTCTTGTACTCCCCATTGCACTCGGGCGGGGAACTACCACCGGCTCCCATGGCACATTCCCTGTCCCGGCACCGGCAACCGTTGCAATCCTGAAGGGTTCCGGGCTTGCAACCATTCCGGGCGATGATGAACACGAACTTTGTACACCCACGGGAGCGGCGCTTCTTGCTGAGTTCTCGTCAAGTCTCCCCACCGCACCTGAAGCGTATACAATCCAGTCCGTGGGTTACGGTGCCGGTACTAGGGATTCGCTCCGCACGCCAAATGTCCTCCGGGCGATGGTTGTCGAAACGATAACAGGGAGTTCAACCCCGCTCACACAGGATACCGTTGACGTGCTCGAAACAAATGTGGACGATGTGAGCGGGGAAGTAATCGCCCACGCCCTCACGCAGTTCATGGATGCAGGCGCCCGGGATGCGAGCGCGAGCCCGATCATCATGAAGAAAGGGCGCCCGGGATTTCTCATCCGGGTCATCTGTGGGAAAGATGCGAGCATACAGATGGCAGCACTGATGGCACGCGAACTGGGCACGCTTGGCATCCGCTGCACCCCGGCGGTACACCGGTTCATTGCCGAACGGACGATCGAAGAGATTGAGGTGGAGATCGCGGGGCAGAAACGGACGATGCCGGTGAAATGCGGGTGGATGAATAAAGATATCTATACCTTAAAAGCAGAGTTCGGGAACGCACGGGACTGGGCGGCGGAACTCGGCATACCGGTCCGGGACGTGCTCCGTGCTATCGAAGATGCCGCACGGACTGGTGTGCGAAAAATCCGGTGATCCCGGCACGGTTTCAGGTACATTCTTTTATTGTCTGAAAAATAGCATGTGCATGCACCCGGAGATCTGCCCGGTTCCCGGCTAAAAGGATCATCTCTTTTAGCCCCCAAAGAGAAGACAATACAGAAACAAACGAGGACGACGCAGAATGAAAACTGACCGGCAGAGCAGTGGAAATACGGCACTCGATCACCTGCTGGGGGGCGGGCTTGAGCTCCGGACGGTCAGCCAGTTCTACGGGAGCCCGGCAAGCGGCAAAAGTACGCTCTGCATGATCGCCGCAGTAAGTTGCCTGCGGGCAGGAAGATCGGTCATCTTTATCGACTCTGAGGGCTTTTCTATCGAACGGTTCCGGCAGATTGCCGGTGCCGACACGGAAAAACTTGCAGAACTGTTGTTCCTCTTTGAACCTGTCGACTTTGAACAGCAGGGAAATATGATCGCCGAGGCGGATAAAATATTAAAAGCCCACAAACCCGGGCTCCTTGTCATGGACTCTGCAACTGCACTCTACCGCACCGATCTTGAAAAAGGGAGGGACGCGATGCAGCAGCTCACCCGCCAGATGATCCAGCTCCTCGGGTATGCCAAGCGATACGAACTGGCAGTGATCATTACAAACCAGGTGTACATGGATACCACCCGGAACACTTTTTACGGGCTGGGCGGGTATGCACTGGAACATCTCTCAAAAGCAATCGTCCGTCTCGAACGGCTTTCCCAGCCCGGGTTACGCAGGGCAACACTCGTCAAGCACCGCTCACAGCCGGAGGGAGGATCCTTTGACTTTGAGATTGTGCAGGACGGCATAAAAATAAAAGAATAAGATATTTCTTGTTTTTTCGTGACCGGAACCAATCCGGTTTTCCGGATTATTCGGGTTGGCTGAATTACTCAATCATTATATCTTTACCAGCTAATATTATTTTGAAAATGGTTCTGAACCGGGAGATAACCACACAGATCAAATCTGTGTTAAAGGATAACCCACAGGGTCTGAGTATCACGGATATTGTTGCTGCAGTTGATATCAACCGGAATACTGCGGGGAGGTATCTCGAAAATCTGCTTGTATCCGGTCAAGTGGATATGCGCCAGCTAGGCATGGCGAAGATCTACACACTCTCCCAGCGGGTACCAGTCTCCGCAGTGCTCTCTATCTCCTCTGAACTGATCATGCAACTGGACAAAAATCTGCGGTTCATCTTCGCGAACGAGCCATTCCTCTCCTTTTTATCCGTCTCCTCCACAGATCTGTTCGGAAAAAATATCGAATATTCACGAGTGCTTCCAATCTTCGATGAAATATACAGCGAATTTATCGACCGAATCAGGGGCGGGATTGCCGGAACCGAATGGTCTGGAGAACTTGCGCTCAAAGAGCGGGGGATAATCTTCTCCTGCCAAATCGCCTCGACAGTCTTTGATAACGGGCAGAAAGGGGTATCGGTCATTCTCGAGGACATTAGCGAAAAAAAGAGAGCAGAAGAAGCGCTCCGGGAGAGTGAAGGAAAACTCAATGCCATGCTGCAATCGATCCCGGACCACATGAGTATGATGGATAAGGATCTGAACATCCTATGGGCGAACGAGACTGCAAAACAATGTTTTGGTAAAGACATTGTTGGTAAAAAATGTTATGAGATATATCACCGGCGACAAAATCCCTGCGAACCGTATCCGTGTCTGACACTCCAGGCATTTCAGGACGGCAAAATCCACCGGCATGAGACCTCCGTGATTGACATCGACGGTCAGACGCGGTTTTTCGAATGTTCGGCAAATGTTGCCGTGAACGATGAAAGCGGCAAACCGGTTGCAGTGTTGGAGATCTCCCGGGATATCACCGAACACAAACAAATGGAAAACGTTCTGAGGGAGAGCGAGGAGCGGTACCGCAGTATTATCAATAGTATGCAGGATGCCTATTTCCGGGCAGACACAGAGGGACGGATCATCTTGGCAAGCCCCTCGGCAACTCATCTCTTCCGGTATGATTCGATAAATGACCTGATCGGGCTCCCTGCTGCAACCCTCTACAGGTATCCGGAAGATCGGCAAGAGATTATCCGCATTGTAAAGGAGCAGAACGAAGTTCATGATTTTATCTGCGAAGCGGTGAGAAAGGACGGTACCAGTTTCTGGGTGTCAATGAATGTTCAGTTTACGTTCGATAGCAAGGGAAATGTTACCGGCACCGATGGATTTATCCGAGATATCACCGAACGCAAACGAATAGAGAGTGCTCTGCAGGAGAGTGAGGAAAAATATCGGACCCTGGTTGAGCGGGCAAATGATGGCATCTGTATCGTTCAGGACAATATCATAAAATTATGCAACCCGGCTATCGCGGCATTCT
This sequence comes from uncultured Methanoregula sp., assembly GCA_963676405.2. Lineage (GTDB taxonomy): Archaea > Halobacteriota > Methanomicrobia > Methanomicrobiales > Methanospirillaceae > Methanoregula. The sequence continues at coordinate 82,203 of CAXXQB010000013.1, forward strand.
GGGGCGGATCGGCAGAGGAGATTCTAGGTAGGAATTTTAGCGATTTCATTCATCCCGATGCTGTTGGAGAGGTAATAAAACTTCATACTTTGAGGATGGCAGGTGAAATCGTCCCATCAACATATGAAACAATTCTCCAACGCAAAGATGGCAGCCGGTTTTTCGCTGAAGTGAATGCAGGAATTTGTCCACTTGAGGGGAAACCTGCAAATCATGTCGTTGTTCGTGATATTAATGACCGGAAAAAGGCAGAGGAAGCGCTTAAAAAAACCGAAGAGCGGTTCCGCGATCTGATCAATACCACCGCAGACATTGTCTGGCAGACTGATGCGGAAAAACGCTTTGTCTACGTGAGCCCGCAGGTGGAGAAGATCCTCGGCTATACCCCCGGTGAACTAGTTGGACGCACACCGTTCGAATTCCTTGACCCGGTTTCAGTCAAATTGAGCCAGTTCGTGTTTGACACCGCAGTCAGGGACACACCAGAATATACTCCTGCACGAGTCCCGCTGGATTGATCGTGACGGAAATGTCGTGGTCATGGAGAGTCATGCAACCCCGGTCTACAACAGCGATGGTACATGTGCGGGGTTCCGCGGGATCGACCGGGATATCACCGACCGGTAATGATCCATTGTGCCGGCGAGTGTCACCGTAATTTCTTAAAAAAATGAGGAGAATGGGGTGTGGGGCAGCAACCGGTCAATACCGGATGACCCCGGAAAAGACCGTTGTCGCCGGTCCTTCCATCTTCGCACCGTTTTGTAAATAGATCACGAGTGGTCCGCCTTCCGTCTCCACCTTCACCGTTTCACCCACAAGACCGAGATGGTGGGCAACAGCCGCAGATGCGGTAGCACCGGTGCCACAGGAAAGCGTCTCTCCCTCCACACCACGCTCGAACGTGCGGATCCGGATACTGTCCTCCCCGTTTTTTCTCGACAAAGTTCACGTTCGCACCATGTGGGAACGATTCGTGGTGACGGACGGTGGCGCGAGGGCTTCGATATTAATGCTCTCAACCGAGTCAACAAAGATGACCGCATGGGGAACACCGGTGTTTGCGGCATACACGTCGAAGGTGCCGATCCGTTCTTTGTATTCCCCTTCACCTTTTGCCGGGATGTCTGTGCGCGAAAACTTCGGCACCGGCATTGAGATCGTCGATACGAATTCGTCCTCCCGATAGCCCATCGTTATCCCGATCTCCCCCGCAGGAGTCACGATGGTGCAGGTCTCTTTTACGTACCCGGCATCAAAGGCATACTTCGCAAGGCAGCGGATACCGTTCCCACACATATCAGCCTCGCTCCGGTCGGGCTGTAAGATCCGCATCCGGGGCATGCCGTTTTCAGATTTGGAAAGGTACAGGATACCGTCCGCCCCGATACCGAATTTCCGGTCACAGTAGAGTTCGGCAAACTCTGCTTTCATCTCCTTTGGAATTACTATCTTTTCATACTCATCGATAAGCACGAAATCATTACCGTTTCCGTGCAGTTTGGTGAATGGTATCTCCATTTTGTATCCCTCAGCTGCTGCCCCATTGTTTGAGGGCACGTTCGAGCTCATAATGGTCCTTTGCATACTCTTGTGCGGAGATGCCCGCCATAAACGCATCGACTGCCTGCCGCATCGCACGGGCACCCGCAGCGGTACCATCCGGGTGACCATGGATTCCGCCACCTGCCTGCAGGATAATGTCGGTGCCGAGCGTTGAAAGTTCATGGGCGACCTTTCCCGGGTGCAGACCCCCGCTCGAGACCGGGAATGTCGGCTTCATGCCATGACACTTACACGTCAGGACGTCGATGCTTGCTTTGACCTCGGGCGCATCGTGACTCATCTTCCCACTTACCGTTCCCGTATGCAGCTGGTCAGCACCGATCAACCGGATGATATGGGCAAGCGGGCGCATGGCAATCCGTGCTCGGGGTTCCGGGTGAATGCCGCGTGCATCGTCCGGTGGACATGGATCGGCACCTTGATCCGGGAGTCTTCCCCGAGTGCCTGCAGGGCACCAAACCCGGAGGTGAAGATATCGATCATGATCATGTTCGCGCCGAGATCGATCGCATGGAGCGCCCGTTCGACGATATGGTCTGCCCGCGTGGTGATATTTACGGCGTAGAGCACTTCCCGCCCGGTCTCGTCCTTCGCATCCACCAGCCGTTTCATCACGAGCGGCAGGCGCTTTTCGATAGGGGCAGAATGCCTGGTCGGTCAGCGTCTCATCATCTTTGATCAGGTCAACCCCGCCAATTGCCGCTTCGTACGCGACGGCAGCGGTATCTTCCGGGGTAAGTCCCACCTTGGGTTTAATAATCGTGCCGACGTGGGGTCGGTTCGTGCTCCCGAGTCATCTTCCGGACACCGGCAATACCGAATTTCGACCATTGAATGGGATGATAAGCGGGTCCGGGTATTCCACGTCCAGCAACCGGACAGCTTCGAGCCGCCCGAGCCCGAACAGGTTCCCGGCGACCACCGAAAGGTACTGCGCGATGTTTCCCGGCTCGAAAATTTCAGCCGGGTACCGTATGCGGGTGATGTAGCCCTGCCCCCTGCGGTTTTACACTCTCCACGCTGCCATCGAGTCGCTTGACGTACCCGGTGCGGGTGGAGACATCTGTCCAGGTACCGGTGGTCTCTTCCTCGCAGATCGCCTGCGCTGCCTGGTCAGGTTTCGTATCGGAACGCGGGCGGAAATAGTAGGTCGCAATCACATCTGGCATACACTTACTCCTCATGTTTCGTATTGATCTCAAAGGCTTTATGGAATTCTTCTATGCCCCACCCCAGATACTCTCTGATAATGATATATGCCATCTGCGGGGGAATGGCACCTTCTTCTGTTACGATCAGGTCGATATATTCCGCAGGGGTTATATCGAACGCGGGGTTTCGCACGGTAACGTTTTCCAGCGTACGCGCAATCTCATCCGGGAGTACCTCGTTTCCCGGTCGCTCTTCGATACTGATCAGTTCGCCAAGGATTGTGCGGGGGGCAAACTTGTAGGTCTCAGCCGCGACAAGCACGTTCACCCGCGCTTCATGGGCGGAATGCGCCACCTGTGAAGTCCCGATCTTGTTCACCACCGCACCATTCACGGTCACCGCGTCAGCACCGACAATGACAAGATCGACATCGTTAATGAATGAGCGGACGGCTGAATCCACGATAAAATTGGTCTTTATCCCCGCCGCATTGAGCGTCCGGATCGTGACAAGCCCCTGGTTTCTCGGGCGGACTTCGGTGGCAAAGACCTCGATTTTTTTCCCTTCCCGGTGCGCTTCGACAATGCACGAGAGCGCGGCTTCCGAGTTACAGTGCGTGAGAATCACATCGCCGTCGCGGATATGGCGGGCGCCGATCCGGGCGATCTTCCGACGGCTTCCTTTGACGTTTCGATGAACCGGGTGGCGCGCTCTACAACCCCTTCCCGTGCCTCCCTGGCGGTTGGGGCATCTTCCAGCCCTGCCATGACAATGTGGACTGCATTCGGGAGCGAGACCGCGGTCGGGCGGGTGGCAACGAGCGTCCGTGCCGCTGCTTCCATTTCCCGGCGGAAAGCTACGGGTCGTCTGTGACGCACCCGGTTGCATGGGCAAGGAGCGCTTCGGCAGCAGCCCGTGCAATCCTTCCCGCACCACGGATTTCCATGCTCTTTATCTTCTCTGCAGTTTCAGTTACGATCATTACGCTTCATTGATCCAATGTACAGCAGAGGACAAAGAGTTTATTACCGGGTAAATCATGTCGATTGCCGTTGTTTTTGATAGTGCGGGAACGCTCCTGAATACGTACCGGGTTGCAAAGGATGTGTGTAATAAAAAACTCTGCCGGGAATTGAGACCACCACGCTCACCTTCAGCTCACCGATCGCGTCCTGATCGTTCTCCTGTCCATTCCAAACACACCATCAGCACTCCCGCAGACATGCTCCTGTCGGAGTATCTGATACAAAATAACATCAGTTTCGGGTAAGCTGTACACGGAGATTATTACCTCAGAAGCGATCGGGATGTGCTCTATACTGACACACAGGCACGGGTGGGTGACCTGCAGGAGTGCATCAGAAACGTCTGGTCCATGTGCAAGGCGGAATCGATACTCACCCTCAACAGCGGTGCGATCGTCAATATGGCATACAACGCGATCGAGTTTACCATCACAGCGGGCGGCTGGCCGTTTGACGGCGCAAAGGAGACCATAACCGCCCTGCATCGGATGGGGGTGCCGACCTACATCGCATCCGGTGACCGGTCGACAAAACTCGAAAAGATGGCAGACCATCTCGGTATTCCCCGCGACCGGGTGTTCGGGGTGGCAACGCCATCGGTGAAGGCACAGATAGTGACCGACCCTCCAGCAGGAATACGATCAGGTAATGATGGTCGGCGACGGGATCAACGACCTGTGTGCGCTGGAAAAGGCGGATATTGCGATCCTCACCGTGCAGCAGCCAGGGGATCGCCCTGAAGGGCTTTACAAAGCAGCGGACTACGTGGTCAGGAATGTCAGCGAAGTGCTCCCGATCGTGCAGGACCTGATCGCATCACGGAAAATTCCCGATCGTGACTGTACTGATGCAGCATATAAAAGGTAATATGACACCAGTACCACATTAGGTATAAGGGTATCATGAAGGCTCCATTGATCACGGTCGATAACCTCTGCATGGATTTTGATGGCACGAGGATTCTTTCTAATATTTCCTTTGAGATTGCCGAGGGGGAGATCCTGGGAATTATCGGAAGGAGCGGTGCCGGCAAGACCGTGCTGATGCACCTCCTGCGAGGGGTTGAGCAGCCACCGACAAGCGGCAGGATCATCTACCATGTTTCTGCATGCAACACCTGCGATTTTATGGATGCCGGCAGTGCAACGGGAAAACCCTGTCCTCACTGCGGTGGCGTGCTGTCAGCGCGGGATATCGATCTCTGGAACGAAGGCGACGAGCTGCTGAAGCGCCGGCTGATGCGGCGGACAGCGATCATGTTCCAGCGCACATTCGCCCTGTACGGGAATGACAGGGTCATCGAAAACGTCCTGCATGCGTTGGATGATATCGAGTATCCCCCGGAAAAAGGCGATCAACCGGGCAGCGGATCTCATCGACGAGGTCAGGCTTTCCCACCGGATGATGCATATTGCCCGCGACCTTTCGGGCGGTGAGAAACAACGGGTGGTACTTGCCCGGCAACTGGCAAAAGAGCCTTTCATGCTCTTTGCCGATGAGCCGACGGGGACGCTCGATCCGGAAACTGCCAAGCTCGTCCACACTATGCTGATTGACTCAGCAAAGGCAAACAACATGGGTATGGTAGTCACCTCGCACTTCTCACAGGTAATCGAGGATGTGGCAAACCGTGCGATGCTGCTCGTTGAAGGAAAGATCGCAAAGATTGGAACACCCCATGAAGTGATCGAACAGTTCATGAAAGGGTACGATGACAGCGAGACGTTCGAACGGGCAGAGTTCGGCGAAAAAGTGGTTGTTGCCCGCGACCTCACCAAACGGTACATCTCGGTCGATCGCGGGGTCGTTAAAGCCGTGAATGGCGTCACATTTGACGTATTTACTAAGGAGATTTTCGGGATTATCGGGAAGAGCGGGGCAGGAAAAACGACGCTCTCACGTATCCTCGCGGGAATCATCGAACCGACAAGCGGGGAAATTAACATCCGGATTGGTGAAGAATGGGTCGATATGACAAAACCCGGCATCGAGCAGCGGGGCAGGGCAAAAGAGTATATCGGCTTACTCCACCAGGAATACGATCTGTTCCCGCACCGCACGGTGCTGGACAACCTCACCGATGCAATCGGGCTTGAGTTCCCCAAAAGAGCTTGCAATGCGCAAAGCGATAATCACCCTTAAGATGGCGGGGTTCACCGATGAGAAGAGTAAGGAGATCCTTGACCGTATGCCGGGGCACCTCTCGGAAGGGGAGCGGCACCGGGTCGCGCTCGCACAGGTCCTGATCCGGGAGCCCCGTATCGTTATTCTTGATGAACCCACCGGTACTATGGACCCGATCACAAAGGTCGATGTGAAGCACTCTATCATGCATTCCCGCGAAGAGATGGAGGAAACCTTCATCGTCGTATCACACGACATGGACTTCGTCCGGGACACTTGCGACCGGATCGCTCTCATGCGCGGGGGCAGGATCATTGAGATTGGAAAGACCGAGGAAGTGCTTACACACCTGACCGAAGAAGAGCGCAAAGTGATGAGCCAGCCTCCGGCGTGAGGAGCCCGATGATCACCATCCATGTCGATGGGGAGCGGCGGGAGGTTGAGGATGGCAGTACACTTGGATCGATCCTACCTAATCATCCACAAGGTTGCTCTGTTGCCGTGATTCGCCCTGTCGCACAGGAACAGGCAAAGACCGGAAGCCTGGCAATCAGTACGACCGCAGGTGAGATCACCCTTGAACTCGACGGCCGAACTCCTGCTTTTCTGGAAGATTCTGCACTCATCCACAGGCTCGCACTCCACTGGGAAGACCGGTATGCGTCGGCGTTCGGTCCTTTCCCTACAGATATCCACCCGATCCGGAAGCCTCATCTCTACGAACGGGGAGAGGTGATCCTCGGGTGCGGGGGTTACGAGAGGGAACGATCGTACCTGCTCTTCTCGAAGAACCGCCACTCAGCGGATCATGGGGCTGATGAAACGGGCGGCGTGATCGGCAGGATTGTAAGCGGGCGGGCGGTGCTCGACCGCTGGACGACCGGCGACCGGATCACAAAAATTGAACCGGTGATCAGCTGGGCGGATACGAGCCGGTCATTCTAACCTCGACAGACGTGCAGTTAGCGCTTGAAGACGGGATGCAAATCGTCTCCAACATGAAGGTGATGGCACAGGGCTACACCCCGGACCGGATTACAATAGAAGCCGCAGGGAGTGTTGAGCACCTTCTTATTGTTCTTCGGTCGGGGCGCTTTGTTGTCGGGCGGGCAACAAGTACCCACATTCTTGATTCGCGTGCGTTCGGGACGGATGTTGTTTCGGAATACCGCCACCCACGCCGGGAAGGTGCGGTTACCGTGCGCACGATTGGCCCGTCACGGGGGGGTATCTATATCTATAGGGCAGATGTGTCCAGCAACCCCTCCCATAGCATCGTCGGACAGGTTGTTCACGGGATTGAACTTGCGAAGCTCGCACAGGAGCACGATACCTTTGTCATTCATGTGCAGCCGGACCGGATCGATCTCCTCGGTCTGCCGCTTGAGTCGGCAAAGGCAATCGCAGCCGCACGGGGTTTTTGCCCTTACTGTAGATAAGGATGAAGCAGGCAGGATCGTCGTTTCACAGGAGCCGGGCACGACGCTGGATGTATTGAACGAGCGGGCTGCAACTGTTACGACTGCTCCCTATACAAAAGTGGTCGATATCGAACTTTTTGATGCCGAAGCCCCGGTGAGCTGCGATGTGTTCCGCAGGATCACGGGATTAAAAGAGCATGATGCCGGTATGATACCCGCATTTTTCATGTTCGATGATGTGTATCTCTTCAAACCTGTAATCCCTACAGGAATAGCAATCTACCCGGAGAACTGCCCGGTTACCGAGACTTCCGCTGCCGCACTTGCAATCACAAACGATTCAAGGAAAGGGATCCGGGCTTGTCGGGGTCCGGCTCTCGGCAAACAAGGAGTTTGGTCCTACGTCCGAACCCTTCGAAGGGACAAACATCATCGGGCGCGTGATCGATACAGAAAAACTAAAAACACACAAAAGAGCGTGAAAAGGTGTATATCAGGGAGGTAAAACGGTGACCGATTACACGCCGGAGCAATGTCGGAACGGTCACAAAATACGTGGTCGTCGAATCCTTTACCGTGACTCCGGCTGACCTTGCCATCCGGGCGTACGAGATCTCCCGGGGCGTCATGATTAAGGAGACCTGTTTTGGTCTTGTGATCATGGGGAAAGAGAAAGAGGTCGACCTTATCATAACCGAAGTCCGGAAGATGGACCCTGACCACATCTTCGTGAAGGACCGGGCGTTCCCACCGGGTGATTCCCGCAGGTGCCGGGCGACGCTTGGCGGAGCGCGTCCCGGTTTTCACGGGATCGAGCACGAGATGACGATCCTCCCCTACATCTCGCAGGCGCTCGAAACACTCGGCACACGTGATGTGGGTTCCGTTCCCGCACCGCACAGCGCACGCGAAAAACCAAAACTGGATATCTATACCCTGAAAAAAATGATCGACGCACAGGAGCCGTGACATGGCAAAGATCTTCATCTACCCCGCAACGAGCCTGATCCTCACAGACATGGTGACCCGGTTCGGGCATACCCCCCTCAGTTTCTGCGACAGCTGTCCGGGAACGCATCCAGACCGCAGGACTCGAATCAGTACCGCTCCAGATCACCCCGGAAGAGCCAAAAAAAGGGCTCCGGTGGGCAGCCGTCGAAGTCCCGAGCGGGGTGCGGGGGCGCATGGCGCTCTATGGTCCGATGATTGAAGACTGCGAGGCGGCAATTATCATCAACGATGCAGATCTGGCATTCGGGTGTATGGGGTGTGCCCGGACAAACGAACTGATCAAATTTCTTATCAGGCAAAAAGAGATCCCGAAGCTCGATCTCGATTACCCGAAGAATGAAGCGGAGGGGTTAACATTCGTCGCGGCAATCAAACGGTTCCTCTCAGAACTGGAGGGTAAAAAATGACTCCTCCGGTGCGTATCGCGCAGCTCTCCTGCGGCCCGGATTACTCCGGTGTCCAGCAGGAAATCAACGAGGCGGCAGCAGCAGTAAACGGGGAGATTTTTTTCCCTGATGTAGCATTGAAAGATATCATGCGGGATTTTTCCGCGTTCGGGCTGGATGTGCGAAGCCCGGACCTCAAACTTGGCCATCTCCCGGGCGAAGGCACTCGTGGACGGCAGGGTTGAGGCAGATGCGGTCTTCATCGCCACCTGTTTCCGCTGTGCAGAGGCAGCGATCGTCAGAAATGAACTCCGCCGGTATATCCACGAAAACTCTAAACTTCCCGTCGTCAGCTACTCGTTCACCGAACGGACGACATCAGGAACGCTCCTCACGAGGATGGAGGCCCTTACCACCATCGCCCGCCGGCGTGCGCTCCTCGCCCGGGAGACGCAGCAGGGCCTGACACTCGGGCTTGACTCCGGCTCCGCCACCACAAAAGCGGTGGTGATGAGGGACAACCGGATCATCGGCACCGGCTGGCAGCCCACGACAGAAGTAATGAAAAGTGCACAGGATGTAATCAGCCACGCGCTTGCAGAGGCGGGTGTGAAGCGTGACGAGATCGAGGCCGTAGGAACCACCGGTTACGGGCGATTTCTAGTCGGAAAAGCGATCAATGCCGACCTGATCCAAGAAGAACTAACGGTAAACTCGAAGGGTGCAGTATACCTTGCCGACCGGCAGCACGGCCCGGCGACGGTGATCGATATCGGCGGGATGGACAACAAGGCAATCTCAGTGATGGACGGGATTCCCGGCACCTTCACGATGGGCGGGATCTGCGCCGGGGCGAGCGGCAGGTTCCTTGAAATGACCGCAAAGCGCCTCGGGGTGGAGATCACGGAACTCGGTCCCTTGGCGATGAAAGGAATTGGCAGGCACGTGCCGATGAACAGCTACTGCATTGTCTTTGGAACCCAGAGCCTTGTCAATGCACTTGCAGCCGGGAGCACCCGTGAGGATGTCGCCGCCGCCGCGTGCCATAGTGTTGCCGAGCAGGTCTTCGAACAACAGCTGCAGGAAGTGGATATCAAGGAGCCGGTAATCATGGTTGGTGGTACTTCGCTTATCGAGGGGCTTGTCTTTGCGATGGGAGAACTGTTAAAGACAAAGATCGTAGTTCCCCCGCACTCCCAGTATATCGGAGCAGTCGGATCTGCGCTTCTCGCGTCAGGGTTTATCAAGGACGATTAGATGGCGACAATTGAGTACTTTGAAGTCGAATGCACAGAGCCGCTCGGCGGGGAGTACTACAAGCAGATTACAAACGATGTCCTCCTCGACCATAACCTCCTGCGGGTGATCCACAAACTGCACATCTTTATCGACCCGAAAGTCCCGATCTTTGTTGCCGTCGGGGTGATGAAAAGAGTCAGCTCGCGTGTGCGTGTGCAGGATTTTGCGAATGTCAATCCCCTTGAAGGCAAGACGATCCTTGTTATCTCTGACGAGACGTATCTCGCACCAATGCTCAAAGTGTTCTGGGAGCGGTTCGGCAAAGACCATGTCGAGCAGCCGGACCGGTTCACGGTGATCCTCTACGATGTTCCGGCAAGCCCGCAGGAGATCGAGGAGATTGTGGTCGCTGATCCGAGCGAGGCGCTCTACAAAGACTTGATCTATGCGCTCCGGTGCATCGCCCCGGAAGGGTTCCGGGTACGCCGCGAGACCTATGGGAAGGAGAAGTTCTCATTTGTCGCAAGCGAGGATACCTTAAACGAGAGTGCCGATGCCCTCGTAAAAGAGAGGTTTGAACGCATGGGGGAGACGCCATGATCCTTGTCCCCATCACGTACCGGGGCGGGGTCTACCGTCACGATGAGATTATTGCCTTGATCGAGGACCTTGGAGGATACATCGTCCAGAAACATATGCTCGCACAGGAAGTCGTGCTCCAGTCGTTTGTGCCACGCGAGGATATCGACCTGATCCGGGCGATCGCAAAACCGCTCGCCGGGGAAGTAACCGATTCGCCGCTTGTCGGGACAGAGATCGCGGTTGTGATCCCGAGCCTTGAGATCCACCACCTCCCTCACCCTGCCTGCGACATTGCCGAGTACACCCGTCGCCTTGGTGCGAAGAGCAACATGGTGGGCATGGCACGGGGAGTGGGAAAACGGATCGCTGGTATTAACGACGAGGAGCGGGACGTGATCAACGAGCACGATATAGCGGTGTACGTGCTCGGCAATTTTGAGACCTGCATCGAGTACAAGATGCCTATACTGCGCCGGGGTGTGGAAGTGCCGATAGTGTTGTGTGGGGCGCCAGACAAGGAGACGCTCCAGCGGATCACAAACCCAATGGTTGACGGGTACGTGGGAAATGTCGGCAGGTTCATGCACCGGACAAAAGAGTCCGATGAACTGGCGAAGCTTGACGAGGTCATCGCGGAGGTAACCCGGGTGCTGGAAAAGAAACGAGAGGAGATCGCAAAAGATCCACTCTCAGTTTCACCTGCCCGGCTTATGGATGTGATACGGGAGCAGGTGCCGGCAATTCTGGAAGTGACCTCCCCCACTCCGCTCACTGTGCAGATGGCAGGACTCCGGGTGAAACTGCCCTACGATACGTATGCGGGTGTGCTGAAAAAGATCGAGATCGAGGACGGGATCACCATCGGGGATATTACAGAAGTCGTTCCCTCCCGGATGCGGGACTATATTCTCGTGAAGATTCTGCCGTTCTCCAGTACGAACACGGTGATATGATGGGAAAGAAATCCAAGGTAGAGTTTGAGGAGCGGCTTGCACAGATCGTTGCGCAGGGTGCTGATGCAACGGCTGAAGACTGGATGCGGGTGATTGAGGAGGATTACGGGAAGGTGCCCCTGATCTTTAAACGGATGGGGGAACGTCCCGAAGTGCTCATCTCCCACCTGCTGTACAAGAGCACCGTCGCGGAGACGAGCCCCCTCGACCCCAAATACGTCGAACTGATCAGCATGGCGGTGGGTGCAGCGCTCAAGTGTCCGCACTGTACCGGCTACCATATGCAGGCAGCGATGAAGATGGGCGCGACACGCGAAGAGATCCTCGAAGTGGTCCTCCTCGCCGGGATGATTTCCAACTCCTCGGTGCTCGCAAATGCCTATCGTATCGTTGACGAGAAGCTGGAGAAGTGTGTGCCGTGCGAGCCGAAGGTCATGAAGAGGGGAAAAATCACGCGGACAGCCACTCCCCGGAAAAAGAGGCGTTAAAAACCAGCAACCGTCATATCCACCCATCTTTTTAATCCTCCAGCATCCACGTTTAGGTAATGTGCGGGATTGCCGGGCAATACTGTTATCGCGGGGGGGTTCCCGACGGGGAGCTCGTTTCGCAGATGTCAGAACGGCTTGCCCACCGCGGACCTGACGGCGAGGGATCATATATCAAAGGAAACATCGCTCTCGCCCACCGGCGCCTCGCTATCATTGACCTCTCTCCCGATGCCTGCCAGCCGATGACAAATGAGGATGGTTCGCTCTGGCTCGTTTTTAACGGCGAGATCTACAATTTCGTGGAGCTCCGAGAAGAACTGGTAAAAAAAGGACACCGGTTCCATTCAAAATCTGATAGCGAGGTCATTCTCCATGCGTACGAGGAATGGGGTACTGCATGCCTTTCCCACTTCAACGGTATGTGGGCGTTTGCACTCTGGGATGAGAAAAAGCAGGAACTCTTCTGTGCCCGTGACCGGTTCGGCATCAAACCGTTCTATTACACCGAGATTCGCGATACATTTCTCTTTGCATCTGAGATCAAAGCGCTGCTTGCACATCCCGATGCCGGAAAAAGCCCGGATGACGAGATCCTGGGCACCTACCTTGCGTGGGGAGTCCAGGACCACTCGGAAAGGACGATGTTTGCGGGCATCCTCCAGCTCAGACCCGCCCATGCACTGGTGGTAAAAAGAGGGGGGTGCGAACCGCCATTCCAGTACTGGCATGTAACCGTCAACAGTGAGATTAGATCGGATCCTGATGATGTTGGCGTTGCAACACGTCTCCGCATCCTAATCACTGATTCCACACGCCGCCACCTGCAAAGCGATGTTCCGGGCGGCACCTGTCTTTCCGGGGGCATCGACTCATCAGCGCTCACCGTCATCATCAATACTCTCATACGGGAAGAGGCTCCGCAAAGCGTCGGTGCCCGGCAGAAGACCTTCTCTGCCGTATTCTCTGACAAGCGGTTTGATGAGAGCCGGTATATCGATGAAGTCGTATCTGTAACAGGTGTGGATGCTGAAAAGACAGAGCCGACACCGAATGGGTTCTGGGATGATCTCGACCGGCTCGTGTATATGCAGGACGAACCGTTCGGTTCGCTCTCCATCTATGCCCAGTACTGCGTCATGCGGGTTGCCCAAAAAAAGGTAAAAGTGGTACTGGATGGACAAGGGGCAGACGAACTCCTTGCCGGCTATCTTGCCTACCAGGGGAGTTACATCGGGGGACTCGTCCGGGCGTTCCACTGGGGGACCGCCCTTTCCGAGGTGATCGGCAGCATCCGTCATCATCGTGGGTTTTTCGCAAACGCGATACGGCAGATTCTCGCAAGGAAAAAACGGCGGACCCTGTTGCGATGCACTCCCCCGGTAATTGACCGGTACCATGGTAGCCTCGATGAAGTACTGCGCCATGAACTCACCGCAACGAACCTGCCGGCACTTCTCCACTACGAAGATCGGAACGCAATGGCATTCTCCATCGAGTCCCGGGTGCCGTACCTGGATATCCGGGTCGTGGAATATATCGCTGCACTCCCGCTCTCCCAAAAGATCCGTAACGGGGTGACAAAGATTACCCTCCGTACTGCAACAAAAGGGCTCATCCCGGAATCCATCCGGTGCCGGATGGACAAAATGGGTTTTGTGACGCCCGAAGAAGTGTGGATGAAAGAAGACCTGCGCCCGTTCATGCTCGGGATCCTGACATCCGCGAGCTTCAAGACACGCCCCTACTGGGATGCTGATGCAGTGGCGAATGATTATCTCGCGTTCCTTCGCGGTAAATCGGATTACTCCCCGGACCTCTGGCGGATCGCGTGCACTGAGTTATGGCTCAGGAAATTCTTTGATACGCGAGGCACTGATGATCACCGGTCATAATTATTTCAGGTATACAAGAGAGAATCCCCCGATGCCGCCCCGGACAGATTTATGGTGTACTATGGCAAACAGGAATCAGATACACATTCGCATGCACAATAAGGAACTACCCCCATGAAATCCATCATCCTTGCCGGCGGTGTCGGAACCCGGCTCTGGCCCCTCTCCCGCGAGTATTACCCGAAACAGTTCCTCCAGATGGACGGACATTCCCTGTTCCAGAACACGTGTGAACGGGCAGCCCGGCTCTCCGGTATCGACGGCATATATATTGTCACGAACGAGATTCACCGGTATCTCGCAAAAAACCAGGTAGAGGAATTGGGGTACTCCATCGGTGACGATCATTTCCTTGCAGAAACGGAGGGGAAAAATACCCTGCCGGCGATTGCCTGGGCAATGCAACGCATCAAAAAAACCTCTCCTGTGGCAACCGCTGTCGTGTTCCCGAGCGATCACCTGCTCGACACAAGCGCTCTCGATACAATTGCTGCGGCAGAACCGCTTGCGGAAAAGTACCTGGTCACGTTCGGGGTCAGACCTACAACCCCACATACGGGATACGGGTATATCAAGCCGGGCAAGTCACTTGCAATTGGCGCAATTGCTGAAGAATTCCGGGAAAAACCTGACGAAAAAACAGCCGAGTTATACGTGCAGGCAGGATATCTCTGGAACAGCGGGATCTTTCTCTTCTCCACAACATGCTTTTTTGAAGAACTGGAACGGTATAATCCCTCCCTATATGCAGCATTTACCGGCACTGATACCCCGAATTATTCCCGGCTGGAATCGATATCTATTGATTATGGGTTGTTTGAGCACTCCAAGCGTGTTGCAGTTGTCCCGTTAGAGGTCCCATGGAGCGATCTCGGGACTTTCAAGGCGCTGTATGATGTAGAAAAGCATGATGCAGAGGGCAATGTCGGGTCGGCTGAGTACCTCTCCGCTAAGAACAACTATGTGTATGCCCCGGAGAAGCATATCGGGCTGATTGGCGTGCACGATCTTGTGGTCGTTGACACGACTGATGCACTCCTCATCTGTGACAAAGAGCATACGGAAAAAGTGAAGGATCTTGTCAACCGGTACAACAGGCGCCATGATCCGGTGACGCGATTCCACCGGCAGGTACACCGTCCGTGGGGTTCCTACACGGAACTCGAATGCAGTGGTATGTACAAGATAAAGAGAGTGAGCGTGAAACCCGGTCAGAAACTCTCGCTCCAGCTCCACCATCACCGGAGCGAGCATTGGGTGGTGGTAAAGGGGACTGCGGAAGTCGAGCTCAACGGGGAGACCCGGTTGCTGCGGCAGGGAGAGAGCACGTTTGTACACAGCGGGACGAGGCACCGGCTGAGAAATCCCGGTGTGATACCGCTCGAAGTCATCGAAGTCCAACTCGGGGAGTACCTCGAAGAGGATGACATTGTCCGGTTTGAGGACGATTACGGCAGGGTGGAGTGAGAGGGCCACACCAATTCCGGTATTTCTCGCGTCACTGGCGAGGTCTCTTGGTCCTTTTTGAATGTTCACCCAACTGAAGGTCTCCAGTTACCAGGCACTGGTTCCCGGTACCGATCAGGTCCGCTCTACCTGCTGACCTGAGACCCTCAACAACAAGGGCACGGTTCCAGAGATCCTGATATTGCATCAGCGCGCGCTGGATCTTCTTCTCGCGCCCTTTCGGGACATGAACGGGTTCCATCGTGAACGGGTTTAGCCCGGTATAGTACATACAGGTGGAAACGCTCATCGGCGTCGGCGTGAAGTCCTGCACCTGCTCGGTGTAGTGATGATGCGCGTGAATGTAACAGGCAAGATCGACCATATCGGCAACCGTGCAGCCGGGATGGCCGGACATGAAATACGGCAGGAGATACTGCCGTTTTTGTTTTCCCTTCTGGAGTGCGTCGAACCGTTCCCGGAACCGGTCAAACACTGCACCATCTGGTTTGTTCATTGCGTCGGTGACCTTCTTTACCACATGCTCCGGGGCTACTTTAAGGTGCCCGGAAACATGATGGTCACAAAGGATACGAAGATAGTCTGAGTCATCGGCGAGGACGAGATCATACCGAACACCGGAACCGACAAAGACTTTCTTCACACCGGGAATTTCATGGATCTTCTGAAGGAGCGTACAGAGTGCCCGGTGGCTGGTGTCCAGTGTTTTGCACGCGGGGCTGCACTGCCGATCCGGGCACGTTCCAAGAGTGTCCCAGCGGGAACAGGAAAGAGAGAACATGTTTGCAGTAGGTCCACCTACGTCCTGCACGACTCCCTTAAACTCCGGCATCTTCGTCATCAGTACAACTTCCCGAACAATGGATTCGGGGCTCCGGCTCTGGATGATTCGTCCCTGGTGATGGGTGAGGGCGCAGAAGGAGCAGCCCCCAAAACAGCCACGGTGACTCGTTATTGAGAATTGTACCGGTTCGAGTGCGAGAACAGGCAGGGTATACGAAGGGTGTGCACGCCGGGAGAATGGGAGTTCGTACACATGATCCAGTTCCTCGGTTGAGAGTGGTGCTGCCGGGGGATTCTGGATGATCACGGTCTTTGGGTGCACCTGTGCCACCCGTTTCCCGCGCACCGGGTCCTGCTCCCGGTAATGGAGCGCAAACGCACGGGCATAGGAATGCTTGTCCTGCGATACTTCACTAAAACCGGGAATCTCTACAATCCCTTCACGGGGATATGTACGCCATTCAGCAACAGGCATGGTAAATGCAGTCCCCGGGACATCCCGGATTAAACTTACTGGCATTCCTGTGTCAAGTTGCCGGGCGATCGCCACTACCTGCCGCTCCCCCATACCAAACACTAAAAGATCCGCCGGGGCGTCGGCAAGGATCGCTTGTCGCACCCGGTCCTGCCAGTAATCGTAGTGGGCAAACCTGCGAAGACTTGCCTCGATACCGCCGATAACAATGGGGGTACCGGCATAGCATTCATGTACACGGTTCGTGTACACGATGGTCGCCCGGTCTGGTCTGTTCGGGTACCCCCCCGGGGAATAGACATCTTCACTGCGGCGTTTCAGGTTCGGGGTGAGGTTGTTCACCAGAGAATCGACATTTCCCGATGAGATGCCAAAGAACAGGCGCGGTTTTCCCAGTGTAGTGAATGCGTCTTCACTTTTAATGTCCGGTTGGGCAATGATCCCGACGGAATACCCGGCGTCCCAGAGCACGCGTCCTATGAGTGCGGTGCCAAACGAGGGGTGATCTACGTAGGCGTCACCGGTGACAAGGAGGATATCAAATTCGCTGATACCCAGCCGCTTCCCTTCCTCAACCGACATCGGAAGAAACAACGGTTGTCGGGTCATGGAACACATGCGGGTGAAATGGAAAATTATGAAACAGGTTCCTGTCAGCTGGGGGGGCGCCGGGTAAGGTCCCGGATAATCTCGGCAAGCCCGCCCGGCAGCTCATCCGGGTCCTCAACACCCTCTTTTTTAGGTGCCTCTGCGGGTTTATCCCGGGTATCTGGTTCTACGGTTTGTCTGGATTCGTTCGCTTGTGTATGGACTGGCAGGTGCAGCTGCATTTTTTCGTCAAATTCACGGCGGATATTAAGACCGGTAAGCTCAAGGATAACTGCCTCAATGACGAGATACGCGGTTGCCTTTTCACGCAGACAGCCAGTCAGGGCATGCCCGGCACGCCCGACTGATGCGTGATAGTGGATCATCGGACCGGAATCGCCCGGATAAATTGTACCAACGCCAAACGTCTCCCATCCCCCTTCAAACATGACAAAATGTGGGACGGGGGGGATCGTCAGCTCTTCCGGACCGGTCACCATTTTTCCCTCTTTTAAGGCTCCGAGAAAAAGAATGGTGCCCGTCAGGATCTTCTTATCAAAAACGAACTGCTGCAAGGCAGATAAAAAATCCTCGCCATCATCGATCCTCACGACAAAGACTCTGCCGAGATGACCTTCGGAATATTGCATATAATCTTCATCCCTCGTTTAACATCATATGATTTGTCCGAATTTATATCTCCCGCGTCAAAGGATGTGATCCGGATATGGCAGTGCCTGTTTATTTCCGCAGGATGGTTTGCCAGACAATGGGATGAACACAGATCTCATGTTATCCAAGATTATCTCCCCCCGGCACCGCCACCACCGAACCCTCCTCCTCCACCAAAGCCTCCGCCGCCAAAACCACCAGATCCTCCAGAACCACCATGGCTCGGGGGTGAGAATGCAAGGAGGGGAACAAAGGCATAATTCATTCCGGTAACCCCTAATGGCACACCGGTTTCGGCAATAGGGATATTAAGCGTCTTCATCCCTTTCTCCACGTTCTTGCCCACCCCAAGGGCCGTCCCGTACACGAGCCATTCGCCCCACATCCCGAGATCAGCAGGGGCATACTTCTGGATCATGGCAAGATCAGACAAGAATCTGGCGAATGCATCCCATTCCAGTTTTTCCTTATACCGGTCATCCTTCCAGTGCCCGAACAGGGTCGAGGGACAGAAGATTGCAATCACTACCTGCACAAGAACAATCGCCCAAAGTACGACTGCCGGTAAGAGGATCGTGGACTGCATAGTTGCAACCAACGCAAGTATGAGGGTGATGCCAAACAGCGCGATAGTAGTGAGCAGGAGCGGGACGATATGATCCCTGCCGTCAACGATGTACTGGGCGGGGAGCATCGCATCCGCCCTTTTCGTCACATCGGCAAGCATCCGCTGGTACCGCAACGCCGTTTCCTCAGCGGTACGGTTCATCTGTGCTTTCTTTGCCAGCGCCTCAATCACATTAGTGTCAAGGACACCATTCTCCGACAACTGCCCGACAAAGGCAAGCACCCGTTGCTCATAGGGATCAGTGGTCGTCCCGGAGAGCAACCGGATCTCGATTCCTGTTCCCCCCGTCTTTTCTGTAATCTGAATGATCTTTCGCCGGTGCAGGTCAAGGAGAGTGGCATAATACCCATCCTCGTCAACGTCCATCGCATCGTCTTTGAACAAGAGGTTCACCTGCCAAGGTTTGAGCGCGGGGTTCGGGATAGTGCTCATATATTCCGGCACCGTGAACATCTTCTCCCTGCCATACCGGTAATAAATGTAAAAAAAGAGGAATGGCACAAGGAGGACTGCCACCTTTGCGAGCAGGTTCAGGAAGTTTGCGACAAAGTAGGGAAGGTTGTACCAGAAATTTCCGGAACTGGTCTTTCCTTTGAGATCCGCTACTTCGCTCCTAAAGCCCGAAATTCCTAAAAGTCCATCCGGGGTTGTCAGGAGTTCCACTGCGATAATTTCATTCTCCGCGACACTTCCGGTGATCTCATACCCAGTGCCGATCTTTTCTGAACTCAACGCAGGGGGATAGGCATATACCTGGAGAACATTCGCGGCAGGGATAGTGATCGTGACGTGGCGATACGCTGGGTGGTTCTGCCCGGCAAGTTTCAGGTTTAGATGGGCATTACTGGAATCATACTCAATCGGCGGGCGAATGACAAACGTGTATCCAGCAGAATAGGTCCCGGCCTGAAAATAATTTGGGTTATATATGCCAACCTCATTTGCCCCGGCAAGAGAGCCCACCAGGGAGTTATATGAACTGCCGGCAGGGGCATTCGACACAAATGTGGTATATGTACTATCCTTCGCGTATCCATAAATCCCGACGGGAGGATCTACTGACAGGAATTGTATTGATGGGCGGTTGCTGGAGTTAAAAACAAGGGGCGCATCCCATGTCCTGTACAGCATCCGGTACTCACCGGATGACCGGACATCATAGGTATACTGCTCGTGCAGCGTCCCGTTCGCGGAGAGGGTTGCATCATAGGAGTAAACCACGAGATTGCCTGAAAACAAGGGGGGAACTACAGTGACAAGGATCAATCCGATAATACCGATGACGAGCGTGGCAATGATGAGCCCGGCAAGTTGTCTGGTTTCGCCCACGACAATGACCCTTTAGAACTCGATTTTCGGTGGTGTCTTGATCGCTTCTTCAAACTGCAGGTATTCGAGCTTGACAAGCCCGATCATCCTTCCGATGAACCGGGACGGGATCGTGTCCATCATAGTGTTGAACTCCTGCGAGATGTTGTTGTAGGTGTACCGCTGGCGGGAAATCTCATCCTCAATACCCTTAACTGCATCCATGAGACTGGTGACTGTAGTCGATGTCTTCAGGTCAGGATAATTTTCTGCAACGGCAAGGAGACGCCCGAAGATCGAGCGGGACTCGGCTTCAACCTTGTTCAGATCTCCCGGAGATGCGGTGGCAACACTTGCCCGCATCGCAGTCACTTTTTCAAACGTCTCTTTCTCGAACTTCGCATAGCTCTTGACTGAGCCAAGGAGTTGGTCGATCATGTCGAGCCGTTTTTTCATGGCAACGCGGATCTGCCCGAGTGTTGCCTCGGATGAATTCTTCAGGCTGAAGAAACGGTTGTAAATCCCTACAGCCCAGATGACGAGGACGATGATGATAAGGATAATGATACCCGGAACAATCCAGCCCATAATATTTTCGAACATTGTTTCTCACTCTATTCATCATCGCATCACTACATAAAATTGTATGGATGAGACTGAGGGGCCACCAAAAAGAACCGGAGGAGGTGTATCGGAAAAAAGGGTTAGGCAATGGTGAGAGTCCCCACAACACGCAACTTGCCTCCCTCTAGGTAGTTGAGAACCACACGGGCGCCGGGGGGATACACAAGTTCCTTTTCCATCGTGATAGTGAGCGTGGGCATTCTCCAGTCGCCATCAGCGGCTACTTTTTCCAGTCGCGAAGGGAGGAACTGCATCCAGTGACCCACATAGAGCACCATGCCCTCCTTGAGCGGCGCTGGCCAGTACCTGACAAGCTGAGCTTTTCCCGTGATAGTGGACGCGGATCTTATTGATGGGTCATTTGTGAGAACATAGCCGCGGTCAAGTTCTTCTGCTTCGATATTCTTTAATGCAAGACCGATGCGATCCCCTGCTACTGCTATCTCTGCATCATCATCGTGTTTTTGGATGGAGCGTACCTGTGCTGTTTTTTGTGTTGGCAGGACTTTGAGCGTGTCATGTTTCTTTATCATCCCGTGCGCGACAGAACCCAGAATGACGACACCCACACCCTTTACGTTAAAATGTGCATCAATTGGAACTATGCCGTTGCCGCCGGAATCCTTAACCTTTTGGTGGGCGGTCAGTTTAACTGCGATGTCGAGAAGTTTTTCACGGAGCCCGAGTTTGTCGTCTTCGAGTGCTTCGTAGTGCTCAAGCACCGTGCCTTTTATGAGTGGTGCAATCTGGTCGATCGTAAGATAATTCTTGAAGATGATGTAGCCGTTTGCTCTTCCGGTGCACTGAAGCATCAGGACTGTTTCACCGAATGTGGCATTGATCTCCTCTACCACAAGAACCACGCGATCTGCAAGGGATACTGTATAAAAGAGCGAGGATAGTTTCTCCGGGTACCGGGTGGGTTCGATGAAGGTGATGGAAGCATCGCCTTTTTTCAGGTTGTAAAATGTGATGTCGCTCGTCGTTCCTTTCTTTCCCAGATCATTGGCATAGCCATTTGGGGCGAGGACGGCGACGGTGAGGTTGGACATGAATAATCTTTGAACTCCAAAAAATATGAGCTTATATGTGTAAACAAAGGGATGCGTAATTGTAGAGTGCCACAATTAATGTCCGTTTTGTTGACAGAGTTTTTGTCCGCTTTTGATAAGTTTACGGTCTTGGTTGAAATTGATTTCGTTGTGATAGACTGAAGCCGGAGTCATCCAATCCAGGATCTCCTGCTTGCGCCAGTTGTTGTACTGGTGGTCAAAGTTCCAGAGTTCTCTTCTGAAATGGCTGAGTGAACGGAACTCTTTGAGTGCGATGAGTTCTTGGTAGAGAGTCTTGTGATAGCGTTCGATCTTACCACGGCCACGTGGATTGTATGGCCGACCGAAGATCAGTTTGATACCGAGTTTCTGAGCTTCCGCTTTGAACACTTTTGCGACAAATTGTTTTCCATTATCGAGATAGATTTCACGAGGAATTCGTCCGGTGCGGAGTGCCCAGCGGAGAGCATTGATCGCTGAGACTGCATCTTTGTGAAGATAGACCTTGCTCTTCACCCGATAACGTGAGCAGTCATCAGTAAAACCGGTGACATAAACCTTGCCAACTCCCCGGATACGAAACTGAAAAGTATCGCCCTGCCACATGCTGTCAACGTGTCGACGTTGAAATCGCTTCCCGGCTGGTTGGGGTTTAGCTTTAACACGAATGAGAAGGCCGTGTCGTTTGAGGATTCGATGAACGGTTCGCCAGGAACATGGGAGATTGAACTGGTGCTTAATACGACGGGCACCCCATGCCGGATATTTCTCTTTGAGTCGGATAATTCGGCGTTCCAACGCCAGGGATATTGCATGAGGAGACCGTTTCGGCCCGGTCTTTTTTGGCCGTAATCCGTTCTCTTGGTCATGACTGTGAGCCTTTGCCCACCGTCTCACCGTCCTTTCGGAGATGTTATACGTCTCTCCGATCTCCTTTGCACTTCGTATCCCTTCTTCATAGAATACGACTGCTTTGGTCCGGATTTCCATGGTCGCTTTCACCCTCAAGCACCTGTTGGGTGCTCTTGAAAGCGGACATAAATACTGTCACTAAATTAGGACAGAAACTCTGGCACTCTACACGTTAATAGGGAATATCAACGGTGGTATGGGATTATTTTTTTCTCGTTCTCCGGATTTTGCTATCAGAAACAATTTTTCTATCAGATATCCCGGATAGTTTTCTCTCAATAACGTCCCTTTTTAGTATTAGAATAATTAAAAGAACAATCCCCAGTCCACTCAATAGTGCTCCAACCTTGTAATCCCATGGATCAAATCTGAAAACTATTTTGTCCGTGTCAGAAGAGATCTTTGTTCCGATCATATTTGCAATCGGTGATGCGTCAATCCCATTTGCTTTCCAGCCAGGGTAATAGGCTCCTTTCAACACCACAATATCTCCTTTCGATATGTGTCCTGAGGCAATTACTTCGTCTGGTGAGAACTTTTCAATTTTCAGAGGAGTGATCTGGTCTTTATCGATTACAAAAACATTGGGTAAGATATGATCCGGCTTATAAACAGATACATTTTGAACTTTGAAGGAGTATTCAGGGATATTCTGGTTTCCATTTTCAAGGTACTGGGTGTCAATGATGTAATCTGCACTGAAATAGGTGACATTTCCGATAGCATAACTTAATTGGGGCATCGTCTTCAGATAATACGCAGCATACAAGCTCATTGGCTGAATGCCATTTATAACATCATAATAGGTAAAATCCATATGCTTGATTGGCCAACCGGTTTCGTATACCCACAATTGAACGTTCTCGCGCGGCAGTTTGGTAATTTCATTTATAATTTCCGGTGCAATACTTTTATCGAGATTTGGGGAGTATGCCGTCACATACCCGCTGCCCAGATTTCCCATGAACATTAAAAAAACACCAGCGAGAAGAATCCCACAGAATATGTGTGTATTTTTATCCGTTTGTTGTTGTTTTATCAGGAATATATATAATCCGATAAGAAGTAATCCCACCAGAACGAGTTTTATCAAAATGTCAATCTGAAGTATTGAATGAATCTGGAAAATTCTGATGAAATTGATCAATAATGTTGCAGCAAAAAATAGCAGAAGATTTCTCATTGATCCTTTCTGGAAGTACAATAAAGCGATAAATGCCCCCACAAGAATTACCGATAGTGTTGCATCGGGAGTTATCATTTCCTGATATGGCAATTCAAATAATTTAACAAGAACCAGCAGCACGACACCAATAATGACCATTTTCTTCTGGTCGGGAGTTAGCTCAAAACCGTCTCCTTTTTGGAATTTCTCATATATCAGAACCACACCATAAAGAGAGAGGAATAATACAATGGGAAGCAGTGCCCCAAATATCCGCCCAGGATTCCGGAGAGCATTTACAATGGGAAAAATGTGTAAGAAGATAAGAACCGTTTTTCCACCAGCAGCCCAGATAAAAGATACAAGAATGGCGCAAAATGATGGGATGGTAATTTCTCTTCTACCGTAGATTAACGCTACAATCATCAACAGAACCGGGATAATCCCAATCATTACTGCACTTTCGTACTGTGCCCATAAAGTATCAATTGGTGTTCCTGTGATAAATGAAGACAGATCATTTTCAATAGATCCCCCCCCCGCAAGGGGATCAATTGGATCAACCCGGATGATAGAACCGGAAACTCCCAGATCAGGAATACTTTTTATTGAAACCAGCAGCGTGGTTAAAAATACAGAAAGTACCAGATAATAAAGTATTTTCCGGGATATTTTTTTGTTTATTGCGTAATAAAGGAAAAAAATGAGGAGAATCAGATATGCCAAAACGAAATGGTAGATATTCCCGGTGAAATACACAAGCGCTGATACAATTGACAGAAAAAGTGCATTTGCTATTGTGCATCCATCAAACAATACAATTTTAAAGAAAAAATAGTATATCAAGGGAATCCACACAAGCCCGTATAGCAGTAGGTGATGCCCGGCATAGATTCTTCCCAAAAGAATCCCGGAGAACGCAAAAAATAACGAGAATATGAGCAGTGCATTGTAATTTTTTGTGAGTAAGCTGCCCAGTTTGAAGAACGCGAAGTATGCGATCAGCAAGTGAAATAGCAGGATAATATTTACAATTGACAAATTTTGAAAAATGAGATAAAATGGAAAAGAAAAAATGTAATATTTATCAGAATTGGGGCTTGCAGTAAGCGGAAATCCACCGGACCAAAGATTGTTCCAAGTTGTCAGGTAATTGTGGTCAACGGTTGTATAATACAATGAGTTGGCAAATATGTCATGCCATTCACCAATATAGGTCTGATTGAAAGGGAGAAATGAGTAATAAAGGATAAAAATTAAAATAATTGGGAATATATAATATATAATCTCCTTTGCTGCAATTTTATTGATTTTCCCCTTTACATAATTAATCGAAATCATCAGATACTACTTAAGAGGGTGATTAAAAATATTTTTCTAAAACTGAAATGAGACATGATATACCCCAAAGAGATTCGCGAACGGATGAACGTGTTCCAATGAATAAATAATGTCTTCCAATTGTTTATATCATTTTTAATCAAATATTTATTACGGAGTACCATTCTTGGGTTTTTTGGATATCGACATAAAAAAAAATTCCTTTAAACTAATCCAAATTGCTATTACAATAATCATTTTGCTCCTTTTATTAGGCTCAATTGATTATATTCAGGCAAGCAAGGTTCTGGCAAATCTTGACTGGATATACTTACTGCTTGCATGCTTCTGTTATTTTCTCAACAATATCCTGATGTCAATCCGTTTAAAGAGAATTCTCACCTATCTGGGGAACAAAATACGGTTCAGAATCGTCTTTCTCTCACATATGTCAGGAATGCTCCTTTCTGACTTCACACCTGGACGAACTGGATATCTCTATGTCGCATTCGCGATGAATAAAAAGGGAGTTCCCCTTCACAAAGGGCTTGCTGCGATTACCAGCACTTATATCTACGATCTTTTATTCAAGATCACCCTTGCAATCATTGCGGTATTTTACCTTTATTCCAGCCTTACCGGTATGCTGACCGGTTACATTATATATTTCATCTTAATTCTCCTTCTCATAGTCCTTACCGGTTATTTTTTCATCATGTATCCTGGTACTGTGCTGCAAGAGTTTTGTCAGAATAACAAATATTTACAATACATCCTTGATATGGGGGAACAAAGTCGCTCCATCCAGAAAATATCTCCTTATATCATTTTTATCTCATTTTTAGGGTGGTTGCTGCGCGGGCTGGAATGGTATTTCGTTGCACTGGCAATTGGAGGTATCCTTTTCAGCCTTCTTGATGCACTCCTACTAAATCCGCTTTTGACGATACTCTCATTAATTCCTATTACCCCTGCAGGTTTGGGCATTCAGGAAGCCGGGATTATAGGACTCCTGACTGTAATGGGTGTAACGCTTACTTCCGCAACCGCTTTTGCATTCCTCACAAGATTCATCGAAATCATCATCGATTTGATAGGGCTGAAAAGTTTTTTTTCTCTGGATATAAACGAGGGCGCACTGTATAAACATTACAATTCCATTGAGGGGGATATTGATGAGAGAGCATATAACTCTGAGTTATGTACCCAAAGGTATTGGCAGCGTTGCAGAACGTACGCGATAAAAAAATTGCTTGATGCAACGGATAATGATGTTATTCTCGATATTGGATGCGGCAGTGGAGTTCAGATCAGGGCCCTTGGTCTTGAAAATCCAAACACGATAATTGGCATGGATGTTAATAGAAACGCACTATTATACGCTAAAAAGAAGGAGATTCCCCATAGTGAGTTTATCATTGCTGATGCACAACGACTACCCTTAAAAGCTCAAACGGTAGATAAAATTATCTGTGCAGAAGTAATTGAACATCTCAACAACCCGGAACAATTAATCACCGAATCACAGAGAGTGCTCAAGGAAGATGGAGCGATTGTCATATCCACTCCCAATGACCATTCGATTTGGGGGATTTATGAATTCCTGTGGGATTTATGTGGGAGTGGTCGAAATTATGGGGAGACACACCTGAAATTTTTTTCTGTCAAAGATTTGGAAATGTATTTCAAATCTTTCAGAACCCGCTCGAATGTCACACTGTTTTTTATGTCGCCCTTTGTGGCACTATCAAATAGCCGGACCCTTGTCCGTTGGAGCAAAAAATTTGATGCGTTGTTTGAACGGGTAAATTTTGGAGTGATAATTGTCTATTATGCAAAAAAGAAATGACCGGGAGAAATACGTTGCACTTCTCACTTCTTTGCTTTCATCCATGTAACATTCCTATTGACGATAAAATTCCACCCGAACCCCACAAATATCCCAACGATATTTGCCAACCTGTAATCTACTCCCATGAAATATGCCATAATGTTGAGAAGAGAAAAGTTGATGAGCGCTCCTCCAATGGACACAAGCTGAAATGACAGGAGTCTTTGCCACCAGCGGGTTAATTTATGATTACCCGAATCCCGGAAAGTCCATATATCATTTAATAAAAAATTACTCATGATAGAAAGTTCAATCGCAAAAAGACTTGCAACAGGAATTGGAAATCCTGCATATTCTTTCAGAATGATGAGTACCGCCATGTTCACTATGATCCCGGAGAGCCCCACCAACCCGAACTTGAATACCCGTTTCCATTCATTCCACACAGCACTCTCATGATGACTGATCGAGAAGAGTGCAATATCAACGACCTGTTGCGCGTACTCGATGATCGTTTTTAATTTTAATTTGCTCGAACCGATCTCCCGGTCCACAAACTCAAACGGGATCTCTTTATCCGTTTCCCAAGAGCCCTTTCCGAGCACTTCTAATAGGATCTTATAGCCACGGGGCTTCAAGAAGGCATTCGCAACTACACCCTTTCTCACAGCAAAAAAACCACTCACCGGATCAGATACGTCAGGAAAGAGGAGCCTCCCGAGAAATGTAGCACCAATGGATATAACCCTCCGTTTGAGCGGCCATTTTTTTATCCCACCGCCTTCCTTGTACCGGCTGCCGATCACGAGATCGTTTCCGGCAAAGATCTCCGCAAGCATCTCCGGAATAAGCGCCGGGGGATGAGATAGGTCAGCATCCATCACCACAAAGATATCCGAGGAGGCATGGACAAAACCATCGGCAACTGACTGTGAGAGCCCGTGATCCGACTGGCGGACGACGAGGTTTAGGTTTGGTCGTGTCTTTTTTTGTTCGTTAACGATCGCGATCGTCCCATCCGGAGAATTGTCATCGACAACAAGGATTTCCCCGTTGATGGCATGCTGCTTAAAGACCGCATCCACTTCAGCGATAATACGTCCGATATTTGCCTCTTCTTTAAAGGTGGGGATGATCACCGTTACGTCAAACATGGCAGCACACGCATTTAAAAAATTACTTGGCACTAAAGAGATAGATACCAGTATACTGTCCTATAAATCGTGTGTGTTCGTTTAACCATGCCACCGCATCGCCATTCGGATTTGCGGCGCTGATATCCGGGGTCATGATATAGTACTGCGTACTGTTCCCTTTACGGGCATATGCCGCTTCAAGTTCCATACCACTGGATGCCCCATACTCAAAAGTATGGTCGGTAGCATTGGAGTAATAAAAATAATCGAACGGTTGGGAAATATAGCCAGGGACAAAGATGATCTGGTCGCCCGGATTGGTCTGCTGCTGGATCGCCCCAGCAAACCCCCGCCAGTCTTCCTTGGAGTACCCCGAATAATACGTGACCAGCATCGGCGCACTGATAATACACATCACCGCTATAAACCCGTAGACCACGCCCCGGTTGTTCACAAGAGAGTAAAACACTTTATACGATATTGCAACCCCCACAAAGAAGATGATACTCATGAATATGAGATAGCGTGGCTGCATCGGTATCCTGAACGAAAGAACGTAACTGATCGCAAAGGTGGCAACAGTGAGCCAGATCAGGAGAATACCTTTCTCTTTATCGATGAGGAACGCTTGGACGATCCCGATAGCAAAGAGGATGAACAGGACAACGAACGCAATATCCGTAAAACCGGCAACCTGCCGGAAGGTCTCGGTGATGAGCCCGAATCCCTGAATACCAAACGTGGGAGTGGATGCAGAACGGACAAAAAAGAGCTGTACCGTGACAAGAATCAGGGGAAGGCAGAGAATAACAAATACGACTGCTGCAATTATGAGCATTGTGAGGCCCTGCATACCCTTGCGAATATCCCTAACCCTGATGGCAAGTGCGTAGATGAACAGCGCTGCTATGATTGTGAATGCATAGAAGTGCGCCCAGAACGCTAGCGCTGACATAACGCCAAAAAGTGCCCAGTTTGTAATATCGTTTGTTCTCATGGCTTTGAGATAAAAGACCATCGCGAACGCGACAAAGAAGAGCATCATTGAGTACGCCCGCGCTTCCTGTGAGTAGAAGATCAAAAAAGGTGAGACGGCAAATGCGGCGGCAGCGATGATCCCGACATTACGGTCTATAAATTCCTTACCGGCAAAGTAAACAAGCGGGATTGTCAGGACACCAAGGAGTGCGGGGACGAACCGTAATACCACCACATTATTCCCGAACATGAGCATAACATGCTCCACCCAGTAAAAGAGTGGCGGGTTGAACTCCCCGGCAGAGGTCGCCTGCCAGATCTCAGGAAACGATTTGACTGCAAAACCATACGTGGATGCCTCATCGAGCCAGAGCGAGTTGAACCCGAGATTATAGAACCGTAAAAAAACGCCGATAATCGTGAGGACGACAAGGGATTGCGCGTACCGGCTGTTGACCAGCACCGATTTGATATTTTCCGCCGATATATCCCGAAGGGACTTGATGGGAGTTCTATACCCTCCGTCAAGGTTACATTCGCGAGAGATCCCGAGTTTTGTTTCTTTCTCTTGTGCCCGTGCCCCTTTTTTCTTTGCCATCACAATCACTAACTATTGCATAACGGTTCACATATACCTTACCGGATGAGTGGGAAAACCCACGACATACCGGTTTCCACAATCGGCGATCAGAATTCTCCTAGAGCGGCAGAAACAAAGGAGGTGGCTGCGGGAATTTCCCGGCAAATGCTTTGCTCTTCATAATAAGGTGACCGATGTCATCACCTGTGTCGATCCCCCAAAAGCCGAATATGTCGGTTTTTCAGTGATGCGGATCTTATCTGAAATCATCCCCGCAATGATAATTATTGTCTTACGGACCCTTCGGTTGTCGAAAACCCCAGTGCTGCCAAAAGTTCGTCTTTGCTTTTTACAACCACCGAAGATTGCTCAAGCATGAGGTTCACGAGTTCACTATGGCCTACTGTCCGGAAATCTGTCCTGATCGCGATCACCGGTTTCCCTTGCGCTGCGGCATATCCCATCTCCCATGCGGTACCGGAGTCCGCATCCGCACCATCGATGATTGCGACGACAGCGTCCGCACTCTCAAGCGCTTTTTTATTCTGTTCAAAGATCCTGCGGTGCTCGTCAACACTGCGTCCTGCATGCGTATCCCCAGTATCCTGAGGAAGGTACAACTCATAAAAATTCTCCGTGAGCAGTCCGGCAATGACGCGGTTATACTCCCGCTCTGCTTCAGAGAAGAGCGGTGCCGCCAGATAGATCCGGTAGCGTGCAAATTCTGCCACATCGATCGCCCTGATATTGGGAAACCGTGAGAGGAATACACCGCGTCCCTCCCGTTTCGGAGGTTCGTTACCCACACTTCCGTAATATGTACTCGTTACCCCGCAGGTGGGTGATGAGTTAACACCGAGTATAAAAAGCGGTTTACCGCGTTGCTCAATAAGTTCGTTTACCTGAGCTTCAAGCGTATCGAGTAGCCGGGTAAAGGCGGGAGTATGAAGGCGCTCCAGAAAGGTTCCGGGCCCGCGTTCCGGACCGAGATACACGGTTTCCGGGCAAGGGAGGGGAACGATTTCAATGCCGAACTTTTTGCAACGTTCGATACATCGCTCGAACAGCACCAAATCGTTTGGTGTAGTGATCCCTTTCGCCCGAAGTGCGGGGTTCTGGATGCAGGGGCAGCAGAGCACGTACATTGATACAAGGTGTGCGCCCACAGATGATCAATGATACCGCTCTATGCGTTCCGTGATAACAGTTGCGATCCCCGGAAGTGCACGGTAAAAAAACTGGAACGGGCGGGATTCTTAAAAATTTTTACAAAAATTTCACTTATCCCGCGAAACACGCTCTTACTTGACCCCACCGCAGAGCAGGCGCTCTCACCCGCGGATAATCACGTTAAATCTGTAACTGTACTTGACTGTTCGTGGGTAGTACTCGATACCGGGAGCGTACGCGCGTGGAGAATCCGCAGGGCACTCCCCTTTCTTGTTGCGGCAAATCCGGTGAACTTCGGCAAACCCTGCATGCTATCATCTATCGAAGCACTCGCGGCTGCCCTCTGTATCCTTGGAGAACGGGAACGGGCTGCGGAGCTTCTCGGTTGCGTCAGCTGGGGTATCCGGTTTTTAGAAGTGAACAAGGAGCCACTGGAGCTCTACGCTCAGGCAAAAGACAGTACAGAAGTTGTAAAAATTCAGGGGCTCTTTATTTGAAAAACAAGGATCAGATTGTTGCACAAGTGCCAACTTTATTCGAAGTCGTCATTAGTTGAAGAAATTTCCCTTTAAGATATCGTCGTCTCTTCAATTTTCCATATCTTCGGAAAACGTCGCCATTTATCGCTTTTTTCTGTATGTAGTCTCTCATAATAATCCAGTGAACAGGTTCGGACAGGTTGCCCCGATCGCAACAAGCAACATTTATCTCATATGGTTCCTACATTTCGGTGTATGATCAAGGTCGCCATCAACGGGTACGGCACCATCGGAAAGCGTGTTGCCGACGCAGTAGCTGCCCAGAAGGATATGAAAGTGATCGGTGTCTCAAAGACCCGCCCGAGTGCTGAAGCGTTTGTTGCAAAACAACGGGGATATCCGCTGTATATAGCAGACCTTTCAAAGAGATTGGCCTTTGAAAAAGTCGGTCTTTCGGTCGCCGGATCGGTCGAGGACATGTGCAAAGCCGCCGATGTTATTGTCGATGCCACTCCCGGTGATGTCGGCGCGACCAACAAACCCCTCTATGAAAAACTGGGGAAGAAAGCACTCTGGCAAGGTGGCGAGGAGCACGAAGTTGCGGGGTTCTCGTTCAACTCTTCCTGCAACTACAAGGATGCAATCGGCAGGCAGTTTGTCCGGGTGGTCTCGTGCAACACCACAGGCCTGTGCCGGATCATCCACGAGGTTGACAAAGAGTTTGGCGTCGCGCATGTTCATGCCATTATGGTGCGCCGGGGATCGGATCCCGGTGAGATCAAGAAGGGCCCAATAGATGCGGTTGTACTCGACCCCGTGACTGTCCCGAGCCACCATGGTCCGGATGTCCTGACCGTGCTACCCCATGTATCCATCACCACAATGGCGATGATCGTGCCAACCACGATGATGCATATGCACGCGATCCAGATCACAACGAAAAAAGAAGTAACCCGCGAAAAAGTGATCGAACTGATCAAAAAGCATCCCCGTATGGGTCTCGTAAAAAAGAGTGCGGCAATCAAGAGCACCGCGGAACTCAAGGAGTTTGCCATGGATCTTGGCAGGCAGCGGGCTGACCTGTATGAGAACTGCATCTTTGAAGATTCCATCTATGCAAACAAAACCGAACTCTGCTTCTTCCAAGCAATTCACCAGGAGGCGGATGTGGTTGTTGAAAATGTCGATGCGATCCGCGCGATGACAGGGCTCGAGAAGGATGCAGCAAAATCCATAACCATGACCAACACGGCTCTTGGTTTCACCCCCATCCAGAATAACCATTAACACCGATCATCACCCATTATTTTTAATGGACGCGTACGATCTGGTCACCCGGAATACCGTGGAAGTCGTCACGGATGATGAACTCCGGACTCTTCTCCTGCAACCCAAAAAAACGGTTTACGCAGGATATGAACCAAGCGGCGAGATCCATCTCGGTCACCTGGTCACGATCAACAAACTTGTCGATCTGCAGCAAGCCGGTTTTGACGTGATCGTGCTTCTTGCAGACCTGCATGCCTTTCTCAACCGGAAAGGGACAATGGAAAAAGTAGGGGAACTCGCCGAATACAACCGACGGTGTTTTGAAGGGCTTGGGTTAAAGAACGTCAGGTACGTGCTCGGTTCAGATCTCCAGCTCAGCCGCGATTATGAACTTCTCGTGCTCCAGCTCTCCCAGCAGATCACGCTCGCCCGTGCGACACGGAGCATGGATGAGGTGGGCAGGCAAATGGATCATCCTACTGTCTCGCAGATGGTCTACCCGATCATGCAGATGGCAGATATCGCCATGCTGGGGGTAGATGCGGCTGTCGGGGGTATCGACCAGCGGAAAATCCACATGCTCGCCCGGGAACACCTTGTCAATTTCGGGTACAAGGCGCCGGTCTGTATCCACACACCAATCTTAAACGGGCTTGACGGCAAGAAGATGTCCTCGTCGCAGGGAAATTATATCTCGGTTGCAGATAGCGAAGAAGAGATCCGGAAAAAGTGCCAGAAAGCGTTCTGCCCTCCGGAAATTTCAGAAAATCCCATCCTCCAGATCTTCCAGTACCACATATTCCCGCGCCTCCCGGAGATCACGATAAAGAGACCAGAAAAATTCGGCGGTAACCGTACCTTCGTGAGTTATGCGGATCTTGAAGCGGCATATGGTAAGGGAGAAGTTCACCCGCTCGATCTCAAGAAAGCCTGCGGTGAAGGGCTTGTCGAGATCCTTCTTCCAGTGCGCGAGTATATACGCTGAAGGGATACATTACACCATAATTTCCGGGGAATATTGTGAGCCAGAAGCAATCTGAGGAGGCGTTTGATGTACGTCTCGCAGAGATGGGCATCCGAATCAAGGATGCGAATATGTTCAAAGTTAAGGAAAATGTCTTTGATGAGGTGACACTCCTTGCTCTCTACAAACTTGTCCATAAGAAGTGGTTTTCGGTCATCGGCGGCTCCATCAGTACCGGAAAAGAAGCCAATGTGTTTTATGGCGAACGAGATGATGTCCCCCTCGCCATCAAGATCTACCGGATCCAGTCAGCGAATTTTACGACTATGAGCTCGTATATCACCGGGGATCGCCGGTTTTCTCATGTGAAAAAATCCCGCAAAGATCTCATATTTGCCTGGACACGAAAGGAGTTTTCCAACCTCGTGCGATCACGGGATGCGGGTATTCCGGTACCTGAACCGCTCGTCTGGGATAGGAACATTCTCATCATGTCATTTCTTGGTGAGGGTGAATGCCCGTTCCCCCAGATCCGGAGCGTGACCCTCAGTGAACCCGCAGAAGAGTATGATGCCATCATGAATATGATCGATATACTCTACAAAAAAGCAGAACTGGTGCATGGTGACCTGAGCGAGTTCAATATATTGTACGGAGACAAACCATACCTCATTGATATGGGGCAGTCGGTCACCCGCGATCACCCCCGTGCTCTCCAGTTCCTGATGCGGGACATCCGCAACATCAACAGGTTCTTTCAGAAGCAATGCGAGGTAAAGACAGAGTATGAAATCTTCAATGCGGTGACCGGGCTGAATGTTGCAGAACCATGATCTTCAAGCGATCGCATGACGATTATGTGATTCGATTGCATCATATGATTGCGTGATGTAACTCGTGATGTGATGATTAGCGCGGGTGTAAGTGGTATAGCGGTGAAAAACAGCCGGGTATGAGCAGGATTTTATCAAAAAAGGGAAGGTGCATAAAAAATGATACAGGAAGTTAAGATCGCAACGAGCCGTGTGGGCGTACTGATCGGAAAAGGCGGTACGACGAAAAAAGAGCTCGAGACAAAGACCCACACAACGATCACTGTTGACAGTAAGGAAGGGCAGGTGAAGGTTGAGGGATCGGATGAGAATGCCATACCACTTTTGCGGGCAGTTGAGATCATCAATGCGATCAACTGCGGGTTTTCCCCGGAGCGCGCGTTCGAAATGATCGAAGATGAGGATTTGCTCCTCGATATCATCGACCTGTCCCGCGTTGCCGACAACCCGCAGAAACTCGACCGGCTGCGCGGCAGAATCATCGGAAAGGACGGCCGGGCACGTGAACAGATCGAGAACATGACAGAGGTTGACCTCTCGGTGTTCGGTCATACTGTCGCGCTGATTGGATACCCGGAACAGATGAAGATCGCCCGTGCTGCGATCGATATGCTCATAGAGGGTGTGCCGCACGAGAACGTCTTTGCCTTTTTAGACCGGAAAAAGAAAGAGGCTAAGCAGGACATGATCAGTTATTATTACTGATAATGTTGCTACCAAAACGCCCTTCTTGGTTCAGAAATAATTTATTTGTCAAAAAATGTAATGGTTGCCGATAATCCAATCACAAAGGCAATTGTTTTTCGCATGGCAAAATTTCCACAATCAACGTATAAAGGCAAGGATCTAAAGTGGTTTAAAAAAAACTGACAAATGTACTTGATTTCAGGGAATCAAGCACTGTATTTTCTGGGTTCAGTGGAGCAACCGGGGTTACTAAAAAGGGTTCGACATGCAGATCTGCGACATCGCAATTCCTGATAATCTGAAGCGGCGGTACATTGACTCAGGCATCACCGAACTCTACCCGCCACAGGCAGACTGTTTGGAGAAAGGATTATTTTTAGGGAAAAACCTGCTCATTGCCATACCCACGGCAAGCGGAAAAACGCTTGTAGCCGAGATGGCGATGCACCACCACATCGCCCGCAAGGGAAAATGCCTGTATATCGTTCCCTTAAAAGCGCTCGCGAGCGAGAAATTCGAGGAATTTAATCACAAAGGGGTCAGAGCCGGGATTTCAACAGGTGACCTGGACCGGCGCGATGAGCATCTGAGTAAAAATGATATTATCGTTGCGACGAGCGAGAAAGTGGATTCGCTGTTGCGAAACGGTGCACGCTGGATTTCAGATATCACTCTCCTGGTTGTTGATGAAGTGCATCTCATTGATTCCCCGGACCGTGGTCCGACTCTGGAGATGGTAATCGCAAAACTTAGGTTCCGGAACCCTGCGATGCAGATCATCGGACTTTCTGCAACAATCGGAAACCCGGATACACTCGCCGGGTGGCTTGATGCGGAACTGGTCACGAGCTCGTGGCGTCCGGTTGACCTTCGACCGGGGGTTTTCTACAACAACCAGATCCATTTCCGGGAGGGCACACGGCAGGTCAAACAGGTTTCAAAGAATTATGACGATCTCAATCTCTGCCTTGATACAATTGCTGAGGGGGGTCAGTGCCTCGTTTTTGTTTCCTCCCGCAGGAATGCCGAAGCCTTCGCAAAACGGGCTGCTACAGCACTTAAAAGCGAAGACCCCGCACTTGCCGCATATGCAGAACGTCTTTGTGCGGGTGCAGAGATGGAGATGGAAAAGACCCTTGCTGCCTGCGTGGCGAAAGGCGCCGCATTCCATCATGCAGGACTGAGCCGCAATGAACGGTCGATAATCGAAGAAGGGTTCCGCAAAGGGGTGATCAAGTGTATCTCATCAACGCCAACACTTGCGGCAGGGCTCAACCTTCCTGCACGAAGGGTCATCATCCGGGATTACCTGCGCTTTTCTGCAGGGGAGGGGATGCAACCCATCCCGGTGAGCGAGTACCACCAGATGGCTGGAAGGGCGGGAAGACCCCGGCTCGATCCCTATGGCGAGGCGGTGCTGATCGCAAAGGAGGAGTGCCAGATAGAGGAGCTGTTCGACAGCTATATCGAGGCTCCGGCAGAAGAGGTCCATTCCCATATCGCTGAACCCACTGCTCTCTATACCCATGTCCTTTCGCTCATCGCCTCGGGATTTACGGGAACGCATGATGAACTCTCTGCCTTTATGAACCGAACGTTCTATGTCCATGAACACCGGCAGGGTCGTCTCATGCACAAAGCAGTGGATTCTGCGCTGGAGTTCCTTATCGATGCGGAACTTGTCACAGAAGTGGGGGAGCATCTCGGTTCCACGCAATTTGGTGCCATGGTCTCAAGATTGTACATTGACCCACGCAGTGCGGCAATGATTGTCACAAACCTAAGGGATGTAGAGAGATACTCAGACCTTGGACTGATCCACTTAATCTGCAGTACTCCGGATATGCCCAGACTCTATGCACGGAATTCGGATATTGACAGGCTCACCAGAATGATGGAAGAGCATATCGATCAATTCTGGCTCCCGTTCCCGGAGAATCCAGATGATGTGGAGTCGTATTTCCGCGCGATAAAAACCGCCATGCTCCTCTCGGACTGGACTGATGAGATGTCCGATGCAAAGATCTGCGAACGATATTCGGTAGGTCCCGGCGACATCTATGGTATGGTCGAGAGCATCAACTGGCTATTGCACGCGAGCGCAGAACTTGCGCGGATGTTTGCATCCGGGTTCTACCCGGACACTCGTGAATGTGAAACCTGCATGAAGAACGGGATCCGGCGTGAGCTCCTGCCGCTTATCCGGTTGCGGGGTATCGGCAGGGTGCGTGCGCGGCGTCTCTTCAATCACGGTATGACCTCCCCGGATGAAATTAAAAAACACACTCCGGAAGAGGTTACACGGATCCTTGGGCAGGGGATTAGTGAGCAGATCTTTGCACAGCTCAAACGAGAGGAAAAGAGAGGGAGGGAAACCGGGACTGCCATAAGCGATAATGATACCCGGCGCGGGCAGTCCACATTATTCCATTTTGGGGGATAGGAAGATGGCACAACAACAGTCCCACGAATTTCGTCCTGCAGTCATTACGGTGAGTGGGCGGGATGCACTGCTGGCAATCATCAGGGAAATTGCCCAGATTCATCACACGCACATTGTCTGTTTTGATGCGGAAAAGATGGTGGGATTGGAACATGCAGAGTCGGCCATCCGGCACGCGCAGCACTCTTTCTCTAACGGTTCGGCGATATCCAACTCATTTGAGATGGAGGCACTGTTGTATGCCGCAGGTTCCCGCCAGTGTTCCATTGCTGCCTCATTTGGGATTCATGAGGGTAAAAATCACCTTTTTATCTGCTGCTGCCCACCCTCAGACAATGCCTGGAACACTCTTGCCCGACATATGAATTTTAGCAATGAGACATGGGACGAACCAGGTCCCGAAAAGACAAACCGGCTTATGGCATTGTTTGGGATTACCCGGGAAGAGATCGAAGCCGCAGGTACTGATCAGGTGACTGCACTCGTTCTTGAACGTGTCGCACTTCTTGATGTCAGTAAATAGAGATGCCCGGTTTATGGTCGTGCACAGGACGCACAGTTATGGGTGGCTCGAAAATGTGCGTGGTTTAAGTGAGGTTGTTGATCTGCACAAAAAGCGATGTTTTTCGGAATTGCCCGCATAAAGAGATCCCTTCAATTTTAGTCTTTTTTTATGAAATTTTGGATTGATGTGATTGATTTTACAGGATCAATTATTTATTGGCATGTGAGAGGATGTGAGCAATCTCAGGAACAATCAGCTCTTTTGTAGCCAGTGTCACGGCAGGGGTCGAACCTGGTATTGAAAATATTGCTTTGCCTTCCGATATTCCGGCAATCGCCCGGGAAAGCATGGTGGATGTGCCAATCTCATCAAAACTTTTTGCACGAAACAATTCACCGAAACCATCAATTTTCTTTTCGAGAAGGGGTGAAACTGCTTCGATTGTACAATCATCATGCGTAAGCCCGGTACCGCCATTAAGAATAACACAATTAGTAGTTTTCAGTGCCCGAAATAGTTCAGCTCGTATTGCTTCAATTCGATCCGGAACAATTGCATAATGCTGAACTGGGATTCCTGCATCTTTCAAGATGGTTGTAATCGTCATTCCGCTGGTATCGGTTTCGGGTGTTCGTGTAGTCGAAATGGTGATAACTGCAGCTTTTATCTCGATAGAGGATACATGCTCCTGCTTCATGATAATAGAACTTTTGTTTGTTGCTCATTAAAAGGGTTGCAATTTTAATTCTTTCATATTAGTTTTCGAAATTTTTTCGGAGTGGGGGAACCCCTTTGTTTCTATTGGAACTGGTTGGGTTTGTTTTTAAAATTAACAGCAGATACTTTTCGACACAGATATATACAATAAATTCAAAATGTTTAATAGCTGTTTTATATTTTTTAAAAAGTAAATAAAAATGTTATTACAATCTCCACACGAAATAAAGGGGTCCCCCACTAAAACCAAAAATCAAAAAGATGACTCTATTGAAACCATTCGCAATAATCACTTATGTTACCCCGATTAATGTAAGAGCCGTGTATATGTTTTAGTTTAAAACCGTGTTTTAATATTAAAAAATATAAACTTTAATTAGAGTTCTGATTTTAAATTGCTCTGAACTGCTTGCTCTTTCCATTGGAAGAAAAGGGGTTTATAAAGAAGCCAAACCAGTCACTTTTTTAATCTAATCTAACTAAGACTCAGCTCCTTAGGTCACTATGCCAGAACCACAAGACCCCTCGACAGGGTTGTTTATAAAATACCTTTCCAACAATCGGATATTCCGGGACCGGGAAGTACTTCGCCATTCCTACCGCCCACAGATCCTACCCCACCGAAAACCCCAGATTGATACTGTTGCCTCAATTCTCGCTCCTTCCCTCAGGAACGAAACACCCTCAAACATATTGATTTATGGTAAAACCGGGACGGGAAAGACCGCGTGTGTCCGGTATGTCGGCACTGAGCTAGAAAAGGCAAGCAGCACAATGGGACCCCTGTGCAGGATTGTTCATCTCAACTGCGAAGTGATCGACACACAATACCGTGTTCTCGCACAAATCGCAAAATGTATCGAAGGTGTGGATGATCTGGCAAGCGACAAGACCCGAATACACATTCCCATGACGGGTTGGCCAACTGACCAAGTCTACGCGGAACTTAAAAACCAGCTGGAAGCCGGTGGGGGAGTGCTTGTTATCGTTCTCGACGAAATTGACAAGCTGGTTAAAAAAAGCGGGGATGATACCCTCTATAACCTTACCCGGATCAACGGAGAGTTGAATAAATCCAAAGTCAGCATCATCGGCATATCCAACGATCTGAGTTTTAAGGATTTCCTGGACCCTCGGGTATTATCTTCTCTCTCTGAAGAGGAAATTGTGTTTCCTCCCTATAATGCACCCCAACTTGTCGATATCCTCGCACAACGCGCAGAAGCAGCATTTGTTCCGGGAGCTATTGCCGAGGGGGTCATCCCGCTCTGTTCAGCGCTTGCCGCACAGGAACATGGCGATGCCCGGCGTGCGTTGGATCTTCTCAGGATATCCGGGGAACTTGCTGACCGGGACGAATCAATCCAAGTAACCGAAGAGCATGTGAAACAGGCGCAGGCAAAGATCGAGACTGACAGCATGATCGAATGCATCGCCACGCTCCCCTCTCAGAGCAAGCTGATCCTCTTCTCCATGCTGACACTCGAACAGCTGGGACAGAATATCTTTACGAGCGGGGACGTCTCACGTATATACCAGGATATTGCGCCGACCGTTGAACTGGACATCCTCACCCACCGCCGCATAACCGACCTTATCTCGGAGCTGAACATGCTTGGGGTAATCAATACCCGGGTCGTCAGCCGCGGCAGGTACGGGCGGACAAAGGAGATGTGGTTTGATGCCAATGCCGGAAAGATCCGCGAGGTCGTCCTCAAGGATCCACGGCTGAACGGATTGAAAGATCTCGATATTAACCAGATGCAGGCAAAATGGGTAAAGACATGGTTCAGGTGAAAAGTGATGGATGAAAAGGATCTCGAACTCCTCCGCATTCTTGAGGAGAACAGCCGGCTCTCTGCACAGGAAATTGCATCAATGACCGCCCTCTCTTCCGCTGAAGTGGAAGCACGGATCCATGCGCTGGAAGCAGCGCAGGTAATCCGGAAATACACGACGGTCGTCAACTGGGAGCGTGCAGGGAACGGCGAGGTCTCTGCCATCATAGAACTGAAAGTGAGCCCGGAACGTGATTATGGGTATGACCGGATTGCAGAACGGCTCTCCCGTTTCAGGCAGGTGAAGACCCTGCGCCTGATGACCGGGACGTACGATCTCCAGCTGCTCGTCTCCGGGAAGAACATGCAGGAAGTATCCCGGTTTGTCTCGGAACATGTGGCACCGATGGACCGTATCCGCGAGACGGCGACGCACATCATCATGAAGTCCTACAAGGAGAACGGCAACATGCTCTTCGAACAACAGGAACCGGAGCGTCTCCCCTATTCGTTCTGAGGTGAAATATGCGTAATTTCATATCAGAACGTGCCGCAGAGATACCTCCATCCGGCATCAGGAAATTTTTTGATCTGGTTCTCACGATGGAGGACGTCATATCCCTGGGTGTGGGCGAACCGGATTTCCGGACACCGTGGAATATCTGTGAATCAAGTATCTACTCTATCGAACAGGGAGTAACTTCTTACACGTCAAACAAGGGACTCCAGCCGCTCAGGGAAGCACTGGCACGTCACCTTACAGAGCGCTATAATCTCACGTACAATTGTGACGATGAAATCATAATCACAAGCGGTGTCTCTGAGGCGCTTGATATTGCAATACGTGCAATCGTGGACCCGGGTGATGAGGTGTTGATCGCAGAGCCCAGTTACGTCTCGTATGCCCCATGCGTCACGCTTGCGGGTGGCATACCGGTCCCTGTCGAGTGTACCGAGAAGGACCGGTTCAAGGTAAACCCGGACTCGTTGCAGGAGGAGATCACACCAAAGACAAAAGTACTGATGATTAACTTCCCGAACAACCCGACCGGGGCGGTGATGAACCGGGCGGACTTAAAGGCAATTGCGGATATTGTCACCGATAACGATCTCCTGCTCATCAGCGACGAGGTGTATTCAGAACTTACCTATGAAGGTACACATGTCGCAACTGCAACCGTTGAGGACCTCTGGCAGCGCACAATCACCTTAAACGGTTTCTCGAAAGCGTATGCGATGACCGGGTGGCGGGTAGGCTATCTCTGCGCCCCGAAGGAAATCTGTGAAGCCGCGTTAAAGATCCACCAGTACGTGATGCTCTGTGCCCCGGTGATGGGACAGGTTGGGGCGCTGGAGGCGCTCCGGTCCGCAGAGGAAGAGAAGAACAACATGGTGAATGAATACCGGCTCCGTCGGAACATGTTTGTTGCCGGGCTAAACCGGATCGGGCTCTCATGTCATGTACCGGACGGGGCGTTTTATGCATTCCCCTCTGTAAAAGGAACCGGGCTTTCTGATGTGGAATTTGCCGAGAGGTTGTTAAAAGAAGAACGGGTGGCCGTGGTTCCGGGCAGCGTCTTTGGTGCCGGTGGAGCTTATCATCTCCGCTGTGCGTATGCAGTATCGCGAAAGCAACTCAGCGAAGCGCTCAGCCGGATGGAAACGTTCATCAGCGGTCTCTGATCGAGTATCAGAAACCCGTACCTGTTTTTACGTCGTTGTGGCGTTTTTATCCCGGTGTGCAGGGGATACTTTATTGCTCAATTCGACCTACACTACTTGATACTTCAATGAGCTGCACAATCATCGTTGGTGGATTTTTTGGGGATGAAGGGAAGGGCAAGGTTGTCGCCCACATCGCACACGCTGATAAACCTGTTATCATTTCCCGCGGCGGGGTAGGTCCGAATGCCGGGCACACCGTTCAGGTCGGGGACCACGAATACAGTGTCCGCATGGTCCCGTCTGGTTTTGTCTATAAGAAAGCGAAACTCTGCATTGGCAGCGGAGTCCTCGTTGATCCCCGGGTTCTCGAATACGAGATCAAGACGCTTGACGTCAAAGGGCGGATATTTGTCGACAAGCGTTGCGGCGTGATCACTGAGGATCATATTGCCCGGGACAAAGGCAGCGCCCACCTCTCAAAAAAGATCGGGAGCACCGGATCCGGGTGTGGACCGGCAAATGCCGACCGGGTTATGCGGATCGCCCCGCAGGCGAAGGATGTGCCCGAGCTTGCCGAGTACCTGCTTGATGTCCCAAAAGCAATCGATGATGCATTGAAAAAGAAAAAAACCGTTCTTCTCGAAGGGACGCAGGGTTTTGGGATCTCACTTTATTACGGGACCTATCCCTTCGTGACAAGCAAGGATACGTCTGCTTCGCAGATCGCGGCAGACAACGGGGTCGGGCCAACAAAGATTGACGATGTTATTGTTGTTTTTAAGGCATACCCGACACGGGTTGGGGAAGGTCCGTTTAACACCGAGATGCCGTTTTCAAAATCCGATGCAATGGGGATACAGGAGTTCGGGACGGTAACCCACCGTAAACGCCGCATCGGGGGATGGGATGGCGGGATGGCACAGTACTCCGCCATGATCAACGGGTGCACCCAGGCAGCAATCACCGGTATCGACCACGTGGATAAGGCATGTTTTGGTATCACCGATTATGGGAAACTGACTAAAAAAGCAAAGGACTTTTTAAAACAGGCAGAAGAGGACA
Source organism: uncultured Methanoregula sp. (assembly GCA_963676405.2). Lineage (GTDB taxonomy): Archaea > Halobacteriota > Methanomicrobia > Methanomicrobiales > Methanospirillaceae > Methanoregula. Next base: position 125,136 of record CAXXQB010000013.1, read on the forward strand.
TCGGCAGCCCCATCACGCTCATCTCCACAGGACCGGAGATCACCCAGATTATTGATATCAGGAATGAACTGCTATGAAGCGTTCGCTCATGGACATTCTCTGCTGCCCCGTCTGCAAGGGAGATCTTGCACTCCGCGTGGATGCAGAGGATGAAAAGGAGATTCTCGAAGGCGGGTTGTATTGTGCTGCCTGCAAGGTAAATTATCCTATCCATGAAGGGATCCCGAACCTCCTCCCCCAGAACCAGCGCGATTAGACGAGTGTCCTATGAAAATCCCGTTGCCACTCAGCGCACTGGTTGTCGCGGGTGAAACAGAGAATAAAAAAATCGTTGAGATCTATCTCAACCGATCAGGGATCAACTCCATTGAAGTCCCGCGCGAGAATGTTCATGCCGAAATCGGGACAACGTGCACTATAAAATTTTTAAATCGTGGAGCACCGATTCATATCACTGCAACCGCGTCCAACGCCGGCATGTTCACTGACTTTTTTCATGAAAACCTCTATGTCGTGGATGAGATCGTACTCCCGATCCCGATCCGGAAGGGATGCCAGCCGGGATTTTTCGATATTGAGATCATCGCAGGTTATGGAGTGATGAAGGCATCAATACGGGTGAATGTGGATAGCCCGGTAGATCGTAACGCGCAAACCCGTATAAAGGAGGTTCCGATCCAACCGGTTGCACACGGGCGCCCCCATATCCTGATGGTGATGATGGGAATTGCGCTCATCCTTTTCGCGACCTGGCTCTATACCGGTATCGCATTTCTCAACACTGCGGCATTTGTCATACTCATAATCGGTGCATTATTCACATGGTACCGTCAGGTCTAGCACTCGCCGCGCTGGTGCTCTTTTTTGCACTCGTTGTGGACAGGTTGATCGGTGACCCGCATTCGGCATACCACCCGGTTGTCCTTCTTGGCAGGTTCATCGGGTGGTGGGGCAGACCGGAACGCTATTCTGCACGAATCCAGCATGGTGCAGGTGTCGTGTTATGGGTGACGACTGCATTCGTTTTTACTCTCCCGTTCTTTCTTTTTGCACGGTTTGCCCCATGGCTCGCGTACTTGTGTGTCGCACCGGTTCTCTTCAAATGCTGTTTTGCCTGGCGTTCCCTTGAAGAACATACATTTGCGGTTGTCGCCGCGCTGGAGGCTGGCGTGGAAAGCGGGCGGGAGCGGGTCAAACTCTTGGTATCACGCGATACCGCCCGACTCGATCCGGCACACATCCGCTCCGCTGCATATGAATCCATGACCGAGAACCTGACGGACAGTATCATCTCTCCGTTTTTTTATTTCTCGATATTCGGGTTGTGTGGCGCAGCAGTGTTCCGTGCGGCAAATACCATGGACGCGATGCTCGGGTACCGGGATGGACGCGCCCGACTTGGGTGGTGCTCCGCACGGATGGATGATGTGTTCAATTACATTCCCGCTCGCGTTACGGTACTCTTCCTGCTTGTGTATTTTATGTTCAGGGGAACCGGTGCCCGCTCCTGGCAGGTCATGCGCCGCGACGGAAAACTCCGCCCGGGTTTCAATGGCGGGATCGTCATGGCAGCGATGGCGGGCGGGTGCGGCATACAGTTCGAAAAGCCGGGTGTGTATACGATTGGAAACGGGGAGAACCCGCTTGAAACAGGTGGGAGGGAGATCGTCCGGGCGGTCCGTGTCGTTACACTGGCATTTGCCGCGGTAGCCGGGGGTACTCTCGTTTTATTGGCATGGTTGATCAATAGTACTTTCATATGAAGACAGGGCAGAAAAAAGTGCAGCGCGTAACAAAGCGTCCCGTTGCCAGGGATCACAGTCGTGTGAACCTGGAAGAACTGCGATTCGGCACTGAGTTGCTCAAGCGCGGCTTTGCATCCATGCAGAAAGGAGGAGTGATTATGGATGTCGTAAATGCCGAGCAGGCAGTAATTGCCGAGAATGCCGGTGCCGTTGCCGTTATGTCGCTGGAACGGGTCCCCTCCGATATCCGGAAGATGGGGGGCGTTGCCCGCATGGCAGACCCGGAGAAGGTCAAAGAGATCATTGATGCGGTCTCCATTCCGGTCATGGGAAAGGTCAGGATCGGGCATTTTGTTGAGGCGCAGGTGCTTCAAGTGCTCGGCGTCGATATGATCGATGAGAGCGAAGTCCTGACTCCTGCTGACGAACAATACCATATCGATAAGAAACAGTTCACTGTGCCCTTTGTCTGCGGAGCCCGCGATCTTGGCGAGGCGCTGCGCAGGATCAACGAAGGAGCTGCAATGATCCGGACAAAGGGAGAAGCGGGCACCGGAAACGTGGTGGAAGCGGTGCGTCACATGCGTGCAATCATGGGGCAGATCCGCACGATACAGGGAATGGATGCACAGGAACGCATCGATTACGCCCGGGAGATCGAAGCCCCGGCAGAGCTGGTCATCGAATGTGCGGAACGCAAACGACTCCCTGTCGTGAACTTCTCAGCTGGCGGTATTGCCACACCGTCCGATGCAGCGATGATGATGCAACTGGGTGCCGACGGCGTCTTTGTGGGGTCAGGCATTTTCAAATCTTCTGAACCGGAACTGATGGCAAAAGCGATTGTCGAGGCGGTCAATCACTTCGATGACCCTACGGTAATCGCAGAGGTCAGCCGCGGTCTTGGTGATGCGATGCCGGGTCTTGACATCCACACCCTCAGGGAAGATGAGGTGCTCCAGTACCGTGGACGTTAAGGTTGGCGTGCTCGCGCTCCAGGGTGATGTGAGCGAGCATATCGACGCGTTCCGCGTGGCACTCGAACGATGCTGTTCTGGTGCGCGCTCGTCAGTGATTGAAGTCCGCAAGCCAACCGATCTCAATGGGTGCAACGTTCTTGCAATCCCCGGTGGAGAGTCCACGACCATCTCCCGGTTGGTTGACAAGAACCAGCTCTATGAGCCTATCCGGCATTTTTCCGGCGGTATTTTTGCGACCTGTGCTGGCATGGTGCTCTCTGCCACCCGGGTCGATGACCCCCGGGTTCACCCGCTCGGGCTTATCGGGATGACCGTGGACAGGAATGCGTTCGGGCGCCAGAGGGAATCCTTCGAAGCAGATATTTCACTTGACGGTATCGCTGGTAAACCGTTCCATGCTGTTTTCATCCGGGCGCCGGTGGCAACAACTGTTGATGAAGGTGTACATGTGCTCGCACGGTTTCCTCAGGGCATTATCGCAGTGGAGAAAGGAAATCATATGGCGCTTGCGTTCCACCCGGAACTGGGTGGGGACACCCGACTCCATGAACGTTTTTTGAAGCGGTGCATGAGCTGATCCGAATGGATGCGCGGGGATGCAACAACCGCGTCTCAAACACGGTCAGGAACCGGTACCATAAGCGCTCCCCCGGGCATTTGCAGGAAAAGCGCTCTCTTTTTCTGTTCAGGATGTCAAAACGAATGGAGAGTTTATTATTCTCCGTATTGAACGTACCTGTATGACTATTACAAAATCGCGGCGGAAGAAAACCGGAAAACCGTTTCATGAGGCAGTGACGGACCTGATCTTCTCAGCACTCGCCAACCACGAAGATTTCATCCTCACGTATGAGACCGATCCTGAGACCGCCGAAAAGAAGGAAATTCATGTGCTGGTCGGGAAATTCATCACGCCCGGCCAGCTGGCAACGATCAAGAAAAAGTGTGAGCTGCAACAGGAATCGGGCAGCAGGCATGTAACCCGGAAGATGCGGTAAAGCGATCGATCTTTTCCTGTACCTCTTAGTCAGCAGTTAACCTCGTTGCCAGAAACCCGGTGGAACGGTCCAAAGAAAAAACGGTGCGGGAAGAGCACCTCTCGTGCATCTTTGCAATTTGCGACTTTTTATGGAACCCGCCGGCTCTCTCGTCCGGAGTCCGGTAATGGTTACCAAAAAACCGGAAGTGTGATGCACGGTGCACCACCCTTGGATGAGACCCTTATTTCATTACTTCATCAAGCTGGGCTTTCCCGTACACGTATGCCGGCATTCCTGAGAGGAGGAACGTAACACGGAGCGCCTCTTCGACTTCGTCTTTTGTCACGCCAAGGTTTGCCGCTCCTGCCAACTGGGCACGGACCGCGTGCTGATCGCGGAGTGCGGCTGCAATCGCAATGGCGATTAACTTCTTTGTCTTTCGTGACAATGCCCCCTCGTCCCAGATGTGCTCCTCGAACTTCATGACGAGCTCATACATTGCAGGATCTTTTTCTGTCAGTTCTTTGAAGAATTTCGGAACTTTTCCAATCTTCTTTTCCAAAGTCCCGATTCTCTTGTCAGTCTTTTTTACATTCTTTGCCTTTACCATAATCATTCACTCTCCAACTGCATCGGTTCACCGCAGCAGACCAGTTCTCCGCCGCCCGCTTCTTTTACTACCACCACATTACCGCAGATCTCACACTTAAAGACCTGCCCTTCGTTAGATACATTCACCATGATCTGCTAACCTCCCGGTCAAATTCTGTCCGGCAATGCACGGGAACCTCACGAGGCAGTCATAACCTCCCTGTGGCTCGTGCATACCCGGTATTCACACTGGCAGTACTATGTGCAAAATAAGTTTGGGAGTTATATGTTGCTCTTACCCCGTTTCGGGGGGTTCTTTGCATCCGCGGGTGTCTTGACATCCGGGCGGATATGGGTCATAGGCATACACTGGTACTCTTCACATGAACACGAGGGACATTTCCGAAGATCCTGCTCGCTCTTGTCAAGTTTATACTCCTTGCCGCAGTCAATACAAACATATTTCCCCGGGCCGACCTTCTGTCCTGCTTTGTACGATTTCTGTTCTGTCAGGTAAATCACCAAACTTCTCATTCACGTAAAGGTATTTATGAGTTGTGATGGTGCAAAAAAATCCCGTGTTCCTGTGCGGAAACGGTCCGGGTGTTTATGCAAAACTATATCGAACGTATTATGCCAGTTCTAGTATGGTTAAAAAGATTATCGGCATCCTGGGAAGTCCTCTCCCAGAAGGCAACACTGCCGTTCTCCTTGACCGGGCATTGCAGGGAGCACGTGATGCCGGGTGCGACGTTGAAAAGATTGTTGTTACCAACCTCGATTTTCAGGCATGCAACGAGATGATGTTCTGTAAGGAACACGAGACCTGCATCATGGATGATGATATGCAGCAAATGTACCAGAAATTCCGGGAGATGGATGGCATTATCCTCGCTACCCCTGTCATGACTATGGGAATACCCGGGAAACTGAAATCCTTCATGGACCGGTTCCAGGTATTTTTTATGGCAAAATATATGCGTAAGAACCCATTTTTCGATAGGGATCAAGCGAGCAGACGAAACGGGGTATTCATCTGCATATCCGGAATGAAAATACCGGAAGTGTTTGTTGGCGTGAAATTATCGATGAAGGCGTTTTTTGATATCATTGACTGCCAGTACCGGGACGAGTTGTTGATCAATGACATGGACACCATAAGGGACATCCGGGCGAAGACAGACCTGCTCGATGCCGCGTACAAAAAAGGATTTGCACTTGGTAAGATGATCAGCGCGACAAGCCCCGGATGCTCGTGAATATTTGTATGGTTACTGTGCGAATTTCGCTCTTCACCAATTGTCCACGTGGCGTTACAACAATCCCCGCTCTTTCATGCTGCAAAACCCGGTTTTTGTGATGATAATGTGGTCGAGCAGCTGAATCCCCAGAAGGGTTCCCGCTTCCTGTACCTGTCGGGTGATGGCAATATCCTGGCTGCTCGGTTCGAGTGAACCCGAGGGATGGTTGTGAACGCAGATAATTGAAGCCGCCCGGTCCGTGATCGCGTCGGCAAAGACTTCCCGCGGGTGAACAAGGCTGTGATTCAACAGACCGACAGTGACGATCCTCGTCGCAAGAACCTCCCCGGCACCGTTAAGGGTAACACAGACGAAGTATTCCTGCCGTTTGTCCCGGTATTCTGCAACAAGCGGAAGAATGTCCTCAGGTTTCGCTATCTTTGTTTTGGCGTCAGGCTCCCCAAAGTACCGCCGGCCCAGTTCGAAACATGCCACGATTTGGGCGGCTTTTGTTGGACCCATCCCCTCAATCTCCCGCAATGCATCATAGTTCACCGCACGGGGACTTTGTTTAACGAGAACAGATATATCCCGGGCGATCTCACGGACGTCCTTATTCCGGACCCCTTTGCCGATTATCGTCTCGATAAGTTCGGGATCGGAAAGTGAGGCAATCCCTTTTTGTGCAATCTTCTCACGGGGGCGATCCCGTTCCGGGACATCCTTCATCTTTTTCATGCAAATACCTGACAATATCGCAATTGATGAGAAATTACTTCGGAAGTACAACTATGGGCCCCCCGCTTTCATTAAACCCTTTCATTTTACTCCGGCAGAATCGTGGCAAGAGGTATATGGGAAAACCCGGATCTGGTACTGCCGCATGAAGAATCTTTAAGTAAAATCTCTGTCTATCAATCGGTATGGCAACAAAAGAGAATGCAATGGAAGCGTTTGCCGGCGAATCACAGGCAAACCGGAAATATCAGGCTTTTTCAGACAAAGCTGCTGAAGAAGGGTTCAAAAATATTGCCACCCTTTACAAGGCAGCTTCAGAAGCAGAAGCGATCCATGCAAAAAAACTCCTGAAAGTGTTAGCTGCGATAGAGCCGACGACAAAAAACCTCGAAAAGAGCATTGCGGGTGAAACCCACGAGTTCACCACGATGTATCCTGCGTTTGTCAAAGAAGCAGAGGCAGAGAAGAAGAGTGATGCGGTGCTGGCATTCACGTTTGCGATGAAGGCAGAGCAGGTGCATGCAGGATTGTACCAGAAGGCACTTGAGGCACTAAAAGCCGGACACGATATCGGCCGGGAAAAGATCTTTCTCTGCCCGGTGTGCGGCAATATCGAGATTGGGAAACCTCCGGAGAAATGCCCGATCTGTGGTGTTTTTGGCAAACAGTTCCGCGAAATCACCCTGTAACTATTCTTTTCTCACTTTTTTCGTATCCTGCACTGCCAGAACATACTGCCACAAGAGCCGAGAATACCGCATGACCCATAATGCCACACCACCGCCTGGAACACCTGACCGGGAAATATTAACGCACGACAGAACCTGTGGTGTAGAAAAAAGAGATCTGGTGAGAGATACCGATCGTCACCATTGACTTATTGTTTTCTCCGCTTGTGGAGCCAGAAGATGACGACAATGATGGCAATAAGCGTTGCCCACGAGGCCGAATAGATTACAATAATGGGATTCTCAAGAATGGTTTTTGGTATCACCGGGGGTGGCGGGACTGCGACACTCTCAAACTGCACGTTCACCCGTGACGGGAACCGGTAAAGTCCGTCAAAGTAGTGCACGATCACCGTGGCATTCCCCGAGGGGATCACTCCTTCAACCGGTGCATTGTTGGTGTTGGGGAACGCAATAGACCGGGTAATCCGCCCGTTTTCATCCCCGACCTCTACGTACCATGCATCCGGCAAAACTTTTGCATAGGCATCGTTTGCTCTAACGATGAGGCGCGATCCTTTCGGAAGTGACACATGCCAGATTCCGTTCTCAGTCTGGTTAGTGAACCCGAGCTGGCGGGTGACCATTTGACCATTAGTAAGATCAACAGAACCTGACGATGCGGGACAGGTACCGGCACCCCCGCCTGCAGGAGGAGTCAGTACATGGACACCCGGTTCCGTAGGGCAACTGAACCGGTCATCCATCACCTCCCCGTATGACAATGCCCGGTCATAAATTCTCACCTCATCGATGCCACCCCGGAAATAGCGCGGGCAGGTAAGTTCCGGGGTGTCATAGGTGCCCGCATCTGCGCCGACCATGACATAATTATTTTTATCGTAGTGGATTGTCCCGGTCGCATTTACCTGGTTCCTCAGGACCCCGTCGAGGTAGATCTTGGATGTATTCCCGTCATAGGTTCCCGTGACGTGATGCCATTCGCCCGGTGAGATACCCTCGTGCCGGATGGGAACGGGTATATCCCCGGTTCCTTCAAGATTGATCGTCCACCAAAGGTCATTCCCGTCATCAAAAGCGAGCCGGTATCCACCGTTCTGGTACCCGGAAAGCAGTGCCTGCGGGACGAATGAATCCGTATAGAACCAGAGTGAGACGGTAATCTCCTTTACCGGGTGATTACCATAACTGAAGGGAATACTCATGTAGCTGTCGTTCCCGTTGAACAACAATGCACCCCCGCAGCCTCCGTTCACGATCCGGGCAGCGTCATGGATGGCTCCTCCATTCCCATGTCCTGACGAGTCGAGGGCATATACGCTGCTGCCTTCATTGAAATTGAGATAAACTGACGGAGATCCGGATGCGATTGGCGAATTCTGGGCGGCGCAGGCAATACCAACAGACAACAGGACGAGTATGAGGGCGCCCGATATCATCCATCCGCAAGTCTTGTGCATGATGCTCCCGAGTCCGTGCTGTTACTGGTGTATTGGGGCTCGTGTAAAAAGAAATTTGCTATGAACTCCCGCTGAACACAGATCCCCGCCCTTCAATATCTTTATATGACGCGGGATCATTTTCGAATTGATGAAAAACGTCACTGTTTACTCCACAAAAGCCTGCCCGTATTGCCGGATGGCAAAAGCGTTCCTGGACAAACAGGGGATATCGTATACGAGTATTGATGTCGGCGAAGATGCCGGAGAGGCTAAAAAGATGATCGAGCTCTCCGGTCAGCGGGGAGTTCCGGTGATCACCGTGGATGATGAAGTGATTGTCGGGTTTGATTCCCGGCGGTTGAACGAACTCTTTGGGACGTCCACTGCTGGCGACATCTATGACGTCCTCATTATCGGGGCAGGTCCGGCAGGGCTCACCGCCGGTGTGTATTGTGCGAGAAAACTCTTAAAAACGATGATCATTTCAGAAAATATCGGGGGACAGGCGCTGGAGTCCTGGTCGATCGAGAACTACATGGGATACCGGGTGGTGACCGGCGAAGACCTGATGAAAAAATTCGAGGAGCAGGTGCAGACGCTTGATGTACGGCTCGAACTTGACCGGGTGACGAAAATCTCCCAGGAAGACGGGCTGTTTGCGGTAACGACCGTCTCTGACGCGGTCATCAAAGCAAAGAGCCTGATCCTGACGCAGGGCAAAAAACCCCGAAAACTGGGTGTGGCCAATGAAGAGCAGTATCTTGGGCGCGGGCTCTCCATCTGTTCAACCTGTGACGGGCCCCTGTACGCGAAAAAGAAGATTGTAGTCGTGGGGGGTGGGAACTCAGCGCTCCAGACCGCCGTGGAGATGAGTAACATCGCGGCGTCCGTGAGCCTGATTGTGCGCCGCACGATCCGGGCGGACCCTGTATACACAAAGATGTTTGAGACAAAGAAAAATATCGATGTACATCTCAATACAGAGATCATTGCACTCCACGGCGACAAGTTCCTTACCGGGATCACGATAAAAGGCGGGAACGGGCAGGAGCAGACGATGGATGTGGACGGCGTATTCATCGAGATCGGCTGGCTCCCCAACACGGATATCCTGGACGGGTTTGTCGAATTAAACGATAAAAAGGAGATCGTGGTCGATCTCAACTGCCACACGACATGGGAGGGCGTTTTTGCTGCCGGGGATGTGACGTCAGTGAAGAGCAAACAGATCATCATCGCTTCCGGTGACGGGGCAAAAGCCGCACTGGAAGCGCACGAGTACGTGATGAAACTGGGGGAGTGAGGGGAACTGATTCCCGTAAAATTACATTTTATAAAAACTATCGACACGAATACCGGCAGACCCCCGGTATTCAGATTGTAGGGGAAGCGCTTTTCTTCCGGTCTTTCTCCCTATAGCCTTCAAGGAGAACCGTTGCAATATTCTTCACCGGCTTGTCGGTATGCCCGGCAATATGGAACTCGCAGAACGGGCAGGATGAGATCACGACATCAGCGCCGGTTTTCGCAATCTCGTCTCCCCGGCGTTTGCCCAATGCCGCCGCCTCATCAGGGATCCCGGACCGGACTCCTCCCCCGGAACCACAGCAGATGGACGGCATCTCCGCCAAATCCACCACCTGCCGGATCAACTCCCGGGGCTGGTCTTTTATTCCCTGTCCCCTCATCAGGTGGCAGGGATCGTGGTAGGTTGCGGTAATAGGTAAGCGTGCGGGAGGTTCGATCCCGTATTTTGTCAGAACTTCCGATATGTCCATCACGGCAAACGGGGTTTTGTAATCATTTTTCAGTGTGGAGCCGCACCCGGCGCACATGGTCATGACCGTATCGATCTTCCGGAACCGGAAGGTGTCGATGTTCCGCTTCTTTAACGTATCAACGAATGCCAGTTGCCCGGTCCGGATGAGCGGCGAACCGCAGCAGACCTGCTCTTTTGGGATGATGACCCGGATCCCGTTTCGCCTCAGCACCTCCAGCGCATCGAGTGCAGTCTTTGGCAACCGCAGGTTGTACATGCAGCCGACAAAGAAGCCCACCGTTGCTTTCGGTGTCCCGTACGGTTCCACCACCTCCCCGACTTGTTCTAAAAACGTGGGTTCCGAGCGGGGAACGCTTCTCCCTGTCTCCTTGATAAGTGCCGCGACTTCCTGATGCCGGGGCAGGGTGAACCCCCGCGTGTTTGCGAGCGCCCGGAGTTTCTCGATTGCCTTCCCCGGGATCTCGATCTTTTTCGGGCAGACCTGCAGGCATGCCTGGCAGGTGGTGCAGGTAAAGAGCCCCTCTTCGATTGCTGCCGGAACCCGGTCACTCGCGTTTCGGGAGTCGAGTGCGAGCCGCATCTCCTGACGCATCGCGGTGGGGCCGAAGAACTTCGTCACATCCATTGCCGGGCAGACAGAGACGCACGAGAGGCATTCGATGCAGTCCCGCAACGATTTCATCGCGTCGATCTCCGCTTTTTTTGGCATAACGAGCGTCTCTTTTGGCTGCAACGAAGCAATTGCTTCGAGTTTCGGGAGGAGATCCACGACCAGATCCTTTTTGACCGGCAGGTTCAGCGGCATGATCTCCATACCATCACGTGCCTCTTCCATGCAGGCAAGCCCCGGTTCCCCGTTGATCCGCACCGCACAGCTCCCACATTGTCCCGAGCCGCAACAGTACCGGTAGGAAAGCGTCGGATCTATTTCATCGTGGATCGCGTGGAGCACGTGGAGGACACGGGCACCGTCATTGACATTCACCGTGTAGGAAACAAAACGGGATTCTGCATCCTTCTCCGGATCAAACCGGAAGACCCGGACGGTTATCGCCTTCATACAATCCCCCCGGCGGACTCTATCCCCTCCCGGTTATGGGAAATATACGTGTGGCTGAACGGCGAGTGTTGTGCATCCCATTTCTGCTGCACGTCAACCCGCATGTGTGCGCCCCGGGATTCAAGCCTGAGAAGTGCGCCCCGGGTGATGAGCGATGCAGCCTGGCACATGTTCCGAACGATACAGCAGTCAGCAAGATTTTGTGGCGTCTCTGCATGGAGTGCTGCCTGTGATAACTGGTCAATGGTGGCACGTGCATGCCGGAGCTCGGCGTCTTTCCTGAAGATATTGACTCCCTGCCACATGGCAAGCTGGAGCGCCCTCCGTACATGGGCGGGACTCTCGCTCCCGGTGAGGTAGTGATCCAAAAGGTTCCGGGTCTCATGTACCTGGTTGGCATCGATCTTTTTCACCCGCTTCTTTTCTTTTCCTGCATATTCGCCGGCGCGTTTTCCAAAGACCTGCGTCTCGGCAAGGGCGTTTCCCCCCAGCCGGTTTGCCCCATGCACTCCACCTGCCACTTCCCCGCATGCAAACAGTCCGGGCAGTGTCGTCCGGCATTCCGGCGTGATCCGGAGCCCTCCCATGATGTGATGAGCGGTGGGAGCGACTTCCATCGGCTGCTCACGGATGTCCACCCCGAATTTGAGGAACTGTTCGAGCATCACCGGGAGCCGGCTCTCGATCTGCGCACGGGGCAGGTGCGTTACATCAAGCCAGACGCCACCGTGAGGAGTGCCCCTGCCTTGTGCGATCTCAGTTGCGATCGCCCGGGCAACGACATCCCGGGTGGAAAGTTCCATCCGTTCAGGATCGTACCGGGACATGAACCGCTCGCCGTTGATATTCTTCAAAACTCCGCCTTCACCCCGCACCGCTTCGGTAACGAGCCGTCCCCGGGCATCGTACGGGAAGACCGCTCCTGTCGGGTGGAACTGCACCATCTCCATGTCGATCAGTTCGGCACCGGCACGGTACCCGATTGCATACCCGTCTCCTGTGCCGCTCGACGAGTTGGTGGAGATATCGTAGACACGGGTGCCGCCGCCCGTCGCAAGGATGGTGCTGTCAGCGGTCAGGGTGATGAGGGTGCCCTTTTCATCAATTACCATCGCACCTGTCACCCGCTCACCATCTTTTAACAGGTCAATGACGGTCATTTCCTGAAGTTTGGTTACCTCTGCGGAGTCGAGTCGCTCCATGAGTGTCGTCATCATCTCATGCCCCGTACGGTCTCCGGCATAGCAGGTTCGCGGGAACCGCTGCCCGCCAAAGGGACGCTGGGCAATCTCATCATTCTCGGTGAAGTCAAACACCGCCCCCCAGTGGATAAGATCTGCCATCCGCAGCGGGGATTCTTTTACAAGAGCGCTCACGAGATCGGGATCGTTTAAGTATGCCCCTCCCTTGAGAGTGTCCTCATAATGGATCCCGCACGAGTCACTCTCCCGCAGCACCGCGTTGTACCCCCCTTCCGCCATAGGAGTACACCCCCCTTTTCCTGCGATCGTTTTTGTGACAAGGACGGTCTCGCCGTACTTCGATGCTTCAATTGCCGCCCGCACCCCGGCACCGCCGCTCCCGATCACAAGAACATGACAGTCCACCACGTCATCTGCATGCATCTTATTATTCTGTGCGTCGTATAGTTACATAAATAAATGGTACATGCAGAGTGGGAACGAGAATGAAATTTTTAATGAAATTTGGCGGAACATCAGTCGCCGATGCGCAGTCTATCCGGCGCGTTGTAGACATCCTCAAACAGCACCGTGACGCGGGAGACGAACTGGCAGTGGTCGTGTCAGCGCAGCGTGGCGTCACCGATCAGCTGATCGCCATTGCCGAGGCACTGCCGACAGCAAAGGACAGTTCGGCGATCGTGCCCTTGATCCAGGCACTCGGGAAGCGGCACATCACGACGCTTGAAGAGGCAGCCCCCGAAAATGTCGCGGAAGTCGGGGCGGTCATCGAAGAGCGGCTGGAAAGTCTCCAGAATATCCTGTTTGCGGTCTACAACCTGCGGGAGCTCACTCCCCGCTCGAAGGACTATATCATCTCGTTCGGTGAGCGGCTGCTCGCCCCGATTCTTTCCGCCGCGATCCGGGAGCGAGGCATCCCATCCACGGTACTTGACGGCTGTGAAGCCGGCATCCTCACGACACCCTCTCATGGTGAATCAACCGCACTCCCGGAAAGTGACGAACGGATAAAAAAGCGGGTCGGCTCACTCTTAAAAAAAGAGATTCCGGTGATCATGGGGTTCATGGGCTGCACTACAGAAGGGATAGTAACCACGCTCGGCCGGAGCGGATCGGATTATTCCGCATCCATCATCGGCGCCGGGATCGATGCGGACGAGATCTGGATCTGGACGGATGTCGATGGCATCATGACCTCAGACCCCCGGGTGATCAAAGATGCACGGGGTCTTAAAAAGTGTCTCCTATATCGAGGTGATGGAGCTCTCGTACTTCGGTGCAAAGGTGATGCACCCCCGTTCCATTGATCCGGCGATGAGAAAGAACATCCTTGTCAGGGTCAAAAACACTTTTAATCCCGCCCATCCCGGCACCATGATCGTCAAAAACGGTTACCGCGACAGCCGGGTGGTCAAAGCCCTCACGTATATCGAGAAAGTGGGGGCCATCAACATCAACGGAGCGCAGATGATCGGGCGCCCGGGCGTTGCGAAAGCGATCTTCTCTGCCCTCGCAGACAGTGCCGTGAACGTGATGATGATCTCGCAGGGGTCAAGCGAGGCGAACATCTCTCTCATCGTCGATGAGGCTCACCTTGCTACCGCAGTACACTCCCTTGCATTTTTAGTCGAGCAGGGCATTGTGCGCGAAGTCACCCATACCCATGATGTCTGTGCCGTAGCTGTTGTGGGTGCCGGTATGGCAGGTGCTGCCGGTACCGGCGGGCGGATCTTTACCGCGCTCGGCAAGGCAGGAGTGAACGTGATGATGATCTCGCAGGGGTCAAGCGAGGCGAACATCTCGTTTGTCGTCCGGCAGGAAGACGGTCCGCGTGCGGTGCGGGTGCTTCACGACGAGTTCCGGCTCTCGGAGGAGTGCGATGACTGAGAACGCCTACCGTGATGCAGGGGTGGATATCGACCTTGAGGCAACCGCGATAAAAGCGCTGATCAAAAACCTGACCTACCGGCGGAAAGGGCACTATACGATGCAGGGCGCGGTCGGGCATTTTGCCGGGCTCATCGATTTCGGCGAGCAGGTGCTTGCCCTCACTACGGACGGTGTCGGGACGAAGATGCTCGTTGCAGACCACGAAGAGGACTGGAGCACGGTAGGTATCGACTGCATCGCGATGAACGTGAACGATCTCTATGTCATGAACGTCGAGCCAATCGCGTTTGTCGATTACATCGCTACCGACCGGCTCTCCATTGACAAGATGGCGCAGATCGGCATCGGGTTAAACGAGGGTGCGAAGCAGGCGAATATCGACATCGTTGGCGGGGAGACCGCTTCGCTCCGCGGGCTTGTGAACGGGCTTGATCTTGCCGGAACCTGCCTGGGAATGCAGAAGAGGGACAAGGTCATCACCGGGGAGAAGATTCGGCCCGGGGATGTCATCATCGGTGTTCCCTCCACCGGGATTCACAGCAACGGGCTCTCGCTTGCCCGCCGCATCGTGGAGCAGTATGCGGCATACGATCAAAGATTACCCGGCGGCAAAACGCTCGGGCAGGAACTCCTGACTCCCACACGGATCTACCACGAGAGCTTGCACATTGCTGCTACCTGCACGGTGCACGGGATGTGCCATGTCACCGGTGGGGGACTGTTGAACTTCAAACGGTTGAGCCAGTACGGGTTTTTGTTTGACACGCCCCTCACCCCCCCGGCAATTTTTGGCTGGATACAGGAAACCGGAAAGATTTCTACAGTCGAGATGTACCGGACCTTTAACATGGGCATGGGATATGCCTATGTTGTTCCCACGGCAAGTGTTGATCCGGTCCTTGACGAAGTGAAAGGTGCACAGGTTGTCGGGAGCGTGATCCGGAAACCCGGCGCATGGCTCGGCGACATCGAGATCACCTGAAATAACGGACATCATATCCCGGGAAACACCTGCATACAGCACAAAAAACAGTTCGAGCCATTTTCAGGCTATGCCAGAACTCACTCTGGCTCTGCCCGGTATTCCCTCTTTTGTGCGGTGTCTGATATGATGGCGCTGTTGCCCCGGGGGTCCTGGAGGATGAGCGTTATGGGGTGGGTCCCCCTCCGAACATGAGCAATTTCTGATAGAATCTGCCTAGCATGCACCCGTTCATCATCGTTTGCCCAGAGTAATGTTCCCTCTACGATCCGTTCGATCCGGGAGAGCACCCCCTCAACGTTAGTGACAAACCCTTCGCACGCCGGCCCGGGATCGATCCTCACCCCGAGCTCCGGGATCTCAATTGCTCCGCTCATGCTCCGCACCACCCGCACGTCAAGGTCTGCAATGGTGGTGACAGGCATCTCGTACCGCACCGGATCGGCGTCCTTTAAGAGCTGTGTATCAACATAGCGGTATCCGCACGCAGCGCACGTAGCGGAGATGATAAGAATGTCTGAAAAATAGGGAATATTTTCCGTCTGATACAGATATTCTATTTCAGTATTGCAGGATGGACATGGGCCCGGAACAGTCGTTCGCACTTATGCTCCACCGATCTTGTCGCGCGAGATCTTGACAGACATCGGCGTGAGTACAACGTATCGCTGGTCGCCAAGCCCGATGATATCCCCATTGACATCCTTTGCGACCTCTTTTAAGTCTTTTAAGACCCGCTCGTAGGAGATCTTGTCCATCTTGAGGCGGGAGATATCGACAATGACAATGTTTCCGTTGTATACCTCGTCTTTTACCCGCGGGGTATCCTTGAGATCGGCGATGGTCGCGATCTTCACAAGAAGTGCCGGTGACCCGGCGCCGTGCTCCTCATACGAGGTGAGGTCTAGTTCCATATAATCTTCGTCCGCACTTGCGGAACTTTTTCCGAGAAGGGTGTCTATGATCTTAACCATAAAAAAACTGTGGGATGAATTTTATTTAATAGTATCTGTTTGAAAAGCGCCCGGCAGGCAATTTGGAGGTTCAAAATGGGAAATTGCCCGGTTTTTCGTCCAGTGCCGCGTGCACATCAGGTTTTAAAACTCCAGGTTCCACAGTTCATCGCCGACATGGTGAAAATGACGGCACATTTTTCCGGATGCGCTGCTCAGAATTGCCTGTCCGTCATAGAGGGCAATCGCGATTGCAAGCGGCTTCCCATGCCGTTCATCCACGATCTGGACCGGCGCCTGTGCTTTCACATCCGCCGAAACTGTGACAATTCCCGGTCTCATGATGTCAGCACCGTTGACGACAAAGGGGATCGCGCCCGCATCGACCGCTACCCGGCGCTCCGGAAACGGGAACTGGAGTGCACCTTTCAAGGTAGGAAACACCCAGTCACCGGCATCCATCAGAAGCGGTTTTTTGTTCACAAGGTAAATGGAAACGTCAGCATTGGTCTCAAGGATCTCCACGATATCCGTAGAGAAGAGCGATGCGGACTGCCCGATCTGGAGCGCGAGCCGATCATACAAATCCTGCACCTGGCTCTTCCGGATCGAATGCCGTTTTTTCCCGACAATTTTTTTCATTGCACTGCTCCTACATTCGTTTCTCCTGCAAGAAAAAATTTGCCACTAAACACATTTATGCGAAAGAACAGACACTACTACAGAACAACCCAATTGCATCCCCGCACGGGGAAGATTCGCATCAGTTGTGGATCTACGGTATGTTTAAGTAGGGTGCTCACGCACATATATTACTCCAGAGCGATGGTAACACAGGGATAATATGACCAAGAGACCGTTGGATATTTTGGATCTGGTATTGAACCGACAGCCCGTTATTGTATCTCTCAAAGGCGGGAGGGAAATACACGGGGTTCTTCAAGGATATGATGTTCATATGAACCTCGTCTTGGATAAAGCAGAGGAAGTGGAGAACGGGCAGGTCCAGAAAGTGGGCACTCTTATCGTCCGTGGGGATAACGTGATTTATATCTCCCCATCACTGGAATCATAGGTGAAGTTACATGTCAAAAGGCACTCCGTCAATGGGAAAGATGAACAAGAAGACCCATATCGCCTGCCGGCGCTGTGGGAAGATCTCGTATCACGCCCAGAAAAAAGTCTGCTCTGCCTGTGGTTTTGGCAGAAGCACGAAACTCGTCAGCAATAAGTGGAATACCAAAAGACCAAAAATCCCAACGCATTAGAGTACTATCATGTGTGGTATCGTTGGCATCGTCGATGCTGGCGGTGTATCCATCCAGCTCTATTATGCCCTGTACGCGCTCCAGCACCGGGGTCAGGAAAGCGCGGGTATATCAACGTTTGATGGGACAAACCTCTGTAAGTTCAAGGGGCAGGGGCTTGTCGCCGATGTTTTTTCCCCTCCTGTTTTGAAAGATTTGAAAGGTACTGTTGGTGTCGGTCACGTACGGTACCCGACCACCGGTGCAAACCTCCCGGAAAATATCCAGCCCCTCAACTTCCAGTTCAAGGACCATTTCATCTCCATCGCTCATAACGGGAACCTCGTGAATACTGCTGAACTCCGGGCTGCTTACGAGCAGGCGGGACAGATTTTTACCACCACCACAGACACGGAAATTATTGCACGGATCTTAATTGATGAGATCACGGCTTCCGGGCGGGTCGAGGATGCAGTAGCGCTCTGCATGAAGCGGATGGAAGGCTCGTACTCGACCGTGATGATGATTGATGGAGTCCTCTACGCCTTCCGCGATCCACTGGGGATCAAACCATTCTGCCTCGGGAAGCTTGAGAACGGGTATATCGTCGCGTCCGAGAGCGTAGCGGTAGATGCATTGGGAGGAAAATTCCTCCGTGATGTCAAGCCCGGCGAACTGATCCGGATGGATAATGAGGGGGTCCGGTGCATGCAGATCGCAGTAGCCGGCAAACGTGCGCACTGCATTTTCGAGTACATCTATTTTGCCCGGGCTGATGCGGTTATTGACGGGGTGCTCGTCTATGACGTGCGCCGGACAATCGGGCGGAAACTCTACGAGGAATCCCCGGTAAAGGCGGACTCAGTCGGTTCGGTTCCCGATTCCGGGACGGCCTATGCGATCGGGTACGCCGAGGGGTCGAAGATCCCGTTTGTCGAGAGCCTGATGAAAAACCGGTATATGGGGCGCACGTTCATCATGCCCTCCCAGAAGGAGCGCGAGCGGGCAGTGCGGATCAAGCTCAACCCAATCGCTGCGCACTTAAAGGACAAGTCTGTTGTGCTCGTGGATGACAGCATCGTGCGGGGGACGACCTCGAAAAGGATCATCGATATGATGCGCGACGCAGGAGCCCGGGAAGTCCATATGAGGATCGGTTCTCCTGCAATAAAGGCGCCCTGTTACCTTGGTGTGGATATGCCCACAAGAACGGAGCTGATTGCAAGCGACAAGGTAGAAGATGAGGTTCGGCACAGCATCACCGCAACGACACTCCACCACATTTCACTGGAAGCGCTCGTACAAGCGATTGGGTTTAGCCGGGACGATCTCTGTACCGGGTGCCTGACCGGGTGCTACCCCCTGCCGATCCAAGGGGAACTCGCAAAGCCCCGGCAGGTGAATTTTGTGGATAGCACGATCCAATCGAAGCTCGAGGGGTTCGAAGCGTAAAAGCTGAATTCCTCTCGTTTTTATCGATTCCGGTTTTTTGTTGCATCAGGATACACCCGATCATATTTTAAAATTCCTCAAACACCGGATATTATAAGAACCACAGGCTCGCAACCCGGGGCTAGGATCACAGGGAGGACCATGGAGTACATCAGGAACGCTTTCAACACCATCGCGGCAGAGTACGATGCCCAGCGGCAGTACGTGATCCCGCAGATGGACCAGTATTATGGTGCTGCGGTTTGGGCAGCAGAATCGAAGGAGTTGAACCCGGCAATCCTCGATATTGGGGCAGGGACAGGTCTTCTCACCGCGCTCATGCTGGAGAAATTCCCGGCTGCTGAACTGACCCTCTTGGATATCTCGGAGAACATGCTCGCCGTCGCACGGGAACGGTTCTCTGACCGGAAGAATGTCCGGTACGTGGTGAGCGATTATAGCCGGTCGGAACTTGGCGGGACATACGATATCATCTGTTCAGCTCTCTCAATCCACCACCTGACCACTGAAGACAAATGCCTTCTCTTCCACAAAATATATGCGGCGCTGAAGCCGGGCGGGATGTTTGTGAACGCTGACCAGGCAGATGGGGAGACCCTGTTCTTCCGGCAGCAGTATCTCGAATACTGGAACCAATTTTTAAGGGATGGGCCATTATCGGAGACCGAGCACGCCGAGATCCTGAAACGCCGGAATTCTCTGGATAAGAATGAGAAACTCTCGGTACAACTTTCGTGGCTGCACGAATGCGGGTTTTCTGATGTGGATCTTGTATACAAAAACCGCACGTTTATCGTAACGGTGGCGAGGAAGAGTTAGGCAGCGACCTGTATCATCTGTCTTCACTCTTCGCGGAAAAATCCTTAAACACCGTGTCCGGTTATCCGGCCAAATCATAACATATATCAGTATTCCCCCACTCCATTTCGTGTATGCGTCCTCCGGATCTTGAGTATGCAGCCGATGAAAAGCCCCCTCTTCCCACCCTCTTTTTACTCGGTCTGCAGCACACAGGGATCGTCGCCACCGCGTTCATCTTCCCCATCCTTGTCGCACGGGCAACGAACCTTGAGACCGGGGCAGCAGCATTCTTTGTGTCGATGTCGATGCTCGCAAACGGCATCGCTACGATCTTCCAGTCGATCAAAAACCCGGAGTTTGGCTCCGGGTACCTGATACCCCGGGTAGCCGGGCCGAACTTTGTCTCCGCGTCCATCCTTGCCGTCCAGTCCGGCGGCCTCTCCCTCCTCTGCGGGATGACGGCAGTTTCCGGCGTGTTCCAGGCTGCACTCTCCCGGATCGTTCACCGTCTCCGTGTCCTATTCCCGGTCGAGGTGACAGGCCTCGTCATCATGATGCTCGGCGTTGCCGTGGTTCCCTATGCACTCCCGAACTTCTTTGGTATGACGAGCCCAACATCCTCGCCGTCAGCCGTCGCCACGCTTATCTCGTGTATTACGCTTGGGATCACGGTTGGAATAACGGTATGGTGCAAGGGCCACTTAAAACTCTTCCCGCTGATTGTCGGCATAGCGGTCGGGTATGTGCTCTGTATCGCGGCAGGGCTCGCCGGTGCCGATCCCCTCGGTCGGATTGCGGCATCCCCGATCGTTGCTCTCCCCGATATACATTACTTCGGCGTCTCATTCCAGGTTGCGCTGCTCATCCCGTTCTGTGTCGCAGCAATTGTGACTTTTGTGAAGAGTGTCGGGGAGTTCTCGATCTGCCAGCGCATCAACGACACCGAATGGAAACGACCGGATATGATGAACGTCAGGTCGGGGCTCTTTGCGGACGGGGTTGCCAATGCTATAGGGGGGCTTTTTGGCGGCATGGGGCAGACCGGCTCCTCGTCCAACATCGGGCTGTCGATTGCCACCCGATCGACAAGCAGGTACATCGGTTTTGTGACCGGCGGGATTTTAATCGCGCTTGCCTTCCTGCCAGTCCTTGCCATGGCGTTCATCATCATGCCAGGCCCGGTGATCGGCGGAACCCTGATCTACGTTGCCGGGTTTATCATCGTCGGAGGTATCCAGACAATCAGCACAAGGATGCTCGATTCCCGGAAGATTTTCGTTATCGGGATCTCGTTCATCTTCGGGATCAGCGTCTATCTCCTCCCCGGTGCGTACGCCGGTGTTCCCGAGTACATCCGGCCGGTCTTTGACTCGTCACTCTCCCTGACAACGGTCATCGCTATAATCCTCAACCTCGTGCTGCGGATCGGGATAAAGAAGAGAGTAACTATGACGATCGACCCGAAGATCCGGGTATCGGATCAGGTATTTGTGTTCATGGAGCTGCAGGGGGAACAATGGGCAGCGAGGAGGGAGGTGATCCAGCGGATGTCCATGGCACTCACCGAGACCTGCGAGCTTGTCATCGATCATGGCCTGGCAAAAGGCCCTGTCACGGTTATGGCATCGTTCGATGAGTACAATCTCGATGCCGAAGTCTCGTACGAGGGCGACCCGCTTCCGCTTCCCGACAGGTGTCCCAGCGAGGAGGAGATCCTGTCCGATCCTTCCTCCATCATCCGGCTCGGGGGGTACCTTATCCGCGGTCATGCTGACACGGTGAGTTCAGTCGCTTCCGGATCCAAGGCTGTGCTGAAGATCCACATGGAACACTAAAACATTGGGTGATAAGCGCATGTGTGTTCTTGCGCTCGTGCAAAAAATGGGTTCTGTGAATGCAGAGAACAAGGCTGACAGACATAACCGTTATCACGTGTATAAGATTCGAGACTGATACCCGATGTGATCCAATCTCCAGAAGGTTCCGGCAGAGAACCCATGAAATGCCAAAAACACCGGGTTTTTAGAAAAAACGCGACAAAAGAAGTAGCGAGGGATGGATTTGAACCATCGATCTACGGGTTATGAGCCCGTCGGGATATCCTGACTACCCTACCTCGCTCCACAGTCAGGGTAATACTATTGTTGGCGACCGCTGATATACTTTACTCACTCCTGCCCGGGGGTCACCGGGGCTCGTTCGCTACATTCAATAGAGAGCATTAGCATACTACAAAACCATGGACGATGAACTGAGCCGCATCCGGGAAAAGCGGTTACAGGAGATGAAGGACAAGATGGCGACGAAAGGAAACGCGGAAGTGATCAGAATCGATCAGGCACATATCGGGGAAATCCTGAAAACCCACCCTGCACTCGTGATCGATTTCTGGGCAGAGTGGTGCGGTCCCTGCCGGAGGGTCGCTCCTGCTATTGAGGAACTTGCACAGGAATTTGCCGGAAAAGTCACGTTCGGCAAATGTGACACTGAGGAGAACCGGCAGTTTGCTATAGAGATGAATATCTCTGCAATACCGAACATCGTCTTCTTCTCCCACGGGAAGATGGTCGACCGGATCATCGGTGCGTACCCGAAAGAAGCAATCCGGCAAAAAGTTATAAGAAATTTTTTAGTAGAGCCATAGGTTTGGCTGCGATCTCATAACCGGTACCGGGAGACGTATATCTTCCAATCTCACTCCTTATACCAGCGTGATTGCATTCTGGAAGATTGCGTTCACGCAAACTTGGCAGGGGATGTCGGTAGTGACCGTAACATAGGACGACAACAGGACGTCCTGCACTGCAACCGGATATTGCACACCTATATACATCGACACCCAATTTTTACCATACACAACCGGTGCTTCGTGTCTAACATCACCACCCTCTTTGACGCAAAGAGCGTTCCCGAACAAAAAGCAGCACTTGTCTGCCCCACACGAAACGAGACGTACAGCTACCGGAAGCTCCGGGACGAGATGAACCGGGTCGGGCTGGGGCTCGTAACACTTGGCGTGAAAAAAGGTGACCGGGTCTGCATCTACCTTGACAGTTCCCCGGAATACCTGATCAGTTATTGTGCGATCTGGCGGATCGGGGCGGTTGCCGTGCCGACAAACATAGTGTACCATGGCGAAGAGCTGCTCCATGCAATCAACGATGCCGGTGCCTGTGCTATCATCACGGACGCACACGGTGCCGGGATAGTTGCCGGTATCCGGAATCGTGCCCCGGGCCTCTCCCATGTCATCTGCATCAACGGCTCGTGTACCGGCTCCGTCGCATGGGACTCGTTCCCTCCGGCACCTCCATCCATGCGGGCAATCAACTGTTCGCTCGATGACCTCTGTCACCTCCAGTATACGGCGGGCACGACCGGAAAACCCAAGGGAGCCATGCTCACCCATGGCAACTGGATGACCGCGCTCGATGCCGAACGGGAAGCGCTCCGGTTGCGTCCCGACGACATCTATCTGGGCATCTACCCGATGGGGCACGTGGGGTTCTCATGGGGCTTTGCCGTCCTGCGGGCTGGCGGGACGTACGTGATGATGGAACGGTTTGACCTTGACCGCTATCTCGAACTCGCCGAACAGTACAAGGTAACCGTACTTGCCGGTATGCCCCCGGTAATACATTCGCTTGTCCATTCACCGCCCGGAACAGAACAGCGGCTCGCTCACGCACGGGTTATCATCTCCGGTGGCGGTCAGCTGCTGCTGTCGTATGGGAAGCGTTC
>CAXXQB010000014.1:0-10742 GCA_963676405.2 uncultured Methanoregula sp.
CGATGGCAGACGGTTCGTACCGGTTTGCCGAAAAACTTGGGCATCCTGAGTTGTCCATGAGTGTCAAGAAAATGGAACTTCCCGCGTATGACCCGCGGGGGCTTCAGGGCATGGGGCTTTCGTACGCGACCGGTGTCAGGGGCGGCGACCATATCAATGGGTACATGATTTCCCCGGAAGTCGTGGGACTCCCGCAGAAACTCGACCCGTTTACAAATGAAGGAAAAGCCGTCTGGACAAAAGCGTTCCAGGACCTGACGGCAACGATGGACGCAGCCGGGATCTGCATCTTCTCATCGCTTGCGCCGATGGGAGCGCCGGAATATGCAGCCATGCTATCCGCAGTGACCGGTATGCCCATCGATGAAACAGAAGTGATGCGGATCGGTGAACGGATCTGGAACGTGCAGAAACTCTTCAACCTGAAGGTTGGCTATACAAAGCGTGACGACACTCTTCCCCGGCGGCTGCTGACCGAGCCCTTAAAAGAGGGGGCGCCGACAGGCAGGGTCTGGCAGCGCGAACCCCTGCTGGATGAGTATTATGCCGCCCGTGGCTGGGATGCGGAGGGTGTGCCGGCACCGGCAAAACTTAAGGAACTGGGGCTTGCCTGAAACGGGAAATGGTAGGTGCACTATTATCTTTTAAGGAAATATCATAGGATGATTGCGATGCCGGAGACAGGACGCGAAGAACTAAAAGAGACTGTGCATTCGATCAATGACCTGATCGCTTACCAGCAGGGGTCAGTGGCAAGCCGGATGATTGTGTTCAAAAAAGCGGGCACGATCACGGTTTTCTCCTTTGACGCGGGAGAAGGTTTGTCAGAACATACCGCACCCTACGATGCGGTACTTATGGTTACGGACGGAGTGGCCGAGGTGCAGATCGACGGGAAGCCATTTACTGTACAAACCGGCGAGATGATCATTATGCCAGCCAACAAACCACATGCAGTCTTTGCAAAGGAACGGTTTAAGATGACACTCACGATGATCCGCGAGTGAACCGCCGCATGACAGGTACGCGGATCGCATTCCCGCAGCGCGAAAAGACACAGGTTCTTATGCCGGTCTGCCAAAGATTTCGATTACGGAGGCTCTGATGGAATATAAACTTGGGCAACCCGACGCAAAGGAGCAGCAGGACCTAAAAAGAAAAGAACTGTACGGAAAGGTCATCCACTTAAAGGATCTCGTGAATTATTCAGACGGTACTGTGGCAAGCCGGATGATCATCTCTAAAAAAGCCGGTAACATCACGATATTTTCTTTTGATGAGAACGAAGGGCTTTCCGAGCATACTGCCCCGTTCGATGCGGTTGTGACGATCCTTGATGGCGAGTGCGAGGTATGGGTTGCCGGGCAGACTTCCCAAATGAAAGAGGGGGACACGATCATTTTCCCGGCAAACGTGCCCCATGCTCTCTCCGCGATTACGAAGTTCAAGATGTCTCTTACGATGATCAAGGAGTGATCCCTTTGGGTGGCAATGACAAGGACGGGTACTATTGTTCGATCTGTGGCGGTATCCCGCCGGACAAGATCACGACAAAACGGATCCTTGTGGATGGCAAGGAGACAGGGATCGACCAGCTGGACTGGATCATTTCCGAGGTAATAAAACTGCATCTTTCAGATGATGCCGTGGTCACGGATGAACTGCTGAAACGAGTGAAAGTGCTGAACTATGTGCCGACAAAAAAGAGTGCAGAATATGCACAAGCTCTTCTCGCGGAGTATAAGCGGGCGGAGAAATCGCACTCACTTGAATAATTTCGTTTGTTTTCCCTCTGCACGGATTCGGTTCACGGGGTCAACTGGTGATGAAAAAAAATTCCACAGAGAAGTCCTTACTATTTTTCAAAAATAACACATAGTCAACTGTAAAAAAGAGTAAAAAAGATTATTATTTCAGCTGGAAGGTGAACGGTTCCGACATCACCAGCACATGGGTCCCCCACGCAGGATCGCTGATCGGTCCGTCCCGGAGGTAAAACCGGACGGTCATCGTTTTTTCGTTCAGATCAGCAACGTCAGTGTAGACCAGCCGTATGGTCGCACCCGTCAGGATTCCCTCGGCACTGGTATGAGCGTTGGCTTCCACCATTTTCATAGTGGTTCAGACATCCGTTTCGTTGAATAAACCGGCATGGGTGTCAATATACCTGTGGAGTTTATGCATCCGGTAATAGTCGTCACCGATATCGCTGGGATCCGTAATCTTGAGATTAGTGTAATCAGGAGTCAGATATATTGCATAATTGGTCAAGGGGACGGGTACGTTATGGTAGTCCGTAAAGTGGACTTTGCGGGAAACATTGTCAAATTCGACAATTGTTGCATTTCCTGAAGGATCCGAAATGAGAAAATGTGCTCCCATAAAGGGCATCGAGACCCGATTTTCAATGATACAGTCCTTTGCCTCTTCCACGCTGGCACTATTCCCCAGAACCGACCGAACCAGTTGAAGGAAATTGAGGCCCCCCGAGGTCCCTCCCGCTACCAAGGTGCCCGGGTCTATATATGTATCCGGATCTTGCAACACGGTAACGGAGAGCCCCTTCTCGTTGATGCCATCGAAAGCGCCATTTGCCAGGTCAGAACTCCCAATCACGAGGGTCGCGTATCCATTATCAGGATACATCTCGACAACGTTGATCCGGTTCCGGACCCGGTTGATCATGAGAGCTTTGATATTGTTGAAAATGGCCACATTGAACTCGTTCAGCTGCGGGTTGTAGATCCATTCCATGTCCTTGCCGCTGTATGCGTGGCTATTCTGTGTTGAATTCGGGGGGAAATAGATGGCCGAGCAGGACGGGAAACTGAAGATATATATGAGCGAGCTCGCATCCAGAGAGTAATCATCCTCTTTCAGCCCGTACGCCTGTTTAATTCCCTGGATGCGCTGGTACATGCCCGGGTCGTGAAGGCGGATGTAATCTTCCTTGGCTTTTCCGTAGATGGGATCTTCGTAGGGAATGAGAGTTGCACCGTACTTCTCGATGGCGATCCGCCCGAGCGCATACCCAATTTCCTGCTGGCTGCCGCCTCGGAGGACGATATGGTCAACTTCCGTGCTATTGCCATTGCCCGGCGGGATGAGAACCTCGTACGTGGTCTTTGTTTCTGTACCAGGGGTTGAATCTGGAGTCGTGCTTGGAATTGGGATATGCAGCAGGACAACACCTGAGAGAATGATGCATACTGCGATGACAATGACGATTGCAAGTTTGGTCTTGCCCATACAGCGATATTTTCAATGACAGCTGATTAATGTGACGAACACGTTTTGGTGAAGGAGGATAGGAAATATTACTCCTTTGTATACCATAAAAAATCGATATTTTATCGTTATAAGGCATTGAACAAAATAGTCAACCACGGCTGATGATTTAATCAATTTCTCTTTCTGCAAATATAATTTTTAATTTTCTCACAGTCAATTGTGTATTATTAAAAAAAGATGATGGGACGGATCGTGACCGCGCCGGAGGAACCGTTCAAACTCTCACAGGGTGCCGGAATGGTTTAGCACGTCTGCAACATATGACCGGATCAGAGGATCCTCCTCCACGTCCAGGGACCGGTCCTTCAGCCCTTCGATTGCGCTGTAACTCCGGATTGTCGCGAGTGCTTCAGCGGCACGCTGGCGGATTTGTGGCTGCTCACTCTTATCCTTCAGCCGCTCAACAAGTGCATTAACAGCCCGCCCGCTCCGCAACTTCCGGAGCGCTTCGGTTGCATGCAACCGGATGAGCGGGTCCGGGTCACTGCAACAGGCAACAAGCTGGCGCACCGCCCGGGGATCCCCGCTCACGCCAAGAGCATTCATCGCGCTCAACCGGTTCTGTGTGTTCGTCACATTCCCTGCTTCTTCGATGAGACGATAGATCCTACCGGTGCAGGGCAGGGCACTGAACCACTCGCTTGCCGATTCCTCCATACACATGTCCATGAAATCACCATACAATTTGTCAGAAATCAATTCCCGTTTCAACCGGAATGATGCGGAGAAACGTTCAAGAGGTAATTATTACAAAAAACGGCTTCCGCTTACCAAGCGCGGCATGTACCTTCCTTACCTGCATTGGTGCGTTGAATCGTAGTTGGTACATTAAAATCAGGTCTGTGTCCAAATTATAAATAATTAATCATGTAGAATCCAGTTCTGCCGCAATTCCTTACCCTGTTACCACTTTAAATGTGAAACAAAATTACCTGGATGTACAGTAAGAAAAATGCTGTAAAGAACGTCAATATCGAAATCGGAATACCGATCTTCATCCAGCCAAGCATGGAAAAAGATCCCAGTCCCTTCTTTTCCACCATGCCCGCAGCGACAATATTCGCCGTTGAACCGATAACTGTCGCATTCCCGCAGTACGTACCACCGATAAGCATTGTCCACCAGACCGGTGCAAGGGGAATTGTTCCTGCCAGTGCCTGCACAACCGGCATAATTGTCGCAACAGCGAGTACGTTGTCAAGGAACGCAGTCAGGACGGAGACGATTCCCCCGACAAGGAGCATCGTTATGAGGAGATTTCCACCTGTTCCGGATACGAGACCCGCGATCTTGCCGGTTATCCCCACATATTGCAGCGAACCCACTGCCGCAAAGAGGAACAGGAAAAATAAGAGGGTATACCAGTCCACTTTCTCGACATTCGCGTGCGCATGTTCCCGGTCGAGAATAAGGACAAAACCTGCAACGATGAGCGGGATCCCAAGGAGGAGGATATTTTTTCCGAGTCCCAAAAATTGTTCAATGTTGCTCTGGAGGATGAGTCCTGCAATGACGATGCCAAATATCAGGATGCCTCCCTTTACTCCCCGGGTGAGAGGAAGTCTTTCGAATTTTGGATTTTGTCCGGAAGTGAGGCTGGTCTCCTGCACACAAACCGGCGTTGTCCGTTTCAGGTAGAGTATCGCGATGGCAGTAACAATGAGACTGCAGATGATTGCAATGGGAAAGGTCCACCGGAGAAAGTCCATTACCGTCATCCCCGCACCGAATGCAATCATGACGCCGATGGGATTTCCGACAGGAAGAGCGCTGCTGCCGATGTTTGTCGTGAAAACCAAAAACATGATGCATGGGAGTGCATTTTTTCCGGAAATGCCGTAGCCATCCAGCACTTTGAACATGATAGCGCTCATGAACAAAATGGATGTTACCTCATCGACCAGTGCTGCCATCAGCGCGCCGACCATCAACAGGATTGCAATAAGGAGGTAAGGCTTGTTAAAAAACGGTTTAATGAGGATCGTCACGAGCCAGTTGAACACGCCCCGTCCCTCAAGAAAGGCGATAATGATCATCATCCCAACAAGGAACAGGATCAGTTCCAGGTGGGCGAACTCGATTAAGTGTTCAATGTCGAGCACGTTGAAGGCTAAAAGGAGGGCAATGCCGATGAAGGCAAATGCATTCCTGAACTGCCAGTAAAACAATGAACCGGCAATAAATGAGGTGAATATGACAAGCGATATGATCTGCGCGGTGTTGAGCGGGGCGAGGATGAGCGATAAAATGTACGGGATAATAGTAATTACGCACAAGAAACCAGCGATTTTGGCAATTTCATTATTTTTCACGCGAGTATCCATTTACCTGCACCCATTCTGCACTCTGTATTGATTGGTATGCACGTGCCGGATTAAGGGGATGTATTATCCCACAAATTTATTTGTTTTGTATTTACAAAACCGGGCATTTATGCAGGCACGCTCTAGACAAATGATATCTATCCTATCATCATGTGCCACAAAATTATTTATTGTACCGCAATTTCGGCATATCAGCGCGTGATGGCACATTTTTTCAGACTGCACCCATCAGCGGGTATGCAATAATTCGGCGGGAAAATAGCAGGAAAATTCAATTTCAGGAAATGCGATTGCGATTGTGGACATGATATTGTAAATGGATTTTATCCTCCGCTGTATCATGCTCCTCATTCAATAAGAATATAAGGCTACAGCCGGAGATTACGACAACAGAAGATCGACCGAACCCGTATTGGAGAATGCCATGCCCGAACCGGAAAAGAAAAAAGCAGAATTAAAAATTTCAGGAATGCACTGCGCCACCTGTGCAATCAATATCGAGGAATCACTCTCAAAACTCGACTCTGTCTCAAAGGCGCAGGTGAACTTCGGCACTGACACTGCCCATGTCGAGTTTGATCCGGCAAAGGTCTCACTCGCCGAGATCGACAAGGCAGTAAAGGATGCAGGCTACGAAGTGATCAACCGGGAGGTGATGATCAAGGTCGGCGGCATGATGTGTGCTACCTGCGTCCAGACCATCGAAGCGGCATTACGGGCCCTCCCCGGCATCGTTCTCGCAAACGTCAACCTCGGCACGGAAAAAGCGTATGTGACGTACAATCCTTCGGTTTCGGAGCCCGGTGAAATGAAAAAGGCGATCGAGGATGCGGGCTACCAGTATCTCGGAATTACAGGAGAAGTGAGCGAAGAGGCGGAAAAACTGGCACGGGATCGTGACCTGCACGACAAGCTTATGCGGTTCTCCATCGGCTTTGCGGTAAGTATCCCGCTCATGCTTGCGATGTGGGTACCCCTCCCGATCTCCATGCAGCTGCTCGGGTATGTGATGCTTTTCATCGCGGCACCGGTCTTTGCCTACGTGGCGTATCCGATCTTCCGCGCTGCGTGGATGGCGCTCCGCAACCGCACGCTCAACATGGATGTCATGTACGCAATGGGTACCGGTGTCGCATTCGTTTCAAGCGTCTTGGGAACGTTTGGGATCGTCCTCACCCATGAGTTCATGTTCTACGATACCGCGATCATGCTCGCTGCGTTCCTCATGCTGGGGCGGTACCTTGAAGCGCGGGCAAAAGGGCGGACTTCGGAAGCGATAAAAAAGCTGATGGGGCTCCGGGCAAAGACCGCGACCGTGATCCGAAATGGAACGGAAGCCGAGATCCCGATTGAAGATGTGGCGGTTGGCGATATTGTGGTGGTAAAACCCGGCGCTAAAGTCCCGGTCGATGGCGAAGTGGTGATGGGGGAGAGCTATGTTGACGAATCGATGATCACCGGTGAACCCGTGCCACCGCTTAAGAAAAAAGGGAACCGGGTAGTCGGGGGAACGATCAACCAGAACTCGGTGATCTCGGTCGTGGCACAAAAAGTCGGGAAAGAGACTGTGCTTGCCCAGATCATTCAGCTCGTTGAGGACGCGCAGGGTTCGAAACCTCCCGTCCAGCGGATCGCTGACACTGCGGTTACGTACTTCATTCCCGTTGTGCTCATCATCGCCGCGCTGGCATTCGTATGTTGGCTCTTTGTCCTGCATTCCACGCTCCTGTTTGCCCTCACTGCGTTCATATCGGTCCTCGTTATCGCCTGTCCCTGTGCGCTCGGGCTTGCGACACCGACTGCCGTCACTGTCGGTGTAGGGCGCGGGGCTGAGCTTGGCATCCTGATACGAAACGGCGAGGCGCTGGAATTGGCAGAGAAAGTGACGACCGTCATATTTGATAAGACCGGCACCCTCACCAAAGGAAAACCTGACGTGACCGATATCCTGCCGGTCGGTGTTCCCGAAGAGACCCTGCTGCTCCTTGCCGCGGCAGTCGAGAAGGACTCGCAGCACCCGCTTGCACAAGCGGTAGTCCGGCATGCAAAGAGCCGGGGCGTGAAGATTGAACAGGCTGAAAAGGTCGACACGTTCGGGGGAAAAGGCGTCTCTGCGGTTGTACTTGGCGAAGAAGTGCTGGTCGGCAACCGCGTGCTCCTGCAGGAAAAAGGTGTTCAGGTACCGGCCGATGTAGAGTTGCGTATCACCGGATTCGAACGGGAAGGAAAGACCGCGATCCTTGTCGCTGCCGGAGGACAGATGGCGGGGGTAATCGCGATTGCGGACACCTTGAAGGAGACGACCGCGGAAGCGATACAAAAGCTCCGGGCAAAAGGGCTCCACGTTGTCATGGTTACCGGAGACAACCGGCGTACAGCAGAAGCGATTGGAAGCCGGATTGGGATCGATCGCTTGATCGCAGAAGTACTCCCTCAGGATAAAGCTACGGAAGTAAAAGCGTTGCAGGGGAAGGGGGAAATCGTTGCGTTTGTTGGCGATGGTATCAATGATGCACCGGCACTCGCGCAGGCTGACGTGGGGATCGCGATCGGGAGCGGGACGGATGTTGCAATCGAGAGCGGGGACGTTGTCCTGATCCGGGACGATCTGCTGGATGTGGTGGCGGCGATCGAACTCTCAGGAAAAGTGATGCGCAGGATCCGGGGCAACATTTTCTGGGCGTTTGCGTACAATACTGCACTTATCCCGGTAGGTGCCGGGGTGCTCTACCCATTCTTTGGCATTATGGTCAGTCCGGCTCTCGCGGCTCTTGCGATGGCAGCAAGTTCTGTCACGGTTGTGTCGCTGTCCCTGCTCCTCAAAAGGTATATACCCGAAGCAAGGAAAGGCAGATAACTGAGGTGCGAAAGTGGCGATTGATCCCATCTGTAAAATGACAGTAGATGAGAAGACTGCAAAATTTACAAGCGAGTTTAAGGGAAAGAAGTATTATTTCTGTGCTCCCGGCTGCAAGAAGAAGTTCGATGCAGATCCGGCAAAATACACATGAGCAGACCGGGCGGTATTATCCGCGCGATCGCAAAATCTTCATAAATCCCGCCTTTTTTTGCATATTTTCAGATAATCTTAAAATAGGAACAGTTGGCAACGTTTCTCGAGCTTAACAATAATAATCCGCATGATACGGAATGTGAGGCGAAATAATGGCATTTTTTAGTATCAGCCCCGAATTCTATGCACTTGTCATCCTTCCGCTCCTGATCTTTTTTGCCCGTATCTGCGATGTAAGTCTTGAGACAATCCGGGTCATCTATATCTCCAAAGGGATTAAGTACCTCGCACCCATCATCGCATTTTTCGAGATCGTGATATGGCTCCTTGCCATGGAAGTGATAATGAATGATCTCGCCAACATTGCCAACTTCTTTGCATTCGCTTTCGGATTTGCTGCCGGTACATACATCGGGCTCGTCATTGAAGAGAAACTCTCGATCGGCATGGTGATCATGCGCATTGTGACGACAGAAGAATCCAACGATAATATCTTTTTTTATTTACAATCGGAACATTATGGAGCAACCTGCATCGATGCAAAAGGTTCGCGGGGGGGTGTGAAGATGATTATTTCACTGGTCAACCGTGTCGATGTTCCCCGTATCAGGGAGCATATCGAGATGACCAACCCTGATGCATTCTTCTCAATCGAGGATGTGCGGTACGTCAACCAGGGCGTATTCCGCCCGAAAACATCCAATGTGTTCACGCAGACATATCATGCTATTTTCGACCGGTTCAGTAAGCAGTGAAACCTTTCTTTCTCTGACTTGCCGTTAATGCACTTACCCGCCAGGTTCCCCATCGCGAGATCTTTACGCCAACAGGAAACCATGAGATGGTAGCCTCCGGAACAATTTCGAAAGGTTAATTGATGTACAGCCCATGGAAAAATTAAGCATCCGCACCCGGTATGGCTGCAGCTCATGCCGGGCGAGATGGAGATGATGACACATGATTGATCAACTACTGGCAGGAAATAAAAAATTCCAGGAGACGGTATTCAGGGATAACATCCAGCGCTACAGCGAACTCGCAAAGGGACAGAAACCCTCTGTGCTCTGGATCGGGTGCTCAGATTCGAGGCTTCAGACAGGGCATATCACCGGTGCTCAACCGGGAGTCCTGTTCATCCAGCGCAACATCGGGAACGTCGCACCGATCCATGACTGGAATTTTGCGACCGTGCTTGAATACGCAATCAAGCACTTAAAAGTCCAGCACATCGTCATCTGCGGGCATTCGGACTGCGGCGCGATAAAAGCGCTTGACAAAGAGACGGATGATGTCTATATCCCGCTCTGGCTCAACAATGCAACCGAGGCAAAGCAGCGGGTTGATGCACAGATCAAAAAACCGAAGACCCCGGAAGAGGCAAAAGCACGTTCGACAATGATCGAGAAGGAGAATGTCCGGCTCCAGATTGAACACCTGAAAAAATACCCGCTCGTCAAAGATGCACTCGCAAAAAAGGCGATCGACGTGCACGGTCTGTATTACAACCTGGATACGGGTGCACTCACAAAAATTGTGTAACCTTATAGATCTTTTTCAATCTCTTTTTTTATCCGGTCGAGTGCAATCCGGCCGATCCGTGTCAACCGCCTGTTGACAAGAACCATGGGAATTGGGGGATATTCTGTGATCAGGATCTTTTTGATATGTTCCGGCACCCCGTCATCGATCAGGGTCGACCGGCAGTCCACCCGATCGCCATACTGCTCGTGAAGGATTTTTTTTAACTCTAAAAAAGCATCGGCAAGTGTTCCCTTTGGGTAGCATCCCGAAAGCCCACAGCTGCGTTTTGCATCACAGGGAAAGGGTGAGCACTCGGAATTTTTCAGCCCGACGATCTCGACCAGTATTGTATCCGCCATGCCGGATATGTTTGGCGGGGAATTATATCAGGGTTAGGAAGAGAGCACATCACGTTCCGGAAATCTTCTTAAGTGAGGGAAAAAATACAGTGGCCGGTTCAGATGAACCGTTCGAACCGGTCCTTCTTTACCTTGCAGATAGGACATATCCCTGGGGGTTGTTCCCGTGCGCAGAGATACCCGCAGACCTTGCACCGCCAGACCGGGTAGGGCAAGGATGAGAGGGGATTTGTG
>CAXXQB010000015.1:0-33056 GCA_963676405.2 uncultured Methanoregula sp.
CAGTACTACACCGTCAACCGTACTTTTTTCCTCTACAACGAGCTCCAGACGATCGTCTTAAAGACCGAAGGGATAGCAAAAATAATCAAAGACAATCTTGCACAACAGGGGTGACATCGAGTGCATGTTCATCTATGGATCATTTGCCCGGGGAACCGCCGGATCAAAGGAGTGATATCGACCTTTTCATCGTGGGGAATATAGATGAAAATTCACTGATACCCCTTGTCCATACGAGCGAACGTTCGATCAACCGGGAGATCAACTACACACTCATGCACACCGATGAACTCAAAAGACGAAAGCAGTCCGGAGATCCTTTCGTTAAAAATGTATTAAAAGAGCACAAGATAATGATCATCGGAACCTGCGATGATTGAAGATCTTGTACGGGAAGGCCTCATAAAAAAACTTCCCGTTGACCGGAAAAAAGTTACGAACGCAATCGCGCTTGCACACCGGGATATAACTACCTCCCGGCTCCTTCTTGCAACTGATCGTGACTGGGCATACACCATCGCATACAACGCAATTCTCCAGGCCGGCCGGGCTCTTATGTTTGCCCATGGGTACCGCCCGGACGGCGCGAACCAGCACATATCCGTAGTAAAGTTTGCCCAATTGTATCTCGAAGAAAAAGATGCTATCGTGTTCGACCGGATGCGGCGCAAACGGCACAGTTCGGTATACGATACTGCGGGTGCAATATCAGAATCCGAAGCAGAATTCGCAGTGGTTCAGGCTGAACTTCTCATACGTATAATCGAGGCTCTCCTCAAAAATATCTGATTTTTTTACTCTTCACTCGTACCATTTTTAAAAACTTTCACACAGCCTCTCCCTCGCTCCGGGATCGCAGGATGCAAAAAGGATTTCGGAAAAGAATGTTCTGCCGCCGCAAGGCATTCTCCACACCCCGGTATATCGACAACCGCAACCTTATTCTGGTTAAACAGACTTAAACAGTATAAACGCGTGTAACTCTGGTTGACCAGAATTAAAAGCACGAGTGTAAAAGATAATCTGGAGAAGAAGAAGTATGATCGCAAGCCGGATGGGGAATCACTGTACGACAGAAGGGAGGATACCAGGCATATATACCCAAACCGCTGCCTCCAAAACCACCGGTACATTTTGATGACGAACTCCATCAACTCCTCTCAGAAGCGGACCGAGCTCTCGCACGACTCGATGGCATGACAACCGTCCTCCCCAACGCAGATCTCTTTGTCGCCATGTACGTAAAAAAAGAGGCATTGCTCAGTTCCCAGATCGAAGGAACGCAGGCTTCGCTCCAAGGCATTCTCCAGTTCGAAGCCGACATGGTCCCGACAGATGACATTAACGAGGTCAAAGAAGTCATCAATTATATCCGGGCAATGGATGACGGACTTGCCCGCACCAGCCGCGAGCTCTTCTCCCTGGAGATCCTGCAGGAGATCCATCGCACCCTGCTCAAAGGAACCCGTGGAGGCAAAAAAGAGCCGGGAAAGATACGCACGGTCCAGAACTGGATCGGACCACGGGGCTCAAATCTCTATTCTGCGACATTCATCCCCCCGCCACCGGAAAAAGTACCGGAATTACTGGAGGAGCTCAAATCGTTTATCATCGCCGATGACCGGATTCCGCCCTTAATCAAGATCGGGCTCGTGCATGCACAGTTCGAGACCATCCACCCGTTTATTGACGGGAATGGCCGGATGGGGCGGTTGTTCGTCACATTCTATCTCTGCCAGAAAGGAATCCTTGCCCGCCCTCTCCTGTACCTGAGCATTTACTTAAAAGCTCACCGCGAAGAATACTACTCGCTGCTCCAGGAAATCCGGTTCGAAGGCGACTGGGAATCCTGGCTGAAATTTTTCCTTCGCGGAATTATTGAAGTCTCACATGAAGCACTGGCGAACGCACGGGAGATTATCAGCTTAAAAGAAAAACTCCTTGATACGCTCATCCGGAATAATGTCGGTGGCCTGAGTGCGGTCCGGCTCCTCGATGTCCTTTTTGCAAAACCGGTCGTCACCGTTGCCGACATCAGTTCAGCGCTTGGCATCAGTCACCAGCCCGCATATGATCTGGTGAACCAGTTCGAAACACTGGGAATACTCCGGGAAATTACGGGTAAAAAACGGTATAAAAAATATCTCTTTGTCGATTACGTTCTCATCATCGAGCGCGGGACCAGCACCGGATGATTCACGATACATCCGGGTCCCAGACGAATTTTTTTTATTTAATCATTCGGAACGATCCGCAACCCCCTTCCCCTCTCTCCGGGCATGAAAGGATGCAAAAAGGATTTCGGAAAAGAATGTTCCGCCGTACCGCCCGGTGCATTCACGAACGGGAGGCGGACCTG
Organism: uncultured Methanoregula sp.; assembly: GCA_963676405.2. GTDB lineage: Archaea > Halobacteriota > Methanomicrobia > Methanomicrobiales > Methanospirillaceae > Methanoregula. The sequence continues at coordinate 2,360 of CAXXQB010000015.1, forward strand.
TAGGACCAATCGATATATCCCCGGAACGTGTCGAAAAAAAGCACAGTTTTCGACATATCCTCATGGCCAGAAAAGAATTTTTGAGAGGAGCCGGGTAGATGAATATTTTCCCGCGCCCGACCTTCCGTGATCCCGGGATGCAAATCTTTTCCCGCTGTTGCAGGGAGGCGGATGCCGTGTGTCGCTGTGCGATTCCTGCATCGACCAAAAATGAGATTTTGCTGTATGGCTGGACAACGATGAGCCCGACACGTTCTGTGGAATAAATCTGGCGGGAGGATATTGCCGGGCAGCCAGCGTTCTTCATCGCCCGGATAGTGTATTATTCCGGGCAGCGCTAAAAAAATCCCCGGAGTCCCTGTGCCGGTAGTGTGGACTCACGGTGATCTGTCCCTGTTACTGGGACACCGGGGGCGTATCTGTCTTCTGGGAATGCCAGATTTCCCGGATGACCAGGTAGAGCACGTCAACCAGGTACCCGAACATCGGCAGTATCGCAAGAATACCCCAGACCGGGGCAAGCATTTTCTTTTCCCGTGCGTCCCGGTAGATGAGAAACGCGATGAGCAGTTGCACCAGCCAGCAGACGATCATAACGATGAGCCCGGCGAACGGTTGCGCAGAATACATGTGTGGCACCATAATGAGCTATCAGGTTCTTCACATTATATGCTTTCACGTGCGGGCAAAGGACCCGATCCCCCTCTCTTTAATTCATATCCCAAAATCCCCTATTCCTTCATTTCAGGGACTGGTGGCCGGCCTGAGAAGAGATCGCCCGCCCGATAGGTGCTAAAGAGTGCTTTTTCCGGGCTCATATAAGGTATCAGATAGCCAATCCAAGGACAAATCAGCCTATTCGTAAAAGAAAGGGGCCGGTTTTTCCGGATGAGGAGCCGGTGGGGAGTCTCCGGGAGGTACGGGAAACTTTTTATGAGGACCACGGGAGTGGTGCCGCATTTGGTCCCAGGTCCACTACCGGAGATACACGTGCTCCCCCTCACGCACCACAAACCCTTCCTCTTCAAGTGCCGCGACAATCCTCTTCACCCTCCCGGCATCTTCGCCGATATGACCGGGCAATTCGTTCCCACTTATGCCAGGTGTGGCGATCAGGGTCCTGATGATCTGCCCCCGTATCCTGCGATCCGATCCCTCAAATGGTGCCTGCCGGGTGTAATGGGCGCTCCGCCGGTTCGGGTTAGTGACAGATTTTTTCAGTGCGGTGCCAAGATCAAAGAGCGCCCAGTACCAGACACGGGGATTCTCCCGGTATAATGTCCGTTCCACAAGCGGGAGAATTTCCTTGTCCGTGACCGTTTCCCGGGTAGAAAAGAAGACATGGATGTAGACCCGGCGGATGTTTGTCTCGATGAACACGACCGGTGCATTGAACGCAAACGCAGCAATGGAAGACGCGGTGGCGGTGCCGATACCCGGGAGTGTTGCCAGTGTCTCCGCATCCCGCGGCAGCACCCCGTTATAATCCTGCACAACACGCTCTGCGATCTTTTTTAAGAAAAGTGCCCGCCGGTTATATCCCATTCCCTGCCAGACGGTGAGGATCTCGTGGAGTGGTGCGGCAGCAAGTGCGGCAAAGTCCGGGAACGCGGCGATAAATTGCGGGAACTTTATTGCCACCCGTTCCACCTGTGTCTGCTGGAGCATCAGTTCCGAAACGACAATCCGGTAGGGATCGGTGGTGTGCCGCCAGACCATATCATGCCTGCCATGCTCGTGATAAAACGCGAGCACCTCCCGCTGGAATGCGAGGATTGCATCGTCATCCGGATTTTCGCCAGCCGCGAAAGTGGTGACAGGCAGGGGGGATGACTGGTCAGGATTCATGGTGGGCAATCCCGGCAAATATGCGGGACGTATCGTATTCTTGTGTGAGCCGGTGGAGTATTAATCGTTTGAGAAAACGGCAAAGAGAAAAGCAACGGGGATCCCGGCGTATCTGTACTCTTACGTCCGCTTGAACATCTCATCCAGTTTCGCCCGGGAGAACCGGATCATCGTCGGTCTCCCATGAGGGCAGGTGAACGGGCTCTTTGTCAGCCGGAGCTGGTTTACTATACGCTGGCACTGCTCCTGTGTACAGACCGTGCCTGCCTTGATCGCTCCCCGGCAGGCGATGATACGGGTTATTTTTTCCCGGTCGCTGACCGTGCGTGAAGGTTCGCCGGAGACCAGATCGCTGACAAGATCATCGATGACCGTTGTCCCCTCCAGTTTACCGAGAACAACCGGGACCGCCCTCACGAGAAACGCATCGCTGCCGAACTCCTCGATGATGACCCCCTCACGAGCGAGCGCGGGTACCAGTTCCCTGATCAGCGCCGCATCGTGGGGCGACCGGTGGAGAACTGCCGGTACAATCAGTTCCTGCGAACGATGTTCCGCACCGGATCGTTCCGCTACCTGCTCGTACAGGATGCGCTCGTGGGCAGCGTGCTGGTCGATAAGGATGAACTCGCCGGTTCCGGTTGTCGCGAGGATATAGATCCCGCCGAACTGTCCGATGATCTCCATAGGCGGAAGTTTTGAAGGGACTGGCATAACCCCAGTCACAAGCTCGGTCTGCCGGAGACGGCGATCTGAGATTGCGGTATCGGCATGGGTCGGTTCAGAGACCCCGGCTGGCTCCGGCCCGGTAAAATCATACTCCCGGGCAGGTCCCATCTTTTCGATGAGATCCGGTTCCCGATCCGGGGGATGAACGGGTGTCTTTGCATCCGGGATCAGGTCGTGGTTTAAGAGCGCTGTGCTGACGGCATCGCGGATCGCTCCTGCCACTTCATTCTCCCGGGTGAACCGGACCTGTTTTTTTGTCGGGTGCACGTTCACATCTACAAGTGTCGTATCGATCTCAATGTCGAGAAACGCAACCGGGAACCGGTCCTTTGGCAGCAGGGTATCATATCCCTCTTTTATCGCATTGGTGACGAGGATGGACGAAATATACCGCCCGTTGACGGAAACAAAGATCCGGGTATTGTCCTTTCTTGACAGTGACGGGCGGGAGATATACCCGGCAATTGCGATGAACGGGAGTGAAGATTCCACCGGAACGAGCGTGCCTGCCGTTTCGCTCCCGTAGAGGCGGGCAATCGTATCGAGCGACCGGGTGGTGCGGTCAGTTACCAGCTGTTCGGTCTGGTTGATGAAGAGCCGGAACGAGATCTCCGGGTGTGAAAGACAGATCCCTTCCATAATCGCGTGGACGTGGGCAATCTCGGTATTTTTACTTTTTAAAAATTTCTTCCGTGCAGGTGTGTTGAAGAAGAGATCCTCGACAAGAATGTGTGTTCCTTCCGGCGCCCCGGCGTCTACATTTTCTATGATCATGCCGCCGGCAATGACAACCCGTGTACCCGAAACAGACCCGCTTTTTTCAGGTTTGGAAACAAGGGTTACTTTTGCAACGGCAGCGATACTTGCCAGCGCTTCGCCCCGGAACCCCAGCGTGTGAACATTAAAGAGGTCTTCAATGGTCGTAATCTTGCTCGTCGCATGGGGAGTGAAGGCAAGGAGGGCATCGGCGGCTGACATACCGCACCCGTCATCCGTTACCCGGATACTCATGATGGTTTTTTCAGATGATGAAAGTTCAATACGTATGGAACGGGCGCCGGCATCGATCGCATTTTCCACGAGTTCCTTCACAACGGATGCAGGACGCTCCACCACCTCGCCCGCCGCGATCTGGTTCACTGTTGCCGGGCTGAGAATGTGGATACGATTGGTGATGTTTCCGGTCTTCATGTAGTCCCATCCTTCCGGTCAAGTATCTGTTTCAATTCTGCAATCTTCGCGAGCGCCTGCATTGGTGTCATTGCATCAGGGTTGATCCCGGCGAGTGCGGTGATGACAGGGCTCTCTTCAGGAACTTTCGCCGGTCCATGGTCATCCACGAGCAGGATCTGGGTGTACCGCTGGGGGCGGGAGCCCGCCGGCACCGCACGGTTCATGGTCTCGGTAAGGATCTCATCAGCCCGTTCGGTCACTTTTTTGGGGATGCCGGCAAGACGTGCAACGTGAATGCCGTAACTTTTATCGGTTGCACCGGGGATCAGCTTGCGTAAAAACACCACTTCTTTGTTCGTGTCCCGCACGGCAAAATGATAATTTTTCACCCGTTTGAGTGTCCCTTCGGTCTCAATGAGATCGTGAAAGTGCGTTGCAAAGAGCGTCTTTGGACCGGCTGCCGATCGCCCGTGCAGGTACTCGAGCACCGCCTTTGCAATCGAGCACCCGTCCACCGTGCTCGTCCCCCTGCCGATCTCATCGAGGATGACAAGGCTTTTAGGGGTCATGTTGTTTAAGATGTTTGCGAGTTCGAGCATCTCGACAAAGAATGTGCTCTGCCCGCTCGCAAGGTCGTCAAAGGCACCGACACGGGTGAAGATCCGGTCGAGAATCCCGATGCGGGCGTGCTGGGCAGGGACAAAACTTCCCGCCTGCGCCATGATGCAGCACAACGCCACCGCCCGCATGTACGTGGACTTCCCTGCCATGTTTGCCCCGGTGATGATCATGATCTGGGTGCCGGTGCTTGCAAGTTCCGTATCGTTTGGCACAAACCCGGAATCGAGGCTGGTCTCAACAACGGGATGCCGCCCGTCACGGATAACGATCGCATCCCCGCTGTCCAGCTGCGGGCGGACATAATCATGGGTCTGTGCGATCTCGGCAAGCGTGGAAGACACATCGAGAACCGCAATCGCCGAGGCGATCTGTTGCAACGCGGGAATTGCCGCACGGAGCGTATCGAGCAAACCGGTATAGAGGTCACGTTCCAGTGCGAGCACCCGTTCATCCGCGTTCGTGATGAGGACTTCTTTCTCCCGCAGTTCGGGAAGGGTATAGCGTTCCCCGGTTGCGGTGGTCTGCCGGCGTTCGTAATGACCGGGGACAAGGGGGAGGTTGGGTTTTGAGATATCGATATAGTACCCGAAGATCCTGTTGTAGCCAATTTTTAAGGATTTTATACCGGTCTTCTCCCGCTCCCGCTGCTGGAGATCGACGATCCAGCCCTTGCCTGAATGCAGGACGCCCGTGAGTTCGTCCAGTTCTTTTGAGTACCCGGCGCGGATTACCCCGCCGTTCCGGGCGATCGCGGGAGGATCATCGGTGATGGCACGCTGGACCAGGCTAATCATATCAGGAAGATCGACGAGGTCCTCGCGTGTCTTTGTAACAAGCAGGGGAGCAGTACCGGTCTTTTCACGAGAAAGGGCGCTTCGTATGTCCGGAAGTGTTGCAAGCGAATCGGCGAGCGCCACAAGATCCCGCGGTCCTGCATTCCCGTAGGAGATCCGTGCGGTGATCCGCTCGATATCCGCATGCCGGCGGAGCAGGTCTCGCAGGGAAAGCCGGGTCGTGGTATTTTTTACAAAGAATTCAACTGCATCGAGTCGTTTCCCGATCTCAGCAATATCCGTGAGCGGGCGGGTCAGCTGGCGGAGCAGGAGCCGGCTCCCCATCGGCGTTTTTGTCAGGTCGAGGAGACCGAAAAGGGTCGCACCTTTTGCCCCGCCCCGGATACTCTCGCTCACTTCAAGATTGCGCAGGGTCACCGCGTCAAGTATCATGCCGTGGGCAGAGGTGCGGGTAAACAGGGTGGTGACGTGAGCAAGTGGGGCGTTCTGCGTCTCCTTCGCGTATGCAAGCGCAGCACCTCCCGCCCCGATGGCGGCAGGCATCGTGTCGCACCCGTAGCCGGCAAGCGATGCGACATGGAAATGGGTACAGAGGGTTTGCTCAGCCCGGGGAAGTGAAAACTCGTCATCCCGGAACAGGGTAACAACCACCCCGTTCTCCTGGAGCGTGCTTTGTATCTCCCCGGAAATCCCGGAAGGGACGATACATTCTCTCGGGCGGTACCGTGAGCACTCTGAGCGGATGTTTTCAGATATGTTGTCCTGCGCGATGGGAACAACAAAGAATTCGCCGGTGGAGATGTCAAGGAACGCCGCGCCCCAGTCCCCGCTTTTTGCCGGACAAAGCGCCATTAAGTACATGGCAGAAGAGGAGGGGAGCATTGCGGAGTCAATGACGGTTCCGGGCGTGATGACCCGCACCACGTCCCGCTTCACGAGCCCTTTCGCTTTTTTTGCATCCTCCAGCTGGTCACAGACTGCCACCTTGTACCCCTTTGCGACGAGCCGTGCGATATAGCCTTCACCCGCGTGGTGCGGCACACCGGCAAGGGGGACCCGGTATTCCCCGTTCTTTGACCGGGATGTAAGCACGATATCCAGTTCCCGGGACACCAGTTCGGCATCGGATTCGAACGTCTCGTAGAAATCCCCGATATGGAAGAAGAGGATGGTGTCCGGGTACCGTGCCTTAATCTCCCGGTACTGCTGCATCGCGGGCGTCAGTTTCCGGAGGGTATCTGGTACGGGTTCCGGACCCGGGGGTGGCTCGTCATTCATCTGTGCAGTACGTTTCTCCGGCAGGGAAATAAAACCGATCTGAACGAATGTCACGAACCGAATGAATCGTTTAGCCGGATCGTAATTTGTATACAATCATCACCGGAACCGTGATGATGATCGCGATGAGTTCAAATACGAACCCCAGTGCAAGCCCGGTAGCAAAGAGCGTCATCACAGATCCAAACAGGTCGAGGAGAAGAGGAATGGCACTCACGATAACAAGAAGCCCAAGGAGGATGAGGATGATGAGGCCAAAAAGAGCATTCTTTATGTCCTGCATGCTCGGCGAAAGGGAGAGGACGAGGCTCACGGTCAGGTAGAGATAAAGGAGGAACCAGCCGTTGAACCTGACAACAAGGTTCTGGTAAAGGATGGTAAGTGCAGACGAGAGGAGCACTCCTGCACCTTCAATGGAGGTAAGAGGTACTACAGAGGGGAAGAGGGTGCAGCCAAGGTAGGTCCCAAACAGCCACGTGAGTCCGGCAAGCGCGAGCGGGATCCCAAAGAGCGGTGCGGTGCCGATGATCACGTTGCCAAGGAGGGGAACTTTCGGGGACTGGTACGTGACCGAACCTCCCTGTTCAGAGAAGAACACGACTTTTTTAATTTTTGCTCCCGTGATGAGGCACCCGGCAATATGGGTGCATTCATGGACGATAACCCCGGGCGCGCTGATGAGATAATAGAACCCCCGCATGGGGAGGGCGCGAGACCAGCACCGGTCCAGCACCATCGAGATGACCATGACAAGGACCCCGGTAAGGACGATAGAAAAAAATGAAATGGCAGCCGGAGGCAGGAGGTTTCCCATTAGTGTGCAGTATGGCGCATGGGCTAAAAAATGCACTGCTTTTTTGGCAGGTACCGATCACCAGTGTAATGACGAATCCCGTTTGTTATCTTATTCAATCGGTACACTTCCGGAAAGTATTCCTGGAGCAAAAAAAATCCATCTCTTGACTGCCAATATGGTACATTTAACAAATCAATCTGCGTTATGAAAAAAAGGACTCACAGATTTTTCAGCGCGACAAGATCCCGGACACCGACGAGTTTCCAGACGAGCGATCGTTCCTCTTTGGCTATTGTTGAGGGGGAATCCAAAGGAGAGTGACCAAGGGCGGCGAGGATATTGCTGGATAGTTTCCGCTCGACAATCAGGTCGACAAACTTTTGCCGTATTAACTGTTTCTCAATTGAGTCCTGCACTTCATTGAGATATCCCTGCAACGTGACGAACGTGTAGGACGAGAGATCTTTTGTGTATTTCTCGATCTCAACAGACACATAGGGGCTCTTCCGGAAATATTCCAGTTTCTTCCCGTATTTGGTGGATAAAAAGTAGAGGAATGAACCATCAAAGACATATAAAAATGGTGCGATGTAGGGATATTTCTCGCCCTGGAACGCTATCCGGCAGACATACCCTTTCTCGATCAGCCGGTCATATTCCTCTTTTTCCATCCTTGGTATCTTCACGATGTCCATAGACTTACACCATTGGCATTCCGGACGAAAGTTGATAAACCTTGTCAAACCGCAACAATAGTTTAAACGAAAAATTAAAGAGAAATTATTTTTCGATGGCATACCCTGCCAGTTTCCATCCCTGCATCCCGCCAAGGACATTCGTTACGTCCCGGAAATCATGCATCGCAAGAACACTTGCAGCAAGACTGCCCTTGAACCCGGCATCACAGTATACGAAGATGGGTGTATCGTGAGGGATCTCTGCGAGGTGGTGGGGAAGTTCTCCGGCATAGACATGATGCGATCCCCGGATGTATCCCACGTGCTTCCGGTTTTTGATGTCCCGGACATCAAGGATGAATGGTGTATCGGTTTTGAGACGTTCGTGGAGTTCCTGCACCGTGCAGGTAGCTGTCCTCTCTATTTCCTGCGCAGCACGGTACCAGGCGGGGAAGCCACCTGCAAGATGCCCGTGGATATTGTCGTAGCCGAGCCGGATAAAATGGCGGATTACCGGATCTGGACTGATGCTCGCGTCATCAACAAGCACTATGGGCGTTTCGTAATTGAGGTACCAGCCGATGAACAGAGGGATACCATCCCGCCAGATCGATATGCTGCCCGGTATATGCCCTGCGCCAAAACAGGTCGGTGACCGGATATCGACAACCTGGCAGCTGGATTTTTTGAGCCGTTGAATGTCTGCTATGGAAAGTGGGTGCAAGGGTGGCAAATGAATAAGGAGCGGTGCACCGTCCTTGTTATACCGTTCCATCTGCCGGAAGTATGGCGGCACATACGGGGATTCTCCTGTGCGCCGCGTAATAAACGTATCGCGGTCAAGACGGAGGAGCGGGTTCGTGCGCAGCTCGTACCCGATAGTCGTCCACGGGTGGTCTGTAATCTCTCCCCCGCAGATAGAGCCGGCGCCATGTGCGGGACAGACAATCACACCGTCACCCAGCGGAAGGATTTTCCGGGTAATGCTGTCATAGATCTTTTGAGCCATCTCTGCTTTTCGCTCCTGCCCGAAAAAATCCGTCCGTGCGATATCCCCGGAAAAAAGCGTATCCCCGCAGAACACCATGTACGGCTCGTCGGAAACTTCCGTGTCCTTGATAACAAACGAGCAGCTTTCTTCCGTATGCCCGGGGGTCTCAAGAACGGTGATGTCAAGTGATCCAAGGGTGAACCGGTCTCCCTCCCGGATGCTATTCCCATACCGAAAAGCCATCCGTGCGCCGTGATAGATCTCTGCACCACACCGGTGTGCGAGTTCCTGTGACCCGATTACATAATCCTCGTTCCTGTGCGTTTCAAAGATGTGCGTAATGGTAACGTCGTTTTTTTGCGCGACCTCCAGATAACAGTCACAGTCCCGGCGCGGATCGATCACCGCCGCTTTCCCGCCGGATCCGATAAAATAAGAATTGTGCGCTATACCTTCTGACACAATCTTAAGAAACAGCATCTGTCCGTATCTCCATCGTGGAACTTTGTGATGAAGTCGTAAATACATTATGGCAGGGAAAAACTAAAACCTTCGTCGCACATGACGGTTCACCGGACATACGGGTACCGGAGGAGGAGAGATTCGGTGTCACCCGCCTGATCATGTTCGTGAATGATCCGTGAGAGTTCCTGTATGCCCACCGGTGCATAGCCCAGCACTTCCGCACTCACGTTGATCCATCTCTTCTCAAAATTGAGAAATGGGTAGCTGCGGAGATCGTTGTTGTGATGATGCCCGTGGATCACCCAGCCATCAAATGTGGCTGGTGCATCTGCGGGATCATGGACGAGGAGAAATGTGTAATCCCCGTATTCGAGCGTTTTTGAGGAGACTGCGCCCATTGCTTTCGCATCATGGTTTCCGGCAATGAACGTGATAGTGCCATTGAGCTGTTCCCGGTACTGTAAGGCAGGGAGAGCATGTTTTCCATACCGCAAGTCCCCTAGGTAGTAGACCATATCACCGGGAGCGATTGTACGGTTCCAGTTCTGTATGAGCACCCTGTCCATTTCTGTCACATCCTCAAAGAGGAACGGGCGCGAGCAGTAGCGGATGATATTTGCGTGCCCGAGGTGCAGGTCTGAGATCAGGTAGAGATCACCTGCATGCGGTGGGGCGGGCTGGACCAGTTCAAATCCTGCGGACTTCCGGTACATAGCAACGGTGCGCTGCCATTCAGCCATGTCATGAAGTTCAGCGCCACGGATCCATCTTTTTTGCAGGAGATCGTATTCGGCAAAGATCTGCTGCCCGCACATGACCGTGATCCGGAGTCCCGTTTCATCGAGCAGCAATGGACGGGCTCTTTGCGGGAGCTGTGCAGGAGCCCGGCGCCACAGGAGAGCCGCAAGCCGGGAGAAGATGCCCGGGGCAGCGCCAGGCCCGACAGGATTTACAGCACTATTTTCCGGGGCAGGTACAGTGAGTGCTGCATACATAGCAGCAGCTTTTTTTGGGTTGAGCCAGTTTGCAACCGTCACATGGAACCATTTTTTATCGGGTTGGCTGTCCCAGTGGTTGTAGCTCACCGTTTCCGGTAACAATGCTTCAGCGATTGCTTTTGTCACCTGCCGGAGGGCATCTGGAGGGGAGACGGAGAAGGCAACAACCCCGCCATGCAATCCTTCGCGCTTCTCCCAGCCACCGATCATAAAAGGCAGGCTATCGTACGGGGCAGCGCAGCGTTCAATCCGGTCGAGGATCTCTTGAGCAGGTATTCCTTCGTTTAGAGTAAATGGTCCAAAGAGCGTGACATGCGGGTGACGCTCCATCTGATCTTCCACCCCAAAAAAGCCGGCAATGGATTGGATTGTCTCCTTTATCTTCCAATGCGTCCGTGCGAGGCGGATCTCGACGAGATAAATATCATCCATGGGGTAGCCCGCGTTTTATTTCTATACGCCGGCATGATGGTTAAATCTTTGATCCGGGTGCGTGCCGGACCTGTGCCGACCGGTGAGTAAAAGGGCGATGATGAAGATATTTTATATCTTCTCTGGTACAATTTCTCCTTCTTACAGAGTCCGCCGATCTGAACGTAAAAGGTCAGGCTTTTTTGTCTTGGGTGCGATCGAAAAACACAACCAGCTCACCCGGTCTCCAAAAGATCACGTGGAGGAAATTAAAAAAAGATGATTGTTCTTTACATGCACCTGACAGAGTAACCGAGAATGATACTCAGGATACCCCAGAACACGAAATATGCACCGATAAAGACCAAAGCCAGCGCCGCACCGACAATGGGCAGGATGATGATTAACAGACCACATATGAGTGAAATGATACCCTGCAGAGCATAGATCCCCCGGTGGGTCATATGTTTCTCTGTTGCTGCAAGGATAATCCCAAGAAGTCCTGCGACAAAGAGGGCAATACCCACGAGCGTGAAAATAACCTTACCCATGACGAGGGGTGAAAGGATCGTCGCTATGCCGAAGAAGAACCCGATGATCCCAAGAATGGCAAGAAGCACCGATCCTTTCCACCCGCCGGGAGACACCGCAGCGATCATGAGTACCCCAAACGAGAGGACAATAACAAAAATCCCGATGAGCTCGATCAGGACAGTTGCTGAGATGCCGGGAAACAGTACAATTAAAAGTCCAAATACCACTGCCAGTAAACCAGTGAGGACGAGTGCCCCCCACTTTACATCGGTGACCTGAACAGCCACCACCGAATCGTCAGCCATAATGTTACCGTATAATCCGTATCGGATTACAGTATTTAATGGTTGTGCCACTATTACGGATAGCAGGATTATCGCCACCCCCACTTTGAGGCAAAAAGAGATTTCCGGGCGTATCCCGTCGTATCAGGGTATTTCCTATAAGGTATGATCTGCTTTCTCAGGAATATTTATACGTGATATACAGGACAAAATCCCCGCTACCCGAGGTTGGATTCACCAGGATGTGATAATCCCCGACACCCGGATAAGGAATGTCAATCTGTTCGTTTGACGTGTATCCCGCTGATTTGTAATCATAATTATACGACGTGGGGGTGAACCCTTTTTTCACGTACATGTCGAGATCTGCACTTTTTGGACCGACTAATCGGATCGAGTAAAGGGTTGTCGTGGGATCACGAATATTGGTAGTGATTTGGTATGGACTCCCGGAATCAACATGCCCATAAATAGTTTCAGATGGTATGTGAGTAGTACTTCCGGAAGTGGTGGGAACTATCGTTTTAGTAGTGATGACAGGTGCCGGGCTGGACATTATACCCGATGATTCCGAAAACAATAATGAGCCCGACAAAGATACCGATGATTACAAGTACCGCCTTAAACGCAGACATCCCTTTTTTTGCCTGATGAGGTGCCGGTTGGGCTACAGGTGGAATTGCCTGTGATGGTAATACGGGAGTGGGTGCCTGCATGAATGTGCCGTGCAGTGGCGCTCCACACTGTTCACAGAATTTCCCTTCCGGAGTAATCTTTCCGCAGTTCGGGCAAACGGCGATAATCCATACCCCCAATAATTATGTTAAACTGTCCGCAGGAATGATTAATCTTTTGAATTCTTTCAGGAGTGGATTGGGAACCGCATCGCTAAACCGCGAGCCTATACACAGACATGAATCTGATATGGGGATGACCGGTGTGCCGGAGGAGAACCGGTACGTTTTTACAGATTTGCATGTGCACCTCTCCCGGCAGGCAGGAAACAATGGGGAGGCAATAAAAGGTTTTTTGCCGCCCGACAATATGCCCTTCACATCCTACAGGTGATCTCGTAACACGAAGAGGAAATATTTCGGGTGCGTTCTTCCAGACATTTCTTCATCAAGGACGGCTTTGCCCTTGATCGACATTGCAACTTTGACGCCGTACTTGTTCTTCACTGCAAAGTTGCCCACTGCATCCTGGTCGGTCTTATAATTAAGGAAGTACTCCTTTGAGAGCGGATACATGTTCTCCGGGTGTGCAAGTGCGGCAATAAATTTCCCTTTCACATCTGCAAAAGGTATACCCAGTTTCTTCTCAAAGGTTGCGTTCACATAGACAATATTCCCCACGATATCAGTCAGCACTGCGCAGTCGCTCATGTTGTTGAGCGCTGCATTGAGGAGGAGGAGATGTTCTTTTTCGGATGTGAGTTTTTCATTTGCGAGTTTCAGTTCAGACTCTGCCTGTTTTAAGAGGGTGATATCGTGGCAGAACACCGCGATTGTCGTTACGACCCCGAACTCATCAACGGCCGGGTAAATACGGGTATCGTATTTTTTCCCCTTGATCTCCTCTTCCATCCGGATGAGCGCTCCCGTGCGGTAGTTCACGAGTTCCTCTGCCAGCTGTTTTGAGATGCCTCCGGTCTGAATGAACTCATAAATTATCGTGTTCTGGATCGCATCGGGAGATTTGCCCAACCGCTCGGCAAACGCAGCGTTGATGACAAGGACTCTTCCCTCAAGGTCAAGGAGCACCGCGCCATCTGAAGTCGTGTTGATCAGGGTGCGGATAATCCGGTCCTGCTCTTTTGACTTCTTCTCCATCGCATGCTTGTAGAGCGCCACCTGTATGTTGGTCTTTAATGTCCGCTCTTCAAGGGGTTTGATAATATAGCCAAACGGGTCTGAACTCACAGCTTTTTCAACGGTTGCATCATCGGACTGGGCAGTCAGGTAGATGACCGGTATGCCATAGCGTTCCCGTATCTGTCGGGCTGCTTCTATCCCGTTCATCGGCCCGATCAGGTTGATATCCATTAAAACCAGGTCGGGTTTATACTCACCGGCTTTTTCGATCGCACCGGGCCCGTTATCAACCGTTGCCGGTACATCATATCCCATCTTCACAAGACTTCGTTTAATGTCTGATGCGGTGATGAATTCATCTTCTACAACGAGAATTTGTCCTTTGCTCATGATAATCGCTCCATTTTCACTCCAGCGGGAACACAAACCGGTAGGATGTTCCCGCAATATTTTTCTTTTCCACGGTTCCTCTCAGCTGCTTTGTCAACCCTTTGATCAATTCCAGCCCTGAGCTTTGCGGGTATTCAAAGTCAATACCGGGGGGATACCCTGCACCGTCATCGGCAAATACAAAGACCATGTTTTTATCTTCTACTTTTATCATGATAGTGATAGTGCCCGTCCTGCCACGAGGGAACGCATACATCATAGCATTTGTGACGAGTTCGTTAATAAGGATGCCAAATGGCACGGCTTTGTCAAGATCCATCGTGACATCGCTCACGTTTACCTCAAGTGAGATAGTCCTCTTTTCGCCTTGCAGGGAATAGAGGATTGTTGACGCGATCTTGTTTACCAGCTCGTCAAGCGGTATACGAGCGAACTGGCTTGACTTGTAGGCGAGCTCATGGACACAGGCAATAGACTGTATCCGGTTCTTGTTCTTTTTGAAAATGGTCCGTACAAGCGGGTCCTGGATCTTCTCCTCCTCCATACCAAGGATGCTTGTAATCACCTGCATGTTGTTCTTGATGCGGTGGTGGATCTCGGCAAGCAGGATCTCTTTTTCATGGAGCGAGAGTGCGATCTGCTCTTCGGCACGTTTCCGTTCCGAGATGTCAATTATCGTCCCGAAGATTGCAGCGTGTCCCTGGAATATCATGGATGAGCCATACCCGATGAGATCGATGAGTGTCCCGTCCTTTTTGATACCATGAAACTCAATTCCTCCCGCACCCCCTTTCCCGGAAAAGACGTTCGCCATGTGTTCCCTCACGGTCTTTAAATCCCCGGAATAGATTACCTTTTCAAGGGGCAGCATACGCAGCTCGTCACGGGTATACCCAAGGATCTCCGCAAGTTTCGGGTTTGCATACCGGATAACATTGTCCTGCACAAAGTATATGCCCACCGGGGAATGTTCGACGGGTTTACGGAACATCTCTTCGGATTCCCTGAGCGCCTCCTCAGCGCGTTTGCGCTGGGTGATGTCCCGTGCAATCGTTGATGCCCCGATGATATTCCCGGACGTATCCCGGATGGGAGAGATGGTCAGGGAGACAGGGATTAAAACCCCATCTTTTCTCCTGCGTATTGTCTCGTAGTTCTCAATACGCTCTCCTGCTCGAATCTTTTTTAGCATTACCTTCAGGTCATCGGTCTTTTCGGGGGGTACAAGGAGTGTAATCGGTTTCCCGATGATCTCTTTCTCACTATACCCGTACACTCTCTCTGCACCGGTGTTCCAGCTGGTGATGGTCCCCGCAAGGTCTTTTCCGATAATCGCATCGATGGAAGAATCGACGATCAGGGCAAGCTGGCGATTTCTCTCTATCACCCGTTTATAATCGATGATATCGACGATCTCGGTCCGGGGAACTTTTTCCGCGCCTTCCTTATCTGGTTCGGCTGGGAACGTGAGAGTATACTGGGTCCCTCCGGTTCTCCCGATTTGTATCTCCCCCCGGAGCTGGCGGGTGAGCCCGGCAATAAGTGACATGCCGAGGGATTCGGTCCGTTCGAATGTGACACCTTCCGGTATGCCGACGCCGTTATCCGAGTACGAGAGGATATAGTTGCCTCCTTCTATCCGGAACCCGATCTCGATCAGTCCTTTGCGACCATCAGGAAATGCGTGCTTGAAGGCGTTTGACAGCATCTCGTTCACGATCAGTGTACAGGGAACTGCCTGTTGCAGGTCGATGAGCGCTTTATCTGCATTGACACGAAGACCGACATTCTTATCGACGTTATAAGAGTCAAAGACATCAAGCAGGATGACCCTGAGGTACTCGCCGTAATCGATCTGCGAGAGACTGGAGGACTGGTACAGTTTCTGGTGGATAAGGGCGATGGACTTCACCTTGTTCTGGAGTTCCAAAAAGAGGGTTTTTGCCTGTGGGTCTTCGATAAGGTCTGCCTGCATGTTGATAAGACCCGAGATCACCTGGAAGTTGTTTTTCACCCGGTGATAGACCTCTTTTAACAGCACCTCCCGGTCTTTTAAAGAGACTGCAAGTTCCGCGGATATCTGCCTGCGCTCCGCAACCTCCTCTGCAAGCTCTATGTTTTTGTCGGCAAGCTCATCCTCATGCTTCCCCAGTTCTTCATACGCTGCGTTCAGCTCCGTGTTTTTTGCATTGAGTGCAGCATTTTTCCGCTGGATCTCCTGTTCGGCCTGCTTTCTTTTAGAGATATCATGATTGAACGCAAGGATGTATTTTTTTGTGCCGAGATCAAGCAATCCCGCAGAGTTCTCAACCGGGAATTCTGCCCCGTCTTTTTTCCGGTGAGTCAGTTCTCCATGCACCCATTCGCCGGTAAGCATACGGTCGAAATAACGGGGAGCATTGATTCGCTCTTCCGGAGTCTCAAGGTCAGTAATATTTTTTGCAAGCAACTCGTCAATCGAATAGCCGTGCATATCGCCAGCAGATGTATTTGCAGCGACAATCTTCCCCCGGTTCTCCCCGTCTGCCTCGATAAGGAAGATGGCATCACCTGCCCGTTCGAACAGGAGCCGGTATTTTCTCTCGCTCTCCTCGACTTTCTGTTCATAATGTGACCGGCGAAATTCAATTACGGAGATCCCGGCTGTAGCGGCAATCATGGCGATGATCCCGATGATGTAGATGAACAGGCTCAGGCGGTTCAACTCTGCCAGAACCGTGGTGCTGTCCATGTCGACGCCGACAATACCGACGACCTGTCCCGAACCATCTCTGATCGGTGCAAATCCGGAGAGGACGGTTCCCCACTGGTCAGTGGTGAACTCCTTATCCGCGGTCGGGGCGGTAAAACCATTGAAGAGTGCAGGTCCCGCCTGAGGATATGCCTGTCCGATCGTTGCCGCATCCGGTTTGTACCCGTAATCCCCGTCAACCACAAACTCAGCGGTATTCCCGTTCTTTCGCATGGTATAGATGTAGTGGATATCGGGGGTTCCCTGTTTCACCCGCACGAGCTGGTCCCTGATATGAGTGAACCCCTGCGTGCTCTCCCCGCCATTGGGAATCCGGGCGAATGTATCCCCGTCAATCTGGGATGCCGTGGTGCTCGCGACTGCGAGCAGTTTGTCCTCTAATGCTCCTTTCAGCGCCGTCCTCGTCTCGGTTGAGATTGAATAGACCAGGCCGAGGGTGAGAAGGAGGATGAGTACTATCAGAATGACAGACAGAATGCGAGGTGTTCTTGATACCATTCGTGTTTCACCTTACTGAATTCCGTGGATTCTATTATTGAGGGTGCCGGGTGGGCTTTTCAGAGAAATTACTACAGGAAGGTGATAATACTTTGTGAATGGGGACCTGGGGAGCCATAAGCCAGTCCAACCAATCCCTAAAAAAAACAAACGTACAAGAGAGCATTAATCATTTTAAAAGATCTTATGTTCAATCATGCAAAAAGGTGTTACAGTCTTCTGCTTTGCTCTCCTTGCAGCGATCGTAATTTCATCCGGATGCACAAGTCCGGGATCACCAGCTGTATCACCTCCATTTGCAGTACAAACACCGGCAGCCACACCTGCACAAACTTCAGTACCCACACAAATCGCCACACCTGCAACAACCCTGGATATTACCGGATCTGGATCATCACAAGCCCGTGAGGATATGACTGATGACAGTTTGTTTATCCATGCTTTTAACGACACGGGCATTTTTGCTGACTGCGTGAAACTACTCGGGACGTGTGATGCGTATGTAAACAGCACAAATCCCCCCGGATATCGCACCGGGTGCGATCAGGAGTTGGCACGAACCATCAATCTCAAGTTACAGCAAACCCCATACCCGGATTCACCCACGTTGATATTGTTCAGATCCATGATGATGAACGCCGTTGGGGGGGTTGACGGGCAATCTTCAGACAAATCACGATTAATTGAACATCTTAAAGCCGCAGCCGCTGTGTATAGCGAATATACCGGGGGGAATGTAACCATAAGTACACCTGCTTCCACCCCATTCAACACCCCATCTCCAACCCCCACCCAAACCCCGGGTTATTCGTCATTAACGTGTTCACTGACGCACTGTTCCGGTAACGGTAATGTTGTGGGATCCGTCAACATCGCTCAACCCAGAGTGTATACTATCCACATGAACTATACCGGACAAAACGAATTTATCGTAATACTGACTGATAACCAAGGGTATTTTTCTTTATTAGCAAAGGAAATCGGCCCATATTCCGGGGATAAGTCTGTTCAATTGGGAGGTAGTTCCCGTACATACAATGTGTCTGTTACCGCCAATGGCCCTTGGGTGATTGATATATCGTAATGCCTGAATCTCTTTTTTTCCATCCCCTCAACATTTGGAGGTTTTGTCTGTCTGACGGAGGACGTGTGCGGTAAAAGTAAGACCACCAGGTTTACTTCATGAATATGTTGTAAGAGAGAAGTTTCGAATTTTCCAATATGATGGGTGTTTTCCCATTACCACAATCAATCAGATTTTAGCGCATCGTGTATCATGGTACTGCGTGAATCAGGATTCGCAGGGCAAGACAATTCTGGAAAAATCCGTCAGGGCAGTATTATTTGACATGGACAATACTCTCTTTGACCTTGTCGAAGCCCAGATTGCTGCCTGCAATGCGGTCGTGCACCATCTTGGCAGGGATGACGGCGAAGAACTCTTCTCATATTTTCTCCAGACGGCTCACGGATTCGAATCCCATGAAAATATCCGCGAGTACCTGGACGCCCGCAGGATCCCGGTGAACGGGACGTATAATACGGCCTGCCGGATCTATGATACGGAAAAACTCCGGCACATCTTCCCGTATCCCGGTGTCACGGAAACTCTTTTCACCATCAGTCAGCAGGGATACCTGATGGGAATTGTGACCGATGCAGAAAAAAAGGATGCTGTGCTGCGGCTCGAAAAATGTGGCATCCGGTCGCTTTTTGACTGTCTCGTCACATTCGATATGGTCCAGAAAAAGAAACCGGCATCGGAACCGTTCCGGTATGCACTTCGCGAGATGAATGTCTCAAAAGAAGAGGTGCTTCTCGTTGGAGACAGCCCGCGACGTGATATCGAACCCTGCCGTGCGCTGGGCATACGGACCGCCTATGCCCGGTACGGAGACCGGTTCTCCAGCGGACGTGAAGCCGTTCTTTCGGATTATGTGATGGACTCCATGGACCAGTTACCGGCAATACTGGAGGGGTGCGGGGCTCCCCGGAACAGGGTCATTAAAAAACCCTGATTGTTCAGGTATGAGGCATCAATAGAGAAGGAGCGCGATTGCGTATCGTGTGTAATAGATAAAACCAGATTTTGCCCGAATCCCCGGAATGACCAAAACCTAAAAAAAGCCACAGGAAAAACTAAAATTATGTTTGTTCCATCGAAGCTCTTTTTCACGAAGGGGGTGGGTATCCATAAAGATCGACTTGCATCGTTCGAACTTGCATTACGAAAAGCCGGGATCGAGAAATGCAACCTCGTGTATGTATCAAGCATATTTCCTCCAAAATGTAAACAGATCGCCACATCCGCCGGGTTAAATCAACTCCAGTCCGGGGGCATCACATTCTGTGTGATGGCAAGGAATGAAACCAACGAACCAAACCGCCTCGTCTCCTCCGCGATCGGACTTGCGCTCCCAAAAGATTCTGAAGAATACGGGTACCTTTCGGAGCACCATGCATATGGGGAAACTCAGGATAAGACCGGCGAATATGCCGAAGATCTCGCGGCAACGATGCTTGCGACAACGCTCGGCATCGAGTTCGATGTTAACCTTGCATGGCAGGAGAGGGAGCAGATCTATAAGGCAAGCGGCAAGATCATCAGGACCAAACACACCTGCCAGTCTGCCCAAGGGGATAAGAACGGCCAGTGGACGACCGTAATTGCTGTAGCGGTATTTTTGTAATCTCTTTTAAGACGATTTATCCCGGTCCTGTGCCAGTATGCGTATCTTCTCTGCGAGATTTCTTACTGCAATCCTTGCCGGGCTATCGACAGGGATCCGGGATACGGGTGTTGCCGCAAGATCTGCTTTCTCTACCTCTGCGTCATCCGGGATAATGGCAACCGGGGTCTCGCTGCCAATATCCACCGGTGCAGTGCCGGTCTTATACCGGTTGAAGACGACATGGATCCGTGACGGTGGAAGGCCGAGTGCTATAGCAATCTCCCGGATGCGGGTGACAGTACGGAGCCCACGGGCACCGGGGTCGCTCACGATTAAAAGGACGTCCGGTTTCCCGATTGTCCCCCGGCTGATATGCTCCATCCCGGCTTCGGTATCGATGACGACAAACCGGTAATCCCTCTCGAGTTCTCCCATACATTCCGAGAGGAGGTCGTTTGCAAAACAGTAACACCCGGTCCCTTCCGGGCGACCCATCGCGACGAGATCAAATCCCTCTGCTTCGACAAGCGCCTGCCGGAAACGGAACCTGACATAATCGTGCCGGTTCATACCCGGCGGGATATGCCGGGTGAAGGCTTCCTCCCGCATGCTCCCGAGCGTTTCATGAACCTGGACACCCAATGCCTCGTGGAGGTTCGCATTCGGATCGGCATCGACGGCAAGCACGGGAACCTCACCGGCATCGATAAATGAACGCACTAAGAGCGAACTCACGGTGGTCTTTCCCGTCCCGCCTTTTCCTGAAATCGCAATCGTAAACGGGTGTTGTATCATAAAAATGCCTTTTGTTATTCGTTAAAAATTCAGGTGTTTTTTGCCCGGATCCGCCGGGAGATCTCCGCGGCTGCACCCATGATCCCCAACGCACCGTTCCGGTCTGCAAACCTGATCCCGCAACTGGGGGTAACCAATGACTGTGCATCGAAAAGTCGTTCCGGAACCCGGGAAGAGAGTTGTGTCCTGATGGCGAGATACCGCTCGTAGAGAGAGTCAACCGTTTCAATCGCAAATAATTTGTATTCCGCAGGCACAATTCCCCACGCAACAACGCCGCCGCGTTCCATATATTCCGCGACGGAATCCGCGTATAACAGGAATTCCTTTGCCGTCGCATACGCATCAATCGAAATGACGGACGGGTTCAGGCTGATGACAAATTCCCAGTCCGTATTTGAACAGCAGTGGATACCCAGCCCGCCTTCAACAAGCGAGGCGATATCATCCCAGCCTGCCCGTACGGTCTCCTTATCAACTGGCACGACGGAAGATCCGAGCGAAGCAAGGTATGGCTCGTTTAATACGACCAGTGTCTCTGAAATACCGGTTTTTGTCTTTATCTCTACCTCGCACCAGCGGGCTTTCAACGCGATCATTTTTGAGAGTACATCGGCGAGCTGTGCATCATAGTAGATCGGGCGCTTCACTGCATCGACCACCTGCATGCCAAACGTCACCGGGCCGGTAACCTGGCACTTTAATACACGGACACCGGAAATGCGCCGGGTCATCATCTCCAGAAATGCAGACGCATACTCTTTGTGAAGTGCGTAAGGGGCGTAATTGCCCTCGACATAATCCAAATACACCTGCTCCATTGCAGCAGTTTGATCTTTCGTGCTGTCAAACAGGAGCCGGTCATCGCGGATGACCCGTCCCGGCAGCTGTTCGGAATCGTTAAAGACGATGCTTTCCAGCTGTCCCCGGTCCGGTAATGTAGGAATGAAGGGGAATTCCGGGAAGATTGATAGTACATCAGAATTTGCCTGGGCTGGATCGGTATGCGGGAGAGCACCGACGCCGGTTGCAAAGGAATGGGGGGACGGGATCATTTTTGCCATGTCCATCACCCTTTCCGTAGTTTGCACGACTCCAGGAGCGCCTGCACCATGGGGAACAACGAAAGATCGGTATGCGGGAGGAATGTACTCGACGTGTAATCATCCATGAACGAGGGTTCAGCATTCAGTTCAATATACCCGATCTTGCCCGCAATCTCATCAAGCACTTTTCTCTCGCGCCGGTTGATCAGCGCGAGGTTTGCACCCCGGACCGCACCGTTCCCGATATTTTTGATCCGGTTAATATCGGTCTCGGGGATCATGCCGATGATCGTCGCATTTTTCTTGTTTAAGTAATTCCCGAATGCCCCGGCGAAGTAGATCGTGGCGATATCGTGACGGGCCACACCGGCTTCCCTCATCAGTGTTACGCAGGCAGCATGAATCGATGCCTTGCTCATGATAAGGTTTTTGATATCATTCTCGGTGATCACGATGTCTTTCCCTATATCTGTCTCATCTGCCCATGCGACTACAAACTCGGGGAAATGCACCCCTTTGCGGACTCTCGGGTTGTCGATGCCGGTATTAATCCTCCCAGTCCGGTCTATCACACAAGCGGAGATCAGTTCAGCAAGAATATCGATCAAACCGGAGCCGGTGATGCCCCGTGGTTTTATGTTGTTGATAGTGCTGCATGTCGGGTTGAGCGTCATGGGATCAATGGCGATCTTTTCAATTGCCCCCGGATTTGCCCGCATCCCAAAGAGCACTTCTGCTCCTTCAAGTGCAGGCCCCGGCAGCCCCTGCACAGGAGAACATCCACTCGTTGTTTCCCAGCACAACTTCAAAGTTGGTGCCGATGTCGATTAAGAGCGATATCTCCGGTCGCTCTCCCATGCCGCAGGCAAGGATGTCTGCGATGATATCCCCACCGATAAAGTCGCTTACCGCCGGGAAGACAAAGAGCCCGCAGTTCCGGTTCGCAGCGATCCCGATTCTTGCCGCCGCAACAGAGAGCGCCCGCTGGACAACCGGGACGTACGGTTCTGCGATAATATACGCGGGGTCAATCCTAAGAGCATGTGTGTCATCACGGTGTTACCTGCAACAACCACTTCGTAGATATCCTCGCGGTCAATTCCTGCGGTGTTTGAGGCCGAGGTAAGAGCGGCGTTGATGCTGTCAGTTGCAAGCGACTGGAGTTTTGATAGCCCGTTTTTCCGGGCAAAATTCACGCGGGCAAGGATATCTTCACCGCAGCTGATCTGTTTGTTGTAGTTGGAGGCAACTGCCACAACTTTTCCGGTGACGAGATCCCAGAGATAGGCGACGACAGTCGTTGAACCAAGGTCAACCGCAGCACCGTAGATCCGTTTTGAGGTGTCGTTTTCCTGGAGGTCGATGAGACGATATCCCCCGGGAACGAGAGCGATTGTACCGGACACCTTCCAGTCGCTGTGCCGGAGCAATGCGGGGATTTCACGCATGACTTCAAGCGGTACATAGATCTTTTCGGCAACCGGTCCCCCGCTCTTCTGGATACCCCATAAGAGACGGGTGAGGTCCGGAGACGGATCGGTCAGGGTCGGCGGCTGGAGACTGACATAATATTTTTTTACCGAAGGGCGGAATTCGATCTCCGTATCCTGTCCCTCGACAAGAATTTTCTGTTCCTGTATGAGAGTCCCTTCAGGGATAAATACATGAAGGTCGCCCTGAATGGTGGTCTCGCAGGCGAGGCATGCGCCTTTTTTAAGTTCTTCTTCCGTGAAGAACTGTACATATTTCTGCCGGTCGAACTCGGTTTTCCCGGACTGGACATAGACGATGCACTTGCCGCATTTACCCTGTCCTCCGCAGACTACGTTGATGTTCATGCCGGCACGCTGTGCGGCGTCAAGGATCGTGCTCCCCCGTGCCACCTCAATCTTACGATAACTGGGAAGAAATGTAACAGTGCGCATTTATTTTTTCCATTCCGTGTGCAGGTATTCTCCGATTTCAGCCGCATCGCGAGGTCCGACCATCACTTTCCAGCCGGTCGCCTCCTCGATTCTCCCGGACAAGGGTGCGGCATACCCGGGGATAATGAGCGTTTTGTGGGATACTTCATTTTCCACGCCAAATTTTTTCATGGAATCCCGGACCAGTGTTTCGTTGAGTTTACCAGCAGCCACCGATGTGAGGACGGATAAACCTTCGGTATCCACAATCAACATGAAACAGGGTATGCGGGGTCGCCTCCAGGTACCCTTCGAGTGTAAAGAAGGTGAGCGAAAAGTTAACCGTCATAAGAACCGGTGCATTCTTTTCCCGGCGATCCGACGCGGTACACCCCCGGAGTCATCTGGATCGGTTTCTGGGGGTCGGTGTAGATGTTCTGGCGAAGCGTCAGGGCGGCTTTTGATGATGCCGGCGAAAGGGGGGCAGTCACAATCACTGAAGCATATTTCGCAATGCCAAGGGCAATCGCTGCATCCGGCATACCGGTTGTTGTCGTGTCATAAAAGACCGGGTACCCGAGTTCAGGGACTTTTCTTGTGATCGCGAGCTGACGGATGGCAGTGGACCGGAAAAGAAAATCACCAAGGGTACGGGGGGAGAGGTCCATGACAAGTTTCTGTGCACCTTCTGCAGCGCAGTCTTTTGCGAGACGTGCGAGTGTATCAAGACTTTCTGCTTTGATGACCATCGGGCACCCGTGTTTTTTGGCGAGTGCACACATCTCTTTGAAGTTATCCGTCGTTGCTGCATGTATCAGGGGGCGATAACTCCCCACCTGCACAAGTGCACGAGCGAGCGCTTCGGTGGTTTTTGCGATAAGGACAAGTGGCAGATCGGCAGACTCTTCAACCGTTGCAACAGCCCGGGCGAATGTTTCGGCAGAACCGCTCGTATTTTCAATGGCGATGCCGTTAAACCGGAGATCTGTGCCGACCCGGGTGAACGTTTCATCCCGCACGCGAACGGTTGTTTTTGTAATCTCTTCAGGTGTTTCTGTATCTGATACCTTAAAGAGGATCCCCGGCGGGTGATAGAAGGTTTTCTCGTGCCGGTACAATACCGACTCTTCGCCTACACCAAACGTCCGTTCCCCGACACCAATCTTCACGAGCCGGATCGGCGGGCGCGTGGTCGCACCGAGAACGGATTTCGCCTGCTCGTCCAGGTACGGGCAGAGATCGACATCCGCCTTTCCCCCGGCAAGTTTCATCGCAAAGGTGAGACAGGTTGGATCCCCACATTCCTTGCAGTTCTTTTTGGGCAGCAACTTGTAGATGTCGAGTGCCTTGAGCGCCATCCTGTCACACCCCCCGCGCCAGCTGACCGTGTTTTGAGCCCGGCAAATGCTGCCTTAAGCACTTCAACGGAACGCGGGTGACGGACGCAGATGATCTCGGCACCGGCAACTGCCGCCGCGATGCTTGTATACACTTCCCACCGGACTGCCATATCGTTCGCGGATTCGCCTTGTGCCTCCCGCACCTCTTTTATGGTCAGCGAATCTGCCGGTGCACAGATCATTGGCATCGCGAGGTCGGCATCCCCTTTTAAGGCAGAGAACCGGATCCGTTCCAGTGCGGAATAGGAATATTCAAAACCATACCCAAGAGCACCGGTATAAGGGTCAATGACAATATGGTCCCGTGATACCCCAATCTCCCGCAGGAGGATGTTCAACTGTTTTGCGAGATTAATATCGATGGGGGACTGGGCAATCACGGAATGGTTATAGGCAAGTGCCGCCGCCGCGATGCTCCTGTACCTACTTGCCTCTGCGGTGCCGAGAAGCAGTCGTTCGCCTTGACCGGCTTCCCCGCAGGCCTGGAATACATCACTGTCGATCTTCGGCTCGTTGCTCCCTTCAATAATAAGAGGCAGGCTCGTCGCAGAAAGTACAGATTCCACGGTTTCTTTAAGCGTAGCGATATCAGAAAAATTGCGCTCTTTTGTGCTTGTCAGGTTGAGCCGGATCATGTCAGCGCCGTATCCGGACTCTGCTGCATGAGCCCACAGAGCAGGGTCATGGACCATATCCCCGCAGTAGTCCCTCACAACCGGTGACCATGACCGGGGATCATCACAGATCTCAAAGGCAATGAGCGGAGACGCCGATGGCGCACTGGTTTCGAGAAACGGGAGTGTCGTACCACCGCCGATCCGGTAGGAGACCGAACGGGTCCCCCCATCTGCTTTCGTTGCCCCAAGGACGACTTCCCCGACGGTTGCAGTCCAGTCAAATGTTGCGTCAAGCGCCATGAGACACACTCACACCAGCGGTTTCATGGCGAGCGCCGGATGGTTCACTTTTTCAAGGAACACGGTCAGCTCCTCAATCGTCGTCGCGTTCGTTTCATCCGCGATCTTGTCGAAAAGATCCGCATGTCCTCTCTCTTTAAGTAACGGGATGAGCCGGGGTTTGAGTTCGTCTTTTACCTGTGCCGGGAGCCAGACCAGCCGCTCAATCCCTCCATCGCCCTGCAAAAACCGGTCAGAGAGGATATAGTTCTTTGAAATGCCGGCAAATCCTGGCGTCTGCGCCCCGCCTCCAATCGTACCGGCAAGAGTGGAAAACGTCATACCGGAGGGGGTTACCCCTTTAAATTCCCGGTTCACCACCATAATCCCGTTCACTTCCGGGAGCATGAGGGCAATGCACTCAAAGCACCCGCAACAGGTCATGGGATATTCCATCACGGAATAGAGCGAACAGCGATCGATCTCCCCGTGGCTTGCCTTCTTGACGAACCGGTTCACCCCGTCGAACTCCCCGTTCTGTGCATTGATCACCGAACCTTTCTCAATCGGCTGGTTTGCACCGGAGGGTGAGATCTCAAAAGCAATTTTCCCGTCAAGCCAGCTGATCGCCCCGCAGAGAGCAGGACGCTCAGGCGTTATGACACAGACATGGTTGGGCGCAAACGTCTGGCAGAGCGTGCAGGAATAATAGGTGTTAACCTCGCTGTCCTTCATCCCCCTGATACGGGCATCCCGTTCATCATACACTTTCTCTGCTTCTTTCTTTGCCGCAAGCACTTTGTCCTTATCTGTGATCAGCGTGACTGCAACTGCATCAAGGAGCTGGGGGAAATCCATCCGGAATTTGCTTGCGAGAAGTTTTCCTATATGCTCGATCTTCACCCCTTTTGCCACCGCTTCTTTTGAGATCCGCACCCAGATAAGATCGCGCTGGGCGACATGCCATGACCCCTTCACCGTAATTGACAAAATTATGGATACGGCGTTCAAGCACCGGCTCGTAATCTTTTTTCATCATTTTACCGGAAACTTCGATGATTATTCCGAGTGGGTTTGCCGACCCCTCTTTTATTGAATCAATCTCTGGTCCGATCACGGTTACCTTACCGTCGGTTATCTCATGGGGATTACGCATACGTAACAGTTCGAAAGCCGGCGATCTCCCGCCGCCAAACTCTGCATACATCTCTTCTTTTCGTATGCTCTTGCCCTCAAATGCCGGGGAGCAGCCCATGGGGATGGGAATAGCGGTAACGTTGACACGGATGCCTTTCTTCTCCATGCCTTTTTTCACAACATCATTTGAAGTGGCGGGTATCCATGCACCACCCTTCGTAATCCCCCAGTGAAAGGATGGGGAAGTCCAAGACCCGCATTGCATCGACCAAGGCAATATCTTCGGAAGAGAGTCCCGGAAACACGATCACGATCGCCTTTGCGCGTTCGGCGGCATATTTCAGCAACCGTGCCGCATCGCCCGGGGTTACTCCGCCAAACATCATCGCCACCCGTGCAATGATATCGACAAAATGGACACCATACGAGGGGGTTGAACCGAGAGGAACGAGACGGTACTCGAGCCCGAGTTTCACACCGCCATGTAAAAGGGACGGGATGACACCCCCGGAGAGAAACGTGAGCATGTATTTTTCCTGGAGCTCGCGACAGATTGCCGCCGCACTGTCGGTACTCTCTGGAGTGCCGATAACGAGAGCGAGCCCGAGGATGCTGCCGTCAACAAGCGAGTACCCGAGTTTCCGTAGCACCGTATCACCGACAAAGCCGGTGTACGGAGCCGGTTCCCTGCCGAGAGTCGCCGTTTTTTTCCGCGAGAAGACACTCGGACGCGATGAGCGGGTTATTATTCATCCTGGCAAAAACGTCCAGTGCTGTTGCACGGTCATGGACTGCGATGCCCGTAAGGGCAAACGAGACCGGAAGATGGTAGGCGGTCTCCTCATAGGAAAATGTATTCTGGATTCCCGCGATCTTGTTTTTCAGCAGATCGTCGCCGGTTTTTTTGGCCAACTCAACGTCGGTCATTTTTATTCCCTCCAGATAAGAATAGCCCTGTAAAAATAGATATACTTTCGTTATGGGGTAAGAACGGCCAATATCGCGCAGAAATTATGTAAAAATGGTTTTATACAGTTTTTTTCCATAAGTGAATGAAAATATTTATTCCCTTCGAATGATATTCTTCTTATTGCGAGAGGAAATATGCAGGCACATCGTACAAAACTTGTTTTACCAGTATTTTTCATGCTCACGCTCGTCATGTGTATGACGGGCATAGTATCAGCAGCGAACGGGACAGTTAGCATCACATACCGTTTTGCAGGTGATAGCTATATCGGTGACACCGTCTACTTTGACGGAACAAATACTGCAGGGAATGTAACGGTCCTTAAAATCACGGGTCCCGGGCTTCCGGATGCCGGCGTCCCGCTGTATGATGCAACCGGTGCTGTGGGATCCGGTAATACGATCGATGTGAGTACAAACAACTATTGGTCATTTGCCTGGGACACGAGCCGGATGAAGGGGAGTAATCTCCTCCAGACTGCCCGGTACACCGTTACCGCGTACGACCGTAACCACCCGGAGATCAGTTCGGTCATACCTGTTATGCTGAAACGGCCTGAATTCTATGTAATCGCATCCCAGAACCCGGTCGCTCCCGGAGATTACATCCAGCTGACTGGATTTGCGGAAAAAGGAGTCAGTTACGTGAAAATTGATATCACCGATCCATCCGGAAACATTGTACATACATTCGTATCTCCGGTCAGTACCACAGGGTACTTCCAGTACGGGTTCCATGTCGATATGCCACCGGGACAGTACCGTGTGATCGTCAGTAACCCCTCGATGAAGAGCGGACTCAATCAAAGTCTCACGGTCACAATCCCGACCACGGCCCAGACAAACCTCACCCAGATTGGAACGACGGCCATACCCGTACTGACAACCCCAGCACCGGCACCAGTGACAACCTCCCCGGCGCCCACAAATATTCCCCTCTCTCCCATCTGTGCGATTACCGGCATCGCCGGTGCTATCGCCATTATCTGGACAACGGGAAGAAAGAACTCATAAATTTTTCATTTTGTTTTCCCGGTTACAAAACCTGTATAATCTCCCTGTTCTTCCCGTGCATGTGCAGTTGTTCACTAATCCTGACCGGCTTCGCACTTTAAGTATCCTCCTTAAACTACTTTAGGTGCAGAATGGGGGTTTAGGTGCAAAGCCTTCCTGACCATAACATATTTCGAAAAACACGAACAACATTGTAAAATCAAGCTGGTGCATATTTGTGAAAAAATACTCTTTTATCGCTCGTATGCCAGACGATCCTGGTACCCTGCAGCGCACTGCGGGCATAATCAAAAAATATGAGGGAAACATCAACCGGATCCAGTTCGACCGGCGCATCGATCCCTGCACAGTTTTTTTTGAAGTGACGGCAACGGAAGCCGCTTATGATCACATCACCCACGACCTTTCAGCGCTGGGGTATCTCCAGACCTCGTTAAAGTCCCTGAATTTTTTAAAGTTCTACGTGTACATGCCCCACCGGGCTGGTGCACTCTGTGAATTTCTCGATTTCACTACATCTGCCGGTGCAAACATCGCGTTTATTGATTTTGATGATGCCGGCAGGCACCCGGACCGGCTGACGGTCAGCCTGAACCTTGAGGAGACAGCAGCGATCGACCGGTTGCTCGAGGCGCTCAAGTCACGGTACCGGCTCGAGATTCTCGAATACGATACGACAGGCAAGCACCTTGACGACACCGTTTTCTATGTCCGGTTCGCGCAGGAGGTTCGTGGAGTTATTGGCGAATCCGAAGATGAGTTCCTGCTCTCGTTTCTTGCGGGAACGAACCATATCGTGCAGGAACTGATGGACCGGGGCAATGATCCCCGGCAGGTGTTTGATTCCGTGCTTGCCACAGGACGGACGATGAAGGCGACGACCGGGGAACATTTCTATGCCGACATCCAGAAATTCCCGGTTTCGGATTCTGTCGATCTCTACTGTTTCCAGCTCCCCTGTGGAGGAAATATTTTTGTGTTAAATACCGTTGATGAATCCCTGATGATCGATACCGGTTATGGCATCTATCACCGGGATGTCATGGCCATGCTTACCTCGTGCGGTCTTGGGGACAAGGGCCGGTTTAAAAGACTCGTCCTCACCCATGCCGATGCGGACCACTGCGGTGCCGGCGGATTTTTTGATGCACCGGCACTGATGCACGAAGGAACGCTTGCAATCATCCAGACGAACAACCGTGCGTACGGTTCCCGCAGTGAGCACTCTGTCCTTGAAGCGTTCTATACGAAGATGATCAATCTGTTTTCGCAGTTTTCTGCATCATCCCGGATCGAGTGTTTTTCCGGTCCGGATGGAAGAGCCCGGGGCATCTTCCCCTGTCTGGGCACGGTACGGATCGGGGATCTGACACTTGAAGTGCTGGACGGGTTGGGCGGACATACCTATGGACAGATCTTTCTCTATTCCGAAGAACGCGGGCTCCTGTTTGCCGCAGACAGTGTGATCAATTTTGCGAGCCTGACCGCGGAACGGGCTACCTATAGTTCCCTTGCCGCGTTTCTCGTCACGTCCGTTAATGTGGATAGTGAACTTGCAAAAAAGGAACGTCGGGCGTTACTGGAACTTGCCGCACAGACGGACAAAAGTTCGTCTGATACCGGCAGGCGCTGTCTCATCTGCGGGGGGCACGGGGCGGTATCGGTGCTGGAAGAGGGGAAACTGGTCGCAACCGGCGAGATTCGGCGATACCAGCCGGTACAGTCCTGACCCGGTGTCTTTCATCGTTTGCCAAGCGTTTTGTTGGATCCACGGGATATTAAATACTCGATATTAAGTGTCCCGGCGGCAC
>CAXXQB010000016.1:0-17873 GCA_963676405.2 uncultured Methanoregula sp.
CGCGAGAATAATCGCGTGCCTCTCCTCCTTTAACCGAAGAATTTCATCCTGAATATCCGATGCACCCTTCACGCGGCATACTCCCTGTATCCTAGTACTCGCGTTCTTTTTTTAATATCGTTGTGTCTTTCGCATATGCCGCAAGAGCAGCCCCACAGGGATGTTTATTTCTGCACACTCCCAAATCTTACCTGTCCTGATGAACATTATCCTTCCTGACAACAGCGGGCGAACCATTGATCCCGCACCCATTACTATCGAGCAGGTGCTCTTGGAACTTGGCATCAACCCCATTGAGGTGATTGTATCGGTGAACGGGCGGCTTGTGCCGGAAGATGCGATCGTGTCCGGAAACGATGAGA
This sequence comes from uncultured Methanoregula sp., assembly GCA_963676405.2. Classification (GTDB taxonomy): domain Archaea; phylum Halobacteriota; class Methanomicrobia; order Methanomicrobiales; family Methanospirillaceae; genus Methanoregula. Next base: position 363 of record CAXXQB010000016.1, read on the forward strand.
TCCGGATCGTCCGGGTCGCCCACGGGGGATAAAAAGTGAGTGGCAACCAAATACGAACGGGATTAATGGGTTGTGACTTTTGCGGTGAGCCGGCAGTAGCCCGGTTCCGTGAGCCTGACCGTTACTTCTGTGCCACCCATTTTTCCGGGTTTTTTGAAGATCGGGTTGCCACCACGATCCGAAACGAGAATATGATAAACCCCGGGGACACGATAGCCCTTGCCCTGAGCGGCGGTAAGGATAGCACCTCGCTCATCCTCGTCCTCTCCCGTCTGTTGCCCGCGTGGGAGAATGTGCACCTTGTCGCCATCACGATCGATGAAGGGATCGCGGGATACCGGGACGAGACAGTCCGGGCAGCGGATGAGTTGACCGCTGCTTTGGGGATCAAACATCATACGGTTACTTTCCAGGATCTGTTTGGCAACAACCTGGATACCTTTCTTGTCAGGCGGGAACGGGAGGCATGCACGGTCTGCGGTATCCTCAGGAAAAAAGCGCTTGCCGTCGCAGCGGAACGATATGGTGCGACAAAGATCGCCACTGGGCATAACCTCGACGATGAGGCACAGTCGGTTCTTATGAACACACTCCGGGGGGACCTCCCCCGGCTCGTACGTGATGCCGCACAAGAGATCCCATGCTTTATCCCGCGGATCAAACCGCTCTCCCTTACCCCGGAAAAAGAGATTGCAATCTATCTTATGGTCAACAATGCATGGAAAGTGCTTCCCGAATGCCCTTATACCCGGTTTGCCCTGCGGGCTGAGGTCCGGAGGATGCTTACAAAACTCGAATACCGGCATCCCGGCACGATGCTTCACCTGATTGAAACGAAAAAGAAGATCAAACGGTATTGTGCGAGTGCACATGTATCAGAACCGATTCGGCGCTGCCAGGAGTGCGGCGATCCATGCAGCGCGGATCTCTGCCAGGTATGCCGGATCCTGCACTCACTGGATCGATGAACCGGGTCAGGCAGCCGTGTCATCGACGATGCGTTCCGGGTGCGTGTAGATGTTCATCTTCCCGCCGCGTGCAAACGCAATCACGGTGAGCCCGGTCTCTCCTGCAATCTGCACGGCTAGTGTCGTCGTTGCGCTACGGGAGACGATGACAGGAATGTTTGCCATCAGGCACTTGCGCACCATCTCCGACGAGATCCTGCCAGACGAGATCATGTATGTCTGGGAAAAGTCCAGGTGATGGCGGAGCCCAAAGCCGATCACCCGGTCAACCGCGTTATGGCGCCCGATATCTTCTGCCACTATCAGCACTTTTTCATGGTCGAGGAGCGCCACCATGTGGATACCTCCGGTGGCCTTGTGAAGATCCGAATCAGGAAGCGATCGCTGCGCCACACGGATTGCATTCGTGCTTATGGTGAACGTGGAGTGGATCTTCGGGAGTTTTCCAGGATCAATAAAGGACGTGCTCCCTCCACAGCCGGAGAGGATTGTCTTTTTTGGTCCGAGAACCTTGAACAGGTTTTTTGTGATTACGCTTATCCGGTTCTGCTCGATCTTGATAGACTCAATATCATCCACACCTTTCACGATCTGTTCGGTAAAGAGGTACCCCGGTAACAAAATCCTCCAGATCGACCGGGCTCATCATCGCTGTCATCGCATGCCGCCCGTTGACAAAGACCGCGATCGGGAGTTCCTCTACAACCTCGTGAGGTATCTTCTCACATGAATCCCCTTCAACTTTCAGGCAGGGCATGGTACGGGACATCTTCCCCGGTACATGCTTTCGATCCCGTCTTTGTATCCCACCCTCATGGGATGCCTCATCCGTTTTCATAACACCTCGTCCATGCTCCCCGACCGGTACCCCTCGATATCGAGCGTCACGTACGAAAAACCAATCGATTTCAATGCTGTTGCCACATCGTGACGCGTAGAAAGTATTCGGTGCATCTCCCCTTTAGGCAATTCGATCCGGGCAACGTTTCCGTGCACGCGAACCCGTACCTGCGAAAAACCGGCTTCATGCAGGAACGCCTCCGCCTTCTCGACCATGCGGAGTTTTTCCGGTGTGATCTCATCACCGTACGGGATGCGCGAGGAGAGACAGGCAGCGGATGGCTTGTCCCAGAAGGTCAGACCCATCTCATGTGCGATTGCCCGGATCTCTTCCTTTGTAACACCCGCTTCAATGAATGGGTGCCAGATCCCTTCTTCCGTTGTCGCCGCAAGACCCGGTCGGTGCTCTCCTGTGTCCGAGACATTCATGCCATCGGCGATACAGGTAAACTCCAGTTCGCGAGCCCGGGTTTTCAGCACCGTTGCCGAATTCTTCTTGCACCAGTAACAACGATCCGCCGGGTTTGCCCGGAACCTGTTATCATCCATGACACATAAGGGGATGATCTTGAGATTGAGTTCATACCGGCGGGCTATCTCTTCTGCCTCTGCTATTGCCGCACGCGGCACCACCGGACTGTCGAGAAGCACGCAACGGCATCCCACCCCGAGCGTATTACTGGCGAGAACGGCAAGGAGACTGCTGTCAACACCTCCGGAGAAAGCAACGAGTACCGATCCTTTCCCTGCTATCATCTGTGTGACGAGATCTCGTTTGGCTGATATATCCATAACAATGCTCAATGTCTAAAAAAATGGAAACGACGTTACACAACAACCTGATGATTAACTACCGCACCGCTCTGTCGGTGTGCTGACACAACCCTCGTCACCTTCACGCAGCTGTTTGCAGATATCACAAGTACGCTGGACGAGGTTGATCTTCCTCCCTGCCTGCAAATCCCGTGCGAGCAGTTCTATCGAGTGCTTCACATCGTTTTCGAACTCGATACGGTACCCGCGTTTGCCGGAGAGGTACTGGGATACAGCAGAGGGAGCAATCTCAAGCATCCGGGACGCCTCCACCTGGGACACACCGCACCGGACAAGTTCAACGGCGATGGCTGCACGGATCGCAGGCAACACATCCCAGACTATTTTCTGACACGGGGCTTCCATAACATCACAACGTTTAAGTTATCACAATTGTGACATAATACTGTGTATTCACAATTGTGAATTAGTATTGGTGCCGGAACTTTGAATGGCTTTTGGTCTGTGCCGGAACTGTATCTTCCCGTGATCATATACGCGGAATCACAGGGAAGATCTACCGTGTGAAATGGGTAACGGCAATCGGGCGTTGACAAAAGAATAATTCAGCGTGACGCACATATTCAGCTACAAGAGGTGCCCGCATGGGAGAAAAGCGCATAATCTACATGGATCACTCAGCCACAACCTATACCAAAAAAGAGGTCGTGGATGCTATGCTCCCGTATTTCACCGAACATTTTGGCAACCCCTCTTCCATCTATGGGATTGCTCACGAATCAAAAAACGCAGTCGATGCAGCACGGGCACAGGTAGCAAAAGCCCTTGGCGCCGACCCGGACGAAATTTATTTTACTTCGGGGGGTAGCGAATCAGACAACTGGGCGATAAAAGGCGTTGCGTGGGCGAACCGGAAACGGGGCAACCATATCATCACCTCACAAATCGAACACCATGCCGTGCTCCATACCTGCCAGTTCCTCGAAAAGGAGGGGTTCGTGGTCACGTATCTTCCGGTCGATCAATATGGGCTCGTCGATCCTGCGGAACTCGAAAAGGCAATTACGGATAAGACAATCCTCATCTCCATCATGTACGCGAACAACGAGATCGGCACGATCGAGCCCATTGCAGAACTCGGGGCAGTCGCCCGGAAACACAAGGCATATTTCCATACTGATGCGGTGCAGGCAATCGGGAATGTCCCGATTGATGTGAAGGCGCAGAACATCGACCTGCTCTCGCTCTCTGCCCACAAGTTCTATGGTCCGAAAGGTGCCGGGGCGCTCTATATTAAAAAAGGAGTACGAATCCAGAACCTGATCCATGGCGGCGGTCAGGAAAGAAAGAGACGTGCAGGTACAGAAAACCTCGCCGGTATTGTTGGTATGGGAAAAGCGATCGGGCTCGCGACTGCTGACATTCCGGGACACAACCGGAAGATCCAAGCGATGCGGGACCGGCTGATAATAACCGTCCTTGAAAAAATTCCCCACACCCGGCTCAACGGACACCCGGAGAAACGCCTACCGGGGAACTTCAACGTGAGCTTCGAATTTATCGAAGGGGAGTCGATGCTCCTCTGGCTGGATGACGAGGGCATCTGTGCATCCACAGGGAGCGCATGCACATCGGGCTCACTGGAACCCTCGCACGTCCTCCTTGCCACCGGGCTTCCTGTCGAAGTCTCGCATGGCTCGTTGCGCCTGACGCTCGGCGATGTGAATACCGATGAGGATGTGGATACGGTACTTGAGGTGTTACCGAAGGTTGTATCACGCCTCAGGGAGATGTCTCCCCTTTACCAAAAAAAGAGAACCGGAAAAGACGGAGGGTGTAATGTATAGCGAAACGGTGATGGACCATTTCAAGAACCCGCGGAACGTGGGCGAGATCGAGAACCCGGATGGTGTCGGTGAGGTGGGGAACCCGGTCTGCGGCGATATCATGAAGATCTTCTTAAAGATCGAGAATAACATCATCGTCGATGCAAAGTTCAAGACCTTCGGGTGCGGGGCGGCAATCGCATCGAGTTCGATGGCAACGGAACTTGTCCGGGGAAAGACGCTGGAAGATGCGTGGCTGCTCTCCAACAAGGCGGTGGCTGAGGCGCTTGACGGCCTGCCGCCAATCAAGATGCACTGCTCGGTGCTCGCGGAAGAAGGAATCCACAAAGCGATCAATGATTACCGGGTGAAGCACGGGTTGGAACTGTGGCAGGAAACCACTCCGCACACCCACGAGCATGACGAACCGGTGTGCGAACATTGACCCGGTAATCCGGTATAATATGATGAAGGTGCATGATGTTATCTGAACGGGAACGCGAACGGTATAAGCGGCAGATGCTGCTGTTCGGTGACGACGGACAAGAACGGCTGAAAAAGGCACATATCTTTATCGCCGGTGCCGGGGGGCTCGGTTCACCGATCGCGCTCTATCTCGCCGTTGCTGGGATCGGTACCCTCACAGTAGTGGATAAAGATGTGGTGGACCAGTCCAACCTGAACCGGCAGATCCTCCACTACGACCGGGACATCGGGCGGAAGAAGACCGCGTCGGCTGAAGAGAAACTGATGGCGACAAACCCGGACATTACCGTGAAGGTGATCGATGCGACCATCGATGCATCGAATGCCGGGACGCTCATCGGGAACGCAGACGGGATTGTCGATGCGATGGACAACTACCCGACCCGATATCTCTTGAACGATATCTCAATCGAAAAGAATATTCCCCTGTTCCACGGCGGCATACGGGGTTTTTACGGGCAGGCAACCACAATAATCCCCCATAAAACTGCATGCCTGCGATGTATCTTTCCCCACGCCCCCCCGCAGGAAGTGTTCCCTGTTGTCGGGGTGACGCCGGGGTTTATTGGGATGGTCCAGGCAACCGAAGTGCTTAAGTACGTGCTGGGCAGCGGGGAACTTCTTACAAACCGGCTCTTTATCTGGGACGGGATGCAGGCGCACGCGGAGGAGATCGCACTGGAGAAAAACCCGCACTGTGCAGCGTGCGGTGATGCAACAATTAAAAAGAGGAAGAAAAAATGACCGTCAAAGTCCGATTTTTTGCACGGTTCCGCGAGTTGTTCGGTACAGATATAGTCACGGATGCCACCCCGGGAACCAGTTTTATTGACCTGATAAAAAAGATCGCTGATAAGAACCGGGGAGGGTACGATGCAATCTTCGATACAAACGGAGCGTTCCGCGAGTTCGTGATCCTGATGAAGAACGGGCGACGTATCGATTGTGCGGATGCAGGAAAAACCATGATCAGCGATGGCGATGAGATCGCCGTGTTCCCGCCGGTTGCGGGCGGGTAGGATCTTTTGAGGAGGAAACATGATCGCCATCCAGAAGGAAGACATTGATATCGGGCAGTTGATCAACGCAGCAAAAAAGCGTGATGTGGGTGCGGTTGTCGTATTTGACGGCATCGTGCGGGATGATGACATCCGGGAAATGGAACTCGAAGCCTACGAAGAAGTCGCAGTAAAAGAGCTCGAAAAGATCGCAGGGGAGGCAAAGACTCTTCACAACCTCTGTTCCGTTGACATCGTTCACCGTATCGGGCGGCTCGCTGTCGGTGAAAATATTCTTATCATCGTTGTGAGTGCGGGCCATCGTAAGGATGCGTATGAAGGCTCACGCTTCATCATTGAGGCGATAAAAGCAGGAGTGCCGATCTGGAAGAAAGAGCTGACAAAGGATGGCGGCAGGTGGGTGCCGGGCGAGCATGCGCATGGTTCGGGAAAGTCCATACGGTGAATGAAGACCCGGTATTTTTGTCATTTCAATATCATCAACATTAGTCTCCCACTACCCGGTATCACCGGAATTTATCTTGCCGGCACGGGGTTTCTGTAACTCGCGGACTATAAAGGGCCCAATACATCTGACCGACGGGTATTCACAATGACGAGGGAGAAACAGAGGATTTTATCCTCTCCCATGCATATTGTCAATCGATGCAGGAGATCGTAAGGAAACTAATCCACCTGATCTTCGGGTTGGCTATCGCGGGGATGGTTATGGTTATCGATCACTCCCTGGTGCTCGCAATCCTTGCCGGTGGTCTTTTTATCGGAATTGTCCTTGTTGACCTTATCCTGCGGGGCTACAAAATTCCGGTCTTCTCACCTCTTGTTAATTACGGGGACCGGTGCGATCCCCTGCCGGGTAAGGGGGCATTCTTTTTTGCCGTGAGTGCTCTTACCTGTGTCATTCTCTTTCCTGCACCAGTCGTTATTCCCGCGCTTGTCACCATCGCAGTTCTGGATAGTGTCACCACCCTTGTCGGAACACGCTATGGCAAAACACGGATCTACAATGGCAAGTCATGGGAGGGGACGTTTACCGGGATTCTGGTCACTGTCCTTGTCCTTCTGCCGTTTCTTACAGTACCGGGAGCAGTTGTGGTTTCGGTCATCGCCGGGTTCATTGAACTCTTCTCCCCAATTGATGACAATCTTGTTGTACCGGTTAGCGTGTGCATTATTCTCTCCGCACTCCCCGTGCTCATCTGAAAAATAGGGATACACCAGGAGAGTGAGATAGGGGGCCAGACCACCGGGGCGATGTTGATGCCACGGTCAGGAATTCTTCACCAGCTCGTCCAGTCTCTCCAGCCGCTTGCAGGCATCATGTAACGTCTCATCCTTTTTCGAGAAGGTAAACCGGAGTTTTGTCTCTCCCCCGGTATGATAGAACGAACTGCCCGGGACCGCTGCCACGCCAATCTTCTCCACAAGGAACCGGGCGAACTCCGTATCAGTCATACCAAAACCGGAAATATCCGTGAAGATATAATATGCCCCTTCAGGAAGTTCACAGGCAAAACCTGCCTTGCGGAGCCCGGAATAGAGAATCCTTCTTTTACCGTCATACTCCTCCGCCAGTTTGAGGTAATATGATTTGGGTAGCATGAGTGCGGCAACGCATGCCTGCTGCAAGGGAGCCGGTGCACCGACGGTTAAAAAGTCGTGGATCTTCCGGATCCGTGAAGTCAGCGGTTCTGCAGCGAGCGCATATCCGACACGCCAGCCGGTGACGCTGTAGGTCTTCGAAAAACTCCCGAGGGTGATGGTCCGGTCCTGCATGCCATCGAGTAAACCAATGGAGACATGCTTTTTTCCGTCGTAGAGGATATGTTCGTAGATCTCGTCCGTGATCGCAATCACATCATGATCGATGCAGAGGTCAGCGAGAAATGCGAGTTCTTTTTTTGAGAAGACCTTTCCCGTAGGGTTGTTGGGTGTGTTTAAGATGATCGCCCGGCTTTTCGTCGTGAACGCAGATTTCCATGCCTCTTCATCGATGGAAAAGTCGTCACCAAGGGAGACATACCTAGGCACCGCTCCCGAGATCTGCGCATCGGGACCGTAATTCTCGTAAAACGGTTCCGGCACGATCACTTCATCGCCCGGCTGGATGAGCGCAAGCATCGATGCCATCATCGCCTCAGTTGAACCGCACGTCACCGTGATCTCAGTTTCGGGATTGAACGACATCCCGTTGTATTCTTTTACCCGGCGGGCGAGGGCTTCCCGGAGATTTGCCGCCCCCCACGTGATCGCATACTGGTTACAGTCAGCCCGCACTGCGTCGCACGCGGCTTCCTTGAGCTCAACCGGGCAGGGAAAATCGGGGAACCCCTGTGCGAGGTTGATCGCGTTGTATTTTATGGCAAGCCGGGTCATCTCCCGGATGACTGATTCAGTGAAGTGATCCGCCCGGGAGGGGTGAGAGAAGAGAAAATCTGCCCGGGCTTTTTTCGAAGATATGGTGGGGGTGCCAGGCTTCGCACGTTTCATAATGGATCAGGTTAGTGTGAATGAACATATAAGGTGAGGTTTCGTTGGTCTCTATGCATAAGTAAATGAAACATAGGTATTGCAGATATCCACTGGTGTTCGTTTTCTTTTATATGATCAGGTATGATCAGGTTGAGTTTATCCAACGAGAATCGTCGGAGGTATGGATATTCCCCGCATCGGAGAATAATTGAAAATGATTAATTATGATAAACCGCCAAATATGATGAGGGTGGCTGAATGAATGAACTGTTGTTTCTGATAGGATTTCCTGTAATCATTGCCATTTTGATGCTTTTTATCCGTAAAGAGAAATTACGGAATATCATTGTAATTCTCTCGGCAATTGCTATCGGTGTCACATCTCTCTGGCTCCTTGTGACCTGTTTTAACAAGAATACAATCCTGTATCCATTCCCATTCGAGCCAGCCAGCAATGTCATGTATATTATCGAGCTCCTGCTCGCCGTCTTCCTTCTGTATCTTGGTATAAAATACCGGAAGATTATTACCGTTGCACTCGTCCTCATACAAGCCGGGCTGCTTGTCTTTTTTGAGACGTATCTCGTTCATGGCATGGAACCGGTAAACAACCTCTTTATAGACCAGTTCTCGATCATTATGGCGCTGATCATCGGCATCATCGGGAGCCTGATCGTCGTCTACGCAACGGGCTACATGGAGACGTACCACACCCGGCACCCGGAGATAAAAGATCGGAAAAATATTTTCTTTTTCACCCTGTTTGTCTTCCTCTCGGCAATGTTCGGGCTTGTCTTCTCCAATAACCTCCTCTGGGTCTTCTTCTTCTGGGAGATAACGACGATCTGTTCGTTCATCCTGATCGGGTACTCCCAGTCACCTGAGGCAACCAATAACGCGTTCCTCGCGCTTGCCATGAACCTTCTTGGCGGCATTGCGTTCATGATCGCCATCATCTATATCGGCATCATCAACCCATCTGGGAAACTCCTGGAACTTAACACCCTCATCATGTCCGGCCAGGCGATAGCCCTCGTGCCTGCGGTCCTCATCTGCTTTGCCGGTATCACAAAAGCCGCCCTGATGCCATTCTCCTCATGGCTTGTCGGCGCAATGGTCGCACCGACCCCGGTCTCCGCCCTGCTCCACTCGAGCACGATGGTAAAAGCCGGTGTCTATATTATCGTCCGGTTCTCCCCTGTGCTTGCCGGAAGTCTTGAAGGATTCCTCATAGCGCTTGTCGGGGGGTGTACGTTCCTTCTTGCTTCATCAATCGCAATATCACAATCAAACGCGAAAAAGGTCCTCGCGTATTCAACCATCGCAAACCTCGGTTTGATCGTTGCTTGTGCCGGTATCGGGACGTATAAACTCATGTGGGCGGCGATACTCCTAATCATCTTCCACTCGATTGCAAAATCGCTCCTGTTCCTCTGTGTCGGGACAGTCGAGAACCGGATCGGGAGCAGGGACATCGACGACATGTCGGGACTCATCGTCCGGATGCCCAAGATCGCGGTCATGATGTTCATCGGCATCGCAGGGATGTTTTTAGCCCCGTTCGGTATGCTGATCACCAAGTGGGCGGCGATCGAGGCGTTCATCGTCGCTCCCCTCGGGTTGCTGTTCGTCGCCATCCTTGCCTTCGGTGGTTCTATCACCGTCTTCTTCTGGGCGAAGTGGATGGGAAAGATCATCTCCGTCCCGCAGGTGATGGAGCGGGTTGAGGATACGGTGAGAAAGGAGAAATGGGCGGTTCTCTATATCCTCGCCGGGCTCACGGTAGTTGTCTGCCTGATCTTCCCCCTCATCTCATCGGTTCTCATTGAGCCGTTCATCTTCAATATTTACGGGCAGACAGCCCAACTCGCGCAGGCAAACGTTACCATAATGGCGATGATGCTCTTCCTTCTCATGATCATGCCGTTCTCGATGTTGTTCTATAGAAAAGACCAGAAATTTGTCGGTCCGTACATGAGCGGCATGACCACTTCGCCCACAATGCAATTCACCGGGGCGATGGGCACTGTTCGTGACACGACCATGGGGAACTATTACCTGAAGGACTATTTCGGTGAGGCGAAACTGTTCATGCTGGGAACCGCACTCTGTCTCGGCATCATCATCTTTGCTGCGATCCTAACCGCGGGGGTGGTCCTGTGATCTCAATTGTCAACGCAGTAATCTATATCCTCCTTGCCCCCATTATCGGCGGGCTTGTTGCAGGGATTGACCGTAAGGTGACCGCACGGATGCAGGGAAGAGTTGGTCCACCCATCCTCCAGCCATTCTATGATGTAGGGAAGCTCTTCGAGAAAGAGACTGTAGTCGTGACAATCTCGCAGAACTTCTGGGTCATCAGTTATCTCGTGTTCATGGCGGTCAGCGGAGCCCTGTTCTTCTCGGGCGGGGACTTTTTGCTTGTGATCTTCGCATTCACGCTCTCGCACATATTCCTCGTCCTTGGTGCATATGCCTCGAACTCGCCGTACTCCCATGTCGGGGCGGAACGGGAACTGATCCAGATCATCGCGTATGAACCGATGATTATCCTTACCGCCGTGGGGATGTACCTTGTAACGAAGAGCTTCAATATCAGTGATATTGTCGCTTCCGGCATACCTATCATCGAATTCCTCCCGGGCGTCTTTATCGGGTACCTGATGGTCCTCACGCTCAAGCTCAGGAAATCCCCGTTCGATCTCTCGACCTCCCATCATGCACACCAGGAGATCGTGAAAGGGGTTACGACCGACTTTTCAGGACCGAACCTTGCAAAGATCGAGATTGCGCACTGGTACGAGTATGTCGTCATTTTGGGCGTGGTCTGGCTCTTCTTCGGATTTAACCCGGTAATAGCAATCGCCGCGATCATCATCACTTACTTCCTTGAGATCCTCATCGACAACACGTTCGCGCGTGTGAAGTGGCAGATGACCTTGAAAAGTGCCTGGCTCATCGCTGGTGCACTTGGTCTTGTGAACCTTGCAACACTCTATTACCTCCGGGGAGGGATATGGCTATGACCTATCTTTCAAAATCCCCCTGGATCCTCCACTACGATGCATCGTCATGCAACGGGTGCGATATTGAAGTGCTCGCCGCCCTGAGCCCGTTATACGATGTGGAACGGTTCGGGATCGTGAATACAGGCAATCCCAAGCATGCTGATGTGTTCCTGATCACGGGTGGGATCAACAGCCAGAATGTGGAGATCGTAAAGAACCTCTACGAGCAGATCCCCAACCCAAAAGTGGTGATAGCTATTGGCATCTGTGCCGCCACCGGTGGCGTATTCCGTGAATGTTACAATGTATCCGGCGGTATCGATACGGTGATCCCGGTGGATGTTTATGTGCCCGGCTGCGCCGCACGCCCCGAATCGATCATCGACGGCGTTGTAACAGGACTGGGCATTCTGGAAAAGAAGAAGCTTGCGATGAATGCTACAGGGAATACAGCGGCAAAAAAGGTGGGTGATACGGTATGAAGATCGAAGAACAGACGACCACACCGATTGATGTGGGAAAACTGATCGGCAGGGTCGAGCAATTCAGGAGTGGAGGATACCGGCTCGTCCAGATAAACGCGACAAAGGTCGGCGATCTCTACGAGATCAACTATTCCTTCGATAAGGATTATAAATTCGAGAACATCCGCATCACCATCCCGATCGAGATGGAGGTACCGAGTATTTCCGGCATGTACTGGGGAGCGTTCGTGTATGAAAACGAGATGCACGACCTCTTCGGCATCCAGGTAAAGGGGATCAACATCGATTACAAGGGCAACCTGATAAAGACCACGATCAGGTATCCATTCGGTGCGGGTGCAGTCGTAAAAGGTGAGAAGCCATGACAAAACGGATTGTCATACCGTTCGGACCCCAGCACCCGGTACTGCCCGAGCCCATTCATTTCGACCTCGTCCTTGAGGATGAACGGGTCGTTGAAGCACTTCCCACTGTCGGTTACGTCCACCGTGGTCTCGAACGACTTATAGAGAAACGGGAATACCCGGAGTATGTGTATATTGTCGAACGGACGTGCGGGATCTGTAGTTTCATTCACTCGCTGACATACTGCCAGGGCATCGAACAGATTATGGAGATCGAGGTGCCGGAGCGTGCACAGTTCCTCCGCACGATCTGGTCGGAATATTCAAGGCTTCACTCCCACCTTCTCTGGCTGGGCTGTTTCGCCGATGGTATCGGGTTTGAGAACCTCTTCATGAACGCATGGAGGATCCGGGAATCGATCCTCGATGTGCTCGAACAGACGACGGGAGGGAGGGTCATCCAGAGTTCCTGTAAAATCGGCGGGGTGAGAAGAGATATCCCCCATGAGAAGCTCGAACAGATGGCAGCGGATCTCGACACTATCCAGAAGGAGATTGAAGATTTATCGACTGTCTTTTTGCAGGACGATTCAATAAAACACCGGTTGAAGAATGTCGGTGTCCTCTCCAAAGAGGATGCATACCATCTCGGCGCCGTTGGACCAACCGCCCGGGGGAGCGGGGTTGCGATCGATATACGAAAGACCGGGTACGCTGCCTACGGGAAGCTCAATGTTGAAGTGGTCACCGAGAACGATGGGGACTGTTATGCCCGCTGTGCAGTCCGTGCCCGAGAGTTATTCACCTCGATTGACCTGATCAAACAGGCAATTCGTAAGATCCCTGAAGGTCCCGTTGATGTGAAGGTGACGGGAGCTCCGAACGGCGAGTATTTCTCCCGGTCAGAACAACCAAGAGGAGAACTGGTACATTATCTCAAAGGGAATGGCACAAAGTTCCTCGCACGCTCCAGGATCAGGACTCCAACTCTTACAAACGTGCCCCCACTTGTGAAGATGCTCCAGGGCTGTGAACTGGCGGATGTCCCGGCAATCATCCTGACGATTGACCCCTGCATAGGGTGCATGGAGAGGTGAGAAGGATGGCATTTTTCGAGATGACAAAAACCGCAATAATAACATTACTCCGCAGCCCTGCGACTATCCGGTATCCCTTCCAACCCGCAAAAAAGACCCCGATCTCCCGGGGGCATGTGACGATCGATGCAAGCAAGTGCATCTCCTGCGGGACGTGCCAGAGGAAATGCCCCTCGGTCGCGATCCTGCTGAATAAGGAACTAAAGACCTGGCAGATCGACCGGTTCCGGTGCATCGTGTGCAATTCCTGCGTCGAAACCTGCCCGGCAAAATGCCTTGAGATGGACACCCAGTACACCGCCCCGGTGACAACAAAAGGTGTCGAAATCGTCACAATTACCTATGTCAAACCACCAAAACCGGCAGCGACCGGGGAAGCAAAGACGTAATTTTTTTTATTCTTTTTTAGATCTTCATCGGATTTCGATGATCTCGCATCGATTAAAAACCCTTCAACGCTATTTACAGTATTTTGGTTGACTGGAACAGGAAAAAAGTTACCCAATCGACAAACTTTTTTATCAGCACTTTTCACACCAAGAACAAACCACATCTGTATTATTTTTTATCACAGAGGATTACTCCAGTGTTGCGAGTCTGGGCTGTAATCATGGCATAATCCCAGTATGCAGAGAACCTGCCTCCCAAAGATTTATGCTCTCCCCTGTGGTATGATGCATTTGTTAAACACCTGACTAAAAAAACGCCAGATATTACGCGGGATAACGCAGAAAGATCCCTAAAAACAATCACAAAACAGGGTAGTAATCGTTGGGAGCGCAGAGAAAAACGGATAAAAAATGCCAGAATCTTTCTCTCACGGTCATTTCATGGTGACGGGAACTCACACATATTCCCGGTGGAGAGATAGACTGCCATGGCTCTCTGCACGATTATATCCGCATTCCCGCATCCTTTCGTGTCCTGATTACCTGCGATTTACCGGGGGTGCTGCCCCGATATTCCATTGTATAACCCGTGACCCGGTTGTAGTGCCTGAAGGACTGGCACATCTGCGGCAATGCAGATCCTTAAGGACTGGTGATCCGTGATGCCCGGCGATGAACTCTTCATCCTGTCCGCATTGGGCGTCGCAACCATCGTCATGGCAGTTGTCGCAGTCCTGCATAAAAACCTCATCCGTGCCATCGCCGCTTATGCAATAGCGAGTGCCTGCCTCTCTGCCATCTTCTTTGTCCTCGCATCTCCCTATGCCGGGGCGCTCGAGCTGACAGTTGGTGCAGGACTTGTTGCGGTGCTCTTTTTAGTCGCCCTCATCCTGTCCGGCGGCGAGGAGGAGGAGATACCCGTATGAATGCAAAGAGTGCCTGTGCGCTCATCATGTCGATCCTGTTCCTTGTTGTCTTTTTGGTTGCCGTGGGGCAGAGTATTCCTGCATTGCCTGCAACAGCACCACCACTCACAATCGCCGGCGCAGCGATGTGGAAAGGACGGACTTTTGAAGTGATTCTCCAGGGGCTCATCATTCTCTCAGGAGTGGTAGCGATTCTCCTGCTCCTTCGCACAGATACATCACGGGAGATGCAGCCATGATCCTTTCACCAACGACCGTGGTCCTCATTACTGCCGGCGCTCTCTTTACGGTCGGGCTTGCCTGTCTCGTTGCACGCCAGAACCTGATCAAGATGGTCATGGGGCTAGAATTTCTGGGAAAAGGAGTGAGCCTGCTTTTTGTACTCGGCGGGTACCTTGCGGGAAACGTGGGACTTTCGCAAGCCGTTGTCTTCACGCTCATAGCGATTGAAGCGGTCGTGGCAGGAGTTGCCCTAGCCCTTGTCATTCGCGCGAAGGGTGTCTGGAAGACCTTTGACAGCTCGAGCATCTTCCGGTTAAACCGGGGGGATAACCCATGACCGTTGTTGAACCGTGGATGCTTGTCGCCATCGTTGCGATCCCATTTGTCAGCACCTGCTTTGTGATGCTCCTGCACAACCGACCGGATGCACGGGAAGCCGTATCACTGGTGGCTGGGATCCTGACATTTATCTTCTGTGTGATTACCCTTCCATCCGCCTTTGCTGCACAACCTGTCTCCACGCCCCCCCTCGTTGTTCTCCCCATGCTCTCCATCCAGTTCACTGCCGATGCACTCGGGCTGTTGTTTGCCAGTATCGCATCCTTCCTGTGGATCATAACATCGGTTTATTCCATTGGCTATATGCGGGGGTTACACCTGCACGCCCAGACCCGGTATTATGCGTGTTTTGCGATCTGTATCGGGGCGGTGATGGGGGGTCGCCCTCTCCTCGAACGTCTTCTCGCTCTTTGTTTTTTACGAGATCCTCGCCATCGCTGCGTACCCGCTCGTTGTCCACAATGAAACGCCCGAAGCCCTTCATGCGGGCAGAAAATACCTGATTTATACCCAGAGCGGCGGTGTTGCGGTTCTTGCCGGCATGATGTCAATCATTGCGATGGGAAACACACTTGATTTTGTGGCAGGAGGCAACCCGGCCATGGCAGCAATTTCCCCGGATTTTGCCCGCCTTGGTTTCCTGCTGCTCATGGTAGGTTTCGGGGTGAAGGCGGCGATCGTTCCCCTGAACGGGTGGCTGCCGAGCGCAATGGTTGCACCAACACCGGTGAGCGGGCTCCTGCACGCGGTCGCGGTCGTAAACACCGGGGTCTTCGGGCTCCTGCGCCTGATGTTATACCTTTACGGACCTGACCTGATGGTCGGGCTCGGGCTCCAGTATCTCGTCATCGCGATTGTGGTGATCACGATCATTGTCGGATCACTTCTCGCCCTTATGCAGGACGACTTCAAGCTACGGCTCGCGTATTCGACAATCAGCCAGCTGAGTTACATGATCCTCGGGGCGGCGATCCTCCTGCCGGCTGGTGTATCCGGGGTTTCAGATGCAGGACGGGCGGCTGCGATCATCGGTGCGACATTTGCATTTACTGCCCATGCGTTTGGTAAGCTTGCGATGTTCTTTGTCGCAGGAGCTGTCGCGGTCGAGACCGGAAAGACGAAGATCTCCCAGCTGGATGGGCTCGGCAGAAAGATGCCGTGGGAGTTTGCCGCGTTTACGCTTGCAGCGCTCTCCATGGTGGGACTACCACCGATGGCGGGTTTTGTCGCCAAATGGTACCTCTCCATGGGGGTCGGTGCAGGAAACATTACGGAATGGTGGATCATCCTTGTCCTTGTCGGGGCAAGCGTCCTGAACCTCGCGTATTTCCTCCCTGTCATCATGCGGGCATTCTTCCGGCACTCTGATGGTGAAGTGCTCCCTGTCCGGTGGACGCTCCGTGCCCCGGTTATCGTCACCGCTGCAGGAGCGTTGATCCTTGGCATCTGGACTGGCATCCCATCCGGTCCCTTCGCACTCTGTACGCAGGCAGCGGCGAGCGTGACACACACGGCAACCCTTGTTTCCGGAACACTTGCAATAGGCACCGCAGTCCCGCCATTTTTAATCTTTTTAATCGGCGTCCCGTTGGTTCTTCTTCTAAGCGGGCGGGCACGGCAAACCGGGCTCATCCTCCTCGGGGGGCATCACGCTCGTCGATGTCCTCCTCCTTCCGGGCGGGGTACTTCGCGGGCGCAGCAGCGACCGTTGTGATGCAATGGAACCTGCCCTTTATGGGATACACCCTCACGCTCCTGCGAGTCGACCAGCTCTCATACCTTGTGGGCGTAATCTTCGCCATTATCACGTTCTGTGCGATCCTCTATGCAGCGTTTGTCGCTACCCCCCGCCTCCACCTCTTTGCCCTTCTTTATGCGGCGTGCTCGCTTGGGGTTGTCTTTGCCGGGGACTGGCTGACCCTCCTGTTCTTCTGGGAACTCATGGCAGTCACCTCGACGATGCTCATCTGGCAGGAAGCGGGGGAAGCGATCGGGGCAGGGTACCGCTACCTGCTCTTCCATGGTCTCGGGGGAACGCTTCTGGGAGGGGGGATTGTCCTCCTCTTTTTAGGAGCTGGCTCTCCTGTTGTCGGGCCGCTGGCAGGAATCCCCAGTGCCACGTACCAGCTCTGGGCGTCTGTCCTTATCGTGCTCGGCATCGGGATCAACCTTGCGATCATCCCCCTGCATACATGGCTTGTCGATGCCTACCCGCGGGCGAACTTTGTCGCGAGCGTCTTTTTGTGCGTATTTACAACGAAAACCGCCGTGTATGTCCTTGCACGGGCGCAGCCGGGAACAGAGTTTATCGCGTTC
>CAXXQB010000017.1:0-240316 GCA_963676405.2 uncultured Methanoregula sp.
CCAATAAGATCCACATCCTTGTGCTTTCCGGTCAGCTTGTCCCCGGCAAACGGGAACGAGATGCCGGCAAAGTTGGAACCGCCGCCCACGCACCCGATCACAACGTCCGGGTAGTCATCGACCATGGCGAGCTGCTCGCGGCATTCCTGACCAATCACGGTCTGGTGGAGGCAGACATGGTTCAACACCGAACCCAGCGCATAGTTGGTGTTTTTGTGGCTTGCGGCATCTTCCACCGCTTCAGAGATCGCCATGCCGAGACTTCCCGGCGTTTCGGGGTCCTTTGCAAGCATAGCCTGCCCGGATTTCGTCTTCGTGCTCGGGCTTGGGATGCATTCCGCTCCCCAAACCTGCATCATCGATTTCCGGTACGGTTTCTGCGTGTAACTTGACCTCACCATGTAGATGGTGCATTGCAGTCCGTAGAGCATCGTTGCAAAAGCAAGGGCTGATCCCCATTGTCCTGCGCCGGTCTCGGTTGCGAGCCTTTCTACGCCTTCCTTCATGTTGTAGTACGCCTGCGGGATCGAGGTGTTCGGTTTATGGCTGCCAGCCGGGCTCACGCCTTCCCATTTGTAGTAGATCTTCGCCGGAGTCTTCAGGAATTTTTCCAACCGGTGCGCCCGGTAGAGCGGGCTTGGTCTCCAGAGCCGGAGCACGTCCTGTACATCTGCGGGGATGTCGATAGAACGCTGGGTGGTAACTTCCTGCTTGATCAGCTCCATCGGGAAGATGGCTTTCAGGTCATCCGGACCGATCGGCTTTTTTGTCCCGGGATGGAGCGGCGGATCAAGGGGCGTCTTTAAATCCGCCTGAACATTATACCATTTTTTTGGCATCTGCTCCTCATCGAGGAGGATTTTTGTTTGCATACAATGAGGTTGTGTTGTACAAATATATACATTGTGGAACAATTTTGACACACGATGTTTTTATGTATGCATTTTATAGTGCTGCGCATGTACCCACACATTCCGCCGGTGCAAGGGGCATATCGGAACCAATAAGAAGAAGATTGAACGAGGGAAGTTATCCGTGATGTCATCGAGAGGTTCCCAAAAGCCACGCCCAGAAAAATTATTCGAGACACTAATTGCCAAAAAGAGAGACCGGGCGTCAGGTCTTCCCGGTTATTTTTGTATCTTTAAGAGTTCGGCAAACACCGTGAGCCACATGCGCTTTGCCTCAGATGCGTCCATGCCCATCATCACATTTTCAATCGATCCTTTGATGAGCGCTTGGAATGCCCATGCAATGTCTTTTGCAGCGAGGGCCGGATGAATTTGCCCTTTCTCGATCTGTTCAGAAAAAAACTGCTGGCTGGTCCGGAGACCGTCCATCTGGTATTTTTGGACGCCAGATCTAAGCGATTCATTTCTTGAGATGACCTTGATGATATCCATACTAATTGTCGCATATTTTCGGTTTATTTCGAGGAGCCCATCAAAAAATACACTGCCATCAAGAAGGATATCATCCGATGCAAACGATCTGGTGAATACCTCATTATACTCATTCATGAAGTGCTCTACCACGGTGACAAAAAAGAGTGCTTCCTTGTTCTTGAAATACCGGTAGATCGCCGGCTTGGTCACGTTCAGTTGGGCTGCGATATCTTCCATCTTCGTACCATCGAAGCCGTTCGCAAGAAAAATAGTGAACGCTTCTGCGACAATCTTTTTCGGATTTCGTCCCGGTAGCCCGGATACAGTTTTGGCATAACCTGTGTACTCACTTATCGGTCAAAGATAATAAACCCTGAGTAATTAATGTTACCATAAGTAACATTGATAACTATGAGTATCAAATCACGTACGCACAATTGTTCGATCTTCATCGGCATTCGTGAAAAACATATTATTATCGTACCAGTAACGTGTAATGAGATTTCGTCTATACGGTTCTGATTTGAAACTCGGTTGACATGGAGATATCAAATGAAAAATTTTATTCTGGACACTCTGATCAGTCCTGATGCATTCTTCCGGAATGCAATAAACAAAAACGAAGACCTGAAAGTACCGCTGCTCATTGTCCTGTGCGGTGCGATTGTCGGCGCAGTGCATGCATATCTCGTGGGAGGGCTCACCGGCAAAATGATGAGTGCGTTAATACCCGGCATGGCAACCATTGTCACACTCTCGGCGGTTATAGGTGCCCTCGTCGCAATATTTTTGATCTGGATCGTGATGACCGGCATATTTTACGGGCTCTCGTTCCTGTTCAAGGGACAGGGCAGCTTCAGGAGATGCCTTGAGTTCACCGGGTACGGGTACCTGCCCCAGATTCTTGGATCAGTTATCAGCGTGATCGTTGCCTTTATGTACATCCCGAAGGTGGTCGTTCCCCAGATCTCCGCGGCGGCGATGCAGGACCCTCAGGCGATACAGGATGCAGTAAAAACCCTGATGCACGACCCTGCCATGCTGGAGATGACCCAGATCATTGTGGTCATCACAACCGTGTTCCTCCTCTGGAGCGCCAACAGCTGGATCTTCGGAATGAAATATGCCCGCAATCTTTCCCTGCGGAACGCTGCGATCTGTGTGGGTGTACCTGTGATCGCGTATGTTCTCTATCTAGTATACACTATGACGGGGATTTAAAATGAAGATTCGTGGATTCATTATTCTTGTCGCGCTCTGCCTCTTATGCGGGTGTGGAGCGGTACAAGCCTTTACCACTCCCGAGAGCCAGATTGCTTCGGAGAAAGCGTACGTTTCGAGTGCAACCTACGATCCCGGTTCGTTCTTTATCGGTGACACTGGTACTGCGACATTTGCGGTCACGAACAGCAATACCAACCAGAGCGTTGTCGTAAGCCACGCAACATTTACCGATACAGATTTCGATCTTTTAAGCGGAACATACGACACGTCTACAATCGTCGGGCCCCTTCAGACCCGGTCGTTTATCTTCTCCATTGCTGCAACTGCAAAGGAAGGGACATATTACCCCACGTTCTCTTTGAGTTACCGTGACGGGGATAGCCTGTGGTACCGGTCGACGGTTAAGATCGACAACATGCCGCTCGTCCTCACGATCCTCGACAAGCCCGACTCTTTTACCCAGGACAGGAAAAAACCAATCACCATCCAGATCACCAATCCCCGGGACAACGGCGTGAAAAATGTCATTATGGAAATCTCCGGCACCGGTGCGACCGCATCTCCGGATAAAATCTTTGTTGGGGACATCGCTTCACGCACGAATAAGTCCGTGACATTTTCGGTCACTCCCAGCCAGCCGACCATCCTCCACATCACCGTCAACTACTATAACGGAGACAACCCCCACACAGCGACGATAGATATTCCGGTGGTCTTTGACACTGACAAGAAACAAGCGAGCCCGATCATCAGCAACGTTGTCGTCAAATCCGATACTGGCACCTATCACGTGACTGGTGATGTGACGAATGCCGGACTTGAGACAGCAAACGCAGTCACGGTCACGTCCATCGCCCCGGCAGTCCCGTCAGACCCATACCGGTCATATATCGTTGGCGCCTTAAAACCTGACGACTTCGGCAGTTTTGAAGTGACATTCTCTGCAACAAACGCAACAAGCGTCCCACTCCAGCTCTCCTTCAAGGATGCTGACGGTAACGTGATCAGTTCACAATACAACGTAAAACTCACCTCGATCTCCGCTTCGCAGCAGAATAACAGTCTCCCGATCATCCCCATCGCCGTGATCGTGGTCATCGTTGTCGTCTTTGCCGGCGGATGGTTCTTCTACCTGAGAAGGAACAAGCAGTGACCGATCCCGCTTCCGACCACCGGTCATGTCCTTTCGTGACGTGGTAAAGGTGTATCCTCTCCCTGCTGGCGACGTCACCGCACTTGACCATGTCACATTCAAGGTGGACCGGGGCGAGTTCATCTCGATCATGGGTCCTTCGGGTTCGGGAAAATCCACACTCCTGAACCTGATGGGGTGCCTGGACACTGCGACATCAGGAGACATCTATATCAGCGGCACCCGCACCGGAGATATGTCTGACCGGGATCTCACCAATCTCAGGCGGGACCGGATCGGGTTCATCTTCCAGTACTTCAATCTCTTCCCGCTGTTAAACATCATCGAGAATGTCACGTTTCCGATGATGCTGAAATCACAGCGATCGGTAGACCCGGAACGGGGGCGGGAAGTGTTGCGGGCGGTTGCCTTAGAAGACTCGCTCTTCACCCACACACCCATGGAACTCTCCGGAGGGCAGCAGCAAAGGGTTGCCGTCGCCCGGGCGTTGATCAACGACCCGGATATCCTGCTCTGCGACGAACCGACAGGCAACCTCGACTCAAAGACCGGCGCCGGCATCATGGACCTGATGACCGAACTGAACCGGAAAGGGACAACGATCATCATGGTCACGCATGACCAACATATCGCCGAGTACTCGCACCGGACGATCCGGATCGCTGACGGGAGGATTGTTGAATGATTTTCTGGGAGATCGCAAAACGGAATACGAAGATCCACTTGCTCCGGTCGTTTTTGGCAATGCTCGGGATCGTTATCGGGGTAGTTGCAATATCGACCATGGGGATTCTCGGGAACAGCATGGTGCTTGCAGTGACGGACAGCCTCCATACCGTGGGGGATAGTGTCATCGTCACCCCTCACACCGGTGGTACTTCGCGGGGATTCGGCGGCGGTGGGGGAGGGTTGACCTCCCTTAAAATTACTGATCAGCAACTCCAGCAGATCCAACGCGCTTCAGCGCCGAACGTGGCGATCCCGGTCCTCCAGACTTCGGACAGGATGAAATTCGGGGTCGGGCAGAATGAAATTGTGGCTCCCATTTATGGGATAAATCCCGATGATGTTCCCGATCTCCTGAAACTGACCGATGGTGGATACAGTCGGGCAGGTTCCGGGGCGCTTATCGGATCGCAGTTCGCAAAAGACAACAATCTCAAGGTGGGCTCACGGATCTCGATCGGTACTGATGGGAACAAGGGTACGCTCCGGGTGACCGGTATCATCGAAGAGCGGGGCATGGCGTTTGATGTCAGTACTGATTCCGCAATTGTCGTGACGAAAGACTGGTTCGATTCCACATACAACCGGGATGACTACGATAAGGTCGTGGTTAAGGTAAAGAATCTCGATGATCTTCCGATCATTACAGCCGCGATTGAGAAGCAGCTGAACAAAAGGGACAAGGTGGTGGACGTCATGGACACGAGAAAGACGATGGCGACAATCTTCCAGGCGTTCGGTCAGATTACAACCTTTGTCTCGGCTATTGGCGGGATATCGATGATCGTCGCGGGCGTTTCCATCTTAAACATCATGATGATGTCAGTCACGGAACGAATCAAGGAGATCGGGATCATGCGGAGCATCGGGGCGCAGCGCCGTGAAGTGATGTCGATGTTCATCTACGAGGCGCTAATCCTTGGCATCGTGGGGAGTGCGATCGGCGGTGTTTTGAGTCTTTTGGGAGGATACGCGGTCAGCAGCCTGATGCTCCAGACGACAAAATACCTGCTCGTGCCGTCCAGCCTCGTAAGTATTGTCTATGGGGTCAGTTTTGGCATCATTGTCGCCCTTGTCTGCGGGTTCTACCCGGCGTGGCGTGCCGCGAACCTGAGTCCAATTGATGCGCTCCGGCACGAGTAAACGTTTCCTTTTTTTTAATTTGTCCCTCCTTTTTTACCCCGTATACCTGTGACACAAGGGTATCGGGTCCATTTTCCCACTAAACAGTCAGTGTCAAGCCTTTCCCTGACAGAGAAATCTATAACCGGTCATATGTCTACTGATGATTATGAGCCCGGCACCACCCGCAGGAGCTGAAGAACCTGACTGGAACGATATCTGGAAGGAGCGGCAGGCACGCCACGAGGCATCGAAACATTTCGATGACCCCTCCCATAACTGGGATAATAAAGAGAACGCGGAACGGTACGATGCCAGTGCACGAAGCGGGTACGACTCCCGGGTAAAGACGACGATCGAGCGCCTGAATCTTACTCTTGAATCACGGGTGCTGGATATCGGTGCTGGCCCAGGGACACTTGCGATCCCGCTCGCTCCGCGTGTCCGGGACGTAACCGCGATCGAGCCGGGCGCCGGGATGCTGGGGATTCTTCGCGATCATGTCCGGCGGGATGTCATCACGAATATTTCCTGTATCCAAAAACGATGGGAGGATATTGATCCGGCCCGGGATCTGTCCGGAACCTATGATGTGGTGATCGCATCGCTCTCGCTGACGATGCATGACATCCGGGCAGCATTATTAAAAATGGATGCTGTGTCCTCCGGGCACGTATACCTGTTCTGGTTCGTAAACTCGCCGTTCTGGGAGAGGATGTATGATGATCTCTGGCAACCGCTGCATGGCGTGCCGTATTATCCCGGGCCGAAAGCAGACTGTCTCTGGAATGTGCTGTTCCAGCAGGGTATCTATGCAAATGTTGAGATGTTGCCGCTCGAAAAAGAGTACCGGTTCTCCACTCGTGAAGAGTTGCTCGCATTTTTCAAAAGACGGTTCAATGTGACAACGGTTGAACAGGAGCGGGTGCTCGGGGAATATATCATGCCGCTCGTCCGGGTAAAGGATGGCGAGGAGGTAATCTCCGGGGATTCAACGTTTGCGATGGTATGGTGGAGGAAGGGGAGGGAGTGACCCCAGGTACCGGAATTTTCAAATATCCCTCATCATCAGGGCTATTCCCCCATCCAGTCCCGAAAAAAACCGGATACTGTCCATTCTGAATGCCCCATACGGAGAAAACCCAACTTCATAAAACCCGCATTGTTCAAATGTCCTTTGGGAAGCCGGGCTGGTGCAATCGGCAACAATCTGCCGGAACCCGCTTTTGCGGGCATGATCGATCACCCGGCGGATCATGGATTGGGCAATCCCGTTTCCCCGAAACTTCCGGTGAACACCGATCTGGAAAACATGCAGCACCGATCCGGCGCGTATCTCTTTCCGGTTAAGATGCCGATCCTCCAGTTCATTGATCATCGCGACGGCCTCCCGGAAATGGGCAAGGAATGCTACCATTACTTCCCCTTCATCTTCAGGATTATCAGTCAGATCAAAACAGAAAATGAACCCGTGAATCTCTTTGGTTCTTTCGTCCCGTGCAATAAAACAGAGATCCTTTCTGACAAGTGACCCGACATAAAACCGTGCGTAGGGGAGAAACAGCGCCGGATCCAATGCATGACGGTGTGATGTCGGTTCATCGGCAAGGAAGACTTCCGTATAAAGCCGGGCAGCCTGCTCTACATCTTGTTCCGTAAGCGGGACGATGACTACCGGGGCAGGAAGTTCCCCGCACTGACCATGATCCTGATCAGGATGTTGGATGTCGGGACCGTGATCAGGGTGTGCCATGTACAAGATGTGCTTTCACTCAATAACCTAAAAAATGATTCATTCCGCAGTGCCGTATATGAGAAGGGTTCATGATTCTCCGGATCCTTCCTGTCGCCTCTTTTAATTTCGCCGGCGGCGTCGCATACGACAACCGGATCCACCCCGGCACATAGAACGCATTGCCCGGTGCTACTGCCACATGCGCCTGTTCAAGCCAGCGGGCAGCGACTTCCCTATCGTCTCCAGCCACATTCAGTTTGACTGCCTGAAATGGTTTTCGAATTCAGATCTAACAATTTTTTGTTCGGAAAAAAACCTGATTTTTAAGTTTTCCCACTCAAAAAATCCTCCCCTCCCCAAAAAAAGGGAATGTTTTCATCCCCGGATCAGTGGCCCAACCATCGAGCTGACAACAGCACCATTACTGATGGTGATGATCCTGAACTGGTCCGCCAGCACTTCATAATCATCATCATAGTATGCCAGAATGCCGGTTGCATAAGTGCCGTCAGGAAGCATGGCATACTTCATGGTCATATCCGGTCCTGCCGTCGTGCTGGAAAGGGTGTATTCGCTGGTGTTCCGTGTACGGATATTGAACCCGAGGGCATAGCTGGTCACACGGGTGCCAGGTTCAAATCGTTCCGTCCCATCCCGGAATACTGCGTAATCATCGTTCGTGATGGTGTACGGCGTAATCATGATCTCGGCAGTGCCCCTGCTCTGGTTGGTATAGGCAGTAAGAATTGCCTCGGTATTCACCGTCTGGTTCTGGATCGAGATCAAGGAGTCATAGGTAGTATGCCCCCCGGAAGTGACATCGCCATATTCCAGATCGACAAGGAGAGGTGCGGACGTTGTGGAGGCAGCAGGGGCAGAGAAGAGTGCAAGGAACCAGTCCCAGAAGGAGCCCTGTCCCACATTCACGGTGTTCGGGAAGTAATACCACCGCCCGTCCCACTCGGGAACCTGATACAGCCCGCGTGCGTCCGGGTTGATCGGCTGTGTCCCGATCTCAAGGGCGTCCGTGCCGTTAATGCGGTAATAGATCCCCAGTACTTCCGCATTATGGTAAGGGTCTTTGAGCTCAAATGTCCCGTTTCCTTTGTTCACAAACCCGGGTTTTATAAGGACTGCTGAGACTTTTGCAGAGATTTTCCCATTGCCCGAAGGATCCGTGATTTCTGAGGGGCCTGACATCTCTATGCTCGTCTCGGTTGGTGATCTAGAGGTGCCGTAATTAGAGACAGATATCATCTTCTCAAAGAACTGGTCCCAGTTCGGGGCAATCTTCACCGCAGCGCCAAGTTCACGGTACGTTGCAGGAGTGAGTGCATCCGGAGAAGCTATCGAGAGCCCGGATACCGCCGCGCTGTACTGGTTATGCCGCTCGTACGAAACCGCACTCCGGACGAGGCTTATCGTATTCTGTACATCCGTTGAGAGTTCCGGTCGCTTTTTCTGGATATTCTCAAGGAGTGAGATGAGATCCACAGCGTATGCTTTTGACTCTTTTGTTTTTTTTCCGATCTGGATGGCATCGTTATACGCACCCTTCAGGTCATAGAGCCCCTGATCGGTGTCAGCGACAACAACAAGCTTCGCCCCAAGGCTGTCAAGGTTCTCCACGATCGCCGGGATTTTGGTGGTGTCAATGACTGCCTGTGTCGCCGGTTGGGGATGGTCCTTTTCTGGTGTCAATGAACGAATCAGCTACCACCCGGGAAAGCGTTGCGGAGTCGGAATCGGGGTTCTGGATTAGTGTCCTGATGAGCGGGGCATAATCATACCCACCCCATTCGATCTCTTCTGATGTAAGTAACACGGATGTGTGAGGCTGGGCGATTTTTGCAACTTCAATAGACCCCATAAGGCATGCATCAAACATGATGGGATCGAATCCTACTTTTCTGTCTCCCAGTGCTGTGTCAATGGAGCCCGTGCTGAGAGCGTTGTCGGTGTTTTCGTCAGGTCCTATACCATAATACGAGGCGCCGTGGTCATTGAGGATGATGATAGTCCGTTCTGCCGGACGTGAGGCTTGTACCATGGTTACAAATTTCACGAGGGAATTTACGGAGCCCATGTCCGCGCTGGGATCGGAGAAGGCATACTGCTGACTATTCCCGAACTTCCCGTCCAGTGCATCCCGTTTGAGATCGTCCATGGTCGCGATCTTCATCCCCTCCCATCCGGACTTCTTCGCCCCGCCGAAAGCAACTACAACATCAAGAGTTTTTGGATCGGTATCCCCATACCCGGTCACAATTTCACCGATGTCCTGAGTTCCCGTCCCCCCCTGAGATTCCAGATCGCTCCCGACAATGTATATGAGCACCTGCGTCTTTGCCTGGTTTGATGGTAGATCTGCTGCCGCAGTCCAGATGCATCCAAGAGTAGCTGTCACTATAATGATGACCAGATAGATCCTCGTTAATCTCATATTCCCTCTTACCGGTTGCACCCATGGCACAAAGTGAATCTGACTCATGCGTTTTCCCTAAAGACATAGTGACGGTCAGTTTTGCGATCAGAGAGGTAAGATCGTTATCGCCATGGACTCCCCTGATGATCGTTGAACCAGCCTAGTGTTGTCCCGTTCAGAACTCTTCCGGAATGCCATATAATACCTCCGTTATCTTCTGAAATCTGGTTTTTAATTTCATACCGGAAGTATCGTTTCATATCCAAATGGATCTTAACATTGTCAGCTACCAAAAAAACGAAAATATCCTGAGAAAAAGTAAATCTATAAAAAATTACTTCCCGCCCAATCTCCGGATCCGTCCCATCGCGTCTTTTAACTTCTCAAGCGATGTCGCATACGAGAGCCGGATCCACCCCGGCGCACAGAACGCACTGCCCGGCGTCGCTGCCACGTGCGCCTGTTCAAGCCAGTGGGCAGCAACTTCCATATCGTCGCCGTCCACCTTCACGAACGCATAGAATGCACCATCTGCCGGTGCAGTCGCGTAGCCCATGAGGTTCAGTTCAGAGATGACGTATTTCCTGCGCCGGTCAAACTCAAGGCGCATCTCTTCGACGCACCGCTGGTCACCGTTTAGCGCTGCCACTGCGCCCCACTGGGCAAAGGTCGTCGCCTGCGACACCGAGTGCTGTTGCACCTTTGACATCTCCCGGATGATCGCCGGTGGCGCCACCGCGTAGCCGAGACGCCAGCCGGTCATCGCGTACGCCTTCGAGAACCCGTTGATCGTGATCGTCCGCTCCGCCATCGCCCCGATGCTCGCAAGCGAGATGTGCTCCTTCCCGAACA
This sequence comes from uncultured Methanoregula sp., assembly GCA_963676405.2. Lineage (GTDB taxonomy): Archaea > Halobacteriota > Methanomicrobia > Methanomicrobiales > Methanospirillaceae > Methanoregula. Next base: position 10,623 of record CAXXQB010000017.1, read on the forward strand.
CGAGCTTCTCGTAGATCTCATCCGACATCGCGTAGAGATCAAAATCCTGGCAGAGATCAGCTACAAGTTTCATCGACTGCCGGTCAAACACCGCGCCGGAAGGATTCGATGGCGAGTTCACGACAATCATCTTCGTTTTGGCGTTCACCCGCTCCAAAAGCGAATCATCGAGCTGGAACGTCTTTGCGTTTACCGGGTGCTTCACCACTTTCCCACCTGCGATCTGCACGCACGGCTCGTACGACACCCACGCAGGAGTAAGAAGAATCGTCTCGTCACCCGGGTTCAGAACTGCCTCCATCCCTTCGTAGATAGCGTCCTTTGCGCCGCAGGCAACAATCACCTGTGTTGGAGTGCAGGGGATGTGGTTCTCTTTTGTTATTTTGTTACTGATCGCGGCGAGGAGTTCCGGGATTCCATTGCCCGGTGCGTAATGCGTTTCGTTCCGGTTCAGCGCTGCGATGCAGGCGTCCTTGATATGCTGCGGGGTATCAAAGTCCGGCTCCCCAATCGAGAGGCTGATCACATCGATCCCCTCCCGCTGCATCTTCTTTGCGGTGTCGGCTATCGCTAACGTTGCCGAAGGGGCAACCGCAGCGATCTTCTCCGAGAGCTGTCTCATTTCAATCGCTGGACAAGCTTGATGGCAGACTCAACCGCACGCTTCGCGTAATCGATCCGCTCATTCGCTTCAATGCGTGTCATGCCGGGCCCTGAAATGCCGAGTGTCACCGGCTTCCCGAACTCCAGCGAGAGGTCGATAATCTTCCGTGCTGCGTGCTGCACGACAATATCATCGTGCTGCGTCGCGCCTTCGATCACGCAGCCAATCGTCACGACGGCATCCACCTTTCCTGCGGCAAGCATCTTTTTTATTGCAAGCGGCATATCGTATGCCCCCGGCACATAGATGCAGTCCGTCACTTCTGCCCCGAGAAATGCTGCGTGTTCCCGTCCCTCAATCTCCATCATGTAGGTGATGTCACGGTTGAACTCCGCGACCACGAATCCCAGTTTTACCGGCGTCTTGTCACACATACTTAATCATCTCTTGTGAACCAATCTGATAAATTTGTACGCTCTGCCATATTACCGGCGTGCGGGTCCGGCATCGGCGAATCCCTGCCGTTGTCCGGTGCCGGCTTCTTTTTCCAGTTCCTTTGGGTAGAGCACGAGTTTTACCGCGTTAACCGCATGCTCGCGAGTGCGCTGTTCAGCCAGCCACGCGAGTTCCTTATCGTTCGCGGCTTCATCCTCGTGCACGAACACCTCAATGATATGGGTGTTCGTCATCAGCTGGCAGGAGATGAGCCCCTGCGAGGCCTCGTGGGCGCAGAGCCGGTCTTTCTCTTTCCCGCCCGGCATCCCGAGCGCGATTACGATATCGCACTTCCGTTCTTCGATCAGTTTCTTGCAGGCAACGGGAAGATCTTTTATTCCCGGCACCGTCACCCCGCTCGATCGCAACACTGGCATGCTTCTTTAATTCGTCGATAGCGATGGCTCCCATATTCACGCGCGAAAAAGTGGTGTCGGCAACACCAACCCGCATCTAGAGCACCTCTGCAGCTGCCTGCACACCGTCACCTTTCACTTTGTACCCGAGTTTCTGCAAAGCGTACTGTGTCGCGGCAAGGGTCGCGAGGATCTCCGGTGCACCGACAGCCCCCATGCTGCCGATACGGAAGATCTTCCCCTTGAGGTGGTCCTGCCCGCCGGCGATGACGATGCCCTTTTTCTTGATGATATCCCGCATCTCCACATCCTTGACACCGTCTGGGTAGGATATTGCCGTGACGGTGTTCGAGTATTCGTGCTTCGCATCGACCTGCGGGAAGAGCGAAATCCCCCATGCCTTTGCAGCCGCCCGCACTGCGCCGGACATCTTCCTGTGCCGGGCGATACGGTTGGCGAGCCCCTCTTCCTCAATAAGGAGGCAGGCTTCCCGCAGGGCTAAAAAGAGCGGGACTGCCGGCGTATAGGGTGTCTCCATCGGAGTGCCTCCGGCACTCTTCCGGTACGCGGCGAGGTCGAGATAGAAGGGCGGGTTCTTGCACAGGCGCTCCCATGCCCGGGGACTCACCGAGATTGCGGCGAGCCCTGCCGGTGCAGCGAGACACTTCTGCGAGCCGACAATTGCCACATCGGCACCCCATGTGTCTGCCTCCACGACATCGCCCCCGATGGACGTGATGCCGTCCATGACGAAGAGCGCATCGTACTTCTTCGCGAGACTTCCGACTTCCTGCGCCGGGTTCTTTATCCCCACCGATGTCTCGTTGTGGACAAGCGTCACGACTCCCGCACCCTGTGCGAGCCGCTCCTCCAGCGCTGCGAGATTGAGCGGAGTCCCCCACGGGGACGCGATCTCGTGCGCCTTCCCGTACCGCTGGCTGATCTTGAACAGCCGTTCGCCAAACTTCCCGTTGACGAGGCAGGCGATCTCCTTGTCCCGCCCGAAGTTTGCCACCGCCGCTTCCATGCCTGCGGTCCCTGACCCGCTGATAACAAAGAGATCGTTTTTCGTCCCAAAGGCGGCCTTTAACACCCGCACGCTGTCGGCATATACCGCGCCGAACTCTGCGCTCCGGTGGTTGATTGCCTGTCGCATCATTGCGCACCTGACCCGTTCCGGCATCGGGACAGGCCCTGGCAGCATCAGGAGTGGTTCTTTTTCCATGTGGATCTGCCCATAGTATATTTATATAGACGGGATATAAGTTTGGATGGCAAAAATGGCAGACGTCGCAGTTATCTCCGGGTCCACATCTGATGCAGCCATCACGAACAAAGTGACAAAAGTGCTCGATGAATACCACATATCCCACGATGACCAGATCATCTCCGCACACCGCGATCCTGACAAGCTTGACGCGTATATCAAGGGGAGCGAGGCGAAGGTCTTCATCGCAATCGCCGGGCTCTCCGCTGCGCTCCCCGGTGTAATCGCCTCCAGGACACAAAAGCCGGTGATTGGCGTGCCGGTGAGCGGGACCTTAAACGGGCTCGATGCCCTGCTAGCGATCGCCCAGATGCCCAAAGGAGTTCCCGTGGCATGCGTCGGGGTCGATAATGGGGAGAACGCGGCGCATCTCGCGATCAGGATCTTAAAACTTACCTGATCCCCCCTTTTTTACATTACGCTCATCAACTTCCTGGACACACATTCTTATCCATGAGTGAGGCGGGAAAGAAGACGATCCTGTTAGTGGTTGCCTCCCTTGCATCCTTTCTCGTCCCGTATACCGTTTCATCGCTTACGGTCGCCCTCCCCGCGATCAGTGACTCATTCTCCCTTGATGCCGTCACCGTGGGTTGGGTCACCTCCGCATATCTCCTCACGGCGGCAATCTTTATCGTACCTTTCGGGAAACTCGCTGACCTGTACGGGCGCAAACGGTTCTTCATTCTCGGAAACGTGCTCTTCGCCGCAGGGTCACTTCTCGCCACCATCTCGTGGTCAGGCTCTGTCATTATCACTGCCCGTGTGATCCAGGCGTTTGGCGGTGCAATGGTCTTTTCCACATCGATTGCTATCGTCACCGAAGTTTTCCCTCCCGGAGAGAGGGGTAGGGCAATCGGGATCATCACCGCAACCGTATATGCCGGGCTCTCTTTAGGACCATTCATCGGGGGTGTTCTCACCCAGAATATCGGCTGGCGCAGCATCTTTCTCATCAATATACCGCTTGCGCTTATCGTGATCGCCCTCACCCTGCGGTACATTCCCGAAGAATGGGCGGATACTGGTGACCGGCGGTTTGACCTCCCCGGAGCCGTGTTATACGGGCTTATGCTCTTTGGCGGTATTTACGGTCTGACCCTGCTGCCTTCACCGGCGGGAATCTGCTGGATGCTAGCAGGTATCGCCGGCGCCCTCGTCTTTGTCTGGCGGGAGCGCCGGGCGCCGGTGCCGATCATCGATCTCTCGCTCTTTGTAAATAGACCCGTCTTTCTCTTCTCGAATATTGCCGCCCTGATCAACTACGCGGTGGTCTTTGCCGTCGGTTTTTTGCTCAGCCTGTACCTGCAGTACAACAGGGGCATCGATCCCCAGATGACGGGGCTCATCCTCGTTGCTCAGCCGGTCGTGCAGATGGTCATCTCCCCGATTTCTGGTCACCTTTCGGACCGGATTGAACCGCGTATCCTTGCCACCGCTGGCATGGGCTGCACTGCGGCAGGGCTTGGCATTCTCATGTTCGTCAGTCCCACGATATCCCTCTGGATCATCGTCGCCGGGCTGCTTGTGCTCGGATTCGGGTACGGGCTCTTCTCTTCCCCGAACACGAATGCAATCATGAGCTCGGTGGAAGTACGACACCTTGGCATCGCCTCCGGGATGGTCTCAACCATGCGGGCGATCGGGCAGATGACAAGCCTTGCGATCGTCATGCTGGTCTTCTCCGCGATCATCGGTACCGTCCAGATCTCTCCCGCCGTGTACCCGCAGTTGCAGCAGAGCGTCAACGTTGCGTTCTCGGTCTTTTTTGTGATTAGTCTTGCCGGCATCTGGGCGTCCTATGCACGGGGGAGGACACGTCACGAACCACCGAAGCATTCTGCCTGATCCTCACTGGCAATTTCATCGTAGCGTTTATTACAATAATTGGAGGGGACATTTTCACAAATGGCGACGTGCTGTTGTCGCATACGCAACTGAAATGAGCCCGGAAATGATGCCCATTGAACGATCAGCATCCGGCGGCGTGAAACGCTCGCCTCGTTGCCACACGAAATGCCACGAAGCATATCGCAGAACGCATTCATGAGTCCATGTAATCTCCAGAATGAGGCAACTCTGTTACAGCATTACAGCACGTTTACAGCAGTTTTACAGCAACTGCTGTAAATGATAATGGCGCTCAAATTGCTTCCGATTCCTCCAAAGGTACTGATTATAATGATAATTTAATTCTAAGATATGGTCATTTACAGCAAAATCAGAATAATGGTGGATCGCCAAAACCCGGTTCGGTTTCTGATCAGTGCCCCTGTAATTCCCAATCTGCTGTAAACGAAAATCGATATCTGCCCAGAATCCACAGAATAACAATCGGGCTCCGCAACAGACTCCGATGTCTTACAGCAACTGCTGTAAACCTGCTGTAAGTGTGCTGTAAACGATGCCTGCTGCTGTAAATGACAATCAGCTCTGGTCCATCAAAGCACACGATTACAAAACCCTTGAATGCCCGGAGCCTCAGACGCCCGGAAAATAGTGGATGTTTTCGTTGTGAATGTGCCGGTGAAAAAATATACATGATTCCCGGTGGGAAGCCCACAGAGAGAATGTATATGACTAATCCATTCTTTTTGAGGCGCGGGAGGACAAAATCCCCAATTTTTGTCCTGTCCCGATCACTTGGTCAGTTTCTCAAGTGATTCTTCTGCCGCAATCCGGACATAGCAGTTATCGGATTTGCAGGTCTGCTCGAGCGCCGGCACCGCTCTTTTGTCACCAAGGTTCCCCAGAGCCTCTGCGGCCATAAACCGGACATCCTGGCTTTCATCCTTCAAAGCAGAGATGATAGGTTCAACGGCCCGGGTATCACCGGAATTTCCCAGCGCATCGATCATCAGGTAACGAATCCACAGGTCTTCATGCTTCATTGCCTTGATCAGGTAATCTACGGCTGGTTTCCCAAACTTCCCGAGCTTGATCGCATAATCCAGTCGGTCAACATTATCTCTCGTCATTAACTCCTCATAGGTTTTTGCTGGCATGACAATGCTCCTTTCCGGTAGTGGACGATCGTGTGAAAACCACAGGACCCCAACCGATGGTCTATGCTTTTTTCCGGGCCATATTAAGGATTTGCCATGCATATATGCCATGTTCAAGCGCATTGCGCTTAAAATCGAAAAATAGTCATGAATTTTTTTTATCCGTGCAGGAATATTTTTTTTGAGTGAGAATAGATTTCTGGTACCTGTAACCTCATGGTGCCGGATACAAAGAGCGCACCTCAATAGGACTACCGTTTCCTGCCGGAATCCTTGTGGATCTGCTCAAACTGGAGCCGCTCGATCACCCTTCCGATCCGTGTGGCAATCGAGTTTACCAGTTTCAGTTCTTCGGGCAGGAACGGGAATTTGTGGTCACCGGCATCTTCACCAGCATAACAGACAACAAGAGACCCACAGGTCCTGCCATGCAGGGTGATCTCGCTAGCGTACCGCACCGGGAATTCGTAGAAATTATTTGACAGGTATACCCTGTCATCAATTACAATCCGTGCGCATGTCTTTTCGGGATGCACAAATGCTTCGGGCAGACGGTTTGCAATATCCTTGAGTTTATCTTCAATACGGCTGTCGAGCTTATCAATAATCGTGAAAAAATCGTACAGACAGTTCATCTCTTTGATACGTTCCTTCAGGTCGTACTGCTGCTGTTTTTTCAATTCGATTTCCGTCTTCTTCTGTTCAGTCATGTCGAGCATCACGCCGATGGATCCGGAGAGGCTCCCGTCGCGATTATGGAAAGGCGATTTGAAGCAGAGTACTTCACGAAGTGTCCCCTGACTATCCCGCATTTTCGATTCGTATTTCAGAGATTGCGATCGTTTCATAAGCTCGACATCCTTTGCATTATACATATCAGCGAGTTCTTTTGACCAGACATCGTAGACGGTCTTTCCGATAATCTGGTCTCTTGATCGCCCTGTATACTCCTCGAATTTTTTATTACAACCGAGGTATACCCCACGAGTGTCCTTGTAGAAAACCGGGATGGGGATACAGTTGAGCATCTCCTGCAAAAAGAACAGTTGGTCGTTGAGCCGTTTTTCCATCTCTTTCTGTACGGTGATGTCCCTGCCGACAGATTGGTACTCAACGACCGATCCATCCGCACCAAAAAAACGCACGGTCCGTCCACTGCTGCCAGCAGATCTCCCCGCCCGGTTGTATAGTCCGGTGCTCAATGAGCCCCACCGGGTGTTCCGGCGTAAGAGAGGCAAAGTGTTTTTTTAGGGAAATTCGGTCCTCATCCGGAATTTCGGGTCTGAAAACCTGCCCGAGGATCTCCTCTCTCTTCCTGCCAAAATACCGGCAATAGGATTCGTTCACGAAGAGATGCCGCCCATCCGGAGTGAACCGGGAGATCATTTCTGTCTGGTCTTCCACCACCGCACGATACAATGCTTCGCTCATCTCCAGCGTCTTCTCGTAGCGTTTCTTGTCGGAGATGTCTTCAAGAATGACAATGATGCCATGGGTCCCGTCATCAAAGACCGACGAGTTTATTTTGATCCGGAAGAACAGGGATTTGCCCTCCCGTTCGATCGAATGCTCGATCGACACCTCCCGGCCTTTCAGACACTCCTCTAATTGCGGGAAAATCTCCAGCCCGGAAAAGACGCCCAGTGTAACATCCTGTATGTCCTTTCCGATCACATCCTGCCGGGTAATCCCTTCAAAATGCAGGAGGTGATCGTTGACATACCAGACCCTGAAGGTGCTGTCGAGGATGAGAATATAATCTGACGAGAGGTTCAGGGTGGCGAAGATGGGGACGGTGGTGGCGTGAGAATAGACTTTTGCAGGACCGACCTGTCGCTTCTCCACGTGCCCGGAGGTAACCAGCACATCAAGATATTTCGCAACCGAGTTCCGGTTGATATCGATCTGATGTGAGATCTCGGTTATGGTCAAGCCCCGGGGATTGGCTTTGAGGATCTTTTTGATACGCGAAAGTTCGTCCTTGTAACTTTCCATCAAGTCTGGGTTTTATATTATCCCATAAATATGTTGTTGAATGGTATAGCATACTTCGACATATATCGAAAAACCGGTCGGGTCTTAAAAATGTTTGCCGTCAAAAAAATTGTATTTTGTTTAAAAATATATGCAATGCAATGCTGTATTGCGAAAATAAATTTTGTTTACATTAAATTAAAATTAATTCTTTTGAGTTATATTTTTAAATTTTCATTTTACAAATCAGACTGATTGTTTTTGCGCGCTCTAAAAAGATTGAACTCAATTCAACCGAAATCAATCCGTTAAACCTTTAATTTTACTGTTTTTTTTGACAGTGCAATGCAGGAATATCAAGAAGAAAAGAGGGGTGTCCCGGTATTGATCACGGGAGATGTTACATAAATGCCGGCACCACACTTGCCCTGCCGAATGCAACTGCTGCAAAAAAGATGAGCAGCACCACGAATATGCTGGTGGAGATCACGCTCGTGAACGCCCTGTCCCGGTGCCCGGAGTGGCGGAGATCTCTTGCAGTATAAGCTTCCCGTATGTGGAGCACCAGCGTGCAGAGCAGGTACGTGCCGTATGTCACAAGCATGAGCCCGCAGGCAAGCGCACCCCAGTTTAATCCTGCAATAATAATCGCCCAGATGCCAATCGCCAGATTCGCGTACCCGACCTCGAGCTGGAACTCCGGGTGCTCCTGCTTCCAGCCCATCCGCACTTGATCGGAAAGGTAAAAGACCGAGTGACGGAAGAAGCTCGCGATCCCCACGACACCAACAAGAAGCGCAGTAGTAATCCGGATTGAGAGATTGACGTTCACAAACAGGTAGAAGATGCCCAAAAAGACACCGATCACGCTGACAACCATAGTTGCACCGAAGAGCAGCGCTGCCTCCCGTGCTGTGTGTGTATCTGCTGCCATTTTTTATCACTCTTACCTGATGCTCACCGTATCCAGATGGATGCACCCTGACCACATAAATGCCTGTATACACAGGTTCATTTTTCCTGTATAAGCGTATGCCGGAAATGTTATGCTGCACTAGCCCGGGGTTGCCGGGAGTGCCGTCAGGAATGATCCAAGTCGGAAAACCGAATGAATCCTCTCAGAATACGATCTCATCAGGTGCGAACCGGATCTTCGGCATCGGCTTGTCTGCCGCATACCCAACCGGGCAGAGCATAACGGGAACGAGATGTGACGGGATCTTGAGGATCCGGGAGTATTCCTTCGGGTCAAACCCCCCCATCGGGCAGGAATCCAGACCGAGCGATTTTGCGCCGTTCAGTGCGTTCCCGAGCGCAAGGTATGTTTGTGCCTGTGACCATGCAAATTTCTGTTCTGCCGACATCTTTGCGACAAAACCTGATGCCATGCCGGTTACCATCTTCTGGATCTCAACCGGTACACCATGCTCCTTCATAAGGGTTCCGAGCCGGCGGATAAGACCATCGTAATCAGTGTCTGCGCAGAAGACGAGCAGGTGCGAGCACGTCGTCACCTGCTGCTGGTCATTTGATACTGCACGAAGCTCTTCTTTTACGTTCTTGTCCGTAATCACCTTGATCTTCCACGGCTACAGGTTCAGAGCGGATGGCGCAAACCTGACGAGTTCAATAAGCTCGCGGATCTTGTCATCGCCAACCTTTCTGCCATCAAACTTCTTTGTCGCATACCGTTGCATCACGATGTCCTTAAACTCCATACGTAACACGCATCTCCTGTTATGCGGTGATATCAGGTTCCCCCTATTTATAACCGGAGGCAGGGTTCTCCCGCATGCAGGACACACCCCTCTTCCCCATTGCCTTATGCTTGTTCGTAACGAAATATTACGTATGAGCCATTACAGCCGGGGCGATGTCGTCCTCGCACCCGTCCCTTTTGAGGAGCGGGGCGGTGCAAAGACCCGCCCGGCAGTGGTCGTTTTTGTGACAGCGGAGAGAAAAGTGTATGTCTGCCCGGTCAGCAGCAAGCCATCAACGGATACTCCCTCCTTCCCTATCTCGCTTGACGATTTTTCCGCAGGCGGTCTCGACCTCTTTTCCGAGAGTTATGTCCTGACATCCCGGGTCAGCGTGATTGGGAGTGGGGAAATCATCGGGAAACGGGGACGGCTGACGGATGAATGTGCCCGGGAGATTGTCGCCCGAATACCTGCATCCCTCCTCCCCCGCAACTCCCTGGCACCTCATTCCTCAAGGTCCCGGTCGATGCGATAGTCAGGCTTATCATATCCTGCGGTGAGGTTGTTGCGATGGATATTGCACAGCAGGTGAGAGAGATTGAGGCACAGGTGGGCAGGCTCTCGCCCGTGCAGAAGATCCTGCTCGGCACCGATGGTTCGGTCACGCAACTTCTGGAATCGATCACCGGAAGTGAGATTGCAGTAAAGACCCGGGTGCAGGAAATAATCCCCGCTGATCCCATCGTTGCAGAACGGCTTGGAGTCGATACCGGTGAACCGGTCAATTACCGGATTGTCGATCTTGTGGATGCAGCAACCGGGCAGGTACTGATTCATGCATGTTCGCATACACCCGTCGCCCGGCTCTCCCCGGATTTCAAAGATGACCTGATGAAGGCGGACATTCCTATTGGCAAGATCATAAAGCGCCACAGGATCGAGGCGCGGCGCGAGATCCTGAATGCCCGTGTGTCTCCCGCCACGAGTGAGGCGGGGGATGTGTTCTCCATCTGTTCCCATGAACCCCTGCTGAGCCGCGAGTATCGGATCATCCATGGCGGTGCACCGCTCATCTTCATTGAAGAGCAGTTCCCCTACAACCGGTTCCTTGACGAACGCCGGGTGATCGTAAAGACACCGTCGCGCATCCATGTGACGCTGATTGATATGCATGGCGGCTCAGGGAGGGTCGATGGCGGGGTGGGGATTGCGCTCGATGAACCGGGGGTTCTACTCGAAGTGCGCCAGAACCCGGAGCTTGAAGTAACGGGCGGGGACAGCGTAATCCGGGACCAGATCGCAGGATTTGCGAGACTTGTCCTTGAAAAGATGCATGCCGGGGGGAGTGTGGCGATCACTGTACGACAACATATCCCTTCACACGTCGGGCTTGGGAGTGGTTCGCAGCTTGCGCTTGCCGTCGCCCGTGCAACCGGTGAATGCTACGGCAGCACGCTTTCGGTAAAAGAACTTGCCATGCTTGTCGGGAGGGGAGGAACATCCGGCATCGGCACCGCCGCGTTTGGACAGGGGGGTTTTATCATTGACGGAGGGCACCGGTTTGGCACAGGCTGCGAGAAATCCGAATTCCGACCGTCACGAGCATCCCGGGGGGTACGACCGCCCCCGGTCATCGTCCGCCATGAATTCCCCAAGGATTGGCGCATCCTCGTTGCGATGCCCCAGCTGCCTGCAGGAGCAAATGGCAAAAAGGAGACTGATATTTTCCGGAACTACTGCCCGGTCCCACTTTCTGAGGTGCAGGCGCTTTGCCACGAGGTGCTCATGCGGATGCTCCCGGGTATTGTCGAGCGGGATCTTGACCTGTTCGGCTCTTCGGTCAATGCAGTCCAGCACCTTGGGTTCAAGAAAGTTGAACTGAGCCTCCAGCCCAAGGAAATCCCTTTGCTCATGGAACAAATGCGATCGGCAGGAGCCGCTGGGGCAGGAATGAGCTCGTTTGGTCCCACGGTCTACGCGATCGGCGATACGGGTATGCAGGAGATCGAACAGGCAGCACACTCCTTCATGGAAGCACACGGCGGAGGCTCAACCCTCATCACGTCAGCCCGGAACAGTGGGGCGGTTATCAGGATTGCATAATTTCCCGGGTTGCAACAGGTACTCACGCAGATCATACTTCTTTTCAGATGTAATTGAAACAACGTATCGACGCCGGGATGCAGGTGCGAACAACGGATCCGGTTCGCTTCAGTCAATCACCATAAAAAAAAGTGTTCGTATTTATCGCATAGAGAGAAGAGACTGGTCTATAATCTTGTATACATTGTTGCCGGTGGTAACCCAGACCTCGCACCGATCGCTGCCACGGGATCCGCCAATCACCAGTTCATCCCCGCGCTGGGGTTTCAGACCGTCGTCCATGTACTGATCGACAACAGTGCCGTCTGGGCGTGTGACCTTCATCCGGATTTTTTGTACTGATACCTCCCCTTTGCCCCCATTGAAGAGCAGATGTATCTCGCTGTTCGTGCGGTCTTTTGTCAGCTGGAGATCCACGAATTGTTCCGGGGGCAGCGTCGCGATAAGGTCTAATGAGGGTACCGGGGTTACTGCAGTGGTAGGGGTAGTAAAAAGCGTCACTACCGTCGTCTCTGCAGGAGTGATCACAGCCTGCGTCGGGTTCGTACACCCGGAAATAAGCGCACAGCAGACGAGTGTGGCAAACGCGACGAGGATTATTGCACGTTTCATGGGAATTGCTTTAATTTTTTTGCTATTTCTGATTTGTGCTCTCATTTTGTGCGGATAATTGAGAAGCCACCTGCTGCCAAGAATCTCTAAACCGTGTATTCCGGGCAACGTTTGTGCGAAAATCCCCGGTAACAACAGTTAAATTAAAAAGGACACCCGGATTAACTTTACATATCAGGAGTACAAGGAATGTTCTGTCCAAAATGTGGAAAAGAGACCGACGCATCCGGGAAGTTCTGCCAATGGTGCGGGGCGGATATTGAATCTGCACCGGCAAAAACACTTATCGCACCGGAAGAGGAGGCAGCACCCGATGTTGGCGTATATGCCGGTCTCGGAAGGCGGATTATCGCCTTCATCATAGATATCATCCTGATTCTGATATTTGATCTGGTGGTTGCATCGGCTCTTGGTCTTTTGAGGGGTGTCCAGAACTTATACTTCTATGCGTACCAGCATGCACCCGTTGAATCGTTGAGCCCTGAAGGGACGATGATTTCTCTCGTGAGTTCCATCGTTGCCGCGTACGGCATCCTGTTTGTTGTGATCCCGTGGGTGTATTATGCCGGTTTCGAATCTTCACGGAGCCAGGCTACACCCGGAAAGGTACTCGTGCACGCACAGGTGACGGATCTCGAAGGGAGCCGGGTCTCCTTCGCACGGGCAACGCTCCGCTTCTTTGGGAAATTCATCTCGCTTGTGATCATCTTCATCGGCTTTATCATGATCGGGCTCACCAAAAAGAAGCAGGGGCTCCACGACAAGATCGCCGGTTGCGTTGTACTCCTCCAGAACTAACCCCTTTTTTTGGATTTTTTTCTCGTTGTCCCGCTCCGCACGGGTTTGTATCACACCAATAGCATTTCCTGTTTGTGTTTCTTTTGGCAAGTATGGTGAGGAAACGTTCTTGTGGAAAAAAAGGGCTACCGGTATCGCAGTTTGAGCCAGAGGAGGAGGAGAATCAGGACAAGGGAGATCAGGTTTGCCGCAATAACAGGGAGCGAATCGATCCAGTAGCCATACACTGCCCAGAGGCATACACCGACGGCAAAGAGAAGAAGCATCGCAAGCGAGAGGTCCCGGGTCTCTTTCAGCTTCCATGCCCTGAACACCTGCGGGACAAACGAGAGGGTGGTAAGCGTCCCGGCGATATACCCGATCATCACAGTCATTTCCATGTCCTGAACACCTTCACGTACTCCCTTTTGCTACGATGTATATGAGCGGATTGCCTTTACGACTTTGGCTGTCTTTCATGTTTTCATTGACAGGACGAAATGCGTATCGGCAACAATCCCGATGGGAAATGGGACACCGGGTTTTCCTTCGCGAACTGTATGCAATCCGAATACTCCGTGCTTCACGTCATGAGGGGATTTACGGGCATGGGCAAAAATGTTCACGCCGAGTCCCTGAGTTCCTTCCAGAGGTCCAGCTGGAGGAAACTTCCCGGGACGTCATGTTCCATCTCCTTGTACAGGCTGTACGGGACAGAGAAGGTGAGCTTGTCTTTTCCGAGCACGTTCCGGACTGCCTTTCTGGCTGAAATGTCGGTGAGACCAACAATCGCACGGGGGGTTTTTTCACCCCCCTCTGCATAAGTGCACACGCCAATCGCTTGGCACCCGGCTGCCCCGGCTGTGACTATGATTCCGTCCCGGATCCCCCCGGTGCGGTAATTTGCAAGGAGCGCGAGCGCGGAGATCTGGTCGGCATTCGCGACAAACACCACGCTCCGGACAATTTCGTCGTCTCCAACCTGCGACAGCGGTTTCATCACGATATAGTCCTCTTTCACATCATAGAGCGGCAGGTTGGCGAGGAATTTTTTTACAACCGACGGGTCCTTCATCAAGCGTTCCCCTTCGCGTAGCATCTTCTTATGATTGGGGTCCGGGCCCCGTGCTATGACAGCCTCGTACTCTTCCTGATTTTCTGCACACTCTATTCCGTTCGAGAGGAAGCAGCAGAATCCCTCTTCGTTCCGCCCCACATGCAGTCCGAACGGTCGCCCGAACCCGAGTCCCATCGCCCCTCCGGCACAACCGATCGTTTCCCGGGAAAATACCGCTGTCCGCCCATCGCGAGAGACTTTCGCAAACAGCCACATGACGCAGCCCCATATTCCTTTTTTAAATTCAAGGGCACCATCAGGTTTTTTGTCAGTCCATACGATAGCGACAGGATTGGTCGTCATCCCGATATCCCGGGCAATAACACTTGGTGGCAGCATTGGTGGTTCACTCCGGTTTCTCTTCCAGTATTATGAGGAGTCATAGATCGATGGTTAAAATATCTTTTCATCAGGCATGGGACAAAATGACATGAGAATTATCGTGCAAAAAGGTGACAGGAAATAGCAGAGGTAAACCGGAAAATCAAGAACGGACTGGTAAAATCGGAAAACAGGCCATCATCGCGCTCATATCCAGCTTTTTTAACGAATGTCAACAGTAATCCGGCAATCTCCTTTTGGGCACGTAACCGTCAATTAACTTTTTCTGGAAAAGTCTGGCAGATACAAAGCGTTATTGCATCGCAGAGTGATATTCACAAAAAAATATCTCTGAGTTATTTCTGGATGATAAGGGGCAGTGGGATCTGTGAATTGCTTCCTCCTTTATGGGAATGCCTTACTCTTCCAGGAAAAGATCAAGAGGGGTTCACTCATATGCAAACAGGGAAATTGACAAGTTGTGTTCTGGTAATCTGCCTGATCCTCATAGGATCTTCTTTTCTTGCTGGATGTACCCAGAAGGGACCGGAGTTCGGGGTCGTGAAGACTGACGCCGGGTATGTTTCAGGAATAAATCAGGAGGGGATCTGGGTCTATCACGGCATTCCGTTTGCAGCTCCCCCGACCGGTAACCTGCGATGGAGACCTCCCGCACCAGTACCATCATGGGATGGCGTGAAGAACGCGACACAGTATTCTGCAACCTGTCCCCAGCCGTTATCTCCTGGGCCCCTCACCATGAGCGAGGACTGCCTGTATCTTGATGTCTGGACTCCGGCAAAGAGTGCCGATGAGAAGCTGCCGGTCATGGTCTTTTTCTATGGTGGGGCATTCGCCAATGTGGCCGGATCCATGATTCTGTATAATGGGACTACCCTTGCAGAGAAAGGGGTTATCGTCGTCACACCGAATTACCGGCTCGATGCTCTCGGGTTCCTTGCCCATCCCCAGCTCGATAACGAGTCCCCGCGCAACACCTCGGGCAATTACGGGCTGCTCGACCAGCAGGCTGCTCTCGCCTGGGTGCAGAAGAACATCGGGGCATTCGGGGGAGACCCGTCCCGGGTGACCATTTTCGGGCAGTCGGCGGGAGCTGAGAGCGTCCTCGTCCACCTTGCCAGTCCGACGAGTAAAGGCCTTTACCAGCAGGCAATTGTTGAGAGCGGCCCCTTCTGGTCACACGGGGCGATCATCAATGCCACCCATTCAAAAGCGGATGCCGAACAGTTCGGAGTTGAGTATGCACAAAGCCTCGGATACTCCGGTCCGGATGCAATTGCGCAGATGCGAAAGGTAAGTCCCGAAACCCTGATCAATGCGTCGCCTTCTGCGTCACCGGGGTTCTGGTCCACCCACACCGTCCAGTTCGAACCAACGATCGACGGGTGGATCCTCTCCGACACACTGGACAACCTGTATCTTCTCCACAAGGAGAATCCGGTTCCCCTGATGATCGGGAACAATGCTAATGACGGAACCACGCTCTCTGCAAACGCCAACATGACCGTTCCTGAATACAGAGCCTTCCTCAGGGAGCGGTTCGGGAAGGATGCCGATTCCGTACTGGCAAAGTATCCAGCCAATTCAACGACTGAAGTCCAGCTCCGGCTGGCGCAGATCATGACATATTATGATTTCATTGACTCGGTGAAGTTTGCAGCGGGTTCCATGGGAGACATAAACCCGAACACGTACGTGTACCGGTACTCTTATGTCCTGCCCAATCAGCCCGACGGGGCATTCCATGGCAGCGAGACCTTGTTGCTGTTCGGGGTTCCCGGTATAAAATCGGATCCGGCGGTGGCTGCCAACGTCGTGGATCTCTGGACGCGATTTGCAAAGACCGGGAACCCGAATGGCGACATGAATGTCACCTGGCCGAAGTACACCCGGGAAAAGGACCAGTATCTCGATATCAATATTACCCCGACGGTGATGAGCGGTCATTAGGCTGCACTTTTTTTATCTGCCTCAATAGCCCAACTTCGCCACTTTTACGCGGACCTCATATGTTACGGAAAGTTTGTGGCAAGGGGAAATAGTGCCAGTTTTGGGGTTACATGGAGAGTAGGAACATCTTTTTAATGGTAAAAGGCAATGAGGAAAATACGTACAATTTAAGCCGAAAAGAGAATTAGACTGCAACCAACGTTAATTAGGCCAGGGCCGAGATTTGAACCCGGGTCGAGGGATCCACAGTCCCTTAGGATAACCAGACTACCCTACCCTGGCAGATGCCCTTTTAATTTGGAACTGAACTCTGATTAATTTATCTCCCTCGCGTATCCGCCAGACTGCCAGCCGGATGTCGGTGAAGTAACAGGTGCAACTGCGCACAGAGCCGGGGATTGAGTGACTATTAATAGTCTCAGACGTCCATAACATATCCGGTGGCTCTTAAAAAAAATGATCCATATAGGATGATGAAACGTCTTCGTGACGTTTTAATGAGGCTGCTATTTGCTCATCCAATATCCGAACAAAAGGTTACCGAGGAAACCCCATGGCAACAAATCCGAAGATCAGGACCCCGATTGTCTGTGTCATGGGACATGTGGATCACGGGAAGACCTCACTTTTAGACCGTATCCGGGGATCATCGGTTGTCGCTTCCGAAGCCGGCGCAATCACCCAGCATATCGGTGCAACCGTTGTGCCCATCGAAGCTATCCGTGCAATGAGCGGGACGATGGAGCGTGCGCCCATCAACATTCCCGGACTTCTTTTTATCGACACGCCGGGGCACCATGCGTTCACCACGCTCCGGGCGCGGGGCGGGGCGCTTGCCGACATGGCAATCCTTGTCGTCGATATCAGCCAGGGGTTCCAGCCACAGACCCTTGAGGCGCTCCAGATCCTGCGCAATTGCCGGACACCGTTTGTCATCGCGGCGACAAAAGTCGACCGGATCCACGGATGGCGGGTGAATGCCGGAGAATCGTTCATTTCCACGTTCTCCCGGCAGAACGACCGGGTTAAAACCGATATCGAGAACAAGACCTACGAGATTGTCGGCAAACTCTCCGAACAGGGGTTCTCGGCTGACCGGTTCGACCGGGTCGCAGACTTCCAGCGCAACCTCGCAATCGTTCCCGTGAGTGCCCATACCGGTGAAGGGGTAAGTGACCTGCTCCTTGTCATGATCGGGCTTGCCCAGCGGTATATGGGCGACGCGCTCGCGCTCTCGGTTGAGGGCCCGGGGGCCGGGACCGTCCTTGAAGTAAAGGAAGAGCGGGGGCTCGGACCAACGCTTGACGTGATCCTCTACGACGGGACGCTCTCTATCGGGGACGAAATCATAATGGCTACGCAGAACGATGTGCTGGTCACAAAAGTGCGTTCGCTCTTAAAGCCCCACCCGATGAAGGAGATCTTAATTGAAGACCGTTTCGAACGCGTGAAAACGGTTGTCGCAGCGGCGGGGATCAAGGTATCAGCCCCCAACCTTGAGAGCGTGATCGCGGGTTCCCCCCTTTTTGTGATCCGGAACAACCGTGAAGAGCTCGAAGAGAGGATAAAAAAGGAGATGAACGAGATCCATGTTAACCTCGCAGAAGAGGGGGTTGTGATCAAGGCAGACACAATCGGGGCGCTGGAAGCTCTCTGTAAGGAACTCGACAGCAAGGGGATCGGCGTGATGCGGGCGGAGGTTGGCCCGGTAAGCCGGCATGACCTGATCAGCGCCGAGACTATCAAGAACCCCATGTTCCGCGTGCTTCTCTCCTTCAATACCCCCATTCTCCCGGACGCCGCCGACATGATTAAGGACCCGCTGTACACACAGGCGAAGGTTTTCGAGGGACAGGTGATCTACCAGCTGATCGACCAGTATATCGCATGGCGTGATGAGCAGAAGCGCATTGCGGAGCGCCAGCAGTTTGAGCACATCATCATGCCGGCAAAGATCCGTCTCCTGCCGGACTGTGTGTTCCGGCAGAGCAATCCGGCGGTTGTCGGTGTACGGGTACTGGGCGGAAAACTGCGCAGCGATGTTGATTTGATCAAACTGGACGGAAAGAAAGTGGGGCACTTAAAGACCATGCAGCTCCGGCAGGAATCGATACGCGAGGCGGAAGCCGGGCTCGAAGTTGCTATATCCATTGAAGGGGCAACGGTGGGGCGGCAGGTGAGCGTCGGGGACGATCTCCTCATCGACATCCCCGAGCGGCATGTGAAGGTGCTGGAACGCGAAATGGCAAAGAGCCTGAACATCGGCACGCAGGAAGTCCTCGCGGAATTTACGGCGTTGAAACGAAAAAACGAGCCCTTCTGGGGCAAATAGGGAGTCGTTTCTGCCCGGGTGCACGCGAGGGTTTAATAGCGTACCAGTATAATAAAATGGGTACTTCATGTGCATGGGCGATAGCGCCGATGAGCCGGAGAGTAAAGACCCGGGTTTATGGGTTTTTTATATACAGTGATATGGAGAGGAAAGAATGGTTGAGTTAAAAGTTGTTGTATCAGACCCGAAGACCGGTCGCGCCTACAATGTTGACGCCAGCACGGGCGCAGCAGGGGCGATCGTGGGCAAAAACATAGGCGATGAAGTGGACGCAGGCACATTAGGGCTCGCGGGATATAAAATCAAGATCACCGGCGGTTCTGACCGTACCGGGACTCCTGCAAGGAAGAGCCTTCCAGGTGCCGGGCGCAAGAGACTTCTCCTTGCCGGGGGTGTCGGGTTTCACCCGGTGGTTGAGGGAGAGCGCAAGAGAAAGTTGATCCGCTCCCACCAGATCACCCAGGACTTTGTCCAGGTAAATGCCCGCGTGACCACGTATGGGGAGAAGTCCCTTGATGAGATCTTCCCGAAGGTTGAGGGTGCAGAGAAATCCGAGGACAAGAAGAAAGGCAAACGGCGCTAATAAATCTGAATACTTTTTTTATTGCTGATTGATCGCATCTCTGTTTTTCATTGTTATGGTACGCGGGGATGTCATCTTTTTCGCCGCGAAGAGGATCATCGCAGTCAGGCTTCTCTATATCCACTATAGTCTTCCAGCCATACGGACGTTGATTCCGGGATCCCGTGACCCGGGTGGCACTTTTGTGATATAAAAACCGGGTGATAATTGATAACCTGACCCTATGACCACCAAGTGCCGGTCACACGTCCGCGGTGATATTGACCTTCCCGTATGCGGTCGAGATCTCACCGGATCGCAATAACTTCCCGCCCTTGTAAATACCGACGGTCAGGGCGTGCTTTGTCGTCCCGTCCTCTTTCTGGAAGGACGCTGATACGGTCCCGGGGGCATCTAGCAATAAATACAGGCGCGTTCCTGAGCTATGCACCACCTGCTGCACGCCATTCACGGTATACGTCCCGGAAAACGTTCCGATATAATCGACTTTGATATAGAGACCGTCGGAAGATACCGGAACATCTGTAGTGGCCAAAACAACCGGTGTGGGTGTCGGGCTTGTGCCGGATCGGGTTGTAGTAACCGCAACGAGCGTCGGCTTAAGGGTTGCCGAAACAGTTTTTGCAGGTGCTGGGACAATGGATGTTGATTCCGAAGGTGGGGCTGCAATATACCCGGAAAAGAACAGCAGTGCCAATACGACAACAGCCGTTATGCCCGCAGCGGTAGCAATGAGGAGCCATGGGGTTTCAACTGCCTTGTGCCCACGTCTTCTCATACAAATTCACTCCCTCGCTCTGCTGGTAAGGTGTATGTCCCAGAACCAAGAAATACTCTCTGATACATCGGGAAAGCCCAGGTAAAAATCAATCACCCTGCAGGACCGGGCTCATCTACCCTTTCGCACGCTCTCCCTGAGCAAATTCAGCTGATCCTCGAAGGGAGCCCCGTACTTTTTTGCGAGGATGATTAGTGCTGCCGGGGGGAGGAGGTTCCCGTCAAACTGCTCCTTTATGAGTTTATTCATCTCCGCCACAACTTCCGTCTCCTGAACTCCTCTTATGCGTACAATCCTCCCGATCAGTTCCTGTGCCGGGTCGTTTCTCTCAAAGATGGCAGACGATGGCTTGAACCCAATAGGAATAGTGACCATTGCCGGATCAAACAGCACCGAGTACACCCCGTTCTCCAGTTTCAGGAGTCCCTCCTCTTCTGCCCTCTTTAGAAGGCTGTTTGCCTGGTCAGTGCTCATCCACTTGCGGTCGAGCGCGTAATAATACACGAGTTCGTTTTTCCGCATTCCTGTCTTCCGGGTATGCCGGAAGGGTGCTGCGACTGTAGTCTTAAGGGTCACTTTGATGTACCAAGAAGGATATTTTTCATGTCAAGTGCATCCAGTCCCGGTGCATCTCCTTCCTTTGCAATATCAATATCCGTCCTCGAACCCCTGTCCGTAAGCCGGAGATAAAAGATATCATTTGCGATGGGCACCTTCCCCCCGCCGCGTAATGCAAGTGCAAGAACAGATACCCGGAGATCGGCCGCCTCGGTGATGAGCCCGGGACGCAGGGCCTCTTTTGTGACTTCCCCAAAGGTTGCCCGGTCGAGTGCGATCTCTACCTTTGTCTTCACCTTCACGAGTTCCTTTCCGGTAGTCTTCGTACTCTCCTGGCTGTCGAGATCTGCGATGTATTTGAGGGTTTCAAGAAAAGGCATGCCCATTGCAAACGAGAGATCCACGCGCTGCGGGAAACGATAATAGATCCTTCGCATAGCTAAGCTATGTGTGTGTCCCAAAGAAAAAAGATTGCTGAATAGGATTTGGCGGGATTTTTCCAAAACCGGTTACCGGAACATTCCGGCAATGTAAAAATCCAAAATAAAGGATTGATGGAAAAGTCGATAAAAATTATTCGAGTAATACCGCGTTAATAACGCCATCCTGACCCGGGCGGCTCATAATGCGGGCGTTTCCAATCTCGGTTTTTATAATTGCGCCTTTCGTGAGCAGGTTCCGCCGGACATAGTTCGGGTTTGCGCCGTTCTCCGCGACCGTCTCAATCTTTATCTTCTTCGTTTCACCGCTCGAGATCTTCGTCACGTTCGCAAACGCTGCACGCATGGAACGGACTTTCGTGTTCCCGCCAACAGTGCGGATGACTTTTCTCCGGTCCTCTCCAATGTGCGTGTCTGTCGGTGCAGAACCGATCTCTGCTCTCCGCTTTCCTTGGGCTGGTCTGCGCCTGCCGCCGGTTACCTTTCGTACTGATTCTCCCTGCCAGAGCATGGTATCACTTACTCCATATACTATATTCCGGGAATCCGTCCCAGAGTGGTGCTCTATATATTCCTTTCAGGATTATTTATAGTATTTCCCGAGGGCGTTCATTTCACTGCCGGACCCGGGCGACAGAGAGTCGCACCTAACTGAATTCTGGGAGAGGCAAAGGATAAAAAGAGGAATTTTGGGATTTTATCCGGATATTCCGTAGAGAGAGAAGATTAGAGAAGGATCGAATCAAGCAGCGGTGCAATCCCGTCGCCAGTCTTCATGTTCGTCCGGAATACCGGCATCTTCGGGTTATAATGGTGGATATCAGATTCCATCCGGTCAAGATTCGCACCGACAAACGGTGCAAGGTCGACTTTATTGATCACGCCTATTGTGCAATCCCGGAACATCATCGGGTGCTTGTTGACTACATCATCCCCCTCTGTGGAACTGACGATCACAACCCGTTTCTCAGCACCGAGCCGGAAATCCGTCGGGCAGACCATGTTACCGACGTTCTCAATAAAGAGTACATCGATATCATCAAGAGGAAGGTGATCGATCGAATGTTCAACAAGATGTGCATCGAGATGGCACTCTTTACCGGTATTTGCATTGTATGCCGGAATACCCAAAGCAACGATCCGCTTGAAATCATCATCCCCGTACACATCACCGGCAATCGCCCCTGCCCTGAGCCCTTTTTCTTTGAGCAGCGGGACAAGTCGTTCGATAAGGGCGGTCTTTCCTGATCCGATTGCGCCTAAGAGGTCAAACGCCCGCACGCCATGCTCTTTTAAGTGCCGGGCATTCGCTTCAGCGATCGCGTTGTTGACGTCGTACACATCCTTCTCAATCCTGACGTCGATATGGTGCATGGTACAAGCTGGGAGCGGACACTGTTTATACCTTGACCCACAAATCTTTGGGCAATGGTAAAAGGTGTCAAAGGCGAGTGCATCCTCTATCCTTGTTATTTTAATGCATCACTTTCCCGGAGTGAGGGGCGGCGGGTTCCGCGCACGCTTGGGGCAAAAGGTCCGGTAATAAACGACATAGAACGTGCACTGAAACGTGCGAATGTGAAGTACCGGGTCGAGGAGCATCACCATCCGTCGTACTGGATGCGCCACGAGGGGCGAATTATTGCTGAATGGCACGAGAAGAAGGAATCGCTCATAAAAAAGGTGGCACAGAAACTGGAGGTGAAACGATGAGTGGCATGTACGACCTGCACACGCACTCGATCCTGTCCGACGGGGAGATGCTCCCCACTGAACTCGTGCGCCGGATGGCGGTCATCGGGTACTCAACCGTTGCGATCACCGATCATGTGGATGTCTCAAATACCACATCTGTCGTTGCAACACTTCTTGAGGTAAAAGAATCAGCACACCTCTTCGGGGTCAGGCTTCTCGCTGGTGTTGAAATTACCCATGTGCCCCCTTCACAAATCGCCGATCTCGCACAACATGCCAAGGTGGCGGGAGCAGACATCGTCATCGTTCATGGAGAGACACCTGTCGAACCGGTGGCAGCCGGAACCAATCATGCTACCTGTTCCTGCCGGGATGTCGATGTGCTTGCACATCCCGGGCTCATCACGGTTGCCGATGCACGGCTCGCCGCACAGAACGGGATCGCGCTGGAGATCACTTCCCGGTGCGGACACAACCGGACGAATGGTCATGTGGCTCACATTGCGCGAGAAGCTTCATGCCAGCTGGTAGTGGACTCGGACGCGCATGCACCTCATGATCTGCTGGACAAGCGCGCGAAATATGTGGTCGCAAAAGGCGCCGGGCTTACTGATGCAGAGTACCGGAGCGTAATATCTTTAAATATCGACCAGTTCCTCAGTTCCTGAAATTTCTATATAAACTTTCACGCAACGTTTAAATACCGCAGGGTTTTACATATATAGATTACTAAATTAATTTAGTATCAGCGTATCCGGGGTTGTTGTGTGAAAGTTGTTGGTCGAGCGATGAGCACCTTTGGAAGCCGGATGCTCGTCATTCAACTGGATGCAGCACAACTACCCGCCTTATACAGCGAAGTGACCGATCGGCGGATGAAACTAGTGGGGAAGATCATGGACGTCTTCGGGAACGTGAAGTCCCCGTATGCACTTGTTCTCTGTGGGGGTCCATGCAGCGTTTTGCCGAACGAGAAACTCTTCGCAAAATAGTGTTTGATTCCGGTGATACCCGGGTGCCGAGCGACAGGATAACAAAATTTTAACAATTGGTGAATGTGGATGCAGGAAGTAGAGAAGTTAAAAGTCCTCCAGACTGAGAGGGAAGCGCTCAAGTCACGCACGAAAGTGAAAGAGCACGAGAAGAAAGCCGAAAACCACACAGAAACGGTCTGTCCGGAGTGCGGTGGGCGACAGCTCGTTCACGATTATGAGCGGGCGGAGCTGGTCTGCCAGGGATGTGGGCTCGTGATCGATGACGATTTCATCGACCGGGGTCCGGAGTGGCGGGCGTTCGATCACGACCAGCGTATGAAACGCTCCCGTGTGGGTGCCCCGATGACCTTTACCATTCACGACAAGGGTCTGTCCACGATGATTGACTGGCGCAACCGGGACTCGTACGGCAGGGCGATATCGTCCAAAAACCGTGCACAGCTCTACCGGCTCCGAAAGTGGCAGCGCCGTATCCGCGTGAGCAACGCAACGGAGCGTAACCTTGCGTTTGCCCTTTCAGAACTGGACAGGATGGCATCGGCACTGGGCCTGCCAAGAAACGTCAGGGAAACGGCAGCTGTCGTGTACCGTGATGCGGTAGACAAGAACCTGATCCGGGGTCGGAGTATCGAAGGTGTCGCTGCCGCTGCACTCTATGCCGCTTGCCGGCAGTGCAGCGTTCCCCGTACCCTTGATGAGATCGCGGAAGTGTCCCGTGTATCCAGAAAAGAGATCGGAAGGACGTACCGGTTTATCTCCCGTGAACTGGGCTTGAAGCTCCTCCCAACTTCCCCCATCGATTATGTCCCGCGCTTCTGCTCCGGGCTCACGCTCAAGGGAGAAGTGCAGAGCCGGGCAGTGGAGATCCTCCGGCAGGCAGGGGAACGCGAATTAACGAGCGGCAGGGGACCAACCGGCGTTGCAGCAGCCGCGATTTACATCTCCTCAATTCTTGGTGGAGAGCGGCGCACCCAGCGCGAGGTGGCGGAAGTGGCAGGAGTCACGGAAGTCACTATCAGGAACAGATATAAGGAACTGGCAGAGAAATTAGATATCGAGATTATTCTCTGATATCAATACATTTTTTTTGGGCTCGTAGATCAGGGGTAGATCGTTACGTTCGCAACGTAAAGGCCGCGGGTTCAATTCCCGCCGGGTCCATTTCGTTTTTCTTGTTTCTCTCGTTACGCGGGCAGGTTTTCTGTGACTCTGATGCGCGGCGAGATGATCTACCGCAGAAAGAGGAATTTTCAAAAGAGAATTAGGATATCCGTGAATTGCGGCAGATGACCCCTCCTATTTCTTCTGCTGCATTGCCTGCACTTCATTCTCCAGCGTTTCCCGTAGCCGTTGCATCGCTTCATCGAGGTTTGGCGTCGTAGTCACCATGAACTGGTTATCGCTTTTCGGGTCATGGTACGTGACGATATAGTCAATCTGCCCTTCCTTTGCTTTTTTCGGTTCGATGATCAGTTTTGCCATTATAGTTTACTCCCGGTGGCAGTATACAAGAAAGGTAGGGAGCACCCGCTGATAATGCTGCGTATTACGGTACGGATCAAAACCGGTAGCACCGGTGAAAAAAGTGTTCCACGATCAGTAACAACTATATGGCTTCCGCAGAAAAAGTATATGCCACATTCCAATAGGAAAGGGCTCGTAGATCAGGGGTAGATCGTCACGTTTGCAACGTGAAGGCCACGGGTTCAAATCCCGTCGAGTCCATCCTTTTTGTTAACTCTTTTCCGTGACCGCAGGTTACGCCAAAATCGAGGAGATAGCGCCATCCCGAAATGTCGGGTTCAAATCCCAGAGAGGCAGTCGTTTTTCTTAATCGATCCAGTCGAGCAGCTGGCTTGTCCTGTCCTCTTTGTCCTTCCGGTCCATATTCATCTTTACATTTCTTACAGATTCAGTGGCGGGAGACGGTTGCCGTGACGACGGGTCAAACTGCCCATAGTCCATGTAGTCATGTGTGATATAATCGTCATTGGGATCGATCTCCGTTGCCAGCGGGGTAAATTCATCACAGGCAGGATCCGGTGAACCAGATGCAAGTATTACATCGTGGCTGGCTATCTGGGAGATCCCCGAAGTCGCGGGAGGTTCCTCCTGCGTCAACGGGGGCGGTGCAATGCCCATCATCTTGGGTACCTGTGGCACAGGGATCATCGGTGCCGGACTTGTGCCGGACTGCTGGAGCAGGAATTCCACGAAGTCCTCGACTTCCCTCCGCTGCACGGGTGTCAGTCGTTCCAGCTTGTTTTCCAACGATTCCATGCAATTAACCTTTGATCAAATATCTTTTTTTTTCGTATTTAAGAGAAATGCGCTGATTCTTCGCGGTAAAAAGAAGATTTACCCCCAACGGTGCTGGTACCCGCGACGTTCTGCAGGAATTCCATCTACAACCACCCGTTTCTCCGGGATGACCGTGCCAATGACCGTATATGCGACAGCATCGACAGGGTGCCGTTCCAAGGGGAGAGTGAAGATCAGTTCGTAATCCCCACCGCCGTAGAGGGCGAGTTCGCGTGCCTGACCGCCCGGTACACCGGCAGGAACCGGCAACCGGTTGGATTCAATAGCAAACCCGCAGTCGTTCACGCTTACAAGGTCATACAGTGAAAGTGCAATCCCGTCACTGTCATCCATCATCGCAGTGATCCCGCCCCGTGCCAGTTGTTGCCCTTCGGCGACTCTTGGCTGTGGCTCAAAGAGCGCCTTTTCGTACTGCAAAAATCCTTCGAGCCACGCTTGTGCCTGCCCCGGGGTGCCGGTGATGCAGACAAGATCCCCCGGATGTGCGCCACTCCTCCGGGCAATATGTTCTCTCTTCACGAGCCCCAGACCGGTGGTCACGACCGTCAGCTCATTGTGCCGGTCAATATCTCCACCGATAATTGCCGCACCATACTTCGTGCAGCAGTCTTTTGCACCCTGCATCACGCCGGACAATTGCTCCCACCGGTCGAGACCCACGGCAATGAGCAGGTATTTCGGCGCAGCACCCATGCTCGCGATATCGCTCAAGGTGACCGCAGCACTCATCCAGCCGATCTGCCAGTCGCTCATCCCGGGGACAAAATCTGTCGTCTGGTGAAGCATGTCTGTCGTCGCCACCATAACCTGATCTCCGCACGGTAGTTCCGCACAGTCGTCAAGACAGTTCTCCCGCCCGACAATGCCCATCACCACTTTCAACAGTTCGCGGTCATCCACTCCTGCGCACCTCCTTACCCCGTTCGCTCTGGTACTCCTTGAATATGTGCTCGATCATATCCGACTTCTTCTCCCGTTCGTGGTGCGCCTGCTCGTCATGCCAGCGGCGGAGCGCTGCATCGAACTGCTCTTTTGCGGCAAGCCCCTGCTTTCCCCGCACCTGCACACCGGAATTCCGGTCGGAGAGCAGGGGGATGCCAGCCTCCCGGAACGCCGGGACCATCTGTGGATCACCCACAGCAAGTGCCGCTGCCCCGGTGACAACTGCGGATATCCTGATCCCGGCAAGGTCTTTTACTACGCTCCGTCCCCACCCGTCAACGCGGTTCACGAAGATGATGTCCCCTTCTTCGATTCCATCTTCGAGAGAGAGCCGTCTCAAACCCTCTTTTGTCAGCGCATCCATCACCTTCACCGGGACCACTTCGCCATCCATCGAGAGCTCGGCAAACTTCTTGATCCTCGATACGCGTTTTGACAGGGTGCGGTTGTGCCGCTCTTCTTTCCTCAGGCGCTTTTTGAGACTTTGGATAATAGCATCCCTCTTTGTCATCTCCGCATCCTTTGCAAACTGCATATCCCGTTCGGAATGACTGGCGCGTAACCGCGCCTGGAGCTGCTGGATCTCGTAGTCCCGTAATTTGACCTCTTCCTGGAGTTCCGCGACAAAACCGCGCAGGCGCTTCACCATACCATCAAGCACCCGTACACGTTCATCATGCCTGCCATCAGCCACAACGGCAGGTGCCGCAGTCACCGGTTCCGGCACTTCTGCGTTCATATCCCCCAGCACCTGTTCCAGCGCCTGCCCCCGTATCACACCCGCCCGGACCTCGTCAAGATCGTGCCCCGGGGGAAC
This sequence comes from uncultured Methanoregula sp., assembly GCA_963676405.2. GTDB lineage: Archaea > Halobacteriota > Methanomicrobia > Methanomicrobiales > Methanospirillaceae > Methanoregula. The sequence continues at coordinate 38,387 of CAXXQB010000017.1, forward strand.
ACGTTTTGCAAGGTTCTGGAACTTGTTCCGGTACTGGCGATAGGCATCAAGTGCAGCGGAAAGGGCATCCCGTTCATGATCGTTCCCGTACGGGAACGGCGCAGTGAGTTCCATCTTCGTTTCAACACTCGTGTCCTGTTTCGGGGAATACGCAACCGCAGAGAATGCCCGCCGGATCTTCTCCACCGAATAGGGCATCGGCTGCACATCTGATGCGATGATGAGCGGTTTTCCCGTCCGGTAGAGCGACTCGATCACATCCGCCATGTTCATCTGGCGCGAACTCTGGAGGAGCAGCAGGTTGCCATCCAGGTCCAGTGCAGCAACAGCGGTTGTCGTGCCGGGATCGATGCCCACGATCAGGTACCGGGGTTTTCCCGACAGCGGGCGGAACCGGATCCGTTCGAGTCTTTTCCCGCTGATCCGCACCTGTACATCCGCACCGCGGTACGTGGAGACCGGGATTTGGGCCCGGGTTGCATACACCCGGAACGCCACCCGGCTGCACCCGCCAAAGGCTTTCGTCTCCTTCTTATCATACCGCAACCCGGCAGCGATGAGTGCTTGTTCAATCTCGCGTCCTTTCAGTTGGACTGCCCCGTGGATCTTCCGCACATACCGGTTCTGGCTCCACCCCCCTCTGCCCGGAGAGCGGTGCCGGCTCACCACTATTTCACTCTCGTTCTCAAAAGCGATCACCTCTGCACCGGCACCAAGGGCAGCAACCCGTGCGGTGGTGCGGGCTTCGGCAAACGGGTCAAACCTGTTGAAACTGATGTTGTACCGGGCGGCCACCTTCCCGAGCGTCTCCTTCCTTTCACCTCCCGTTACCTGTACGAGCCGGGTACGCGGGGGCAGACCCTGCAAAAAGAAGAAGAGTTCGTGCTGGTCTGCCGAGATCTCCTGTAAGCTGTCTACGGCAAGAATATCCGGCTGTTCAGCCGAGAGCAGGCGGAATAGCCGGAACATTGAGACCTCGATCTCGCTCTCGATCACCTGCCCGGTCATCCGGACGAGGGCATACATCGGGCGCCGGGACTTTGACCGCACCGACCCTTTGATGATATCAATACCAAAGACCTTCAGCCGATCACGCATCGCACTGCATCCCCACAGTCATAGTCAACTTTAAACTTCCGTTTAAACCAGGTGAGGATGTTTGTGATGTCCCGGGTCACGATCGTTTCTGCATTCGGGTGACTCGTCTCCATCCACTGCGGCCAGTCGATGATGACCGGACGACCGTCATCGATGAGGATGTTATATTCCGATAAATCTGCGTGTATGATACCGAGCTTGTACGCGGTGTGCACATGGGTAAGGATCTCCTGGAGCATTTCGTTCGGATCTTCCGGCTGGTAGCGGTTCAGGTTCGGTCCGTCGATGAGCGCCATCACAACGGTATTCCGGTTCTGCCCGACAGGAAGCGGCACACTCACTTTTGGGTGGAGCGCCACAAGCGCTGCATACTCCCGTTCTGCCGAGAGCCGTGATGCAAGGAGCCAGGGACAGTTCCCCGATTCCGGCATGTACTCCCGGTTGACTCGTGCAGAGGAAAACGATCTCCCGCCGACCCGGTGGAATTTGATCGCAACCGGACCAAGCCCCAGCGCTTCGTACACCACGGACTCTTTTCCCTCGCCGATCTTTGAACCGAGGGCAGATATGATTCCCTTGCGGGTGAGTGTCGCAAGCGCCAGCGTGTCATATCCTCCAAAAACGAGCGCATAGCCATCGTAGGGCACCGCGTTAAAGCGCACCATGCCCCACTCCATCAGCCGTGAAATCCGGTAATTCACTTCAGATTCCGAAAGCCCCGTCGCCTGCCGGATAGATTCCAGCGGCACCCACTCGTACCGCTTCATCGAACGTTCAAGAGCGGTAAGAATGGCTTTTTCGTATTTGTGCAGCGTACGGATGCGCTCCGGTGAGACGACCATGATTGTTACAGTGGTTATGTCGCAGACTATAAAATCGCATCTTCCACTTCCAGGAGGCGTGCCATGACAACCTTAAACATCTTTTATCATAGAGAATTGATCGGAAGGAACACATGCGGTGCGACAGGTGCGGGAAGGAGGCGGTGCTGTACCAGGACTATTCCGGGCTGCACCTCTGCTCTCAGCATTTTATCATGGATTTGGAGGCAAAAGCAAAGCGGGCGATCCGTACCCACCACTGGATGAAAACGGGAGACCACATCGCCGTTGCACTATCAGGGGATCCTGTGACGAGCGCTCTTTTATTTTTCCTTACAAAACTTACCGAAAAACGACGGGATATCCGGATGTCCGCAATCACGATCGATGAAGGCATCGAGGGGTTACGGAATCCGGTTCAGGTAAAGAAGGTTGCCGAATCACTGGGTGTGAGTTGGACCTGTGGATCGTTTAGGGAGGAATACAGGAGCACGGTAGATGAAATCGCACGCCGGAAAGGTGCCACACATGCCTGCCAGTACTGCCGAATCCTCCGGCACCACCTGATGAACCGTATCGCATGCGGGATTGGCGCCACAAAACTTGCACTCGGCACATCACTTGATGACGGAGCACTGGATGTCCTTTCCGATGTACTGTGCGGGAACGCGGAACATTTGTTCGTGGCACAACGGACAAGTCCCGGAATCATCCTGCAAATCCACCCCTTTATGGATATACCGGCGCAGGAACTCCGTCTCTATGCGGCAATACATAGTGACACGATTCCCAACGGGGAAGATGTTCCCGCCCGGTGCCCGTATGCGTCCACCGCCATAGAACAGGATATCCATGCAATGCTGGAGGATTATACACAAAATCACCCCGCGACGAAACACGCGCTCGTCAACCTTCGCGAGAACCTGTCCCGCACACCATGCACTGCTACAGATTGTCTCCCCAATTGCCCGCGCTGCGGGGAGCCGGGTGCAGGCACCTGCCGGAACTGTGAAGTGCTTGACGAATTTGGTAGGGGGCTTACCTGATGACTGCAAAGAAAGGGGTCCTGTGGCGGGTTATCCACACCTCAGCTGAACTACGGGTTTTTTTGTACTTTTTGCTGTTCGCCCTGCAGGTGATCATATTCACCTCGATATTCCATGAGATTTACCCGTTGTTTGAGGAAAAACCGATTGACTGGGCGCATTCGTTTCTGTTTGTCATTGAGACCATCACCACCACAGGATATGGCGAGCTCCTGCCGTTCCACAACCAGACAACAATCCTTTTTACTACCATCGTGATGCTGACCGGGGTCATCATGATCTTCATGGTTATCCCCCTGCTTCTCACCCCGTATCTTGTCGCCGTCCTTCGTTCTGCACCAGCCCGAAAAGCCCCTCACGAACTCTTCCGGCATACGGTTATCATCGGTTACGGCGAACTGGCCCATTCGTTGATTCAAAGCCTGATGATCTCAGATAAAGAGATCCTGATTGTCGAAAAGGACGAAGATAAAGCGAAGGAGATTGCACGAAAGAACCGCAAGCGGGCCTATATTATCTGGGGAAATTACGATGATCCCCGGACATGGGAAAATGCGTGGGTAAAAAATGCCGATACTGTGATCATCTCTGAGGACGAGCGGACGACTGCAAGCGTCATACTTGGGATCCGGGGGATAACAAGAGCACGGATCATTGCAGTGGTCGACAAAATCTCCTTTGACCGGTACCTGCGGTATGCTGGTGCAGAATACGTGCTCTCCCCCAAGCATGCAACGGGCAGGATCCTCGCACGTCACGCAGTCCTGAACCCCACCGGGGATACTGCACCGGAAATCCCGGGGCTTGACCGCTTGAACATCAACACGCAGCAGCACCCGGAAAAAGAGCTCAGGTTGATCAATATCCCGGTGATGTCCGGCTGTGTTGCTGTCGGGAAATCTTTAAAGGATCTCAACCTTTTTGGCCGTTTTGGCATCCTTGTCCTTTTTCTCTGGAAGGGCGGTACCTTCATCCCTCACCCGCAACCGGATGAGATTGTAGATGCCACAAGTTCCCTCTTTCTCTTTGGCAGGGCAGGGGCGATAGCAAGTGCAGTCCATGATGAGTTTGAAATCACAGGAAAAGCACGCGCTCATGCAGTTATTGCCGGTTTTGGTGATGTCGGATCTGCCGCATATCATGAGATGCGGGCATCGGGAATTCCCTGTATCGTCGTTGATTCTCGTAAATATGACGTGAACCAGGTGGTCGGTAATGCCGAGAACGAGCAGGTCCTCAAGCAGGCAAAGATCGAGGAGGCCCAGTTCTGCATTGTCGCCTTAAACAATGATGATGTGAATATATTCACAACGCTGATGGCGCGCAACCTCAACCCGGGCATCAGGATTCTCGCACGGGCAAACGACCCGGTCTCAGTGGATAAACTGTACCGTGCTGGCGCGGATTACGTAGCACTGCTGCCGATGATCGGGGGACAGACTATCGGCAGGATTATCCTTGCCGATACCGTGACCATCCTGTTAGACCTTCCTGACGGGGAGATGGTTGTCTTAAAACATGTGATGATGCCCCATGGTTTTTCAGTCCGGCATGTATCGAAGAAATCCGGTGTGCGGATCATCGGCATCGAAGCACCTGACCGGCTGGTTGTCGCACCTGCTGGAGAGGATGTTCTCCGCGAAGGGGATGCGGTGATTGTCGTGGGTAATACCGAACAATTGAAAAAATTCATCCGATTAATATAAAGAGGGAGTCCATCATGGAAAAAGAACTCGGGTGCTGGATGGGACAGGTCGAGCAGATGATCCGGTATGCCTACTGGAACAGCGGGTGTAACGGGATTGTTATCGGGGTGAGCGGGGGTGTGGACTCAGCAGTGGCGGCAGCATTCTGCTGCCGTGCGATCGGTGCAGACAAGGTGCTGGCGCTCTCGCTCCCTGCGGCAGTCAGTAACCCGCAGGATACCGTGGACGCACAGGAGCTCTGTGCACAACTTGGGATGGAGCACCGGATCATACACATCGAACCGATGCTTGAAGCATACCGGACGATCCCCGGATTTATCGCTTCCCCGTACCTGCTCGGCAACCTGATGGCACGCATCCGTATGTCGGTCTTGTACTATCACGGGAACCGGGACCACCGTCTTGTCTGCGGTACATCGAACCGGAGCGAGTATATGCTCGGGTACTGCACCAAGTATGGCGACAATGCGGCAGATATCCAGCCAATCGTTCATCTCTATAAGTCGGATGTATACGTAGTGGCACAGGAACTGGGCATCCCGGAGCCAATAATTAAAAAAGTGCCTTCTGCCGGTTTATGGGAAGGGCAGAGTGATGAGCGGGAGATCGGTCTTTCCTATGCCGAGATTGACCACGCCCTCCAGACACTTGCAAACCGGGACTGGATTGCTGCAACACCGGCAGAGGAAAAAGTGCTTGCTCTCGTAAAAAAGAGCACGCACAAGCGGATTTTTGCACCTAATCTTTTAACAGTACCGCAAAAATAGCTTGGTAATCTTCCGGATGATTGAGGAACGCGAGCGCATCTTCATTTCCCAGCAGGGTGTAGAGCGGACCTGTCAAGAGACGGTGTGTCCCTCTCCCGCTGCGTGCGCTTATCCTACGGACAGGAGGCATGGCAGGGTAATGGGGATTTTTCATGAGATCACCATCGCTCATCACATAATATGCGGCGCCGTGGCGTATTTCATAATCCCCGTACTCGCTCTCGAATGCGGTCGAGACAATATTCGCCATCACGAGCGTAGAAAAGGGGGAAGGGTTGATTGAGATATGCCCGTACCCCGGGGGTATAATCACGATATCCCCCCGGGATGCCGAAATCAGCACCACATCGTCCAGCTGGCGTGACTGAAGCAGGTAATATGCCTCACCTTCGAGAACTTCATAAATTTCCGGGTATCCGACACCGGCGGGATCCGGCGGGTGATAATGTCCCTTGGTCTTGACAAACTCCCCGCACAGCCCACGGGGAGGAATAACCGTGAGGTCATAACGGAGTTTATGGTGGTGGAGCCAGCGCCTGTCCGCATCGGACCGCGCCAGATCGCGGTACATAAAATAGAGCGGTTCGCTACTCGCGCATGCGGGGTCGGCGAGAACGGGACGCATCTCCTCGATTGTCCTGACCGCTGGTGGAGGAAGCTCCCCTTCCCATCCGTGCATCACTTCTTCTTTCTCATTATTAGTACATAATACCCGGCGCCGATCAGGACGATCGCAACCACCGCGACCAGAGGCAGGATCTGGATGATACCTGCGTATGCAGGGCGGGCAACCACCTGCACCGCTGCCGGGAAGGTATTTGAGATCTGGCTGTTGTCAAACGTATCACGGTACCGGATTTCGGTATCGAGGTTGTAGGTTTGGAGAGCCGCTGCACCATCTACGGTCAATGCATACCGGGCAGTTGCCCGGGCACCGGGGCTGATATCACCGAGATATGCACTGTTGTCGGTACTGGTGAATGGTGTCACTGCATTAAGCCGGGCCTGTGCATGATATGCGATGGTCGTCCCCGTGTTTTGATATTCAATAACAACAACATTTGTCTCTCCCGGGTACAGGGCCGGGGCGGGAGAGGTGACGTTAAACCCGATCTTTCCACCGACTGGGACCCCCACGGTATCATACGCGGAAGTCACGGTATCCCCTTCCGGGTTAACATAGACGACGGCAACATCAATCGGGTACGTCTCAGCTCCTGCATCACTTGAAACCGCCACCTTATACCGACAGGATATCATGCTGTTCTGCGGGAAGTCACCAACAAAGACGCTGCTGTCAGTGGGGATTACCGGACTGTTGCCGTTCCGGATAATCTTCACCGTTGCCTTCTTGCCGTCAACAGATCCTATGTTTTGTATGGTAAGGTCGAGGTATCCTTCTGTCCCGACATTCAGGTTCTCGGGCACCGCCTTCAGGACATCAATCGTCACCGTAGGTTTGATCTTTATGGTGATGGGAATAGTATCGTTTACATCATAGTACTGGTAATGCAGGGTGTCACCCGACTCCTGATCCTGGATATTGAGATATTTGTACGTAAGGGTAAGGGGCAGCTGGTATTCGCCAATCGTTGCATTTGAAAGGATCTTCGCATTGAACGTTACTGTTACATTGCCCTTGCTTACGATATCCCCTTTTGCCTGCGGGTCCGTCTTAATAATGATTGGTGCGCCACCAGAACCAAGCCCAATCGTCACGAGTTTTGCCGTTGTCGGGAGAACATCCGGTTGGAGGATGGTGGCGTTTAAAAATACCGTGGAATTGACCCCGTTGTTCTGAACTTTTAGCGTAATTATGGCGTCAGAACCCGGGGCGAACTCATTGACACCGGTCAGGTATGCAGACATCTGGGGACTTGCCCCGAGTAATTTTGTGGCGGCTCCAATAGCGGGCATACTGCAGCAGGCAGCGACCGCAATGAAGAGGATCAGTATTTTTTTAAATTCCATCTGAAATCACTTGTTGCTTCTATTATAACAACACGCACGATAAAAAAATGTTCGGAGAACGTTCCTGAACCGCCGGTGGTTGCATGCCAGCGATCAAAACCGGGAAATGTTCTGTCGGGGGAAACCCGGTGCAAGGTACTGTTTTAGTAATCCCGGATCTCGATCATCTCGCTCGTGTCCATGAGCCCTTTCATCGCCTGCGTCTGGACCCACCGGCCCCCTTCTCGGATCGCTGCCATCGGGTTCGTTCCCCCAACAGCTGCAATGCCGACGAACTGCGGGCTCACCGGGACACCCAGCAGCGGGACGTTCGGCATTCCCACTTCAAGAATACCGGTAAAACTGCTGTTGGTCAACTCGTCCAAGACTGAACCCACCAGAGGTTGCGCCTCCATATGGAACTCGCGGATATTCGCAAGGATGTTCCCGCTCCCCCTCCGCATCACGTTGTTGACGGATGTGATTTTATGGGAGATCAACACCTGTAATGGATCTATAGTGGTGTGCTCGTAGAGGATAATGTGGGTGAACCGGATGGGCGCCCGGTTTTCGATCTCAACCACCCCGCCACCGATCGGGTTTAAGGGAACGCCCCGACGGATCAAAAGCCCGTCAAACGTGGTGCTGCATACGGTACAAATCGCCGTGCATCCTTCGGGGACCACATAATCTGCAACCTTCTCACCCGATGTGGCAAATCTCACAAGCCCGGAAACACTGACACCGGTCTTGTAGGCATCCTTGAGGATAGAAACTGCATACTCAAAATCCTCGTTTTTTATGAGCGAGAGGTTGTATACAACCGTCCCCATTCCCTCTGAAGGGTCATAGGTTACCTGCATCGCGAAATCTTCTATACTGTGATCGACAAATTTGAGGGGCCCTGTCATTATAGAGATCTCGGATATGACAATAGAAAAATTGTTCTATAAGACCATGGCAATCTATGTATGATGGAACACGATATGCGGGAAAAAGCCAAGAACGCGATGAGGCTCGTTCTTGAAGCAGCGCGTTTTGAGGTGGAAGAGGTGGATGAGCCTCTGGATTTGTCTGCGATCCGCGAAGGCACATCCCTTCTCGTACTCTGCTCAAACGACCGTGAGCTGATTGGGCAGTTCGATAAGACCAATTACAGCCTGATGGTGGATGACCAGGAGATGACCTGCAAGAAACTGCTCTTCACGCTCGATAAAAATATCGTGACCGAGAACTGCATCCAGTGGGGTATCGATGAGTTTGTCCGGTATTCCGGTGAAGCGGTTCTCGCTGATATCGTCGACCGGGAACTCACGCTCGACCTGTCGCCAGTTAAGGGCAAAAAGGCAACGGCGACCACATCTGGGGCTGTTGCAACCCCTGCCGAAGATGAACATTCGGGCATCACTATCTCACATTTCCCGGTTAAGATCTCTGAGCAGGCGGCGATCCGTACCGGTGGGGTCCAAGGTACAGCAAAACTCCGGTTCATTCCCTACTTCTTGTTCCACTATACAAGCAGTGGGGAGCAGGTATACAAAGACCGCCGCATCCCCTTTGACGCAGACGGGTGGGGTGCGATCAATGCCATCAACGGAATAAAGATTGATCTTGACGGGAAAATGGTCGAGGAGACGGAGATCCCGGCAGGATCCGAAGTTGCAGAACCCCATATAAGAAAAGAGGAGGCGACGGAACGGGTTGTCACCGAGCTGATCGAACGGCTTACCCAGAAAGTCAGGATCAAGCAGGAGAAAGGTGACGCAATATTTTACGAGGAGAAGACCCTTAAACCCGATAAAAAGAACATAACCGTCGATGCAAAACAGGTCTATATCCCGGTATGGCAGATCCGGGGCAAAAAGATTGTTGAAGTGAACGCCTTCACCGGTGAACTGCTCTCAGAACCGATGGATGAGGGTGTCGAAGTCTTCTAAACATACACCATGATCGTTGTCCTGGGCGGAGGTCCTGCAGGAAGGATCGCATCAATCCGGCTTGCGTCCGCGGGAAAAGAGGTGACACTTGTCGAATCCGGGGGGATTGGCGGGCAGTGCCTCCATTTCGGCTGCATGCCGGTCTGTGCCCTGACCGATGCCGCCCGCATCATCGATTCAGCCCGCAATTTTCACGATCTCGGGATTGTCAATTCCATCCCGGAAATCAATTTTCCCCGTCTTTTAACAGAGATGCACGCGATCCAGCAGAAGATCGCGTCGGTTCTTGATACAGAAACAAAAACCGCCGGTGTGAATATCGTATACGGGAAGACCGGGAGGATTGAGGGAGACCGGGCATTTATCGACACTGATCCAGTCGATGCAGAGGCGGTGATCGCTGCCACAGGATCCCGGTCCAATATCCCGGAAATCGAGGGAATTACACTCCTCGGCGTTCATACACCGCATACGATGTGGGATATGAAAACACTCCCGAGACGACTCGTGATCATCGGGGGGAGTGTGATGGCAGCAGAGTTCGCCTGGATCTTCAGCCGGTTCGGGAGCGAGGTGACCATCCTCAGCCGGAGCGGTTTTTTAAAAACGCTCGACCGACACCTCCGCACCATTGCGCTCAAGGAACTTGCCGGAGTAGAGATTCGCGAAAATGCCCGCATAACATCGATCGGGGGCACGTCCCGTGTTACATCACTAGATTATCAGACGGGGAGCGACAGGTCATCACTTGATGCTGATACCGTCCTCGTCGCTGCCGGGCTCATACCTCGTTCAGAGATGATTGCCGGATTACAAAAAGGTGCAATGGGAGAGGTGATTGTCAACGACCGGATGCAGACCAGTGTTCCGGGCGTCTACGCGTGCGGGGATCTAACGGGACCGCCGTACCTCACCCCGGTCGCACGCCACGAAGGACTCGTTGCAGCAGATAACATCCTCGGGTGTAACCGAAAGATGGACTACCGGTTCATCCCCCGTTCGATCAACCTCGCGCACGAACTCGCGTATTGTATCACGGACAGCACAGGGTGTGCTTCCCTTGCGATTCCCGGACCGTGTGGACCCGGCACGTTCTGGTCGGTTCCCGAGGGGGATACCGGGCTCGCAAAGATTATGGCGGATCCAACCACGGGTGAGATTACCGGCATCAGTGCAGCGGGACCCGGTGGCGGGCTCATCGCCGGCTACCTGGCATTTCTCATGCAGCGCCATATCACCGTGCATGACTTTGAGGATTTTATCGAGGTGCATCCATCCACTGACGGTGTATACGGACTTGCAAAATATACTTCCGAGCTCCTGAATAAGCGCAATTCTTCGTAAATTGCCGGGAATTTATTTGATCTGATAACTCCGGAGAGAGGCACCGTTCAATCCTCTTTTTTTCAGGCACTGGGTGAATCACGGTGAAAACCACAGTGCTGTATGTATTATTATGATCAAAATCGAACCATTAGGCTACAGATTATCCACGTACCGGGAGCATTCTCATGGCTGACCCTTCTGAAACTGTTGCATTTGACGAGACCCGCCTTAATAAAATCCGTTCGTTGCGGGAGAGGGGCATCACACCCTATCCGCACACCTTTGACCGCCGGAATACCATTCAGGAGATCAGGACGCAATTTGCAGATATCGCCCATGAGAAGAGCACCGAGGAGGTATCCACCGCGGGACGGTTGTATATCATACGGAACCATGGTAAAACACTATTTGCCGATCTCGGGGATGAAAGCGGGAAGATCCAGTTGTATATCCGGAAGAATGATATCGGTGACGAGCAGTTCGACCTCTTCAACCAGTATATCGAACGGGGCGATATTGTCGGGGTGACCGGTCATGTTTTCAGGACAAAACTGGGCGAGATCACCATCTGGGTGGATACCTTCACACTCCTCTGCAAAGCCGTCTGCTCACTACCGGAAAAATTTCATGGATTGAAAGATATTGAGAAGCGGTACCGGCAGCGGTATGTTGATCTTATCGTAAATGAAGAGAGCAGGCAGACCTTCCGGAACCGGAGCCGGATCATCTCTCTCATCCGCAAATTTCTTGATGAACGGGGATTCCTGGAGTTTGAAACCCCCATCCTTCAACCGGTATATGGCGGGGCGAATGCCCGGCCGTTCACTTCCTACCACAACTGCCTCGAGCAGAAGCTCTTCCTCAGGATCGCACCCGAACTGTATCTCAAGCGCCTTGCCGTGGGTGGTTTCGAGAGAGTGTTTGAGATCGCACGGAACTTTCGGAACGAGGATATCGACACCCACCATAACCCCGAGTTCACGATGGTGGAGATCTACTGGGCATACCGCGACTTCCGGGATATGATGGCGCTGACCGAGGATTTTCTCGCATACATCGTGACGAGTATCTGCGGTACTGATAAGGTCACCTTTGAAGATACCACGATCAACTTCGGGAAGCCATTAAAGAAACTCTCGATGGCAGATGCAGTAAAAGAATACACCGGAATAGACATCTTTGCCCATACGGTTGAGGAACTTCGTAAACTCGCACAACAGAACAAGCTCGATGAATATGAAAAACCGCAGACGCAACGCGAATTCCTCGTCCTCTTCTTTGAGGGAATGGTCGAGGAGAAACTGATCCAGCCGACATTTATCTACGATTTTCCGATCGAGAACTCTCCCCTTGCAAAGAAGCACCGGGAGAAAGAAGGTTTTACCGAACGGTTTGAACTTTTCATCTATGGCATGGAGATAGCAAACGGGTTCTCCGAACTCAATGACCCGGTCGACCAGAAGACACGGTTCGAGGCGCAGGACGAGAAACGAAGGCTCGGCGATCTGGAAGCCCAGATGATCGATTATGATTTCATCAACGCACTCGGGTACGGGATGCCGCCAACCGGGGGTGTGGGGATTGGCATCGACAGGTTAGTGATGCTCCTCACGAATAATAATTCGATCAAAGAAGTTATTCTCTTCCCCTCGATGAAGAAACTCCAGGAAGACGGAGAGACTGAGGAAAAGCCGGAAGCAGGCAGCTAAACACCTGATCATCTCGTCCATTACCTGGAATATGCCATTCCCGGCCCGAAACCCGGCAGCTCGAGGTGAAGAGGCACAAAAAAGGTTAAGGAAATTACTTCTTAAGCGCCGGCTTCTCATCGTGATGGATTAGCCGGCATTTGTTCACGCATTCCCAGTTCTCGGGCAGGAACTTCCCGTCAGACCCCACCTTCACCGTAGTGTGGTACTTCTCACCGCAGACAAGGCATTCCATCAGTCCCGTCTTCTCGTCAACCAGTTTTGTGGCGTGCTCTTTTTTGGTCATCAATCGATCATTCGGCAGGCTGGCTGATATAAGTACGGATCCGATACATACGGCCCACCCGGATTATCTCAGAGAACACCGTGATGTCTGAACGGTTATTTGTGGTACGGCTCGCCCCGGAGGATCCGGAACGCCCGGTACACCTGTTCCAGCAGAAGGAGCCGGGCCATCGGGTGAGTGAACGTCATCGTTGAGAGCGAGAGGCGCAGATCGCTTCTGGACAGGACAGCATGGGATAGCCCGAGGTCCCCGCCGATCACGAATGCAATCTGGTTCTTCCCGGTTATCTCCCATTTCCTGAAAGCCTCTGCAAGCGCCTCGCTTGACCAGTGAATCCCGCCGACATCAAGAACGATTACGAAGCTGTCCTCAGGGATCGATCCGAGAATCCGCAGTCCCTCTGCTTCCTTGATCCGTTTTTGGTCAGAAGGGGAGATCTGCCCAACCCTCTTTTCTTCGGCGATCTCAACGATATTCAGTTTCACGTACGGGCGCAGGCGTTTTTCGTATTCCAAAATTCCCAGCTGCAGGTACTTCTCCTTGATCTTACCGACAGCGATTATGTGAACCTGCATGAACCTCCCCACAGGGAAATAGGTGGATTGCCCTACTACACACTAAAAGAGTGGTTAGCCAAATATCTTTTTTGATTGCTCAAGTGCGTCAACGGCAGGGAGTTTTTTACCGGTCAGGAACTCGATACAGGCACCTCCACCGGTCGAGATGTGCGTAAAGTCCTTCTCAATGCCGAGTTTTTCGATGACGGCTGCTGTGTGCCCGCCCCCGACAACCGAGAACTCCACCTTCGATGCAGCCCGGAGCAGTTCATATGTCCCGGTCGCAAAATCAGTATCTTCAAAGACGCCGGCAGGTCCGTTAAAGACCACAGTCCCTGACTTTTTTAAGGTCAGTACAAGCGATGCAATAGCATCCATGCCAAGATCGAGCACCGGTGCATCTTCCGGAATCCTGTCAACGGGATATTCGACACGGTGATTATGCTGCCTCACGGCAACGGATTCCGGCATTACCACACGGTTCCGGTACAGTGATAGGATCTCCTTCGCTTTTTCAATCTCCGACTGGTATTTGAGTTGGGCAATCAGCTGGGTGGATGGGTGTCCGATATTGTAACCGGCGGCAATCAAAAAGACATTCGCCACAACCCCAATCACCATCACCTGATCGGCAATGTCATTCGCCAGCACATGCCGGGCAACGTCTATAGAGTCGTCCACCTTAGTACCGCCAAGAACCATGCAGACCGGGCGGGGTGCACCGGAAAACACTTTCGAGAGCGTTGCCACTTCCTTTTCCATAAGAAGTCCGCCCGCCGATCGCATGGCAAGCGGCAATCCGACGATTGTCGGTTGTGATCGGTGGGCGGTACCGAATGCATCGTTGACAAAAAGATCCGCCATCGCAGAAAGCTTCTTTACGAGGTGGGTCTTCTTTGCTTCTTCGGGCTTCAGGGTCAGGTTTTCTTCTGCATTGAACCGCACATTCTCGAGCATCAGCACATCTCCAAATTTCATGGCATGCACCGCTTCCCGCGCATGGCGCCCGAAAATGCTGTCGACATACGTGACCGTCTTTCCCAGAAGCTGCTCGAGCTTCTCAGCGTGGGCTTCAAGCGTGGTAAAATCTTTTTTCCCGGGTCTGCTCTGGTGGGTAACGATCACGACCCGGCTGTCGGGAAGGGCACGGATTGTAGGAAGGTGCTCCCGGAAGCGCTTGTCATCGAGAATAAGATTGGATGTGGGGTCAATGGGGGAGTTGAGATCGAGGCGGAGGAGCACGGTCTTTTTACTGCACCCCAGTTCCCTGATGGTTCCAATCTGCATCCCCACCACCTGATAGATTTATACTGTGCTCCGGGTTTTGATTCTTTTCATCCGGAAAAGCTCTTCACGTTCCATCTCGTCAAGGCGCATCTTGATGAAGTCCCGGGCTGCGGTGAGTTCAGGGATTACCTTGAATTCGAGAGCGTTTACCCGCCTTTTTGTCTTTTCAATCTCATCGAGCAGGCGCTTCATCGTCGTTTCGATCTCTGCACTTTCGATTATGGACTCTACAAGTTCTTCGAACGCCGAAGCAGTTTCGTCAATGACTGTTGAGGTGCCGAGCACCCCGTACCCCCGGTCCACGAGGCTCTTTTTTACCTTGGATGATTCAATCTGGGGCACGATAACCCCCATAATATTTTTGCTTTTCAAGGTTATCTCCGGGACTTCTTTTACCGAGACTGCCGCTGACTTCACGCCAATAGCCCCTTCAACCGTGTTCGCCACTGCCATCATCTCGACGGCAACCTGATATTTATTTAACAGGTCACCCCTGGTATCTTTCGCCGTGGCAAGCACCTTGAAAAATTCAAGGATCAGTCCATCGCGCTTCATCTTGAGGATCTTATAGCCCCGCTCGGAGAGCTGGATCTTCCGTTTGAGGTTAATCAGTTCCGAACGAGTGGGCTTTATATCACGCAGCGCCATGAACCGTTACTCCTTCTTTTCACCAGTGCGGAATTTCGGGTGGTATTTCTGGATAAGCTCACGGTCGATACGTACCAGCTGTTCAACCGGCAGTGTCGAGAGGAGGTCCCAGCCTAAGGTCAATGTGTCGACGATTGTCCTGTCCTCGTCATACCCTTGTCGGACAAACCGGTTCTCGAAGAGATCGGCGAACTCAAGGAGCATGCGGTCACGTTCAGAGAGCGCATCTTTACCCACGATTGCAACGAGACCACGAAGGTCATTGCCTTCTGCATAGCCGGCGTACATCTGGTCGGAGACTTTTTTGTGGTCTTCACGCGTATGCCCCTTGCCGATACCGAGGTTCATTAACCGCGAGAGCGATGGCAGGACGTTGACCGGGGGGTATATACCTTTCCGGTGTAACTCACGGGATACCACAATCTGCCCCTCCGTGATATACCCGGTGAGGTCAGGAATCGGATGGGTGATATCGTCACCGGGCATGGTCAGGATCGGGATCTGCGTCACAGACCCTTTCAGTCCCTTAATGATCCCCGCACGCTCGTAGAGGCAGGCAAGATCCGTGTACATGTATCCCGGATACCCACGGCGTCCCGGCACCTCTTCACGGGCGGCACCGATCTGGCGCAGCGCTTCACAGTAGTTGGTCATATCCGTGAGGATGACAAGCACGTGCATGCCCAGTTCAAATGCAAGATATTCAGCGGTGGTCAGTGCAAGCCGGGGCGTGATAATACGCTCGACAGCCGGATCATCTGCAAGGTTCAGGAACACCACTGCACGCTCGAGCGCTCCAGTGCGTTCGAAGTCCTGCATGAAATAGTTCGCTTCTTCCTTTGTGATACCCATCGCAGCAAATACGACGGCAAATCCTTCTGTTGAACCCGGCACCTTTGCCTGCCGTGCAATCTGGAGCGCCAGTTTGTTATGCGGGAGACCGGCACCAGAGAAGATCGGGAGTTTCTGACCACGGACGAGCGTGTTCGTGCCATCGATGGTCGAGACACCTGTCTGGATGAAATCCGAGGGATTGGCACGTGCATAGGGATTGATTGCAGCTCCTGTAATGTCAAGACGCTTTTCCGGCACAATCTCAGGACCGCCATCGATGGGCTTGCCGCCACCGGAGAGGATACGCCCGAGCATCTCCCTGCCGACTGGCATCTTAATCGTTTCACCGGTAAACCGGACACCGGTATCCTTGCCGATACCAGCGGTTGTCTCAAAGATCTGGACAACAACCAGCTCATCGCTGGTGTCGAGCACCTGACCCCTTTTTATCGAACCGTCAGAAAGAACAAGGTTCACGAGTTCTCCATAACCTATCGGTTCCGTCTTTTCTACAAAGACAAGCGGACCGGCGATTTTGTTGATCGTCCTGTATTCCTTCATGCTGCCGACCTCAGTGCATTAAATTCCGCGTCCATCTCTTTTTCGATCTTTGCGAGATCGGATTTGTAGTCCTTTGTGAACTTGATCTGGTTGAGCTCGTTTTTGGATTTGATTGTGTTAATCTGGGTAGGGTTGACACCGGCAATTTGCGCTGCATAGGCAAGATCCGAAAACAACTTGATCGCTTTCATCATGTCATACTGCTTCTTCATGTCGCAGAATGTGTCCACCGCGTCATATGCGTTCTGCTGGAGGAAGATCTCACGAATCATACGAGCGACCTCTATTGTCACCTGTTCAGATTCGGGCAACGCATCGGAACCAACAAGCTGCACAATTTCCTGGAGCTCAGATTCTTTCTGGAGGACTTCCATCGCCCATGACCGGATGTTGTTCCAGTCAGGGGAGACTTCCTTGTCATACCAGTCGTGGAGGGTGTCGAGGTAAAGCGAGTACGAGTTCAACCAGTTAATCGCCGGGAAATGCCGGCGTTGGGAGAGTTTTGCATCGAGCGCCCAGAACACCTTAACGATACGCAGCGTGTTCTGTGTAACCGGTTCTGAGAAGTCACCACCCGGCGGGGAAACTGCACCGATAACCGATACGGACCCGCGAGCGCCGTTTAAGGTTTTCACAAGTCCTGCACGCTCGTAGAACTCCGAAAGGCGTGCTGCAAGGTATGCCGGGTATCCTTCTTCACCGGGCATCTCTTCAAGACGCGAAGAGATTTCACGCATGGCTTCCGCCCACCGGGATGTTGAGTCTGCCATTAAGGACACATCATACCCCATGTCACGGAAGTACTCAGCGATAGTGATACCGGTGTATACCGATGCTTCACGGGCAGCAACAGGCATGTTACTTGTGTTTGCGATAAGCACCGTCCGCTCCATGAGCGGTTTGCCCGTCTTTGGGTCTTCTAAGTGCGGGAACTCGGTCAGCACTTCAGTCATCTCGTTGCCGCGTTCCCCGCAACCAATGTAGACCACGATCTCCGCATCACTCCACTTGGCAAGCTGCTGCTGGGTAACCGTCTTCCCGCTCCCGAATGGTCCGGGAATTGCGGCGGTCCCGCCTTTTGCGATGGGAAAGAGCCCGTCGAGGATACGCTGACCAGTGATCAGCGGGATGGTCGGGTTCATCTTCTCTTTGACCGGACGCGGTACCCTGACCGGCCAGTGCTGGATCATCGGGTATTCCCTGCCATCCTCAAGGGTGCAGACAATTTCATCAACGGTGAAATCGCCGCTCTTGATTGCCTTAACGACACCCGGCTTTGCCTTCGGGGGAATCATCACCTTGTGGACGATGTTCGTCTCCTGCACCTCGCCGATAATTGCACCGGCTTCCACCTTGTCTCCCGCTTTTACGAGCGGTTTGAAGGTCCATTTCTTTGTATGGGAGAGTCCTGGTGCAGTAACACCACGCTCAATGAAGTTGCCCATCTTGTCCACAAGGACAGCAAGCGGGCGCTGGATTCCATCGTAGATACTGGTCAATAGACCCGGACCGAGCTCTACTGCAAGTGAGAGCCCGGTATTTACCACCGGTTCTCCCGGCTTGATACCGGATGTATCCTCGTAGACCTGGATAATGAAGTTGTTACCCTGGATCTTGATGACTTCTCCCATCAGCGCTTCTTTTCCGACCTTGACCACATCATACATGTGGGCGTCAAGATTGACTGCCGTAACGACAGGGCCGGCGATTCGTTTGAGGACACCTTGTTTCTGGTCCTTTGACTTTTGGTTTTTTATTTCCACAGATCAACACCCACCGATCTCTTGATTTTCTCTCTCATGGACAATCCCCCTTCCTCATCACCAATCGCGATAACGGTCGGCTTGACAGAATTTTCCAGGGTGGCGCGAAGCCTGCGGGGAATTTTTTCCATATCGCTGCTGTTGAGGACGAGAATGCCGACCTGCCCGTCCTGCAGAACGCTGGTGATATATTCATTTCGTTTTTCATCGTTCTCGGCTGCATATGTTTTACGAATGCCTGCAAGGCGAAACCCGAGTATGAACTCACTGTTGCCGATGACTGCAATCTCCATTTACACCACCAGGTATTCGGCTATCCTGTCCGAAGGGAGTTTTGATTCCTTTCCTCTCGCGAGCGCACGCAGGTTGAACACTTCATATTTTTTCTTCTCGAGATAGACGAGAATTGGATGAATTGAGAATGGGTTGCGCTTCGACAAACGCTCCATCTGTTCCAGTTGTACGCGGGTCAGCCTGCTCTCAACATCGCGCATCGCTTTTTCGCTTTTTAATTCATCGAGAAGGGCGATCAGGTGAGTGTTACGGATCTTTGTTTTGAGCAGTTCGATAAACTCACCCTGATCCCGGATTGTATTCAGGTTTGCAAAATCCGCAGAAGAAAGGACACCCCCGGCAATATACATCTCACGTGCATCTTCCTCAAAGGTGTCCGCACGCAGCCGGAACAGGGTCTTGATATTCCGTATGTCAATATCAAACCTGATAAAGTCGAGGAACTGTTTTCCTCCTTTAAGCCCGCTCTCTGCCTCTGCAATAATCTCTGAGAAGAATTGTTTGTAGAGCTCATTTTCCATATGGGAGAATGATCCGCTTTCCTTAGCTGCAGGTAATTCCCGTGCGAGAACCGGATACATCCTGTACCCCTTAAGTGCTTCGACAATCCTTTCGGGACTCTCTTCTCCTAAAAGCCGGTCAAGGGTGACACGGTCTAGACTCCCCGCAGGGATCAGGATCTCTTTAATCTTTCCCGCTTTCTCTCCCTGCATCCTGCCACGCAGGATGGTGAGGACATTCTGGATATCCCAGCGGCGGAGATATGCCTGAGTGAACCGTTTTAAATTCCCCGGGGTGATCTCTTGGATCTTCTGGTATTCCTTAGCGAGGTTCCAGCTCAGGGCAACTTCGATAAGATCAATTCCCGAAAAGATTGTCCCGAGCTCATCGATCTCCTGTTTGTATTCGGTTTCCTGAATGATACGGGTGATCTCCGGGAGGCTCATGTTGAGCATCCGCATGTACTCATCACGGGGTATGAGCTTCGATTTTCTCACCCGCATCCTGGTACAAACGTAGATGTATGGTGCATAGATGCCTCTCACCGCAACCATCGGAGTACCTCCTTAACCAAACAGGATATCTGATGCATCCTTCAACCCTGATTCCCACGCTTTGTCAAGGAACGTGCGGTAACTGTAGTCAATCTGCAGCTCGCCATCCTTACCTTCAGCAATGATTCCCCCGTCAATATCAACAGGGTCACTCACCACAAACCCGGAAAATTCTGCATGCTCGGCAATCAATGACTTTAATATCGCCACATCACGGGCATTGCATTGAATTTTTCCTTTTGAGACCTCCTTTTTTACCTCGGTAAGGAGTTTTTTTATGGCTTCCCGATGGAAGCTTTCAGGGAGACGGGCAATTTCCATGCGGGTGCCTTCGTAGACCTTGTCCAGAAGCGCCTTCTGCGTGTTTAACAACTCGCGTTTGACAAGCAGGTTCGCGGCAGAAACTTCCTGGTCAATGAGGTGTGAAGTCTGTTTTGCCAACTCTGCTTCTGCTGCGAGTTTGATATCCGCAACACGCCTGCCTGCGGCGGCAAGGATCTTATCTGTATCCTGTTGTGACTCTGCACGGATCCTGTCCGCTTCGGTTCTGCCTTTTCCCCTGATCTCTTCAACAACGGCTTCCAGTCCCATTGTCTGCCCCGTAATTTAGAATATGAGCAACAATGCCACAACAAGCCCGAAGATAACGATGGTTTCCGGAATGACGGTAAGTAACAGGACAAGCCCGAACACATCTTTATTCTCTGCGGTTGCACCAACCGCTGCTGAACCGATCGCCATTTCGGCGATACCTGACGCAATGCCCGTCAGTCCAACTGCCAAACCTGCGCCAATCGCCCGCATTCCCAATTGCGATGCTTTCATTAATGTAACGTCTGTAATTGCTGCTACTGCAACATCTGCTACCATATTTAATCCTCCGTAAATCTTCTGTTAAGTCCAAACGGACTGTACTTTTTGCCTCCACCCTTGTAGAACTTGGTGAAGAATTCAACATAATGCAACCTGATAGAGTGGAGTCCACCCCCGAGGATGCCCAGCGCCAGGTTCAGCGCATGCCCGATCAGGAAAACGACGACTCCCATGACAATAAAGAGCACACCAACGATCGTGATGCTCTCGAGCTGGGGTTCAATAAGCATCCCAATGGCGATAAAATTGATCACCATCGCAATTGCCACTGAAGAGAGTCCCACAGCTACAATACGTGTATACGAGAGCACGTGGCTGATGATCGTTGGAAGTTCGACAATCTCAAGCGCAGAATCCCGCGCAATGAACAGGACTCCGGCGACCAGCATCACTGCACCGATAACTGATGCAATATTAAAGGTCAAAACGAGCGTTGGCAATGTGGTGAAATCCGGCATGTACGGCATCGGCACCATAGACCAGATGACGAAAAGAATCCCCCACATGACACAGATCCAACCGGCGTTTGCGAGAATCGCTTTTGTCCGGTGAGCTCCGTGATCCTGTCGTGCATGGTTTGCCATACCCATCACCCTTCCAAGAGTAATATGCAACAGACCGATCCAGATGGCAAGAATCATCAGTTCAGGGATCTGAGGACCATGTCCGCCGGTTTCGGCACCGATTTTTAAGTGCCTGCTGAACATGAACGGGCTCCACGGGAGAGCAAACCCTAAAAATTCGCTGTAAAGTAACCCAAAGAAAATACTTGAGATGCTTGCATTCCGGAGCACTTTAAGAAGCAGGGTGCCTTCTTCCCCCTTCATGAACTTCCGGAGCCCGAGACACATGGCAAGAAGGATCAACCCGTATCCCACATCGCCAAGAATCAACCCAAAGAAGATGGGAAAGACGATCGAGACCATCAGTGTCGGATCGAGTTCCGTGTATTTCGGCCGGGAGTAAACATCCATGAGCATCTGTGCCGGTTTGGCAAACGACGGGTTGTTGTACTCTACTGGAACGCTGTCGTGCTCAAGGTCGACAGGTAGTTCAGTGACAAAGATTTTTCCCCCGGTCGCTTTCTCAAGTGTCGCTCGTATGGTTGCAACATCTGCCGAGGGCACCCAGCCTTCTGCAACGAACGTCTCATTTGTCGTAGCAAAGCGCAGCGGTGCTTCGGTTTGTTCAACTTTTACTTTTAATACTTCCTCACATGCAACCAGAAAATCGGCATGCTTTGTTTTTATTGCATCCAGTTTCTGGTTGATCTCATCAATCTCCTTTTTGATGAGCGTGATCTGCCCGGAATAAAAGTCAACTCGCTCCTTTGGAACTCCTGCTTCTTCAGGGATCGTGACTGCCCGGAATCCTGCTTCCTGCAATACTCTCTCAACATCTTGCCGGTGTTCTGTTTGAGCAACCACGACAATGAAATTTCCGGCTTTGCCTTTCGCGAAGTACATTTCATTCGGTACCGGGATCGATACCTCATGCACGACATACCCGGCGAAAACGACAAATCTCTGGTACCCACGGTAGAGATCGAGATCGCCGGGAATGCCAATAAAGGGAGTGATATCAGCAATCTTTTGTTCGTACTCTTTCCCTTTTGCATCGAGTTTCGCGCGTTTTCCGGTGAGATCGTCGACCTCGCGTTCGATGGCAGGGAGTTCGCGCTCAATTGTAACCTGAAGTTCCGACTGGTTGCGTCGCGTCTTTACCTCAAAATCATCGCTCTGGATTGAGAATGCATTCTCAATCGACCGAACCTTGACAAGATCGCCCGATGCTTCGCTTGCACCAGAAAGAGGCGTGCCGATCTTAAAGCCCTCGTAACCCTCCGCGCCTGTTTCAACATAATCCTCAATATGGAACAGGTTATGGCGATAGAGCTCCGCAACAACGGGACTCAATTGATCTTTGGAGGCCACGATGAGCAACCGGCTCATCTTTTCAGGAGTTAGCATGCAGCTGCTCCTTAAACCGCACAACCAGCAGCTGCACTGCTTTATTCAGGTTATTTGAACCTTTATCCCTGATTGCTGCCGCACGCTGGTTACCACCCTTTATGATCTCAGCGTGCTTAAGTGCTGCCTGTTGCCGTGCTTCTTCCAGTTTCAGCTTCTTGTATTGTTCAGCATTGCTCTGCGCTTTTGTAATTACATTATCAGCTTCCAGCTCAGCCTGAGAATGCCTGTGTTTCTTCTCGTCCTGCGCCGCACTGATCGTTTTTTGGTAATCTTCTTCAGTTTTTTTGATGTCTCGTAGGACCTCTGTCTTCATCCAACCCTCCTCTCACGGCAGTACAATAATTGGTGAAAAAAACAATATATGTATTGTTATTTGCCTTTTTTATACCGATTACGGAGTGACATGCAACAGAAAAAGATTGTTTGTAAAAGAGGGGGTTATGCAGAGGGAATTATACGATCTCTTCAGGATTTGCCGCATTTACGGAAATCCGTCTCCTTCCATCATGACTATGCTGTGAAAACAGGTCTGTTACCTGCCAGTTAGACGCATTTAAATACGCATCCCATTGGGTGATGCATATACTAATGAGAGAGAATAAAAGACAAGTGGGGGGCGCGGTGATAAAATTTAGGTCATCTCATGTAATCGGCGAAGATTTTACATTTTGTGCAAATACCTGCATATCATTTGATAGCACCATTTCAATCCCACCTGTTCAGAAAAGCGTGAGCTCGCTGGCAACCATTTGAAGACGTTACACTGCTGGCGCAGGGATTGATCACGAAAGGGAACCTGCTGTGGCCCCCCCACTCTCACAAAAATTAATAATTGCACATCCGGGAATTCAGATTGTTATCGATTATGGAACGTAATTAAAATTTCAGGACGATTCCATCAATATTCCGGTACGTACCCGTGTGATAGATGCTGTACCCGAAACCGGGGATATATCGACACCGTCTCCGGTTCCGGAGAGGGAGATGCCGGAAAGTTCGTCCGCCGAACAGATGAGGTGCTGTTCCGGGTGCGTTCCCCTGCGGATGGCACAGTCAGTCCGGATATTGGGGCCGACCGAAACCACGTACGCGATCCGCCGTGATCCCGGGTGATCCTTCGGGAGGACCAGTAACGGGATATGATAGGTCCGCACGAGTTCAATAAGCATATATGCCGGTTCTAAGGGCCCGCCCTCCGGCGCAGAAACGACAACAAGATCCCCGGAACTGATAGTCTGGCAGTACTCTTCCTGGAATGTCTCAATGCAGAGCGCGAAACTGGTATTCACCCTGCCAACGAGTAAAAAAGATTTTTTCCCCCGAATGAGCAGCAGCTCATCTGTCAGGAGGTGCTTCATAGCTGAGCAACATCTTCAGACTGGCAGCTGGGACACATGGGGCGTTTTCCCACCCCTTTGAACCGTTCACCGCACTCCTTGCAGCGGTAGTCCTTTCCCGTCGACACGGTCCGGCGGGAGATCGATATCTACTGGTCCGCCAACGGTACACATATTCCAATCACCTCACTATGCCATCTTCACGTGATTATTTAATTATATCTGAAATGGATCCTGTTTTTTTCGTGTATTCCGTCAATCCATTTTTTCAGGAGATATTCAACCGGTGGGGATCATGCGGGCATCACAATAACATAGTTGAACACAAACAGTGCAAATATCAGGAGGACGCCGGAATGCTTTACGCCGGCAGACAATGAGGATTCCCCCATCTGCCCGGCAACCAACCCGGAAAAGATCGCCTGCATGAGGACTGCATGATACAGGAGCCGGCTGATTGTCTTTACCGGAACTGCTCCCATTCCCGAAAGTGCTCCCGTAGTCGGCACTCCTGCGGTACCGACATTGGCAAGGACGGGGAGGAACTGCGTGGTGAGCACCCCGATAACAAAGATGAATACCAAAAACGAGAGATAGACAATTGCCGTGTAGATGAACATCTCGGCAAGGCGCTCTTTTTTAAGAACTTCACTCATATGGGCATCGCTCGAGGCGATATTAAGCACCTCCCCGATATGCCCGCTCATCTCGCTCGCTTTTGTGATGAGCGTCACCGTCCGTGCGATAGCGGGTGTGCTGATCCGCTCCTCAAACCGGATCAGGGCCTGGGAAAAATTTACTCCCCAGTCCATATCGCACTTGATCTTTTTGATCTCGTAACTCAGGAGTCCCAGGTTCGTGTTCACCATGATCCCGATTGCCTGGGCGATCGTGAGCCCCACCTGGTTGATCCCCGCCATCCGCTCAAGAAAGTCCGGGATGAGGGCCTGGATTCCCAGCACTTTCCTCGCCCAAATCGTATAGAAGATTGCGTACGGGATCAGTACAAACAAAAGGGCGATGATCATATGATCGTCGACGACATCAATGTACGTTTCGATATTTGAATAATGGGGAACACTCATGAGAATAAAAATGACATAGAGAATTGCAAGAGGAATGGTAATATAAAGTGTTCGGTTCACGTTCGTTGCACAACTATCGATGGGATGCTTTAGGACATACTTGAGGGTTCTGAGCTGGTCATATCTTTTCAGCTTCCCGAAATTTGCTCCCTCTCCGCCCTTCTCCACAATCCTCACATCAGAATATTCGCTGAGCACCTTCGTTTTGATATAGCGTTCGGTTGTTTCACTTTTTAGTGAGATGAGATCAATCAACAGGATGAAAATGACCGACCCTATCGGGAGGAACGCATAGGTGACCAGGGAGAGCTGGAGGACAGCAGAACCCCCCATCATCCCCATCACTACCATGATGATGATTAAAAAGAGCGGCCCTGCAACAAAGAGCGTTACATAGGATTCCGCAATTAGTGCGAGGATATTGAGAAACTGTTTCTGTTCAAACCGGGCCTCTTCCTGGTACAAACGGACACGGGTGGCGAAAAAATCCGTCATGCTCCCCCCGCTCTCGATGACTGAAAGGAGGTCTTCAAGGTAATTTTTCAGTTTTTCAGAGGGGGTGGTATCGGTGAGATGCCGCATCGCCGAAACCACATCATAGCCAAAAAAGTCCGCATCTCGTACGATCTGCCGGAACTCAAGCGCAACTTCACCATAGATGTTCGAATTGTCAGACAGGGCACGGTAGATCACCATCAGCTCTGCACCACCCTTCCGCATCGCATACATATACGCGACTGCATTATGGAGGGTCAGGTTGATCTTGATCGAGCGGCTCCTCTTCTCAATTCCCGGAAATTTGAGGAGCAGGGTGTACCCAATATACATTCCCACGACAAGCGCGACGATGAGACTGAACACGTTGATGATTGCGAGAGTGGATATGTTGAAGATATACGCGGGGATCCCGAGATTGAATACATTATAAATTCCCACGGTTCCCGGGTTCATCTGCCTGGTAACGAAGGTGCCGATAACGTACCCGAGTACCGCAAAGAGAATGCCGGTCAAAATAGAGATCTGAAGGGTTCTCCAGAGGTATTGATCAAGAGTCATCCCCGTTCGTGCAGACACGAGATCATTATGGAGCGTCTGGAATCGCACGGGGTCCCGCTGGATCCATTTTCTTACATAATTCCTGGGATTTATCATAATATCTTTTTTAAGTCCAGGATGTTTTTGAGCACCTTTTCCCGGTCGATATTGAACGTGTGGAAGAGCGAAGCAGCAGAGATATAATCGATAATCCCCTGCCTGCGCATCTCTTCAAGGAGCTGTTTTCGCAGGCCGATCTCCGCTTCAAGTTTGTCCCGCGTCCACCCGCGTTTGGCTGATATATCGCTGTAGACCTGAGACCTGCCCGTGAACGTGAACTTGTCATGAATGGGATCATATACAAAGACATTGTTGACCCTCAGGTTGCCGGTTCCGGGATCTATCCCGGCAATCTCCACAATTTCCTGTACACGACGGACTCGTTCAGTTCCGCGATAGATCAGCGCCTGCACGCTCATAATATTCAACGCCTGGATCATATTCCGCGGGACATCGAGGGGAGAGCTTTCGAGACGGTGGATGGCGGCATCGACACTTCCTGCATGCATCGTAGAAAAGGTGGTATGCCCGGTATTCATTGCCTGGAACAGCGTCTGTGCCTCAACACCCCTCACTTCTCCCACAAGGATATACTCGGGACGCTGTCTCATCGCTGCCCGCAACAGGTCAAACATGTTGATCGCATGACCGCCTTCTGTGATGGCTTCACGGGTGACACTTGCAATCCAGTTGTCGTGGAACAGCGTGATCTCGCGCGTATCCTCGATACTTACCACTTTTGCGATCGGCGGGATGAAAAGCGAAACCGCATTTAAGGATGTGGTCTTCCCGGATGCGGTGCCGCCGATAAAAATGAGGCTCTTGTTGTTCTCGATTGCAAGCCAGAAGTAGACAAGCGCCTCGGCGTTGAAGGTTCCATACTCCAACAATTCGATCGGGGAATACGGTTCTTCCCGGAATTTTCTTATGGTAAAGGAAGTCCCCCGCGTGGTCACTTCAGTACCGAGCGTCAGCTGAAGTCGTGAACCGTCCGGCAATGTCGCATCGAGCATCGGGGAACCGGTAGAGATGTGTTTCCCGGAACGCTGGGCAAGGGTGATCGCAAGCGAGTTGAGAACATTCATTTCAAACGTAATATTCGTCTTGATATTACGATACTTCCGGTGATACAAAAAGAGGGGGATCCTGGTCCCATCACAGGAAATATCTTCAAGATTGGGATCTTTCATGAGAGGATCGATACGAGACCAGCCGATAAAATTCCGGATGAGGTAATAGTAGATTTTGAAGAGTGAAAGTTTTTCGAGGGTGAGTCCGTAATCATCGATCAGGCTCATGGTTTTATCGAGCAGGATGATCTTACGGTCTTTTTTGATCTCATCTGATGTCAGGATCAGGACATCCCGCAGGTCCTCGTGAAGCCGTTCCAGCAACTCATATTCAAAATTTGAGAGGACGGGTTCGAAGAGCAGGTACTCCGTCTGGTTCGTCTTGTTGTTGAGCGTAATATATACAAGCGATTGCCCCTCATCGATCCAGTACTGGTCGATTAGAGTATAGCCCTCAAGAAGCTCACCTGAAACAAGCGGACCGTTTTTTAAAAAATTATATTCTTCAATGGCGGTTGTAGCCTTTTTCCCGAAGACATGAAGAGACCGGTGGATGAACGAGTCAGGCTTTTTCGGTTCTGCCACTCCGGGTTCCGATGCCGAAACATCTGGTCCCGCTGCCTTTGAAAGTTCTGCTTCGGTCTCGGGTTCGAACAGTTCCGGAAGCGTAGGTTCCGGTACTTTAAGACCGGGGGTGGTGGGTTCAGGTGCCATTGGGGATTCGGTCCCGGGCACGGGTTCGAACAACTCGTCTGCTGTTTCCCCGGTACCTGGCCCCTGTGATTTTTTTTGTTTTGCCTTAAAAAAATCTGTTATCCCCATATACCCAATTCCTGCCCTGAAGAATAATGTTCTCCGGATTATAGTTCGGGAGAGCATTCTATATATAGTGTTTTATGATTATTTCCGATAGGCGGGCACCAAAACCGGTTTCGGGTTCGCATGGGAGAAAGGGCCGGGGATCTCTTCCGGCAACCGCAGACAGAAATGGTTCCGGGATGGCGGGTTTTCTCCCTGGGACTGAAATGCCATGAAGCGGAATATCCGGGGCCTTGCAGCCACTACATCCACCCGCTGTACCGTGCATCCTGATGCCGATCTATTCAACCGGATTTCCTTAAAAAGGACAGATATCTTTATCTCACTGTCCACGAGAGTTTCCTGTGCGAAAAACAGACTGTCTTTTATGTGGGTGCCAGATGCCAGAAACCATACAACAACGAATGCCGACCGGTATCACGACCCTTGATCCCATTCTCGAAGGAGGCGTTCCAACGGGATCTCTGGTCCTCCTCCTCGGGGAGATCGGGGCGGGGAATTATGAGTTTTTATACAGTTCCATTGTGAATACCCTTGGTCTCAATACAGGGAGTGCCGGCGCTGGTCTTGTCGTACCGAAAAAAATCCGGTACGTGACATTCACCCGGTTGAAAGAAGACGTCAAGCATGAGATTGCCCAGTCTTTTCCATCCAGTGGATCTGTTCAGGCGGTGAACGCGATCCAGTTTGATGACTTGTCAGAATTTTATTTCGACACCGCAGCATCGTTCCCGATGAATGGTACAGCCACGGCGATACCCTCACCCGGTTGCAGAAACGGTCTGAACGGGAGAACATCTTCGTAAGTCTGTCTTCATGCTTCAACCAGGCAGAAAAGGACAGTATCGTCATTCTGGATTCGATCACGGATATTGCCACCCAGACCGCCATCCCCAATCTCTGGTCTGACCTGACTGGTATGCTCAGGGGGCTCCAGAGATTTTCAAAACAGCAGAACATTACGACATATCTTCTTTTAAGTAAAGGTATTCTTGGGCCGGTAAAAGAGATGGAGATTGAAGATATCGCAGATGCAGTCCTCCTGTTCAAGTGGGAGGAGAGTGCCGGTGCACGCAGGCAGAGGGTGATGTATTTCGAGAAGTTCCGGGGGGTTATGCCCCACCTTGAAGAGCAGGACCTGGTGAAATTTGCGGTCAGGATCTCAACGACCGGGGGTTTTGAAGTCAGCAACATACGGGTGGTTATATGAGCCAGGAACGCGTCAATGTCGGCATTGCCGGACTCGATGATATGCTTAAAGGGGGGCTGCTTCCCAAAAGTATCTGTGCCATCATCGGCACCTATGGTACCGGAAAGACGACATTCGCCCTTGAGTTCGTCTGGGACGGGTTAAAAAAAGGGGAGAATGTAATCTATATCAGTCTTGAGGAAAGCGACGAGCGAATTATCGAATACATGAAGATGAAGGGCTGGAACATTACCCAGTACCTGAACAAAACCCTGTATGTGATCAAACTCGATCCGACGGAGTTCGAACTCGCCAACAATATGATAAAAAAAGAACTCCCGAAACTGATCAGTGACAAGAACGCGAGCCGGGTAGTGATCGATCCCATCTCGCTTTTTGAAGACCTGTTCCAGACCGATGCCGAGCGGCGGCGGGAGATGTTCAATTTAATCAAGGATCTGCGACGAGACAAATCGTGCACCATTATGATGACTTCAGAGACCCATAAGAAGAATGCATTCTCCAGCAGGCACGCCCTTATCGAGTACCTTGCTGATACCGTGATCCTGTTGCGGTACATTCACCCCAGCGATAAGGATGAGGTTCATCTTGCACTGGAAGTGGTAAAAATGCGAATGTCAGCCCATTCCCGTGAGATCAAGCCGTACGAGATTATGCAGGACTCGGTCATGGTCTATTCAGAGGCCAATGTATTCTAAAAAGAGATCTTTTTTTCTCGCAATCATGAAGTGTGTCGTACCTGACTGGTTAAATCTCAATCCAATGAGCCGGTCACGAGAAAGCGCAACCGGGTGTGCTCGCGAGAACAAGAGAAGATCCCCGCTTCTGAATTGAAAACGAGATTTCCCGGCTGCTTGTCGTGACCGGGTATCTGGCACCTGCACAAAAAGGAAATATTCAATTTTTATATCGTGATGCCGAGGACATTTAACAGGATGAGGATGAGCACACCGGGCAGTCCTCCAACCCCACAGATGAGGATCGTCGCAAGGCTGTACCCGAGATCCGGCTTGCCTATCCATTCCATGACATGCAGGGAGTTAAGGACAAACAAGAAAATGAGCCCGAGGACTGCATTGATCACAAGAACAGCAAGTTTTTTCACTAGAAAATAGGCAATCGCGAGGATTGCCACAATAAGAATGATCGCAACGAGCATCGAATCCATAGTAATTACCACACCAATCCAGTCATGCCTGCATCATGTATTCAACTATTGTTTTCAGAGTCAGTCCTGTCCAACAGAGTCCTGATGATAGATTCATAGCTATCATTGAATTTCCCCCGGGACTGCAACCGCTTTACCGTTTCTTTGGTTAATCGTATCGAAGTATATTCTTTCTCTTTTTTCATATGTGTATACCGATTTATAGCATTACTACATTTTATAGGCTATGCAACTAAATTATACAATGCATACATTTAATATAGATGCATATCAATCGTTCCGTATCCACACGAGGCTGTGCATGAAGACGGACAGGGAATGGATACGGGATACGATGGCGGATGCAGTGGCAGATCTGTTCTGGGAGCGAATGAAACAGTCCTCCTCAGTACCAGATTCCGAAAAAAGTTCTTCGCAGTTTCATGAGCCCCGTCAGGGGCTGCGGGATCATTAACGGAGGCACCAGTACCTCATCATTCTCCTGCACAAGGTGATTAATCCCGGATCGGTGATGCCGGGAATGAGGATTTGGGAATACCCCCTCACGCTTTTTTATGTGCGATGCAGACCCAGTGGTCGTAGAACGAATCGCCGGGACTTTCCCGCACGAGAACATCTCTGCCCCTGGCTTCTCCCCAGGTACAGATCAGCTGCGCCTCTTCCTGTGTCCCCACCGTAATTAACGTCTCACCGGTAACCGCGAACAGTTCAGAAACGATCTGCTCCCACATCTCCTGTGAGAAACTGTTGATCTCCCCCATCATGACCCCGATACCCCGGGGCACCGGGTCGATGTACTTGGACACGATCGTTGCATCGAGGCACATCGTTTCTTCCAGGAGGAGCCGGTGCGTTGTCAGCCCCCGTGCGAGAAGAGCCGGATCATTGTCATACGAGAGCGGGGAATATCCCAGCTCACGGAGCACACGGGATCCCACACCCGAGCCGCAGCAGCCGTCGATGCAGGTCTCTTTTGATCCCCGGCCCCATGCAGCGGTGATGACCTCTGCGAGGATACCTGTTCTCACCGGGTTCAGGTCATCCATGGAGGGGGGCGTCTCACTGAGCAGTCTTTCGGAAAAATACTCCCGCACTGCAGTTGCCCAGACACTGCGATCTTCCTGAAAGATCTCGCCATTTACCTGCTCGAACTGTTCGATTAACGCAACACTCGGGTTCCTGCACAAAAATGAACCCCCCATCCAGCCACGGGGTCCATGAAATGCCATCGCAACCGGATCTTCTTTTTCATCAAGGAGCAGGCGCCCTTCATCCCACTCACCGGTCTCAAGCACTGCGTTATACCGGGGATCGGTCAGTGCCGAAAACGACGGTTCGGCAAAAGTGACGTCGTCTGTTCCAAGAATTTCTGCGACTCTCATGCATCACGCTCGATCCGCAGCCCGTGCGGGGCTTCTATGGTACCATCAATCTGTGCATCCTCGTGGAGGGTGAGGGACTTTGCAATGACGTCCCCTAAAATATGGGCGCCCTTTTTCACAATGACAGTCCCGCCGCCTTCGACATTCCCGTGAATGGTGGCACCCCCCGCAACACTGATCCGGTACCTTGCCCGCAGGCTCCCGAAGATGACGGTGTCCTGCTGGACATCGATCGACCCGGCCCGGATATTCCCGTGGAGCCTGCACCGCTTGCCGATCTTCATCGTCGATGGGACCGAAAAGAGTTTCAGGTCCAGTCTCGAACGTGCGGGTATCATGAGCGGGATCTCCATCTTCGCTTCGTCTTCGGAGAAGATGTCATCCAGGATCCGGTCGAGCTCCCTCTCGTTCTGGATTCGTAAAAGGGTCATCAAGTAGATGAGGATGAACATGAAGACCGGCATCGGGTTTCTCACTTCAATTGCGCCTTTTGCTTCAAATCCTTCTTTGATCTCTACTTTCTCGCCGATGTCGAGTGTCCCTTTCACCACCAGCTTCCCGTTAATTTTCACCCCTTCGCCGATGTAGGCGTCCTCTTGTGCGATCACGTCGCTCCCTATCTCGCAAAGGTTCCCGATCCGTGCATCGCCGTCTGCCCAGACATACTCCCTGATCTTCGAGGACTCACCCACGTACACATCAGCGCCCCGGAGCCCGTAGTCGATCTGGCAGAACTCCCCGATCACAATGTTGCGATCGGTCCTGAGGCTATGCTCCTGCAACTCCGTCCCGTCCGGGAGCAGGCAGTGCCTGTGCCAGTTCTTTACGGATCCCTCGCTCATCAATCCCCCGGCATCGGCATCAGGCACCGTACTTGTGCGCTTTATTTGTGAGATCCAGCGCCATCGGCATCAGTGCCGCGCCGGTAATCCGCAGGAGACCTCCGCTGGCACAGGCACGTTCATCAAAATGCGTGACCGCATCCACCCGCACACCTTCCCCATGGATAAGGACCGGCACCGGATCGGCGCTGTGGTCCTTGATGCAGCAGGGTGTTGAATGATCTGCACAGACGACAATCAGGCAGTCATCGAGTGTCAGGAGGGGTGCAAGTTCAGCATCAACCTTCTCGATGAATGCCTTCTTCTGCGCCACAAGCCCGTCATGCCCTGCCTCATCCGCACCTTTGATGTTGACGATGACAAAATCTTTTTTTGCAAGTTCGGCAATCACTGCCGATATCTTTCCTTTGATATTGCTGTCCTGCGAACCGGTGATTCCCAGTACCGGAACATGTGCAAGCCCGACGGCACTGCCGATTCCGGTAATCAGGTTCGCAGCGGCAATGACGCTCCCGGAAATACCGTATTTTTTGGTAAACGGTTCGTAATGCCCCATCTCTCCCGCCCCCCGCATCAGCACAATGTTTGCCGGGGCGAGCCCCTGTTTTACCCGGTCCTTGTTGAGCGGGTGGCGGGAGAGGATCTGTGTCGCCTGCCGGACGAATTCGTTGCAGACCTTTGCCGTCTTTTCGTCCTTTGCGGTGTGCCTCACCGCGTTCACCGTGAGCGGCGGCACGCCATCCTTTTTCGGGTCATTTGAGGAGACGCAGTACCCGAGCCCCTCACCTTTGAGTGCGAGTGCAGCCCGGTGCCCGGCACCGGACCGGAAGGTAAATTCCACGCCAGACTTCGAGAGATCGATGCCATCCTGCAACGCTTTTGAGAGTGCCGCCGTATCGTGGATCCTGCCCGCACGGCGGTCTGTGACCAGTCCTTTCCCGGAGACCGTCGCGTAATTGCACCGGAACCCGATCATCCCCGGTTCCATGTGAATACCACTACCTTCGCATTCGAGTGGTCCCCTGCCGGTATAGTAAGTGTGCGGATCGTATCCCAAGAGCGCGAGATGTGCCGTGTCCGATCCGGGACGGATCCCCGGCGCGATCGTGTCCATGATCCCGCAGATACCTTCGGTTGCGAGCCGGTCAAGAACCGGTGTTGTTGCAGCTTCAAGC
This sequence comes from uncultured Methanoregula sp., assembly GCA_963676405.2. GTDB lineage: Archaea > Halobacteriota > Methanomicrobia > Methanomicrobiales > Methanospirillaceae > Methanoregula. Next base: position 72,061 of record CAXXQB010000017.1, read on the forward strand.
GGGGTAAGACCGCCAAGTTCAGGGCAGGGTCTGTCAGACAGCCCGTCAATGACGACAAACAGGATCTTATGTGCGGTCATTCGTATGGAATGGTTTGACGCGCGGATTAAATAGACTTCTCGGTACACCTACAGGTAGGGTACTGATGCCTGCACAAAAAAGAGATGAGGAATTAAAGGATTATTTTGTCGAGACAAGAGCAGCAACCTGCTCAACTTTGGACTTGATGATCTCGACCCTGCGTGTGGGGTAGATGGTCTTGACTGCCTTGAAGAGGTCACGGGAGATCTCGCCGGAAACGATGCCGTTAACGAGCGTGGTCAGGTCCCATGCCTGTGACTGGGCAGCTACGGAGGCAAAGATAACTTTCCGGATCGCGTGCTCCTGCGCGATGTTTGCCCGGGCAAACGTGTAGCAGCTGATAGTCAGCCTGACCTTCTTTGCATCCTTTGTAACAACCAGCATATGGCAGTCCACGCGGGAACTCCGGCGCTTGACAAGGGACCGGAGGTAATCGCGGGTTACTTCGTGCCCGACAAACTCCGTGTATGCCGCATCGCCGGTCACGGTTGCGATCTTAAAACTCATCTTGACGTGTTGTCGTGCGTAATCGTTCATGATCTCGCCGAGCGTTGACTGCATGATCCTGCCTTTTACGCTCTCCACGTCATTTCCAATGGTATCACCGATGTATGCCTTGCCGAGATTGTCGGGGACATACACCTTGAACCAGCTCTTGGCTTTCCAGCCTTCTACTCTTCTTCCTACCTGTTTTTTCTTTGCCATAGTATCACCTGGAGGACTTCTCCTCCCGTTTGATTTCCTGTCCTGTTCTCATGCGCTTTTTTTCGGGCGCTGGTGCGGACCGAATGAGCATGCGTCATCTGCGATTGCAAGCATCGTCAGGTAATCATCCACTGAGGCAATGACTGACCTGACCTGGGTTCCGGCAATTATTGTCGTGACCCGGTCCCCGGATGCCGTGGTGGTCATGCTGTTTAAGTTGTCCGGCGCAAGCGCTGCCGCCACACAGTCAGCATTCCGGTGCACGGTTGCGATCATTCCTGCTACCTGCATCATAGGGCGAGCGCCTCCTTCCAGCCTTGCGCGAACGCCGGGACCTGGGTACAGGGGATGGTTGCCCCGGCACGGCGGTTATGCCCGCCGCCCCGGCCACCACATGCAACTGCAAGATCGTGTACGAGTATCCCAAGATCGCGGTCCACTCCAGGGGGACAGCGAGCCGAGATCCGGCAGCTATCTCCTTCCCGTGCGTACACGAGCACCGGTACCGTGTGTACCGTATCCCGTGCCAGCACATCCGCGACATCACTTGCAAGTACGGCGTCCTGCACTTCATATACCGCACCGGAACCTGCTGTGGGCTGTGCAGCGCCAAGCGCTGCAATCGCTGCAATGATATTTATCCGGTGCTGCCGTGCAATCTCCCACGCCCGGGAGAGGTCGTGAGACGAGCGCAGACAGAGTGCCGCACCGATGTCTCCGTGGCCGGTTTTCCCGCAGGCATCGATGACTGCCGCGAGTGCATGGGCGTCCTCAATCACCTCGCGTTCGAGATGGTATGTGTCACCGTATATCGCGTGCAGGCTGTCGACAGATGTCTGCGGTGCTGCCGTGAGGACTGCAAGGGAGAGGAGGGTGTCAAGCCGGGTACCGTTCTCTCCTTTGGCATCATCGATGAGTTGTGCGATGACTGCCTCGTCCCCGCTGATGCCACTGAGGTACGGGCTTGTCGCAATATACCACCGCTCTGTCATGTCCCGACCGGGGAGCATGAGCCCGTGGGTGGGAACGACAATCCCGTTGCCAACCCCTTCATTGAATATCTCAAGGTTCTTCCCTGCGATATCCTGACCGTCACCAATGATCCCGGGTATCACGAGCCCGGCAAGGTCGCGGTTGTCCCCCATCTTCTGGGCGACGAAATATGCCGTGCCTGCTGCGGACAGTTCGCGGTCCCCGTCGATACCTGCGAGCCGCGGGTTCACGTGGAATTCCCCGTCAAAACGCGGGAGATGGTGATCGACAACCATCGTGTCAGCGGGAAGGTCTTCTGTGCCGGAACCGAGATCGCAGAGAAGTTTTGCCCCCTCTCCACCCAGTTCTGCAATGCTGACCTCCCCCCGGACCCTCAGCCGGAACCGTACACCCGCACGGAGCATCGCGTGGCAGAGGATAGCCCCCGCTGCGATACCATCAGCATCGTGGTGTGCGTACACATCCACAAACTGCTGGCGGCGGATCTGTTCTGCAACGGTTTCAGCGGCTGCGTCAAGCGACATGGGAACCCGGGAAATGTTTCTTCTCTTACCGTGACAGCAGGATCTCTGCGGTCTCTGGTTTGTACGTGAAGCCTGCGGGCAGTTTCTTTGTTCCCGTGTAGTACTTTACGAGACGGCGGACCTTGGCTTCAACGAGATGAAGCTGCCGCTTGTTGTGCAGGTCTTTTTTGTTCTCGCCCAGGTGCTTGCGCAACCCGAGCGCTTTTACCATGAGATCCCGAAGGTCTTCGGGGATCTCGGACGCGATCTTGTTATCCTTAAGAATATCGCCGATGCGTTTGCCGGTTGCCATTTTGACATCAGGGACGCCATAGCGATCCCGCAGGATGAGACCGATCTTTGCGCTCGATGTGCCTTCCTTCCGGAGATCGACAATGATCTTTTCAATTGCCTTGGTGTCTACGTTGGACCACGCAGGCGCCTGTTTCCGGTAAGGGCGGACTGAGCATGATTTGCCTCTTCTTCGGGCGTGCATTCGTGCCATAGTTATACCTCCTAAGACGTCGTGTAAGTCCACAAAAGAGCAGTATAGTTACTGACCCCCTGTAATCCCAAGCCACGCCGGGCAGTGCGGTTAAGCACGTCGGACTTACATCTGCCAGCACATTTTTTTAAGTGCTGTCTTACCATTTGCCGGGCGGGAATAATAAGGATATCTGTGCCCGGGGTGCGGGAGCCAATGGGGGCGCGAGGGTTCCCGCATGTACCCGTATCTTTTTACTATACGAAACAAAAACGGGATGGTACGATGGATATAAAAAACCAAAAGCAGCCCGATGAGGATCTCGTTATCCGGATCCGGGATTGTTTCTCCGTGAAGCATATCCAGTCGGCAGCCCTGCTCTGCCGGTTGGGGTACCAGATAGAGACCGAATATGCCCGGACCGGTACCATCTCCCAGGATTCACGGCTCCGGCACGAGGCATTTATCCTCAATGCAATCATTTCATCGGCTGCATTCCTCGAAACCGCCATCAACGAGCTCTGGTCCGATGCAGCGGACAACGCATATTTCTTTTCCGATGAAAAAAATGAGGCCCTGTTGCAGGCGATCGGAGAAAAATGGAAAAATGAAAATTACTTTGATCGCACGCCGCTTTTAACCAAGTACCAGAAAATTCTTGAAATAGGAGAGAAGCCCCTTTTCGATGAAACCGATCCGGCTTTCTCCGGTGTGCGTGACCTGATTGGGATCCGGAACTACCTGATGCATTACCGCCGCGAATGGGTGACCATCCCCACCGGATCTGTTCCCGGTGCCCACACCGGGACCCATGCGGAAAAGTTTGAAATGCTTTTTAAAAACCGGTTCGAGGAAAACCCGCTCGTACCAAAAAGCCTGCCGTTCTTCCCGGACCGGTGCCTCGGCCACGGGTTTGCGGAATGGGCGGTAACAACCAGCCTTTCATTCACCAACCGGTTTTTCCAGAAACTCGACCTGCCTACTCCTTATGACGGAGTAAGAAATGAACTGCTGACGAGATGATTGGCAGGGATACCGACATTTGTACGTGCTTACCAGCAATCGTCTCTCACTCAAATAGGAGTTACGCAGTTCGGGCTTTTCGATAACTGAACTTGGCAGACTCTGCTGAATGGTTCACATTCGATCATTTCGAAAATTTAATATTTGAAGTCATTGTGCGTAACTCCAATCAAAGGTGCACGTCAGGAACAGGATTTCTCATGTGTTCCTGCGGAAAGAGTTTGCGTGAAAACTGATCCAGAAAACGGTTCTTCGACTTTTCATGCGGGTAAGATGATAAGTTAATTCGGATTACTGGCAGTCACCTGAACCGCCTTGCCCAGGCGCGACCCGACAAGGCGTCGCGCCGACCCCACCAACCAAGGGGTGGGAACCCTCACAATGGAGGGATTCAGGGCTGGTGGTCCTAAAAGATTGTAAGATGTTATCCGGATTTACCCACACCAAGTGATGAAAACCCCAGAAAATTATTGAAAAAAAAATGCCCCCGTTGTCAACCCCGGGGTTCCCTTACGATTTCTTTGATCTCTTCTTTTTTGGCTCTTTTGCCATTGACATAAGGTCGATGATGTAACTGCCTTCATTGCCCACCGAAACGATCCGCTCATCGCTCTGTGCCATCTTCTCGATGTTGAGCTCATAGGAGCCCGGGGAGAGGATCCGTATGGTCTCCACCCGGTCAAACATCTCAACCTCTTTTTTCTTTTTTGGCGCGACGACTTCGAGGACTTCTTCTTTTGACTCTTGGGCGATCTCCTCGATCGACTTCTCTTCTAATACATCCTTGTGGATCTCCGCTTCCTTGATGTAAAGGAACTTCTTCCCGCCGCAACTCCCGCAGCCTTTTAAAATCTCGGTCGACCCGTCAGGATATTCCCTGCCGCATTTCGTGCACTTGTGTGGCATTCGGCCCCTCTTTATGCGAAGTTGTCGATCATCTTCTCGTACAGCGCTTCCGTGTTTTTACCCTCAAGCCCGGAGATCGCAACGACCGGGTGCTGGGGGAACGCGCTCCGTATCCGTGCGGGAACCGCGTCGGGCAGGTCAATCTTGTTTGCGACGATGATCACCGGGAGTTTCCGGCTCTCGATAATCCCGATCATCATGATATTCACCTGCATGAACGGGTCAAGTGTCGAGTCCAGCATGTAGACAACCCCGTCGATATCCTCTCTGAGCCAGTGCATTGCCTCAGCGACACCCTCGGTTGCTTCCCGGGCACGGATGATCGCTTCGTCCTTCTCCATACCGTACTCTAAAAATTCGTGGTAATCAATCCGTGTCGTGACACCCGGGGTATCAACGATATCGATGGTGATGGTGCTGCCGTTCGCGCCGGTGATTACGACGTTCTCCTTTTTCCGTGCACGCCGGGTCTCGTGCGGGATCTCGCTTACCGGGCCAACTGCATCCCCGGTCCAGTCGCGGGCGATACGGTTTGCAAGCGTGGTCTTGCCTGCATTCGGTGGTCCGTAGATGCCGATCCGGGTCCGCTTCTTCTTGAAAAACTGGTTAAGAAAGACAGAAAATCGCTTTTTCGCGTGGCTAAAGCTCTGGGAAAATGTCTTCATAAAACACCTCGTGTGCGGTGCATGGTGTGATTGTACAATTGATTCACCAATAACAGTTACTAGTGTTTGGAATGCGTTCTTTATTATGTTTCTTGTACCGGGCGACGTCAGTTGCGTGCGCGGTCAGCCCCGGGAATTCCAGATATTACTGTGATGCATTGCGCGTTTCCTCCTCCAAATTGTATTTATACAAGGGACGGGGAGTATGCTAATTGTAATCATCAGCTAAAAGCACTTCTTGGAGGTGACTCATGAAAAAGACAAACGACGCAATTCGCTTCGAGACCAATGTACCCCTCAAAGAGATCATGCACCCGAATCCTACGACTATTGCATGGGGTGCCACTGTCCATAAGGCAGCGGCATTAATGTGCCATGACGAGGTGGGAAGCTGCATCGTCCTAAAACGAAACCTGCCGGTCGGTATCGTCACCGAGCAGGACATCAACTGTAAAGTGGTATCAAAGGACAAGAAGCCGAGCAGTGTACTGGTAAACGACATCATGAGCACGCCACTCATTACGGTGAGTGCGGACCAGACTGTAGGTGTAGCAGCACATATGATGGTGAAGCATCATGTCAGGAGACTCCCGGTCGTCGATAATAAGAAGAAGGTGATCGGCATTCTTGCCGTGCGGGACCTCCTGACCGTTTCAAACGAGTTAAACGAACTCCTCACCGATCTTATCGAGATCAACCGCGAGGAGGATGTGGAACCGGGTACGTGCAACCGCTGCGGTCAGATGTCTGATGATCTTAAGCGGGCAGACAACCTCATGCTCTGCACCCGCTGCCGTGAAGAGGATAACATCATATGAAAACGGCACAGGATTTCTTAATTGAGATCCCTGTGCTAAAAATTTCAGACGGGTTGACAAAAGCACGGCAGATCTTACGGGATGACCGTTTCCGGGAGGTGTACGTCATCGACGCAAAAAAAAACCTCGCCGGGTATATTGACATCACGGATGCGCTGCGGGTGACCGCGACGAAGTCGAACGTGACGCTTGAGGGATATGTCAAGGATGCGGCGACAGCAGGTCCCGCAGATACTGTTGAGCAAGTGGCAACAGTGATGGGGAAGTACCGCACGGACAGCGCTGCCGTTGTGGACAAGGACCGGCATGTCCTTGGCGGCGTAATGCTGTCCGACATCTTCCCGGTGATTATCTCGCGAAACGAACTGCCCGGAAGGGTCGCTCCCCACATGTCCGGGAATGTTGTCACCGCGAGTCCGGCTGACCCCATCCACAAGATATACGCACTGATCAGGGACAGCGGGTTCACTGCGTTCCCGGTCGTGGAAAAAAAACGGCTTGTCGGGATCATCTCCCGGCGGGACCTGATCAGTTCGCGGGCGGTGCGGTCGACACTCGCCGGCCATACGCAGAAAACGGTTGAGGATGTAATGAAGAAACCGGTAATCACCATAACACCGGACGAACCGCTCAGCGTTGCAGCGAAACTGCTCGTCCAGTATGATGTAAGCAGGCTTCCGGTGCTTGACGGGGACAAACTTGTTGGCATCGTCGACAGGCATGACATTGTTTCGCGGCTTGCTTAACCAAAAAGACTTCATGACCGGATAACAGGAATACCACATACCCATGCATGGCATTGTTCTGCCATGCTTATGCGGGTAAGGGAATAAAACCGTAACAGGGAGGGAAGGTATGCACCAGACCGACCGGGGGACGAAACAGGGCGACCGGCTCCTGAAGATGCAGGGGAAATTTGACCGGGGACCAGTCGATTTCAAGTCCCATATCGCACAGCAGGAAGGGGAGATCATGGCGATCGCGACCCGCGACGTCATATCAGTGCCGCCTACCGAGAGCATTATCGGGGCGGTGGAGATGATGACGAAGTACGGGTTCCGCCGCCTGCCGGTGACCGATGCCGGGACAAAGAAACTGAGGGGGATCGTGACTTCGGGCGACGTGATCAACTTCATGGGCGGCGGGGACAAGTACCGGCTTGTCCAGGTCAGGCACAACGGCAACCTGCTCGCTGCGGTGAACGAAAGCGTGCGCACGATCATGACCCAGAACCCCACCACCCTCACCGGCGACTCCCACATCAGGGACGCACTCGCGATCATTGTTACGAAGAAGATCGGCGGGCTTCCGGTTGTAGACGAGAAAGGAGTGCTGGCCGGTATCCTCACAGAAAGGGACGTGCTCCGGGTGCTCGCGAGTGAACGGAGCAAGCTTGCGGTTGAGGACGTGATGAGTACGGCACTCCGGGTGACCGCACCGGACTGCCCGATCTCGACTGTCACTAAGGACATGACGAAATACCGGTTCCGCCGGCTCCCTGTTGTCAGTGACGATGTACTCTACGGGATCATCACGGCAACGGACATCATGCGGTACCTCGGGGGCCGGGAAGTCTTCTCGCGGCTCACGTCCGGGGATGTTGCAGAAGTGACCGGCCTGCCCGTCCGCACATTGATCGCCGGCGACCTCTTCACGACAGTTCCGGAGAAGAGCGTCAACGACGCGGCACGGGAGATGCTGGAGAGAAACATCGGGGCATTGCCGGTGATCGAGAGCGGCCGGCTGATCGGACTGGTGACCGAATTCGATCTCGTCCGGGCGCTTGCACAGGAGTAACTATGTTCGCACGTGATGTGATGACATCCCCGGTATTTGTTGTTTCACCACATGACAATGTCGCGTACGCGAGAAACCTTATGGTGAAACATAAGATCTCCCGCGTTCTTGTGAGGGAGAACGGGAAACTTATCGGGGTGCTCACAAAAAAGGATATTGCGTACCGGCTGAAACAACAGGGGGCGGCGTGGCGCCGGAGATCGGTCGACCAGATTGCAGTCGCCGCGATCGCTGCGGTTGATCCGGTAGTGGTGACGCCCGGTACCGGGATCCGGGGGATCGCGTGGCTCTTTGTCGAGAAGAACATCAGTTGCGTTCCTGTTGTCGAAGCGGGTGCAGTCATCGGGATCGTGACAAAATCCGACCTGATGGGGTCCACGCTGGTGGGATCACTTGGCGGGACTGTCAGGGATGTGATGGAGGATGTCGCGACGGTCAACCGGCAGCACTCGCTCGACCATGTGATCAATGTGATGAGCGCACGGAACGACAAGGTGGTGGTGACAAACGATGACGGCACAATTGCAGGAATCATTACCGAGACAAACCTTGCATTTTTTGAAGACAAAAAGAAGGTTTCCGGGGTGGAAAGAGATGTAGCAAGACAGGGACAGATGCGGGCAGACGGGACAGGAGGGCAGGTTTCATCCGGGGTCAACAGGGTGACCGCAGAAGACGTGATGACAAGCCCGGTGATCACTGTCTCACCTGACGAAACGCTCGCTCGCGCGATAGCACTGATGGGCAGGGAGCACAAGAACAGCCTGGTTGTTATCGAGAACAACACAATTCTGGGAATCATAAAACGGGATGATATCATAAAGGAAGTGGCGAAATGAGAAAGGAACTCTTTGTTAAAGATATAATGGCAAAACCAACGACCATATCCAAATCGGCAAAGATCACAGAAGCACTCGACAAGATGCTTGCAGAGGGTATCGACCCTCTCATTGCGCTGAATAATACCACCGTTGTCGGAACCGTGTCCCGGCAGGCGATTGCGATGAAGCTGGGCGCAAAAAAGAACACCGATATCGCGCCTGCGGCCATCCACGTGGCAAGTGTGGTCACGGATGACTTCACGAGTGTCTATCCCGATGAGAGTATCAATGTGCTCGTCCCGCTGCTCCAGCGCTACAAACTGGTGGTGGTTTATGACAGCGACCACAAGTTGATCGGTCAGGTGAGTGCCGGCGACCTCTTAAAGAAGTACCAGCCGGAGGATGGCCTTGACGGTGCGATAGAGAAAGCCGTGACGATCGATGCGGATGAGCGGGTCGTCCACCTGCGGCGCCGGATGCTCGATGACAACATCAGCCGTTTTGTGGTGACCGAGAACGACAAGATCACAGGCATCGTGACCGAGACCGATGTGGCGACCGAGCTGCGCAAGTTCCGCGAGGCAGTGCCTGACCAGCACCAGGACCACCGGATCCGGAATCTGCTCGTGAAAGATATCATGAGCACGCCGCTTATGACGATCGACCGGAATACTCACGTGGCTGACGTGATCGATATGATGGTAAAGAAAAACATCAGCACCGTGCCTGTCACCGACAAGGGCAAGCTGGTCGGGCTTGTCACGCGCCGGTCGCTCGTGATGGCGCTGTAGATATTTTCTTCTTTTTTATCGATAGGGTTTTCTGATTAGTGTATGCCGGTAAATCCTGTTTGAAAATCATTACGTGGATTTACTTCAATGATCGGGATACCGCGTGAACATGGGATTACAGCCGTACTAGGAACAGGATCCCGATGCTTACGCCGATGATAACAACCGTCCACCGCAGGAGTTCCGGGTTTATCCGCCCGGCAATTTTCCCCCCGGCTGCCCCGCCCAAGAGAGCTCCCGCTGCCATCATCAGCGCTACAGGCCACACGATCATGCCGGAGAACAGGAAATAAACCGCCGCCGCAACATTCGAACCTAAAGTGATGCACTGCTTGAGTGCATTGAGCCGGGTCAGGGTATCTTTTACAAAGAGCCCGAGAACGGAGAGTATGATGACGCTCTGCCCCGCACCGAAATATCCGCCATAGACTGCCGTGAGGCCGATCGGCACAATTGCCTTTTTTACCCCGTCATCATCGGGATTTTCATGGCCGGAATGCCGAATGATCCAGTCCCGGACCCGGTTCTGGACGGCGAGCAGCAGGGACGCAAACAGGATAAGGAACGGGACAAGGATCCGGAATACCTGATCGCTGACAAGGAGGAGGAGCATTCCCCCGCAGATGCCCCCGATAATCCCTACCGGGATGAGCAGCCATAAGCGCCGCTCCTGCCCGCGGAGATCCTTTCTCTGCGCAAGCGAGCCCCCGAGATACCCCGGGCATAATGCGACAGTGTTGGTGATATTTGCCGCGACCTCAGGGATTCCCAGTGCGACAAGCGCCGGGAACGAAATGAGCGTGCCCCCGCCGGCAATGGCATTGATCATTCCTGCCGCAATGGCTGCAAGCCCCGCGAGGGCGAGTTCATATCCGGAGAGCATGCCCGGTCCCTTTTTTTATCATGTCCCGTTACCCGAGCATCGGGAGAACGTCCAGTACCGTGTGGACCCGCACACCGATATTTGCCATATCCCGGACATTTGCGGCATGGATCTCATCATCCTTTGCGCCGACAGCGTCTTTTACCAGCACCACCGGGTAATTATACGCGATGGCATCGAAGACCGTGGTCCGGACGCAGTTGGGGGTCTGGATCCCGGTCACAATAAGGTCCGAGACTTTCAGGTTCCGGAGCATGAGGTCAAGCTCCGTCCCGATAAAAGCGCTCATCCTCGTTTTTGCGATCACGTACTCCCCCGGCAGCGGAGACAGTTCAGTGATCACGGCGGCCCCGTGCGTCCCCTCAACGGCAAACGGCTGCCGGGGAAAACAGGTCCTGCCGGATAATCTCAACATCCGACCCGTCCTTCCGGTGCACCCGCAGGATGTGGAAGACCGGGAGTTTTTGTGTGCGGAACCGGGTGAGAAGCTCAAGGATCTTCGGGACAACGGTGCGGGCCTGTGCAACCCTGAGCGGCGCCCCCTCTAGAACAAAATCGTTCTGCATATCGATGATTAAGAGTGCGGGTCGTTCCATTCTGTCATTCCTCACAGAGAGATGGAGCTTTTTTCTTAAGTATTGTATGCCCGTTCCCGGGTGCCGGGCACACGTGCCAATCAGGGCCCAGGCACAAAGGATGAGAATGAATTGCAGCCCCTCATAACCGGAACACGTCTTTACGAGGATTTTTGTGGTCTTTTCTTTTGCCCTCAATTTGTTTTCTTACCGGTTCAAAGTCCGTGTCCGGTAAAAGGGCTTCTTCTGCAAGTCTCCGGGTTGAAAATTTATCATATTCTTGCAGAGCGAGGCGCTGTGCGACTTCCATGGAGACACGCCCGGAGTCATGAAGGATATCCCGCTCGTTGAACTTGAGGAATGCATCCATTTTCTCTCTCCACTCGCTCATGTGGACCGGGCGTCTCCGTTCTGCCTGTGTCTCGGCATAATCGAGATACATCGTGATGATCCGGTTGAGCTCGTGGATCTCTTCTTCGTTTAAGTAATTCTTCGCAACCGTGACATCGCCTCTTCTCACTTTCGCGCCCTTCCATGCAGAGAGGCCCATATTTGGTTTTTCTGCGTCCACCCGCTCCGCAAAAATTCGTTCCGGTTATCGATATACCGCTGCCAGAAGTACAGGGCCTCCCCCTCTGCCTGATCAGCGTTGACAAGCAACCCGCCCGGCGCGAGCGCCGCGTATATCTTGTGGAAGAGGAGGCGCTTGTCCTCAGTGGCCAGATAGTGGATCGAGAGCGCCGAGCGCCGACCGGCTGTAATCGTTCACCACGTACCGGACATTCTTTTTGGCGGCGATTACGCCGAGCCCGGCAAAATGCCCAGCTGTTGTAAGAGGCCCATCAGGTTTGCCTCACCCCACAGCTCGGCGATCTTTCCTTCCTTTATGCGGAAAATTTCTATGCCTGTCATCGTGATCGCTTTTCCAGTGGGGGGAAGGCCCATAAATTCTCCCTTGTGGATACCCCGTGCCGTGAAGCGGGCAGTCACCTTATCTTCATCTGCCATGATGTCCTCGATCGTCACATTCAGGCCGTGAAAAGCAGCCCGGCATGTCACGATGACGTTATTCATCGCCTCGATCCCGGGCCCTGGTGTCGGCAGTGGTGTGTGCAGGGAAAATCCGGGATGAAGCAGTGCGTCGGCTGCTGCAAGGTCACCTTTTGATGGTCCGACCTCGAAAAATTTCCGGACAATTGCGATATTTGCTCTCTCTGCTGTTGTCGGAGTCATGAAGTAGGCTTGGCAGATAACTATTTAATTTCCCCTTTTCAGGAGGCCATATCTCACTTATTCCGGTAAAAACAGCACGATTGTTTTGCGAATCCACAGCCAGGGGGAACAACCCTCCTGCCACTATTTTTTTTTCAATATCATTATCACAAAGCACAACCGGTTGGTACAGAATGGATAATGAGAGGAAGCAACAGTTAGTGAATTTACTGAAGAATCCTGTTTTTACTATCGATACACCGGATGACGATGCCCTCCTCCGCTATGATCAGGCACTCACCCACAGTTCATGGGCAAGCGAACAAAAGCAGGTTGGTAACCCGTGTGAAGATTATGAACGGCTGGAATTCTTAGGCGATTGCATCCTTGACTTCATCATCGCAGAGGAACTCTACACGTCCTTTAAGACCCGTGCTCCGGAACTTCATCGCCGTTTTCCGGATAAGACCGACGAGTCGCTGCTCACCGATATGCTGCACGATATCACAAACGATAAAAAGATCGCAGAAATCGTCGTCGCACACCCGGTCTTTGAAGAAAATATCCGCATGGGGCTGGGACAGGAATCAAACGACTCCATCCGGGCCGGTTCGTTCGAGGCATTTGTCGCAGCGGTCTATTGCCACGCAGGGATCGGTGCAGCCCGGCACCTTGTCCAGCAATTATTCAAAGACAAAATTGAACGTGCAGAACCGATCGTCTCATGGAAGAACAAGCTCCAGGAATGTGTCCAGAAACGATTCCAGCCACCGGATGTCCGGCAGATCCTCCGATACCATGAGCCGGTACTGGACAGTATGAGCGCACAATTGTGTGTCAGGGTCAGCGTCAATGGGGAGATCTGGGGAGAGGGGCGGGCAGACTGCAAAAGAGACGCGGAAGTTGAAGCAGCGAAAGATGCCTGTCAACACCACTGCATGGACGCGATGAGATACCAATCATAGATTTGTTTGCAGAACACATGAGAATGGATAACGATTGTATAGGTACATATATACCTTAGAACTCTGATGCACATCCGGTAAAAGAGATACCGGGAAATAATATTAACAAAAAAATGTGACCCGTGGACGGGATCTCTCCTGAGCCAAACGCTTATTACACCAACCCAACCATATTATAAAGCACCATTCATGGAGCAGTGTATACCCACTGCGAGTGTCTGTAAAAGATGCGAGATTCCTCTGTTGAGGTAGCCAAGCCTGGTATGGCGCAGGTTTGCTAAACCTGTGTCCCCTTGGGACTCGAGGGTTCAAATCCCTCCCTCAGCGCTTCAGAGAAAATCTCACTATCGAGGGGATTGGATGGCTCAGGAAGACGACATAAAATATTTTGTACGGATTGGCACGACCGATCTGGACGGGACGAAATCCGTGCGGGTGGCACTGACCGGCATCAAAGGCGTCGGCAGGCATACCTCCACGGTCATTTCCCGCATGGCGAACGTGGACGAATACGCACAGCTCGGTCGCATAGACGATGGATCGGTCAACCGGCTCAGAAAAGCTGTTGAGGAATACACAACGAAGATCCCGTCATGGATGATGAACCGTCCCAAGGACGTCTACACCGGTGAGGCAAAACATCTCATTGGAGTTGACGTCTCGCTTTCAAAGGACGAAGACATCAACATGATGAGAAAGATCCGCTGTTACCGGGGCATCAGGCACGAGACCGGCCAGAAAGTCCGCGGGCAGCGCACCAAATCAACCGGAAGGACCGGCATGACCGTCGGTGTGAAGAAGAAGAGAGAAGGAAGTGCGTAAGCCATGGGATATCCGGGAAAGAATCACAAGTCTTACGAGACCCCCAAGCGCCCTTTCGAGAAGACGAGGATCGAGGATGAAACCCGCCTCGTCATCGAGTACGGGCTGCGTAACAAGCGTGAAGTCTGGAAGGCGCAGAGCATCCTGCGCAAGTACCGCAAGGCTGCCCGCAGCCTGCTCGCATTAATGTCAAGCACCACGGATAGGACACTCTTTGACGCAAAGAAACTGGAGCTGATCAGCTCCATGCAGCGTGCAGGTCTCCTCGGGCCCGACGCAGATATCGACAATGTGCTTTCGCTCAAGGTGCAGGCACAGCTCGAACGCCGGCTCCAGACCATTGTGCACAGGAAAGGGCTCGCCCGTTCGCCGAAACAGGCACGGCAGCTCATCACCCACGGGCACATCGCAATCAACGGAAGGCGCGTCAATATCCCGGGTTACCGGGTAACCCGCATTGAAGAGCCCCAGATCACCTACTACGGAAAATCCCCGTTTGTCGTTGATTCCCATGCAGAGCGCACACGAATCATAAAACCGGCAGGAGCGAAATAACATGGCGGCAAGCGAGAAAGAGAAGTGGGGCGTCGCACACATCTTCGCCTCATTCAATAACACGATCATCACCGTAACCGATCTCTCGGGAGCAGAGACGGTAACCAAGTCAAGCGGCGGCATGGTGGTCAAGCAGGACAGGAACGAGAGTTCCCCGTACGCGGCAATGCAGATGGCAGGAAACGTCGCTGCAATCGCCCGCGAAAAGGGAATTGTCGGCGTCCATGTCAAGGTCAGGGCACCCGGCCAGGGCAAACAGCGCAGTCCGGGCCCGGGGGCACAGGCAGCAATCCGTGCACTCGCCCGTGCAGGTATGCGCATCGGCCGCATTGAAGACGTTACACCGATCCCGCACGACTCGTGCCGCGCGAAAGGCGGCAGACGGGGAAGGAGAGTGTGATGCAGATCGAAATCGCGAGTCTGGACGATACACTTGCACGATTCACCCTCTCCGGGTCGAGCCCGGGCTTTGCCAATGCATTCCGCAGGGCAATGATCAGCGAAGTGCCAACCCTTGCCATCGAGGATGTGCGTATCTACGACAACACGAGCGCACTATTCGACGAGATGCTGGCACACCGCCTTGGACTCATCCCGATTAAGACCGACCTTACCACCTACACGACTCAGGAGAACTGCGCGTGCGGCGGGGCAGGATGCCCGGGCTGCATCTCGACATTCACATTGAGTGTCGAAGGTCCGAAAACGGTCATGTCAAGTGACCTGATCCCGCAGGACCCGAAAACGACGCCGGTGTTTGACAACATCCCCATCGTGAAACTCACGAAAGGGCAGAAAGTTGTCATCGAGGCACGTGCTGTCCTCAATACCGGACGGGAACACGCGAAGTGGCAGCCGACACTCGTATGCGGGTACAAGAACTACCCGGTCGTCGATATCAGCGACGCGTGCGATGCGTGCGGCATGTGCGTGGACGAGTGCCCGCGGGGAGTCCTCGCGGTCAAAGGCAAAAACGTTGAGGTAGTGGACGGCAAGCTTCCCGACTGCTCCATGTGCCGGCTCTGTGAGCGGGCGTGCATGGCAAGCGGCATCGGGGAAGAGCCCGCAATCCGGATCACCGCAGAACCCGACCGGTTTATTTTCGTGGTCGAGAGCGACGGGTCATTACCCGTGAAAGAGATCATGGAACGCGCACTCATGTATATCAAACAGCAGTCCGAAGAACTGGACCACCAGACAAGCGAAATTTCAGGGGAGGAGAAGAAATGACAAGAATAGTGGAGAAGACGAACCCCCGTCTTACCAACCTCATTTTACTCTTAAAGAACAAGTCACGGGAGAATGAGGCGAAGATCTGGCGCGAGATCGCAAGCAGGCTGGAGACCCCGAACAGGAATTACGCCGAGGTCAACTTGTCCAAGATCAACCGCTATGCCCAGAACGGCGAGACGATCATCGTCCCCGGCAAGGTATTGGGCAGCGGCGTGCTGGAGCAGTCCGTGAAGATTGCAGCGCTGAATTTTTCGGAATCAGCGACATGCAAGATCAGGGACGCAAAGGGACAGTGCATGACGATCGAGCAGCTCCTGCAGGACAACCCGAAGGGAAGCGGTGTCCGGATCCTGAGGTGAAAAACATGGTGACAGTAATCAACGGCGACGGGCTCATTCTCGGCAGGCTGGCAAGTCTCACCGCACAGCGCGCTCTTGCAGGCGAAGAGATCGCGATCGTGAACGTGGAGAATGCGATCATATCCGGCAGCCGGGCACGCGTGCTCGCAAACTACGACCACAAGCGCACCCGGGGTTCAACCGACTGGGGTCCGTATTTCCCAAGGAGACCGGACCATATCATGAAACGCACGATCCGTGGCATGCTCCCGTACAAACGCCCCCGTGGCGTCGAAGCGATGAAGCACATCAAGTGCTATGTCGGCGTTCCTGTAGCGCTTGTCGGAAAAGAGATGGAAGTTCTCGAAGAAGCGCACATGGACCGGCTGAACAACCCGCAGTTTATCACACTCGGCGCAGTATGCACCTCGCTCGGAGCGAAGTTCTAATGGTGGTCATGATGGCAAAGATCATTAACACAAGCGGAAAACGCAAGACGGCAATCGCACGGGCGACATTAAAGGCAGGCAAAGGCGTTATCCGGATCAACTCAGTGCCGCTCGAACAGTACGGCAATGAGACGACCCGGATGAAGATCGCCGAACCGCTGCTCCTTGTGCCCAATGCAACACACGGCATCGACGTGACCATTGATGTATCCGGCGGCGGTGTCATGGGGCAGGCGGAAGCGGTCCGTACCGCGCTTGCCCGCGGTATCCTTGAGTGGACAAACGATCCCGCAATCAAGGATATCTATCTCACGTACGACAGAACGCTCCTTGTTAACGACTCCCGGCAGAAAGAGACGAAGAAGCCGCACGGTCGCGGGGCACGAAAGAAGTTCCAAAAGTCTTATCGTTAAGACAAAATATATGATGAGAGGTCAAAATCTTGATACCCGTACGATGTTTCACCTGTGGAAAACCCATTTCCACAGCGTGGGAAGAGTTTAAAGCCCGGCGGGAGAAAGGCGAGGATCCTAAACAGATCCTCGACGATCTCGGTATTACCCGGTACTGCTGCAGGCGCATGCTCCTCACCCACAAAGAGATCATTGATGAGCTCAACCCGTACCAGTGAGCACCATGAGAACGCGGGGTCGTAGGGTAGCCTGGTCTATCCTATTGCGTTCGGGACGCAGTGACCTGAGTTCAAATCTCAGCGACCCCATTTATCCAAAAAGTTTAATCTGACTAACATTATTTTTGAGGACACACATGCAGGCGCAAACGTATACCCGGTATGAACGGGCGCGAATTATTGGAGCAAGGGCTCTGCAGATATCAATGGGTGCTCCGTTACTTGTCACAACTTCCCGGATCGATCCGTTAGAGATCGCCATCGAGGAGTTCAACGCGAACATTATCCCCATTACCGTAAAGAGGAAGTAAAAGGAGAGACGCCGTATGACGATCATTGAGGCAATCGAGCTGCGGACCATCCTGGACAGCCGGGGCAATGCCACGGTCGAAGCCGACATCCACACATCAGGTGGCTTTGGCAGGTCAGCAGCACCGAGCGGTGCCAGTACCGGGACGCTGGAGGCAACGGTCAGACCCCCGAAAGAGGCGATAGAGAATGCCTACCAGAACCTGCTCCCCGCGCTCATCGGTCTGGATGCGAGTGACCAGGAGGGGTTCGATGAACAGCTCCGGACATTGACGGGACTCACAACTTCTCCGCGATCGGTGCCAATGTTGCCGTCGCACTCTCGCTTGCGAACGCAAAAGCCGCTGCTTCCGCAATAGGCATGCCGCTCTTCCGCTACCTTGGCGGGGCGTTTGTGAACGAGATGCCGCTCCCGCTGGGAAATGTCATCGGTGGCGGTGCACATGCACAGAACGCAACCGAGATCCAGGAGTTCCTTGTAGTACCTGGAGACGCAGCAGATGTGGAAGAGGCAGTGTTTGCAAATGCCGCCGTCCACAGGAATGTCAAGGAACTATTGAAGAAACGCGGTATTGCCGCCGGCAAGGGTGATGAGGGTGCATGGGCACCGCAGATCGACGATGCTCTCGCATTTGAGCTCATTGCCGAGGCAACCGGACTTGTCGCAGACGAATTGAATGTTTCTGTCGATATGGGAATCGATGTTGCGGCAAGCCAGATGTGGAACGGGGAAAATTACAAGTACCGCAGCAAGGTCCGTTCCACCGAAGACCAGATCGCGTACATTGCCGAGCTCGTTGACAGCTACGACCTTGTCTACGTTGAAGATCCCCTCCAGGAAGATGATTTCGACGCATTTGCAGACTTAAATGCCCAGATAGGGAACCGGTGCCTCGTGTGCGGTGACGATATCTTTGTCACGCAGGTCGACCGTATCCAGCAGGGCATCGAGAAAGATTCCGCAAACTGCGTCTTAATAAAACCCAACCAGGTAGGGACACTGACTGACACATTTGAAGCAGTCCGCCTCGCCCATACCAATGGCCTGGACACGGTGATGAGCCACCGGTCCGGTGAGACCACCGATACGACTATCGCGCACCTTGCAACCGCATTCTCCTGCGTTTTCTTAAAATGCGGTGTTTTGGGCGGCGAACGCATTGCAAAATTAAACGAACTGATACGCATAGAGGAACAGCTATGACCACAGTAAACGAGATGGAAATTGAATTGAAAGAACCGCTCATCCCCGTCGAGGATTACCTCGCGGCCGGTGTCCACATCGGCACGCAGCAGAAGAGCGAGGACATGAAGAAGTTCATTTACCGCGTCCGCGGCGATGGACTGTATATCCTTGATATCCGGGAGACCGATTCACGGATCAAGACCGCAGCGAAATTCTTAAACCAGTACGAGCAACCCAATATCCTCGTCGTCACCTCCCGGCAGTACGGGCAGTACCCGGCAAAGAAGTTTGCCGACACGATCGGGGCGATGTCAGCAACCGGGCGGTTCATCCCGGGACTGTTGACCAACCCGGTACTCGACAACTATATCGAACCGTCAGTCATTGTCGTCACCGACCCCATCGGTGATGCACAGGTGATAAACGAAGCCGTCCAGTGCGGTATTCCGGTCGTAGCACTCTGCGATACCAATAACATGACCAAGTTCGTCGACCTCGTCATCCCGACGAACAACAAGGGCAGAAAAGCCCTCTCGATGATCTACTTCCTCTTAACCCGCGAGATGCTGCGGCTCCGTGGGATCTCGACGGCCCTGTCCCAGGAAGACTTCGAAACTGATATCTGATGCGGTCATCTCCTTTTTTGGAGCGACCGATCGTTAGATATAACAGAACGACCAGAGGGTTGATCCGATGAAGATGCGTACATGCGCTGTGGCGGGCATGTTTTATCCGCGGGATCCCTCCCATCTCGAGCAGCTCTTAGAGAAATTCTTCTCCGGTGCCGGTCCGGGCACGAACTCTCTTGGCATCGTTTCACCCCATGCAGGGTATATCTACTCCGGGCAGGTGGCGGCGTGTGCGTTTGCCACCGTCCCTTCAGATTTTTCCGGTACCTTTATCTTGGTCGGACCATCCCACCGGGGCTACATGACCTGTGGTTCCACGATCCCATGGGAGACACCACTCGGGGTTGTTGACACGGATACGGAGCTTGCCGCTGCGCTCGATATCGAGATCGACGAGTTCTCCCACCGGGACGAACACTCGCTTGAGGTGCAGGTGCCGTTTATCAAGTACCGGTTCCCCCGGGCACGGATTGCCCCGATAATGATGGGGAGCCAGGACATTTCCGGTGTCGCGGCGCTTGCGGGGCAAGATCGTTGCAGCAGTGAAAAGGACAAAACGGGACGTGCGGATCGTTGCATCGAGCGACTTCTCGCATTATGTACCGGAGGCAAAGGCAAAGACCGATGACCTGTACGCGATTGAAGCGTTACGCACGCTTGATGTCGCTGAATTCTACCGGAGGATCGAGGAGCGGGGCGTCTCTGCCTGCGGGTACGGTCCGATCGCGGTCATGGTGACTGCCGCGAGCATGCTGGGGGCAAAAGCGGCAGAACTGATCCGGTATGCGACCAGCGGGGATGTGACGGGTGACCGGCGCGAGGTCGTGGGGTACGCAGCCATTGCGGTGATGTAGGTTGGCAACGTGGAGTGCGCCGGGCAAGGTGTTTTTGTTCGGCGAGCATGCGGTGGTGTACGGGAAGCCGGGTATCGCGATGGCGATAAAACCCCGCGTGTTTGTAACCGTGAGAGAGACGAAACGCCCGCAGCGGGCGAAGTCCCCCTATATTGACGGGTGCTTTGAAGCGATGGGAGTGGCAGGAAGCGTATACATCAACTCGCAGATCCCCAGTTCCTCGGGGCTCGGGTCATCTGCTGCGGTAACAGTCGCCACGCTTTCCGCGATCAACGACGAATTTAAAATAAACAAAACCCGGGAAGAGATCGCCAACATGGCATTTGAGATTGAGAAGACAGTGCAGAAAGGGCGGGCGAGCCCCACGGATACGACCGTTTCCACGTACGGGGGAATCGTCCTTATCACCGGGAACTCGCGGAGACGCCTCCCCCCCCAGAATATGCACCTTGTCGTTGGCGACTCCCTCATCTCCCACAGCACGGCAAAGATGGTGGAGCAGGTAAGCGACTTAAAGAAGAAACACCCCCAGATTGTCGATTCTGTGCTCGCGGCAATCGAAGGCGTAAGCCTTGCGGCAATTCACTACCTTGATGACCCGAAGGAACTCGGGCAGTACATGAACATGAACCATTCGCTGCTCGAAACACTGGGTGTCGGGCACCCGCAGCTCTCGCGTCTCGTCCTCGCTGCGAGATCTGCCGGGGCCTATGGGGCAAAGATCACCGGTGCGGGTGGCGGGGGTTGCATGGTCGCCCTCTGCCCGAAACAGCTCAAACACCGTATAGCCGGTGCAATCGAGGCGTGCGATGCACGGGCAATCATCACCGGTATCGACACCGAAGGTGTGCGAAAGGAGAGAAATGTCTGACCGGATACTCTTAAAACTCGGCGGGAGCGTCATCACCGACAAGGGCGCAGACTGCACCATCAACCGCGACCGGCTGGGACAAGTGGCTCTCGCAATTGCCGGTGCACGCACGGGGGGTATTCTCATCATTCACGGGGCCGGCTCGTGCGGGCATCCCGAAGCAAAACGGTATCGGCTTGATGTGGGTGTGACTGCCGGGCAGACGGACGGGATCTATGTCACCCACCGGGCGGTCAGCCGGTTGAACGATGCGGTCGTCAGTGCACTGCGGGAGCATGGCGTCGCTGCCGTCGGAGTTCACCCGCTTCATGTGGGTGTGGCAGACAAAGGCAGGATTGTTGCTTTTGAGACACAGCATATCAGGAAAATGCTCGACCTCGGGATGGTCCCTGTGATCCACGGAGACGTGGTGATGGACCTCTCAAGGGGAGCCTGCATCGTATCGGGCGACCAGCTCGTGCGGTACCTCGCCGTTGCACTGAAATGCGACCGCGTGGGGCTCGCCACCGACGTACCGGGAGTGCTGGATGGAGAACGCGTTATACCGGTGATCACACCGGAAACTGCGCCTGCTCTCCAGATCGGCAACTCTTTACATACCGATGTCACCGGTGGAATGAGAGGGAAAATTAATGAACTGCTCGAACTCGCACACGCGGGGATCGGTTCAGATATATTCAGCGTCTCGCAGCTCAATTCGTTCCTTTTAGGGATCGAACATGGCGGGACAAAAGTGAGAGAAGAGTGAAGAGCATGGGAGATAAAAAACGGTTCACGTCGTCGCGCAAGCTTGACCACCTGCGGATCTGCGCAGAGAGAGAGGTTGAGTCTGGTGACGCCGGGTTTGGGGATATCAGGTTTATTCATAATGCGCTGCCGGAATGCGACATGGGTACGATCGACCTATCCACCCGTTTTCTGGACCACCGTTTTGATTCCCCACTCTTTATCTCCGCGATGACCGGTGGTCATCCCGGAACAAAAGAGGTGAACGCCCGGCTCGCCCGCATTGCTGAACGCTTTGGCATCGGCATGGGCGTCGGTTCACAACGGGCAGCTCTTGAAAACCCGCAGCTTGCGGATACGTTCTCGGTTGTCAGGGACGAAGCGCCCCATGCATTTCTGGTCGCAAACCTTGGCGCAGTCCAGCTCCGTGACCACGGGAATGAGTGGGCAGACCGGGCGATTGAGCAGATCGAGGCGGATGCGATCGCGATCCACCTCAACTTCCTGCAGGAAGCGATCCAACCGGAAGGCGACCACAACGCAAGCGGCTGTCTCGCCGCGATCGAATCGCTCTGTGCGGATACAAAGGTCCCGGTCATCGTAAAAGAGACCGGTTGCGGTATTTCCGGAACGACCGCACGACAGTGCTGGGGTGTCGGGGTCCGGGCGATAGACATCGGTGGCTGGGGAGGAACGTCCTGGGCCGCGGTCGAGAGCGTCCGTGCCGATGAAAGCCGGAATGATAAGGACAGGCACCTGAAATCGCTCGGCACTGCACTCTCCGGCTGGGGAATTCCCACGGTAGTGAGCCTTGCCGAGGTGCTCGCAACCGGCGGACCGGTGCTCGCATCGGGCGGGATACGGAGCGGTATGGATATCGCAAAGTGCCTTGCCATCGGTGCAGACCTCTGCGGGATGGCGCTCCCGCTCTTAAAACCGGCACTCGAAAGCGACGAGGCACTGGCGCAGCAGATCGAAGCACTCCACCATGAACTGGCAGTCGCGATGTTCCTTTCCGGATCAGGAAAGATTGCCGACCTTGCAAAGGCACGAATGTATATTACGGGACGAACCCGCCAGATGATCGGAAAGGATAACCCCATCCGCATCAGCCGGTAAAACGATAAATTCCGGGAAATTTTTCACAACAACATAACCAACAAAAAACACAGGAGATAGAGAATGGATATAGAAATTATTGCAGTGGGCGGATATGATGAGGTCGGGCGGAATATGACCGCCGTCCGCTGCGGAAAAGAGATTGTCATCTTTGACATGGGACTGCGCCTCGACCAGGTAATGATCCACGAGGACGCAGAATTAGAGAATATGCACTCCCTTGATCTGATTAAGATCAAGGCGATACCAGACGATACCAAGATGAACGAGATCGAAGGGACCGTGAAAGCGATCGTATGCTCGCACGGTCACCTCGACCACATCGGGGCTGTCCCGAAACTGGCGCACCGGTACAACGCACCGATCATCGCCAGCCCGTACGCAACAGAGCTGATCCGGCAGCAGATATCCGGCGAACAAAAGTTCGGGGTGAACAACAAGCTCTTTGCACTCAAGTCAGGGCAGCGGTACACGATCTCGCCAAACCTCATATTAGAGTTCGTCCGTACGCAGCATTCCATCATCGACACGGTGACACCGGTGCTCCACACCCCGCACGGTGCGATCGTGTACGCGTGCGATTTCAAGCTCGACCGGACGCCGGTGATCGGAGAACCCCCGGACTTTGCACGGATGCGGCAGATAGGAAAGGAAGGTGTGCTTGCCCTCATCGTCGAGAGCACGTACATCGAACGCCCGGGACGGTGCCCCAGCGAACGTATAGCACGCGACATTGTGCGGGACACGATCACGAGTTATGAGGACGACAAGAGCGCGATCGTTGTCTCCACCTTCTCATCCCACATCGCCCGCGTGAAAACGATCGCGGAATGTGCCCATGAGATCGGAAGAAAACCGGTCCTTTTAGGGCGTTCCATGGAGAAGTATTCCGTCACCGCCGAACAGATGAAACTCGTCTCGTTCCCCGAGGATACGAGCGTCTTTGGCAACCGGCGGACGGTAGACCGGACAATGCGCCGGATGATGAAGGCCGGTAAGGAGAAGTTTTTACCCATCATCACGGGCCACCAGGGAGAGCCCGGGTCCATCCTCACCCGTATTGCCCTTGGCGATACCCCGTACCTGCTCTCCAAAGGGGACAAAGTCCTCTTCTCGGCAAACGTGATCCCGAACCCGATGAACTTCGGGCAGCGGTACATGATCGAAGCGCACCTGAAGATGGCAGGCGCCCGTCTCTTCCAGGACTTACATGTGAGCGGACACGCCTACCGCGAGGACCATTACGAGTTCATCAATCTCCTGCAGCCGCAGCATATCATCCCGGCGCACGGGCACATAAAGATGACCGCTGCCTACGCGGAGTTTGCCGGAGACCTCGGCTACACGCTTCATTCCACCGTCCACATCCTGAGAAACGGACAACGGCTCAAACTGAACTAAACGAGGCGACCATGTCTGAACTTACCCCGTACCTGGAATCGGTTGCAACGCAGATCGACCGGATGATCGACCGGTATTTTGTCGACACGGTCGGTGAACTGAACCAGGCATCCGCCCACCTGCTCGCCGCGGGCGGGAAACGGCTCCGCCCTGCAGTGGTCATGCTTGCCGCTGACGCGGTGCGACCAGGAAGCTCTGACGATGTGCTGCCGGCAGCACTTGCACTTGAAGTAACGCACACATTCACGCTGATCCATGATGATATCATGGACGACGACCAGTTGCGCCGCGGTGTCCAGACGGTCCATACGAAATGGGATATGCCGACCGGCATCCTTGCCGGTGACGTCCTGTATGCCCGTGCCTTCGAGTTCATCTGCACGGTAAAGGTAAAGGACGAAGCAAAGACCCGTGCGGTGGCAATGCTTGCCCATGCCTGTGCCGATATCTGCCAGGGGCAGCACATGGATATGGCGTTTGAGCACCGGAACGATGTTGACCAGTACGAATATCTTGAAATGGTGAAGAAAAAGACCGGCGTTCTCTATGCTGCGGCAGCCGGGATCGGTGGCATCCTTGCCGGCGGCAATGCCCAGCAGGTGAAGACACTCTACAACTTCGGGCTCAATACCGGCATTGCCTTCCAGATACAGGATGACTTAATCGACCTGTTAACTCCCGCAGAGAAGAGCGGAAAAGACCGCGCCTCGGATCTCCGTGAAGGAAAGCAGACGCTTATTATGATCAAGGCCCGGGAGAAGGGGATCGATCTCACAAAATACCGGCGCGACCTTTCTGATGCAGACATCGATGCGGCAATCCGGGAACTGACCGATGCCGGCGTGATTGACGAGGTGAAAAAGATGGCAGCCGATCTGGTGGCTGACTCAAACAAACATCTCTCCATACTCCGCCCCTCAAAAGAGCGGGCGCTTTTAATGGAGATCGGCGAATTCTTCGTCACCCGGAGTTATTAAGATGGCGGGGGATGAGGTCAGGAGTACCCTCTTTCTCTGTGCACTCCAGAACGCGGTGAAGCACGGCGGAGTACCGCAGGTGGGAGCCGTGATCGGTATGGTCATGGGCGCTCACCCGGAACTACGGTCCCGGGCAAAGGAGGTTTCATCGCTCGCACGCGAAGCGATTGCTGATGTTGCTCTCCTCTCTGTTGACGAGCGGGTTTCACGGTTGCAGGCGCTCGCCCCGGAGATGTATGCAGCACTCTTCGAGAAACACGAGCACAAGAAAGTACTGCCCGACCTTGAAGGCGCAGAGAAGGGCGTCGTCAT
This sequence comes from uncultured Methanoregula sp., assembly GCA_963676405.2. GTDB lineage: Archaea > Halobacteriota > Methanomicrobia > Methanomicrobiales > Methanospirillaceae > Methanoregula. The sequence continues at coordinate 97,695 of CAXXQB010000017.1, forward strand.
GCGGTTTGCGCCCAACCCCTCCGGGCCACTTCACATCGGGCATGCCCGTGCCGCAGCGTTGAACGATGCCTACGTGAAGCAGTACGGGGGCAGGTACATCCTCCGTATCGAGGATACAGACCCGAAACGGGTTGATCCCGCCGCATACGAGACGGTAAAAGAGGATATCGCATGGCTCGGGCTGGGGATCACGGAGACGGTGACCCAGAGCGACCGGTTACCGCTCTACTATGACCTGTGCACACTGTTGATCGGACGTGGCGGGGCATATGTCTGCACCTGCGACAACGAGCAGTTCAAGGCGCTCAAGACGCAAAGACTGCCTGCCCGTGCCGTGACCAGCCGGTGGAGACCGGGCTCGCACTCTGGGAAAAGATGCTCACCCATGGATTTTCTGAAGGCGAAGCCACCGTGCGGGTGAAGACCAATCTCCTGCACCCGGACCCGGCGATGCGGGATTTTCCGATCTTCCGTATCCTTGACTCACCGCAGCACCCGAAGAAACCGGATGCGTTCGTGTACCCGCTCATGAACTTCTCGGTGGTTGCAGATGACCACCTGCTCGGCATAACACACGTGATCCGGGGCAAAGACCATATCGCAAACACCCGCCGGCAGCGCTTTATCTACGACCATTTCGGCTGGACCGTGCCCGTGTACCGGCACTACGGCCGGATGGGGATCGAAGGTGTGGTGCTCTCCACGTCCCAGATGCGGAAGGGCATCAATGAAGGGATATACACCGGCTGGGACGATATCCGGCTTGGCACGCTCCGGGCGCTCGCCCGCCGGGGGATCAGCCCGGAGGCGGTGAAGAACGCGATGCTTGCGATAGGAATCGGGGACACTGACATATCGTTCTCGTGGGACAACCTGTACGCGGAGAACAAAAAGATCGTCGATCCGGTTGCGAACCGGTACTTCTTTGTTCCGGATCCGGTCACTGCAACGATCGCCGGCGCCCACCATCACACGGCGCATGCGATGCTCCATCCCGGTGATGCCTCACGGGGTGTGCGGACGCTCTCATTTGAGGGGGCTGTAATGGTACCGGCTGCTGAACTCTCGCGGGACACAACGATGGTCCGGTTGAAAGACCTCTTCAATGTAAACCTTGTATGGGAGGGGAGTACTCCCACGTTCTCGTATACCGGTGATGCGCTGGCAGACGCCCGGGCGACAAAGGCCCGGATCATCCAGTGGCTGCCGGCACAGGACACCGTGCCCTGCACGCTCCTGACACCGGACGGTGAAATACGCGGTGCCTGCGAACCTGCGGTAAGATCCGAACTGGGCAAGGTTGTCCAGTTCGAACGTGTCGGATTTGTGAAGATTGACGCGGTGGATGAGACTGGTGTCCGGGCGTATTTCACGCATACATGATCCGGGGTTGGCAGGTGTCATTTCAAATTTTTTTGTAGATTTTTTTATATATACAATGTTTTTTAGTGCGAATTTTCCTCGGTACCATTTTTTCCGGATTACACCACCGCATCCAGTGCGATCGACCCCGCGTAGATGAGCATCGTTACGTGAAAGAGCGGGAGCACCGCGAGCGTTGCATCCGGTGTTTTGTTTTTTAAGATCACTACATTTGCCACCGCAAGTAACGCGAGCCCGGCGAGAAAACCGGCACGGGCGATCCACCCCAGTCGCAGGGCAAAGACAATCGCCAGAACCGCATGGAGAAGAGTGAAGGCACAAATCCAGATTGCTGTCCTTGAAAGACCATACAGTGTCGCGGGTGTATTCATCCCCCGTGCCCGGTCGTTTTCGACATCTATCATGTCGTTTGCCCCGAGATGCGCCATAGCAAAGGGATAGAAGAAGAGGAAGTAGAGGGCTGCGGTTACATCCGGGAATCCGATACAGAGATAGCCGGCGACCGGGAACAGGGCAAAGTCCGTGCGCCCGATGAGCTGGGCGACAGGGTAGTGCTGGTGCCGTTTCTTTACCTGGTAAAAGACCTCGACAGCGTAACAATAAACCATAATGAGGAACACGTAGAGCGAATGCGGGAACGGGAGCGTGGCGATAAGAAGCGTGGTCACAATGACAAGCACAAAAAAGAGGGCGAGCGCCGACCGGGGGGCGATTAGCCCGAGCGGGATAGGGCGTGTCCCGAATATCCGCCAGTATTTCGTCAGCCGGTAGGACTCGATATCTTTCTTATCAAAGTCCCGGTCGACGTAATCGTTTAAGACGAACCCGGCTTCAAATCCAAAAAACGCGATCAGTGCTACCCGCGCCAGGTCAAAGACGGAGAACCCGCCGTAGATACTCGTTGCAAGCAGGTATCCGGAAGAGAAGAGGATCACCCACGCAAAGAAGAACTGGAACCGCAGGAGATCGATATATGCACGGAGGGTCGCGTTCATCCCTGAATTATTGCCCCCGAAATGTAATACATACTATGGTCAGAGCGTTCCGGAAACGTGAGAGCGAAGTCATCGGTTCTCCATCCTGCAACCGTTACGTCCCCGTACCATGATTTAGGATACTGTCCCAATGGCGAGTACGTAATTCCTCTAACGTCATGAAATGTGATGGAACAGCTCACCTTTTATCACAAAAAACTGACGCTATAGACAAGAGAGCGCGTGATACATGCAGGATATGCAGCCCCGTCTTCCGGATATCGGCATTGTCCCGGAGGGAAATCCTTCACTCACCCCCAGTGAATACCTTGCTGCATTTACCGGTCCCCGCTCTCGACCCACGCAGGTTGAAACGATAAATATCGGTTCCCTCAAAGTCCCAAGGTTCACAAACGAGTTCTGGACAGCACAGCAGCGGCAGGCATCATCAATACATGAAATCTCATACCGTGCCTGCTTCAAGCCACAGCTCCCCGGGTTCTTTATTCGTCTCCTGACTCGTCCGGGTGACGTCGTCTACGACCCGTTCTCCGGGAGGGGAACAACCGCAATAGAAGCCGGGCTTTCCGGTCGGTGCGTTTGTGCAAACGATGCAAACCCGCTCTCCCGTATCATGACCTGCTCCCGGTTCTTCCCCCCCACTCAGGACGAGGTCTCGCTCCGGCTCGAGACCATCCCGCGGGACGGAGAGCGTGCCGATATCGACCTCTCCATGTTCTACGAGCAGGCAACCGAGCGGGAGATCGTCGCGCTGCGTGAGTACCTGCTCGCGAGGAGAACCGATGGCACGGAAGATGCGATCGACCGCTGGATCGCGATGGTGGCGACGAACCGGCTCACCGGGCATTCCCCCGGATTCTTCTCGGTCTACACGCTCCCTCCCAACCAGGCAGTGTCACAGGAGAGCCAGAAAAAAATCAACCAGAGGCGGATGCAGGTCCCGGAATACCGTGACACTCACCGCATCATCCGGAAAAAAACCAAATCCCTGCTCTCTACGCTTACGGACACGGAAAAACAGAACCTGAACCGTGCCGGAGAGACCGCACGGTTTTTCACCGGTGACGCACGTGCAACGCCGCTGATACCTGCATTATCTGTCCAGCTCACCGTCACCTCGCCCCCGTTTCTCGATATCGTCCAGTACAAACAGGATAACTGGCTCCGGTGCTGGTTTAACGGAATCGATAGCGACGAGGTGGGAAAACAGATCACGATGGCACGCACCCTCCCGGCATGGACGGAAGTGATGGATTCGGTCTTTGCCGAACTCTACAGGATCACCCGGAACGGGGGGTATGTTGCATTCGAGGTAGGGGAGGTGAGGAAGAAGACAATACGGCTGGAAGAGCATGTCGTCCCGCTCGGCTGTGCTGCCGGGTTTTCCTGCGAGGGTGTCCTGATCAACCAGCAGCAGTTTACCAAAACTTCGAACATCTGGGGAGTTGACAACATGGCTGGCGGGACCAATACAAACCGTATCGTCCTCTTCTGCAAAGACCCGTCAGGAAAAGCCCCTCCCGTGCTCTCGTGAATTCGATGGGCCAATGTTAAGTATTTCGCGCGCCAATCTTTACCCATGGTCACCCGTATCAGGCGGTATGCGCAGATAGTGGATATTCTGGGAAAATACGGTTTTGGGATTGCGCTGGAAAAGGTTTTTCCGGGCAGGACCCGATTCCGCCTGCCCACTGCTTCCGGAGCCACTCCGGATACTTCCACGATCTATGAGCGGATACGGATGGCGCTTGAAGAACTCGGTCCGACGTTTGTGAAGTTCGGGCAGATCATGAGTACAAGAACCGAACTGCTACCGCCAGAGATGATCGAACAGCTCAAAAAACTGCAGGACCATGCAAAACCGCTGCCGTTTTCTGACGTTTTGTCGGTGATCCACCAGACCTGTCCCAACGTCGATGACTGGTTCACCAGTATCGACGAGACTCCGGTTGCTTCTGCATCTATCGGGCAGGTACATCGTGCTTACTTAAAGGACGGCACCTGTGTTGCCATCAAAGTGCGACGTCCGGGGATCGATGAGATCATAGAAAATGATCTCGTCATCCTGCAGTCCATGGCGGAGCGGATCGAAGCCGTCTTCCCCGAGACCCGGGTCTACAATCCGACCGGCATGGTGGAGGACTTTGCCCACCAGATACGAAAGGAACTGGATTTTACCCGTGACGGACGGAATTGCGACCGTATGGCACGCAATTTCCATGGTGTGCCCAATATACATTTCCCGAAGATCTACTGGGAGTTCACCTCCCAGCATATTCTCGTGATGGAATTTATTGAGGGTGTCCGTATTGATGATGTCGAAGCTATCACCGCGATGGGTATTGACCCGCATGCAATCGGGGTTGCCGGGTTCCACGCATACCTGAAGATGATCTTCGAAGACGGATTCTTCCATGGCGATCCTCACCCGGGTAATCTCCTCGTGTCAAAAGCCGGCGATGTGATCTTTTTAGACTTCGGGATCGTCGGGATACTGCGCCCGGAGAAACGACAGCTCTTCATTAACCTGCTCTTCGCGCTGACGACCGATGACATCGAGATGATGTTGAAATCACTCGAAGGATTCGGGATTGTGATCGATGAGGCGAGTCGGGAAGCCCTCCGGGACGACCTCTACATCATGATGCACGATTTCGGCGGCGGGGACAGCGTCTCGCAATTCAGTTTCCGGCTTGTCGTGAACGAGCTGACTGAGGCGATGCGGCGGTACAACCTCAAAGTGCCGATGAACCTGATGCTTCTCTTAAAAGTGTTCATGATGGTGCTCGATATCGGGGTGCGACTCGACCCGAAGTTCAATTTTGGCGAAGAGATCACCCCGTACCTGCGGAAGCTGGCTGACACCAATACCCTCTCGGCAGCGTACGTCAAGCGGGCATCCAACTCCATGATGGAGGCAGTTGACGGCATGTTCGATCTGCCACGTAACTTCAACCTGATGCTGAAGCGCCTCTCGACCGGGACAATAAAACTCGAAGTGGTCGATACCGATCTCAAGAAACTCCAGATGGCGCTCGACCGTGCGAGCGATAAGATGATGATCGGAATTGTGGTGGGTGCCCTTGTTATCGGGTCATCGCTAGTCCTCCTCGCATCCCCGCTTAACCTGCCAAAAGAGATCATGTGGGTCGCCATTCTCGGGTACACTGCGGCAGTGCTCTGCGGGTTCTATGCAATATACCATGTGATATTTTTAAAATTCAGGCTTGAGCGCTGACCGGGTTATCCTTTTTTTTTGGTTTTTTGACAGGTGTGTGGATTACCTCCCACCTACGTATCTTTTCCGCAAGGGGGAGCCGGGCGTTTGCCGGGCTCGTTGATGGCAGGAGGAGGACAGGAATTTGGGCAGAGAGTGGAGACGAACTGGTGGCATCGTGCCAGAACCTGCCAGCTGCAGTCCCATTCAATACTACGAGCCGGATAGTGGGGTGTGCGGAGAGAAATCCGGTGAGGTCATTGTACACCGGGTCCCGGATCCGCAGGTCTGCACTCCCTTCGCGGCGGCAGGAGTGTATCACATCCCAGAGCGCGATCCCGCGATCTGCGAGCTGTGCCACGCGGGTCGCATACGGAAGTGTGCGGTCGATTGTGAGGACTGCCTCTGCAATCTGCCAGAAATGGTTCCGGGGGTTCCCGTAGTATTCACCTGCTATAAGCGACTGAATGCTCGGAAAACTGCCAAGAATGAGAACCTCGGGAACACTACCGGTGACCGGGACAAGACCGGTGATGCGCCCCGGTGCCGGTGAAGGGGATACCATGTCCATGTGATCTTCCGGCAGGAAAAAAGTCCGGATCAGTCTTTCCTGAAATAGAGCTGGCAGTGACACCGACCTTCGTGCGCGATCTCGTCACGGTGGTACACACACGGGCATTCGATTGCACGGTCTTTCTCCTCATCACCGCTCCGGAGCCGGCAGGGGCAATAAGGTCTCCCGAATTTTTCCTTGTTCCGGACGAGTCCCCGAATTACAGTGTGGAGGTGTTTCTCATCGGGGTTGAGCACCCAGCCATGCTTCTTTGCAAGACCGTTCGCCCATTTCAGCATATCCGCTTCCGCAGCACTTTTTTCAGACATGGTATTCCCGCAGTTTGTTATTGAACGATTTCATGAGTGTTCTTTGCCTGACACGTTATTCTTTGCGCCCGGAAGATAAACCCGGGCATGTTGTAGCCCGGGCTCCGGTATGCTTCGTGGGTATCCCCTTACTGTCGCTTCTTCCCTGCGTTCTTAATACTCTTTTTTCCCGTGATCCGCTTGGCGACGCTGTTGTAGGTTGCCATGACGTCGCCTTTGTTGAGCCGGTACACGTCTTTATCAAGCGATGCACCGGTCTTTTTATCCCACAGGCGCATCGAGTCCATGCTGATCTCGTCCCCGAGATAGATTGTCCTGCCCTGCCTGCCAAACTCCATCTTGAAATCCACGAGCGTAATGCCCTGCGCAGCCATGAGTTTTACAAGGAGCCGGTTTATGTCCAGGGCAACCGTTTTTATTTTTTTGAGTTCTGCTACTGTGGCAAGACCAAGAGCGACAATGAGATCATCGTTTAACATGGGATCGTGGCGGGAGTCATCCTTGTAATCAATCACGATGACCGACGGTTTTAAAGGTGTGCCTTCCTTAAACGGATAGTTCCGGACGATCGAGCCTGCGGCAATGTTTCGCACGATCACTTCGAGCGGGATCATGGAAAGTTCGCGCACGACCATACGCCGTTCATCGATCATGTTAAGAAAATGCGTTTTAACCCCGTTTTTTTCGAGATACTGAAAGATGAATGCAGAAACTTCTGCATTATAACTCCCCTTTTGTGCGAGGATATCTTTTTTACCGCCGTCAAACGCGGTGATGTCGTCACGGAACTCGACAATGAGTTTTCCCTTCGTATCGGTCCGGTATACTGATTTTGCCTTTCCTGTGTAGAGGAGTTCTTTCTGTTTCACGGTCACCTGCTCCCTTTCATAATAGTCTGTTCGAGCCGGTTTATTAGGGGTTGCAAATCGGGGTGGTACCACCCCTTTTTGATGAACTGCGGGTAGATGCAGAGCCGTTCACGGAGCTCGGCATCACCAACGATTGTTTTTAATTCTTCGAGTGCAGGCCACGGGTGTTCGGGGTTCACGTAATCGATCGTAAGGGGCGACACCCCCCCGAGATCGTCAACCCCGCACGCGATAAGTGCCGATGCGTCGATCAGGTTCGGCGGGATCTGGATAGCAATCTCAGTGGGCAGGATATCGCGTGCCATCCGTATCGTTGCACAGATCTCATCAGTTGGCGGTGCCCGGAACGCCGCCATCGCGGTCCCGGGCTTCGGGCAGAAGTTCTGGAGGATGACCTCCTGAATATGCCCGTACCGCCGGTGAACGTCCCGGATTGCATAGAGCGAATCTTTCCGGTCTGCCATCGTTTCACCAATACCGAGGAGGAGGCCGGTGGTGAACGGGATTTTGAGCCGTCCCGCATCCTCCATCATCGCCAGCCGGACTTCCGGGGCTTTTCCTTTCGACGTCCTGTGCGCCGGGAGATCTGCGGTGGTCTCAAGCATCAACCCCATGCTTGCATTCACCTGCCTCAGCTGCTGCATTTCATCACTGGTGAGAATACCAGCATTCGTGTGCGGCAATATACCGTAACCGATGCTCGCCCTGCACATCACTATGCAATAATCAAGAACCGTGGAATGCCCAATCCCGTGGATATATGCATCAAACCCCGGTTCCTCTTCGGGGTGCTCACCGAACGTGAAGAGTGCTTCCGTGCATCCTGCTTCTGCACCACGGGACAGCGTCCGCTCCACTTCCGCCGGAGACATGAGACAACCTTCCTGTACCGGCGTGCGAAACGAGCAGTACCCGCACCGGTTCCGGCAGACGGTGGTGAGGGGTAAAAAGACGTTCTTTGAGAACGTGATCACGCGGCGCTGCATTGGTACAGATTCTCGTCACATCGGCAAAAAAGCTATATGGTACTGTCCCCGTCAGTCTGCCGGGTAATGCATTGAAAGGCATTTAATGGGGGCCCGGATATACATTGATACAACCATACATTTTCAGAGTGACGAGGTATGATTTCGGTTCTCCTTCTTGATGAAAAGCCCAACCGGCGCACAGAACTCGTGAAACTCCTCAATAATTCAGGGCACTTCCGGGTCACCATCCCCCATTCACTGGAATCTGCAATAGAAACGTGCCAACACGGATCTGCCGACGCGGTGATCGTGATGCATGATGAGCCGGGACCTGCCGGGCTCACCTCGCTCTGGAGCAGTAAAACAGAGGTTCCGGTCATCCTCGCTTCGGGCACGTTCAATCCCCGGCTCGCAGATGAGATCCGGGCACATCACGCCCGATATGTTCTCCTGCCGGAACCGGTTGAATTGTCGTTCCCTGCTCTGGCACAAGTAACCGAAATGGCAGTTGATCTGCACCGTGCAGAACAGCGGATTGTTTTCCTGAAGAAGAAGCTTGAGATTGTCGGGAGCGTTACCCGTCACGATGTCCGAAACCAGCTGACCGTAGTGACCGGGTACAACGAGCTCCTGCTGATGACGGTCAAAGACTCCACAATGAAATCATATCTCGAAAAGGTACAGGATGCCCTCAACCGGATCGGCAGCCAGTTCGATTTCGCCAAGGAGTACCAGAACTTCGGGATGGAACCGCCATGCTTCCAGATGATCCATTCAGTCGTCCTCCATGCAGGGGAGAATTTCGATCTAAAGGGAGTCCGGGTGATCGAAACCTGTGGGAACGCAGCAGTCTGTGCCGATACATTGTTCGAAAATGCGATTGGATACCTTTTTGGGCATACCCTTCGTCATAGCACGAACGCGTCGGAAATCTGTGTTTTTTTAGAAGGGGACAGATCCGGTCGGGCAATACTCGTCTTTGCAGACAATGGGACAGGAGTACCGGCTGCTGATAAGGAAAGGATCTTCGAATACGGGTATGATAAGGGTGCCAGCGGGGGTCTCTTTTTCGCGCGCGAGATCCTCGCGTTGACGGGAATAACGATCACGTACATCTATGAGTCCGGGAAGGGAGCACGGTTTGAGATGCAGATCCCGGAAGAGAGATTCCGGAATGAGGGCAAACCGTCCTCTGCATGATCCGTCACCGTCTCTATTCCCCCTTAGTTCCGGTTCTGTACCGGTGCGGTGCTGGCAGGTACCGATAGAGGGAGTGTAAGGATCATGGCGGATACTGGTGAGAAACTCGTTGCGGTTGCACGGTGCGATACCTACAAGCGGGACGAAGTATTTGCCGCGGTGAAAAGGGCGGTCGATCTCTGCGGGGGCATCGGGGCATTCGTAACGCCCGGGCAGACAATCCTTGTCAAACCGAACCTGCTTCAGGGGTTGGCACCGGACCGGTGCGTAACCACGCATCCCGAAGTGGTCCGGGCAGTTGTCCGGCTCCTGCGGGAGAACGGGTGCCGTGTGATCATCGCAGACAGTCCCGCTGCCGCGATCCCGTACACAGAATCGAGCCTGAAGGGAGCGTATGCCAGGGCGGGATACGATCTGGTTGCACAGGATCTCGGCGCGGAACTGAATACTGATACTAACTATACAATCGTTCCAGCTCCTGCCGGTGCGATGGTGCGGCAGCTTGCGATCATCAACCCGGCACTCTCGGCAGATGCGATTGTTGTCGTCTCCAAGGTAAAGACGCACATGTGGACCTGCATGAGCGGCGGGGCAAAGAACCTGTTCGGACTGGTCCCCGGTCTTGAGAAACTTTCGCTTCACGCCCGGTTTCCTGATGAAGAGAACTTCGGGAGGATGCTCGTTGACATCAACGTGCTGGCAAAACCCCGGTTGCAGGTGATGGACGCGGTGTTCGGGATGGAAGGGAATGGTCCGACTTCGGGCTCTCCAAGAAAGATCGGGGTCATCCTCGCAAGTGCGGATTATAGTGCGTTGGATGCAACAGCTGCACGGTTGATAAATATCAACCCGATGGAGGTCTGCACGATCTCCGCCGCTGCGGAGGCGTGGGTTGTATGCCGCAGACGGTTCCGGCATCCGGCTTGTTGGGGATGACCTCGCGCAGTTTGTCGTTTTGGACTACAAAAAACCCGCATCGTATCAGGGAGGCGGGCGGGGGATGAAACGCTCCGCAATTCTTTCGCTGATGCAGGCTATAGGCAGGTGGTACGTTCCCCGTCCCGAGATCGATGCTTCGCGGTGCAAAGCCTGCCGGAAGTGTGAGAGGGGGTGTCCGATGGGTGCAATCACGATGTCAGGAACAGTTCCCCGTATCGACCGGAAAAAGTGCATCCGGTGTTACTGCTGCCACGAGATGTGCACCGACGGAGCGATACGGCTGAAACGGAGCCGTGCAGGGCGGATGATGGCAAGGGTGATGCGGATGGAGGGAGCGTGAGCGCGATGTGCACTTCGTTATCAACGCCGGGGAGATACATCAGTGAATATCTCTCATCTGACCTGTGCTGTATCAGCATCTTTTTTTGATCTCCCCGCATACCTGCGTATGCAATGTGTCCTCACGCGTTGATCCCCTACAAACCGGTAAACCCGAAGACCCGGCTCTCCTGCATCCTCAGCCAGGAGGAGCGGGAGGCATTTGCCCGTGCGATGCTTGCGGATGTTATTGATGCAGTCAGGGATGCCAATTGCAGCCCGGTTATTGTAGGTACCGAACTCTTTGACAGCGAAGACGTCCAAGTGACAATTGCCGATACAGACCTGAACGGGGCATTAAATTCCCTCGTTCAACAGTCTACCGGGGACCCGCTGCTGATTATCATGGCAGACCTTCCGCTCGCCACCGGACCATCCATCCGGCGGGTTATTACCACAGATAAGGCAATAGCAATCGTGCCCGGGCGTGGTGGCGGGACAAATGTCATCTTCCTCAAAGAGCCTGCCCGGTTCCACTTCGATTATTACGGCACCAGTTATCTTAAGCATACAAAGATTGCAGAAGAGGCAGGACTCTCCTGCGATGTGATCGATTCGTTCCGGCTCCACACGGATATTGATGAGAAGGAGGATCTCGTCGAACTGCTCATCCACGGGAGTGGAAAAAGCCGTAAATATTTAGAAAGACCTCGGGTTTGAGCTTGCGGTGGAGAAAGGACGGGTCGGGGTTACGAGGCGGGAGAAATAACTGGGATGTCTGGCTGACACGCCCCGTGATGACACAACTCTGCCGGAACAGGGTTTTTTTAAAACAATGCGAGGGGAGGGATTTGAACCCGCGAACCACTGCTGGAACGGATCTTGAGTCCGTCTCTGTTGACCAGGCTTAGATACCCTCGCTCAGAAGAGTATTGGTTTTACCATAGTAAAAGGGCTTTGAAAATGCAAGAATCTTATGCCAAGGTAGTATTATAAATCTTGAGTCTGCCTCCGTTGACCAAGCTTGGATACCCTCGCGCACAAAATGGTTTGTTGCAGGATAGTAAAGGGCGTTATAGTTTTTAAAATTGTATCACTGCATCACTGGCTCACATAAAATCCGCAAGCCCCAGTTGCTGCTGCTTCTCTTCCCCGAACGTGGAGTCAATCGCGAGATCAAGCACCTCTACCCGCTGCCGGGTGTATTCCGATATCTTGTATCTCCGGCATATATCCCGTGACATCTCGAGATATTTCTTCACCGACCCTTCGTGCACGGTGGGGATGATGTTGCCGTTGCACATTCCCTTTCCCCTCCACTTTGTGCATTTCCCGGCTAGCGGCATGCGCCGGTAGCTCGTGTTGCACTTCGTGCAACGGAACTTCTGCTTGGAAAACGCGGAGAGATTGCCCATAAGATCGGGGAGAAAATGCGTCTTTAACACCCGTTCCGCCACATCATCGGCATCCACCGCACGGATCTTCTCGGCAAGCGAGAGTTCTGCCTCAAGTTTATCGGGCATGCTTTTGAGCCGGGTGTACATGGACTCAAGCGGTCCTGCAGAAATATCCGAGGTATCGTGCGTGAAGAAAAAACCCTCGAGTTGTTTGGGTGTGCCAAGCCGTCGTTCGACCCGGTCGACAAGCGGTTCCACATCCTTTGCCTTTGCATAGGTAAGTGCAGAGAGATAGAGTTCAATCGGGTAACTCCTGCCCACATCGACATTCAGGCTCTCTTTGTCGATCTCCGAGGGATCAATCCGGCTCGTCAGGACAAGCGGTGCGTCCATCGACCCGCCCCGTGACTGGGGTAAAAATGAACGCGAAAAGTTGAGGAGCCCGTCCATAAGGAGCATGATACAGTCCTCATCGCCATCGCACTGCCCGGTAAAAATCCCGTTCGCGACAAGTGTGTGATCGTCAGCCACCGTGAGGCACCAGACACGGTCCTCGGGTGCCGGCACTGTCTCCACAATACTGATCCGGTCTGCGATAAGGTTCATCCCTTCGAGCACCGGCACGGCATCCCCGGCTTTTAACTCCAGTGCCCGGATCTTGCGCAGGTACCCGGTGTCCCAGAACAGCATCGCATGATCCGGCGTGACTAAAATCTCCTTGCCACGGGAAGTAACAAAACGAGAGCAGGGTATCGGGTGCCCGGTGGATCGAAACGGATGTGATCTTCCGGATGTGCATCACACCACTTGTATCGACAGTGCGGGTGTAATACGGCTGCACGGGATCAGAGTAATAGGTTCCGAGCCGGTCGAGTCCCGGGCGGCTGATATCAAAATTTTCAAGGACGAACGTGCGGATGGGGCGCACTGCCCAGTGCTTCCCGTCATACACTTCGATCTCGGTATCGCCAAAGAAGCAGTTCCGGCGTTTTCGCCGCATGGAAGAACGGATGCGCGTAACCGACATTTGCCCGGGTGAACCCGACAATCCGCGCAAGGACGCCGGCACTCGTGTGCGGTGCCAGACCGATGACGAGATGTCCGATCAGATCATCGCGGGTCTTTACATTATAAAATGCAGGCAGGTGATAGACTTTAACCAGCAGGTCATCGATGAATTGTGCCACCTTCAGCATATATTCCGCACAGGAATCCGGAGATGAGAAGATCCTGCGGGTGCATCTCCACCACCTGTGCACCGTTCTGTAGGTCAATACCCGTTGATATCCACGAGATAGCCAAGAGCTCGTATCCTCTCAACCGAAACCTTCACCTCATCCGGGCGGATGTGCGTCAGCGGGAGGTCAATCATATCGAAACGGGTGGTGCCGTCTTTAAAAACATAAATATCCTGGAGTGCCCGCAGGATGCCTTTCTCCATCGCTTCCACCGTCTTCTCACGGGAGATCACTCCTTTCACTCCCTTTAACAGCGCGAGCTGGTCTGGTCTTACCCCCAACCGCTCCATCGCCCGGGCGTATTCCTCTTTCACGTTCAGGCTGATCCGCTGGTTGCACTTCGTCGGAACATCGCAGTTGGGACAGCGGTCAAATGCCATCTCGTGCATGCACTTCGGGCAGGTGTAGATGGGAACCGTGTGCACCCCGCACTTGTCGCACCGGCTTCAGGTAGGTGATCTCGTTGCAGCCGGTGCAGCGCCGCCGTCCCACTTCAATCTCGATAACCCCCCCCGGCTTTTTCAAAATCGATCTCGGTCGCACTCTCATCCGCCTCTTCCGTGTGAGTGGAGGCTTCCTGAAACGAGCGCCGGTTACCACCGGAATCCCCCAGCGGGAAGAGTACATGGGGCGCCGGGTTCATCTTCCGGGGCTTGGATTTCCCCGGTCTTCCCATTCTTCCCCCAATCCGGGTACCGGACCGGGACCGGATCCTGAGCCCGGAGAGATGCATGACCAGCGCAAGCTGACCTGAATCCGGTGCATCCTTCCACGCATCCCGTTTCTTTAACTGGTCATCGAGCCCGAGACAGGCAACAAATGCCCGGTATGTCCGGATCTGTACCTGCCCGTTGCGGACTTCGTGAGGGAGCAGCAGCTCTTCAAGAATAGTTTTTATCGCAGGATCGTTGGGAATGCAGAGAGCGCTATCCTCAATTTTTTACCGGTTACTGGCAACAGCATCGGCAAGTATCCGGATCTGATCGCAGGTGATGTCATCCCAGAACCACGTATATGCCGGGTGGAGGTATGCCCCGTTCCGGGCGAAAAGAAGTGACTCCTCCTCGTTTTCTGGGTGTCGGGTCCCACCATCAAGAAGCCACCATTCCTCGCAGTACCCACAGGGAATAAGGGGATGGTTGTTCTCCAGGAAGTCCCCGTAGGAAATCAGGATCTCGCCCACATCGAGGATCCGCTCGATCCGTGGCACGAGGCGAACCGCTGTTGCCTCGTCGTCCACCCGCAGGACGTCCCCGTTTGTGAGGCGCACAGTCGGTCCTTCGATCGAATCTACCGGGACAACCCCGCAGGCTTTGCCTGGGCGTTCGATTTTCATCTGGGTACCAACTGCCAGAAAACCCCCCAATATGTGCAGGGTCGCCGGGTGGAGCCCGGCTGCTGCAAATCCGGTGTTGCGCGACCTGCCATACCGGAGCCGGAAACCACCTTTCGCGCATGGGATACGAAAATACCGGTCTTCCCCCGATCAGGTCACGAAGGTACTTGTCGAGCGGTTTTATGCCGGATGCATTCGTTTCATCGCCGGTCTTTGATGCGCCGGCGACGAGCGTGTCCAGCCAGTCCCAGCCCTCCATCTTCATCTGTTCGACTTTACTCTTGAGCTTCCGGGCCTTTCCCGCAATACCCTCCGCGAGCACGAGCGCCATCCCGCCCCCGAACCGAATTCGTCTCCACCCGCCCGAGGTTTCGGTGCCCGGACACCTCCTCTTTCTCGGTTGCCTCCCCGTCAATGCAGACCGGGCAGTTCTGGACAATGAGCCTGATCTCCTGTTCGCTTGGCAGGTACTGGAGGTTCATGATGGAGTTATACTGCCGGATCTCCTCGATGTAGCGCTCCACTTCGTCCTGGTGGGGGATAAACCGGTTGATGCCAAGCTGGCGCCGTACATAATCGCCGACAAGAACAGAAAGTGCCTGTGCCGTGCCACCGGCACTCCGGATCGGTCCTGCATAATATATTTTCAGGTACTGGCTCCCGTCATCATTCTTGCCCATACCGATCTTCGCAATCCCTTCGGTGGGAGCTGACACCACACCTTCCGTAAGAAGCGCCATTGCGGTACGAATCGCGTGGTCGAGAACTTCGTCCGGGCTTTTCTCTCCCCGAACCTTCGTGGCAACAAAATCGTCACCAATCCGGAGAGCCACTTCCTCGCGGGACATCTGCTGTTCGAGTTCGCGGATCCGTGCAGCTACTCCTTTGATGCCGAGCAGCGCCTCGACCCGGTCGGCAAGGTCACTGGCGATCGGGATCTCAACATCGGTTTTCGGGTCGATGCCCTGTGAACGTGCCTCTCTCGCGATGGCAATCGCGCGGTGGAGCTCGTCCATCAATGTCTGCCCGTATGCCTCCATCGCAGGAGAGAGCTGCAGCATACTGGTATGATGGGCTTATAGGAGATTTATCTGTTCGTTTTGGATGTTCTTAAAAAAGGAGTGCCGTATTACTGTCGATATCGCGATAGTGTATCAGGGTTTTTCTTCCTGTACTTTTTGTATCATCGCAGGAAGCCCCGCTTCTCCCATCTGCCAGAGCGTGAGTGTGGCGCAGGAGCGGATGATCTCATTCCCGTCCGAGAGCCGTTGGGTGAGCGGTTCAATGGCGGGTTTTCCGATACGGCAGAGTGCCTGGGAGAGAAAACCCCGTAGCTCCCGGTCATCGGTTGCCATTGCTTCGATCAGGGATTCAACCGCCGGTTCTCCCATCTCGCCGAGAGCTGCGGCAGCATACCGCCGGAACTCGCGATCCTGGTTCGCTGCCATCGCGGTAAGAAGCGGTACCATCGCGGCTTTACCCACCTTTGCAAGCGAGATCGCGAGATACCAGCGGTGATCGGCATCCGGGGCGGACGCAAGTGCATCGATCAGTGGTGTCACTGCCGAATCGCCACATTTGCTCAGCGCGAGGACTGCCTTATGCCGGTTGTCAATGGATGGATCGGAGAGGGCGGCAATGAGCCTCTGGATGTGCACCTTTGTGGCGGAGGGATTCCCGGTAGGATCATGCTTTTCTTTTTTCACCCTCTGATCTGGTCTCTTCATTCTCTTGAGGGTTCCCATTCTCTCTTCACGGTACCGACATTACTCCCTGAAACAGAGAGTGTTCACCGTATCCGCGCGGGGAAATCCACCTGACGGAATGTCTTAAAAAACATAGGACTTACGCAGTTGTGTATTTTTAATAACCGAATTTGGCTGACTCTGCATAATAATTTACATTTTAACATTTCCAAGTCTGGATGTGTAAACTCATTTTGCGTAACCCCTGAAACATGATCGATCGGCGAAGAAGCTGCGATTGTGCCACTATAAGTGCCGGATGCAGGAAATCGTTGGTGAGGGTATATAGTATGCGCGGTTGAGATCCTTGTCTGATTCGTACCTTGCCTCCACCGGGAGGGTGCCGGGGCTCATATTCTGGTCGTTCTCATCCGACAATCGCAAACTATATCGTATATGAGCAAGAATACGCCATTGTCCATCGGAAGGGTTGCCGGGATGAAAAACGATCTCAATACAATACTCGATAGAATAAAGGAGACTGCAGTCGGCAGGTGCAGGGAGCGGATAGAGTTTGCTGCGGACAAAGCACGGGAAGTACTGAACAAAAAAAAGAAGGAAGAGCCGAACGATTACCCCCCAAAAGTTGAACGAGAGGGTGTGTCATCCCTCATGAAACGGCAACACGGCTTGTAGGACGGGAGAGGATATGACAGGAGAGAAAACATTGTTGCAGCAGATCCGGGAAAAAGAGCTCGAGATCAATATACAGATTGAAAATTCCCGCAAGGATGCAGAGGAGATCCTTCTCGATGCGCGAAAAAAGGCATCGGATATGATCGAGACATCAGAGTGGGAAGGAGAAGCAGCAGCCCGGAGCTACCAGGAAAGCGAAATGGAGCGGATAAAAAAGGAGACGGATGATCTCCGATTGCAGGGTGAGAGACAGGCAACGGCAGTCAGGGAGGAAGGAGAACGTAATATTTCTGTCGCAATCGGGAAGATCGTACAGTCCGTCTCGATGGAGTAGGGCGATATGTTGCAGAAGATGACAAAAGTTCAGGTGATAGGACCAAAACAGGACCTCCAGAGCGTAGTCGACGTCCTGTACCATACCGGAACGGTTCATCTTGAGGATGTTTCAAAGACCCTCCACCCGGGCGACACGCTCTTACGAAAGCTGGATATCACGAAAGGAGGAGAACTCGCAAATATTCTCTTAAAGGTCGGGGGGATCTACCTTACCCTTCCGAAAATTGCCGACGATAAAGAGAAACAGGAAGCGATCTACAATACCTTCCAGAAGAAAAGCGAGTCTGACCTGATCGCACGGGCAAACAAGGTGGTTGCTGCACTCGAAACGACCACAAAGGATCTTGCCACAACAAAGACAGACCTCGAATACTCGTTAAACGCAATGGACCGGTACGAGAAGATCATCACGAAGATTCTGCCGTTAGAGAGCCAGTTGCCCGCCCTGAAAGGTTTTGAGATCACGGTCGTTTTGATCCAGCGGGAGTTCCGGGATGTTCTGGAACTCGTGAGAAATGAACTGGCGGATATCACGAGGAACCAGTTCGAGATGATTTCTGCTGACGTGGATGAGGCAACCATCGCAGCGGTCATCATATTCAACAAGAAGTATTCCGAGAAGGTGCACTCGTTCATCTTCTCGCAGAATGTGAACGAAGTCAGGATGCCGCAGGAGTACCTGGGAAAACCATTCAACGAGATCCTTGAAATTATCGCGAATAAACGGGAGCGTTCTGCCGTGGAGATGGTGGAGATCGATCGCAAGCTTGTGGCGCTTTCTGCCGAATGGTACCAGGAACTTGCAGTGCTCAAGAAAGTGCTTGAAGACAGGAACGAAGAGGCGGCTGTGTTTGGCAAGTTTGGCCAGACGGAGTATACATTCCTGATCATGGGCTGGATCCCCAAAAAGTTCCTGCAGCGGACAAAAGACGCACTGGAGAAGACCTTCGGGCAGCGGGTCATCGTCACCGAACTGGTAGTGCCCCCGGAGAAGATGGACGACGCCCCGACATTCTATGACAACCCGTTCTTTGTTAAACCCTTTGAATTTATCATGTCGATCATCAGCCCGCCCAAATACCGGGAAGTCGATCCAAGTCCGCTGATCGCCATCTTCTTCCCGATCTTCTTCGGGCTCATGGTCGGGGATATCGCGTATGGTTTGATCATCCTCGCGTTTGCCCTGATCATGAAAAAAATCTATAAAAAGGAACTGTGGCTCCAGCACCTGATGAACATCCTTGTCATCTGCTCGATTCCCACTATTTTCTTTGGGTTTTTATTCGGCGAATTCTTTGGGAATTTAGGTGAAATGATGGGCTGGATTCAGCCGGTCAACTTCCTCGGGATTTCCTGGAACCGTATTGAGGCGATAGTGCCGCTTCTCGTCCTTGCTATCGCGATTGGCGTATTCCATGTCTTCTTCGGTCTGTGCATAGGAATTGTCAATTCATATGCACGGAAGCACAAGAAACACGTGATTGAGAAGGTGGGGATGATGATCGTTGTTACCGGGATCATTCTTGTCATCACATCCGCGGGAAAGATGTTGCCGGAGTTTCTCCTCATCCCTGGCGTCGTCCTGATCGTTATCGCCCTGCCGATGATCATCTATGGCGGGGGGTTCTTCGGTGCATTCGAGATTATGAGCACCATGGTGAACATCCTCTCCTATGCAAGGATCATGGCAATCGGCATGGCATCGGTGGTCCTCGCACTGGTCGCCAATAAACTCGGGGGGGAGATGGATGTGGCAGTGGTAGGTTTTTTGATCGCTGCCGTGCTGCACATACTCAATATTGGTCTTGCGATGTTCTCTCCGTTCCTGCATTCCCTCAGGTTGCACCTCGTGGAGTTCAATTCCAAATTTTACGAGGGCGGGGGTACGATGTACAAACCGTTCCTGAAAGAGAAAGAGGGTGAAAAAACGATGAAATGAATGCAGAACGGTGTACCGGTCTTGCATTGATCCTGTACCGGAGAATGAACATGATATCTGTGAAAGTGCGGTGTTAAACACAAAACGTGAGGTTGATTTTGATATGGTGGATTTTGGAATACCCATTGGAGCGGGACTTGCATTTGGACTCGGAGCGCTGGGAACAGGGATTGCCCAGTCACGGATCGGTTCAGCGGGTGCCGGAGCGGTTGCGGAAAAACCGGAATCATTTGGTCTTATGCTGATCCTCGTTGCAATTCCTGAAACGCTGGTCATTTTGGGTTTCGTGGTCGCGGCAATGATCATGCTCATGCTGAAATGAGATCGTGAAAACGAAATACAACAGGAAAAACGAACATACAACGGTCGGAATACTCCAAAAGAAGATGCTGGTGATGCGATGCCGTATGAACAGCTGATCAAATCAGTCGAGATGTGTGCCGATGAAAAGATCGCAGATATCAAGGGACAGGCAAACCGGGGTGCGGTGGAGATCGTAAACGAGGCAAAGGGAAAAGATGAGAAGATAAAGAAACGGCACATGGATGCCGCTAAAAGAGCGGTGGAGATGGAAGGGGGGAAAACATTCGCACAGATCAAAAAAGATCTCCGGATGCAGTTGATCCAGAGACGGGACGAGGTGTACCAGAAAGCGATCGGTGAAGCCCAAAAAAAATTCTCATCGGCACGGGACACAGCAAATTACCCGAAGATGTTCAAAAAACTGCTCGAGGAGGTCGTTTCCGAGCTTGAAGGGGAACCCATAGAGCTTCATATCGACAAACGCGATGAAACGCTCTGTAAAAAGATACTCTCCGATCTCCATCTGAACTGTGGCATAGTCACCGATATCACTACTGCCGGGGGGCTCGATGCCGCCACAAACGACGGGCGATTCGTGGTATTTAACACGATAGAATCGAGGTTTGCGAGGGCAAAGGTGCTTTTAAAACCGGAAATATTTGCTATTCTGTACGGTGGTCAGGGTGGAATGTGAATATGTGAATGCACGGATCAAAGCCATGAAGAGCCGGTTGCTCGACCGGTCGGTACTTGAGAGTCTGATTTTAAAACCCGATATCGAATCCGTCATCACGGAACTGGGGAGCACCGCGTATAAAGACGAGATTGAAAAGGCAAGTGTCCATTACTCCGGGATCACGTGTATTGAAGTTGCCCTCCGGAAGGATTTTGCCAATGCCTTCAGGAAAATCGTACGGTTCATGAAGGGAGATGAATCCGAGAAGTACATAAAAATCCTTGTAGGGCGATGGGATGTCCAGAATATCAAGACAATCCTGCGGGGAATAAACATCCATGCGACCGCGGCGGAGATCCATGACTGCCTTGTCCCGGCCGGGGAACTGGATGACAGCACGCTCGTCGAGCTCGTCAAACAACCGGACGTCAAGGCAGCAATCGATCTCCTCGCAACGTGGGGGATCGATTATGCACGACCGCTGACCCGGAATTTCAAGGAGTTTTCCGATAAGAGGGACCTTGCCATTCTCGAATATTCAATTGACAGGTTTTATTTTAAAAATGCCTTAAAAGCGATAAAAGGCGAGAATTATGACGACCGTATCATGCGGGAGATGATCCAGACAGAGATCGATGTAATTAATGTAAAAAATGTCCTGCGGCTTGTTCACGACAGGATCGACGCGGAGGAGGCACAACACTACCTGATTGAAGGGGGGTTAATCCTCGGTACCGAGCGGCTACTCGCCATGGTGCGGACTGGGACGCTCGAAGGAGCGATAAAGCTCCTCGACCCTACACCGTTCAACTTCCTTTCAAAAGTACCAGAAGAAGTGTTCCGTTTAAAGAAGGTGTCTGTATTTGAAAAAGACCTCGACAAGTACCTGATAAAACAAGGGATCCGAAGCTTTCTTGGCGATCCGCTCAGTGTCGCCATTCCGATCGGGTATATCTGGGCGAAGCACAACGAGGTGACCAACATCAGGATCATCGCGAGGTGCAAGACCGCGGATGTCCCGGAGAAGGAAATGAGGGGGGAACTCATCTATGTATAAGTTTGTCGTGGTCACCGATCCGGACTCGGCACCCGGGTTCCGGCTTGCGGGGGTGGATGTGCTTGAGGCATCGGGTCTTGAGGAGGCAAAAAAGATCATTCCTCCCCTGCTCTACAAGGACGATACGGGTATCGTTGCGATCAGCGAGGACCTGATGTCCGTCCTTGATGAGAAGATGCTGGAGAAGATCGGCAAGACCTACAGACCGATCGTCATCCCGATACCCTCGAGGATCAAGGGTATCAGCCGAACAAGTTACATCGAACGGTTGCTGCAGCGGGCAATCGGGTATAACATCGTGATAAGGAGATAGACCATGATTGCGGGGATAATTTCACGAATTTCCGGTCCTGTCGTCCTCTCTGAAAGGATGAGAGGATCGAAGATGTATGATGTGGTGAAGGTAGGCGACGAGGAACTGAACGGGGAGATCATCCGTCTCGATGGCGACCAGGCAGTCGTCCAGGTGTATGAAGATACGTCCGGGTTGAAGGTTGGCGAGAAGGTCGTGAACACAGAGACCCCGCTCTCGGTGGAACTCGGCCCCCGGGCTGCTCTCTTCCATCTACGATGGTATCCAGAGACCCCTGCCCCTTCTGGTGGAGCGGAGCGGCAGTTTCATCTCGCGGGGGATATCGGTCCCGGGGGTGAACATGGAGAAGAAATGGGACTTTGTCGCAACCGCTAAGGCCGGGGACCGGGTCAGCGGGGGAGACATCCTCGGGACGGTGATGGAATACCATATCGCGCACCGGATCATGGTTCCCCCGGGGGTCTCGGGAACCATCCGGGAGTGCCGGAGCGGTGCATTCACGGTAAAAGAGCCGGTCTGCATCCTTGAGGACAATACTCCTGTCACGATGTTGCAGAAATGGCCGGTCAGGAAGGGCAGACCGTACCAGACAAAGCAGGACCCGCACCTGCTCCTTGTCACCGGGCAGAGAATTTTTGATACGATGTTTCCGGTCGCAAAAGGCGGGACCGCCATGATCCCCGGCGGTTTTGGCACAGGGAAGACCGTGGCGGAACAGACCCTTGCAAAATGGTCGGATACCCAAATCGTCGTGTATATCGGCTGCGGGGAACGGGGGAACGAGATGACCGATGTCCTGTCGGAATTCCCCGAACTCGTCGACCCCCGGACGAAGATGCCCCTGATGCAGCGGACGATCCTGATCGCAAACACCTCGAACATGCCGGTCGCTGCACGGGAGGCTTCGATCTACACGGGCATCACGATGGCAGAGTATTACCGGGACATGGGATACGACGTCGCCCTGATGGCAGATTCCACATCCCGGTGGGGCGAGGCGTTGAGGGAAGTCTCGGGAAGGCTGGAAGAGATGCCGGGCGAGGAGGGCTATCCCGCGTACCTTGCCACCCGGCTTGCGGCATTCTACGAGCGTGCAGGGCGTGTAGTCTGTCTCGGATCGGATGGGCGATTTGGTTCCGTCACGATTGTCGGTGCAGTATCCCCGCCGGGCGGGGATTTCTCCGAGCCCATCACCCAGAACACGCTGCGGATAGCGGGAACCTTCTGGGCTCTTGACACAAACCTTGCGTACCGGCGGCATTTCCCTTCGGTAAACTGGATCAAGAGTTATTCGCTCTACCTCGAGAGTATTGAGGAGGGGTTCACAAAAAGCGGGCTTGTCGACTGGAAGACGATGAGGGACAAGACGATGTATCTCCTGCAAAAAGAGGTCGAGCTCCAGGAGATCGTCCAGCTGGTCGGTCCTGATGCATTGCCCGAGAGTGAGAAGGCGATCTTAGAAGTGACCCGCATGGTCCGGGAGGATTTCCTCCAGCAGAGCGCCTATCACGAGATCGACTCGTTCTGCCCGCTCGAAAAGCAGTACTGGATGTTAAAAGTCATCCTCAGGTTCTATGAACGGATTGGCGAGGCGATGGAAAAGGGTGTTGCACTGAACAAGCTCCTGAAACTGCCACTGAAAGCCGAGATCGGCAGGATGAAAGAGCTCCGTGAGGTGGATGCGATCAGGAGCCTGGTCGGGGAGATTGACAAAAAGATCGGTGCACTGGAGGTGGAGCGATGAAAAAGAGGAGCCTGCTTACCAAAGAATGCAAGACGGTCAGCTATGTCTCGGGACCGTTAATCTTCGTCCAGTCCGTAAAGGGCGTCACGTACGGTGAGATCGCACAGATCACCCTTCCCGGAGGCGAGCAGAGGACCGGGCAGGTGCTCGATATCTCAAAGGATCTGGCAGTCATCCAGGTCTTTGAGGGGACGAGCGGGATCGACGACAAGGAAACACGGGTGCGGTTCACTGGCGAACCGATGAAAGTGGATGTCTCAATCGACATGCTCGGGAGAATATTCAATGGCGTGGGGAAACCCCGTGACGGCGGTCCCGATGTGATACAGGAGGCGAGCATCGATATCAACGGGATGCCGATCAACCCGTATGCCCGGGACAAGCCCGCCGACTTCATCCAGACCGGCGTGTCTGCAATCGATGCCTTGACTACCCTTGTCCGGGGTCAGAAACTCCCGATATTCACCGGCTCCGGTCTCCCGGCAAACAAACTCGCCGCCCAGATCGCACGGCAGGCAAAAGTCCTTGGCGAAGGGGAAAACTTTGCCGTAGTCTTTGTCGCGATGGGGATCACATACAAGGAAGCCTCGTTCTTCATGCGGGATTTTGAGAGAACCGGGGCGCTCGAGCGCGTGGTCTTCTTCATGAACCTCGCCGATGACCCGACCATCGAGAGGCTTGCCACCCCCCGCTGCGCCCTCACCGTTGCAGAATTCCTTGCGTTCACCCACAACCTCCACGTCCTCGTCATCCTGACGGATATGATCAACTACTGTGAAGCCCTGCGGGAGATCTCGACAGCCCGGGAAGAAGTGCCCGGAAGGCGCGGGTATCCCGGGTACATGTACACGGATCTTGCCACGATCTACGAACGAGCCGGCAGGATTAAGGGGAAGACGGGATCAATCACCCAGCTCCCAATCCTGACGATGCCCGACGATGATATCACGCACCCGGTGCCGGATCTGACAGGGTATATCACCGAGGGGCAGATCGTGCTCTCGCGAGACCTGTTCAGGAGAGGGGCGGACCCACCGATTGACGTTCTCCCCTGCCTCTCGCGATTGATGAACCTCGGTATCGGCCCGGGAAAGACCCGGGAAGACCACAGGAACGTGGCGGATCAGCTCTATGCGTCCTATGCTTACGGGCGGGATCTGAGGAGACTCGTCGCGATCGTCGGTGAGGAGGCCCTGACCGAGCTGGACAAGAAATACCTGAAGTTTGCCGATGAGTTCGAGAAGAAGTTTATCACGCAGGGGGACGAGAACCGGAGTCTCGAACGGACTCTTGAGATCGGCTGGGATCTCCTTGAGATGCTTCCCGAAGAAGAACTGAAACGGATCAAGCTGGAATTCATTAAAAAATATCACCCGGCATACCGGAAAGGATGAGCCATGGAGCAGGTCAACCCCACCCGGATGGAACTGATCAAAAAGAATGCGCAGATCAAGCTCGCCGAGCAGGGGCGGGATCTCCTCCGGGAGAAAATGGATGCACTCATCCGGGAGTTCTTCAATATTATGGAATCCGTCTCGAGATCCCGGGAGGAACTGGAGGGTGTGAGCGATTCGGCACAGCGATCGCTCCTCTCCGCTCTTGCTGTTGATGACTCGGTCACCCTGAAGTCCGCCTCGTTTGCAACCCGTAAGGGGTTATTTGTCGATATAAAGGGAAAAAATATCATGGGCGTTCCCGTCCCGGTAATCGAGAAGAAACGGGTCTCAAAGAGCGTTCTTGAGAGGGGCTACAGTATCATCGGGGTGAGTGGGAGGATCGATGAAGCCGCCGAGAAGTTCGAGGCGGAACTTGACCTGATCATCGCCCTTGCCGAGACTGAGACCGCATTAAAACGGCTCGGCGGGGAGATCCAAATGACGCGGAGGAGAGTGAACGCGCTCGAACAGGTTTTGATTCCTGACCTCAAGAAACAAGCAAAGTATATCAAGAACACCATAGACGAACGGGAGCGCGAAGACCTCTTCCGGCTGAAGAAAGTAAAGAAGATCATCGACCGCAAGAAGAAGAGGGCACAGGAAGTACCGCAGGTGTGAAAAAAAGCGGCGGTTCCCTGCCCGTCAGAACGATCGTTTCAGGATTGTGCAGATCTCGTTGATCGCTGCCTCCTCCCGGATTTTTTTGTTTTTTACTGCATTTCCGATGCGGATAATTTCCTCTATCTCCTGTCTTGTAAGCCGGGTGAATGAGGCTTGTTCCCATACGCTCCGCTCGACTGACACCCATGCCTCCCCAAGGATATCGGTAAGTGTCCGTGCGTCCTCCTGGGAGAACGTCGTCCACTCGTGTCCAAGACTCTGGCGGATCTTCTCCACCGCCGTCTCAACTGCCTTCTCCTTGTGTATCTGGAAGATGCGTCTTCCCCGTTCGTCGCTTGTCACATCAGGCATACCCTCACCCTGTGTGATGATAGATAAAACCGGCTTAAGTATTTTCCGGAGCGGGAAGTTGATTGTCCGGTACCTGACAGCCAATACAGAAAATCTGTCACTTGCCGTTGAACATCAACTTCGGATCAGCCCGCCCGTTTTGCCACAAATATATTAAGCAGTGACTGGGATTGATTCATCATTAACATATACGTGGTGAGGAGGAAGATGGGATGCCAGACGTGTCAAGGACAGAGATCGGGAGACGGATGTTTCAGCTCCAAAAGGAGAAGGCGGTCGAGCAGGTCATAGAGAAGATACGACAGAACATCGGGTCTGAATGGAAGTCGTTTTCAGAGAGGGATGTCCACCTGCTGGAACGGCTTTTAGAAGCTGCATGGGTTAATACTGATAGGGCAGCGTGGGAGAAGATCCGGTTCGCTACGTGTTCAAAAGAGGATGTTCAAAGGGTTCTCTCGGTAGCAAGAGGCATCGACCTTGAAAAAACATCGCAGCATGCAGTTGCTGAAGAAGTTGGAAAAGTGCTCGTGACTGTGGGATGACGGGTCGGGTCGATTCTTTCGATTTTTTTCCATTAAAAAGTTCCCAAAAAACCTGCATCGTTCACTCAGTCGCCACTGCAACGCACTGGTCGATTGTCCCGATCCGGGAAATCGCACCGCACATATCCGGAACATAGGCAAGGGCCTTGCCTGAATTCACCATGATAGCAGAATACTTCTCCATCACGGGAGAGACCACCATGCAGGTATCGGCATAGACCCGGGCACCGCTCCGCTCAATAGATTCAACCATGGACCGGTTCGCATCAATTACGCCCTGCGCTGCGAATACATACAACGGTTTTTTTACAGTTTTCCCGGAAAGCAGTCGTGCAATCGTGGCGAGTTCTGCGGGGGAGCAGTGGGGGCAACCGACGGCAACGGCATCAACAGAAATCTCCACGAAGAGCCGCTCAATCTCGCGAGATTCGATCGTAATCGTCTCCAGCCCTGTGCAGGCATACCGGTTCTTCTTCGCATCCGGTGTAACTCCCTCAACGTGGTAGAGTGCAACCGCCCCTGTCGCTGCCATTGCGGCGCCAAGCGCCTTCAGCCGGTCATTATCCGGAGCAATCCCACGGAAGTACGGGATCCGGTTGCCCACCAGTTTACCGGCGTGGTACCCGAGCGCCCCGTAATGCGCGATGCTCCAGTCACGGGTATCAGCATCCACATCGATCACAATACCAGGATGACGGTTCTCTTCAAGGTGCAGCCCGTAACAAGGAGTTTTCCCGACAATCGCAGCGGCAAGCGCACCCGGGCCACCCTCCCGGTTCGTCCGTGCACCGATGACCGAGTTGACATAGCTGACCGCCGATGATTCAGACCATGCAAGGTGATCGCCATATCCGGTCCGGTACAGGTAATATGGCGTACAAGTGCAGTCGAGACGAACACCAAGCCGTTCGTACGCGGCGACAACAGCCTGCTGCTTTTCGGCAAACACCGGATCCACTCCCATTTCCTGCCAGCGTCCACGGGGCATCCCAATCGGGTTCAGCACCGCCGGCACTACTGCACGGGCGTCAAGGCTTGCAAGCCAGAGAAGCCCATATTCCCCGATCGTCTTATAGGATGCGCCACTCACCTGAGCACTTTTAATGGGTACGAGCCGTTCCGCACCGAAGACCTTTCCCAGTGCGACAAGGATCTCGAGCATCTTCTGCCGGGTCTCTCCCTGCTCACCGGCAAGCATCGCTTCATCGGCAGGCTCGAGGTACATATTGACTCACCAGACAGCACGCCGGAACTCATCCTCGCGCCCGAGCACCATCGTTGCATCGACACCGACTTTTACATTGGTGCCGTCATCGAGCTGGCAGGGGTCAAGCGACGAGCCACGGACGCCCGTGATCACCATCATGTCCCGTTCACCGTTTACCCGGGTGGCAATTGCATACTCTACATCGTATGGATCTGTTGGATTGATGTCTTCATCAACCACTACGACATGCTTGAGAGAAGTGTGTGCTGCAAATGCTGCCATGATCGCATTCTTCCCGTCGCCCTGTGTGCTCTTTTTAATCTGGATCACCGCGTGCAGGTACCCGCAACCTCCCTTCGTCAGCACCACATTTTTCACTTCGGTCACGCCAGCAACCGCACGGAAAATCTTCGGCTCGTAGGGTGCACCCATCAATATCTTGTGCTCGTCCCCACCGGGCAAAATGCCGTGGTAGATGAAATCAGGTTTTGTGTACATCCCGGTAAATTCGATTACCGGTCCCTGCCGGACCGGATCATATGTGCCGGTGATATCGACAAAGGGTCCCTCAGGTGTCCGTTCTGCACCGATATATCCTTCAAGGATAATCTCGGCATCCGGTACGAGCACCCCGTTACTGCACTCCTTTACCCGTATTTCCCCGCCAAGCAACTCGGCGGCATATGCCAGTTCCTTACCAGTCGGCACACGGGTGCAGCTTGCAAAGGTGACTGCAGGGTGCATCCCGATGGCGACAGCAATGGGCAGGTGCTCCCCTCGTGCAAGGGCTTTACCCAGCATAACATGGGTATGCCTCCCTTCGACAAGCCGGGCAGCAACGCGGTGCTTGTCGAGGACTAGCATCCGGTGAATCGATGCATTAAAAATCCCGTCCCACTTCGAAAAGACCGTTCCCGCTGTAATATATTTTCCCGCGTCTTTCGGGAAGTGGTGCATGACCGGTATCCGGGAGAGGTCAGGCTTTTTCATCTGGAGGGGGCCCTCGTTCATAATCCTGCCGTCAAATTTTGCATCGGCAAGCGTTTTTACCATCGCTCGTTCGTCAATACCCAACGCGACTGATAATGCCCGCCGGTTGGCGGTCAGGTTCATCACTGCCCGTGCACCGCCCACCTTGTGGAAGAAGAGGACTTTGTCCGTCGCGGCTGCCATCTGTGCGGCCTGCATATTAACCGAACAGGGCTCAGTTACATCAACAACAAGCCCCAGTTCACGCATCTTTTCGATAAATTTACGCATCGTACCCACTCCAGCGTTCTGCAAGGGTGTGTTCCACCCCAAGGTGGTCGAGCACCCGGGCAACCACCATATCGACAAGGTCATCCACGGTCTTCGGGCGGGTATAGAACCCCGGGCAGGCGGGCATAATCAGGGCTCCGGCGTCCTCTGCGGCAAGCATATTCTTTATATGGATCTTCGAGAGCGGCATCTCACGGGTGACGAGGATGCATTTCCGCTGTTCCTTTAAGCACACATCAGCAGTTCGCGTGATCAGGTTATCGGCTAACCCGGAAGCAATTGCCGCAAGCGTCTTTGAACTGCAGGGTATCACTACCATCCCATCATGCCGGTATGATCCGCTCGCGATCCCTGCCCAGATCTCCTCGTTTTCATGATATATCGCACGAAAGCCGGTCAGGTCCACCCCTTCATGAGCCGCGATCTTCCGTGCGACTTCCGAAACGATGACATGAACCTTTGCACCCGGACAGAGCACCTCAAGCAGTCTCCGTGCGTAGCAGATACCGCTTGCACCGGTCACCCCGATTACATACTCCTTTGCCATGGTTGCCTCCCGCTCTCCTATGATACCAATGTCGGAGCCGAAGTTAAAAAGAGTTTATGCCAGAGCATGGGTAGTCCACGAGTGCTGCCCCACTCTGTCGTTTCAGAACAGGGTGTCCTGCCGGGTCGGCTTTTTTATATGAAGCACGTCCGCCGCTGCATCGGCAACCTTCTCCCGAAGTTCGGGAAGTGTATATACGCCGAGCCGCCATTGTTCGCGCCGGGTCTCGTTTAACGTCCGGAGCCGGGGCGAGAGTTCCATAAAACCGACAGTTGCATGCCGGTTTCTGACGAGCACTTCCATTGACATCTCGTGCGGTAACGGGGGGATATCCACCAGCACTTCACCATCGGCACATCCCGCCTGCCCCGCAATCTCTCCGGCAATTGCCCGGGCATGTTCAAGCGAGTTAGCAGTCTGAAGGGCGGCTGCATTCACCTGCTCCTGCCCGGCATAGATTGCCCGTTTGTACAGCCTCCGCTCGTAGATCCGCGCCATCATCTCCCGTGCCATTGGGCTTTCTGAATTGCGGAGCGCCTGCATGCAGCTGGCATCGTCGCACAACAAGAGTTTTTCGATGCGAGGAGCCGGGTCGGTCTTCGTATGTTCCAGCATGGCGAGATGGAACATGCATTCAGCAATCCGGCTGACGTGGTGAAAATACACGGCGGGGCGCATCAGCGTCCGGGCAATGAGGAGAGACTCGGCGGCATTGATCCCGTTCTCGTCCAGCACAATCCCTTCCGGTGTATGGAGGATGTTACGGATCAAGCGGTGGGCATCCACGGTACCATACGGTGCGCCGGTATAGTAGGCGTCCCGGAGCAGGTAGTCCATCCGGTCCACATCAAGGTCGCCATGGAGAATCCCAGAGAGGGGGTGCGTACCTTTCACGACAGCACAAAGTTCAGACGGATCGATTCCCGCAGCGTGCAGGAGTGTCCCGAACCGCTCCTCCACAACCGGTTGAATCTGGTCATGGGACCGGTGCAACAGCGCTTCCATAAGCGGCTCACTCGCATGGGAGAATGGACCATGCCCGATATCGTGGAGCAGGGCGGCGGTAACGATGAGCCGGCGTTCTGAATCGGTAAGCCCGAACCGGCGGCAGGCGATATCCGCAAGGTGCATCGTCCCCAGTGAGTGCTCGAACCGGGAATGAGTTGCACCGGGATAGACGAGATACGAGAAACCCAGCTGGCGGACATACCGGAGGCGTTGTAACGCGGGAGCATCAAGGATCGGGCGTATGAAATCCTCCACTTCGACATACCCATGGACCGGGTCCTTGATGATTTTCACCGGATTCACTAAAGAATCTTCATATACATCGCATAAAAGTATTGAGTAATGATCACGTTCCTTTCTGGTGGAACAGGCACCCCGAAGCTCCTGCGCGGTATGCAGAAAGTGATGGACAGCCGCGAGATATCTGTCGTTGTGAACACGGCGGAGGATATCGAGATTTCAGGCGGTCACATCTCTCCCGATGTTGATACGGTGATGTACCTTTTCGCAGGTGTCCTTAATACCGAAACCTGGTGGGGTATAAAAAACGACACGTTCATCACCCACGATGAGATCACAAAACGTGGCTTTGACGAATTTATCACGATCGGTGACCATGACAGGGCAGTGCATCTCACCAGAGCGAAAATGTTCAGGGACGGTATGAGGCTTACGGAAATTACACAGACGCTCTGCGAACGGTTTGGCGTTAAGGAAACCGTTCTACCCATGACCGATTCCGCTGTCGTGACCGAAATAATGACCGAAAAGGGTCTTCTCCATTACCAGGATTATTGGGTGAAAGAAAAAGGGAAGCCCGTGATCCAGCACATCATACGAAATCGCACCAGAACACCGGTTGCAACACCCGAAGTGCTCTCTGCAATCGCGAGGAGTGACGCGGTGGTCATCGGTCCTTCCAACCCGATCACAAGCATCTCCCCCATCCTTGAATGCAATGGTGTGCGTGAGGCATTACAAGAGAAACTCGTGCTCGCGGTCAGCCCATTTATCGGGAATGCACCGGTGAGCGGTCCGGCAGCAGCGCTGATGCAGGCATCGGGATACGAGCCAACCTCGAAAGGTACCCTTGACTGCTATGGGGATCTTGTTCGCGTCTTCATCCAGGATATCCGTGATCCAGTAGACGTGAAGGGATCAATCAGGTTCGACACGCTGATGACCGATGAGAAGAAGAGCGTCAGCCTCGCAGAGGAAGTTCTCCGCACAATACGGATCGCGTCAAAGGGTGCTGAAACGGAGTGAAAAACCGGGTTTTCCGGGGATGCACATGTCCGGTGAAACGATGGATATAAAATGGGCAAACCTATATAACGCTGTGCAATAACGGTTATCGTGAGAGAAATGAACATGAAAATGGATGGCATAATTCTTATTTTCATCATAATATTTTGTGTATTAATAACGGGCTGTACCTCAACTCCAACAGTAGGAACCGGCACGCTTCAACTTTCGTCATCACCGTCTGGCGCACAAGTATATCTTGACAACCAGTTCCGGGGATATACCCCCATCACCATAACGAACGTGGCATTGGGAAATCATATACTTGAATACCGGTATTCCGGATACCAAAGCTGGTCCACCACAATAACCGTATCGTCAGGCTCCTCGCAGGAATATGCTGCATTGTTACCTATCGCGGGCACTCAACAGCCACAAGGTGTATCAACGTCAGTCACCACTGCACCGGCAACAACACAGGCACAAGTAACGGTTCAGGTAAATAAGGACCCGATGATCATCGGACAATCGAACCAGTTCTCCGGTACATGCGTTGGCAGCAACAGTGTTGTATTGAAACTATATGGAACAGGCTATTACTCCAAAGGAGTGATTTTAAGTCAGGTAACGCCCGATTCCCGCGGTTCATGGACGTATACATGGAACCCGGGATCTTCACTCCTTTCCGGTTCATACACCCTCATTGTGTCTGATGCAGAACAAACCACATCCGACTCAGTGACGTTCAATGTCATTGGCGGGGGAGTGGTTTCAATTGCCACGAGCACGTATTCTGCGGCAACTGGGCAGACAATTACCTTTTCAGGTCAATGCACATCGGGCGCTCAAAATGTAGACCTTGTGTTATTTGGACCAGGGCAATTTTCCAACGGTAGAGATTTCGGAACATTCCCTGTTCTTGCTGATAAATCATGGAAATTTACGATTGCCCTGGACTCCTCAATGCCCACAGGGCAATACACAATGTATGTGTATGATGTGCCAAAAACGTCATCGGGTAATGTGCAATTTACGATTGGTTTTGCATAACAATTACACCAGATTTTTTTGGACCACCCTTCACATCCCCGGATTTTTTGAGATTTCATCGTGTCTTTACACAATCGTCACAAGGTCCTTCGGTTTCGGAATTGCCATGGGGGGCTCTTGGGACAATATGCATGATACTCGCAGGGGCGTGACGCAGTAAGCGATAGTGATCTTCCCTTATTTCCCCCCTTTTCTCTGCCACATCCCGTGCTCGGTTTCCTATAATGTATCTTCAAAAAAACAGAGAATCTGCCCCTGTACTGAGTACAGGTTGAGAAAAATGGCGGAACACGCCCAATTCCGCTTTACAGGTATCCGATACCTATTTGAATGATTTTATACAAACAATCACTATCGGAGGATATCATGGGCATTATTAAAAAATTTCTCAACCTTTTCAAATCAGGAAACAAGGAGGACGAGGAGGCGCGCCTGCGTGCACTAAAAGAACGCTACGATAACTTCCTCAGAGCACTGACCGACGGGGATCTCGATACCCGCTGGAATGCAGTCCGTTCCGTTGGTGATCTCGGTGAGCCATTCATCGAACCACTTGTCAAAGGGCTCAAGGACGAGTACTGGATCATCAGGAGAGGATCAGCTGACACACTGGGCAAGATAGGGGCGCCGGCAGTTGCACCCTTGATCGTGGCGCTCGCAGAACCGGGTGACGATGTCCGTCAGGAGACCATACGGGCACTCCAGCTGATCGGGGAGCCCTCGGTAAACCCACTCATCCAGGCACTCAAACACAGCCACCCGGCAATCCGCAGGGGTGCGGCACAAGCGCTTGGGGTCATAGGGGAGGCACAAGCGGTACCCATCCTCATCGAGGCATTGAAGGATTCCGATGCGTGGGTGAGGCACGAAGCCGCAGTCGCGCTCGGCAGGATTGGCGACCCCCGGGCAGTCAGCCCCCTCATAGAGACATTGAACGATGCAAAGGAGCATGTGCGGATGGCGGCGATGGCAACACTCTGCTCACTGGGAGAGGCATCGATTGACCCGCTCATCCACGCCCTTATTGATGCTAACGAGGACGTCTCCCGGCGGGCTGCCCTCGCTCTCGTAACTATCGGGGAACCTTCTGTCGAACCGCTCATAAAGTCGCTCTCTGACCAGAATGTGGGCATCAGGAAAGGCGTCGCCGAGGTACTCGGGCAGATAGGAAACACCCGCGCGATCCCCCCCCTTGTACTGGCACTCGATGACCCCGAACGGGCAGTCAGGATTGATGTAGTAAAAGCCCTTGCCGCACTGGGAGTGCCCGCAATTGCACCACTCATGCAGGTATTCCGTGAAGGCGATGTCCGTGTGAGGACGGGAGCCATGGAGGCACTCTGGATGCTCGGTCAGCCTGCAACAACACCGCTCATCATGGTGTTAAAAGACGACCAGAGCGATGTGCGGAAACGGGCAGCACTTCTTTTAGGGGAGATCGGTGACCAGAAAGGAGTCGACCACCTGACCAGCATGCTCACCGATGAGAACGTCTCTGTCCGGAGAGAGGCGTTCGAAGCGCTTGAGATGATCAAGAAGAGAAATATTTCATAATCCCTTTTTTTCAACCGGTGTCTGCCGGATTTCTTTTTTGTTCTGTCTTTGGATAGTTTTATCCGGAAATCCCGCAGGGCTGTTGCATGATGCGCGGCAAACGGTAATCTCCCACGTTGATACTGTGCGTTATGGCATCTTCATATGGGATGCGGGTGTACGCTCACACATGGACCGGTTCATGCAGGTAGCAATTGACGAGGCAAAAAAAGGGCGTGCCGAGGGTGGCATCCCAATAGGTTCAGTGCTCGTCCGCGGGGAGCGAATTATCGGTAAAGGGCACAACCGCCGCGTACAGGACGGCGATCCGGTGCTCCATGCGGAGATCGACTGCCTGAGAAATGCCGGGCGTATCGGGACATACCGGGACACCGTGCTCTACTCTACCCTCATGCCCTGCTATCTCTGTTCCGGCGCGGTGGTGCAGTTTGGCATCCCGAAAGTGGTCACCGGAGAAGCGCACACATTTTCCGGTGCCCGTGACTTTCTTGTCGGGCACGGTGTTGAAGTGATCGATCTCAACCTGACGGAATGTATCACGATGATGCAGGAGTTCATCGCGGAGAATCCCAGGCTCTGGAACGAGGATATCGGGGAATTGTGAGCCGGTCCGGGGCACAGAAGCGATACGCTCATATCTCTCTACGCACCCTTTTCCATCATGGTCACGCTTTCGGAAATTGAAGCCGCAGAGATGAGGATACGGGACTACATAATCCGCACACCGCTCGTGTACTCCCCTACGCTTTCTGCCCGAACCGGTGCCCACATATTTTTCAAGCTCGAAGCGCTCCAGCGAGCCGGGTCGTTCAAGGTGCGTGGAGCGACAAATAAAGTCCTCATGCATATCGATGAAATCCGGAAAGGGGGCGTTGTCGCAGCTTCCGCCGGTAACCATGCACAGGGAGTTGCCGTTGCAGCGCACAGTGCCGGTGTCCCCGCAAAGATTGTGATGCCGGAATGGGCATCGATTGCCAAACAGGAAGCCACCCGGGCGTATGGCGCTGAAGTGATCCTGCATGGGCAGACACTGGAAGCGGCAATTTCCCGGGCACAGGAACTTGCGCGGGACGGCAGGCTCTTTATCCACCCGTACGATGACGAAGAAGTGATCGCCGGGCAGGGCACCATCGCGCTCGAGATCCTCGCGGATCTGCCAGAAACTGATATTATGGTCGTCCCGGTTGGCGGGGGTGGACTGATTGCAGGTATTGCAACCGCTGCAAAAGCAAAAAAACCGGAGATCTCGATAATCGGGGTACAGGCTCACGCCTGCCCTTCTGCGGTGGAAGCACTGCATGAGTGTAAGGCAGTACAGGTATCCGCGAAAACGACGATTGCGGACGGTATCCGGGTGGCAGAGACGGGTGCTCTCGCGTTTCCCGTCATCCGGGACAAGGTGGCCCGTATTGTAACCGTATCAGAAGATGAGATTGCAGATGCGATGCTCCTCTTACTCGAACGCAAGCATGTGATCGCCGAGGGTGCAGGGGTTGTGCCGCTTGCCGCACTCATGAAAGGGTCCTTTGATTTTTCACCGGGCAGCACCATCGTGCTTGTGATCAGCGGCGGAAACGTTGACAGTGCGTTCCTGTTCAGGATCATCCGGCAAGCCATGGTGCGGCAGGGAAGGATCTGGCGGTTCTCGGTGCTATTGGACGACCAGCCCGGATCTCTTGCCCGGCTCCTATCCGTGATTGGCAAAAACGGGGGGAATATCCTCCATATCGATCATGAAGAGGGAGCACAGGATGTACCGGTGCAGATTGTAAAGGTAGATCTCGAACTGGAAACACGAGGGCAGACCCATCTGAGAGAGATACGGCATGCCCTCGATGAGTCGGGATACCATGTCGATAACCGGTAAATCCCTATCATGATGGGTTATAATCACGCAGATTTAACGATTATTTACCGACCCTCACAGAACACGAAGCGTTCGCAGCATGCATGCCAATGACGTCCCGTGAATTGTTAGGGTACCTACAGGTAGCAGATTTTGTGAAAAAAAGGAACTGTTTATAGCCAGCCCATCGTTTTCCAGTGCTCGTACTCGTGCGTCCAGACATCCTTGTTTGCGAGAACGAGATATTTCATGTGCTCTTTTCGCTCCCGGTAATATTTCTGTTGCGCCGGGTCAGTATACTTCGTCTGGATCGCGTTTGTGAGTTTCCTCCCCAGCTCTTTTGCCTTCTTCTCTGCTGGCACGATCGCGTTTGGATCCGGACCGAGAATGACACCCACTGAACCAACTGTTGTCGCACCGAGCATGCGCAGTGCTCCATTCATGTACTCTGCAGTCTCTTCTGCCATCGATCCCCCGGCAGTTGAAACGGCACAGCCGTACTTACCCGTGAAATGGAGACAGTGGACGCTGTCTGCCATCCGGTCGAGCACGGTCTTGAGCTGTGCAGTGACCGAGTTGATGTAAACCGGTGACCCGAGCACGATCCCGTCACTATCGAGCATCTTCTCGTACAGTGCTGGCATATCATCATCATGGATGCACTCCCCTTTCGCGTAGCAGGTGGTGCATGCCCGGCAATACTTGATCTCAAGGTCACAGCAGTTCACAAATGTTACATCCGCTCCTGTCTGCCGTGCCCCTTCAAGGACACCTAAAACGAGCCGCCGCGTCTGGCTCTTCTCCCCCTTCGGGCTCCCACTGATACCGAGTATCTTCATTGTGTTTCACCAAGGTAAAGGTGCGTGCGGGGATGGATAAAGATGATGATGCCGGTGCATTTGATGATGGGAGATACTTTGTGTCGATAACGGGATGTCTTTTTGCTCGCGTGAAAGATAGGCTCTTTAGCCGGGATATCAAATTTCATGAAAGGTGAACGGATACGGTGATCATCCGTGACAGTGCTACTTGTCCCCATACACGCGTGATGGACAGATCTATCCTGTGCGAGCTCCTGCATCCCGACAAGGTGGCAGGTGCAGAAGGGCTTGACTGCAGCATTGCCCATGCGATCGTTCCTTATGGGGGATCCACACTCCCCCACCGGCTGCACCGGTCCACCGAACTCTATTACATCCTTGAAGGAACCGGGGAGATGCATATCGATGGCGAGATTTCAGTCGTCATGCCCGGTCAGATCGTCCTTATCCCACCGGAAACAGTCCAGTATATCGTCAACACGGGTGCTGATGACTTCGTCTTCCTCTGCATCGTCTCCCCGAAATGGCAGGCAGAGGACGAGACGCTTGCCTGATTCTGGTGACACATCGTGTTATTTCGGCGGGAAATCACCGGTTGATCCCCGCATATCCACCTGATTGAAGGGACGTGCCAGAAGACCAGCATG
This sequence comes from uncultured Methanoregula sp., assembly GCA_963676405.2. Taxonomy (GTDB): domain Archaea; phylum Halobacteriota; class Methanomicrobia; order Methanomicrobiales; family Methanospirillaceae; genus Methanoregula. The sequence goes on from CAXXQB010000017.1 coordinate 135,321, forward strand.
CACGCTCCTGTTTGCTTTCTGTTCTGAAACATTTACATGACTCCCCGGCTTACAACGTAGTATGATCGCAAGGGTCGGGGCCGAAGAGAATTTTGTCGCAAAAAACCGGCTTGAGGCACTGGTAGACGGTGTCTTTGCCTTTGCAATGACGCTCCTTGTCGTCAGTCTCGCGATTCCGGCAATCCCCAAGGCTAAAGCTGCGGTAGAACTTCCGGCATATATTTCCGGCATGACACAGGAGTTTACGAGTTTTATTATTGCTTTTCTCCTGCTCGCGGTGTTCTGGACGGTTCACCACCGCCACTTTCATTTTCTTCGTACCATCAATTCCCGGGTACTCTGGCTCAATATTTTTATCCTGATCGGTATCGTGCTCGTCCCGTTCACGACAAGCGTTTCCGGTGACTATTCCGATGTCCCGATTGCCGTCATCCTCTTCCACGTCAACCTGCTCGCCATCGGGCTCCTTTTTCTCGTTCACTGGTGCTACATTACCCATGCCCCGGGGCTTATCGAACCACCTGTTGACGAGAGGGTCATCAGGTGGGGGATCATACGGGGCTTTGTAACACCCGTCGTCGCTGTTGCTGCGATTATCCTTGCGTTTTTTGTACCCTCTTATTCCATGCTCACCTACTTGCTGATCCCTCCGTCCATGATACTTATCCGGGGGTTCTCGGGCCGACAGGTACGGTAACAACCGCCTTTTTTTTACACAGATTTGTTTAAGACTGCTGCTGGCACGTTTTGGCACTGCACCTGCGGAGAATACCAGTCCGTAACCAAAAAGAGCTTGGATTTTTTTAAATAACACACTGTTGACTGTTCCAAATTAAAAAGGGAAAATTCCTCCCTCGTGACGTACCGTATTACTTTTGGGATAGAGGGAGACATCTGGTCTCATATCTTTTTAAACGTGACCTCCCAGTATTCGGGGATCCAGAATTTCGAATCGACAGGGCAGGTATCGCACATCACCTTTGGTTCCTGAAAGGCCATATCCAGCATTGTCTTGTCGTCCGGGTCCGGGACGAGCGGGATGTCAACATCCTTCTGGATGATGTAGCGGAACGGGTCGAGGTTCTCCGAATAGTACGTCTTGTAACGGAGACGGTCGGCCGCTGTCGCATTGTATGACCACTCGGCTCCTTCAGCGATGGTCACGTCATTCGGGATCCAGCCATAGCCCGGCAGGTAGTACTCAGACCAGAAGTGGCTGCCCTCATAGCCGGGAATCATCTGCCGGCCGCCAAGAGCCCTTGCCGGGATGCCGACAGCACGGCAGAGGGCGGCAAAATATGCGCTCTGCGCCCCGCAGTCACCATAGCCGGTGATGCGGACATATTCCGATATCGGTTGCCCCGTACCGTTTGCAAGAAGCCTTGCATAGGAAGGCAGGCTGTAAGGCTGGCTGATGACATGCCAGTAGATCTTCTGTGCCTTCCGGTACGGGTTGGTCTCGTTGCCAACGATATCACGTGCCTTTTGTTGCAGTTGCGGACTCAGTACGATGTTCTTTGACGGAGCGGTGTACTTCAGGTATTCGGGGTCGCTTGTGTTGTAACTCCAGATTTTCGCGGGATCGATAACAAACCGCTGCTCGTACTGGGTGAAGCGGAACTTCGCGCTGACGTTAAGGGAACTGCCGGTCACGTTCTCCAGCGGGATCTCGAGGTAGGCGATCCCGATGTCGCCATGCGTTCCGGTTGAGGATTTGACGTATTGCGCCGGTTCAACAGAGATGATGGTGACGTTCTTCTGCGAATCCGTTTCTACAGGTAGAGGAATCCACAAGGAGAGTGTCCCGGTCTTCGGGAGCTTGTCAAACGGGATACTGAGAATCTCATCCCCCTCCCAGGTGATCGGGTTGACATAATTGCCTTTGTCCGGTACTGCGGGGGCGAAGGCATACGGTATCATCTGGTCGTAAAACGGAGTGTCACCTTTTGCAGCGGTCATATTTCGCATGATGTCCATGTTGTGATACTGGATATTGTTGATCGTTTTGCCAAGGTACCAGAATTCCCCGTCGCTCTTGATGCACTGGCTCTGGTCGCAGGGGAGCCAGGAAGCCTTCCTGTCGGCCGGTATATCGGGGAACCGTGCATTGATTAGATCCTCGATCTGCGAGCGGTTGTAGGGGTATTCGAGAACCATCATCCGTGCGATCGAGGCCCTGTCCCGGGCATTCAGGGCTGCGGCGGTATTCCCGGCAGCGGTATAGTTCTCCTGCGCGAGTGTGAACAGCCTAAAAGCTGCGTGGTTGTTGTTGTTCTGGAACTCTCTCTCAGCCTGAAGCGAGAGGGCATCACCCTTCGACACCGGTGTTGTTGCCGGGCCGGATGTGCAGCCTGCCACGAGGATGATGGCGATGAGCACAAGAGCGGTTATAGTTGACATGCTGATAATTCGTTTCATGGGGCACCTGAAGCATTCCCTGTACTATAATGACGGGAGTAATGGAGCATCAAGGTTGGGGGATGTCAGGCAGGATAAGAGCGGGTTAATAGAATTAAACCCCACGTAGTACCGGAATGCGCTGCACAATCCTCGCGAGCGGGAGTAAAGGGAACTGCACGGTGATCGAGGGGGAGAGCGGAGCCATTTTGATCGATGCAGGTCTGAGCACAAAAGAATTGCTCCAGCGCCTTTCCCGCACCGAGTGCCCACCGGAAGCGATTGGGGCAGTTATCGTCACCCACGAGCATGGCGACCATATCCGGGGTCTGGATGTCCTCGCCCGCCGGCTGGAAATCCCGGTGTATGCGACAGCAGGGACGCTTCATGATTTCCTGCATAACCGCCGGCTATCCGATAAACCCCTCGATAACCGGGTCTGCCGGCACCACGAGCGGTTCACCATTGGGGATTTTCTCATCGAACCCTTCGCCATCTCGCACGATGCAGCGGAACCCTGTGGGTTTGTGATACGGGAAAATGGGGCATGGTTCGGGTACTGTACTGATACCGGCATCATCACTTCGCACATGCTTGCCCTGCTCCGGCACTGCGACGGGATCGTCCTTGAAAGCAACCACTGCCCGGAGATGCTCGCGAACGGCCCGTATCCCGAATCGCTCAAACGGAGGATCCGCTCCAGCAAGGGGCATCTCTCGAATGCTGCGGCTTCAGATAGTCTCCGGGCATTAGGTGCCGATGTCCCGCAGATCATCCTCGCTCATTTAAGCGAGATCAACAACACACCGGAGCGGGCGAGGGCAGGGGCTCGCGAGGGTCTTGGGTTGTATTACGGGGAAAAGACCCTCATTATCGCAACACAGGACGGGACAAGCCCGTCGTGCCCCCAGCAGATTGTGCTGTGAATACTCTCCCCACGCACCTCATGTCCCAAACAGGGGGCCGAGTTCCACCTGCTGCCAGTTGTTCCCCATGACTTTCATCCAGAGAGTCCGGGTTTTTGGCACAAAGACAACCTGGTGAATGGTCGAATACTTCTCCCCGCCCAGATCGTCGCGCAGGAATGTTGCTCCGCCATTCCTGTAGAGGATATCTCTTATCTGCATCATCGTTGCCGCATCAATCGACCCTTTGCTCTTCTCCGCCGCGCTGACAAGGCTGTTGTAACGTGCAACCGAGTTGCCATCATCAGGTTTTCCGATCAGGTGCCATGCCGGGTCAATGAAATGATTGGAAGCCACAATCAAGCCCGTACCCGTTCTCTGTTTTGTATCAGCGATCGTCTCTTCATAGACATATGCCTGGTCAGGCCCGGCGGCATCGACAATATAGGTGGTATCCGGCCTGGTTGCCTGGATATCCACATCAAGCCTGCTGGTAGTTGAATCGGAAAGCATCATCCTGAAAAATTCCGCAACAAGGGGGGGACGGCTGTTATCGGACTGGTTGGGGTACGGGAATATTACGGCATCATCAGCGATAAAGAGCCCCGCGCTGTTCATGAGGGTCTCAGGGCGCATGCCCGCGGGGCCAAAGGTTGCAACTCCCCTGCTACCGTCGTTCGGCCGGTAAACTGCAAGGACATAATACGGGTTAAATGCCGACATGGAGTCCATGAGGTCCAGGTTGCGGGAGACAATAACCGAGCCGTCTTTGGTATAATCACCCCAGGTTGCCAAAAATGAACAGGATGACTTTGTGGGCCCGTTGTAATACATATACAGGATCCCCCCATCATAGAGGATAGCCAAATCATCCGGTGTCAGGTCGGAGGTCTCAGACATTCCCGCAGTGATTTCTTCCAAACATTGCGGCCTGCCGGAATTATCCCCCTTTGCTATCGCAAGGACCTGTCCTTTGGTATATCCCCGCTGCGTGAGAGTATTGATAAGAAATGCATATTCTGCGGAAAGTTCATCTTTCATCAAACCTCCGTACTGCCTCCCCATCTCGCGATACGAGCCGGAAAGGATGATGACATCATATGGGCCTGTTTTATACCGCTGTCCGCCTTCAAGCGATGCGACCGGTTTTAGATCCGAACTGATCACTCCAGCCACGGTCTGTTGGGGGGAATTTGCAGGAGTTCCCGTTGGTATTGCAGTGAGTGGCAGGGGGGTCTGTACCTTCATTGTGGAAGTTGGTTGTGTGCACCCGGAGAACAGAACCAGAACAACAAGTGCCAGCGAGATCACGACAACGGGAGTTCCTTTCATAAATAGGGTGTATGTTCTGGTGTAACTTAAAAAATACCCGTTCGATGAACACTACCGCACGAATAAGAAAACAACGATAATGTTAATCCATCACGTCACCAAAATCAAAAGCAGAAAATCCCATGCTGTTCAAAGATTTCTCTCTCTGTTGTGAACAGATAGAAGGTATTTCCGGGCGCCTTGAGATGATCGACGTCATCAGCCGCGTCCTCCCAAATCTCACCCCCGATGAGCTTCCTGTCTTTGTCCGGTTCATCATGGGGCGGATCTTTCCAGACTGGAGTTCGCAGAAACTCGGCATCGGCCCAAACCTCCTATACGAAGCGGTAGGATATGTCGCCGGGGTGAAAAAGGAGGACGTGATCGAGAAGATCAACCGGACCGGGGATGTCGGGCGTGCGGTGGAAGAACTCCTCGCGGTCAAATCGCAGACCACGTTCTTTCACGAGGAGCTGGACATGGTCTATGTCTACCGGGAACTCGTCAGTATCTCGGCAAAAGAGGGGAGCAAGTCCCAGCGGGAGAAGCTGCTTGCTGCACGACGGCTGCTTGCAAACGCCCATCCGCTGGAAGGGCGATACCTCGCCCGGATCATGCTCGAAGAACTGCGGATTGGTGTCGGGGAAGGAAGTGTGAGGGAAGCGATCGCAAAAGCATTTTCTGTCGATCCTGCACTTGTTGAGCACGCGATGCAGGCCTTGAACGATACTGGCGAAGTTGCCCGTCTTGCCAAGTCCGGTCCCGCTGCCCTCGCGGACGTCCGGATCACGCTCTTTCACCCGGTGCGGATGATGCTTGCCCAGCAGGGCACGATCGCCGGTATGGCCGGGGAGCACGGGACAGTAGCAGCGGAGTTCAAGTACGATGGGTCCCGGTTCCAGTTCCACAAAAAGGGTAACTGGGGCCGGATGTATTCCCGGAGACTGGAGGATGTGAGCGGGGCGCTGCCTGACGTGATCGCACAGCTTCTGGGTGCAACCGACCATGACGTGATTCTTGACGGGGAAGTGATCGCGATCAAGGGAGGAAAACCGATGCCGTTCCAGTCAGTGCTCCGGCGGTTCCGGCGCCGGCATGATGTAGCGGAGGCAACAGAAGCGATCGAACTCATTCCGAACGTGTTTGATATCCTCTACCTTGACGGCGAAACGCTCATTGACCTGCCCTTCACCGAACGAAGAAAACGGCTCGAAAGCGTCGTAAGCCAGTATGTCGCCCCGCAGGTTGTGAGCGGCGATCCATCAGTCATAGAGAAGACCTACAACGACGCACTCGGCGCCGGGCACGAAGGGATTATGTTAAAGGTGCTCACATCGCCCTATACACCCGGGCAGCGGGGCAAGAACTGGATCAAGATCAAACCGGAAGTGGATACCCTTGACCTTGCGGTGATCGGCGCTGAATGGGGCGAGGGCAAACGGGCGCATGTCTTCGGTTCATTTTTAGTCGCCTGCCAGGACAACGGAAAACTCGTCCCGCTCTCCCGTGTGGCCACCGGTTTTTCTGATGACCAGCTTGCGGAGGTTTACGACCTGTTAAAGGACCGCGTGACCTCTTCTTCAGGAAAGGAGGTCCGGTTTGAACCCGAACTGGTGTTTGAAGTGGGGTACTCCGAGATCCAGGTGAGCCCGACATATGAGGGAGGGTTTGCCCTCCGGTTCCCGCGCTTTATGCGGATACGGGACGACAAGGATATCCCCGAGATCGAAACACTCGACAGCATCCGGGACCGTTACCAGCGGCAGGCAAATACGGCACAGGCATACAAGGCTTAAAACAGCGTTCGCTGCGTCCGCAGTTCCGGGATCAGGGTGCTGTGCTGCTGCCAGTAGGAGAACCCGAGCCAGAAAGACACCTGCTGTACTGCTGCATCGAGCGTTTCGCAGGCAACCGGAGGTGTCGCCATCGCTTTTCGCGTTGCTTCGCGGATCACCCACGTCCCCAGCGGCGCCCAGTACTCGCTCGTGATGTGGCGCACGACTATCACCCGGGCAGTGCGCCGGATACTTTGAAGGTATTCGCAGACGGCAAGCCGGGCGGAATAATATGCCCCGGAGATCGGGGAATACCCGGCCTTTTTCATCCCTTCCCGGTCCTGCACGATCACCTCGTCTTCTCCTGCCCAGAGTGTATTTTTCCCCCATATCTCGATCATCTCGTACCGCCAGTCGCCGGGCACAAGGATACAAGTAATCCGGTTCCCGTAGATCTCACCGGAAAAGACCCGGTACTCGTCAAGGGAGGGATAACGGGCGATCTCTTTTTTTATCGCGGTGGAGAGGGTATCGTCCACGGCAGTAATTGCCCACCGGGTAGGGACGAAATGCCGTCGTTTGCCCAATAGTCCCGCGGTCATGAGTTTTGTAATCTGGTAGACATCGATCTCTGCACGGCTCAGCTGCACGCAGGCGTCAGTGGCACGGACATCTGCGTCCGACGTGACTTTATCGACGACCCGGTCAACGCTGGCACTGCCGATCACGTCCATTTCCCGTACGGTACCGGAGAGCCCGACCGGTGCAACCGTCCCATCAAAAGTCATCGCAAAGGAAACAGGTTTTTCGAATGCAACATCCACATCAAGGGGGCGGGAAGAGAGAGCAATCTCCTGCAGGTTATCGGTGAACCGGTGGACGGTTGAATTCCCGCGGATTGTCCGGGCGCGGATGCCGACGATATCCTCAATCCCGAGGTTGCGGGAGAGCCAGTCCGGCGGATGGTCGTTGTCGTTTATCAGGAGCGGTCCGCCGTTGACAGCGGGATACCCATAGCTTCCGATAAAGACAGAGGGGGAACTTCCCCGGTAACTACTCGCTGGTGTTAACGGGATCTGGGCCTGGAACCGGCTCACGATCGGGCAGCGGGGCAGTCCGCACAATCCCTTCCCCTTACACCGGGCGCACTGCATCGTCACCGTCCCGGGTTTCCCGTAAGTCCTGAATGATTGTTACCCGTCCGTGGAGATGGGTGAGGATCTCGTTCACCCACTCCGTCCACCGCACCATATGCGTTCGTGCACGCCCGGCAACTTCCGCACCGATGTCATCATCGCGTTCACTGATCGCCTCGACGATAACCGAACCACGGGCAAAACCTGATGGCACAATCACGTCCTGGTCACCGTCAACAATGCCCAGCACCGGAATACCACGGTGCAGGCAGATGTGCCCGCAGACCATCGTTGTATCATCCCCGATGGCAAGAACCCCGCAGCAGTCATCGGGCAGACGGGCATAGAACTCGTGCCCGCAATGGTCAATAACGAGGACTCTCCCTTCTTCCGGAGCGCACCCGGTCGCTTGTGGCACCGCTGCACGGATCGTACCGCTCTTGCACCATGCGGTTGAGAGATCGAGCTGCCCCATCTGGGAGAGTTTCTCGATGCCATGTGGTTTTGGCTGAAGTCCGGTGACAGGTTCGATTGCACCCCCGCTCCACCGGATCATGACTGTTTCCTCTGTTGCCCTGCCGATGATGATGCCGTTGACGTACACCGATTCCCCGGGGATACAGCCCCGGATCTCCCGCATCGCCGGGATGGGGGAACGGGTTGTCGTCACCCTCTCCACCTCATACCCGGTGAGCCGCGAAAGTGTAGCCGCGAGAGCCATATCGCCCCCGTTCCAGCAGAAGATTGTCATGCTCGCGCATTCGAGATGGACAAGCCCGCGATTCCCGAGTCGTGACGCGATGATCTCCCCGAATATCCGTCCGGATTCTGCCGTCTTCCCCCGGTTTGCAAGGAACACAACACCGGGAGTTACACGGATAACCTCACTTGGCGGTTTACCGGAGAACTTCACCGGCAGGTGGGACTCCTCTGCCGCTGTCCGTGCCATCACCCCGGCAACGACTGTGCGGGTGGGTTTGAGGGTCGCAAGCAGCCATGCAACTTCGCCGGAGTCGAATATCTCCGGGCCGTGAACGACCATGACTGAATTGGCAGGGAGTGTGTTCGGGGGGATTGTCATATGAAAACCTTTATCGAATGGCATGCCGGCACAGGTCAATATATTCTGCCGTAAAACACTCCGCGACCCCGGACAATCCTGTCCGCTTTGTTATCCCTGAACCTGATCGCCGGGCTGCACGGGTTGTTCTTCAGGAATGATGGCCCAGCAGACGAGATATGCGATGATCCCGATGCCAAGCGACAGGCAGGTGATAACAATCCAGACAATCCGTATGATGATCGGATCAACATCGAGATGTATGCCAATACCCCCGCATACCCCACCAAGGAGCCGTTCAGTTGTTGACCGGTACAGTCGCTTCATACCAGAAAGGTGGCTTCCAGGGAATAAAATATGCATGCCTTGAAGGCATGTGCTGATGTGCCCAAAAAAATAAGTGCGACCTGCTAAAAGCGATAGATGGATGAATGATCTGGGAAAACGACCGTAAAACTGGATGTTCACCGTAAACCAGTCTCCGGCTCGGGATATTCCCGCTTACCGCCGACCTGATATCAGGACACTTTCTCGTTGCTAGCCTTTCGATGCTCGCCGCTGTATGGCTGATGTATAAAGGGACAAGAGGATGAGAGATGGATAAAAACAAGATGAGCAATACGGGATGATGAGAGAAAAATGGGCCCGCTGAGATTCGAACTCAGGACCTCCGCCATGTCAAGGCGACGTCATAGCCAACTAGACCACGAGCCCGCATATGCCTGATGCTTTATAATGTCTGTCATCTTATTATTAAAAAATAGTGTACCGTTTCTTTCGGGGCTCGCCCCCGGTTAAATCCTTAAATTTTCCATTTTTATTAACAGAGTTTATATCTGTTTTTACCCTGCGAGCACCTATGCCGTGTTCTTGAAAGTGGACAAAAATACTGTCACTAAATGAGGACAGAAACTCTGGCACTCTACACCTAATTAATCAATCCCTTTGCATCTACCCGCAGCCTCGGGGATTTGTTTTTATAATTCCAATATACATTAACTTAAGAGAATTTCGAATAACCTCAACGCCGGAAGTACTTTATCTTAGAACTCCGAATAAAAGGTATGGAATCTCTTGTTGACTTTGCGTTACAGGAGCGGTACAAGCAGGTAAAAGATCTCGGCGATCGATTAGGAGAACTTGCACCCCTCATTGAATGGGAATCATTCCGGGAAATTGTTGGAGAAATTTATACCAATACAACAGAACAGGGTGGGCGGCCAAATATTGACATCGTTCTCATGATCAAAATGCTGGTCCTTCAATCGATGTACGGGTTATCCGATCCGGAACTTGAACGGCAGGCAAATGACAAGATTTCATTTCTGAGTTTTCTCGGGTTTCCTGAGAAGATTCCCGATCACACGACGGTCTGGTATTTCCGGGAACGGTTATCTCAAACCGGGAAAGACAAGGCGATCTGGAACGAACTTCAAAGACAGCTGGACGAAAAAGGATTGAAGATCCGGAAAGGTGTGATCCAGGATGCAACATTCATCACGGCAGATCCGGGACATGCCTCTGCTGACACTCCCCGGGGAGACGATGCAAAAACCCGGAGAAATAAAGAAGGTACCTGGACAAAAAAGGGGAAACATTCGTATTTTGGATTCAAGCTTCATACGAAAGAAGACTGCGACTTCGGATTAATCCGGGCACTTCAGACCACAACTGCATCTGTGCATGATAGCCAGATCGATCTTTCAGAAGAAGGTGAAGTTGTCTACCGGGACCGGGGGTATTTCGGTGCTGAACCAAAGGGTTTTGACGCAACCATGCAGCGCGGAGTTCGAGGACATCCGATTGGTATCTGGGATATCCTCAGGAATAAACGGATCTCAAGAATTCGATCTCCCGGTGAAAGACCTTACGCAGTCATCAAGAACGTCTTCCATGACGCTCATACCCATGTGACTACGGTTCTTCGAGCTCACGTGAAAATGACGTTTGCTACGTTTAGCTTTAACCTGTACCAACTGGCAACCCTGAAAAAACAGGCTATCGTTTAGCGTACGCTTTCCAAAAATCTGTGAAAAATCAGGAAAAGTGACAAGAAAATCGGGGAATATACGTCCTCTTGTTATCTAATTTGGATCAATTCCTTTCATTTTTGAAATTATCCGGGGTTTATCGGAATTCTCTTAAACATGGATTTTCTGGATAAAATCTATCACTTTTTTTTAGAAGATGATAATATACAAGAGGATTCGAATTTTGATTTGAAAGAATTAAAAGAAAATTTAAGGAAATATCATGAGACACACCCACCAAAACAAATAATCAAATTTCAGGAATGGGAGAAAGAAAGGGTAATCGAATGGAAAAATGATCCGCTTATCATTTATGGTCGGTCTAAAGATGAAAAAAGAAATGATGAAAAGAGATCTCGTCTTACCAATCCCACACTTCTCGCCGCGAAAATGTTTCTGGCTGATGTAACACATCTCACGAATATGCCATATGACCGTATAAGACACAATTGTTCTGATTTTTCGAAGGACGTGCAAGACGCTGCAACAAAACTAGGACTGCGATGCGGGTATGTGAGGTTTACTTTTCATGAATGTCAGGTAGGAGACGCAATTGTATGTTTTGATACAGATCACGGATTAAAATTTTTTGAGCCACAGACCGCTGACGAAGAAGATGCAATAATAGGTCGTCGGTATTCCGGGAATGTTTCTGAAAATGGAACAATAGACAAAATAGAAATTTTCTGGAATGATGACGTGTATACCGTAATTGATAAACCATACCCATACTACCCAGAATAAGAGTAATTGTAGAGTGCCACAATTAATGTCCGTTTTGTTGACAGAGTTTTTGTCCGCTTTTGATAAGTTTACGGTCTTGGTTGAAATTGATTTCGTTGTGATAGACTGAAGCCGGAGTCATCCAATCCAGGATCTCCTGCTTGCGCCAGTTGTTGTACTGGTGGTCAAAGTTCCAGAGTTCTCTTCTGAAATGGCTGAGTGAACGGAACTCTTTGAGTGCGATGAGTTCCTGGTAGAGCGTCTTGTGATAGCGTTCGATCTTCCCGCGACCTTTTGGGTTGTATGGTCGGCCGAAGATCAATTTGATTCCGTGTTTCTGTGCTTCAGCTTTGAACACTTTTGCGACAAATTGTTTTCCATTATCGAGATAGATTTCACGAGGAATTCGTCCGGTGCGGAGTGCCCAGCGGAGAGCATTGATCGCTGAGACTGCATCTTTGTGAAGATAGACCTTGCTCTTCACCCGATAACGTGAGCAGTCATCAGTAAAACCGGTGACATAAACCTTGCCAACTCCCCGGATACGAAACTGAAAAGTATCGCCCTGCCACATGCTGTCAACGTGTCGACGTTGAAATCGCTTCCCGGCTGGTTGGGGTTTAGCTTTAACACGAATGAGAAGGCCGTGTCGTTTGAGGATTCGATGAACGGTTCGCCAGGAACATGGGAGATTGAACTGGTGCTTAATACGACGGGCACCCCATGCCGGATATTTCTCTTTGAGTCGGATAATTCGGCGTTCCAACGCCAGGGATATTGCATGAGGAGACCGTTTCGGCCCGGTCTTTTTTGGCCGTAATCCGTTCTCTTGGTCATGACTGTGAGCCTTTGCCCACCGTCTCACCGTCCTTTCGGAGATGTTATACGTCTCTCCGATCTCCTTTGCACTTCGTATCCCTTCTTCATAGAATACGACTGCTTTGGTCCGGATTTCCATTGTCGCTTTCACCCTCAAGCACCTGTTGGGTGCTCTTGAAAGCGGACATAAATACTGTCACTAAATTAGGACAGAAACTCTGGCACTCTACAGTTATGCCAAAAATGATAGCTGATTCAAGGACTACGATTATTACTAGAATACCAACGGTATCAAGGATAGCAGCCATATTAACCAATTGATTTATAATTTATAAAAGAATGGTTGAAAAAAATGCGACAAGATATTATTAAAATTTATAGCAATAGAAAATTGAGTGAGATTAACAAATAATTTCCGCAACACTGATACTAAAACAGGGGTTCCTTTTCCCCTTGACCGTGTGTTTTCGCCAACTCAAAATTGATCCAGAGCGCCAATCCGAAATTGATCCACCCCGGGTTAGGGCAAATACTTCAGGAGTTTTCGATCAAACAGGGGATATTTATCATCTAAACGGAGCCAAAATTGCGGTTTCCCGGCAATCGGCGGCTGGAAAATACCCGGATTCGGGGTGAAGTGAACTTGAGATCGATGTGGGTTTTTTGGGTGTTTCTAGGGAGGGTCAAAGAGGATGACAAACGTCTATGAACCTGTTGGGAAAAAATTTTCAAAGCGTTTTTGTGAAAAAAAATTTCACAAATATTTTCAAAATAAAAAAATTTCTACAGAAATTCCGGAATCGTAAAAAAAGGTTGTGGACGGGATCACTATTTTGAGATGTACCAGCCGGTCTGGGTCTCGTTGAGCACCTTCTCGCTCGTCTTTTGGGTCGCAAGGCTGACAACAATCATCGCGACAATGGAGATAACGAACGCGTAGAACGAGAAATGCAAAGGTATAGTGGCGAAATCGATCCCGAGTGCCTTTACCTTGAAGTAATTCAGGAAACCGAAAACAAGTGCAAAGACCAGTCCGAGCGACATGCTTGCAAGCGCACCCTGCCGGGTCGCACCCCGCCAGTACAGTCCCGCAAGCAATGGAACCGCAAAGGTGGCAAGCATCGTCCCAATACCCATCCATATGAGAATTGCAAGCATCTCCGGCGGGTTTATAGAGAGGACCATCGTTACAATTGCAGATAGAACAACTACGATCTTTGAGAGAAGGAGAACGTGCTTATCATCAGCATTGGGCCTGATCACTTTTTTGTAGAGATCCCACGAGACCATCGCACCGATCGTGAGCATGAGCCGGTCGGTAGTGGACATGACAGCTGCGAGGACGATGACGGCAAAAACTGCCCAAAGCGCAAGGATTGGCATGGCATTCTGGATACCGTAGAGGATCACAAAGTCCTGTGCGTTTGCGACTGTTGGGAGCGTGAACACCCCCTCCTTTACCATGACAAGCCCGGCAAAACCGGAAAACTTTAGGAGGAACATGACAGCACCGTAGAGCAGGAATGCAACGAGCGGTGCCCATTTGAAATACTTGACATCCTTGATCGCCAGCACGTTGTTGATCACGTGCGGAGCGCAGGCAAGCCCGAGCCCGAGAAGAATTGCGAACGAAAAGACATACGGGAGCGCGAATGCACCTGAAGGGTTCCAAGGCATGACAAGGTTCGGGTTGATCGTCCCGATGAACTCATTCACGTGAGTGAATCCCCCTGCGTACCAGATAATGAGCGGTGCCATGACGAGCACTCCGACGATCAGGATGATGGACTGGATGAGCGATGCCCATGCAACAGCATAAAGACCGCCAATCGCGGTATAGGCCATCGTAACCAATGTAGCAATTACGAGTGCGAGCCAGAGCGGGACCTGGAAGATCCAGATCAGGACAATAGCGATTGCGGTGTACTGTCCGACGAGGTATATCAGGGATACAATTATTCCGGCAACTGCTGAGAGCGACCTGAGTGCAGTTGGGCTCTCATACCGATGTGCAAGGTAGTCCTGGACCGTTACGTAACCCGATGTCCGTGCGACATTGTGGAGTTTGACCCCAAAGAAGATGACGCAGATGCCAATAGAGAGCGGGACAAAGATCTGTTCCCAGATCGTAGGCCAGCCTGCCTTATAGCCGAGACCAGAAACTCCCAGGAGCGACATCCCGGAACAGACCGTGCCGATCATAAGGAGGACGAATACCCAGAACCCGAGCTGGCGCCCGGCAACAAGGTAATCTTCCGTGTTCTTGATCTTCTTTGACGCCCAAATGCCGATGCCAAGCATTGCAAGGAAGTACAGGGTTACTATGACAATAGTACCAACATCTGCCATCAGTCATGCCCCCTGAACGTAAGCCCCCAGTAGAGCAGTGCGAGGATGATGATCCCGACCACTCCACTGACGGCATAAACAGTAATATCCGGTAATCCTAGCATTTTATTCCGGATAAGGTGTGCCATGATAACATATAACACAATCGAAGTGAATCAGGGATGTAGATTTTATTTACGTCGAATAAAAAAGAAAGAAATTACTTGGAACTTGTTACGGTCTTTGATCCGCGGAGGATCCCGATCGTTCCGGTCCGGACAAATTCCTTGATCCCGAACTGGCGCAGGAGTTTCTCCAGTGCATCGATCTTGTCCATGTCCCCGATTACCTGCAGGATCAGGGTCTTTGCGCCCACATCTACAATCTGGGCCCGGAAGATGGAAGCAATCTGCATGATTTCTGCACGGGAGGTTCCAAGTTCAGCAGTTACCTTGATCAGGGCAAGCTCCCGCTCCACTCGTTCACTTTCCGTAAGGTCAGAGACTTTGATTACATCGATGAGCTTGTTGAGCTGCTTCATCACCTGCTCGATCTTTTCATCATCACCGACAACGACTATCGTGATCCGGCTCATGCCCGGCTCTTCACAGGGACCGACAGCGAGGCTCTCAATATTGAACCCGCGGCGGGAGAAGAGCCCGGTGACGCGCGAGAGTACACCGGCTCTGTCCTCGACAAGGATTGATAACGTATGTGGCTTCATAATCGGGGATGCCCTCCTATCATCTCGTTAATCGCAGCACCGGCCGGGACCATGGGAAACACGTTCTCTTCGCGCTCGATCCTGAAATCCATCACAAACGGCCCGTCACAATCAAGGGACGCCTGCAATGCCGGGAGCACCTCGTCAGGAGAATCGACCCGCATCCCTTCGATACCGTAGGCACCTGCGATCTTCACAAAGTCAACCGGGGGGAGCTCGGTAAACGAATACCGGCGGTCATAGAAAAGCTCCTGCCACTGCCGGACCATGCCGAGATACATGTTGTTTAAGATGACGACCTTCACCGGGATCTTGTTAGATGCAATAGTACCAAACTCCTGGATGTTCATCTGGATACTGCCATCTCCGGCAATGTCAAAAACCGGTACGTCCGGGCGGGCAAAATGGACCCCCATCGCGGCAGGGAGCCCGTACCCCATCGTACCAAGACCTCCCGAGGTGATCCAGGTGCGGGGATTGTGGAAACAGAAATGCTGCGCAGTCCACATCTGGTTCTGCCCAACTTCAGAGACGATCACGGCCTTGTCTTTAACAAGTTCGCTCAGTGTCCTGATGATATACTGCGGGTGCAGTGAACCGTTCTTTGGGCATTTAAGCGGGTGGTGCTGTTTCCAGTGTTTGATCTTTTTTAACCATATCTCATGGGCGTCACGCTTCTTCATAAGCGACAGCAGATCCTTCATTACCGCTTTGACATCCCCGACAATGGGTACATCGATGCGCTTGTTCTTACCGATCTCGGCCGGGTCAATATCGATATGGATGATCTTTGCATGGGGAGCGAAGGTGTCGAGCTTGCCGGTCACCCGGTCATCGAACCGTGCCCCGATTGCGATCATAAGATCGCATTCTGTCACCGCGAAATTTGCATATTCTGTCCCGTGCATCCCCAGCATACCAAGGTTGAGCGGGTGATCGCAGGGAATGCACCCGATCCCCATCAGCGTTGTCGTGACCGGGATGGATGCAAGCGTTGCAAATTCCACCAGTTCGGGTGAGGCATTCGATGAGATGACGCCCCCTCCGGCATAGATGAGCGGGCGCTCCGCATGCCCGAGCAGTTCGAGTGCTTTCTCTATCTGGCGTTTGTGACCTTTATACGTGGGATTGTAGCCACGGAGCGTGACTTCGTTCGGTAACTTCACATCTTCGGATAAACCGGTACTCACATCTTTGGGGATATCAATCAGGACTGGCCCCTGCCTGCCGGTACCTGCGATATAGAATGCTTCCTGGACGACCTTCGCCAGATCACCGGCATTTTTCACGAGGTAATTGTGCTTGGTGATCGGTAAAGTGATGCCGGTGATATCCGATTCCTGGAAGGCATCGTTGCCTAAGAGGTTTGTCGGGACCTGGCCGGTAAGTGCTACAATAGGTATTGAGTCCATGTAAGCGGTGGCAATACCGGTTACAAGGTTGCATGCACCGGGCCCCGATGTTGCGAGGCATACCCCTACACGACCGCTCGCCCGTGCATACCCGTCCGCGGCATGCGCTGCTGCCTGTTCGTGCCGTACAAGAATGTGCCGCAATGGTGAATCATAGAGTTCATCATAGATCGGCAGCACCACACCGCCCGGGTAGCCGAAGATGATCTCGACTCCCTCGCGCTGCAGTGATTCAACGAGGATTTTTGCCCCGGTTTTCATGCTCTTCCCTCAATAGTCTGTTCATTCCGGCGATCATCGCCTCAACGCTCGCCATGATGATATCCGTGCGGGCGCCTCTTGAAGTAATTATCTTTCCGTCTTTACTTAATCTTACTGTTACTTCGACGAGTGCGTCAGTCCCGCCGCTGATTGCGTCTAC
This sequence comes from uncultured Methanoregula sp., assembly GCA_963676405.2. Lineage (GTDB taxonomy): Archaea > Halobacteriota > Methanomicrobia > Methanomicrobiales > Methanospirillaceae > Methanoregula. The sequence goes on from CAXXQB010000017.1 coordinate 152,362, forward strand.
GTGGTACTCCTCAAGCCGGATATCCCCGACAGCAGCAACTGATTTGCGGAGCACCTGCATCGCGGCATCGACCGGACCGTCACCGGTTGCAGCGCCGGTCATCTCCTGACCGTTTACGACGAGCGTGACGGATGCGGTCGGGATCATGTTGCTGCCAGAAACGACTGTAAACTGCCGCATCTTGATCACGGGTTTGCACTCGATCGCAAGCACTGCGTCAGCGATTGCCATAAGATCGGTGTCACTGACCCGTTTGCCTGAATCCCCCAATTGTTTAATCCGTGCCACGATCTCTTTGACCTGATACTCGTCAGCAGAATATTTCATCTCCTGGAGCGCGGCTTCCACCGATGCCGTACCGGAGTGCTTCCCGAGTACGATCCGCCGCTTTCTCCCGATCTCTTCCGGCTTGATCGATTCGTAGGTTGACGGTTCGCGGATGACGCCGTGCGCGTGAATGCCGCTCTCGTGCGTGAATGCCATCTCGCCGACGATTGCCTTGTTGACCGGCAGGGGCACCCCCGTCAGGCGCGATACGAGCAGAGCGAGATGATAGATCTCCTCTTTTTTGATCCGGGTCCGGTAATCGTACAGCACCTCAAGCGACATCACGAGTTCTTCAAAGGGTGTGTTGCCAGCCCGCTCCCCGAGCCCGTTCACCGTCACGTGGGCACAGGAGGCACCGGCTTTAAGAGCCGATACCGTGTTTGCGAGGGCAAACCCAAGATCGTCATGGCAGTGGATAGAGAGCGGTGCGATCCGGGCGAGCGGTGGGATGAACGTTGCGATCTTCTCGGGTGTGAGAAGACCTACCGTGTCACAGAAACAAAGCCGATCGGCTCCGCGCCGGACTCCTTCCGAGAAAACTTCCTGAAGGAACGACTGGTCAGCGCGTGAGGCATCTTCCCCGGAGAGTTCCACAATGAGCCCTCGTCCCTTCGCGTACTCCACCGCATCCCATGCCATCTTCGCGACTTGTTCGCGCGTCTTCTTCATCTTCTTTGCGATGTGCAGGTCGCTTACCGGGATGACAAGGTGGATGGAGTCCGCTCCATAGTCTGCGGCAAAATCGATGTCCTGTTGTAAGGCACGGACATACGTGCAGCACTCAGCAGACAAGCCGGCATCTGATATGACTTTTATTGCGTCCCGTTCGCCATCAGAAGCCGCAGCGGAGCCGACTTCGATGACATCAACACCAATGTCGGCAAGTTTTGTTGCAATCTCAAGTTTCTGGTTCGGGTTTAATGAAACACCCGGGGTTTGCTCCCCGTCCCGTAACGTAGTATCTAAAAAGCGCAGGTTTTCAACAAATAAAACATTCACTCATGGCGATCACCATGCAACAAAGTGAGAAGGGAGAATATAAAAAGATTCGTGCGTTCCCGTGCCATATTTCCAAAAAATAGTTGTTCTCGTCCCGTGTCGCGGATGATTCAGGTATTTTTTGTTTCCTGTAATCACCGTATTTGTGTCGAGACAACCGCATGAAACCGATTACCGGGAACCGCTGGAGGCAACGGATGGTGCAGGATTATATGTTCCATATCCCAATGTTGAATAGAGGAATATCCCTAAAAAGTGCTCTTCGCGAGTGACGCTTTGAGGCGCTGCCATGAATCCCATACCCATGACTCCAGATGATCCCACCTTGTATATTAATCGCGAACTCTCCTGGATCCGGTTCAACCGCCATGTACTTGATGAGGCGCGTGACGAAAGCCACCCGCTTCTCGAACGGGTAAAATTCCTCGCGATATTTGCAAACAATCTCGATGAATATTTTATGATACGGGTTTCGGGTCTCCAGAGGCAGCTTTCGAAAGGGGTACTGAAGTCTCCCCCGGATGGCATGACCCCGGCAAAACAGCTCAACGCAATCCGGCAGATGCTCCTCCCGGAACTTGTTCTCCAGTCAGATGTCTGGCACAACGAGCTCCTTCCCCGGCTCGCTCTTTCCGGCATCAACATCCACCGGTATTCGGGACTATCCGATGCCCAGAAGGAAGCGATGAAGAAATTCTTTGTCGATGAGGTTTTCCCGGTCATCACGCCCCTTGCATTTGATTCCTCCCACCCGTTCCCCTTCATCTCCAACCTCTCGCTCAACCTTGCCATCATTGTAAAAGACCCAAACCTGAAGGAATACTTCGCCCGGATCAAGATCCCGACAAACCTGTTTTCCCGTCTTGTCCGTATCCCTGACGCTGAAGGAACCGGGCGCAGTGACGATCCAGTAATGCACTTCATTTATCTCGAAGAAATCATCGCTGCACACCTTGACATGCTCTTTCCGGGGCTTGATGTGGTGGCGGCATTTCCCTTCCGGATCACCCGCGATGCCGATCTCGAGATCGAGGTGGACGAGGCAGCGGATCTCCTGACCACGGTTGAAGAGATCATGGAACAGCGGGCACGGGGCAAACCGGTCCGGGTCGAGATTGACTGTTCAATGCATGACAATCTCTGCTACATGCTCGAGAAGAAACTGGGCGTGACTCCTGACATGGTCTATCGTGTTGACCATCCTGTCGGGATGGCAGATCTCATGCAACTGCTCTCGCTCGACCGTCCCGACTTAAAAGATGTCCCTTTCTTACCCTCAGCTCCGGTGGATCTTGCCGAGGAAAAGGATGTGTTCTTTGCCATTCGGAGCCGTGATATCCTCCTGTACCACCCGTACGACAGTTTCACCCCGATCATTAATTTCCTCCGGCAGGCAGCCCATGATCCGGATGTGCTCGCGATCAAGATCACTCTGTACCGTGTCGGTTCCAATTCCCCTATTGTCAATGCACTGCTCGAAGCCCGGGAAAACGGGAAGACGGTTGCTGCATTGATTGAACTCAAAGCCCGCTTTGACGAAGAGAACAATATCGGGTGGGCGCGAGCGCTGGAACATGCGGGTGCCCATGTTGTGTACGGGGTGGTGGGGCTCAAGGTGCATGCCAAGCTCTGCATGGTCGTGCGGAGGGAGAAGGATGGGATACACCGGTACGTCCACCTCAGTACCGGGAACTACAACGCCACTACGAGCCGGATCTATACGGATTTCGGGTTTTTCACCTGCGACAAACAAATTGGCGAAGATGTGGCGCACCTGTTTAATTTCCTCACCGGGTATGCACGGATAGAAAGTTACCAGAAACTGCTCGTCGCCCCGGTAACGTTGCGCAAAGGAATTATCGAACGGATCGAGAGAGAGATTGTCTGTCACAGGGAGCATGGTGACGGGCACATCGTGTTCAAGATGAACGCCCTTGTTGACCAGCAGTGCATTGATGCGCTGTACCGGGCGTCCCGGGCGGGAGTAAAAGTGGACCTCCAGGTACGGGGCATATGTTGCCTGAAGACGGGAATTACCGGTGTCAGTGAAAATATTACTGTCAGCGCCATTGTCGGCAGGTTCCTTGAGCATGCACGGATATATTACTTCCATAATGGTGGAAACGAGGAAGTCTTCTTAGGCAGCGCTGACCTGATGCCCCGGAACCTTGACCGCCGTGTGGAAGTCCTGTTCCCTATTGAGGATCCGGTTATTAAAAAGGCGCTTATATCGACAATCCTTATTGTCCAACTGAAAGATACGGTGAAAGAGCGGCTGTTAAAAAGCGATGGCACGTATGAACGAAAGATCCCGGACCCGCAACAGGAACCGGTGAATGCCCAGTCATGGCTCGTCGAGCACCGGGGGATATGGTATAATGCCAGTTAGTGAAAGGCCGGTATCCGTGAACGGTGCCTGCCTGTTCGGGGCTCAGAGGCTGTTGCCGCTCATTTCTGCATTCACAAAAGAGATCAATGGCGTAAAAAGCGGGAAAGATATCGAGAACATCCACCGTATGCGTGTCGCGTCACGACGTTTACGTGCGGCACTTCCTCTCTTTGCCTCGTGTTTTCCGGAAAAAAAATACCGGGTTTGGATGCGTGAGATCCAGAAGATCACCCGTGCTCTTGGGGAAGCCCGGGACCTTGATGTCCAGATTGCATTCCTTGAAAGGTATGTAAAGGAGCAAGCCGAATCCGGAGAACAGGGTGCCAAAGGCACCCCGGTCCGGGAATTTGTTCCCCATGCGGCAATTCCCTCCCTGTTATCCCGCTTAAGCAGGCGGCGGGGAACACTCCAGAAAAAGGTCATTTCCGCCCTCAATGAGCTGGAAGTGAGCCATACAATCGACGAGATGCAGGTTGCAATTCGTGAAATCTCCCCGGTGAACCCGCTCCGAAGAAGGCGACCTCTGATGCATGGCATTCCTCCGGTTGCCGCGGAACGGATAGGTAAAAGGCTCATTGACCTTTTTATCTACGAGCCGTGGATACAGAATCCCGATGCGGTTGCCGAGCACCATGCGATGAGAATTGCTGCAAAAAAACTCCGGTACACGATGGAAGTGTATGCCCCGCTCTACAAATGGGAACTCGTAAAACCCATTGCCCGGATAAAAAAGATCCAGTCGCTATTAGGGGACATGCATGACTGTGATGTGTGGATCGATCATATCACGCTTGCCATCATGAAGGAACGGACACGCCTCCATTCGGTGAGTACGAGGCGTCATTCCGGTGCGGATGCCATCATCTCTCTCAAGCGGTTGCTTGCCGATCGGGAGAGGAAACGGGCAATGCTGCACCGGAGTTTTGTCCGGTTCTGGTCTGCACTCTCGCGCTCACAGTTCTGGTCAGCGTTACGGTCGTCGCTCATCACTGATATCAAGGTGAAATATACTATACGAACGATGCCAACGATTGTCATGGAGCAGGAGGCGGTGACGCAGCTTGTTATGGCATATCCGGCAGGGATCGGGCACGCCCGGCATGTTACTCTTCTCGCACTCCAGTTGTTTGACGAGCTGCTGCCGCTGCACCAGCTGACCGGGCGCGATCGTATCCTTTTAGGGTATGCCGGGCAACTCCATGATATCGGGTGGAAATACGGGCAGAGACGGCACCGGGTGCAGAGCGCGGAAATGATCTTTTCTGACAAACACTTCCCATTTGACATGCAGGAACACGGGATCATCGGGCTTGTCGCACGGTTTCATGGCGGTAAAATAGTGTCGGCTGCCGGAGGATATTTCCCGCTTCTGCCAGCGACAGACCAGTATCGTGTGCGGGCGCTCGCAGCAATGCTCCGGATTGCTGACGGTCTTGACTACCGGCATCTCGGTATTGTACAGTCGGTACACTGCACGATCGGGCAGGCTGGCGTTACCTGTGATGTCACTGCAACCGGTGATGCGATTATCGAAAAAGAACGGGCACGGCAGAAAGCGGACATGTTTTGCGAAGTCTTTGACCGTGCTTTTGTGATACCGTGAGCTGGAGTATCTCGAAATCATTTGACATGGTGTTTAGGAGCATTACCGAATAACTTACCTGTAGAGTGCCAGAGTTTCTGTCCTAAAATAGTGACAGTATTTATGTCCGCTTTCAAGAGCACCGAACAGGTGCTTGCGGGTGAAAGCGACCATGGAAATCCGGACCAAAGCAGTTGTATTCTATGAAGAAGGAATACGAAGTGCAAAGGAGATCGGAGAGACATATAACATCTCCGAAAGGACTGTGAGACGGTGGGCAAAGGCTCACAGTCATGACCAAGAGAACGGATTACAGCCAAAAAAGACCGGGCCGAAACGGTCTCCTTATGCACTATCCCTGGCGTTGGAACGCCGAATTATCCGACTCAAAGAGAAATATCCTGCATGGGGTGCCCGTCGTATAAAGCACCAGTTTAACCTCCCATGTTCCTGGCGAACCGTTCATCGAATCCTCAAACGACACGGCCTTCTCATTCGTGTTAAAGCTAAACCCCAACCAGCCGGGAAGCGATTCCAACGTCGACACGTTGACAGCATGTGGCAGGGCGATACTTTTCAGTTTCGTATCCGGGGAGTTGGCAAGATTTATGTCACCGGTTTTACTGATGACTGCTCACGTTATCGAGTGAAGAGCAAGGTCTATCTTCACAAAGATGCTGCCTCAGCGGTCAATGCTCTTCGCTGGGCACTCCGCACCGGACGAATCCCGCGTGAAATTTATCTCGATAATGGAAAACAATTTGTCGCCAAAGTTTTCAAAGCTGAAGCACAGAAACACGGAATCAAATTGATCTTCGGCCGACCATACAACCCAAAAGGTCGCGGGAAGATCGAACGCTATCACAAGACGCTCTACCAGGAACTCATCGCTCTCAAAGAGTTCCGTTCACTCAGTCATTTCAGAAGAGAACTCTGGAACTTTGACCACCAGTACAACCACTGGCGCAAGCAGGAGATCTTGGGATGGATGACTCCGGCTTCAGTCTATCACAACGAAATCAATTTCAACAAAGACCGAAAACATATCCAAAGCGGACATAAACTCTGTCAACAAATCGGACATTAATTGTGGCACTCTACAATTAGGTAAAAGGGGAAGATGTCCCGGCATAAAAAGCTGCATATGGTTTACGAGTGTCCCTTGCACGTGTGAGAATGTCCTATTTTTGCAGGAATGTGGACAGTTCGATTAAGTCGGGAAGATCTGCGAATGCCTGCCCGGCAGCAGCGAGTACACTCTCCTCCACAAAGATAGGTGCGTCCCCGCGCAGGGCTATCGCAATCCCGTCACTGGGGCGGCAGTCGATACTCTCTTCATGATTGTTTCCGGAACAGACGATTTCTGCAAAATAGACCCCGTTCTCAACGCTGTCGATCCGGAGAGCCCCAAGAGTGATGCCGAATTTTCCCATCAGGTCGGAAAAAAGGTCGTGGGTGAACGGGCGGGGAAAGACTTCACGGTTGATTGCACTGTTGATGGCAACCGCTTCCCACAGCCCGATAAAGATAGGTAAACAGTGATCGTCCTTATCATTTAAGAGCACCACCGGTACCGTGGCGACCTCGTTTTTTGCGACAAAGACCCCTTTTACCTTACACCTGACCTGACCCATGCCCGTGAGAAAGATTGCCGTTATCCCAGATAAGAGTTGAGGTGACTGGACTTACGGGACTTCTGTTTCACGGCGGACAATGATAATACTCGCAAGAATCCCGAGGGCGATATTGAAGTAATAGAGGACGACCCGCCAGATCACGACGAATATCCCGACAATCGATGCCGGGATGAAGATGGCATACATGGAAGTCGCCCCGAGTTCGGTGATGCCTGAACTGCCCGGGGTGTTCTGGCATCATAGGTGCTTTCCTGCAGCAGAATGCCAGAGATCGGGGGAGGATTTATCTGCACTGGCAGGTCAGACGGTAAACAGCGCACGTTCCCGGGTGATCCGGAACAGACCGGATCGAACCGCTGCATCCAGCCAGCCATGCCCGTAACTGAAGCAGGAAAGCGCATCCTCACAATAACCCGTTTTCTGGTAATATATGCCCTGCGAAGCGTAGCATCCCACGATCACGAGGACACGGCAGCAAAAGTCGTGGGCGCTTGTTGCAGGGTCCGGCGCCGGGACGATGGATGTTCGTGCAGTTTCAAGCAGGCGTGCATACCGGGTGGTTTTTTCGGTGAGTTTTACGGCAAATGTCGCGGGGAGTTTCCCACATAGTCCCTGGAACGGACAGCAGTTCATAGCTGTTCCGGGCATAGCAAAAAGCCCATAGGCATAACCAAAATGCAGCCAGCCAAACCCGTACCAGTAGCTTGCCAGTGCATTGACTCGATCACAAGCGGCATAAAACGTGTCCCCGTCTTTTGAATAGGCACGTGCCATGCCAAGGACTGTTCCTGCCGCAAGAGCGAGAGGTGTTTTTTCCGGGCTGACAATGACCGAACTTTCAATCCCAGCGGAGAGGAGTTTTCCGCAGTCAACAAGGTTCATAATCCGGCAAACATCTCCAGGTATTCCCGTTCCATGTCGTGCAGTTCAGCGGGGATGATAAGAATGTGGAGCGGTGGGCCAAACTCCCCGGCACTGATCTCTTTTGCCGTTCCGGCCCTGACTACCGGTGCACCCGATCCTGCACGGGCAATGCCAATATAGAGCGGGATCTCGATCTTGTTTTTTCGCGCCAGCAACTCAAGGATCTCCACCGCTTCGTTTACCGTCATGTACCGGTCATCCTGGATGTCAAGATACACGAGTGTGTGCAGATTGTTTTTCTGGTTCTGTGCGATCACGTCGATCGGGGATGTGGGAGACCAGTTTTTCTGCGGGAACGGCACCGAACACGCTTTACCGAACCGGTAGTTCTGGAGCCCGGAGAGCCCGCAGACAGCACTTGCGATGGAAGCTGCATGGATGATCTCCGTCTGTATGCCTCGTTTTCCGGCACGCATGCGGAGATCTGCATGGGTTGTTGAGACCATCGGATCTCCCGCACAGAGAAATACAACGTTTCCCCGTGCTGCACAATCGAGGACCTCTTCAGGATGCTGCTCCACATCCGCCCTGTAGAGCGGGTGTACCGGCTTGCCATAATATTTTTCGAGCTCGCTCATGGTCGTACCCATCAGGCGGGACGTGTAACATTCTAAAATATGTCGTTGGCAGTCCTGATCCGGGCAAGCCCTTTTTCCGAGACGTCCTCTTTGTCGTAGAGCCCCAGCCCGATGAAGGTCAGCACAAATAGCCCTCCGGTACAGACAAAAAATGAGCGTGAATCACGGGGCTCCTCTCCGCCTAATAGGAAAACTGGGTAATGAAATCCACCAGTGATTCAAGTACAAACCGGACATCCTCGTTTCGCTTTGCAGAGATGAAGAAGACGGGCGTGTTCTTCTTAAGGTCAAGGGCAGTCCGGATTTCCACTTCGTTCATCCTGTGAGGAAGATCGTTCTTGTTTGCGGCAATGACAAGTGGCATCCGCCGTTCCGAGATGAGGGTGATGAGATGTTTTGCCCGGGCGAAACTGTCGGGTCTTGTGACATCAACAACAATAACGGCACCCATCGCGTTTTTAAGAATCATCGGGAGTGAAAGGTCAAACTGGGATTGCCCGGGCGTCCCGTAAAGGGTAATGTCAAAGTCCTTCCAGTGCAGCCAGCCAACGTCCATGGCAATTGTGGTCGTGTCATCGGAAATCCCTGTCCTGTCGATGGAACGCACACGTTCGGATGCGGTTGCCACAAAGGTGGATTTACCGGATTCCGGAGGACCCGTAATCACAATTTTCGGGATATACGGAACGATTCGACCATTGGAGATGATGAAAGGAACCGAACGCTTCTGCATCGGTGTCCATGAAGTGTGCACGAAAGTGAAGAAATTAAAATGGGGGAACAGACCGAAGGTTGCCCTGATCGATACGACAAGGTCAAATGACAATTTCTCAATGAACTGTTCGAGGAGATGATTTCCTTCGAAATTAAGGTGTTCGATGATGATTGTGGGGGTTTTTGTCAGAGGGGCAGGACTCAAGCAGGTTAAATCCCCGCTCAAGCCCGAACTCTTCGTACATTACATCGAAATACCCGAAGATCACTTCCGTCTGGTTCTCTTTGCAGAGCTTGTTGATCCTCGCCCGCCATTCGTTTTCAGCTGCGTCCCGGGTCGGGGCACTCCGCTGTATCCGTTCCCGGTCGATCATATCAATAAAAGCAATCTTCTTCCCGGTGATCTGCAGCATGCTGCCCCGTAAGTTCGCTGCATCGTGCAGGAATGCATCGACCGTCGTGTGAGGGAGGATAACAAGACATGAAAGATCCTTTGCGAGCGCCTCGTAGATCGCTGATATCATGAATAGTTGTCCGTTCACGCCGGGCTCCATGCTGTAGAGGACTTTACTTCCCCTCGGTATGCCACCACCCAGCATATCATCGATCCCGACCATTCCCGTTGATATCATGGTACTATCGTCACCTGCCCCTTATTGACGGTGAATTTCTGCCAGTCTGCCTGGGTTCCCCTGATACCCATTATACGGAAATAATTGTCGTTCCCATCCACTTTTACTTCAATCACACCCGTCATCAGTTGCTTGATAAGGGACAGCGTCTTGTCATCAAACGATTCGTTGTTCAGGAGGTAGATGGCAACCCCCTCGATCCTCTTTTGTTTTGCGGTGAGTATATGAAGAAACTGGTACAATACTTCGAGTTTGCGGTACATCAACAGGGTAGAAAGCGAGTTGACACAGAACCGGATTGGGGGGGGGAACAGCCCGGTCTCCCCGTCAGCAAACGTTCCTTCGAAGATCGACTCGATCATGTTGGAGAACTTTATCCCGATGCCGGTAAGGTCTGTGGGACTTGAAACAAACGTCAGTCGCGGGGTATCCGCAGTTGCCGGGGTTGAACTCTTGGTGATCGCATCGATCACCCCGATAAACTTCTTGTCGCAACCGGCAGATTTGAAGAAATCCACCACTTCCGCTGCCCGTTCATTGGTGGACAGCACAATGGAATACTCCCCGGGACCGGGTTTGATGATTGCGTATGCCAGCTGCTCCGCAGAACTCATGGGAGGTGCAAGCAGGAGGATGTTTGTTCCTGCCTCAATTCCCCCGGAAATCCCGTCAATCTGTGCGATTCCCGTCTTGTAAAAGTACATTTATTGTTTGATTATTTCATCAGAAGGTTTATAAGCACTCCTATCAGCATCCCAAGGAGGACCGTGTATACGGATGCAAGGATGGTTATTTTAGCGCCCATCTGCCGGTACAGGACAGCAATGGTCGATATGCAAGGAATAAAGAGTACGCTCACAAGGGCAAACGTATAGAGCTGGACTGATGTCATCACCGAGCCGAGATCCGCAGTCCCGGCAAGCACCGCAAGCGTCTCAAAGGCAAGTTCTTTCCGGAAGATCCCAAACAGGAGTGCGGTGGATGCATACGCAGGAAGCCCCAGAAGCGAGATAGTGATCGGGGCAACCGCCTGCTGGAATGCATCGATCAGCCCGAAATACTGGAACAGACCGAGCGCGATGCTCGTCGCGATAAGTAATGGCATGGCGATGAAGAGGAACTCCTTAATCCGAAGCCATGATTTCTGGAGGACAAGCCGGGCACGGGGCATTTTCAAGGGGGACATCTCGACGATCATGCCGAACTGGTCGCCTGGGGTCATCCGGGAAAGGACAACCGCGGTGATGATGATCAGGACAAAGACAACAAGGTAGATAGAGAACGCCCAGAAGATACCGACAAATGCAGCGACGATTCCTGCGATGACGACCGTCCTTGCGGAGCAGGGGACCATAGTGATCAGGAACGCAGCGATCGTCTGCTCGCGTCGGGTTTTTAAGAGGCGGAGACTCAACACCGCCGGTACTGTACAGCCGAAACCGATCACCATCGGGATCAGTGCTTCTCCATGCAGCCCAATCCGGTGCATTGCACGATCGGCGAGGAAAGCCGCCCGGGTCATGTATCCTGTGTCTTCAAGGATGGAGAGACCGACGTAGAACGTGAACACAAAGGGAAATGCGATCCCGAGACCCGCTTCCAGCGCCACAAGGACCGAAAAACCCAGCCTCTGGAATAACGGGGGAATGGCGAGCGTCAAAAACGGATTGATGATGAATGCGGTAAATGTCTGGACGATCACCGCCTCCATCGCTGAACCAATAACGAAAACGGCTAACAGGAGCGAAAAAAGGATGAGGCAGAGCAGCGGGATCCCGGGGAATGAACGGGTGAGAACGCGGTCAAGATCAAACTGCCGCTTCTCCGGGCTTTTTTTTTACCACTTCTTCAGCAACAATCCTCGCAAAGTTGTGGCGGTTCGTGGCGATGATCTGGCTGACTGACATCCGGTGACGCTGCTCGATCTCTCTCGAAATAGACAACGCTGCATCCCGCAGGGCCAGCTCGTCCCCCTCTTCCTGCAATGCGAGCAGATTTTTGTACCGTGGGGTACCCATCGTCTTTTCAAGCGTCCGCGTCGCTGCCTCAACATGGTGATCGTACGGAACAAAGAGCACCGGTTCGCGGGCGGAAGAGCGCGCAAGCGGCAGGATGCGGTCGATGTTTTTTCCCAGAGACGCGGCCGTCGGGAGAACCTCTATCCCTATGATCTCGGCAAGTCTTCCGGTATCGACAACCTGCCCTTCACCCTCTGCATCATCAATCCTGTTTACAAGGGCGATCATCGGCTGGGAATATTCTGCCACCTGCGCGAGCAGGTACAGGTTTCGCTCGAGCTTTGTCGCATCGAGGACTGCGATGATGACATCCGCACTCTTCTTTTCGAGGAACCGCCGGACCAGCACCTCCTCTTCAGAGCTGCCGTCAAGGGAGTAAACCCCGGGGAGGTCGATCAGTTCGATCTTCTCTTTTTTGTAGCAGACGTTGCCGCACTCAAGCGTGACCGTCGAGCCCGGGTATTTGTTCACTTCAACGCCAAGACCTGTCAACTGGTTGAAGATCAGGGATTTTCCTACTCCCGGATTACCCAGAAGTGCGATCTTCATCAACCACGCTCCACGAAGATTGCAGATGCAATCTCCGGGCTGAGTGCCACATCACAGGATTTCACCTGCACGACAAGCGACCGGTTGGACAATTTCCGTTTTATTGATACCTGCTGCCCGGGGACTACCCCAAGGTCAAGGAGGCGTTTGGCGCATGACCGCCCGGAGATTGCACAGACCACCACCCGGTCACCCTCTTCACAATCTGCAAGCGTGAGGGAGATCGCCTCCGAATCGTTGGTTATGTAGGATGAGCGGTACACGGCATTTTCAGGAGGGTTGCCTGATGTTTTCACCTGTGTTCCGGGTGGTCGGAGGTAATTGCCGAGCCGGTCGATTGTCTCATCTGAAACCGCATGCTCGATCCTGCACGCTTCATGCGACGCTAACGATGAATCCATGCCAAGAATCTCGGTAAGAAAACACTGGAGCGTCTCGTGTTTTTTTATGACACTTTGTCCGGTTTCCCGCCCGGTATCACTGAGCACTACCGCACCGGTTCCGGATAAAGTAAGGTCACCTCCCGCTGCAAGTTCAGCGAGGTGGGCGCTGACTTCGGGTTCCGGAAGATGCAGAGCTGTTGCAACATCCTGACAGGAGGGAGGGGTGGAATGCCGGTTGGCAAACAGGAGGATAGCTTCGAGGTAATCTTCCCGCATGGATGGCAACATGAGTTCTCAGTCTTAGCTGGGTGTGGGAGGAGTTTATTGATTTGGGTGGGGAGAGACCAGCAGTATCCCCACATCGCGGTGTCCTAACCCTCTTATCCTTGGCATACCAAAGAAAATATGCAATGATCTATTGGTTCTATGAATGGATGCTCCGCCGGCAAATCCAGATATTGCCACGGCAGGTCTGTTTCATGATCAGTGGCACTGACATGGCAGTGGCACCCGAAAAGATCGTTGAGATTACCCAATGGTGCATCGAGATTTCGGAGGGTATGGTTAAAACCGAAAACGTAACAACCCCGGGTAATAATGCCGCTATTTCAGGTTTGACATTCCATATCAACCCACTTTCCCCTGAAGATCTGCGGATGTATTTACCGGAAATTCGGCATGTGTCCGCCGTCGCACGACTCCTCCTGCACTACGAGGATACCGAGGAGGTATCCGGTGAAGGCATGGAGGTGGTAGTGGCGATAGGGAAGAGCGGGCGTGAAGAGATTACCGCGTGCATTCGCCGGTTGGCAGAAGAGGGAATCCCCCCGGAAAAGATCGATGACGCCGTACTGGAATCACACCTCACGTTCCGGTACAACCCGGATGTCGTGATAAAGAGTGGCGGGGACCACCTAACCGATTTTTTGATCTGGCAGTCGGTCTATTCCGAGCTCTTCTTCTCGGACGTCAACTGGAAATATTTCCGGAAGCTCGATTTTCTGCGCATCCTGCGGGACTACCAGTCGCGGATACGCAGGTTCGGGAAATGAGATTCACTTTAACCGGATGTTCACCCAGTACGGCACGCCACCAATGGATCGTTCCGGGATCGCACACTGGTTTTTGAGCGCGACCGTGAACGAACGGCGATCCGGGACCGGGCTTATCGCATGTTCCCGGCACCAGCGCTCGAACTGCTGGTAGAGTTCGTCTTTTGGGATAACCGCATCAGTTCCGCTACCCTCATCGGTGCGGACGATCCGGGTGCTCACGAACTTTTTTATCGCGCCGGCTTTCTTTTTCCTGTCCGCTGAAGGTTTTTTGGGTGTCTCTTGTACTGGAGGTGCCGGTACCATTGGAGCGGATGGTTCCTGGGACGCGGAAGCGACAGCAGCTGCCGGAGGGTGTGTCGGTCGGGTTTTTTTTGCCGATTCCTTCTTCTCTTTAAGGACCTTTGCCGGGGTCGTGGGGTCATCGGCATTGATCACCGGGTGGAGGATCGGAGTGCCCGCAGGCATGGGATTCACCCTGCTGCTTACTGGTAATGTTTCAACCGCACCCGGGGAATGATGGTCAGTATATGCCATTCCCAGCCTTCGGGCGAGCGCCGCGTTGCATTCAAAAGAGATGTCGATGTGCTGTCGTTCTGCCTCATCAATGATATCTGACCGTATTAACACCCCTGTCTTCCGCCACGTACCTTCGCTCCCCTTTCCGGCGCTCATGTTCTCACACCAGTTCTTCTGTTGTTCCAAAAAATATAGTACGCGATCTGCATTCCGGCACGAACCCGGCGGATCAGTCAATTGGCCTTTGCCGCGATCCGCTGGTCAAAGATTCGGATTGCACGGAGCAGGTCGATCTTCCGGAAGAGCGGCCAGTATGGAGCACAGAAATACACTGCCGATTCATGACCGTTCGCCAGCCATGGCAGGAAATTGGATGTCCGGTACTCGTTCCCGGTCCTGATGATAAGGTCAACAGGTGGGATACCCTTGCCCCCGTGCAGGTGCTTTTCTACCATCCCGACATCGATCTGATCTGGAGCGATCTTACCTTCCCGTACTTCGCTGATGATCTCCCGTGCAGCAAGGACGATCTCGTTTCTCCCCCCGTACGCGAGTGCGATATTCAATGTAAAACCGTTATAGTCCTTCGTCGCAGATTCCGCCGCTTCCACCGCTGACCGCAGGTCTTCCGGGAGAAGCGAACGATCCCCCACCATCTGCACACGGATTTTGTACCTGTGCACCCGTTCATCGGTGATAACCGAGAGAAACTTCTCTTTAAAAATTGCAAACAGGTGCAAAATCTCATCCGGTTTCCTTCCAAAATTTTCCGTGGAGAACGTATAGAGCGTGACGTGCTTGATACCCAGTTCATGCGCCCAGTCCAGCATCTCTTCAGTCTTGTCCGCGCCTGCACGGTGTCCCTTTGCCGTATCGATGCCCATCTGTGCCGCAAACCGCCGGTTACCATCCTGTATGATGGCAACATGGCAGGGCATGTGCTGGCACTGCATCGCGAGGTACCGCTCGTAGAGCGGCTCTAATACGGCGCGGAGGGTCATTGGGGTGTCACCTCGACGACCATGCCTCCGTCGGGATACCGTTCGATGATGTATTTTTTACCCGGGATCTTCGCTGCATCACGGGCAAGGAGCCACCATGCCATCTCCACTTGGTCGCCGCAGTCTGAAAAACTGTCGGGTTCGAGCGTTCTTGTGCAGAGTGCAAAAACCTCGTCGCGGGTGTTGGGGTAGAGCTCAAGAACACCGTAAACCACAGTCCCGTCATCAGTGATCTCGTCAAACGGGCGAGCAGTGTTCTCCGCGATCCTTTTTAGTCGTTCCCGGAGCTGCACGGAGTCCTTGAACGAAGAGGCGCACCAGTGGACTTTTTCATCTTTTACGAGTGCATCCGCCCATACTCTCGCACCACTGACCGCATTGTGCACACCATCCGCAAGCTCATATCCCCGGTCCCGCATATCGTCAGCGTTTGTCTCTCCCCATTCAAGTTCGTTGATGTTTAAAAAGTCCAGATACGGCATTGCAGGGATAAGAAGTTCGAGCCCGGGCAGCGCAGGGACTTCGATACCGACATCAAAACCCATCTCCTTTGCCCGCTGTGCCGAACGGATATACGCAGTGTCAGCGATGGTATCCCAGCATTCACGCGGGGGGTGCATGCGGATCTCGTCGACAAGTCCCTGCATCTGTGCCAGTTCCATATCGGTCGGTGCCCGTGCTGTATAAAGGTGGATATGGTGGTCCTGCCCGAAATGCTCCTTGAGCAGCCGTGCGTATTCCGTAACCCGGTCGAGGCAGAGGAGTGGCTCCCCGCCGGTGATCCCGGTCCCGAGCGCACTCATGCTCTCTGCCATGGCAATGATCTGGTCAGGAGAATCAATCTTGCGCTCGTTTGCAAAGACCATATCTATCCCTTTACGTTCACTCGAGAGCGGGCAGTACCAGCAGGAGCGATGGCAGCGTCCCGTCACAAAGAGCACCATCTTTGCGCCTTTATTGCAGAGAATACAGCCTTTTGCGAGTGTCATAATGGTGAATGGGATTAGTTCTGAAAATATCCAGGATAACTCGTTAACATTTCGTGGTTTCTGGTATAATATCCTTACATTTCGTCGTGGACAGCGGTACCGGGGGACACCTTACGGTGTTCCAAATAATTACCAAAAACCGGAACATCCCTCATGGGAATGACCGGTTGAATCTCCACCATCGTGACCTAAAACCAGAGGAACATTCACGGACGTGGCTGCTGCTGGCTCGCGCAATGGAACGTTCCGGACCCCTCAACCATTGCCCGTGCATTGATGCCGATGACATTCCGATCCGGGAAGAGTCCCTCTAATATCATAAAGGCTTCGGCATCGTGCGGGTCGGCAAAGACCGGTACGACCACGACACGGTTCCCGATAAAAAAGTTCGTGTAACTCGCCGGGCACCGTTCACCGCCATCAACCACCGGTGCCGGCATCGGCAGTTTCACGATAGTGAACGGATTGCCTTCCTGGTCGGTCGCACGGCACAGGTACTCGTAGTTCTCTTTTAAGGCAGCGTAATTCTCGTCACCGGGATTCTCCTCGTACGCACAGACAATCGTCGTCGGGGACACAAACCGGGCGATATCATCGATATGCCCATCCGTATCATCGCCTGAGATACCCTTGTTGAGCCAGAGGACTTTCACCGCCCCGAGATATTCCTTTAACTGCTCCTCGAGGTCGTGTTCGGTGAGTTTCGGGTTACGGTTCGGATTTAAGAGGCAGGAACGGCTCGTCATCACGACACCCCTGCCATTTACGTCGATTGAGCCGCCTTCAAGAATAATCCCTGCGGGGAACACTGGCAGATCGAGCCACCGGTTCATGAGGGTAGGGATCTTCCCGTCCGCAATCTGGTCATCGTACTTCCCGCCCCAGGCATTGAACTCCCAGCGCACCATCGCAGACATCCCGAGGGCACGGTTGACAACAAATGTCGGACCGTAGTCACGGATCCAGACATCCGCATACGTCGTCGTCCTTATGGTGATATCTGACAGGTCAACCCCGCAGGCGCGGAGGCGTGCCTTGACGATCCGGTTCACGGCAGGAGTTGGTACAAAGAGACTGATATGCTCAGATCCGGCAAGCGCGGCGATGAACGCGGTATAAGCATCCTCCACCTCGCGGAGACGGGGAAATGTCATCTTGTTATGGGGCCACGAGAGCCAGACCGATTCATGTGGTTCCCACTCGGCAGGCATATAAAACCCGTGCTGTCGCGGTGTATCTCCTGCCCGGATTGCAGGGACTATGCCACTTGCGCCCGGTAGCGGGGCGCAGACTCCTTTATACGTATCCGGTCGACGGTTCCGGAAGAACCCCCACGATTCCCGGACGATATGGTTCATCGTGAGGTCAAGCGGCGCAATGAGAATCTCTTCAGCATCACCGGCGCGGACGAGCATTCTCCCGAACGCATCGCAGACAAACGACCCGCCAAAGAACCGTATGGCGCCCTCAGTTCCCACCCGGTTGACCGCGGCGACGTGGACGCTGTTTGCGATCGCATGACTCCGCTGGATCGTCTCCCATGCTTCCCGCCAGTCGCCTTCAAGGGGAAGATCCTCCGGGGGTTGCCCAATCGCCGTGGGGTAGATGATAATATCTGCGCCATCGAGTGCGACGCACCGTGCAGCTTCGGGGAACCACTGGTCAAAGCAGATGAGGACCGCGATGCGACCATACCGGGTAGCATGCACTGAATACCGGTTCCCCGGGTAGAAGTACCCCTTCTCAAAAAACCCCGGGTCCTGTGGGATATGCACCTTGTAATACGGTGCATGAACACTGCCATCCGCATCGATGACGACCGCAGCGTTGGAGAACCGACCCTCTTTAGTCTTCTCATAGACCGGGACGATGATGACGGTTCCAAGCCTTTTTGCCAGCTGTGCAAACGCCTGCGTGGATACTCCGGGAACCGTTTCGGCGCACCCCGTCGCATCAGTTCCGATTTGCCGGGGGAAATATAGCGAGCAATAGAGCTCTGGCAGGCAGATAACCTGTGCCCCCCGCTGTGCGGCTTCCTCGACTTTCGCTAGTGCATTTTTGAGATTTTCCCCCGGGTCTGATCCGACCTGCATCTGGATGAGCCCGAGAGTAATATTCGTCTCTTTCATGTGCCCTTTGCTATACGAGATTATTGCTGAATGAATATCAGGGTATCCAAATGGGATCTGGGGCATTATCATTTGTGGGCTATCGGAGCACGATCTCACGTCATTGTTACGATCAGATTCCGGGTTTACCTGCCCAACCCGGGCAGAAGAAAACTGTTTATGAAAAATTTTATTTGCGGCAGAGGAAATGAAAGTCAGTTTGCCGACCTGGATACTAAAGAGGAGCCCTTCTAAAATCCCTGTTGTTCCCTGCCATCCCATCGTGTAAAACTAACTTTCATAAGCCATGCCGCTACGGGCAGGAGAAGAACAGATGCAATCTCGTAATACGAGTTTGTGAACATGATCACAATAAGGACACAGAGAACGATCCCCACACAAAAGAGCCATGCGAGGAGGACTTTTACATCGTACACGAGCACGTTTGGCGCAAGCCCGGTGAGCCAGACGGTCACCGCACACGAGTAAAACGACACCGAAAGCGCCAGCGCAAGTGCCGGGAACAGATACGCTGTCCCGCCGGAGGCGATGCTGACGATAATAATAAACACTACCGGGATGAACTGCAGGACGGTAAAACTGGTCATCTTGCTTGAAAGGAGTGTCCGGACACTGACTGGGAGGCAGGCATATGCACCGAACGTATCAGACATAGTGAGCCACGTATATATCGTGGACGCGATCACCCCGGTGAGGATTGCAAAAAGGAGGAGCATACCACCGGGCGGGAAGAGCCGCCCGAGAATCGACAGGAGGAACCACAGGAGCCCCAGCGGAATTAAAAATGAGAATATAACCTGCCCGGTGAACGATCCGCTCCGTTCAAGGTCGAGCAGGTCTTTAGCCACGAGCGGAGGATTGGGGAAAAACGATAAACGCTGGACAAGGGAGGTAAAAGAGTTTTTAAACCGTTTTTGTGGTATTTGCATACTCAGAGCTGAAAAGGAGAACCGCAATCGCTGACGGAACAAGAATCAGCACACACGCAATAAAGAATTCTCCCGCTGAGAATGCATAGAAGAGCGGGAGCGGGGGGAACAGGAGTGCAGGGTTGATCCCGCTATACAGGTATATAATCGCCCCGCAGATCACGAGGCAGGCACAAAGAACCGCGAGCGCTCGTTTCGACCGGGAATAAACCGTGGAGAGAAAGAAGATAAGCGAAAGACCTGTGAGGAATGAGAGTGTGAGTGTCACAAATAGCAATAGGGGCGTGCGGAGGGGAACATGGATGAATGGCGACGCCACGGCAAAACCAAAGATGACAGGCAGGACGCACAGGAGCAGATAGTTGTAGAGTGCCACAATTAATGTCCGATTTGTTGACAGAGTTTATGTCCGCTTTGGATATGTTTTCGGTCTTTGTTGAAATTGATTTCGTTGTGATAGACTGAAGCCGGAGTCATCCATCCCAAGATCTCCTGCTTGCGCCAGTGGTTGTACTGGTGGTCAAAGTTCCAGAGTTCTCTTCTGAAATGACTGAGTGAACGGAACTCTTTGAGAGCGATGAGTTCCTGGTAGAGCGTCTTGTGATAGCGTTCGATCTTCCCGCGACCTTTTGGGTTGTATGGTCGGCCGAAGATCAATTTGATTCCGTGTTTCTGTGCTTCAGCTTTGAAAACTTTGGCGACAAATTGTTTTCCATTATCGAGATAAATTTCACGCGGGATTCGTCCGGTGCGGAGTGCCCAGCGAAGAGCATTGACCGCTGAGGCAGCATCTTTGTGAAGATAGACCTTGCTCTTCACTCGATAACGTGAGCAGTCATCAGTAAAACCGGTGACATAAATCTTGCCAACTCCCCGGATACGAAACTGAAAAGTATCGCCCTGCCACATGCTGTCAACGTGTCGACGTTGGAATCGCTTCCCGGCTGGTTGGGGTTTAGCTTTAACACGAATGAGAAGGCCGTGTCGTTTGAGGATTCGATGAACGGTTCGCCAGGAACATGGGAGGTTAAACTGGTGCTTTATACGACGGGCACCCCATGCAGGATATTTCTCTTTGAGTCGGATAATTCGGCGTTCCAACGCCAGGGATAGTGCATAAGGAGACCGTTTCGGCCCGGTCTTTTTTGGCTGTAATCCGTTCTCTTGGTCATGACTGTGAGCCTTTGCCCACCGTCTCACAGTCCTTTCGGAGATGTTATATGTCTCTCCGATCTCCTTTGCACTTCGTATTCCTTCTTCATAGAATACAACTGCTTTGGTCCGGATTTCCATGGTCGCTTTCACCCGCAAGCACCTGTTCGGTGCTCTTGAAAGCGGACATAAATACTGTCACTATTTTAGGACAGAAACTCTGGCACTCTACAGATAGTAGACGATATCCTTGATGACAAACGTAAGAAAAATCTCCCGTTCCGAGAGGGGCAGGCTCCGTGCGGAATACGCGAGCAGGCTCGCCTGCCCGAACCGCCGGTTCATCACCTCCATCCCCATAAGCCCGAAACCTCCTACCATGATGCCCAGCAAAAGGAGGATTGCATGGAGGATGATCGCAAGGGAGCCCTGCGGGAGTACTCCTGTTACAAGTGGGAGAATGAACGAGCCCATACAGGCGATACAGAAGATCATCACGGGATAAAGCGCAAAGGACAGGTTCCCGAAGAGCGTCGAGTGGATCCGCCATTCCTCTTTTACCATACTTGTAAAAAGTTCAAACATGGTGATCCGCCCGGACGAGCGAGAGGAAGAATTCATCGAGGTTCTGTCCTTTCTCCTTTAACCCGGCAATGGTACCGGAATAAAGGATCTTTCCCTTATGCAGGATCGCAAACTCCGAACAGATCTCTTCTGCAATCCCGAGGATGTGCGTGGAGATGAAGATGGTATTACCATCCCGTACGTAGCCGGTGAGAAAGTCCTTCACTTTATGCTGCATGATCGGGTCGAAGTTGATGAGCGGCTCATCGATCAGGGCGAGTGTCGGTCGGTGGAGAAACGCCTGCGTGAACATCAGTTTCTGGCGGGTGCCCCGCGAGAGGTCCTTGCAGAGCATGTCCCGCTGGTCGCCGAACTCCAGAAAATCGAACCACCAGTCCGCCTTCTCCCGCACTTCCGGAATCTTCCGTACTGCCCCGACAAAATCCATGTACTCAGTTGCGGTAAGAAAACTCGGTGGAGTCTCCTGTTCCGGGATGATCCCTACCCGCTCCCGGACACCAATAGGGTTTTTTACCACGTCAAGCCCGAGCACGTTAGCCGAACCCGCGGTGAGCCGGGTCTGCCCGGTCAGCATCTTGATCATGGTGGTCTTCCCGGACCCATTCGGGCCTAAGAGCCCGAAGAGCGCTCCTTTCTCAACGGACAGCGTTACATGATCCACCACGGTCGTATCACCGTACGTTTTTGTGAGATCCCGTGCTTCAATTACTGGCGCCATCGCAAAATCCCTCCATTACTATAAAACAATTCGCGCTGTTTTCCAGTCCTATCTGCATGTGTTCCATCAGGAGCCATGTACGTCTTCTATCCAGAGTGATCTCTTTTTGGGGGTAAAAAGATCTCCCAACGACCCGGGTAAAAATCGGTTCTGATAAAAGAAGTGCGGTCAGAGTTCGCTCTCCGCCATAGCGGGGGGATTCGATGCTGCCTTCCCGGATTTGCGCCGATGGGTGTACATCCCTACGAGCGAGAGCACGGCGGGCATGATGAAGATCGCCCCGATGAGCGAGAAAGCCACGGCGATCAGGGTCGAGATGCCGAAGTTGCTCATGATGGGGAAGGTCGCGAGGCAGAGCGCCGAGAACCCGAAGAAGGTGGCAAGCCCGGAGACGGTGATTGCGGTTCCAATCTTCGACACGCTTTCCTGGATGGCGGCGATCGGGTCATGCAACCGCTCCTCCTCCGCGTACCGTTCCATGACAAGGATGGTGTACTCTGCTGCTACACCGATCGTCATCGACCCCAGCGTCGCCGTGAGCGGGTTGTAAGTGAGGCCGAGGATGTACATCATGACTGCGTTCCACCCGACTACGAAGATGATAGGAATAATCGGCGAAACGGCATGCAGGTGCCGGTATACAAGGATAAGGAACACAAAGACAAAGACAAAGCCGAGCATGGTCATCGTATCCTTCGATTCTGACATTGCCCTTAAGAGTGTGGTCGTCACCTCGAAGTTCCCGGCCGGCTCTATCGAGATCCCGATAGGTGGTTGGAGAAACGCAATATCCTTCTTAATCAGCTCTTTTAAAGCGTTCTGCTGGGTTATCGAGATTTTAATGGTGCTGAATCTTATTATCCCGCACATCGGGTCACTAAGGACTGATTTCCGTGTATCCTCCGGGATCTTCTGGAGGACGGCATTGAGCTCGGCCTGGGTTTCCGGCATGACGCCGCCGTTATACTGGAGGATGTACGTGACGATGCTGGTCGCCCCGGTTATTTCCGTATGGTGCGACAATTCGTAATCCTGGAACTGTTTGATCCATTTCACGGTGTCGAGATCGGTTACTTGCGAGCCCTGGACAAGCAGGTCCGCAGTATTGGTTGCACCGATGACGCGGGTCACCTTGTCCATGTTGATCTTTGCCGGCATATCCGAGGGA
Organism: uncultured Methanoregula sp.; assembly: GCA_963676405.2. Classification (GTDB taxonomy): domain Archaea; phylum Halobacteriota; class Methanomicrobia; order Methanomicrobiales; family Methanospirillaceae; genus Methanoregula. The sequence goes on from CAXXQB010000017.1 coordinate 175,336, forward strand.
ACAAATGCGTTCTCATCAGAACTAACTGGGATGGTTGTATCGATCTGGAACCCGATCAGGGCGATAAGCCCGGCCACGAGCAGGACCGGTATCGGGTTCTTCGCAATCTTAACTGAAGTGTCCGTGAGAAACTGGCCATACGAGAAGGAACTTTTCTTTCCGTTTTTGCCGCGGTTTTTCGGGTTATCGATGATCGTATCGCACGCATCTGTTCCCACGGCATAGCACTGCCCGGTCTGTTGGGGCTTGGGCTTGTAATTCACAAGGAGGGCAATAGTGGGCATACCTATGCAGGACATCCAGAAACAGGTATTAATGCCGATGATGGAGACGACACCGAACGAGCGGATCATCGGGACCGTCGATACGTACATCGCCACAAAACCCATCGATGTGGCCAGCATCGCGTACATGACTGCAGGGCCGGTGCGGGTCACGGTGATAAAGACCGCATCCTCAAGTGAGCCTTTCCTCGCCTCCTCATCGAACCGGGCATGGAACTGGATCGCATAATCTATCCCAAGACCGATCAGGACCGGGAAGGCCCCGATCACTGCCATGTTCAGACTGATGCCGGCAATTCCCATCAGGCCAAGTGAGGTCACGAGACCAATCGCCACAAGCAGGACCGGCATGAACCGGTACCGGACGTATGCGAAGAGGATCCCCATCGTAATAATCATCAGGACCATCGCACCCCCGATGAGGATGCCCATGTTACTCATGAGCCCTGCAGTCATCTGCTGGGTAAATGCCGGGGAACCGGAAAGTTCGACTTTCACACCCGGTGGCGCCGTGGATGCGTCCACAACCGATCCCATATTCGTCAGAACGGATTTCTGGACCGTATCCGACAAGCCGGGCGTGAGCTTAATCTGCACGAGTGTCAGCACATTGGAGGGATAGACCAGGGCACGGGTGCTCTCAGGGAGTGAATTGACAATGCGGTCCGTGTCAGCCCGCGATGCGGGGCGCGTTCCCCCATTGTACATCTTCAGGACATCGGTGATGCTCTGTACGCTCTTGATATTCTGCTGTTGCCGCAACACAGTTTCGAGATTATCGATATACGTGAGGACTTCCGGGGCGAGCGGGTCACCGGCTTCGATAATGAGGATAATCGTATCCGACTTGAAGTCCTCATCATATTTTTGCTCAATGGTCCCTGCAGGAGAGTCCTTGAATACATAGGTCTTCCATCCCGTCTCCATGCTGAGCTGGGTCATGCCGTAAATACCGATGCAGAAGAGGGCAAGGATAAATACAGCAACCAGTTTCGGCCGTCTGGTAATGGTCCCGGCAATCTTTGCAAAGAGTGTATCGATCATGTCATTCCTGAACTACAGTTGGTCTGTTCCTGTACGGGTCATGCACTGGTATTTCCCTGCATACCATCGTCTCTTTGCCGGGTATCCGGATTTTTTGTATAGTCCCGTGTCGATCTGCCCCATCAAAAAAAAACGGCAGTTATTCTGCCTTCTTGCGCCGGCGGTAGAGGAAATAACCCCCCGCGATAACGACGACTGCGATGATACCGAGAACGAGCGGATTCGAAAGCTGCTCAACAATGCTCTTTGCAGGAATGACCTGTACCCGTACTTTCATCGGGTTTGAGATGACGGTGTTATCGAGCGCGTCCCGGTACCGTACTTCTGAATCCAGACCATATTCCTTGACGGTGGCAGCCTTGTCAACCGAGACAACAAAGTCCGCCTCACGCGATTCGCTGGGGGCGAGGGTACCTAAAAATGCAGTATCGTCGTTACTTGTGAACGGGTCAACAGCGCTGATCCTGGCTTGCACGCTGTATGCCGTAGCTCCCCCGGTGTTCTGGTACACGACCCGGATCACCTTCTTCTCCCCGGGAGCGACCTGTGACTGAGTGGATGTTATATTGAAGTCTATCTTCTTGCCGACAGGCACACCTATCGTGTCGGTATCGGAACTGACGAAGTCCCCCTCTGAATTTTTATAATCCACATAGACGTCGATGGGGTAGGACTTCGCTTCCGCATCGCTGGAGACCGTCACCTTGAACCGGCAGTCTGCCGTCGCACCTGAGGGAAAATCCCCGATGTATGCACTGCTCTCGGTTGGGATGATCGGGCTCTGACCATTGCGGGCGAGCTTGATGATTGCCTTCTGTCCATTCTCGTGCCCGACATTCTTCACCGACAGAAGGAGGTATCCTTCATTCCCGACGTTAAGGTGCTCCGCCCTGACTGAAAGCACGCTGATCTGCACCTCGGGTTTTATTTTGATCGGGAGCTGGAAGGTCGTGTTAACGGTCTTGTAGATGTATTGCAGCATCTCGGTTCCATACTGGTCTGCCTCATAGAGATAGGTATAGTTTAAATTCACCGGCAGGTTGTACACCCCGGACGCCGCATCCTGGTTGACCTTGATAGTGAACTTTGCTGTCGCACTGTTACTCGCCATTAAGTCACCCAGCATCTGGGCATCGGATTTAATGATGAGCGGGGCACCGCCAGAATCGAGACTGACGATCAGGTGCTTTGCCGTATTCGGGAGATCATCCCGGTTCATGATCCCGGTCTGGGTGAATGAGTACTCCATGAGTCCTTTGTTGTCGATGACCACTGACAGGATAAGGTCGTCTCCCGGACCTACCTCGTTCGCCCCAGAGAGATATGCAGTAAGATCAGGACTGCCCGTCATGAACTTCGTTCCTGCCATTACCGGAGCGATTGTCATACAACAGAGGGCGATACTAATAAGGCAGATCTGCCAGTAAGCTGGTCCCCGCCTAAGCAAACCAACACTGCGTGAAGTCCCGAATCGGTTATTGGTATGAATATTTCTTTTTTTTGCACTCATGAAAATCATCGGGGTGTTCCTTAATTCTCCGTACCATTCAAAAGTATTCTTATATATATTTTGGTCATGGGGTATACCTATTCCGTCAACGCGATGGATAGCATGGCGCATTGTTGAGCATTATTGGCATAGGCTCCTGCCACCTTACATACCGTTAATGGGGTGATATCCCCGACCGGATCCGGGGAGGTCCCGCTCCTGCGCAGTGCTCCGGATAAAGTCATTCCATCGTTCTCCTGAAAGTCAGGATCCCAAGGATGAACATGGCGCTGGAGAAGAGCAGCAGTGCCACCAGATCGATCCCGATGACATCCAGTCCTTGCCCACGGAGGATGATTCCCCTGAGCGCGTCCACCCCGTAGTACTCCGGGTTGATCACGGTGATCCAGCGCAGCCAGTCAGGCATCCCGATCACCGGGTAGAACGCCCCTGACGTCATAAAAAGTATGATGTTTAAGAACGCGATGACCGACGCATACTCCTGCTGGGCGGAGAACCGGGAGGCAAACGAAACGACAAGGCTCGTGACACCGACACAGGTGATGAGTATCACGAGCAGGATCAAAAGAAATTCCTGTATGCTATGGATAACAATGCCCGTGATCAGGATGTCGATAATAAAGATCGTGAATCCGGCGATAAATGCCCGTACAGTGCCGCTCGATATGATCCCGGCGATAACACTTGTCCGTTTCACCGGCGTAACAAGGTATCCCTCATGTATCCCGGCTTCCCTGTCACGGATCAGCGCGATCCCGCCTCCAAACATTGTCGATGTAAAGATCGCCATCATGATCACACTCACACCGAAGAACTGGATGTAGACAATATCCCCGTAGATCCGGTTGACCTGCACCGGGTTGTGTGCCCCGAGTTTGGCAAGCACACCGGCAACTGCCGACTGGACGAGTGAGGGGGTGATTGAATCCGAGCTGTCAACGTACAGCCTGACGGCATGATCATTGGAAATCTCTGACGGAAAAACTACTACTGCAGAGTACTGCCCTTTTGCAAGTGCCCGTTTTGCTGCGTTTTCATCGTCAAACACGGTGACATCCAGCATCTTGGGATAGGGGTCTTTCTGGGTTATGTGGTTGAGTTCAACGACAGCACTCGTGTAGAGTGGCGTTTCCGTGTACGGGGGCGATTCCTGGACAACCGCAACCGGTATATGACTGATCGTCCCGCCCATGGCATTCCCAAAGATGACGAGATACATAATGGGCATCATGAGCGTCATTACGACAACAAACGGGTTGCTTAAAAATTTTTTAAAGTCCCGCTTGAAGATCGCTACCGTGCCCCGGATCATGGCGGGTGCCCCCCGCGAGCCGGTTTCTCATCATGGCTCCTGCCATCTTCCAGGTTCTTCCCGGTGAGATGGATAAAGATGTCTTCGAGCGAGGGAGACCGTATAGAGATGGAGGTCATGGGAACTGAGTATTTTTCAAATATTTCTACAATCTTCGGCAACACCTTCGACCCGTTCTTTGCCGAAATGAGCAGTAGTTGATCTTTTACTTCAACCGAATTAATCAGAGTATTTTCCCGGATAGCAGAGATCATCGCCTCGTCGATCGTGTCAAACCCGATCTCGATTAAATCGCCTTCCGGGATCAGGCGTTTGAGGTTTTCGAGATTATCAAGGGCGATGAGCCGCCCCCGGTCAACGAACGCGATGCGGTTACAGAGTTTCTCAGCCTCGTCCATGTAGTGCGTGGTGAGGATGATCGTTGTTTCTTCATCGTTCAGTTTGGCGATCTGCTGCCAGACCTCGCGACGGGCTTCCGGGTCAAGCCCGATCGTCGGTTCGTCAAGGAACAGGATAAGCGGGTGGTGGATGAAAGCGCGTACGATCTCCAGTTTACGCCGCATCCCACCGGAGAACGTTCCCACCCGTGCACGGGCAAGGTCTGATAGCCCGGTCATCTCCAGGAGCTGCCATATCCGTGCATCAAGGACACATTTGTCGATATTGACAAGTTCCCCGTAGAATTCGAGGTTGTCGTATGCGGTAAGTTCGACGTCCAGCGTGCTGTTCTGCGGGCAGACACCAATGATCGCACGGATCTTTTCCGGATCGCGCCCCAGTTCGTATTCATCGAGAAAGGCGGTTCCCGAAGTCGGGCGCAGGAGGGTGGTGAGGATCCGTATGAGCGTGCTCTTGCCCGCACCGTTGGGACCTAAAAGCCCGAAGATCTCGCCCCGGTGAACCTCAAACGAGATGTCATCGACCGCTTTTATTGTTTTTACCTTTGACCTGAAGACTTTGGTCAGGTGTTCGATCCGAATGATACAATGTGCAGGATTTTCCGGCTCCCTTCCCGGTACAGGCAGATATTGAGAGGGCGTAATCTCCGGATCTGTCAGGTGTGAGGGAAGCATGTACTTGTCGCAATAAACTGTTCGATGAGGTATTACTTAATGGGTACTTCATTTTCGATGCGGTTGTGTTCCCAATACGAAGACCGTGGGTCTGTCCCGTGAGGAAAAGAAAGACTTAAATTCCTCGTTTCTCGCACACCAGTATTCGCGGAATTGATATCTTCCAAGAGCACTAAGAAAATTTACAACAGAACCCTAGGGACTGCACATACAAATGTCGAGATCTTATACCGGTCTGGTGGCAGGGGGCGTCATCCTCGCAATCGTCGTAATCATCGGTGTAATGTATTATTTCGCTCCCTTTATTATCCGGAACCGGATACCCATCATTATCGCCGGGGTAATTCTCGTAGTTATCTCCCTCATTGTATCGGGAAAGATCGGTGCCTGGAAAAAGAAGTATCGTGAAATGCAGGTTCAACGCCGCAAAATCAGGATAAAGAATGGTATTGATGGCATTACCAAACAGATCCATGTGCATCTCAACCACATTAAAGCAGATGAAGCGGTGCGGCTGACATCAGAAGCCTACCGGTATCTTGACGAAGGAGACTTCAAACAAGCCATCGAATCGATTAAAAAGGCAAAAGAACTTGTGGACACGAACCTCGATTCCATATCCGCAGAAGCAAAAAACCTCGAGATACAAGCCGACGCACTGTTCCGAGCGAAAAAATATACCGGTGCACAAAAACTCTGGAGCCAGAGCCTTGCGATCTATGATGAGGCAGAAAAATTTGCACGGCATGACAACGATGCCAACCAGATCGAAACGATATCAAAGATAAAAGAGACGATCCGCGGACACATAAAAGAGAGCGAAGTAGCACTCAACAGGAGGCAACTGGCAAAATCTGTCCAAGCTGGCGATCAGAAGGCTGCGTCAGCGGATAAACACTATCGGACCCACAAGTTTGACGATGCAAAGCGCGATTACGAGCAGGCAAAAGAGCACTTCAACCAGGCACTCGCGTTTGCCGGGGAGAAAGGGCTCACTGGCGATCAACCGGAAATAAAAAAGAAGATCACCCGGGTGGATGCCGGGATCGAGTCGGTCATCATCGGTAAGACCCATGCTCTCATCAGCGAGGGTGCGGGTTCTTCCGGGAACAAAAAGTATGTCGTTGCGGAGAATTACTACACGCTTGCGATACGGTTACTGGAAGAGAATATTGTTAAGATCTCTGATGCTGCATCCCTCTTAAAGGAGGCAAAGAAAGGACTTGTTACCGCACGGCTCGCACAGGGAAAGGAGATGATGCGGGAAGCCGACCTGTTCTATGCGAAACGAAGATATCTTGAGGCCAAAGAAGCGTATGAATTGGCACAGGATCATCTGAAAGAGACCGCTGAAAAGGCATTGCAGTATAATTTAACAACCCTGCATGCCGTACTCAACCGGTTGGCCGAAACCTGCATGGAGAACAACGAAGTGGCCACTGCAGCGCTTATGGACGAAAGTGTTGTCTCTCCTGCGATCGTTCCTGTTGACTCCGTTGAACAGACACCGCCAGTACCTGTCCGTCTGGCCAGATCAAAACCTGTTGCTCCTAAAGAGAGCCCTGCTCAGAGGACGAAACCTGATACTCTCCCCCCGGAACTTGCGGGTATCTATCCCGAGTGGACCTACCTCGGCAAAGGTGGCTTTGCCCGGGTATTCCGGGCGAAGAGGCCCGATGGGACTCCCATCGTGGTCAAGATCCCCCTCTATCTTGACACCTTGACCGGAAAGACGTTCATCGCCGAGATGCAGACCTGGAAAAAACTGAGTCACCCGAATATCGTGAAGCTGTATGACTTCAACATCATGCCAATGCCGTATCTCGAAGAAGAGGCTTGTGATAACGCACTTGCAGACATAAAGAAACCCGTTGATCCCGAAGAAGCGGCATGGATACTTTTCAACGTCTGCGAAGGGCTCAAATTTGCCCATGCCCTGAAGATTGTCCACCGGGATCTCAAACCCGGAAACATTCTCATAAAAGACGGCGTTCCCAAGATATCGGACTGGGGACTCTCGCGGGTCCTCACTGAGGTGACAACCGCGACTTCGATGGCATTTACGTTGACCTATGCAGCCCCGGAACAGATCAGTGGTGGCCTGAAGGACGAAAGAACGGACATCTGGCAGCTGGGGGTAATCTTCTACGAACTGTTGACCGGCAAACTGCCGTTTGAAGGGGAGAGCATGATTGGTATCAGGAAAAATATCATGACAAAAGACCCAAAACCCCCGGGTGAGATCCAACCGGGAGCAGAAGTGCTTGACCCGGTTGTGAGGCAGTGCCTGGCAAAGGATCCAAAAGAACGGTACCAGTCGGTCGTTATCCTCGAAAGAGCCCTTGCAAAGTTCCTCCAGATTGCTTATACGGAATCGTTGAAAATCAGCACTACTACCCATGATTATTCACGATCTGCTCACCTGACCGGGGCACTCGTCCTGACACATTTGAGAACCGGAGACCTTGCGAATTCCTATAATTATCTCCAGGACCTTATCCACTATGCACATGGCGATGTGAAGGGGAAAGCCCGGGAATTATCCGAACAGGTCGAGTTACGGATGGAGATGGGACTCTCGGAAATTCCCGAAGAGCTCATCCAGAAAGCGGAGTCTATTGTTCACGAGATCGATCTTGGCTTAGTGACACGCAACAAGAAAGAGGATTGACGCAAAAATTCGTCAGACGTGAAGTGCCAATGTATCGCTATAATCCCTAGCACTCACTGACTGAAGATCGCTTTATTCAGGGCTTGCAATTCTTTTCACCTGCGAAGGGGTTCTCGATTATGATACAGGAGTGAAACGTTCATCATTGACATAACATAACGATACACCCAACAATCCCCGCTCTCGTTTCATCTCGAATGATATCCAAGTTAATCATTTTTTCGTCCCGGGACAGGCCCGGCAAAAAAGCGGAAGGAGGATCCCATGCTCTGTTTTGTATCAGTGCGGGATCTTCTTTTTCAGTTCCGGTGCAATCTGTTTCAGGATGGGGCTGTTAGCTGGCGTTGCGTAGATCAGATGCTGGCCAATGACGATCAAGCTCCCCACCGGCCTTCCCCTTCCCACCGGATGGGCATTGTAGATGCGGATGGCCCCATCACGGGACTCTGCGCTGTCAAATGCCTGCGTCGAGACCGTGACGACATTCCCTGCACTGTCTGAGAGGGTATACATCTTTCCGCCGGTTGCACCCGGCAGGTTCCACGTGGTATCCTTAACGCTGGTCACGATAATTCCCGATGCCTGTGCGGCCTCCATGATCGGGTCGCCGGGAACAATGCGATACGGTACTTCGCTGGATACAAAGATGATTAGCCCGACCGGGACCAGTATCATCACGATAAGGAACAGCAGAAGGCCGTGTTCGAGCCGGGGTGTCATGGTCATGGGCATCCCCCGGTGTGCAGCCTGTAAATTAATCTGGTCATTTTTTCACCTCGACCTGCCCCGCAAGCATAAGCCAGCCGGGTTGTCTGAATTTCAGGAATACGAGCGGTGGCACGGCAAGAAGGAAGGTGCCAAGGAGGACAGAGAATACGTATGTGAGCCAGTTGGACGAGAAGAATGATGGGGGCATAAGTCCGACGATAAATGCAAGGGAAGTACCGAACAGCCCCAGCCCGCCGACAACCCAGACCCCGGCCTTCCCTCCCGGGATCGTGAAAGCGCGGGGCTTGTCCGGCTGGCTGTACCGCAACTTGATCACGGAAGCAAAGACAAGGATGTACACGATACAGAGCAGTTCCACGGTCATTGCCGAGAGGATCCAGTAGGCCTGGTTGACGGACGGGAGGAATACATACAGGAGGGAGATGACCGAACCGATCAATGCCTGGATGACGAGCACGGCTACCGGCGCCCCGTGCTTGTTGGTACGGTTGAACATCGGCGGCATGTTACCTTCTTCGGCCACGATGCCCAGCCCTTTTGCCGGGCCGATCAGCCAGGCTGCCAGCGACACGACCCCCCCAAGGGTGATCAGCACAGCCATCGGCGCCACGAGCCCGGGGATATGGGCAGCGTTGAAGAAGTACTGGATTGCCTGCATGACTCCCGATGCAAGGTTGAGCTGGTCAGCGGGGATGACAATGGCGATGGCAAGTGTGGCAAGGACGGTGCAGACAACGATAATTGCTGCCGACAGCGCCATCGCCCGGGGAAAGTCCTTCTGGGGATTTCTTGTCTCCAGCGCATGAAATCCCGCCATCTCCATGCCCGCGAAGAGCAGGACAATTGTTGCGAAGAACGGCAGGGTGGAGAGATTGATTGTCGGGATCATCGCCCCCAGGGTCAGGTGCGGAAGGACCAGTGTCTGGCCCGATCCCAGCCACCAGAGTCCCAGGAGGATGATCAGGATCGCGGGGATAATGCTTCCGAGTATCACCCCGATGTTGCTGAACTTCGTGGACACCTCTTCCCCGAAATACGCAATCGCTGTCGTGCCCCAGAACGCGATCATCATGACCGTGAACATGTACCATGAGCTGTTTGCCAGCGCAGGAGTGAGGGCAAAAGCCAGCGTGGACGCGACAAACGAGAGGACGGTCGGGAACCAGACAAGGTTGTTCGACCACTCGCAGAAGAGCGCGGTGAACCCGCCCTTCTCGCCGAATGCCTGCTTGACCCAGGCATAGACGCCGCCGCCCTCCGGCCATCCGGTCGCCAGCTCGGCCCCGGCAAGGGAAATCGGGATGAGGAAGAGGACGGCACCGAGGATATACCAGCCAATGCACGACCACCCATAAATTGCCATTGAGGGAAAGTTCCTGATACTTAAGACGGCGGCCACGTTGATCATGGCCAGCGCAAACAGTCCCAGCACTTTTTTCGAGGGGAGACTACTTTTCGTCTCCGTTGCGTCTGCACTCATCGTTTCTTCTCCACAATACAGTTCATCATGTACTCACCATTGACGTTCTCGATACCATGGGTGTCATGTTCGAACCCAGGGAACCGTTTATCAAAGTCCTGCATGGCAATGAGGTACTGGAGCACCGGTTCTTTCTGCCCACCAGTCCGTTCTCCCGGGGCGAGGAGAGGAATACCCGGGGGATACGGGACAATTCCCGTTGCTACGATCCGGTTGCCGGCTTTTGCAATAGGGATCTGTTCGACCTCATTTTTTACCAGCTTGCGGTACGCATCGGCATACGTGGTGGCAGGTTCCGGGAGGAGCGAGAATGCCTGCTGGAGCAGTTCGCACATACGGTGATCTTTTTTGAACGCGTGCATTTCGGCAACCAGGTCCGCGAGCGTCATGCCGCCATACCGTTCCGGCCATTTGGTGGTGAGGTCAGAAAAGACTTCCTCAAGCGGGACGTTCTCGTCATACAACCGCTTGAACTCGAAGAGTTCGGTGATCAGGGTTCCCCACTTGCCTTTCGTGATACCTATCGAGAAGAGGAAGAGGATGGAATAATCGCCGGACTTCTCGTTGATGATGCCCCGCGTATCAAGGAACTTCACCACGACTGCTGCAGGGATCCCCCACTTCGCGAGCGTCCCGTCATCGTTCACCCCGGGCATGAGGATGGTGACCTTGATCGGGTCGAGCATGCAGTAGTTATCCGGTAGTCCTTCGAAGCCGTGCCATTTCTCCTTCGGGTGCAGGGTCCAGCAGGAGGGGTTGTCCCGGAGTGTGTCGAGCGACGCATCGGCAAAGGCAATCTTCTTTTTAGTCTTCGGATCGGTGATTGTTGCCGGCTGCCACATGGGGAACCACCAGTCGGTTTTGGTTTTGCCAGTCCCGATCTCCCTCTCCACCCGGGCCATGATCCGGCGGAACCGTACCGCCTCTTCAATGGATTCGGTGGTTAGCTGCCGGCCGGACGCCCCATCCATCATCTTGGAGGAGACGTCAAGGGATGCGATGATCGTGTAGAGCGGGGACGTGGAACTGTGCATCATGAACCCTTCATTGAACCGGCAATGATCGACCGGGACGCGGCCGTTCCGGATATGGATCATCGAGGCCTGTGAAAGAGCGGCCAGCAGCTTGTGGGTGGACTGGGTGGCAAAGACCGTGGGGCCGTTCTTATCCTTCGCACCGTCCCGCATGGCGAAACGGTCCTTGTATATCGGGTTGAACCGGGCATAGGCGTACCACGCCTCGTCGAAGTGAATGCTGTCCACGCTCTTCCCGAGCAGCGCTTCCACTTCCTTTGCATGGTAACAGAGACCGTCATAGGTCGAGTTAGTAATCACGGCGTGGACGGGTTTTTTGTCCGGCAGGTTTTTTGTGAGCGGGCAGGCAGCAATTTTTGCTTTTATCGTTTTCTGGGTCATCTCTTCCGGCGGGATCGGGCCGATGATCCCGTACCGGTTCCGGGTCGGTATGAGGTAGACCGCAACGGAATGGGTCATGGTGAGGGCGTGCTCGGCTGACTTGTGGCAGTTCCGGTCCACCATGACGATGTCATCCTTTGTCACCCGGCCGAAGTACACGATCTTGTTTGCCGTTGATGTACCGTTCGTGACAAAGTACGTCATGTCGGCGCCGAACACTTTCGCCGCGTACCGTTCGGCCTCGCCAACCGGCCCGGAATGGTCGAGGAGCGACCCCAGTTCCCCGACCGAGATGGAAAGGTCGGATCGGAAGAGCTGTTCCCCGAAGAACGAGTGGAACAACCGCCCTGCAGGCGATTTCCGGAAAGCGGTGCCCCCTGCATGGCCGGGGGTATGCCAGGAGTATTCGAAATCTTCCGAGAACTTCACCAGTTCGCCAAAGAACGGAGGAAGAAGGCGATCTTGGTAGCGTTTTGCCGCGGCCCTGATGCGGCCGGCAATAAATTCAGGCGTATCTTCCATCACGTAGATGTATTCGTTGATCTCCCGGATCATGTCCACAGTGAGCGAGGCCGGTGTCTCGCTCGTGGGTTCGGCCATCAAAAATATCGGGATGTCTTCGTTGCGATTGCGGATTTCCTTGATGAGCTGCATCGTTTCCTTGTGTTTTTTAGCGGTGTCCCCGCCAAGGTTCCAGTTGATGAGGATGCAATCTACGCTTGGGAGGTTGGAATACGCTGCGCGTGCATCGGCAGGTGACGCCACATCCGCGACATGGATGCCGAACTCTTCGATGCCTTTGATGATCCGTTTAATGGCATGGCCATGCGGGGTGTCAGTTTGGATCGTATCATCTATGATACCAACCAGCAGATTACCTTCCGGGTTCATCGCGCTCTCCTCTGCAACGCAGGTTTATGCTGCATGTTCTTATCGAAATACTCCTGCTCATGAGCAACGCTTCGCTATACATATATTTATAATGAGACACCAGTTCCGGAATATCGCGCCAGTAGCAATCCTACCCGTAAATCAGTCCGGTTTTACCAGACCGCAATCAGGACATTCCAATGCATATGGAATGAATGTGCCGTTTGTAGTGTGACAGAGTTTTTGTTTAAAAAAAAGAATTACTGCGAAATACGGGATAAGTGCAAAAGGACTGAGAAATATTCCCAAACTGACAGCTATATTCTGTGTCTATTACTTGTAGAGTGCCAGAGTTTCTGTCCTAATTTAGTGACAGTATTTATGTCCGCTTTCAAGAGCACCCAACAGGTGCTTGCGGGTGAAAGCGACAATGGAAATCCGGACCAAAGCAGTCGTATTCTATGAAGAAGGGATACGAAGTGCAAAGGAGATCGGAGAGACGTATAACATCTCCGAAAGGACGGTGAGACGGTGGGCAAAGGCTCACAGTCATGACCAAGAGAACGGATTACGGCCAAAAAAGACCGGGCCGAAACGGTCTCCTCATGCAATATCCCTGGCGTTGGAACGCCGAATTATCCGACTCAAAGAGAAATATCCGGCATGGGGTGCCCGTCGTATTAAGCACCAGTTCAATCTCCCATGTTCCTGGCGAACCGTTCATCGAATCCTCAAACGACACGGCCTTCTCATTCGTGTTAAAGCTAAACCCCAACCAGCCGGGAAGCGATTTCAACGTCGACACGTTGACAGCATGTGGCAGGGCGATACTTTTCAGTTTCGTATCCGGGGAGTTGGCAAGGTTTATGTCACCGGTTTTACTGATGACTGCTCACGTTATCGGGTGAAGAGCAAGGTCTATCTTCACAAAGATGCAGTCTCAGCGATCAATGCTCTCCGCTGGGCACTCCGCACCGGACGAATTCCTCGTGAAATCTATCTCGATAATGGAAAACAATTTGTCGCAAAAGTGTTCAAAGCGGAAGCTCAGAAACTCGGTATCAAACTGATCTTCGGTCGGCCATACAATCCACGTGGCCGTGGTAAGATCGAACGCTATCACAAGACTCTCTACCAAGAACTCATCGCACTCAAAGAGTTCCGTTCACTCAGCCATTTCAGAAGAGAACTCTGGAACTTTGACCACCAGTACAACAACTGGCGCAAGCAGGAGATCCTGGATTGGATGACTCCGGCTTCAGTCTATCACAACGAAATCAATTTCAACCAAGACCGTAAACTTATCAAAAGCGGACAAAAACTCTGTCAACAAAACGGACATTAATTGTGGCACTCTACACATAACAATTAATGGATTAGCCGCGAAAGGGAAATCGTTTAAAGATTTAAAATTTCAATCTGATGTTATTCAACATGAATGGGATTTATTAAGAAGAAATTCTTTAGAGTCTATCAAAATTCTCCTTTTTGGTGTTGTTTTTATCTTCTCAATATATTTAGGAATAACATTTTTGCAAGTTAACTCTACTATTAGCAGCACACTAATGGGAAATTTGTCAGCGAGTGAGAGAAGTATAGGAGAAGGGCTCGCTGCCTTGATTGGACCAACAATAGGAATATTTTTTGGTATCGCATTTGCGATGGCTACCTTGATATTCGAAGCATTAACTGGAATTGATACGAATGAGAAAATGTTTGAGATGAATCAAAATTTAAAAGCTATAAATGACAATATCAATAAAATAAATGAAAAATTACATGAAGATGATGCATGATTGACATTAGTCTATCGTTTTTGCGTACTTTGTCCAGTTGTGCCAAAACAAAAATCGCACACTTATTCTATATGAGCCAAGGACAGGGAACCTATCATGTTGTTTTTTTGGCTTGCGCCAAGTAGTCCAGTCGTGCCAAAACAAAAAGCCGTCACTTATTCTATATGAGCCAAGGAAAGCAGCATTTACATTGGCTCTTCGCTGTTCTGTGTGGGTAAATCCAGTTCCCCTCAAACAGTTTGCCTGGAGCTGCCGCCCCTGAACCCCTGCATTACGAGGGTCCCCCCCTTGTCTGGGGTCGGCGCGACGCCTGCTATGGATACAGCCTTCTTATCCATGGTTTCCTGTGGCCAACTGTGCCATGAATACTCGTCGGGTCGCGCCTGAGCACGGCGGATTATGCAACCGTGTGTGAGATGAAGTAATCGTTCAGTTTACCCACTCGTTTTGAAGAAGATGCCAATGATCTACCTCAGGTGTGGAGATCTTCACTTCAGGTTACCCACATGAAATAGCGGAGAGCCACTTTTTTTCTGTCCAGGTACCATCCTTTCCTCAGATCGACTGCACAGGGGGTGAAGATAATTAGCCCGTTACGGGACCCGTTTGCCGGATAATACCGGATAGTTCTCCGCCATTTCGCAAAAAACCGCGATTGAAGTACACGGTTTTAAAAATAAACGCGAATCGTCGGTTTCTGGAGAGACAGGGCAATTTCTGATTCCCTCGAATCCGGTGGAATTAAAACTGGGATTATTGATCTGCTCCCACACACCAAGGAACAGCACAGGGTCATTATTTTTTTCGGCAATTTCCCGATAAGCGCTCTTTTTAAAAATGGGTGGAACCCGGATTTTTTTGAAATTTTTTTACGGTACCGGAATTTCTGTAGGAATTTTTTTTTATTTTGAAAATATTTGCGAAATTTTTTTCACAAAAACGCTTTGAAAATTTTTTCCCAACAGGTTCATAGACGTTTGCCATCCTCTTTGACCATCTCTTGAAACACCCAAAAAACCCACATCAATCCCAAGTTCACTACACACGGTCAAGGGGAAAAGAACCCCTGTTTTTAGGATCGGTTATTCCGGCCCGGGACCATGGGAGACCTGCACTCTGCAGAACTCACTTCTCCGTCGTAGAATTTCTCCCTCAAGAGGGTTTGGGCATCCAAACTATGTCTTATTCGCGAAAAACCAAGTCTATTGTTTTATCATATCCTTGATATGTCGTCCGTTTGACGGGTTTGGGCATGAATCGGGCTTGAAAAAATGCGCTAATAGGCCCTTTTGGATGGCCAATCGTTTGCCGGATGGGTTGGGGTAAGCGAAATGTGAAGGAATGCCTGTTTGGGGGGTTTCGAAATTCACCGTCGGCGACCGACGTAGCAGGATTCCGGGTTCCCCAAGACGGGTCATCTGACCCGTGACAGGTAAAACACCCGTGACGGGTATGGTGATCCGGACAGGTAGTTACCCGTGACAGGTTCCAGTGGAAGCCCGGATCTGCACTGTAATATAGGGGGATTTTGGAGGGGGCTACGATGTAAATAGTCGATGGGAATGTTTGCCAGGAATCCTGAGGTTCCTGGACCGGGTCCGAGAAAAATTTTGCAAGGGCCGCATGATCCAAGAAATAATTCTCTATTGAGAACATGTTGTCAAAATATTTTCTAAAAATTTCTCGCACGTAAAAAAAATATTTTCCGGATTTTTTTGATCTGAAAAAAATTTCCTGGAATTTTTTTTGCCGCCAACAATTATCTTCCGGAAATTTGTAGGATTTTTGTCATGGTGTCCAATCAATTCCCACAATTCCGCACACGCCCTCATCACCCCACTTCCGGTCCGGGCAAAGTCGGGACTCGCAACTCCCCCCGGCACCATGAACCATATAAATTTCCCCGGCACATGTATGAAGAGTGAAGACAGCAATTCTTGGTGGTGGGTTATCCGGGCTCACGCTCGCCCGGCTCCTGCATGAAAAAGGTGATGATGTCATTGTTCTGGAGGCGGAGCCGGCATACGGGGGGCTCTGCCGCTCGAAGCAGGATCACGGGTTCACGTTCGACATCGGAGGTTCGCATATCATCTTTTCACGGGATGCCGAAGTACTCGCGTTCATGCGAAGGATGATCACCGGTAACGAGCAGAGAAACGACCGGCATACGAAAATTTTCTATAAACAGCGGTATGTCAAATACCCGTTTGAGAACGGGCTTTCGGATCTCCCCCCGGAAGACCGGTTCTTCTGTATCAGCGAGTTTGTCAAGACCCTTATTGCGGTAGAGAAAGGGGAACTTCCTCTTCCTTCCAACTTTCGCGAATGGATCTACCATACGTTCGGCAAAGGGATCGCTGAATGCTATATGTTACCGTACAACGAAAAGATCTGGAAATTCCCGACCGCACAGATGTCCCTGCACTGGGTGGACGGGCGTATCCCTCGCCCACCGGTTGATGATGTTATCAAATCAGCGATTGGGATCGAGACGGAAGGGTACACGCACCAGTCAGTGTTTTCCTATCCTCTCGATGGCGGTATCGAGGCGCTGGTCCATGCAATTGCCCGCCCAATTGTTCCGGCAATCAGAACCGGCTTTCATGTTACCTCCATCCGGAAGAAAGGACAGAAATGGCTGGTCAGCAACGGGCAGGAATCTGTTGAAGTGGATCGTTGTATCTGCACGATGCCAGTCCAGCACCTCATTGCAGCACTGGAGAATGTCCCGGATGCAGTCATCGCGGCATGCAGGTCTCTTATCTATAATGCACTCGTCTGTGTGAATATCGGTATCCGGGGAACGGTGCCGGATATATCATGGCTCTATCTCCCGGACCCGGCGCTCGGGAAGACGAACCGGATCTCGTTCCCTTCCAGTTACAGCCGGAACATAGCACCGGATGGGTGCAGTGCGATCCTTTCAGAGATCACCCACCAACCGGGTGACGACGTTGCACAGATGACCGATGCAGCACTGATTGAGGAAGTTACCGCAACGCTTGAAACCATGCAGATACTGACTCGTGACCAGATCGTGTACTCATCCATAGAGCGACAACCCTTTGCCTATGTGGTCTATGATCTCAACTACCAGAAAAATATCGCAATTGTAAAGAAGTATTGCGAAACGCTCGGCATCCCGCTTGTCGGCCGGTTCGCCCAGTTCGAGTACCTGAACATGGACGGGTGTATACGGAGCGTCATGGATTTTGTCAGTTCAGGTACTCACGGTTAGCTGGCTATTCGGCTTTTTTTCCTTTTACATCACGCTTAATACCCGTCAACCTAAAAAATATACAGGAAACTCGCCGCCATGATCTCGGTCATCATCCCAACATTTAACGAAGAAGAGAATATTGCCCAGTGCCTCGTCTCGCTCTCCCATCAGACGGTACCAAGAACCGAGTACGAGATTATCGTGGTTGATGGCGGGTCAAAGGATGCTACCTGCGAGATCGCAAAGAAATACGCAGACTCGGTCTTCACCCAGACAAGCAAAAAAGTTGGTGGCGCACGGAATGACGGAGTCGTGGCCGCAAGCGGCGAAATTGTTGCCACCACCGATGCAGACTGTATTATCCCCCCGGAGTGGATAGCAGAGGTTGAAAAAAATTTTGAAGATCCTGCCGTTGTCCAGTGTTACGGTCCCGTGGACCCAATTGAAGAGGGGTGGGGGAACCGGTTTTCTCTCCTTCTGGCGAACACGTTCTCGCGTATCGGGTATTACAGCCGGACATTTTATTACACGCTTGGGTGCAACACGGCTTTCAGGAAGGATGCATTCATACGAGCAGGGATGTACCGCTGTATTGATGCAGGAGACGACCTTGAGATTGCGATGCGATTAAAAGACGAGGGAAAAATACGGTTTGACGGCAACCTCCGGGTCGGTTTCTCCATGCGCCGGTACCAGCAGTACGGAACTATAAACTCCCTCTATGAATGGGTTTATATCGTGGCGCATGGCGGAGAGACGCAGAAATATGCGTACAGCCAGAAGAAATACAAGTGAACACGAACGCTTTTTTGTGAGCCATTCATGACAAAAAGTACTCATACTCCTGATGAGGACGCGACGATCCATGAATATATTACCGCGTTCAACCGGAGTGAGTTCGCCGTCCTTTTAGGAATGCGTGTTGTCGAAGCCCATGACGGGTATGCATGGGTGGAGATGGACTGCACGGGTAAAATGAACCCGGATGGGGTCGCCCATGGCGGCGCAGTCTTCTCGCTTGCCGACCAGGCGTTTGGCATTGCTGCAAACTGCACGGGTGTTCACCGGGTCGCTGTATCCGTGCATATCCAGTATCTCGCGCCGGCGACAGGAGCACTTGTCGCGATCGCACAGCGGGTATCAGACAATGGCAGGTGTGATACCTACCGGGTGGTGATATCGGAGGGCACCCGCGTGATTGCCACCTTTGATGGGGTCGCATTCCGGATATCAACCGCTACAAATTCTTCGTAACAAGCACCCCGGCAATTCCACGGATGCATTCCTGAACATTTATTTTCCTCATGTCACCCATATTCTCCCATGAGCGTTGAAAAGACAGTTATATCGACAGTCACGGGCCTGATGGCGCTTGCTGCCCGCACTGCACCCAAGGCAAAGGGTGTGGATACCATCCTTGTGCATGTGGCGGGGGGTAAAGAATTAAAGGCACTTGCAAAGAAGTTGACTGCGTTCGGTAACACCCACAGTCTCTCGTTCTTCCTGCGCGACGCACAGAATATTGCTGCAAGTGATGCCTGCGTCATCATCGGTGTGGAAGGCGATTCGGTGGTTGGTCTCAACTGTGGGGCATGTGGATTTTCAACGTGTGCAGAACTGGCAGAGGAACGCACAAAACGTAAGATCCGAACGTCGCCCTTTACCGGGCCAAACTGTGCGGTGCGGATGGCTGACCTGGGAATCGCCATCGGTTCTGCGGTGAAAACCGCACAGATCCATAATGTGGACAACCGGGTTATGTATACGGTAGGAACGGCAGCGCTGGAACTCGGGCTTATGGGGAAGAAATGTACTGTGGCATATGGGATCCCGGTCTCGGTGTCTGGGAAAAATATCTACTTTGACCGGATAGTTGCCAAGTAACAAGGGGGTAGAGGGGTCCGCACACGATAGATGCGGCACGGGAATCCCTGTTTTCCCGTCCCACCTGAGGTATAGAGGGGTGAAAACATACTATCGCAAGCAGGGAGATCCGCAATCAATGAACAACCTTGAAATAAAGGCACAGAGCATTTCGCTATTACAGCATTTTACTGTAAAAATTAGGGAGGACAAAATGACCTTAATCTTTTTCTGTGTCCGCATTAACGGTGATCGTATATGGCAATTATGAAGATACGCGGTGGCGATCTCGATCTTGTTGAGTACGAGTTCCGGACATTTGCACCGGGGAAGAACTTAAAAACGCTCGGGCTGGAGAAAAAGAAGTTCGACCTTCATCCGGTCAAAGGCACCGTCACGGTGAAAGCACCGGCTCGCATCCACCTGACCGTCCTTGACATGAACCGGTTTGCACCGGATCACCCGGGCGGGGGCGGGTGCGGGTTTGCGATCCAGTGTTACTGTACTGCCATAGTGGAGTGCACAAAAAAGGGTCTTGTTATCGATTACAACCGGGCACCCATCGTGGAAAACTTTGTCGCTGTCTTTTCAAAAGCAGTGGGATACACCGGTGGTTTCCGGATAACAGCAACCGACCACCAGCACCAGCATGTCGGGCTGGGTTCGACAAGTACGGTCATGATCGCTGTTGCGACCGCACTCAACGAGGCAGTCGGATCGCCGCTTTCAAACAGCGAACTGCGAAAACTGATCGGCCATAACTATGTCGAGGAAACCGCAGATGGCAGCATCGCGTTCGGCTTTGAGACAGGTGTCGGCCCTGCGGTGAGCACTCATGGCGGGATGGCAATCATGGGCGATGAACTCACGCTTGTGTACCATCACCCATTTGCAGAGGGAAAGCATGTATACATCCTCATCCCGCCCACGGACATCTCGTCAGCCGGCACCCAGGAGTTTGACCTCCTGATGAACAAGGCGCGGACGCTCGATTACCGGGACCGGGAGCTCAAGGCTTATTTCTTTTTGATGGACCTTATCCCGGCGCTCGAACGGGACGACTTAAAGAAGATCGGGGACGTGATCTGGGAGATCGAGTTCCGGGGCTCAAAAAGGGCAGAAGTCGAGCACCACAGTTACGGGATCTATCACTACATGAACCTGCTTCGTGAGAAAAACCTTGAGTTTGTCGGTATGAGTTCAGTCGGACCCTCGATTGCGGTGGTTACGGATGTCGATCCTCGCACGATGAAAAAGTTACTCAAACCGATGGGTCTTACCATCGCATTCATCTCAAAAGTAGATAATCGCGGGCTTGTGGTCACCCATAAGAAATAATTACGGTAATTTTCCTTTTTTATTTCATTTTGCTGACGATCCACGTGATCCATACTAATAACAGAATGTTTAAGAACAGAACGCCTGAAATACAAGTATGCTATCGCAAAGAAAAGTGGTCTGTCTTCTTGCGCTCACCTTGCTTGTCGGACTTGTCGCTCTCTCAGGGTGCTTATGGAACCCCAAACCAACCTCAACAGAACCGATCGTGGGTATATGGGTTTGGACCTCATCTACCAGCAATACGATCTATACCGATACGTTTGTGAGAGATGGGACGTATGTTGCGACCTCTTCTGATTCATCGATATCTACGAAGACCGGAACATGGTCAAAGCTCCAGAACAACGAGTATCTCGTCAAACGTACCGATGGCGAAACATATACCTGGATCTATCACCCGGCTACAGACACCATAACACAACCGGAATATCCCAATGTACCCAGTTACCGGCAGGGAAAACAACCGGTAACAACAAGACCAGCAACCACTATCACGACAGCACAGGCAAGGACTGTATTGTTCACGGACAGCTTCGATCAATGGCAGAATGTCTGGGACAAGGAATATTATAACAAAGATTCGGGAAGCACGTTTTATTCGGGGGGAACTCTTCATATCCGTGATTTAAATCCCACATCCACAACGATGTACCATGAGTTGCACACATCCTATTCGAACTTTATTCTCGATGTGGACATGACTCTCGTGGATGGCACGATCAACAACTGGGAGGGAGTAAATGTCCGTAGACAAGATAATAATAATTATTATGCATTCAGCATATCAGCAGATGGGTATTACCAGATATCCAAATTTGCGAACGGGGAGAGCACAAGCCTTATTGGTCCACTCAAGTCTAGTTATATCTATACCGGCAAAGGATCGACAAACCATATGACAGTCGAATGCAACAGGGATGTCCTTATCCTAAAAGTAAACAGTCACCAGTTAGGAACTGTAACAGATAGTACCTACAGTAGTGGTACTCTTTCCCTGAAGGCAGCTGCCATGGATAATAATTCGTTCACTGACGTGGCGTTTGACAACCTCAAAATATCATCCACCTGATTTTTTTAATCCTGACAGAAACGACATAAGGAGCAACCGGTCTGAAATGATCTGTGATGGGTCAAACTCACCTCTTTTTAAATAAAGTGGATCTGCGTTGTCTTGCTATCGTTTCACTTTCACACCCCTCACGCCCAGCTTTTATTCCTGAAAAACCCTGTTGTGTATACTGTATGACACCATGTGGATATTGCAGTTGCCAGGTCCTCTGTCACCGGTGCGGGCTTGAATGGATCTACATGGTTATCCGCTTGGCAAGCCTTAAGCGAACCCGCAAACCGGTAAAAGTTGAATGTCCGCATTGCCATGCCAAGCCAACAATGGATCCAAAAAATGCGGTGTGAGTATGAGGTTCCCCGAAAAAATGGTCTTTAAAAGGTTCAATCCCGATTGTCATGAACTTGGGTACGGGCAGGCACACTACCGGGAGAGATCTTTTATAAATGTGATCACTTCCCCGATATCTGGAACTGAATGCACCGGATAGACCTTCACAAACACCACTTTCTGTGTTTCATCAATGAGAATATTCGCCCGCTCGGAGAAACCGTTTGCCTCACGGAAGATACCATACAGCTGCGCCACCCGTCCCTGCGGGAAGAAATCACACAGCAGGGGCGTGTGGGTGATGCCGAGCTGTTCCGCCCATGCTTTCTTGCAGGGGATGGAATCGACGCTGATCCCGACTGCGATCGTATTCAGCGATTTCAATGTGTCCCGGTTGTCTTCAAGGGATTTCATCTGGGCGGCACAGAACGGCGTCCATGCGAGGGGATGAAAGGAGAGGAGCACCCGTTGTGCGGTATGTTCATAGAAATCAAATGTTTCATCATTCTGGTCTTTTAAGGAAAAATTCTTTGCCGGATCACCCGGAGAAACCAACCGCGGTTGTTTTGACATGAATAACTCTCCTCTCCTTGATCCGATATGAGCTTTTGTACGAACGTTCCATCGTTCACCCGGGCCGTTATCGGTTCATCGTGAGTGTGCTCGCAGAAAGCGTGAGGATTATTGCCGGCAAATATCTCAACGTCAACCACTGACCGCAGTTCACGCATGTCATTTTGTTACGGATCATATGTCATCTGGCAGGTTCTGTGCGTCGTAAGTTCATGCGGAAACATGAAAGTTTCCGCCACCTGTCCGGGTATCGTTCCCAAGATCTTATCGTAAACCGCGCGGACATAATTTTCCCCTGTTGCATGTTTTTTTACAGGTTTTCGGGAACTTCCGACGTGAAACGTAATCCACGTGCGCCGGATATCCGGCTAAAAGTTCCGGTGCGATTGGTAAACCATAGAGAGATTGCAAGTGCTGCGTAACACGTAAATGAACCGTGTTTCTGATTTTATTATTATTTTGAGAATATTTTTTCAATCCGGCAAATTGATCATGCTTTTATACCCCTTAGTTTCCACTGGAGCGCGCAGCAATTATTACCCGGATTTTGGTTTAAGCCCTTGATTATTGAAGGATATATCAACTGGTTTGCGTTGATTCGATAATGGAAGTGGATAGGAAATGGTACAGTATCCGATGTATTGGATGGATCCAAATCCCCACCCGGAGCTGTCCGAAGCATTACGTAAAACTAAGAATTCGCACTTTTTGAAGACGGATTGTGAAGAATCCTGGAAACGAGAGGGAGGTTCAACTCATATCCCGGAATGCCGATACTTCTTAACACAACTGTATTCATGTGATCCCTTTCCATGGCAATACAACAGAAATTAGTCCCGGATGCCAGTCCATTCCTGAAATGGGCGGGTGGCAAGTCACAACTGCTCGGTGAGTTTTACAAACGCTTTCCTCCCGGTTTAAAAACCGGGGACACCACGCGTTATGTAGAACCGTTCATAGGTGGGGGGGCAGTGTTCTTTTTTGTGAACGAGAAATTTTCATTTGATGAATGCACCATCTGCGATGCAAACGAAGAACTGATCCTCGTGTACCGCGTGATCAAACACTCCGTTCCCGAACTGATCCGTGTTCTTGGTGGCATTGAGGGAGAATATCTGTCCAAACGTGAAGATGAACGGGAATGCATGTATTATGCTATCCGGGACGCATTCAACCGGAATAAACCAGGCTTCACCTTTGACACCTTCCAACCGGCATGGGTGGAACGTGCTGCACAAACCCTCTTTCTTAACCGCACCTGTTTCAACGGGCTGTTCCGGATGAACCGGAAAGGGGAATTCAATGTACCGTTTGGCAAATACAAAAATCCCCGCATCCTTCACGAAGATAACCTGACTGATGTCGCAGCTCTCCTGAAAAATACCCATATTATTCTGGGGGATTTTACGAGCTGCCGATCATGTGTGGACGAGCGGACATTCGTCTATTTTGATCCCCCGTACCGCCCGCTCAATGCCACCTCCTTCTTTAACTCGTACGCAAAAGAGGGGTTTTCTGATACCGACCAAATACGGCTGGCTGAATTTTACCGGGAACTTGACAAGAAAGGCGCACAAATCATGCTGAGCAACTCAGACCCGAAAAATGAGGACCCGGATGACAACTTCTTCGATACGCTGTATGCGGATTTTAGCATAGAACGGGTTCCTGCACGGCGGATAATCAACAGTAAGGGGTCAAGGCGCGGGGAGATCAACGAACTGGTCATCACAAATTACCGCGAGAGAACGACCTGATCGAAACGCGATTCATTTTTTACCTTCAGTATCCAGTGATGAAAAATCTATAACCGATAAAACAGCATATTCACGAGTATAGATCCCATTTCCCCTCAGGGATCGTGCATACAAGGACAGGATCATGCTGGTTGAGGTACTTTTTGCTATTATCGTTCTCATCAACTGTTGTTTTGCCATTAGTATTGTGTTTTTGGAACGACGGGCCCCGACCGCTGCACTCGCGTGGCTTTCGATCCTCATCTTCCTTCCCGTTGTTGGTTTTGTCCTCTATGTGATCCTCGGGCAGAACTACACAAAAGCGAAGCTGTTCCTGTTAAAGGAAAAGGAGGATGAAATCCTCCTCGGCATTATCAATGAACAAAAAAAGGTGATTGCGGATAAATCAGCGACACCGGATGACGTCCTCCTGCGCCCATTCAGGACCATGGTGCTCATGCTGCTCGAAAACAACTGGGCCTACCTCACGACAGATAACCGCGTTCGGATCTATACGGACGGAAACGACAAGTTCCCTGCCTTGCTCGCTGCTATCCGCAGTGCAAAAGAGCACATCAACCTGGAATATTACATCATCCGTAACGATCGCCTTGGAAAAGAAATTGTTGCCGCACTTGCTGAACGCGCCCGCACCGGTATTACGGTGCGGTTGTTAATTGACGGACTCGGATGCGGAAAGTTGCCCCGGGATTTCTTTTCAGATTACCTTGCAGCCGGAGGAAAAATTGCAAAATTCTTTCCCTCAAGAATCCCTTTCATCAACCTCAGGATGAACTTCCGTAACCACCGGAAGATTGCCGTTATTGACGGTACTACAGGGTTTGTCGGGGGCTTCAATATCGGTGACGAGTATTTGGGAAAAGATCCCCGGTTCGGGCACTGGCGAGACACTCATCTCCAGATAGAGGGCAGGGCAGCCCATGCGCTCCAGACCCGGTTCTTTCTCGACTGGAATTTTGCGGCGGAGGAGTATGTAGGGTACGAAGACCGCTACTTCCCGGAACCGGTTGTAACCGGCACTACACCAATCCAGATCGTTTCAAGTGGACCGGATGCCCAGTGGAACCAGATTAAGGAGGCCTACCTGAAACTGATCAACACAGCAAAAACGTCGGTATATATCCAGACCCCCTATTTTGTCCCGGATGAGAGTGTCATGGATGCCCTCAGGATAGCAGCGCTCTCTGGTCTTGATGTACGGATCATGATCCCAAACCGTCCGGATCACCCGTTTGTCTACTGGACGAGTTATTCCTACATTGGCGAGCTTCTTGACGCCGGGGTCAAAGCCTACACCTACGAAAATGGGTTCATCCATGCAAAGACCATAGTTGTTGATGGTATTGCCGGATCAGTGGGAAGCGCCAACTGGGATGTACGGAGTTTCCGGTTGAATTTTGAAACAAACGCATTCATCTATGACCGGCATATTTGCAGCGAACTGCGGGATATTTTCCTTGCCGATATCGAAAAATCTGCAGAACTGACACCTGAGCGGTACGCACGGCGGTCCACAATTATTAAGATCAAAGAGTCCATATCGCGGCTGCTCTCCCCCCTGCTCTGATGGAGATCCGCTCATGCCATCCGGCATCATGGATCATGTGCATTTTTTTTAACCAGACCATCATCAGATCCACATATTTACTGCGTCTTGGATTATTTTTGCAATCGCCCGAAAAATTTCCTGAACCGGGGAGAAGTCTGCTCGTAATGGATTTTAATTGAAGGAATAGTGTAGGGTAGGTATTTTCCCGCAATGATCCCGATAGTCATACCCTTTGAAAAAATACTGATCCCTGTTCCGGCTACACGGTTTTTCCGTTCCCGTATATCGGAAATGAAACCCTCTGGCGTGGAGGAGCGGCAGCAGGTGACCACAGACCCGACCGCAGAGAGGTAGTGTGCATCCGACCCCCCCGTGATGCCACACGCTTTGTGCTCTGCAAATGCAATCGCCCGGCGGTTCAGGGATCGGGTCATCCCTCCACAGATAACTTCTATTGCATCAAAACTGTCGGGCAACATGGGCTGAACAATCCCCTTATCCACGCACTTTAATAGCCCCCGGTTGATGACCGCGTACCCGTACGGGTGAGCGGCAACCGTGAGACTGTCATACAGTGCTGCCCGCGTGACAATCTCTTCTGTACTAAGCCGGATTGCCATATAAGGACTCTCCTGCCGGGCATCCTTCACGTACCGTTCAAAAAAGTCCCCAAGTGCCAGCACAGTTGGGAAATAAACAAGAATGTGGGGACCGTCGAGAGCACTGACTTCAATACCCGGGATGACAGGGACTGCCGGTTCCGTCTCGCAGGCTTCAATGACCCCGCCAATCTCGTTGTGGTCGGTGATTGCGACACCGATACCCAGTTGTTCTGCCCGTGTGAGGAGGTCGTGGACGGTAATCCCCGAATCTGAATATACCGTATGGGTGTGCATATCGACGCACGTATAACCCTCATTCCGGATATCACTAATTCGCGGTTGGTGGAAATGAATTCGGGAAACGCCTTCGGGTTGTACCCTATCCGTTGCGTGTGAGGGGATCATGAGCAATATTTCTATGATGGTTGCCTGGGGTATTCAAAGCCACGGTGCGCATCTGGCAGATCTATGCATGAGAAGAAAAATTCTGCCATCTGACAAGAACGATCGCACCGCAGAAAGCGACTAAACCTGCCATGGTATTGGTTACCAGGTTGTATGTCAGCGCGAAGCTTCGTTGGGTCGTGCCTCACCAGCCGAACAAATGGTGAGGAGTTCTTTCCCATCCATTTGGCAAAGCAAAAAATCTTCGATCAATGTTTCATCTGGATATCGAAGTAGATATTCTTCCCTGATGCTTTGAGGGGGATGCCATATGCGACACTACAGCCTTTGAGCATCCCAAGTTTTAGCGCGGCAACACCAGCAGAGAACATGATACGGTTATCAACATTGTGGATGCTTGCCGTCTTCACCGCAGAACCGACCGCAATCCCGAGATCAGAGATCTTAAGGACACAGTTCGGACCTGCATAAGCAGTGTCTGGTTTTTTTGCGCTTTTTACTGCCTTTGCCATATCAGCGCAGGTGGGATGCCCGCAGCCTCCGCAGTTTGCGCCGAGTGCAATGCGACCTGCCACACCAATAAGAACGCAGGCATCGCTGTTTTTTACCTGCTCACCATTGATTTTGAAGAAGTCAACACCCATGGCATCCCCGATTTTTCCCATCTCCCGTGCAAGTTTCGCGAGCTCTTTTCCCGTCACGACCTCAATTCCAATCGAATCAACGCCAACTGCCTTCGGGGCAGTCTTGGCAGCAATCGCCATAAGGTCAGCAACGGTCTTTACTGCGTCAGATTCAGTAGTCATACCCCGTTCTTTGCCATGAAAGTAAAAATAGGTACTGGTGAACCCACAGGTGCATTCACGGGTATTCCACCGTTCAGGATGTGGTCGCACGCAGAATGCACTACATCGGTGCGGAAACGTTGTCTATTGGTTTACCGGGATTTTTTTTATCAGGTTCCTCACCCGGATCCAATTCCCCCACTGATACCGGTGAATACCCGTCAATCTCCCCATAACCGCTCAAATAAAAAGCCTCATATTCATGGAGTGTTATCTTTCTGTGTGGATCTTTATATTCTACGCCATGGAAAAGCAGAAGCGGGGGGTCTCGGCTTTGAGGATGCAGAGCGCAAGCTCACCGGCAAGGGAAAGGAAGAGATTGCCCTTATCGCACAATGGATGGCATCCCGTGGGATCAAATTTGACCTTATTGTAACAAGCCCGCTCAAACGGGCGCGTGAAACAGCAGGGATCATCGCTGCTTCACGGGGACTGAAGAACCGGATAACGGTGTGGGAATCACTTGCGCCTGGCGGAAATTTCGAAGATTTCTGGCGCGACATCGGTGTGTGTGATGAAAATGCCACAGTCCTCATTATCGGGCACGAACCCACCTGTTCAATGATCATCAGCCGGATCATCTTTGGACACGAGAGTGCATCTATAGTGATGACCAAAGGTGGGCTCGCCAAGATCCGGAATCACTCGTTCGAGCGCCACCGGCAGGGAGAACTCCAATGGCTCCTCACTGCAAAACAGATGCTCAGTATGCAGTAGGCAGGTGGTCATGCGAGACAGCTTGCATGGTGTTTACCAATAACTGCCCCTACGATTAGAGAATCATCAAAACGAGAAAGATGTCATGGAGACCGTCTCTCCAGAATGCAACCTATGAGCGATTACTCCACGGGCAGGTAACTGATAAGCCTGTCCATGAACCCTTCCATCATCTCCCGGGGCATTGCCGTACTCCCGTACCCTATGGAAAATGTCAGACTGTTGTGGAAAGTGGTTACACCCAGCGCGAGCCCTGGGGGGTTGATGACAATGCCTGTAATAAATGCATTTGTTACCGGGAGGGAGGGGGAAAAGGCAGTGGATGATTCCGGGATGACCCCGATGTTTCCCAAAAACGGCGTCTCTACACCAGATCCTTCCGCAGATTCTCTCATCATCCGCACCCGTTCGCGAATGCCAGAAAAATTGGCATACCCAAAGGATTCAATGTCGATGGCAGAAGCAAGACCCGGGTTGTTTGTCTTGTGCACCTGCATCGCGGCGCTTGCCTGCCGGATCCGGTCATCAAACGTGCATGTCCCGGTTGGCATCATGATATTGAACGCAACGGACATGTTGACGATCGTGTCAAGCGGTACTGCCGGTGCAGTCCTGTCAGGAAATGTTTTTCCCTGCGATAGTTCGGGATCTTTCCCGTTCAGGTACCTCCGCAGATCAATCGAAACAAGGATCGGGACGGTATGATCGGGTTCCGGGTGGATGTAATCACAGAGCGCAGAGAAGAACGCGGCAATGAGCACATCGTTCACTGTTGCCCCGAGTTTATGGGATGTACCTTTGATCACTGGCAACCGGTCCGGAGACAATGTCCGGATCGCAAATGCCCGTTGTTCAACATCACCCACAGAGGCGGGAAACGCCCACTCTGGATGAAGAGGTTCTAAGGATGGTACCACTGGTACACGCTCGTGTTCCGAAAACTGCGAGAGTAATTTTGCAAGGGACCGGTCCTGGCTTGTGGCAGGATATTTCCCGCGCCATGAGTCGGGATCATGGTAACAAGCGGCAAGGAGCTGTGCGTAAACAATCAAGCCATGTGCGTCCATTGCCGCGTGGTGCACCGAGATGCAAAGTGTGTCGCTCCGCACCGAACGGAGGATGTCGAGGTGTAGTGGGGGGCTTGTTTTTGGATTGAGTGGCCGGGTGAGAACCTTCTGGATGCCCTGCTCCCAGTTATCGGATCGATGGATGGAAACAAGATCCAGCACATCAAGTGGAATGATGCGTTCCCAGTACGGGGCATCGGCTTCAACAAAACGAGAACTAAGCACCGGCACCATGCCAAGCGTTGCCGCAACCGCCTGCTTCAAACACCCATCATTGAGACCCCCGTCAAATGTGATGACGAAATGCATCGTCTGCTCGCCCAGCTCCCGCAGCGCATAGTTGAACTGATCCATTGGCGGTGCGGGGATCCGGGTAACAATCGACGGTTTCATTTGCTGGGATAAACGTCCTGTTCATGCACTGGCTGAACTAATAATTCGGTCGTGTGTTCGTTGGGGGTGTGTCATGAATTGAATGCAAAGATCTTGTTTTTTTGGGTAAAATGTATGATCATGCTTCTACACAAGCTACCTCTGCACCCTCATCCTTTATCTTGCACCTCCACCAAAACCACTCATAATGATCCGTGAAACCCCGGAAGACTTTGTCACCATTATCAGATCCTATAGCCCGGATATTAAAAAACCGGTTGCAGAGGTTCGCAAGGATTTCGCCGCGTTTTTTGCAACTTTCCAGCATGGGGAGCGCCCGCTTGTCGAGCCTGTGGTTATCCAAAAAGACCTAATGGGGTTCTGGTGCTCAGTCCCTGAATCGCTCCAGGACCGGACGATCCTGTTCTTCCACAGCGGCGAGTTTACGATGGGCACAACCGAAGACCACCTCGGGCTGATTGCCCGCATCGCAACCGCTGCCCGGGCGCGGGTGTTCTCGGTCGATTACCGGCTGGCACCGGAACACGTCTATCCTGCCGCAGCGGAAGATGCCCTCGCCGCATACCGGTATCTCATCCTCCATGACCGCCCCCCGCACCAGATCATCCCGGTCGGCATCTCTACGGGAGGAACGCTCGTGCTCGGTCTGCTCCTCTCCGTCCGTGAACACAAACTGCCGTTCCCACCGGCAGCGATCGCAATGTCCCCGGCGGTTGACATGCTTTTTGGCGGTGCATCGATGGTCGCAAACAAAGACAAGGACTGGATAACCCCATCACGACTTGAAGCAATCCGCACCGTGTATCTGGCGGGACATGATCCGAATGATCCAACTGCCTCCCCAGTCCATGCGAACCTGTCCCATTTGCCCCGGCTTTACATACAGGCAGGGACGCACGAGCTCCTGTTCGATGATATATCAGCGTTTGTGAAGAAGGCAAAGTGGGCAGGTGTCGTGGTCCGGTTCGAGATCTGGGAAAAGATGTTCCACTGCTGGCAGATGTTCGAGGAACACGTGCCAGAAGGACAGGAAGCAGTGGAGCATATCGGGGCATACGTGCAGGAAGTTTTCACCCGGTAGACCCTTGAAAATTCCTTATCCCTACCTTGTATAGTGTGACAGAGTTCTGTTTTTTTGGGGCCATGCCTCATCCGGGAATATCACGTGTTTCTTCCAGCTCGTTCCCGTGAACAGCTGTGCGCGTGAATAGCCCGATTAATATGATTTCCTGATATCTTAAAAACCCAAAAACATATTTCCCCCGTAACTACAAACGAAAGAGTATGTTTGAACGCATTTCGCGCAGTATTGAACTCGTGAAAACGAGCTGGCGCATCCTGATGGAGGACAAGAAGCTCCTTGTATTTCCATTATTGTCGGGGATATTCACACTGATTGTCATTGCCACGTTTATCCTGCCGCTGATCTTCTCGGAAGGAGCACTCTCGCTTGCGACAAATTCTGTCACCGGGATTATTCTCCTGTTCCTGTTTTATCTTGTCAGCTACTTTGTCGTGATCTTCTTCAATGTAGGGTTGATCAGCTGTGTCAACGCAAAACTACATGGAAAGGATATGACGATTGGGGAAGGACTCTCCGCGGCTGGAAAGCACCTTGGTTCCATCCTTGCATGGGCGATCATCGCTGCGACGGTAGGTCTAATTCTTCGCCTAATAGAGGACCGTGTAGGATTCCTCGGGCAGATTGCCGCAGGACTCGTTGGCGGTATCTGGAGCCTTGTCACGATGTTTGTCGTCCCGGTGCTCATCTTTGAGGAGAAGGGCGTGTTTGATGCGATGAAAGGGTCACTCGGGTTGTTCAGGAAGACGTGGGGCGAGAGTGTTGTCGGCAGCCTATCTATCGGGTTTGTCTTCTTTGCCGTCGGCATTGTTGGGTTCTTACTTGTGCTCGCGACCATGATGCTGAACAACGCCCTCGTTTTCTTTGCGGCAATCGCACTCTTTATCGTCCTTATCGCAATCCTGTCCATCCTTGCCTCTGCGATGCAGGGGATCTTTGTTGTGGCACTATACACCTACGCAAAGACCGGGCAGGTGCCATCTGCTTTCAACCGTGAACTGGTCGAAAGGGCATTTACTCCCAAGGGTCAGAAGTTTGGTGGAAATATCTGAAATTTTTTTTATCCTTAAAGTTTTACTTTGTTGCGGCTATCGCCACATTCACCATCAACCCCCAGTTGCCCGACGATGTCATTATCATCATATTAAGGGTGGTCAAAAAGAACCGGTAAGTTCTCCCACATTATGGCGTGATACGGTGCTTTTCCAGCTGCCCGTCATGGTATACCATGACTGTAATCGGCACACCTTTTGCAAATGCCCTTAACCGGTCATCGTATACCTTCTGGACGTGCCGGAGCCGGTTTTTTGCAAAATACTCCTGTATCAGTCCAAGGAATTCAATCTCCTGCGTGAGAAACGCATTTTCATACTCCTTTGTCTCGCGGGCGATCGTGAGGCACTCATCCACAGGGATCACCATCCCATATTCCCCGTGTTTATCCAGCCCGGAAATCTGCCGCCAGTCCACCTTCCCGTTCTCATCCGCTTCCCGGTGGAGCATGTAGGGGTAGATACGGCAGATGGCAAAACGGCGATCGTAAATCCGGCACCGGCCATTCTCCAAAAAATAACATGAGCCTGCGTCGTCGTCCTTTGCCCGTAGCGCATACCCGGAGACATAAAACATGCCGTTCTGGTCACAGAATTCGGGATCCGGGGCGGGTTCAAGTGCAGCAGGATCGATCTCCCGGACGGCCTTCACATCGCGGTCGAGCAGGAAAACGTGCCCGTTGAACGCCTGCGTGCAGCATTTTGCACAACGGGTGCAGCGGAACCCGACCTCTTTAATCACGGAGGCGAGGCGCTCTGTGGGGTACTCAAAGAGGTTGTTACGCTCCTGCGTCAGTGCAGCAATGCGGAGGGGGATGGGTACAAGGGATACCGTAATCACCAACCAGATATGTATGAGGATATAGCGGTGGTCGGTTATGGCTTTTTGCCACAATTTTTCCTATGGAACGCTTGTTGTGACGGATAGGATATGAGGAGAGTTGCTGGATTACAGGTTCCGGTTGCCGTCCTCCTCCATAACTTCAAATTTTTTCGCATTCTACGGCACCTTTTTTTCCCACCGGGTGTACTGTCATGTATGAGATCCAAAGTGTCAGGTAAGACTTTTGCGATCACCCTTGGCATATGCACGGTGCTCGCGCTCATTCTCTGCACTACAGGCTGTGTCCAGCAGCCTACGCAGATAGTAACTCCATCGACCACACCCGTAGGGACTCCGCAGGGGGCATCGGGTATCGCCAACCCGGCATCCGTGAACTGTGTAAATGCCGGTGGAACGCTCAAGATCATTGACTCGCCCGGAGGACAGTATGGGATGTGCCAGTTCCCGAACGGTACATCCTGTGAAGAGTGGGCACTCTTCCGTGGCGAAGGGTGCAAGCCGGGTGTATCTGCGACTGCGACCCCGACCGGAGGCGCAAAGATGATGGTAACTTTCACACAGGCGGACAACAACACGACCGTGCAGGTAGCGGCAGGAAGCCAGTTCGCTGTCCAGCTGGCATCGAACCCAACTACCGGTTATGATTGGAACGCGACGGTTTCCCAGGGACTCGTGATCACGAACACAAGCTATAAGCAGAACGCCAACCCGGGCAACATGGTAGGTGTCGGCGGGAACCAGATGTGGATCGTGAAGGCAAATGCTGCCGGAAAACAGACCTTCTCCGCAATCTACAAGCAACCGTGGATGCCGACAACCGGGAGCGAGACTACATTTGTTTTATATGTGAATGTAGTGTGAGCGGGGAGATCTCCCCGGTCTTTTTTTAAAATCAAGTGGGGTCCTTAAAATTGCAGATCTACCAAGTGGAAGAACGAACGATCTGGGGAACATTTCCCGTCTATATCATAAACCCAAACTTTTCAGCAGTTTTTGATCAGCGTTCGCTCAGCACAATCATAGGGTTATCACAGGGCACAAAAACGTCCCTACCCGGGGGAAATGATACCGGAGACGGGACGTAAAAGATAGTGTCCGGTTGGCGGTGACGGCCTGTGCCGGTGACACAATTGTACTTTATTTATACATTAACAGCGCAAAAGAGAGCTGTACCATATGTCCGATGAAGTGAAATATGCGGAAGTTGCAGGAAAAAAAGTCCAGTGGGACCCTGCCCAGATGCGCAAGATCCAGGAGCATCCCTGTTTTTCTGAAAAGGCATGCCACTCGTTCGGGCGCTGTCATATCCCCGTTGCGCCGAAGTGCAATATCCAGTGTAACTACTGTATCCGGGATTTTGACTGTGTCAACGAGAGCAGGCCCGGCGTGACCACCCAGGTGCTCAACCCTGATGCAGGCCATGGACATGGTAAAAAAAGTCGTTGATAAATACGACTATATCAAGGTCGTCGGCATTGCAGGGCCCGGCGATCCGCTGGCAAACGAGGAGACGTTCGAGACTCTCAAGCCGGCTCCACGAAGAGTACCCGGGGGTCATCAAGTGCATCAGCACGAATGGTCTCCTCCTGCCGGACAAGATCGACCTGCTCCAGAAGTACGACGTCGGTAACATCACGGTCACGCTCAACGCGATCGACCCGGCAGATCGGGGCAAAGATCTACCAGTTCGTCGATTACAAGGGCAAACGGTATACGGGGATAGAGGCAGCAAAACTGCTCCTCTCCCAGCAGATTAAAGGGTATCGAGATGGCCGATCGAACGGCACATGATCGTCAAGGTAAACACGGTCTATATCCCGGGCATCAACGAGGATCATATCACAGCGATATCGCAAAGAAGGTCGGCGAGATGGGCGTCTATACCTTCAACCTCATCCCGCTCATCGCCCAGTACAAGTTCGCCGATATCACCCCGCCGACACAGGAGATGAAAAGAAAGATGCAGGACGCTTGTTCAAAATATGTAAAACAGATGCGCCACTGCCAACGGTGCCGTGCGGACGCAATCGGGAAACTTGGGCATGACGTGCAATCGTGCATTTACGAGAACAAATAACCTTTTTTCTATACCTTTCACCATTTTACATAGATAACCTGACAAACTGATTCAATCGCCATAAACCGGTTCATCGAACGGTTCCAAGAGTCTCCTTCTGCGGAGGGGCAGCAACACATCTCATCGTTTTTCGGTAGTTTTTGGGGGATTGTTCCCTGTCAATGTGTCTGCCAGAAACCGTATGTATCCAAACCAAAAAAGGGAGAGTATGTTAAATTTTGATACCGGTAAGCCCAAAGTCCTGCTTCTGCGTACTGGTGCCGCTCACGATCCGGTTCAGTTCATCCAGCACCGGCTGGAACGATGGAGGGATTGCCGTGTCCTGCAAGGTTACCGTCTTTCCATGATAACTGACGAATAATTCGTCAGATCCATCCCTGCACGTGCCGGGTAATTTGCCTGGAGCATGGAGAACTGCGCGTCGTTAAAGAGCGCGGTGATACGGGCAATCTCCGTCTTGTTCAGTGCAATCTCGGTATTTACCGACCGGCTTGAAACGATACCAGCCCCATTATCGAATATGACGAGATGGGCATCCAACCCGCCTATGCCACCGGTCCGCTGGTAATCAACAAAGACCGCCGGTGGTTCGGATTGCGGCACCGTTGGATTCTTTTGCCCGATGCATCCAGAGAGGAGGACTGCTGTCACCAGGATAAACACACACGCTATTGTCCAATTCTTAATGCCCATCCCTCCTTATTACAGGAAATCGATCCATCTTTATATGGTTAAATCTGGACAACATCAGATTTTGCAGACTTTGCGGCCACCTTCCGGTCAGGAAGCACTTCTTCAAGCGCTTTTAATAGACTGTCAACTTTTTCATTGGTGAATATGTGCCGGAATGCTGCAAGTTCATTCGCGTTCATGATCATGACTCCTTTCTTTTTCATGGGGAGCCCGGTATCTCCTATGGGGTTGAAATCGATAGCGAGAGATGCCGCACGATTCCTTGTTGCAGGTAACCTGATGATCGAGACGCCTTTCACGGTCGTGGGTTTTCGTTCCCAATCCTGACCTTCTTCAATAAATGCCCGGAGGGTTTCTGTCAATTCCATAAAGAGAACTATTGATTTATATATTAAAATGCTATTCGTTCTGCATCTGGCATTTCTTGTTCTTTGTCGCACACTGTGTGTCGGGTACGGGTTGTTACTGGCAGTTGTGTCTCGTGATATATGCTTAATGGGTTTGACAGCAGAATATTCCTGCACCGGTGATCAAGTGGCGACCCTTTCCCTTCTTTCGGATCAGCCCTTCTCCCTTGATCATACCCTCGGGTGCGGACAGGTATTTCGCTGGGAGCGGACCGCAGACGGGTGGTGGTATGGTGTCGTTGGGAAGCGTGTAATTAAGTGCCGGCAGGATGGCGCCGTGCTGACTTTTGAAGGCGCGGATAAAGCGTTCATCAAGCATTATTTCGCGCTTGACCTTGCACTCGATGAGATTCTTGTGTCCATAGACCGCGATCCATTCATCCATGCGGCGATCGATCAGTGCCGGGGTCTGCGTCTCATCCGGCAGCCCCCATGGGAGTGCCTGTGCTCCTATATCTGTGCTACGAACTCCAATATCCCGATGATACGGCGCCGGATTGCAACGATCGCGCAGCAGTTCGGCACTCCAATCACGGT
Organism: uncultured Methanoregula sp.; assembly: GCA_963676405.2. Taxonomy (GTDB): domain Archaea; phylum Halobacteriota; class Methanomicrobia; order Methanomicrobiales; family Methanospirillaceae; genus Methanoregula. Next base: position 211,939 of record CAXXQB010000017.1, read on the forward strand.
TTGAGGAGAGGACGTTTTACTCGTTCCCCGCCCCTTCCGCAATCTCGTCCGCACTGGGCGGGTGCGAGGCGCTGGGTTCATGCAGGCTCGGGTACCGCACTCCCTATGTGTTTAACACCGCGTGCGAGATTTCCGATGTGAAACAGTGGGAAGAGACGATTGTAGCGCTGCCGTACGAAGACGCACGGCGGGAACTCATGAAACTCTCCGGCATCGGACCCAAAGGCGGCGGACTGTGTCCTGCTCTTTGCGTTCCAGAAGTTCGAGGCATTCCCGGTCGATGTGTGGATACGCCGGATCATGCGGGAGAACTATATCAAAACACTTTCGAACGACTCAGCGCTCACCGGGCGGGAATATGATACGATACGCAGGTTCGCCCGCAGGCATTTCGGGGAACATTGCGGGTACGCGCAGGAATACCTCTACGCGGCTCGCGAAGGGGTAAGATAAGGTGATGACTATAAAGTCAGGACGGGTTCACCATCGATCCGGATCGATGAATCCTGAACGCTATTTTGATTTTTTTTCTTACTCAAATGAGAGGTACCCCTCTTATGCCAACAGGGTGGGCAGGAGGGGGTAGCTCTAAAAAATCCGTTAGAGGTGGAAGGATGCTCCTGATAAGGGAAGATTAGCTACTCCCCTATGATGATGAAGGGGAATGGTATAGTTCATGATGTGGCTGGGGGGAGTATTCCCTTTCGCAAAGCACAATACCCCCAAACATCAAACATTTACTAATAGGAGAGTCTCTGTCATGGAACCGATCAGCAAGGTCAACCTCGAACGCATAACGAACGGCATTTACGCGTTCACGATGACCCTTATGATCAGGAACATCCAGACACCGGTGGCAGGGACGATCACAAACGAAACCGCTCTTGAAAATTTCCTCGTTTCGACCACCTATTCAGTCACCGACTTCATCGGGGCATTTATCATCCTCGGCATGTTCTGGCTCTTTTATTTCCAGATGTTTCACCGGATGAAGACCTTCGATTACCGGTTCCTCTACATCCACCTACTTTCCCTGATGGTTGTCGTCTTCGTGCCCTTCACACAGAGTTTTGCCACACAGAGCGAATTGGTCCCGGTTGCCAACATCCCGTTCCAGCTCAACTATCTTGTCCTCGCAATCCTCCTGACATGGGCATGGCACCATGCACGGTCGCACCCGGCGCTGCTCGCACCTGAACTAACTGAGGCAGAGGCTTCATTCCTCTCAAAAAAATTCCTCGTCCCCCTTGGCGTGGCAATAATCGGACTTGTCATGGTCGGCGCAGGAGCCGGGTATATAGATCTTCTCTATCTACTCCCGCTCGTTATCGTCGGGATCTTCTTCCGCCACCCGCCTCAGGAAGCATAGAGGGAGGGAGGGAGCAGGAGGCTCTCCTTTTTTTCTCGCCCCCATAATCCCCGGCTGAAGTATCCCGGAAAAAAACATGCATGGCTCTGAACCAAGGGACGATACGACTCCTCGCACGCTGGTTCTTTTATGAAGTGAACGGTTCTGATAGGTAATTTCAGCAAAAAAATGGCTGTTATTGGAAGAGGGGTGCAGGTTCAACGGATGCCCGGTCAGCGTATGTTGGAGACCTGATGGAGCGCGACCGGGGTTTCGGGAGGGATCTCCCGGTTACTGAACCCGTTCATTTCAGCGGGTGATAAAAAAATGGGAAACTTACGTTCCGATATCCCAGCTGCACTGGTACTTCTTCTGCTCTTTGGTCGCTTCGTCTATGGACAAGCCAAGAGATGAAAGTTTCAGCCGTGCGACCTCCTCATCGATCGCTGCCGGGACTTCATAGACCCCGCCGGAGAGTTTTTCGCCATGCTCCGCGATGTACCGGGCGCACAATGCCTGCAGCGCGAAGCTCAGGTCCATGACCTCAATTGGGTGTCCCATGCCTTTCGGGGTTGCAAGATTCACGAGCCTGCCTTCGGCAAGCACATGGACAGTTTTGCCTTTTATGGTATACGAGTCAATGCCGTCCCGCTGGACGTGCCGGTCAGCGTGTTTTGCGAGCCAGTTGATGTCGATCTCGACATTGAAATGCCCGGCGTTCGCGAGGATTGCACCCTCTTTCATCTTCGGGAAGTGCTGCTTGCCGATGACGCTGGTATTCCCGGTCGTCGTGATGAATATGTCCCCTATTGCCGCCGCTGCGTCCATGGTCATGACTTGGTACCCGTCCATATGGGCTTCGAGTGCCCGCCGGGGGTCGATTTCCGTGATCACGACTTTCGCGCCAAGCCCATGGGCCTTCTTTGCCAGTCCCCGCCCGCAGAACCCGTACCCGGCGATGACGAGGTATTTACCGGCGATGAGAGTGTTTGTGGTGATCATAATTGACGAGAGCGCACTCTCTCCCGTCCCGTGAACGTTGTCGAAGAACCGTTTCATCGGTGTATCGTTGACTGCGACAACAGGGAATTCGAGTTTCTTCTCGGCTGCCATCGCGCGGAGCCGGTGGATGCCGGTTGTTGTCTCCTCGCACCCTCCGATGATCTTTGGTAGGAGTTCCCGCCGTTTGGTGTGGAGGTAATGGATCAAATCCATACCGTCATCGATCGTGATCGCCGGTGCTGCATCGAGTACTTTGTCAATTGCCGCATAGTACTCCTCTACCGAGCAGGCACGTTTTGCGAAACAGTGCACATTCTTTACGCCATTGAGCGCCTCTGCGACATCATCCTGTGTCGAAAGCGGGTTGCAGCCGGTGATATACACTTTCGCGCCGCCGGCAGCAAGAGCAAGGACAAGGTTAGCTGTCTTAGCCTCGACATGAAGTGCCATCCCGATGTTCATGCCCTTGAATGGTTTATCCTTCTCGAACTGCTTTTTTATGGCAGCGAGAACCGGCATGTATTGCGCTGCCCATTCCATCTTCAGTGTCCCGGAACTCATGAAAAAACTCCTGAGGTGTTCTGCACACCTGTAAATATCGTACCCTATGCGTACCCTATGATTAGGGTTGCCGGGTTACATAAAAACTCGCTCGGGAGATTGAGAGGATGATGTGCTATGGGAGATTCCCATTTTGTCTACAAGTGACGTGTGGAAGGGATAGGGCGTTTTCAAAGAGTTTGCTCTTTAAAAACAGAAATATAGATACCGCCAGCCGGCGCAAAATTGAACATACATGGTGCTCACACGACGAATTATCCCCTGCCTTGACTTAAAAGACGGAAGAGTGGTGAAAGGGACGCATTTCCTCTCGCTCCGTGATGCCGGTGATCCGGTGGAACTTGCCCAGCGGTACAACGAGCAGGGTGCCGACGAAGTGGTTTTTCTGGACATCACCGCGTCAAAGGAAAAAAGAGGGACAATCGTCGAATTAATCAAACGAGCTGCCGACCAGCTTTTCCTCCCCCTCACGGTTGGTGGAGGCATCCGGTCACTCGATGACATCCAGCAGATCCTCCGCGCCGGTGCTGACAAGGTAAGCATCAACACGAGCGCGGTGCATGAACCGGGACTGATCACGAAAGGGGCAGAATCGTTTGGGACACAATGCATTGTCGTCGCAATGGACGTCCGGAGAAATTTTACCTCAGACCCGTCCAAGACCCCGGTCACACTCGGGAATGACAGGATCTGCTGGTATGAGGTCGTGATCTACGGCGGGAGCAAACCGACAGGCATCGATGCGATACGCTGGGCACGGGAAGCGGAAGAACGCGGTGCCGGTGAAATCCTTCTGACAAGCATGGAAACGGACGGGACAAAGAACGGGTTTGACCTCGCCATCACAGCCGCCATATCAGAAGCAGCAAACATCCCGGTGATCGCAAGCGGAGGTGTGGGGACGCTTGAACACTTCTATGATGGGTTTACAAAAGGAAAAGCCGACGCCTGTCTTGCCGCAAGCGTCTTTCACTACGGCGAGTTCACGGTACGGGACGTAAAAGAGTATCTTAATGGGCGGGGTATCCCGGTACGGCTGTAAGATCGAGTTCAAACGCCGCAACGGGATGCTCCAGCTCGAATTTTGTCAGCACCGTAGGATGGATCTCCCCGAATACCCCCACCTTTTTCCCGTTTACGATAATATCCACTCTCCTGCCATCGATGAATGCAGGGTCTTCTGACTCTTTGACTATATAATCGATCCCGAGTTCGCGGAGCGTTGCATCGATATTCGCATAGGCTTCAGAGAAGTCTGCCGCTCCGTGAGTACTTACGGCTGCCAGCCGCTGTGACGTTTTCATATCGATGATAACATCACCAGTAGCAAAAAGCCGCTGAGGGAGTTCCCGGCGACGGTTCACCTGAAGCATCTCCAAAAGGAGCGGGAGAATATCGGTGCGGACGATCGTGTGCTCCTCGCTGATCGGGTGCATGACGGCAAGAGCATGGGATGAACGTTCGCGTTGCATCGCATCGTAGAGCACCCGCTCGTTTGTCAGGGTAAACGGCATCATCTCGAGATAGCCCAGCCCGGAAAGGATTGCACGTACCTGACCTGCGATAACCATAACCGGGTGCGCCCGCCCAATCGCAAACGTGGGGGAGATCTCAAGTGCGAAGTTCTCGTAGCCGTACGCAATTGCCACATCCTCAAAGATGTCCCAGTCGTGCATGATGTCGGCACGGAAACAAGGTACCTGCACTCGCACCCGGTCTTTTCCGGCAGGCTGTGCCCCGAAGCGCATCTTTTCGAGTAGCGCCGCCATCTCCTGTGCGGTGAGTTCGACGCCAATAAGATCGCAGCATTCACGGACGCTGACCGTGCGTTCCGCAAAAGCAAGCGTGGGGGTATGTGTACCGTTGATCTCCACACTCTCAATCGTTGCACCAGCTTCTGCCATTGCGGTACAGATGATATTTACTGCGACATTCACTGCTTTCTGGTCGGTGCCAGTTGTATCAAGAAGAATGTTCCTTGTGCGGGTGGTCACCCGTGTCCTCTCACCATTAATAATCGGCGGAAACGAACAGACATGATCCTCATCATCGACAATGAGCGGGAACAGCGGGAAGTCTTTTACGATCTTTGCATAGTCCCGACCTTTCGGGTGCAGAGTGAGAATCTCGTCCATAGAGAGATCGCGGTCGAAGTCAAGGGGAACAAACTTCAGGCTCCGTGGCGCTGCACGATAATGGAAAGGCGGTTTTATCGTATCGAGGTCATGGATGCCGATCGCCACCTTGCTCCTGCCCCTGCCCACCGCCCAGTGAAGTGCTTCCTGGAGCGCCATGATCGAGAGGATCGACTGGTCATCAAAGGAGACGTTTCTGATCACTGCCGAACCGAGACAGGGACGGATGCCCGCAAGGTTCGGGTCGATCGTAAATTTGATTCCTGACGGTTTTACCGTATAACGGGGCATACCCGTCTCGATACCTAAAAATCCCCGCATCGCCCGTGCTGCACCCTCAACCGAGAAGAGGTCAGGTCGGTCCGGGAAGAACTCCACGTCCGCGTGATCCTCCTCGCGCCGCTCGATCTCGGAACCGATCATGGGAAGCCGGGCGAGAATTGTCTCCCGATCCGTTCCCGTAAGTCGTTCAAGATACGTATAGGGAAGCCCGATGATCGCCATTTACTGCCTCCCTCCCTGCATGGTTTTTTCCTCGCGGTGCACCGGGGTTGCCCGTATCCATTCGATATCGCTTTTGTAGAGAAGTCGCAAGTCCTTCAAACCTAGTTTGAACATCGCCACCCGGCTCACTCCCAGTCCCCATGCGAGCACAGGATGGGTGATCCCCCACGGTGCAGTAACTTCCTCCCGGAAGATCCCGGCGCCACCCATCTCCACCCAGCCAAGTCCGTCAACGAAAATTTCCGGTTCGACCGATGGCTCCGTGTACGGGAAGTATGCCGGGCGGAACCGCACATCCTCGAAGCCCATCCTGCCGTAGAACTCTTTTAAGTATCCCAGCAGGTTCCGGAACGATACTCCTTTGTCCATCACGATCCCCTCGAGCTGTTCAAACTCCGGAGTATGCGTCGGGTCGATCGCTTCGCGGCGGTAGACCCTGCCGATACAGAATGCCTTCACCGGCGGGTTCGAGTTGGCGACAAGGTGCTGGATAGAAAGGCTCGTGGTATGGGTACGGAGCACGCACTGCTCGGCTTTTTTCGGGTTCCACTTCCCGCCCCAGCCAACAGAAGAGGTTTCCCCGCCGTGCTCGTGCATATCCCGCAGGCGCTCCCATCCCGTCGGGAGTGGCGATTCCTCTTTTAAATAAAACGTGTCCTGCATCTCCCGTGCCGGATGGTCCTGCGGCTGGAAGAGCGCGTCAAAGTTCCAGAACGCGCTCTGGACGATCTCGCCATGGATCTCCGTAAATCCCATTTCAAGAAGGATCTGGCGCATCTCATCAATGAGCCGCTGGTACGGATGTGTCTTGCCCGGGTACACCTTCTTTGGGAGTTTTGCGATGTCATACCGGCGCAGGTTTGCATCTTTCCATGCCCCGGAGAGGATCTGCTCACGGGTGAGTGTGCCGGTCTCCTCTTTGAGAATAAGACCAGCATCCACGCGCAAAACACCTTCGTGTGTAATGGTGAGAATATTTTGGATTTTTTCGGTCTCACGAAGGAGTCCTCGCCGCACAAGATCCTGTCTTCTTGTCGGGTCTGCGGCGGACGGATTTTTCAGGGCTGTTTCATCCTCATCTGTTGATGCACCAGGATTTTTCGTTACCATTCCGTTTACTACGGTAATTAGTCCTTTTTTCCTGAGCTGCCCAAAACCTATCTTGAATGCTGGATGCTTTTGGATATCAGCTAGGTTGATCCCATCGCCAATTACATGAAGTACCTGAGTTTCAGGTAGTCCTAGATCCAAGTACTGTTTGCCTTCTTCTGTACACTCAAAACTCTTCTTAACGTCCCGTAAGACATGGGTAAGGCCTCGATCTTCACTAAGAAGTGCCCACTGGATTACTGATTCTGGAGAAGTATCCAATTTCTCTGCAAGCTGCTCTACATCAACTTCTTTTTCCTTTGCAAGTGCAGTAAGCAACCGTTTTTCATTTAACGTCAGCTCCGCCATCTTCACACCTGTATTGTCTCTGCCGCCACGTCCATTTTCTCCCTGAACTCTTTTAAAAACGCAACTACCCGTTCAGCAGTATCTTTTTTGCACTGCCCGCACGTTACCTCGCCCGCCATGCACTTCCTCCGGATCTCCGCAAGGTCCGCATCGTCCGTCACCATGTGGAATAAATTGAGCAGGTATAACGAGCACTTATCCGGTTCCCCTCCAAGGCGTTTCTGCTCTTCTAGCGTCATCCTGCCACCCGTGATCCCGCTCATCACCTTCTTTCTTACTACCGCTTCAGGCTCATAGAACGAGATGATACTCTCCGGGATACTCGACGACATCTTTCCACCGGTGAGCCCCGGCATGAAGATATGGTACGTAGACGAGGGGGTAAAAAATCCGAACCCTCCAAATGCCCTTTCGATCGCCCGCACTTTTGCACTCACATCCGCACAGGGAGCACCTTTTATGTCGACGTGCCCTTCATACTTTTTCGCGCCGGAAAATGCCTTCTGCACGGCTTTTAAAGCTCCATCCGGTGCATTCTTAGAACGGACGCTGACATACCCGTCACGTTCTTCGACGGTGAACATGCGAAGTTTGTGGGCAACACCCCGGGTCAGCCGGATATGGGGGTCCTGATCAATTCCTACCGGGACAACCGTCGGGGCGGGCTCACGGTCGATCTGCGGGTAGAGGATGTCTGCTACCTGCGTAATCACGCTGTCCGCATGGGCGAGATCGGTCTCCGGGGAAAAACCATAGATTGCATTGAGTTCCGAGAAATTAACCTTCGTCGCCGCTTCAAACGCGAGATCCTTGAGCCGGTCGTTTTTGCTCTGGGAATACGTGGTGCCGGTAAAACCGAGTGCGTAGAGGCAGGCAAGGTATTCCTTCCCGTATTCCCTGCACTTCTCCCACGGCATGTCCCGCACCGCATGCGCCTCGCGATCCGCAATGGTCACGTACCCGTTGCCACCTTGCTGTACATGCCAGACCACCTCTTTCATCACCATCAAATGCCCGAGGTGCGGGTGACCACTGGGCATGAAACCGGTGAGGATATGAAAAGGCGTACGGTTTTTAATTGCGCGGGCAATCTGGTGATAATCCCGGTGCCCGACAACGATTCCCCGCCTCATGAAGTAAGGGACATGAGGAAGTTCAGCAAGAACTGGTGCGATCGGTTCAATGCCAAAATCGGCAAAGAGTTTTTCAACATCGATTGACGGGGTGCTTGACCAGGGATTAATCTGCGGTTCGGGCATACTAAAACGCTCACAGTTTGATTCGTGCAAATTCGACGAACTGGATTCCGGTAGTATGTACACAGCCAAACAACATCTTCTTTTTGACACTGTGCGCCATCCTCACCGAGCGGGAGATCACGCTCATGGGCATGACTGCTTCTTTTTCGATTGCATGCACCAGCATGTCGGAGTGCACACCCTTCCCGCAGTAGACCCGGAAATGGTGACCGAATTTGTATCCGGTCCGCGGCGTAAATTCGTGCCGGCGGAGCTCGGAATAGACTTTGGTTTTAGCAGCAAGTTCCCCGTCGGCATCGCAGGCAGCAGTAAAATATCCAGTGGTGCCGACAGGGCGGTCATTCTTTGTAAGGGTAAGTATCTCTTTCTCCATCAGGTACAGGAGTTCAACCGGGGAAAGTATGAGCCGGCTGTCATCAAGCCGTTTACCAAAACCTGCACGCTCAAGGGCGGAATCCTTCGGAACCGTCACCATGCCGGATTTTCCAATAAGGACTGCATCACAGGCCGGGAGTTCGGCAGGGGGAGAACATACCTCCGCGAGTTTCTGGAACTTGATCTCATAATAGGTGAGTTCGTCTTCGTCATCGACGACAGCAAGGACATATTGTTTGCGCATGTTCTTTGCTGCGACCACTTCCTCGATGAGTGTCGCAAACCGCACCGGGTCACGCTCGGAGAGTACCCGGACTGAATACAGCGATTCCCCGGTACCCGGTTTTTCGCCGCGCCTGAATACCCGGTAATCGTGCGGCCCGGTCTGCACCACGTACCCGCGCTCCCGCAGATCACGGTAGACAAGAAATGTGCGCAGGAAATTCCGCTCATCCGCGAATTCTGCAAGCAGCGTATCAAACGTGTATCCTTCCACCTCTATCTTCTGACGGTGGAGGAGGTAGAGCGCCTCCTGCGGCGCAAGCCGTAACCCTTCCTTATCGAGCCTGCCATACCCGCTCTGCTCGTAGAGTGTGCGCCCGGCGCTGCCTGCCCGGACCGAAGTCCCGTCAAATATCGCTTTCACTTTAGGATCTATTGGGAGTAGTCCATAATAAGCGCGCGGGATATGCGGTATGTGAAGACCGGTAACCGATCATACGGGCATGAATATCTGGCAGGGGTATACCCGACGTATCACGCTGCGAGCTCACGCACTTTTGCGATATTTCCCGCATCATCCCGTCGGTCATCAACCGGTGTCTCGCAGACAAGGGGCAGTGAAAAGAATTCCGGGCGATGGAGGATCCGGCGGAACCCTTCCTCTCCGATGAATCCCATACCAATATGCTCGTGACGGTCAAGCCCGCTCCCGAGGTCCCCTTTTGTGTCGTTTAAGTGAATAACCTTGAGGTGATGCAAGCCGATCTGTTCATCCAGTTGTGCGAGGGTTCCGGTGATCCCCGCCTCAGTGCGGAGTTCGTACCCTGCAGCAAATGCATGACAGGTATCAAAACAGATCCCGATCCGTTCCGGGTGGGCAATCGTTTCCATGATCGCGTGGATGTGCTCGAAACTGCTGCCGACGCTGTTCTTCTCCCCGGCGGTATTCTCAAGGAGCAACAGGACGGAACTGTCGTTTTTTTCAAGTGCTGCATTGATCGCTTTGATCACCCGGCCTCTGCCACTCGCGATGCCTGCTCCAAGATGATGCCCGAGGTGGGTCACGAGATATGGAATGCCAAGGCGATGACACCGGTCGAGTTCTGCACCAAGCGCCTCCACTGATTTTTCCCAGACCTCTTCCTTTGGCGAGGCGAGGTTCGGGAGGTAGGGCATATGATCGACAGGGATAATGTCAGCCATGGCAATTTTCTTTTTAAACACATCGCAGTCGTCATCGGAAAGTGGTTTGAACCCCCAACCCCGGGGATTGCGCGAGAACATCTGGAAGACATCGCAGCCCGCACCCTTTGCCCGGTCAACCGCGAGGTCAAGTGAACCGGCAATGGAAACATGCACCCCGACTTTCACCATACCGGCACCCACCCCGGCAATCCTTGCACCGCAATCATTATTATCACCATTCGGGCGGGAAGATATTAGGAGGTTGTGATGAACCTGCGATTCGCCGCGGTCTGCCCTCAAACGGACGAACTGATTAAAAATCACGCCTCAAAAATTGTTCATCGTTTTTATCTATAAAGAGGTTCATGTATTCTTTGATGTGGGCAAATCTCAAGAAAATTCCGTTCAAATTCCAGATTATCCTGATATTTTTATGTGCATTTGCCGCAATGATTCTCTATGAGGCAGTAATTCACCTCATCAGCCAGAACGGCAGTTTCTGGCAGTCCCAGGTAACAACCATCATCTTTATCCTTTTTTTGTTAATTATTATCGGATATTTGCCAATCCGTACTGCATACCAGCAACAACAGGAGTCAACAAAAGAGTATGACCGGAGGATTGCAGCAGAGAACCTGTTGAAACAGAGCGAGGAAAAATTCCAGGAAATATTCGATATGGTTAATGATGGCATCCATATCCACGAATTACGCCCGGATGGGCTTCCCGGAAAATTTATCCAGGTAAATGCCGTTGCCTGCCAGATGCTCCAGTATTCCCGGGAGGAACTACTTACAAAGAGCCCGCTCGATTTGACGACTGAATATCATAACCGCCCTCTTCCGCTGATTGGCGAGGAGTTGAAAACAACCGGTCACTCAATATTTGAGACGGAACACCGGAGAAAAGACGGCACTATCGTTTCTGTTGAGATCAATGCCCATGTAGTTATCCACAACGGGAAAAAAGTGACGATCTCGGTTGTCCGTGATATCACCGTCCGTAAAAATACAGAGCGGGAATTACAGGAAAAAGAGGCGTTCCAGCGGACACTTCTGGACAACCTGACCGCAGGGGTCATCATCGTCGATGCAGAAACCTTCACCATCGAACAGGTAAACCCTGCCGCAGCAGCGATGTTCGGTGCAACTGCCGACCAGATCATTGGCAGGAACTGTCACCACTTTCTCTGTCCCGCAGATATGGGTGCGTGCCCGGTTACTGACTTGGCACAGGAAGTAGACTATTCAGAACGGGTCATGCTGCGCAGTGACGGGACCAAAATTCCGATATTAAAATCGGTAAAAAAGATTCGTCTTGGCGGTAGGGTAAAACTGCTGGAGAACTTCATTGATATCACCAAACGAAAACTGGCAGAAGAAGCGTTGCGTGACAGTGAAAACCGTTACCGTTCTGTCGTTGAGAACGCAAATGAAGCGATTATCGTTGCTCAGGATGGAAGACTGAAATACGCGAACCCGCGGACGCTGGAAATGCTCCAGTCAACAGCAGAACAGGTAATAAACCAGTCATTTGCCGAATTTATCCACCCGGGCGACCGGGCAATGGTTGTTGACCATTACCAGCGCCGGATCCGCGGGGAGAGCGTCCCTGCACACTACGAGTTTCGGATTCTCGGTAAAGAAAGCATGGAAACCTGGGTCCAGATTGCCGCAGTCCTTATCCAGTGGAACGGGAAACCGGCAACGCTCAACTTTTTAACAGACATCACCAACCAGAAAAAAATCCAGGAAGCACTGGTATTTTCGAATAAAAAACTCAGTATGCTCTCTTCTGTGACCCGGCACGATATCCTGAACCAGCTCATGGGGTTGCGTACATTTCTTGAACTCTCAAAAGAAGACACAAAAGATCCCACCCTGCTGGAATATATCGTAAAAGAAGACCAGGCAGCAGAGGCAATCCAATGGCAGATCGAGTTCGCCCGTTCCTATCAGGAGCTCGGGACGCAGGCGCCGCAATGGCAGAACGTGGCAGAACGTATCGATGCGGCAAAACTGGAATTGGACCTGAAGGGAGTTACTCTCGATATTGCGGTTCCAGGCATTGAGGTCTTTGCGGATGCACCCTTTGAGAAAGTGTTCTTCAACCTGATGGATAATTCGCTCCGTCACGGGGAGCACGTCACACGAATTGAATTTTCTGCGACTGAAACAGAAAATAATCTTGTGCTTTTCTACCGGGACAATGGCGTGGGTATTTCTTTAGACGACAAGAAAAAACTGTTTAAGAAAGGGTTTGGTAAGCATATCGGGCTCGGGTTGTTCCTCTCCTCGGAGATCCTCGCGGTTACCAATATCACTATTACTGAAAACGGAGAGCCCGGAAAAGGGGTACAGTTCGAGATTACGGTACCGAAAGGGACATACCGTTTCTCTGGTGCCCCATAATAGCAAACTTGAGGGGAAGGCAGTTGAACCGTCGTGGCATCTTTAACTCGTGTCTGCTTCTGCGGTAATTATTTCTGGTAAGCCGGGACTGGGACTGGCGTTTTTTTTTAGCTACCCGCCAGTGAAGACAATTCGGACAAATTTCCTCTGCTACACTCCGGATCTCTCCTTTCACCGGTATACATTCACGTTATTGACACTTCATGATTGTATCGCAATCTCTATCACGTCGTACTGCATGACCCTGTCCGGTTCACCAGGCGGAAGAACAAAAAATGGATTATTCCCTCTTCGCCCAAAGCCAGACAACACCCAGCATTCCGAGCGCTCCAACGACGGCAAACGGGAATGTGCCCGCTTTCTGTGTCGTTACCGGCACCGTTGTCAGGCTTGGCGCCGCACTCACCTGCTGGGTCATCCCGAACCCAATGGGTGGCACGACCTTGACCACATACACCGAGATCGCCTGGGGCCCGGCCATACCCATCTTGCCCGGGCAGGCTGCGGACAATGCCTGTCCTTTGACAAATGTAACGGTCACACTCGAACCATCATTTCTTCCGTTGTAGGTGAACGATTCACCGGGCTTGAGGGCTTTTTCAAAGACAGCCTTACCCTCGCTCTTTACTATCACATCTGCCGAAATGGCTGCGCAGGTAGTGCCCGTACATGCCGAGCAGTCCGGCACGGTTGTTGCGTCCAGCGCGTAATTTCCTATGAGCGGGGTCGAGACCGTGCCTATATCGCCAACAATATCGGTCACGTACTCCTCATTCTGCCGGGAACCGTACAGTTTTGCAAGGGAGATCCAGGATCCTCCCGGTCCGCCGATGCTGGTCGCAACCACCGCATCACCCGGCGAAAAGACGGTGAATGCGGCGGCATCCGGAGCTGTGCCCGACAATGCAGTCACGGTCATCGGTGTCCATGTACAGACAGGTGCCCCGGTTGCCGGGTAAGAACACCCGTACCGGAGCGGATTCTGTATTGTGAACTGGTTGTTTGCCTGCGACAGATTCATAACGTTGCCTTTGGAGGTCACTTCGAGGAGAACCGCACCGGCAGGCACGGCACAGCAGCACAGGAGAAGCGCTGCGAGAGAGATTGAGAGGAACATGGCTCGTTTCATAGACGGTACTTCCCAGACACTGTGGTCTTATAACGACCATTAACGTAATGAGATAAAAAGCCAGTGCAACCTGAATCTTCTTGCCCTTGCAGGACAACCGTTCTCTATGCAGGTCACCTTTCTCGGCACAAATGGCTGGTACGACACCCTCACCGGCAATACGTGCTCGGCGCTCGTCCAGTCTGCCGCCTACGACATTATCCTTGACGCAGGGAACGGCATCGCAAAGGCAGACCATTATATCTCGCAGGAAAAACCCGTCATCCTCTTCATCAGCCATCTCCACCTCGACCATATCGCCGGGCTGCACACGCTTGTCAAGTTCAGGTTCAAAAAAGGACTGACCATCGTCGGACAACCGGGCATCACCAACGCACTCCACCGGATCGTCTGCGAACCCTATACCGTCCCGTTCGCTGATCTCCCCTATGAAGTGACCATCACAGAGCTGAGCGAAGGCAGGCACGCACTCCCGTTCGCAGTCGAGTGCCTCCCTCTCGTCCACCCGGCGCCCTGTTTCGGGTACCGGCTCGAACTGGACGGGAAGGTGATCACTTACTGCACCGATACAGGAGTGTGCGACAATGCGATCACGCTGGCACGCGATGCAGATCTCCTGATCACCGAATGCGGCCTGAAACCCGGGGAATCCAGTCCCGGCTGGCCGCACCTGAACCCGGAAGATGCTATCCATATCGCGCAAAAAGCTCATGCACGACGACTCGCCCTGATGCATTTCGGTGCGGAAGTGTACAAGACGCTTGATGACCGGCGAGAACTGCAAAAAAAGTTTCTCGCTTCGTTCCCCGGTCTTGTAGTCACGTTTGACGACATGACACTGGAAGTGTAAAAAGGGGGATGCAGGGAGCAGGTGTAATCTAAAACTGCGTTTTTTTGATTTGCCTGCGCCGAGAGCATGTATCCTTTGAGCATCACGTTCACTATTTAGTGCGATTTTCATTCCTGTGGGTAATATCGGCCCGGGTTACCAATGCCAAAGTATGGATCTCTCACCAGTGATCATTTATTGAGTTTCTTCAACACCCACGCCATATTCTCGCCAAGTGTCTTCATCGTCGCGAGCCCCTCGTCGTCTTTCTCCACATCCCCGGGGGAAAGCCCGATCCCGACATTCCAGTAGGATGACCCCGGCACCACCATCTGGTTAATGAAGAAGAAATGGTTCATCGTATCGAATGCATGAATCGCCCCGCCCCGGCGCACTGCAACAACCGCCGCACCCACCTTGCGCCGGAGCATCGCATCGTTTGCCATCGCAACAAAACCCGCCCTGTCAATCAGCGCCTTCATCTCAGTCGACACATCAGCGAAGTATGTAGGAGATGCAAGGATGATCCCCTCCGCTTCAACCATCTTTTTGATACAGTCATTCACAAAATCGTTCGTGAGGACGCACTGCTGGTCTTTTGTCTCCCAGCATTTCCCGCAGGCAGTACACCCGTGCATCTTCTTACCCGCAAGTTGCACGAGCTCGGTTTGTATCCCTGATTTTCTGAGTTCATCAAATACTGCATTGACAAGGATCGCCGTATTGCCATCCTTTCGTGCACTCCCGTTGAATGCGACAACCTTCATCTGACTCACCGTTATAATCTTCCGGTACCGGGTTTTTGCCCGGTTACCTGATTACTAACCGGTTGACATACGACAGGATAAATATCACGGGAGTGAAACCGGGATTTTTTACGGACAGGATCTTCAAAATGAGAGCGGTTCACGCTTTTATCATGTGCTGTATGATCTTAACCCAAAGGGGATGCATTTTTTTATGGTGTTCCAAGCCACATTTTAAGAACCCAGCCGCTAAAAGGATTGCGACATGAATACCCGTATCCAGTTTTCCGATCTTCATCTATCGCATGAGATCGGCAAAGCCATAGAAAAAATGGGCTTTGAAGAGCCCACTTCCATCCAGGCACTCGCCATCCCTGTTATAGAATCAGGGCGTGACGTGACTGCCCAGGCGCAGACCGGCACCGGTAAAACGTCCGCATTCGGTATCCCCATCATCGGTAGTATTGATCCATCGCAGAGGGTAGTCCAGGCAATCGTCCTCTGCCCAACCCGTGAACTCGCCATCCAGATTGCAGAGGAATTCTCACAACTTCTCCAGTTTCTCCCGAAGATCACGGTCCTCCCGGTTTACGGCGGACAGCCGATCGAGCGCCAGCTGAGGGCGCTTGCTTCCGGTGTCCACATCGTGATCGGCACACCGGGCAGGGTGATGGACCACCTCAAACGCCGTACACTCTCGCTCGATCACGTGACAAAGGTGGTCCTCGATGAAGCCGATCAGATGCTTGACATGGGCTTCCGGGACGACATCGAGCTCATCCTGAAAAAGACCCCGAAACAAAGGCAGACCCTGCTTTTCTCCGCGACGATGCCACAGCCGATCATCGAGATCTCAAAACGCTTCCAGAACAAACCAGAATTTGTCCGGGTGCAGTACCAGGAACTGGTAGTTCCCCTGATTGAGCAGTCGTACATCGAAGTCAAGGACCGGGACAAGCTCGAAGCACTCTGCCGACTTATCGACGTCTCTGACCCGCAGCTTGCCCTCGTTTTCTGCAACACGAAACGGGGTGCCGAAGCCCTTGCCGGGAAGGTCAGGGCCCGGGGGTACCGCGCCGAGGAACTCCACGGTGACATGAAGCAGTCCCAGCGCGACCGGGTCATGGGTGGGTTCCGGAAGGGAAGTATCGATATCCTGATCGCAACCGATGTGGCAGCGCGGGGAATCGACGTGGAAGACATCGATATGGTGATCAACTATGATGTGCCGCAGGATGTAGAATATTACGTTCACCGTATCGGGCGGACCGGGCGTGCAGGCAAGAGCGGCAGGGCAGTAACCTTTGTCGCCCCCCGGGACTTCACCAAACTCCGCGAGATCCAGAAATATGCAAAAGTCCAGATCCCCCGCCAGCCGATACCCACGGCAAACGATGTGGTGGAGACAAAGACGAAAACCATGCTCGAACTGGTGCGCGAAACGATCCAGAAAGGCGGGATGGAACCGTACGTCAGGATTGTCGAGCATGAGACTGAAGGGGATCTCACGACACTGGAGATCGCGGCTGCCCTCCTGAAAATACAGATGGAGCAGCCCGGCGCAGAATCACCAAAAGAACGCGACGTGCTCGACTTCGGGGACACGGGTGCAGAGCAGGGAATGGTCCGGTTCTTCATCGGGCTCGGAAGAGACCATAATGTCGCACCAAAGGATATTGTCGGGGCAATTGCCGGGGAGACCGGGATTCCGGGAAAATCTATCGGTGCGATCCGGATCCTTGACACGTACTCCTTTGTCGAGGTACCCCGCGACTGTGCCGCAGAGGTATACACGATCATGAAGGAGCGGACGATCCGGGGGCAGTCCACCGGTATTGAACCCGCACAAGGGCGCCGGGAATAAATCCCCGACAAACATCCTTCATCTTATTTTTTACAAGGGTCTGACACACGATGAGATAGTTTGGGCGGGTTTTCTATCCAGTTCCCGGAACCCTCAAATATCCTCCGGTCAACCATATTGTATGAATATGCGACTTATCTTCGGGAGCGCCATTGTCATGGTACTCCTCCTCTTTGCTTCTGGCTGTACGCAACCTGCACAACCCGTTGCAACACCAACACCGACCGCAGTTCCGACTACACTTCCCCCCACGACCGCTGCCCCGGTCGTTACAACGCTCTCGACCCCGGGACCGGTACAGACCCTCCCCCCGGTCTGGTCTATCGATGTGCAGGTGAATAGCAATGGCAATGCAATTGACCCTCAGGTCGTCATGACATTCCAGGGCGGAAAGGGTCAGAACCTGATCACAGAGATTGACATGCAGGTCACCCGTGCCGATGGCTCTATCGACACCGCAAAGATGACCCAGCCGCTCTTTGTGGGAAAGACGGTCAGTCTCAAGGGCTCCGGTAAGCCGGATGCAGCGGCTGAAGCATGGGGGACTAAAGACCGGGCAGAAGTCTGGGTATATACCCCACAGGGTGAGAAGATAAAAATCTATGACGCGTATGTCCCGTTCCGGTCATACAATTAACCTTTTTTTAAAAGATTTGTCGACAGTCGCGGTGTGAAAGATCCCTATTCGTGAGATATTACACGATACGCTGCTCATTAAGTCATATCAGGATAGTGCAAGAGAACGGGGTGGGATTGTGAATAAATCCCTCAAAAGCAGTAAAACGATGTGCATGGCTGTTTGCACTGGTGGTTCTTAAAAAACGCTGATGAACCAGGCATGTTCAGGAAAGCCATAATAAAATTCGGCTTGCCGATATGCATGCTAACTGCCGATGTGCTGACGACGTCACACGCATACATGCTCAAACTGCCGGGATGCATTTTCATGGGGAATCGTGGCGAAGTCAGTAAGATATATAACTATTCAGGTTTGTCTATCCTCTATGCAAGACATACGGTTAACCATAAAAAAGCGGGCATTTCCCAGTCAGGGGCGGGTGCGATTCAATGTGGCGGTCCTCTCCGATCTGGGAATTAAAGAAGGAGAACATGTCGATCTCATCAATGAAAGCACGAAAAAAACGGTCACGACCACAGTTATTGCCGACACCTTGGTACGTGAAGGGCATATCCGGGTGAGTGAAGAGGATCTCAAAACGATTGGTCTTCTCGATGGTGACGAAGTCATTGTCAGAAAAACACCCCCCTTAAAGGAAAAGATCGGGAAGGTAGTAGACGATACCCACAAATCGTTAACAAAAGGGGCCAAAACACTTGACGATACGGTGAGAAAGACTGCTGGGGATGTAAAGACCGGTGCGACAAAATCTGCGGATGCGGTAAAAAAAGAGACAAAGAAGGCATCCGATACCGTCGGGAAGATTGCCGCAAATACCGCAAAAGATGTCAAGAAAGCGGTAAACAAGGCAACGAAGCCCCGCGATGAATTGTAATATGGCTCGCTTGTGTGCAATGCAAAAAACCGTAATGTGGTGATACAACAATGGCATTTGACGTGGCAATTACCGACACCGTTCTCTTTGGAATCCTTGTGGTGATCGCTCTGGCAATCGTGTATTTCATGATCCGTGAGATACGCATAATGAAGACATCCAACCGCAAAAATGAACTGGAACTGGAAAAGGATAAACTCAAACTCCTCCAGCAGCATGAGGAGTCGAAAAAGGGGTTGATGTTTACCCGGTTTTCCCCGGAACAGATTGCAGAGATCAGACAGGTGGAAGACGAGAACGCGGGTCTCGAAACAAACATCTATGCAAAGGAAAAATTTATCGAAACCCGACTAACCCGGCTCGAAAGCCTGGTGAAAACAAGAAAACTGGATAACCTTCTTGCGAAGATCAAGACAGAAGAGGAGAAAGTGAGGTGAAACCATGTACCCGGTAGTATACCCAAATCCTGACCAGAACCTGACAGGCAATAATTTCTGGGACCAGTTCTCCACCATCCCCGGCACCATTGAATCGCATCTCCCGACGTTCGATAAATCTCTTGACAATTATTTTGACCAGAACTTTGCTTCGATTATCGAAGAATGGGATCTGTTGACTGACAGCGATCTCTTCCGCTTGGAAAACCGGCTTGCACAAGTGACGAGCGAGATCAGCACTCTCTATGCCGGAAAGAAGACAACCGAAGACCGAGCGAAAGCGCTGGATTCCGTGATCTCTTCGTTGGAGAAATCATTATGATCGGCATGAACAAGTACCTGACTGCGTATGTTGACCGCCGGATGAAATATATCGTTGATGAATGGGAGCTTGTGACAAAGACGGATATCTCTGACTTCACGACACGGCTGGATGCAATCGAGCACGAGATCCCCGGATTGAAAGCGTTTGAGCAGACAGCATCGGACAAGCTCACCGAGCTGGAAGCCCGTGCCAGTAAACTTAAGGGGATGGTCTGAAATGGACGTGCTTACATTTATCCTCATCGTCATCATCCTGTGTGCCATCATTTTTTTTGATCTATTATTACATACGGGGTGCCAAAGGCGATATCTCACTCTCCCGTCCGGTTGAGAGCCGGGTGGACGAATACCTTGACCGCAGGTTCCAGAGCATGGTTGAAGAGTGGCAGCTGGTTTCCCAGCCAAAACTCCAGCAGTTTAAGGAACAGCGATACAAGGAACTAGAAAAAGACGAAGCACGCCTTGCCCAATTAGTGAAGTACGAATCCGAGATGCAGGCAACACTGATAAACCTGGAGACCCGGCTTGACACCGTGGAAAAAGAACTGGCTCAGAAAGGAAGCGCCAAAAAGTAAGGAGTCCGCGGATCGCTTCCGTGAGCTGAAAAAAGAGATTACGGTGATGCGAAAGCAGGGGGAACCTCCCTTAAAGGACCCCCACAGCTTCGCCCAGTACATGTGCGATCTCTGCAGCACGCCTCACCCTATATCCGATCTCCGCCAGTGCGTTTTCTGCGGGCGCTGGGCGTGCGATGCCTGCTGGAAGGAGGAGTATTATACCTGCAAGTCCTGTGCCGGGATCATAAAAATCCGGACGATGATGGGTAAGGAATAATTTCACGTAATTCTTTTTTCCCGCAGGTGCCACCACTTACTGTGCCACCCCGTATCAGCCATCCGACCGGGCTTCTATCCTTCCCACATATGCTGTGAGGATCGCAATAAAAATACCAACAGCGATGATCGCAAGTGCTTGCGGCTCGTCACCGAATGGGGGCATAAAGTAGACATAGATTCCATTCACGATGACAAACAGCGAGATGAAATAGCACAGGATCTTCAGGATTATCTGCATGGCGGGCACCTTTTTTGTACATTTCCTCTCGGATTATCAGGTAATAAGTGCTTCCCCCCAATGCTGGAGCACTCCGCCGGTTCGACATTCTCCCATGTATAACCCATTGTGTGTATGTTTCAGGCTCCGGTTCTTTTTATTCATCCCTGAGCCAAAGTGTCTGTTACGAAACCGCCTTCACCATCCCCTTTTTTCGTCCTTGTATTCGGGTGAATTCTGCCTGCCGGAGATACGGATAACTGACTGACTCCAGTCCCGGACTTACGGATCTGATCACAATTCTTTTTTGCTTGTCAGACCAATGGAAGGGATATCTATGCCAACACCCCAGACACGGATACACCAGAAGGTTGACGAGGCGGAAATTGCGCTCGTCCTCCAGTGTAAGGACAGCCACGAATTCTACGAGAGATACATACGGACATTTCCCAAAAAACGCAAAGGGATCGAGAGCATCAGCAAGATCTGGAAACGCCGCAGCGAATTTGTAAAAAAAACAGCAGCAGGCTGCACCACCGGTAAAATCCGCTGTCCCATCAGTACCCCGGGATATCGAAACACTTCTGGCCCTGCAGCATGCACAGATGGCTGAGCTGTGTGCACTTGCAAAAGAGCAGCTCGCGGTAAGTAAGGAGATCCTTCGCCAGTTGCAAAAGCACGGAGTGAAATCCGAAGAGCAGGATCCGCAACCAGTGCAGGTTCAGAAACGCAGGGTGACCGGTATTATCATCCCCCCGGAGCCGCCAAAGAAAGAGCCGGTTAAAAAGAAGGTCATGCCCAAACCTGCACCCATACTGATTGGATCGTAATGAGTGTGGGAATCCCCACGGTAACCGTGCAGAGCAATGACAGGGCGTGGTGTGTGCGGGGATATCAGATGATCTGTTTTTTGGCTGTTCACCCGCACGAATCCCGTACATACTCCAGCGCCGCAATCGCATCCGCGCTCTTCTGGTCACACTGGCACGTTTCCACCCATGAAAGGAACCGCTCCCGCGTTTCCGGATCAAGAGGGGGAGCGGCAGCGGAAACGATTCGCGGGTATGTCCGCTGCGGGTAGAAGACGGAACGTGCTGCTGCAAGAAGAGTATCATGCACTGCGGTAGTGATAATATTGCATTCCCGGGCTTTCTTTAACGTGCAGCGGATGTTCACGAGCGGTTCAGAAAGTGACAGTCCGGAAACCGGATCGAACACCAGTGCAACTTCGTCATCAGACTCCAGTTCCCCGCTCTTGTATTGCCGGTAGATCTCGCCGATTCCGACCATCCCGAGCGTGTCCATCTCCGTTGCCCGGAGTGCACCCATGCTGGAGGCACCGACGACCCGCACGCCTTTTTTTATCGCGTGCAGGATCTCGCGGTGGGCAACTGCGCAGTCCTGGTGAAATACCCCATCGATAAGGCAGATAACCGTCGCACCGCTCTCGACCGCGAGAAGGATATCCCCACGTTTTGCCGGCTCCCGGTACTCCGCAGCGAGGATCTGTGCTGCGGTGGTGCGGTCAAGACTGGGTCCGAGAAAGACGATGATCTTTTGCATGATTCACCCTGTCTCCCCGTCGTTGCGGGTCCATCGCAAAGACCTCAAGGCCCGGAACAATCACCCGTACTACGGGGACACCGATCTCTTCACGGGTCAGGTCAACGACGATGACCCGGTCGAGCCCCTGTTTGTTTAGGGCTTCGATGGCAAACCGGATGTCTTTTACAAAATCATCGCTGTCGTACGAGGGGATTTCCGGGTAGGCAACCTGCCCGTTGTCCCTGAACCAGTAGGCGTTGATCCGTTTTGCCCGGTCATACCCCATCTTTTTCCTGAGATCGGCGAGTGTCGTGTCCTCCCGTGCACCATGGATCTGCGTAAGCCGGCTCTGCGCTACTTCAGTGAGCGCCCGCATCACGGCGATCCGTGCGCTCGTGTGCGTCCCGATCCCGATGGTAAGGAGTGTCGGGTCACGGAGCAGCACATCATCGGCAACTGCTGCCATCGTGGGTATGCCGATGTCGCTTGTGATATCCCTCACGGTGACTTCAACCTGTGCATCCGCAAATTTCTTCTGCATACCGGTGAGGGACTCATCATCGATATCCACAACCGAAAGACCAGTGTTCCGCGATGCCTCGACAAGTGACCATGCATCCCGCTCGATCACTTCCGCGAGTGCGTGAAAGATTGCCTCCTCCCGGGTATTTCCCGAGGCAAGCCCGTTTGTTGTCGTGCGGAAGAGCGGGCGGTACCGGGGCGGGAGCGGGTGAAAGACCGCGTGTGCCGGGACAAAAATGGGTTCATCGTTTGCGATATCATACCCCTCAAACCACGGGAGGAGATGATCCGTATCCGCGCCCTCGGGAAGGATCAGGTCTTTTGGATCGAGTACCCGCCCGTGCATGGTCATTTCAGGGTAGGTCATCATCTCGATCCTCCGGTTATGGATCTCAGAGGAGTACCGTTCGATCCCTTCCATGATCGCGGAGATCCGCGACTCCTCAACCGTTGCCCCTTTCCCGTTGTAGACCGTTATTGCGCCAGACTCCGCAGTCGGGCGGATGCAGGAGAAGACGGGGATGCCTATCCGGTCAAGGTTTGTGATATCGGCAACCCTCGTAATCCCCGCTGCCGGCACTTTCGGCTCAATCCGGGCGAGAGTCTCTTCGAGCGGTACTGCACGCTGCGTCTCATTGTTGTAGGCTTTTTTACAGGATTTCAGTTGCATGCGGTTCACCATTGGCAGGGAAATGGAGGGATTTGCCGGGATTCAGGAAATTTTTTAGAATCCGAAGGTAATTGTCGTGATAAAAAAATTCACATTACCGGGGTTTATACATGTGTATCCGGAACTGAGCTCTCGATTTGCAGGGTTTAAAACCAGCTCTCCAGTGTCTTCTGTCCGGCTTTCACCGCAAACCCTTCGAGTGCCTTGTCCACACCGTTCTTCCGAGAACTCGTACCCGTCGCAGAGCATCTTTTTGATCCCTTCTGGATTCGGGCTCCCCCACGACAGGGCGTAATCGTTTGTCACTGCCGGGTGCAGGAACATCTCCACAACGGGAGCAGGATCAAAGTCCGGGATGCTTTCTTTGAGTTTTGCACGAAACTCGCCTTTCTGCACCAGTTTCAGGCCGGTTTTGGGGCCAACACCATGAACCCCGGGATTGAAATCCGTCCCTACAAGGATCCCTATCTCGATCAGCTGCTCGCGGGAGATCTGCAACCCGCCGAGGACTTCGGTGAGGACAATCCGTTCCGGGTTGACCGTAATCGTCCTGCCCCGGATCTTCCGTTTGCCGCTTACGGTCAGGTTCCTGACGAGAGTTGGCGTGCCAAAGAGCAGCGTGTCGTAGTCCTGCGACACAGCGTACCGGGCTTCCCCTTTTGACACCATGTATGCGGCCTGTGCCTCTCCCTCTCCCGGTGCCTGCACAAAGGGGATCCCCATCAGCCGGAGGAGGTCTTTTGAGGTCTCAATGATTGTTGAATCTACACGAGTGGAAGACCGTGCCTGCTTGTACGCCTCTGCCTCATCGCCGCGTTCGAGCGCCTCCTTCCAGCGTTCCCTTGCCTCGTCCCGGATCTTCCTGCGCTGGTCAATTGTCTCCTGTTTAAGGAGTGCGGGTTTTCCGTCAAAGACAAAGACCGGCTTGATCCCTTTTGCAAGAAAATTTCCCGTGCGGAACAGGATGCCGGAGAGGTGCGATGTCACCCGTCCGCGCCCGTCCATCAGAGGGGTCCCATCCGGCTGCCGGATGATGGTCAGGAACTGGTACAGGGCATTATTCGCATCGATCGCCGCAACACCTGTGAGTCCTTCCCACGTGATCGGCACCTTGTAATCCGCGATAATATCCCGAAGTGCGACGCCCATGGATGTTCAATGTCAGATTGGAACGGTTACCCGTATATCTTTATTGAATTCCTGCCATGCACCTGCATGGGGCTTGAAAAATGGTGCAGGTATATCTCCATGTTTTTAGCCGATGAGCACAGATTAACTTAGCTGATTATCAGACCGGAGAACCCTGATGGACTATAAAAATATCATTCCGTTCCTTGTAATGCCGCTCTTCATGATTGTCGTGGAAATTGGGGCGATACTCCTCTCGCTTCCTGTACAGGCAGCGGGCCTGACTGCATTTGATAACCCGGACTCAGTAGCAAACCCGCTCATTTTCATGGCGATCCTGTTGGTCTTTACCGGGTTCCTGCTGCTCCTGATAAAATATGACCTTAAAAAAGTGATTACCGCTGTTATCGGGGTCTCAATCTTTCTTACGTTCTGCTATATCTTTTACGCGCTTGTCACGATGGTCATGGGAGCGACCGATGCAGCACTTGTTGTGATGCTTATCCTGTCAGTGGTTGCCACCATTATTTTGTATAAATACCCGGAATGGTATGTTATCGATCTGCTCGGGCTCCTCCTTGCCGCGGGAGTCGGCTCTATCTTCGGTGTTTCGCTTAACGTTATCCCTGTTGTTGCACTCCTGCTAATTCTCTGCACTGTATGACGCAATATCAGTCTATAAAACAAAACACATGATCACGCTTGCCGAAGGAGTTATCGACTTAAAGACGCCAATCCTGTTTGTCATCCCCAAGCGGAGGGGGTACTCGTTCATCCGCGACGGTATCGAAAAGATTGAAAAAGGCACTGAACGGTCGGCGTTCATCATGGGGATGGGAGACCTGATTATGCCTACCGTTCTCGTTGTCTCTGCAAATGTCTTTTTGAAGGGCTGGCGCCTTTTCGGAGTCGTAAACATCCCAGCACTGGGTGCGATCGTTGGATCGTTTGCAGGGCTGGGAATCCTGTTATATTTCGTTGCATCCGGACGCCCGCAGGCAGGTCTCCCGCCGCTGAACGGCGGGACTATTCTTGGGTTTCTGGTTGGCTGGGCGCTTGTCGGTTTTCTGTGAACGCGGGCAGGAACGTGAGGATCTGGAGAAGGACTTCGTCCACCCCATCCTTTGTTTCCGTTGACATGGAGAGATACCCGGGATACTCGCGGAGATCGGATTTGTTTGCGACAATAACGAGGGGGACGTTAACCATGCCTTTCACTTCTTCGAGCAACCGGAGCTGAACCTCCACCGGGTACCCGCAGTGCTCTGACGGGTCGAGAAATAAAGAGCACCACATTTGCCACGTTCATCATCGCAGAAAGCGCCTGTCTCTCAATTGCGTTCCGCTCCTCTGCCGGGCGGTCAAGAATCCCGGGCGTATCGACAAACTGGATCCGGTCGCGCCCCCACTTCACGGTGCCCCACAATGATGCCTTTTGTCGTGAACGGGTACGATGCCACTTGGGGCGTCGCTGATGATACAATACGGATGAACGACGATTTCCCGACATTCGGGTAACCAGCGATGACTACCGTGAATGCATCCTCTACATGCGGGAGCTGGCGGAGCACGTTTCGCACTTCGTTTAAAAACCGCAGGTCTTTATCGATCTCTGGTGCACCATCGATGCAAGCCGGGCAACTGCCCGCTTTCTCAATACCAGCGTCTCGCTGGAATGCCTTGACTGGACAGCAAGCTGGTTGCCCACCATCTTTGTATGCTTTGCTGCCCAACCCACTGCCCCAAGGGACTGTTTTATCCTGTCAACCCCGTAGAGGATATCTGCCAGTTCCCGGTAAAAAGGGGCGATCTTATCAAATTCCGGGAAACCCCGGATAATATACACGAGCCGGTCATGGATGGCTGCCCCAACCGCCCGGACGAACTCTTCATTGGCGCGATCTTTATTGATCTTCTCTTTCATCTTCTTTGCTGCACGGCGGAAACTCCTGTCAAGGATTTCATCCGCAGTGGGCACTGTTGGCATCTTTTCAAATTCCACAAAACTCAAACCTATATATTCATAGAGCGTTATAACGTCTTATCGTTATGGACTTGTCCCTGATCCAGAAAGACATCCTGATCACCCCTCATCACGCTCTACCACCGGCAATCCCATTCCATCAAGGGTGAGGACATCGCCGATATGATCCAGCGTAACCCGGGCACGGTAAGGAACCAGATGCAGTCGCTCAAGGCAATCGGGCTTGTGGATGGCGTGCCGGGACCAAAAGGAGGATACGTTCCCACCAGTCTTGCCTACAACGAACTGAACCTGAATGTTACGGAAGGGGATTACGATGTGCCGATCAGCCGGGACGGGGTTGAGGTGACCGGGGCGCATGTCCAGGAGATCGATTTTACCACGCTCTGTCACCCGGATATCTGCCATGCGGTGATCAAGCTGGTCGGCAGTGCCAAAATATTCGAGATCGGCGACCAGATAACGATTGGTCCCACTCCGGTCAACAAGCTCCTGATACGGGGGGAGGTGTTCGGCAAGGATGAGACAAAGCAATCGCTCCTGATTGCCACATCTGAGATGATCTCGCTTCCAAAAAAAACCGATTAAAAACTATATGTCAAGCCCTCTTTTAGTCTTGAAGAGCACGAACACCCTCAGGGACGCGGTCACGCTTTTCAATCATCACCATATCCATGGGGCTCCTGTGATCGACAAGGAAAAAATGATGGGTATCATCACCATGAGCGACATCGCAAAAAGCTCTGGAAAACGACCTCCCGCTCAAGACGAAAATCTCTGCTGTGATGACAACGGATGTGGTTGAAGCCCCTTCAGACACCCGGCTCTTTGAAGTGATACGCCAGTTTAAGGAACGGGCCATTGGTCGCCTGATTGTTGTCGAGGAGGGAAAACCGGTGGGTATCATCACCCAGTCTGATATTATCCGTGTCTTCCCCTCGCTTTAGCTGCGCTCTCTCACGGTTCTCCTCAAACAATGGGGTTTCAATCCCACACCCCTGTGGTTTCCATGAGTATACAGGTGGCAATTTTATTCATACCGCCTGAG
Organism: uncultured Methanoregula sp.; assembly: GCA_963676405.2. Taxonomy (GTDB): domain Archaea; phylum Halobacteriota; class Methanomicrobia; order Methanomicrobiales; family Methanospirillaceae; genus Methanoregula. The sequence goes on from CAXXQB010000017.1 coordinate 239,192, forward strand.
TAGATAGCGGGAAGAACCGTCTTTTTAACATCCGGCACAGGTTCGGCGGAATTCAGGTTCAAATACCGAAATTGTCGAATCATTTGGTAAAATAACAGATTTGGTTCCCCTGTTTCAGAACACTTTAAATATTTATAAATCGTCATTTTTTTTATGTCTCGTACATTTGCCCGCAGTCTCTCACGGAAAAAGATCATGAGCAATGACGGAAAGCTCATTGGGACACTCAAAAAATATCCGGGTTGATTTTGATTCCGGACAGGTTCTTGAGATGATTGTTCACCCTGACCAGACCTTTGTCACCGACGGTTACCGGATGGAAGATGACAAGCTGCTCATCATTCCGTTCGAGTCGGTAAAAGATATCAAGGATTATATTGTGGTTGATCGTTTCGTCGCGAAAAAATAAGGTTCATACTTTTTGATCGCTTCAACAAACCCATCTCCATACTCTTTTGTTGCTACATACTGGGCAACCGCTTTTGTTTCAGGGTGAGCATTTGCAACCGTTACCCCGATTCCTGCGGTTTTCAGCATCTGGATATCGTTTAAAGAGTCGCCAATTGCAAGGAAGTCTGTTGGTGAAAGGTGCATCGTTTGGGCAAGCGCCACAAGCGCTGTCCCTTTGTTGACATCCGGTGTTTGCAGGTGTATCGCATAGCCGGTATCAATTACCTGCACCGGGTGATCTATGAGCACTGCTTTCACTTCATCAACCGGCACGGTTCTGGCGAACGCGAGGTCAGCAAACCGGTACTTGGGGCTGTAGAGTTCCAGTTCAACACCCTTTGTCCGGAAATGTGCCTGCACTGCTTCAAGCGCTCTCCGGCAGACTGTCTGGTCACCGGAAATATGGAGGGTCCCGGTGTACCCGACACGGAACACCCCGCCGTTTTCTGCAATGATGGTACCGCTTGTCCCTGTCATCCGGCAGATGCCATCCATGATGCAGGACGTATTACCACTCGCGAGTACTACCTCTACACCCCGGTCAACAAGCGATCGAATTGCCAGGATCGCATCAGTGTTGATCCTGCGGGAGGGATCGGTGAGAGTCCCGTCCACATCCGTAAGGAGCGCTTTTAACACGATTTAAGTCCCGCCTCTTCCACCATGAACGGTGCT